>OW818673.1:0-2008189 GCA_942493185.1 uncultured Caryophanales bacterium
GTAGGGCGTTTGAAACCGGTAGACTTGAATACGGTAGAGGCAGGTGGAATTCCATGTGTAGCGGTGGAATGCGTAGATATATGGAGGAACACCAATGGCGAAGGCAGCCTGCTGGGCCGGAATTGACGCTGAGGCACGAAAGCGTGGGGAGCAAACAGGATTAGATACCCTGGTGGTCCACGCCGTAAACGATGAGAACTAAGTGTTGGCGCAAGTCAGTGCTGAAGTTAACGCATTAAGTTCTCCGCCTGGGTAGTACGGTCGCAAGACTGAAACTCAAAGGAATTGACGGGAACTCCGCACAAGCGGTGGAGTATGTTGTTTAATTCGAAGATACACGAAGAACCTTACCAGGTCTTGACATACCATTGACAGGTGTAGAGATACACTCTCCTTCGGGCAATGGATACAGGTGGTGCATGGTTGTCGTCAGCTCGTGCCGGGAGGTGTTGGGTTAAGTCCCAGCAACGAGCGCAACCCTCATTGTTAGTTACTACGATTAAGTTGAGGACTCTAATGGCATCAAGCCAACGATAAGTTGGAGGAAGGTGGGGCGACGTCAAATCATCATGCCCTTTATGACCTGGCCAAACGTACTACACGGCTACTACAAAGAGATGCGAAGCGGTGACGTGGAGCGAACCTCAGAAAGTTGAACTCAGTTCAGATTGAAGTCTGCAACTCGACTTCATGAAGGCGGAATCGCTAGTAATCGCGGGTCAGCAGACCGCGGTGAATACGTTCCCGGGTTTTGTACACAAATTGCCCGTCAAACCATGAGAGATTGTAACACCCGAAGCCGGTGGCCTAACCCGAAAGGGAGGGAGCCGTCTAAGGTGGGACCATTGATTGGGGTTAAGTCGTAACAAGGTATCCCTACGGGAACGTGGGGATGGATCACCTCCTTTCTAGGGAGAAATCTTATAGGAAGCAACCGCAATATTCACAGAGAGGATGACTCTGAGGGTACCGAATTTCTGTTTAGTTTTGAAAGACTTGGGGACAAGTTTTTCTGTATTAAAAAAGAAGGTCTTTGAAAAGTGGATAATACTGTGCAAAGCAGGAAAGAAGAGCATAAGGTGAATGCCTAGGCACTAGGAGCCGATGAAGGACGTGACGAACTACGAAAAGCGACGGGGAGCAGTAAGTACGCAGAGATCCGTTGATATCCGAATGGGGGGCAACCCGACAGTTGAAGACTGTCACAAACAAAAAGAGGGAACGCGCCGAATTGAAAACATCTTAGTAGCTGTAGGAAAAGAAAGCAAGGCGATTCTGTTAGTAGCGGCGAGCGAACGCGGAACAGCCCAGTTACCATATTGAGT
Source organism: uncultured Caryophanales bacterium (assembly GCA_942493185.1). Taxonomy (GTDB): domain Bacteria; phylum Bacillota_I; class Bacilli_A; order Izemoplasmatales; family Hujiaoplasmataceae; genus UBA5603. The sequence goes on from OW818673.1 coordinate 1,326, forward strand.
TACAAAACTTCATGATAGAGGAAAGGTATTGGAAAGCCTACCGAAGAGGGTGAAAGTCCCGTAATCGAAATTGTGAGGACTCAGGTAACGAAGAGTACGGCGAGGCAAGTGGAACCTTGTCGGAAAAAGGAGTGACCATCTCCCAAGGCTAAATACTCCCTAGTGACCGATAGTGAACCAGTACCGTGAGGGAAAGGTGAAAAGAACCCCTGGAGGGGAGTGAAAGAGAACCTGAAACCCTATGCTTACAACAAGTCAGAGCCCGTTAATGGGTGATGGCGTGCCTTTGTAGAATGAACCGGCGAGTTATGTTATTGTGCGAGGTTAAGGTTGAAGGAACCGGAGCCGAAGCGAAAGCGAGTCTGGAAAAGGGCACAGATAGTACAATGATATAGACCCGGAAACGGGACGAGCTAGACATGAACAGGCTGGTTGGAGTAACATCTAATGGAGGACCGAACCGGTGTTCGTTGAAAAGGGCTCGGATGATTTGTGTCTAGGGGAGAAATTCCAATCGAGTTCCGAGATAGCTGGTTCTCACCGAAATAGCTTTAGGGCTAGCGTCGAGAGAAAAGTTTGTTGGGGGTAAAGCACTGAATGTCTGATGGCCTCATCATGGGGTACTGAATACAATCAAACTCTGAATACCAGCAAACGTGCTCGGCAGTCAGACTACGGGTGATAAGGTTCGTGGTCAAGAGGGAAACAGCCCAGATCGCCAGTTAAGGTCCCAAAATTCATGCTAAGTGGGAAAGGATGTAGGTACGTATAGACAGCTAGGAGGTTGGCTTAGAAGCGACCACCCTTTAAAGAGTGCGTAACAGCTCACTAGTCGAATATACCCGCGCCGAAAATGTACCGGGGCTAAGCATGATACCGAAACTTCGGAATCAGTGTAAACTGATTGGTAGGTGAGCGTTCCAAATGCATCGAAGGTAGATCGTGAGGACTACTGGAGCGTTTGGAAGTGAGAATGCCGGTATGAGTAACGAAAAGTTGGGTGAGAATCCCAACCGTCAAAAGTCCAAGGTTTCCAGGGGAAGGTTCGTCCGCCCTGGGTTAGTCAGGTCCTAAGGTGAGGCTGATAAGCGTAGCTGATGGACAACAGGTTGATATTCCTGTACTACTTGTGTGACTGAAGGAGTGACGGAGAAAGATAATCAGAGCCGGCGAATGGATGTCGGTTGAAGGCAACGAGACCGTAACGTAGGCAAATCCGCGTTACAACAGGTTGAGTACTGATAACGTAAGTCTGGTGAATCTATGCTTCCAAGAAAAGCTTCTAAGAATAATTGCACAAGTACCTGTACCGCAAACCGACACAGGTGGACGAGGAGAGAATCTAAAGACGCGCGAGATAACTCTTGTTAAGGAACTCGGCAAATTTACCCCGTAAGTTCGCGATAAGGGGAGCTTTAAGTAATTAAAGCCGCAGAGAAGCGGCCCAAGCAACTGTTTACCAAAAACACAGGTCTCTGCTAAACCGCAAGGTGATGTATAGGGGCTGACACCTGCCCAGTGCTGGAAGGTTAAGAAGAGAAGTCAGCGCAAGCGAAGCTTTGAATTGAAGCCCCAGTGAACGGCGGCCGTAACTATAACGGTCCTAAGGTAGCGAAATTCCTTGACAGGTAAGTTCTGTCCCGCACGAATGGTGTAATGACTTGGGCACTGTACCAACAAGGGACTCGGTGAAATTTTAGTACCTGTGAAGATGCAGGTTACCCGCGACTAGACGGAAAGACCCCATGGAGCTTTACTGTAGCTTGATATTGACATTCGATCACTAATGTACAGGATAGGTGGGAGACTACGAAGCCGGAACCTCAGTTTCGGTGGGAGTCGCCGTTGGGATACCACCCCTTGGGTTATTGTATGTCTAACTCGCTGGCGTGGTAGCCGGGAGGACAGTGTCTGGTGGTCAGTTTGACTGGGGCGGTCGCCTCCCAAAGAGTAACGGAGGCGCACAAAGGTTAGCTCAGAATGGTTGGAAATCATTCGTAGAGTGTAATGGCAGAAGCTAGCTTGACTGCGAGTCGTACATGACGAGCAGAGACGAAAGTCGGTCATAGTGAACTGGCGATTCCGAATGGAAGGGTCGTCAATCAACGGATAAAAGTTACCCTGGGGATAACAGGCTGATGACTTCCAAGAGTACACATCGACGAAGTCGTTTGGCACCTCGATGTCGGCTCATCGCATCCTGGAGCTGGAGTCGGTTCCAAGGGTTGGGCTGTTCGCCCATTAAAGCGGTACGTGAGCTGGGTTCAGAACGTCGTGAGACAGTTCGGTCCCTATCCGTCGCGGGCGTTGGAAATTTGAAGGGAGCTGTCCTTAGTACGAGAGGACCGGGATGGACATACCACTGGTGCACCAGTTGGCTCGCCAGAGCCATAGCTGGGTAGCTACGTATGGAAGGGATAAACGCTGAAAGCATCTAAGCGTGAAGCCCCCCCTAAGATGAGATTTCCCATCGCAAGAGTAAGACCCCTTAAAGATGATGAGGTTGATAGGCCAGGGGTGTAAGCACAGTGATGTGTTAAGCTGACTGGTACTAATAGGTCGAGGACTTAACTTTGCAGTTTTAAATAACATACAGTATATCCAGTTTTGAAAGAAAGTCTGGTGATGATGGCGAAGTGGACACACCTGTTCCCATCCCGAACACAGAAGTTAAGCACTTCAGCGCCGAGGGTAGTACAATTGTGCGAGAGTAGGTCGTTGCCAGGCTTCTTTCTTTTAAGAAATCCCCGTTGGTTTATTCCAATGGGGGTTTTTTGTTTTTTACATCGATTTCTTTTGTCCAGATACGATCCATCTTAAAACCAATCATTCTGATGAAATCGCATGCTTTTTCGGTTGCATATCTGTTTGATTTGCGGTATAATATCGACTGGAAATAAGTCTGGTGATGATGGCGAAGTGGACACACCTGTTCCCATCCCGAACACAGAAGTTAAGCACTTCAGCGCCGAGCGTAGTACAATTGTGCGAGAGTAGGTCGTTGCCAGTCTTTTTCCTTATTTTAATGCCTCAATAGCTCAGCTGGTTAGAGCACATGACTGTTAATCATGGGGTCCTAGGTTCAAATCCTAGTTGAGGCGCCAGTTCTGATCCATCATCCTTGCATCCGCGAGGATCTTTTTATGAAATCGAATAAATTGAGACTTGACACACCTAGAACTGTAGTGTATAATATCCTTGCTGCAAAAAAATATAACGTGGGGTTACTGAGGTAACCTTATAAAAATGACACAAACGCACCTCCTGGGTGTGTGGGTATGAAAGGAGGAAATGTAATGCCAACTATCAACCAATTAATTAAACATGGTCGTCATGACAAAACTCGCAAATCTAAAGCACCGCAATTAAATATCGGCTTCAACACTTTGACAAAAGAGTACACCGATTTAAATGCTCCGCAAAAACGTGGCGTCTGCGTCCGTGTTGCTACAATGACCCCGAAGAAACCGAACTCTGCGCTACGTAAATATGCCCGTGTTCGTTTATCAAACGGCGGTGAAGTCAATGCCTATATTCCTGGCGTTGGTCACAAGCTTCAAGAGCATAGCGTTGTACTAATCCGTGGCGGTCGTGTAAAAGACCTACCGGGTGTCCGCTATCACATCATCCGCGGCACATTGGATACTACAGCCGTTGCTGGAAGACTACAAAGCCGTTCGAAATACGGTGCTAAAAAAGCTGTCGCAAAGAAAAAATAGTCCTTACAATCGCACTTAAAAAAATATAGAATATCTCTCGAAAGGAGGAATTTAGTTATGCCTCGTAAAGGAAAAGTTGTTAAAAGAGACGTGTTACCGGATCCAATTTACAACTCAAAATTAGTTACGAAATTAGTTAACAGCGTAATGCTGGAAGGTAAAAAAGGTTTAGCTCAAAACATCTTATATTCCGCATTCGACCGCGTTAAAGAAGCAACAGGAAGAGAACCTCTTGAAGTTTTCAATGACGCTCTTAATAACATCATGCCACTACTCGAAGTAAGAAGCCGTCGTATTGGTGGACAAAACTACCAAGTTCCTGGCGATGTAAAAAGTGATCGCCGCGTGACACTTGGTCTCAGATGGTTGGTTCAATACTCTCGTTCACGTAATGAAAAAACCATGGAAGAAAGATTGGCGAAAGAAATCGTTGATGCATCTAATGGTCAAGGCGCTTCCGTCAAGAAAAAAGAAGATATGCACAGAATGGCAGAAGCCAATAAGGCTTTCGCTCATTACCGTTTCTAATAAGGAAAGGAATCAGTTATGGCACGTGAATATACATTAGACAAAACACGTAATATAGGCATCATGGCTCACATTGATGCCGGCAAAACCACGACAACCGAACGCGTATTGTTCCACACGGGGAGAATCCACAAAATGGGTGAAACTCATGATGGCAGTTCGCAAATGGACTGGATGGAACAAGAACAAGAACGTGGAATTACCATTACTGCCGCTGCGACCACTGCAAATTGGAAAAATCACAGAGTAAACATTATCGACACTCCTGGCCACGTTGACTTCACTGTCGAGGTTTCAAGATCCCTTCGTGTTTTGGACGGAGCCATTACGGTTCTAGACGCACAAGCTGGAGTTGAACCCCAAACAGAAACAGTATGGCGACAAGCGAACGAATATAACGTTCCACGCGTCGTTTTCGCAAACAAAATGGACAAAACCGGAGCTGATTTTGCTTACGCTGTCGATACCCTCCACAAACGCCTTGGCGCAAAAGCCGAAGCCATTCAATGGCCCATCGGTGCGGAAGATACCTTCATCGGCATGGTCGACTTGGTCGAAATGAACGCTATTGTATTTGATGGCGCACAGGAAGAAAATTATGTAATTCAACCCATTCCCGCTGATCTTTTGGAACTTTGTCAAGAAAAACGCAGTGTCCTTATTGAGGCTGTTGCGGACTTTGATGAAGAACTGATGAATCGTTACTTGGATGGTGAAGAAATTTCTCCTGCTCTGCTCAAAAGAGCCGTTCGTAAAGCAACCTTAACCGTTCAATTTTTCCCGGTTATTTGTGGATCCGCATTCAAGAATAAAGGTGTAAAGCCAATGCTTGACTGCGTTATCGACTACTTACCATCCCCTGTTGAAGTTCCTCAAATCAAAGGATTCGACCGTTACGGTGATGAAATCGTGGTAGAGCATGACGACGAACATGATTTCGTTGCCCTTGCTTTCAAGGTCATGACCGACCCGTTCGTTGGTAGACTCACGTTCTTCCGCGTTTATTCCGGTTCTGTTGAAAAAGGATCTTATGTTATTAATACTTCAAAAAATAAAAAAGAACGTCTCGGACGCTTGCTCCAAATGCATGCGAACGACCGTACTGAAATTGATGCAGTTTACTGCGGTGACATCGCCGCCGCCGTTGGGTTGAAAGATACCATCACCGGTGACACGCTTTGCTCTGATAAGAAATTTGTTATCCTTGAATCCATGATTTTCCCTGAACCGGTTATCCATGTTGCGATTGAACCCAAAACAAAGAATGACCAGGAAAAGATGGGTGTCGCTCTTCAAAAGTTATCTGAAGAAGATCCAACCTTTAGAACATACACGGATCAAGAAACATCTCAAACGATTATTGCCGGCATGGGCGAACTTCACTTGGAAATTATCGTCGACCGTATGCGTCGCGAATTCAAAGTTGAAGCCACTGTAGGTAATCCGCAAGTATCTTACCGCGAGACCATTCGCCAAGCTGCCGAATGTGAAGGCCGTTTCATCCGCCAATCCGGTGGACGTGGACAATATGGACATGTCTGGATTCGCTTTGAACCGAACCCTGGCAAAGGCTACGAATTTGTCGATAAAGTCGTCGGTGGTGTTGTTCCTAGAGAATACATTCCGGCTGTTGATAAAGGCTTGATTGAATCGTTGGCTTCCGGTGTTATCGCCGGTTATCCAATGTTGGATATCAAATGCTCGCTCTTCGATGGTTCTTACCACGAAGTCGACTCATCAGAAATGGCTTTTAAAATTGCCGCTTCGATGGCTTTAAAACAAGTTAAAGACAAATGCAAACCCACCTTGCTTGAACCGATTATGTCCGTAGACGTTGTGTCACCTGACGAATACCTTGGTAACGTCATTGGCGACTTAACAAGCCGCCGCGGCCGTATTGAAGGTCAAGAATCACGTGGCAACGCACAAAAAATTTCTGCTAAAGTTCCTCTTGCTCAAATGTTCGGATATGCAACAGCACTTCGTTCAAACTCACAAGGAAGAGCAACCTACACGATGCAATTCTCGAATTACGACGAATGCCCGAAATCGATTGCGGAAGAAATCATCAAAAAGCGTAACAGTTAATTTTAGGTTGATTCCCGAAGCGGGAAATAAACCTATTGCATTATCGAAGATATTGTTATAAAATAATATCGACATCCCAAAAATAAAAAAATATAAACTATTATAAAGGAGAATAAAACAATGGCAAAAGCTAAATTTGATCGTTCAAAACCACACGTTAACGTTGGTACCATTGGTCACGTTGACCATGGAAAAACTACTTTAACCGCTGCTATCACGATGGTACTTGCGAAAAAAGGATTGTCTGAAGTTCGCGACTACGCTTCGATCGACTCTGCACCAGAAGAAAAGGCCAGAGGTATCACGATTAACACTGCTCACATTGAATACTCAACCGCTACACGTCACTATGCACACGTAGACTGCCCAGGACATGCCGACTATGTTAAAAACATGATCACCGGCGCTGCCCAAATGGACGGAGCTATCCTCGTTGTATCCGCCGCTGACGGCGCGATGCCACAAACCAGAGAACACATTCTGCTTTCTCGTCAAGTAGGCGTTCCAAAAATCGTCGTATTCTTGAACAAAGCCGACATGGTCGATGACCCAGAGTTAATCGAACTTGTTGAAATGGAAATCCGTGAACTCTTAACAGAATACCAATTCCCAGGAGACGAAACGCCAATTATCGTTGGTTCGGCTTTAAGAGCTATGGAAGGCGACCCAGTCTATGAAGCAAAAATCATGGAATTAATGGACGCTGTTGACTCTTACATTCCGCTTCCTGAAAGACCAGTAGACAAGCCATTTATGATGCCAGTCGAAGATGTCTTCACAATTACCGGACGCGGCACTGTTGCTACCGGCCGTGTTGACCGTGGTGTAATCAGAGTCGGCGACCCAGTCGAAATCATTGGTATTAAAGACACGAAAGCATCGGTTGTTACCGGTGTTGAAATGTTCCGTAAGTTACTTGACTACGCTCAAGCCGGCGACAACGTCGGATTATTACTCCGTGGTATTACTCGTGAAGAAGTTCAACGTGGACAAGTACTTGCAAAACCGAAGACCGTTACTCCTCATACAAACTTTACAGCACAAGTTTACGTATTGAGCAAAGAAGAAGGCGGACGTCATACTCCATTCTTCTCCAACTACCGTCCACAATTCTACTTCCGTACGACGGACGTTACTGGCGTTATCGATCTTCCAAAAGGCATCGAAATGGTTATGCCCGGTGACAACACCGAAATGATTGTTGAATTAATTCATCCAATCGCTTTGGAACAAGGTACACGTTTCTCGATTCGTGAAGGCGGACATACCGTCGGCGCTGGATCCGTTATTAAAATCGTTAAGTAATCGAATATCAATCTTTGGGGATGCCTATGCATCCCCTTTTTTCGTTTTAAAGGCAAACTTCAATAATATATGCTATAATATTCTCAGGTTTTTGAAGGAGTGATTGCCATGATCGATTCACATGTGCATTTAAATGCTGTTCAGTTTCAAGAGTCCGTCGATGCAACCATTCAAGCTGCGCGCTCTGTCGGAGTCGATGCGTTTATTTGCATTGGTTATGATCCTATTACCAACATGCGCGCCCTAGAAATTGCGCACAAATATCCCTATGTTTTTGCCACCATCGGCTTTCACCCCGAAGTGGCTCATCAAGTAACGCCTGCTGATCTAGAAGCGCTTGAATCGATGATAAATGATCCAAAGGTCGTTGGTATCGGTGAATGTGGTTTAGATTATTATTGGGATAAAACGTTCATAGTGGAACAAAAAACTATCTTTAAAGCCCAAATCGAGATGGCAAACAAACACAATCTGCCTCTTATTGTGCATATGCGTGATTCTGCCCATGATACTTTATTGATGCTACAAACCCATAAAGCAAAAAGCACGTCAGGAATCATGCATTGTTACTCGGGTTCGGTCGAAATGGTTTCTGAATTTCTCAATGAAAACTTGTATATTTCCTTAGCCGGACCGGTGAGTTTTAAAAATGCTGTGACGCCAAAAGCCGTGGCCGCTATGGTTCCATCCGAGCGTTTACTGATTGAAACCGACTCCCCTTATCTTGCGCCAACGCCTTTTCGTGGCAAACAAAACACCCCTGAATACTTGCCATATGTGCTGAAAGCCATCGCTGAAATTCGTGTGATGGATGTTATCGAATTAGACCGTATAACACAAGAAAACACCTGTCGTTTATTCAAAATATCGAATGATTTTCGATGAAAACATTTTCATAATATTATGCATTGCAATTTAGAGAATACTTGGTATAATTGTTGCAAAGCGATGAAATAGAGTAGTAATGAATACGTTCTTTTTTAGAGAGCCGATGCAAGGGTGCGAGTCGGTAAAGAAGGTTCATGAACGTGCTATAGAGCTTTTAAATCGAAGTATTCTTAGGTTTAAACGTTAATCGGCGTTAACGATTTGAGAGCCGGTATTATACCGGAATTAAGGTGGCCCCGCGTGACGACGTCCTTAGCTTTTTAGCTAAGGATTTTTTTATTTTTTTGGTGGCTATCAATCATTGGAACAAAAAAACTTCAGTGGGTATTTCCGTATCAAACAATCTTTTTGTTTGTGCGTTTTTATAGAGTCTTTTCAATAAAAATATAATAAGAGAGGGTTTAAAAATGCTTAAAAAGGTTTTTAATTTAATTGTATTATTCTGTATTATTACCATGTCTTCTTTCATGTTGGCATGTTCTAACTCCAACGTATACACCTTCATCATCGATGAATCCTATGACGAATACATCGTCTTAGGAACCTCAGCCGACTATGCTCCTTATGAATGGCCGATGGTGGAAGGAAACAGTCAAACTCTAGTGGGGATTGACATCGAAATTGCCAAAATAATCGCCGCTGAATTGGGTAAAAATTTAAAGGTCGTCAATAAAGGTTTTGATTTTTTACTAGATGATCTTGAAAACGGTAAAGTTGATTTCGTGTTGGCTGGGATGACTCCTACGGCAGAACGTGAAGAACAAGTTGATTTTTCAATCGTTTACTACGAGGCAACGCAAGTTGTTTTGATAAGATCGACGGATATCGCTAATTTCACTTCGATTGAAACCCTCAATTTGCCCACCATGAAAATTGGGGCTCAACTTGGGACAATCCAACAAGATCTCGTTGAAGAGTTCTTTGTCACCGCTCAAAAACAATACATTCAAACCGTTCCGGATTTGGCCATTCGGTTGCTTGATGGACAGTTAAATGCCCTTGTAATGGAACAACCGGTTGCGGCTGGATATGTTCAAAATCAAACGGGATTGGCCATTGCTTCTTTCACCATCGGCGATCCTGATGGGGGAAGTGCTGTGGCGGTTCAAAGCGGAAACACCGAATTGTTAACAGTGATTAATGCCGTTTTAAACGAACTCATTGCATCGGGAGAGATGGATGAAATTGTTGCGAACGCCATTTTGTTAAATGGAACCACACAGGAATAACGTAGAATGGATTTCAGTTTTTTATTAGAAAGTTATTATATCCAAGTCTTCTTAAGAGGACTTGGAATGACGCTACTACTTGCTATATTGTCTGTCATTTTAGGAACATTGTTAGGATTAATCCCGGCATTTCTCCGTTTGTCTAGAAACAAACCGTTAAAATTCATCGCAACGGCTTACGTAGAATTGATTCGCGGGACTCCCATCTTGGTTCAAGTCCTATTGATTTATTCGTTTTTTAGAATGCCAGTCACGTTGGTATTTGGCGTTGATTTGTCCAGTTTCATTCCCGGAATGCTTGCGCTTCTCATTAATTCCAGCGCTTACGTTTCTGAAGTCATCCGCGGGGGTATTTTATCGGTGGACCGAGGTCAAACGGAAGCCGCCGAAAGTTTGGGCATGAACAAAAAACAAACGATGGTAAAAATCATTATGCCACAAGCCATCAAGAACATTCTCCCAGCGCTTGGAAACGAGTTTGTGACCATGATTAAAGAAACATCCATCTTTATGTATTTGGGGATTGCGGAATTGATGTACTCTGCCATCATTGTAAGAACGTCAACGTATGCCGTCAAAGAATCCTACATTATTGTTGCTGTATTATACTTTGTCTTAACCTTTCCCACTTCGAAATTAATGTCCTATTTTGAAAGGAGAATGAAACGTGTCGACGCCAGATAAATCCATCATTATCAAGCAACTGACCAAAACCTTTAAAGATGGGACCATCGCCGTCAATCACGTCGATTTGACCATTCACTCAAACGAAGTCACAGTAATCATTGGTCCCTCAGGATCTGGAAAGTCCACTTTACTGCGAATGCTCAATTTAATTGAAACACCTACTTTTGGGTCAATAGAGGTGTTTGGATCAGATATCTTGGCAAAAGGATACGATATCCAAAAACACCGTCAAACGACCGGAATGGTTTTTCAGAGCTTCAATTTATTTCCTCATCTTTCAGTTCTGGATAATTTGAACGTAGGACAAACAACCGTTTTAGGAAAAACCGTTGAAGAAGCCAGTGAGATATCTCGTGGATTATTGAAGCAAGTTGGGTTGATAGACAAAGAGAACAACTATCCAAACCAATTATCTGGGGGGCAAAAACAACGCATCGCCATTGCAAGAGCGTTATCCATGCAACCATCGGTCATGTTATTTGATGAACCAACCAGTGCCCTTGATCCTGAAATGATTGGTGAGGTGTTGAATGTCATGCGTGCGCTCGCCAAAGCAGGAATGACGATGGTGGTCGTTACCCACGAAATGGGATTTGCGAAAGAATTTGGCAATCACATTGTCGTGATGGACCAAGGTAAAATCATCGAAGAAGGAACACCCGCCGTTATTTTTGAAGCACCAAAAAATGCCCGGACCAAAGAATTTTTAAAACGGGTCATTGAAAAAATATAGCGGTTAATTGAATCATCAAATTACGGGGTTCTAACCCCGTTTTGCTTGTAAAAAACACACAAATGCGATACAATGGATATGAAATAAAGAGGAGTTGAAGATATGGGATTAACTGCAGGGATCGTTGGTTTACCCAACGTCGGGAAGTCAACATTATTTAATGCCATTACTAAATCAAAGGCATTCGCAGCGAATTACCCATTCGCAACGATTGACCCAAACGTCGGCGTCGTTGAAGTACCCGACGAGCGGATTGAAAAATTGGTCAAAATGTATAACCCGAAAAAAACAATTTACACGACATTTGAATTCACAGACGTTGCCGGCTTGGTAAAAGGCGCATCAAAAGGTGAGGGCTTGGGAAACCAATTTTTATCCCACATTCGAAATTGCGATGCCATCTGCCAGGTGGTTCGTTGTTTTGAAGACGATAATATTATTCACGTTGAAGGCAGTGTCGATCCATTGAGAGACATTGAAACCATCCGTATCGAGTTGATCTTTGCGGATTTGGACACCGTTGAAAAACGAATTCCAAGAATTGAAAAGCGTGCCCAATTAAAAACTGATAAAGAAGCAGTAATGGAATATGAAACCTTGGTAAAAGTCCGTAAAGCCTTAATGGACGAATTACCCATTCGTACCATAAAACTGACGGCCGAAGAAGAAAAAATCATCAAAAATTTTAGTTTTCTAACCGCAAAGCCGATGTTGTACGTATGCAATGTCAGTGATTCGGAACTAACGGATTACGATGGAAATCCTCATGTCATCGCCGTTAAAAATCTCGCCGATAACGAACGCGCTAAAGTGTGTGTCATCAGCGCTAAAATTGAGTCTGAATTATCAGAATTGCCTGACGATGAAAAAGCAATGTTTTTAGAAGAACTGGGTGTCAAAGAGTCCGGCTTAATAGATCTCATTCGCAAGAGCTATGAATTACTAGGATTAAAAACGTTTTTTACCGCCGGTGGCCCTGAAGTCAGAGCCTGGACTTATAAGAACGGAATGAAAGCACCCGAATGTGCCGGCATCATCCATTCTGATTTTGAAAAGGGCTTTATTCGTGCCGAGATTATCGGATTTGATGATTTAATGACCTCCGGTAGCGAAGCAAAAGCGAAAGAACTTGGCAAATTCCGTTTAGAAGGAAAAGAGTACCTCGTTCAAGATGGAGACGTTGTCCACTTCCGATTCAACCTTTAAAATAGGGAGGTAGTCCAAATGGTCATCCCACGTTTTAAAAAGAAGTCGATTGAGAATAAGTTCTATGAATTAATGCGTCAAAAACACTTTATTGTATCCACCGCCGAGTCTTGTACGGGTGGAATGATTTCAGCACGGATTATCAATGTTCCCGGTGCTTCTGTTATTCTTAATGAAGCATTTGTCATATATTCAAACAAGGCGAAAATAACTCGTCTTCAGGTGCAATCCGATACCATAGAAACCTATGGGGCTGTATCAGGTGAATGTGTCAAGGAAATGGCTGAAAATCTGCATAAACTGACCGAATGTGATTTGACAATTGCGGTCTCGGGAATTGCCGGGCCTACAGGGGGAACGCCTTTGAAACCGGTGGGAACGGTTTGGTTCGCTTTTGGATTAAAAGGGACCACTTCCGTCATAAAAAAACATTTCTATGGAAACCGTCAAAGCATTCGAAAACAGGCGACACTTTTCGCCATAGAAAAGGCAACAGAACTCGTTCAACTAGCTTAATTATTGATGAAAATATTGAATAATTACCATAAAGCTGCCCTAGCCTTATGGTTTTTTATTTACAAACTATGTTTGTTATGTTATAATGTTTCAGCGTGAGAAAATCTCACCCCTTGCTGCAAAAATATGTTGCAGCCAATAGACCATAAGGAGGAACGAAAATGAGAAAATACGAAGTGATGTACATCATCCGTCCGACTCTTGAACTCGAAGCGAGAAAAGCCCTGATTGAAGAATTAAATCAGATCATGGTTACCCGCGGAACAGTCACCATGAAAGTCAGCGAATGGGGAACCCGTGAACTCGCATACGAAATCGCCGATTGCAAAAAAGGCTATTATGTATTAGTTGAGTGCGAAATGTCCGTCGAAGCCAAAAATGAGTTGGACCGTGTCATTCGAATCAAAGAAGACATTATCCGACACATCATTGTCTCTCGGGAAGAAATGTAGTTAGAGGTGATTGGATTATGTTGAATCGAATCGTACTCGTCGGCCGCTTAACGAAAGATCCGGAACTCCGTTTTACCAACAATAACAATGTTCCTGTCGTATCGTTTACACTAGCCGTGAACCGTCCATTCTCAACCCCCAGTACCACTGGTGGCGCCGACACAAAAGAAGCTGATTTTATTCCTTGCATCGCTTGGAGAAAACAAGCTGAAAATGTCAGTAAATATGTCAAAAAAGGACATATGGTCGCTGTTGAAGGCCGGATTCAAACACGTGATTATGTCGATACTGCTACCAATACCCGCCGCTATATCACCGAGGTTGTCTGTGATTCTGTTGTTTTCTTAGAAAGCAAAGCATCCAGTGACAATTTCAAATCTTTTGATAAAGAAACACCTGTCGAAAAAGACAATGATAAAAACATTCAAGCCATCGAAGATGACTTACCATTCTAAAATAGGAGGAAAAAACGATGTATAACGCAAGACCTACAGGATCTACCGGCGGAGCCAATAAGCCCTTCCGTAAAAAAAGCAGAAAAAGATGTTATTTCACAGATAACAAAGTTAAATATATCGATTTCAAAGATTTCGAGTTGTTAAAGCGTTTCATTTCCGAACGCGGCAAAATTCTTCCACGCCGTGTTACTGGAACGAAAGCATATTTCCAAAAACATCTCGCTGTTGCCATCAAACGTGCCCGTTACATGGCTTTACTACCATTCGTAAAAGACTAGTTCTGATCAACTAAAAGACTCTTTGAGTCTTTTTTTTGCGTCATTTTTGATAGAAATTTGCATTTACTAACCTTTATGATATAATTAATATGATATATTAACGAAAAAGAGGTGGCCCTTGCTTGGCTAAGAAAAGCACGCTGTTTTTTTCCATCCTCGGAGTAATCGCCTACTTATCATTGGGGACACTGGGTTTCTTATACCTACTGGACCAAAACAATTTTATTTATCTTGTTTTGTATACCCTTCTGGTCGTGACGATTTTTTTGACGATTTTTGCCAGTCTTTTCTCAAGTCATCGACGCGTGGGCAAGATTCGAGTTCTTGAAAGCAAAATCAAGGAAGCGAACCTCATGCAGAAGCGACTGAAAAATAGTGAAGACATCGCCCTCAGTTATCTCCCTGTGGGTATGTTTTTGTACGATGACGCTTATACCATTATTTGGGCAAACATCGCCGCAAAAGAGTATTTCTCAAATATTCTTATTGATCGTAAAATCGGATTCATTCACGAAGAAATGTTCAATCAAATCCAAAAACGCGAGGGAAAGTTTATCATCTCCGTTTACGGAAAAGATTATGAAGCCGTTCATTATCCCAAGAATAAATGCGTGTATTTATTCGAAGTGACAGAACGCGAATTTATGAAGCGACGTTTAAAAGATAACACAACCGCAATTGGAATTCTTAACTTAGATAACCTAGATGAAGCAACCGCCAATTTAGACTTTCAGGTGAAGACGAGCCTACAAGGAAAATACCTCGCCGCCCTTGATAACTGGTGCAAAAAATACGATATTTATTTCATGAATCTTCGTTCTGAAAAATCTGCCTTCATTATGTCCCGAAAGCAACTTGAACTAGCCATCAAAGATGAGTTCACTTTGCTTGATTTAATCAATGACATATCGATGCAAAATGAAGTCCGTGTCACCTTAAGCATGGGCATTGCTTGTTCTGATGAATTAAGCGATCAATTAGGTGCTATGGCTGAAGATGCCTTAAAATTGGCTCATGGTAGGGGTGGCGACCAAGTCGTCGTTAACATGCAAAATCAGCCCTTAAAATTCTATGGTGGCAAGAGTAATACCGTTGAAAAACGAACCAAAATTACCGCAAGAATCAATTCAAAAGCCATGAGTGATTTGATTGCGAAACATGAGGCTACTTTAATCGTTCCTCATGCTTCTACCGATCTCGATGCATTTGGCGCAGCTATCGGTCTATTGCATATGGCGCTTGTTCAAAACAAACCGGCCCACATCGTTTTAGATTTTGATCGTGTTGATCAAACCTGCAATAAAGTTATTGACATGCTTAATCGTGAATATGTCAAATTGATGGAATATATCATCGACCCCGATGAAGCTTTATCACAAATCAATCAAAACACATTATTGGTGATTGTCGATCACCATAGTCCATTACAGATGATTGAACCGAAACTGTTGGAAAAAACCAAGAGTATCGCCGTCATCGACCATCACAGAAGAGTGGATAATGCTTTATCAGAAGTCGTATTAAGTTATGTAGAGCCCTATGCTTCATCCTCCGTTGAATTGGTGGTTGAATTAATGGAACTTTACAACTATGAACTTGAAATTGATAGTTTTGAAGCCACCATCATGCTAGCGGGTATGATGATTGATACCAACAATTTTACTTACCGAACCGGTGTTAGAACCTTTGAAGCGGCAGCCATGCTTAAGATGTATGGTGCTGATCCCTTTAAGGCAAGAATGATTCTTCGTGAATCTCTTGATGATATCAAAACAAAATCCAATCTCGTGAACTCAGCGCAAATTATTAACACACATTTTGCAATCGCAGCCGTGCATCCTGATGCAAAAACCGATCGAGTTCAGTTGGCTAAAACAGCCGATGAATTATTAGAAATTGATAACATCATCGCCGCATTCGCCATCGGTAATATTGGCAATGATACCATTGCTATATCAGCTAGATCCGTTGATCGATTCAACGTTCAAGTGATGATGGAACAATTCGGCGGCGGCGGTCATTTAAACAATGCCGCTGCGCAAGTGCAAAACGGAAACATTCCGGATATCGTATCTAAAATTGAATCGATACTGAACACCACTTACAAGGAGGAATTAAACATGAAAGTTATATTGACAAAAGATGTTAAAGGCAAGGGCAAAAAAGGTGAAATATTAGAAGTGGCCAACGGCTATGGTAATTTCCTCCTCACGTCCAAACAAGCCATTGAAGCCAGCCAAGCCAATGTTAAATCATTAGAAAATGATCGTATCAAAGCCGAAAAAGAAGCAGAAACTGAACTGGATGCTATGAAAAAGCTCAAAGTTGAAGTTGAAGCCAGCCCGATTAAACTCTACGTTAAAACCGGTGACTCCGGCAAATTGTTTGGGGCTGTCAGCAGCAAACAAATCGCCGACGAATTCAAAAAAGCATATAATCTCGAAATTGATAAACGCAAAATTTTACTCGACGATAACATTCATTCACTCGGCGATTACAAACTGATGATTCGGTTGCATAAGGATGTCACAGCAACCATCAATCTCCAAATCTTAGAAGAACAAAAAAACGATAATAAAGAATAAGGAGCCTTACCATGGAGCAAAAAATCCCTCAAAACATCAATGCGGAACAAGCCGTCCTAGGTTCGGTGTTTTTTGAGCAAGGATCCTTAAAAACGATTCTCGACAAACTCCAGGACAATGATTTTTATCTACCCAATCATCAGGCAATCTATCAAGCCATGCAATCTTTGTTCCATGAGGCGATTTTCATTGATTTTACGACTTTGACCGATCGACTTGAAAATATGAACATGTTGGCAAAAGCGGGTGGAGTGGAATACATTTCCAGTTTGATTGATGCCGTTCCGTCTACTGCCAACTTAATCAATTACATCAACATTGTCAAAGATAAGTCGGTTCTAAGAAAAATCCAAGATACATGCCGTGAAATCATTGAAAAATCCTATAATGTTGAGGATGCACCCGAATTTGTCGACGATGTCGAAAATTCGATTTTTGGAATTACCAAAGAAAAACGAACCAGTGATTTTAAAGGCGTGGGCGAAATAGCCCATCTCCTCGTTGACAAGATTGCCGAACAGGCTCAAATCGGCGGAACCGTCACTGGATTGGATACAAAATATTATGATTTTAATAAATTTACGCTGGGACTTCAAAAATCAGACCTCATCATTATTGCCGCACGTCCTTCCATGGGTAAAACGGCTTTTGCCTTAAACTTAGCGTTAAATGTCGCTAAAAATCCAGAAAAACCACATATCGCCTTTTTCTCACTGGAAATGGGTGTTGACCAATTGGTCATGCGTTTATTGTCTTGCCAATCGCAAGTAGATAACTTCCGTTTGCGTCAAGGTAAACTGAATTCCCAAGAATGGGAAAAAATCCACTATGCTGTGGATTCGTTATCGGATTTAAATCTGCACTTTGATGATTCCGGTACGGTCAAAGTAACGGATATGCGTAGCAAATGCCGTAAGTTGAAACAAGAAGGTAAGCTCGATATGATTGTTATCGACTATCTTCAATTGCTGTCTGGTTCGGTTCACAACCAAGCAAATAGAACGCAAGAAGTTTCGGAAATCAGCCGTGTATTGAAAGAAACCGCCCGTGAATTAAAAGTTCCGGTTGTTGCTTTGTCACAATTATCTCGTAATGTTGAAAACCGTAAAGAAAAAGAACCCATCATGGCCGACCTTCGTGAGTCCGGTTCCATTGAACAAGATGCGGACATCATTATTTTCCTTTATCGTGAAGATTATTACGAACAAGATACCGCACGTAAAAATATCGTTGATATGATTATTGCTAAAAACCGAAGTGGTACGATTGGTAAATTCGAACTACTATTTAACCGAAACATGTCCACTTTTAGTAACAAGAGTATGAGTTCCTATGACGAGGATCGCGAAGACAAGGAACAGTCAAGGGGCGACTATTAGCGGCCCTGGCTGTTTTTTCTTTGTCTCAACGCATCAAAAAATCTTAAATAGGAGAACTAATAATATATGATCAGTGAAAGATTAGAACAAATCGAAGAAAGATATAAACACGTCCAAGAATTATTGATGGACCCATCGGTATCGACCGATGTCAAACAATTGACCGCGTTATCAAAAGAACAACGCAGTCTTGAAAGAGTTGTCGATACTTACCGCAAATACAAATCGTTGGTCGACCAATTGGCCGACTTAAAAGAAATGGCCAAAGAAACTGATCCTGAGATCCGTGAAATGTCCGAAATGGAATTAGAATCCGTCCATTTAGAAATTCCAAAACTGGAAGAAGCTCTCAAATTAATGCTTATTCCCAAGGATCCCGCCGACGAAAAAAACGTTATCGTTGAAATTCGTGGTGCGGCCGGTGGCGATGAAGGAAACATCTTTGCGGGTGATTTATTCCGCATGTACTCTAAATTCTGTGAAGTCAAAGGATGGAAAATCGAAATGCTTTACGCTGAAGAATCAGAAGCGGGAGGCTACACCCAAATCGAATTTTCCGTTTCAGGCGAATCCGTTTATTCTTTGATGAAATATGAGTCCGGCGTTCACCGGGTACAAAGAGTCCCCGCCACTGAAAACGCAGGGCGAATTCATACCTCAACCGCCACTGTATTGGTGCTACCAGAAGCCGAAGAACTCGACTTTGAAATCAATTTGGCCGACGTCCGTATCGATACATTCTGTTCTTCCGGTCCGGGAGGACAATCCGTCAATACGACCAAATCCGCCGTCAGGTTATTGCATGTACCAACCGGAACGATCGTTCAATGTCAAGATGGCAAAAGTCAACACGAAAACAAAGCCTCTGCGTTTAAAATCTTGCGGTCTCGTCTTTATGACAACGCCCTCCAAGAAAAACTGGACAAAGAAGGCGCAGAACGCAAGAGCAAAATTGGTTCTGGAGATCGTTCTGAAAAAATCAGAACTTACAACTACCCACAAAACCGAATTACAGACCACCGCATCAACTTCACCATCCAACAATTGGACCGAGTGATGGAAGGAAAATTAGATCCAGTTATCGATGCTTTAATCGGCGAAGAAGAGAAGCGTAAATTGACGAAAGCGGACGAAGAATAAGATGCCCACTTATCAAGAAGCCCTTCGCTCTACTGAAAAACTGGCCAGAAGCCATCATCTTGAAGCTTCTTCCGTTAAGTTATTATTATTGCATTTTGCTAATCTTGCCCCGACCGAATTATATCTTTCGATGGATAAAACCATGCCCGAATCGAATCATCAATCATTTATTAATGCTGTCAATCGCTATGTTTTTGAACAAATACCGGTTCAATATTTGATTGGATATGTGTATTTTTATGGGTACCGCTTTTTGGTTGATGATCGCGTATTGATTCCTCGTTTTGAAACCGAAGAATTGGTGGCGAATGTATTGGTTCAATACGACGAATTGTTTCAAGGTAAAGCCGTGAAACTCGTCGATGTGGGAACCGGTTCAGGGTGCCTTGCGATTAGTTTAAAAAAAGAAGAAGGCCAATTCGCAGTGTTCGCTACGGATATTAGTAGCGAAGCATTAGAAGTAGCGAAAGCGAATGCACAAAACAACAATGCTAGCGTAACCTTTTTACAAGGCGATATGTTAAAACCGCTAAATGGGATGAAATTTGATATTTTAGTATCCAATCCCCCTTACATTCCCAGTGATGAGTTGGTAGATGAAATCATCATCAAAAACGAACCGAAAGTGGCGCTTTTTGGAGGGAATGATGGACTGAAATTCTATCAAATCATCTTATCAGAAGCACAGGCGATTTTAAATCCTCAATCAATCATCGCTTTTGAACATGGGTTTGATAAGGCAGAACAAATTCGCACCATCGCAAAACTGTATTTTCCAAAAGCCAACATTTTTACCTTAAAAGATATGCAGAACAAAGATCGAATGACCTTTGTGATCAATTCATAAAAAATCAAGCGACCCTCAATTGGGTCGCTTTTGTTTTAAATTGAAATTAAATTTGCAGAAAAGTTATTATCTTGGCCACGCATACAACAGTCCCAGCACAGTGGAAAAGACCAAAGAAACATAAAAAAACCATGGCTTTTTTAATCGGTAGATCAAGAATCCACTCACAATTATTTCGACAAGAATGAACCCTATGAAAATCCAAACATTTGTGTAAAACTGAAGTGTCGTAGCAATAATGACCATTGTGAGCGGTCCCACCAAAAGCATCGCCTTCACAAGATTGTGTATCTTTGTCTGAAGTAATGCCAGTATCACCATACAAAAAAGCAAAACAGAGATATTTCTTACTGTGCCTTGGGGCATTGATTGTGGCGCATTTTGATAAAATAGTGATTCAATGATGGCCGAGATACCAGCATAAGCCAACCACCCTAAAGCAACCAACAACACTCCGCCAAAGACAATGACAATAATGGGAAGAAGGATTGAAACCAAACTTTTGTTCTTCATGGCGTTCTCCTATCCTTTATGATATTTGTTTCAATAAAGAGGTCGTTACACCCTTATTTTAGTCCGATTGATAGGAGATGTCCACATCGTTACCGATTTTTATCAATGAATGATTTTATTCTTCCATTTATCGCCATATTCATTGAAATAACCACCCTCTTTTCAAGATAAATCCACTTCATTTCAATCACTGAACTATAAGTTCATCTTTTTTTGATATGGGAAATCATTTTTTGATCGCTTCAATTCGAAATATCTTCATATGAAAGCGTTTGTATGATAAAATGGAAACAGTGAAAGCGGGTGTTCATATGAACTATTACCGAGACACCTTTCTGGAAATTAACTTGGATCATGTTTTTCATAACGTGAGCCATTTATTGGGGAGTTTGCCTCCTCCTGTTCGCATGATGGCGGTCATCAAAGCGGACTCCTACGGTCACGGAGCAGTGATGATAGCTAAAACCCTTTTGGAGGCTGGCATCGATCACTTCGCGGTGGCGACTTTGGATGAAGCAATCGAGTTAAGACGGGCAAAAATCCATTGTCCGATTTTGGTTTTAGGAGGATCGCGAATCGTTGATTTGCCCCTTATTCAAAAGCATCATATCACCATTGGTATTCATAGCATGGAATGGCTCAATAAAGCATTATTATCTTATCATGGAAAGCCCATTGATGTTCACTTAAAATATGACTCTGGCATGAACCGCTTAGGGTTTACTTCGATAGAAGAGTATCTTCAAGCCATCAATATGATCCGTCAGAGCTCTCAATTCACCTTAAAAGGATTGTATTCGCATTTAGCCAGCGCAGAAACACCCGATGAATCATACTACCTCATGCAGGTTGAACGATTTGAAGAAATGTTGGCCAGGGTTGACATAACAGGGCTACTCATCCACCTTGGTAACAGTGCAGGAAGTTTTAAACCGAAACCCTCGCATGTCAATATGGTTCGGATTGGACTGCTCATCAACGGACAAACCCCATCAAAATCACTTAATTTAGGGTTTGAACTCAAACCGTCTTTGTCGCTATATTCGCATTTAGTGCAGGTGAAAACCGTCCCTGCAGGGACAAAAATCAGTTACAATGGCCTCTATGAGACCCAAGAAGTCACCGTCATTGGAACCATTCCAATTGGATATGCGGATGGATATGACCGGCGACTTGAGAACGGTAGAGTCTTCATTGAGGGAGAGTACTGTCCGGTTGTAGGACGCATATGTATGGATTACTGTCTCGTGAAACTCCCGAAATTATTGCCTGAAGGGACGAAGGTTGAACTCATTGGTGAGCACATCACCATTGATGAGTATTCAGAAAAGATTCGAACAAACAATTATCACGCGACCTGTCAATTTTCTGACCGATTGCCCAGAAAATACATCAAAAACGGAATTTTGGTAAAAACCACAAACCGCCGTTTATCAACACCCTTAGGAGGTCATTTATGAACCCACTCCATGTTACTTCTGAAATTGGAAAATTGAAAACCGTAATGATTCATCGTCCGGGCGGTGAAATTGACAATCTAACGCCAAAATGGTTAGAATCGCTTTTGTTTGATGATATTCCTTGGTTGGATAAAGCGGCGAAAGAACACGATGCTTTCGCTGAAGTGTTCCGCAGCCATGGCGTAAAGGTGCTTTATTTATCGGATTTGGTCGCAGAAACGCTTGACCAAAGCAAAGAGATTAAGAGCGCATTTATTGCTCAGTTTATGAAAGAAGCCAATGTGACCAGTGAAACACTGGCAGAAATCATCGTTCTTTATCTTTGGTCCTTCCCAAGCACCAAAGAGATGGTCGAAAAAACCATGGCGGGTATTCGCAAATCAGAGATACCGAATTTTACCGTAAGAACGCTAACTGACCATATAAGAGACTATCCGTTTGTGACTGATCCTATGCCTAATCTCTATTTTACCCGTGACCCTTTCAGCGTCATCGGTTCAGGGGTTGCGATAAGCAAAATGTTCACTGTGACCAGAAGCCGAGAGACAATTTATGGGGATTTCATCTTTAAACATCACCCAATCTATGGTAAGACCGAACAAATGCTTTATGGCCGTGAGGAACTGTCGTCTATCGAAGGCGGAGATATTTTGGTCCTTTCCGATAAGATTTTAGCCGTAGGGGTCAGTCAAAGAACCCATCCGGCCGCCATTGAACGCTTGGCAAAAAGCTTATTTTATAAATATAACACCTCTTTTGAAAAGGTTCTTGCCTTTGATATTCCCAAAGGACGCGCCTTTATGCATCTGGATACCGTTTTGACGCAAGTGGATTATGATAAATTTGCCATACATAATGAACTGAACCATACCATTCGGATTTATGAGTTAACCAAGGATCCCAAACGGGACCAAAAATTGTTGGTCAAACCCATCGAACAATCCTTACAAAGAATCCTTGAAACCTATTTAAAACGAAATATTACCCTTATTCCATGTGGCGGCGGCGATGTGATAGCGGCGGACCGCGAACAATGGAATGATGGCGCAAACATGATGGCCATCGCCCCGGGTGTGGTCATCAGTTATGAACGCAACTATATTACCAATGCCATTTTACGACGACACGGTATTACCGTTCACGAAATTCCCTCAAGTGAATTATCTCGTGGACGTGGTGGTCCCAGATGTATGAGTATGCCCTTTGAACGCGAAGATCTTTAATATTACATATAAACTACAGGAGGAAATTATGAAAATTGATTTGAAGAATCGCCATCTTTTAACGCTTCTTGATTTTACGCCCGAAGAAATAGGATATCTACTCGATTTATCCCGTTCTTTAAAGGCAGACAAAAAAGCCGGTACCGAGGTCAAACATCATGTCGGTAAAAATGTTGTTTTGTTATTTGAAAAAGACTCGACGCGTACCCGTTGCGCTTTCGAAACGGCCGCTTATGATCAAGGGATGAATGTCACCTATTTGGGACCCACAGGATCGCAAATGGGAAAAAAAGAAAGTATTAAGGATACAGCCAGAGTCCTTGGCAGAATGTATGATGGCATTGAATATCGTGGATTTAAACAAGAAACCGTCGAAATTTTAGCTGCTTATTCTGGCGTTCCGGTGTGGAATGGTTTGACAGACAAATACCATCCAACACAAATCTTGGCCGACTTTATGACCATTTTGGAACATAAAAACCGGCTTAAAGGCATCAAGTTTGCTTATTGCGGCGATGCTCGCAATAATATGGGCAACTCTTTAATGATTGGTTCGGCGAAAATGGGTCTTGATTTCCGGGCTGTTGCGCCAAAAGCACTATGGCCAGAAGAACAATTGGTTCAAAAGTGTTTGGCCATTGCCAAAGAAACCGGAGCTAAAATCACGTTAACGGAATCCGTTGAAGAGGGCTGTAAAGACGCTGATGTTCTTTATACGGATGTTTGGGTCTCCATGGGCGAACCTGATGCGGTTTGGGAAGAACGTATCAAATTATTATTACCCTATCAAGTCAATGCCAAAACCATGAAGTATGCTAAAAAAGATGCCATTTTTATGCACTGTCTCCCTGCTTTTCATAACACCGAAACCGCAATGGGACAAGATATCTATAAGAAATTTGGTTTATCGGGTCTTGAAGTAACAGAAGACGTTTTTGAATCAAAACAATCGGTTGTCTTCGATGAAAGTGAAAATCGTCTCCATACCATCAAAGCAGTCATGGTTGCGACATTAGGGTTAAATCAATGAGCCGGATTGTAGTCGCATTAGGGGGAAATGCTTTAGGAAATTCTCCTGAAGAACAACTTCAATTGGTAAAAAATACGGTGAGACCCATCGCTGAATTGATTCGTGCCGGTCATGAGGTTTTAATCGCTCATGGAAACGGTCCACAAGTAGGCATGATCAATTTGGTCTTTGAAACCGCCGAACATGATAAAGTCATTAAGCACGCAATGCCCTTCCCTGAGTGCGGAGCGATGAGCCAAGGTTACATTGGTTATCACCTTCAAAACGCGCTGAGAGCGGAATTAAACCGCATTGGCATCCATAAAGAAGTTGCTACGCTGGTCACTGAAGTTGAAGTTGACGCCAATGACCCCGCTTTTTTACATCCTTCAAAACCCATTGGGACTTTTCATACAGAAGCTGAAGCTAAAATATTGGAATCAACCAAAGGATATATCATGAAAGAAGATTCCGGACGCGGTTATAGAAGGGTTGTGGCTAGCCCAAAACCCATGGGAGTTGTGGGAATCGATGTGGTGAAATGTTTGGTTGAGGCTGGACACATCGTCATTACTGTTGGCGGCGGGGGAATCCCGGTTGCGAAAGACGGGTTTGGATACCGCGGTTTAGCGGCGGTTATCGACAAAGATTTTGCAAGTCAAAAACTAGCCGATTTGGTTGAAGCCGATTACTTGTTTATCTTAACGGCCGTGGATAAAGTCGCCATTAATTTTGGCAAACCCAATCAAGAGGAACTTGATGAACTGAAGGTTGAGACTGCCAAAAGATATATGGCTGAAGGACACTTTGGAAAAGGCAGTATGTTACCGAAAGTGGAAGCGGCGGTTAAATTTGCGGAGTCAAAACCGGGCCGTGTTGCCATCATCGCTTCACTTGAAAAAGCGGCTTTGGCGCTTGAAGGAAAATCTGGTACGAAAATTACGGTTTAAGGAGGCATAACATGCGTAAAGAAACAGTTAAAGTGGTCATCTGGGGCTTTGGAGCTATGGGTTCAGGAATGGCCAAGATGATTTTAAATAAAGTTGGCTTTCAAATTGTGGGGATTTGCGATCGTAACCCCGCTTTTGTGGGAAAGAGTATGTATGATGTATTACAATTATCGAAGCCGAAACAAGATGTCATTATTCAACCTAATATTGAAAACGTGGTCAAAAAAGAGGAATGTGACATTGTCATTTTAGCCACTGATTCTTTCACGAAAAAAGCGTATCCCAAAATCGAATGGTTAATTCGACAAGGCGTCGACGTGATTTCAACCGCAGAAGAAATGTCATATCCCATGGCCGGTGAGCCGGAATTATCGATTAAAATGGATCAATTGGCGAAAGAGTTTGGCGTTACCGTGCTTGGCACCGGCGTCAACCCTGGAATGATGATGGATTTATTGGTTGTGGCTTTAACAGGCGTTATGGAACATGTGGATAATATCGAAGTATCGCGTATCAATAGCCTATCTCCTTTTGGAAAAACCGTGATGGAAGAACAAGGTGTTGGTATGACCTTATCAGAATTTAATGCTCGTATGAAAGCAGGGGAATTAGCAGGTCATGTTGGCTTTAGAGAATCAACAGGATTAATTACCAAGGCGTTGGGTTGGAATGTCACGGATTTTAAACAAACAATGGCCCCCATCGTCACTGACATTGATCGTAAATCTCCTTATGGATTTGCGAAGAAGGGTGACGTTGCCGGAGTTGATATGAATGCAGTTGTTTCGATAGATGGAAAACCAAAATTAGTCTTGCATCATCCGCAACAAATTGAACCGGAATCGGCCGGAGTATCGACGGGCGATTATATCACTATCAATGGGAATCCTCCCATCCATATGGCGATTAAACCAGAAGTCAACGGTGGTGTGGGAACCATCGCCATTTGTGTAAACATGATTCCGCATGTCATCAACGCCAGACCCGGACTTAAAACGATGATTGATCTCCCTGTCCCTAGAGCGATTATGGGGGATGTTCGGGCCATGATTGAAAGCGAGTGATTTTGATGATTCAAAAAGGATCTTGGGTTCAAATCCATAAGATTATTTTAAAGCCGGTTGAACGGACCGCTGCACTCCCGGAAGAAACCAAAAAAGTTCCATTAGAATTATGGGTAAAGGGGTTTCTTCAATCGGATGCAGAAATGAATGACACCGTCGAAATCAAAACAATCACCGGTCGTCTCGAACAAGGCACTTTAGTCGCTTGTAATCCAAGTTACGCCCATAACTATGGCGCGTTTGTGGGTGAATTGTTAACGATTGATCAAATGGTAACCAAGGCCGTCTTTGGTGATAATCATGAATAAACCGATGGATTACCAAAGCGTTTTATCTCGTCGTAACGAGATTATGAAATCGTCGATTCGAATTGATTATGACCGTTATGAACAGAAAAATATATCGTTTGATTATGAACGGATGTTGGCCGAAAACTCCTATCCTTTTGAACTGGTAAAAGCCATTCAGTTTGACCATGGCGTGGGAAAAACACCGCTTAAAGAACTTAAAAACTTGACTAAGCTGGCCAGAACAGTTTCAAAACCTGGTTATGGTGCGCGAATCTTTATTAAAGATGAGGCTTTAAACGACTCAGGGTCCTTTAAAGCCAGAAGAGCCTCGATGGCTTGTTTTCAAGCGAAGAAACTGGGATTTAAAGGCGTTATCGCTGCCACGTCTGGTAACTATGGCGCAGCAGTCGCTTCTCAAGCGGCGAAATATGGTTTAAAATGCATCGTGGTTCAAGAATGTTATGACTCCAAGGGTGTTGGTCAACCAGAAATCATTGAAAAAGCAAGGGCGTGTGAAGCGTACGGCGCTGAGGTTGTTCAATTGTCGGTTGGACCAGAATTGTTTTATGTCTTCTTAAAATTATTGGAAGAAACTGGATATTTTAATGCGTCTTTGTATTCACCGTTTGGTGTCACTGGCATTGAAACGTTGGGCTATGAATTGGTAGAAGATACGTTAAAATTGACTGGTAAATACCCTGACAAAGTCGTCATTACCAATGCGGGTGGCGGGAATTTGACCGGCACCGCCAGAGGCATTCGCCGCATAACCAAAAAGAAAATTGATATCATTGGAGCCAGCGTCAATCTCAAGGGATTGCATATGGCAAGTGACATTGATTTTAACCGAAAGTCCTTTACGACTGGACATACTGGTTTTGGCATTCCTTATTTGACATTCCCTGATCGTAGCGATGTTCCTCGTTCCGCTGCCAGACCCCTAAGATACATTGACCGTTATGTCACTGTTCGCCAAGGAGAAGTCTTCTTCATCACCGAAACGTTGGTCGCATTAGAAGGCATTGAACGTGGACCGGCTGGCAATATATCGCTTGCTGCCGCGTTTTCCCTTGCGCAAGAAATGCCAGAAGACCAAATCATTGTGGTTCAAGAAACGGAATATACCGGCGCCGGAAAACATCATCAAGCGCAATTGTCTTTTGCCCGTTCTAACGGGATTGAAGTCAAATTTGGTAACCCCGTTGATGAAGTCCCTGGAAAGACAATCATTCTTCCTGAATCGATTTCGATGATAAAAACCGAGGAACTCGATTTGGAAAAACTAAGAATCTCAACCATTAAAAATCTCATTAAAACTGAAAAATTTATGACCACTGTGGATTTGGATTTCTTGGCTTGTGAAACCAACACATCCCTCGATTTCGTCAAATCCGTATTAAGGACTTTAGCTGTCCGCTGGGAGGAATGACATGGAAAAACAATTGGTAAGAAGGGATGATTTTGAAGAACGCCGCAAGCATCTTCAAAATTTATCTGATGAACAATTAAAAGCTTTATTTTGGAAATTGACTGATCAAGCCATCGCTCCGCTCGTTGAATTAGCGAAATCCAACACCTCGCCTTCGATTGAACGCTCCGTTCTGTTAAGAATGGGCTTTTCGTCGTTGGAAGCGAAGACCATCGTTGATCAAACCATTGAACATCATTTGATGGGCAAAGGGGCTGGACACGTTGTCTATGTCTTGTCAAACATCGAGAAAATCTCTATTCGTGATGCCGGTTTAAAATTAATGAAAGGCCTTGGCTGGGACATTGTGATGCAGGCATTTGGGGTGGTTACAAAATGAAACCCAACGAGAAACTCGATATAAAAAATATTTTAACGAACTTAGAAAATTATGTTCCCAGACGTTATGGTTGGACCTGGAGAATTCCAAAACCGGCAATCGTTTTAAACGGATATCAATATCAAGATGTCTCCGAACCCTTAAAAAATAGTATTCCTTTGCCCGCTGCTAAATACTTTGGCAATATTGATCCACAACCGATTCAAGTCATCACCACAGAAATCGCCTCCGGACGATTTGAAGATGACATTCGCAGAATGCGGATGGCTGCTTGGCATGGCGCTGATCACATTATGGTCATCAGAACCGCCGGACAATCCCATTTTGATGGATTAATCGAAGGCACCCCACAAGGCGTTGGCGGTGTCCCCATTACCCGCAAACAAGTGCGTGCACAGCGTAAAGCTTTAGATTTCATTGAAGATGAAGTGGGCAGACCCATCAATTACCATTCCTATGTCTCCGGCGTTGCTGGACCGGAAATTGCGGTCATGTATGCCGAAGAGGGGGTCAATGGCGCCCATCAAGATCCCCAATATAACGTCTTATATCGAAACATCAACATGATTCGTTCCTTTGTGGATGCGGCGGAATCCAAAAAGATTATGGCGCAATTCAACATCTTACAAATCGATGGCGCCCACAACGCCAACGCCACCGCTAAAGAAGCTTGGAAAGTAATGCCAGAACTCTTGGTTCAACACGCCATCAATTGTCGCTACTCTGAAGCTGTTGGCATGAAACCAGAATACATTTCCTTATCAACCGTACCGCCTACAGCGGCACCGGCTCCGGATTTGCATTATAACCTTCCATACGCAGTCGCACTTCGTGACTTCTTTGACCGTTATAAAATGCGCGCACAGATGAATACCAAATACATGGAATCTTCCACCCGTGAGGCAACAGTGACCCACGTGATGAACATGGTCATTTCCAAATTGACGTCCGCCGATATTCAATCCACCATTACACCCGATGAGGGCAGAAATGTTCCTTGGCATATGTACAATGTCGAAGCGCTTGATACTGCCAAACAAGCCCTGGTTGGATTGGATGGATTAAAAGATCTTGTCCAAGTACGAACCGATGGATACATGCATGATAAAGTTCGCGAGATTAAAGAACGGGCTGTTTTATTCTTAGAAGAATTATTAGAAAAAGGCGGATACTTCCAAGCTGTTGAAAAAGGCTTCTTTATTGATTCTGGTATTTACCCCGAACGCAATGGCGATGGCATTGCCAGAAAGATTCAAGGAGGCATAGGAGCCGGCACCGTTTATCCGCGTGATTTGGACTACTTCGCTCCTGTTACGGCTCATTTTGGTTATAACAACATCAAACAATATCATCTAAAACCAACACAAAGCCCGAGCATTATAATCGGGGGATGTTCGTTTGAAGATCGTAAGAAGATTCAATACATTGACGAACTCGACATGGAAGATAATGTGAACGTTCGCATGGCCGCCACCGAACAATACCGCTCTGGCACCGCCATTAAGCCTGAGGTTCAGTGGTTGGGCGATGGCACCGTTGTGGTTGATTTGACACTGCCAACCTCGCTTCGCTACGCTGAAGCGGCTGCCTTAGAAATTGGCGCGAAGATGAATCTTAAGAACGTGGAAGTCATTCACCGCGAGATATTACATGTCAGCGAAGCCACCCGGATTCAAATCAAAGGTCAATTCGATTTTGATATCGATATGACATCTTTGAAACTCGCCGCCCTTCCGGATACTTTAGATGATTCTGAAATTAACGAATACATTAAAAACCACCCGCTCAAAATTGTTGCGGGCACCGTAGGAGAAGACGAACACTCGGTGGGCCTAAGAGAAATCATCGATATCAAACATGGCGGAATAGAAAAATATGGAATTATGGCTGAATACTTAGGGACCTCAGTACCGCCGAACAAATTGGTTGATGCGGCAATCGAGTTGAACGCGGATGCGATTTTAATGTCCACGATTATCTCTCACGATGAAATCCATTACAAAAATATGAAAAAAGTGGTCGATTACGCCATTGAAAAAGGCGTTCGCGACCGGTTGATTATCATTGCCGGTGGCACGCAAGTCGTCCCGGATTTAGCGGTACGTCAAGGGGTTGACGCTGGTTTTTCCCGCGGAACCCATGGTAAAGACGTCGCCTCTTTCTTAGTGAAACGATTAAAGGAAATGGCGCGCCATGAGAATTGATTGTTTGGTCGCCGAAATTGGGTCGACAACGACGGTTGTCAACGCCTTTGACGGCATCCACACATCAAAACCGACTTTTGTTGGGCAAGGATTTGCGCCAACAACAGTCCTTTTAGGCGATGTCAATCTTGGATTAAACTCTGCGATTGAAGATCTGAAATCAAACTTAAAAATCAGTTATTTAGAGATTGGTGAAACCTTTGCTTGTTCGAGTGCGGCAGGGGGCTTAAAAATGAGTGTTCATGGGTTGGTTCATGACATGACGGTCAAAGCAGCGAAAGAAGCCGCCTTAGGAGCTGGGGCGAATCTGCATCTCGTGACATCAGGAATTTTAAGTGATTTTGATCTTAAAAAAATCCAATCCTTACACCTCAATATTATTTTGATTGCCGGGGGAGTCGATTATGGCGAATCCAAAACCGCACTTGATAACGCTAAAAAAATCGCAGGATTAAACTTAGGAATTCCGATTATTTATGCGGGCAATATTCAAAATCAAGAGGAGATTCAATCGATTTTTGGTTTATCAGGCCAGGGTCATTTGTTATCGATTGCCCCTAATGTATACCCTAGAATAGATAAACTAGAAGTGACGGAAACACGTAAAATCATACAACGTGTTTTTGAAGAAAATATTACCAAAGCTCCAGGAATGGAAAAGGTCAGGTCGATGATTCAAGGACCGATTATTCCGGTTCCAGGAGCCGTGATGAGAGCGGCAAGTATGCTCTATCAAGACATCGGCGACTTGGTTTGCATCGACATTGGCGGCGCAACGACCGATGTCCATTCTGTGACGGATGGAAGCGAAGAAGTTAGAAGAAAATTAATCGCACCCGAACCCTTCGAAAAACGAACGGTCGAAGGCGATTTGGGTTTATATGTGAATAAAGATTCTTTGATTGAAACGGTTGGGCCTGAGCGATTGAAAAAAGAATTGGCCATCACAGAAGAGGCTTTTAAAGCGTTATTAGCCCACTACGAAGTCATTCCTAATGCAAAACAATTGCCACTGACGGAACGCTTAGCGTACCACGCTTTGAGCCTGGCTATGAAGCGGCATACGGGTCATTTTATGAATGTTTATGGTACCAATGGCATGACAAAACTGGCAGAAGGAAAAGATTTAACCAACGTCAAATACTTGATTGGAACCGGCGGAGCTCTCACGAGATTATCCAACCGTTTGGCAATCATTAAAGAGTATTTAATGGAGTCTGATGAACTGTCTTTAAAACCGACAAGGTCCACAAATACTTTAATTGACAATGACTATATAATGGCCACTTTAGGCGTTTTATCACTGAAATATCCCGAAGCGGCGATGACTCTTTTAAAAGCATCATTAGGAATAGAGGTGTCATGATGTATCCTCGAATTTGTATTGATTTAAAGAAGTTGAATGATAACACCGAACAGCTCATAAACATGACTAAGAGAAATCATATTTCGAGTCTATTCGTCGTGGTCAAAGTCTTGGCGGGCGATTTAAGAACTGTGTCTGAAATTGCCAAACACGACATCGCTTATATCGCAGATTCAAGGATTGAAAACTTAAAACAGTTTGCTCACATCGCTAAGCCAAAAGCGTTAATGCGCTTACCGATGATCAGTGAAGCAAACCGCGTTGTCAAATACGCTGATTTATCGTTAAATTCAGAATTAAAAACCATCATTAAGTTAAACAATGCGGCTAAAAAATTAGGTAAAATCCACGACATTATTTTAATGTTCGATCTGGGTGACTTAAGGGAAGGGGTCTTTTATCAAGATGATTATATCGACTTGGTCGATGCAATCTTGGGTCTTGATAATATTCGTCTTCGTGGGATTGGCACGAACCTAACATGTTTTGGGGGCGTCATACCTAGCCATGAAAATCTATCCACGTTGGTTAAGATTGCCCACAGTATTGAAAATCAATTTGACATCAAACTTGAGTTAATTTCGGGTGGAAATTCTTCCAGCATTCATTTGTTTGATACCGGTAAAATTCCTTCTGACATCAATTGCCTCCGCATAGGAGAATCATTGATGTTGGCACGAGAAACAGCTTATGGCGAACGCATCAATGGATTGCATGAAGACGTCTTTACTTTGGAAGTGGAATTGATTGAAGTGAAATCAAAGCCAAGCTATCCCATTGGAGAGATTGGGATGAATTCCTTTGGCGAAGTTCCTTCCATTATCGATCAAGGGGATATGGTTCGCGGTATCGCCGCCATTGGAAAACAAGACATTCAATTGGATAATCTTTTCCCCATTGATTCTAAGGTCAAAGTGGTCGGAGGAAGCAGTGACCACTTAATTTTGGATTTATCAGACACAAAATATGGTGTGGGAGATATCCTTCAATTTAGAGTGAATTACCCTGGATTGTTACAAATAATGACTTCTCACTATGTCAAAAAAGATTATCTTTAAACCATAATGAAAATTAAAAAAGGCTGTCTATCCCAGTGGGGTTGACAGCCTTTTATGTGGCTATAATGAAACAATTTTATCTTTAGGTTTGATTACAACCCATAATATCGCAATGATTTGTAGTGGAATGACGGCGATAAAGAACAGCCATAACCGTGGATTAACAAACGATAAATAAATGGCAAGCGCAGACGTCCAAAGAAGCGCAGACACAGATATAAACATGTGAATACGATTTCCCCAAAGCTTCGAAAAAACAATTAATACAATGATAGAGACGGGAATCGCATAGATGAAAGAAAGCCAAATGCGATTGAGCTGGGGAGCTAAAATCGCTAGTAATACAAAGACAGCGGTCGCAACGGCCCAAGCGGCAGTGAAGGCAATTAACGTAATCAAAGGACGGTTTCTTCTCGGACGTGGTTGCGGTAAGATGGCGTGCTCCGACATGAAATCATTAACGCTGATGTGATAGAGTTCTGCTAAGTTGGCAATGATACAAAGATCCGGCAAACTTTCTCCTCTCTCCCACTTGGAAATAGATTTGTCCGAATAGCTCAGTTTTTCAGCCAGTTGTAACTGCGTTAAGTGATGTACCTTACGGTAGGCGATTAAGTTTTTGGCGACGATGACTTTTAGTTCGTTTTCGGTTATCATAGGCGTTATTTTAGCATAAATAACCACAAATAACAATGTTATTGTCATATTCTACTGGGAGTGGAGTCGATTTTCATCAATTCTACTCGATTATAATAATTTGTGTATGTGCTTTGCACATGAGTAGATGGTTATCGATTTCGTCTTAAGATAAAATAGGAGTATCAAAATCATATAATTAATTGAGGAGACCCTATGAACAAATTCAAAATCGTGACCGATTCATGCATCGATTTGCCGGTTGAAATGATTAAAAGCCTTGACCTCACGGTCAGTCCATTAAGCGTCCTCATTGACGGTAAAGTCTATCGCAATTTTCCAGATGAACGCGAAATTACTGCGAAACATTTTTATCAATTACTGCGTGAACAAAAGGTTCCAACCACTTCACAATTATCCCCCGCTGAACATATGGAATCCATGGCTCCACTGTTAGCAGAAGGTTATGATATTCTTTCGATTTCTTTCTCA
Organism: uncultured Caryophanales bacterium; assembly: GCA_942493185.1. Lineage (GTDB taxonomy): Bacteria > Bacillota_I > Bacilli_A > Izemoplasmatales > Hujiaoplasmataceae > UBA5603. The sequence goes on from OW818673.1 coordinate 35,437, forward strand.
TCGGCATTATCGGGAACTTATCAATCATCCATCGTTGCGATTAACGAATTAAAGGAACAATATCCTAATCGCATAATCATCGCCATCGATTCAATGTGCGCTTCGATGGGCCAAGGATTGTTGCTGACGTATGCTTCTCGTTTACGTAAAGAAGGTAAATCCTTGGAAGAAGTGGCCAAATGGGTTGAAGATAACAAACGTCGAATATCTCACCTCTTCACCGTAGGCGATTTGAATCACCTAAAACGGGGAGGAAGACTGTCAGCTGGAAAAGCATTTATTGGCACCCTAATTCAATTAAAGCCATTGCTACACGTCGATAATTTTGGCAAATTGGTTCCTACTGGTTCCGCCAGAGGAAGACATCATTCCCTAACTAAGCTGGTTGACCGTTTAGTAGAAACCATTGAAAACCCTGAAGAACAACTGATTTATATCTCTCATGGGGATTGCATCGATGATGCGAATGTTGTCAAAGATTTAATCATGAAAAAAGTCAATGTGAAGGGTGTTATCACCCATTATGTTGGACCCGTCATTGGCAGTCATTCCGGTTTAGGAACGCTTGCCATCTTCTATTTAGGAAAAGATCGTCAAGAAGCATCATAAAAAGCAAATCACCAACCGTAGAGCATATGGTTGGTGATTTTTGTTTATAAAGTCAAATTATTCTAAAAAACGATCGGAGGTCGCATCAATCAAGAGGGCACCCAGTGGAGCCGTAAATAAGATGGATAATACCGCTACAGTCAAGATGAGTGGACCCACAGAAAGGCCCATGGCTAAGGGAATGGAACCAATGGCAGCTTGTACGGTGGCTTTCGGTAAGTAGGAGAAGGCGACGAAGAGTTTCTCTTTCTGGTTTAATGGAGTCGCTATTAAAGAGACATAAACGCCTAACATCCTTAAAACCAATGCGCCAATGATTAGCAAGATCACTTTCGGTCCAATGGTTGGAATGACTCCGATGTCGAGGGTCGCTCCCACTAGTACAAACAACATAATTTCTGCTAAAACCCAGATTTTCTCGAACTTTCCAACCAACCGTTTCGCTAATAACTCGTATTTCTTTAGCAAAGTCGCTCCTAGAGCCATAACACCAATCAAACCTGACAAAGGATAAACCGCCTTGATTGATTCTTCTAGCACGACAAACAGAAAAGCGAAACTAAAGATGATGATGACTTTGATGGTGTCGCGAATATGGACTTTTTGAAAGAACCAGATGAGTAACATGCCAGTTGCGATTCCCAGAATTATTCCTGAAAAAACCGCAATAGGCAATCCTATTAATGAGATAAAAGCGAACGAACCGCCTTCTTGCATTCTTAAGAAAGAAGTGAACAATACGATAACGTAGATGTCATCAACCGATGCACCAGCCATAATCATCTGCGGGATGCTTTTTGATTTTCCCCGGTTGGATTCGATTAATTTGATCATCCTAGGAACCACCACCGCAGGGGAGACAGCCGCTAATACAGCACCCAAAAGAGCCGCTTCCAGATAAGTAATCCCAAATAGCAAGGGGGCGAAAATTAGAACGGCAATGATTTCAAAGGTTGCGGGGACAAAAGACAATAGTAGAGCGGGGCGTCCGACACGTTTTAAATCCTTAATATCAAGCGTCAATCCGGCACGAAGTAAAATGACAATCAAGGCAATTTGACGCAGATCAGCAGATAAATCCAAAATATCAGGAACAATTAAATCGAAAATAAAAGGTCCCAATAAGACACCGGTTAGAAGCATAGCCACTAACCCTGGCAACTTCAGTTTGATGAAAATCTGTGATAGAGTTAAACTGACCAAAACAATTAATGCAAGACTTAGCAGCATATGAAATAATCCCTTTCTAATAAAAAATGACTTCACAACCAAAAAAGATTGTAGAAGTCATCAGCGCTCTGGCGGTTTTAGCATTTCACTAAGGGAGACGTTCATTCCCATCATCATTATACTCATTCTCGATTTTTTCGTCAATCAAATAATAGCTATATATATAAAGGAATAGTTTGTTCGCTTATAATACCTTGATTTCATGAAGACAAGACAAGTAATGTGAACGTTTTGAATTAATGATGAAAATAAATCACTTTATAAAGTGGGGATTTTTTCAATTCAATTTTGTTGACTTACACACAGAATATGAGTATAGTATAATACTGAAATGGGGTATGTCACATGGCCAGCAAATTAGTTATTGTCGAATCACCCTCCAAATCCAAGACCATTGGTCAGTATTTGGGGAGTGACTATATTGTTAAATCATCCAAAGGACACGTCCGCGATCTTGCCATATCAGGGTCCGGTGGTCTTGGTATTGATGTCAAAAATCAATTCAAGCCTGATTATGTCATCATAGGCGAAAAAAAGGCAGTTGTAAAAGAATTAGAAGAAGCCGCTAAAAAAGTCAGTGAAATCTATCTGGCGACCGACCCCGACCGTGAAGGAGAAGCCATCAGTTGGCATTTATTACAAACTCTTGATACGAAGAACAAACTCGTTAAACGTGTCATCTTTAATGAAATTACAAAACAAGCCATTCTAGATGCTTTTAAAACCCCGATTGATATTGATATGAATATGGTCTCTAGCCAAGAAACCAGAAGAATCGCAGACCGAATCATTGGATTCAAATTAAGCAAACTCTTGCAAAGTAAAATTAAATCTAAATCGGCAGGACGTGTTCAAAGCGCTGCGCTGAAACTGATCGTTGATAGAGATAAAATCGTCAATGATTTTATCCAAGAAGAATATTATGAAATTTACGCAAAATTTCCAGCTTTTGAAGCGGAATTGCATAAATATCTTGATAAAACCCCGAAGATTCCCACTTCTGAAAAAGCCGACGCCATCATGGCATCGCTCAAAAATCCAATGCGTGTCGAATCAATGGATACAAAACGAAGAGCCACCGAAAGTAAGCCAGCGTTTATCACCTCGACTTTGCAACAAGATGCTTCGAATCGTTTAGGCTATAATTCCACAAAATCGATGCAAATAGCGCAAAAATTATATGAAGGTGTCGAACTCGATAAAGAAATCGTGGGTCTCATTACGTATATGCGTACCGACTCCATCCGTTTGTCGGCGACATTCGTATCGAGTGCCAGTGATTATATCGTTCAAACCTATGGCAAAAATTACCTTGGCGTTGCGAAAACAACGACGAACACCGCCAACATTCAAGACGCTCATGAAGGCATCCGTCCTACGGATCCCTTTAGAACCCCCGAAAGCATTAAGCCATTCTTATCAAAAGATGAATTTAATCTCTACCAAATGATTTATGCAAGAGCCATTGCCTCGATCATGAAACCATCGTTATCTGATACGACAACGCTTTTACTTTCTAGTGGAGATGCCGTTTTTAAAGCAACCGCCAGCAAACAAATATTTGATGGGTATCTAAAAGCCTACGGTAAATTTGAAGCAACCGATGAACAACCCAAATATATCCCGTTGCCAATCTATGAACCCGGCTCAGAAATTAGTGCGCTTCAAATAACAAAGAAACAATGCTTTACGCAACCGCCCCTTCGTTTTAATGAAGCAAGATTGATTAAAGAAATGGAAGATTTGGGCATTGGTCGTCCATCGACCTATGCGCAAACCATCCAAACATTAAAACTGCGTAAATATGTCTCTTTAGTTGATAAGAAGTTCGTACCAACTGATCAAGGAAAGATGACCATTGAACAACTTGATTTATACTTTAAAGATTTTGTCAGCGCCAATTATTCGCGTGACATGGAAAACGTTTTGGACCAAATTGCTTTAGGAACCGCTGATCAATTACATGTTCTCACCGATTTCTATGAGGACTTCATTCCCCAAGTTGATCATGCCAAACTAAATATGGAAAAAGTACAGCCGAAAGAAACCGGCGAAATTTGTCCAAATTGTGGACATAAAATGGTTTTCCGCAAAGGTGCTTATGGAGATTTTGAAGGTTGTGGCAATTATCCAAAATGCAAGTATGTTAAACCCTCAGGAAAACTAGAAACCAAAGTATCGACCGCTTTAAATACTGAAGTGGCTTGCCCGCAATGTCATAAAGGTACTTTGATTGAACGGGTCGCTGGAAAAGGGTCCTATAAAGGCAGTAAGTTCTACGCTTGTAGCAATTACCCAAGATGCAAATACATTGCTCCTTATCGCGCAACCGACAAAACATGTCCACATTGTGCAAAACCCATTATCGTGGATGAAACCGGAGTTGTCCGCTGTATTGACAATGTCCGTTGTGGCCATAATGAAACGACAAATAATTAAGTCCGCTTTTAAAGCGGATTTTTCTTTGCGGAATTTCATGTAAAAAAACGATTTTATGATATAATATTTTTGATAAGGGTAGGTGGTTCCCATGGGGATTTTTGCGAAAATCTTTGGTTCAAAAGAAACCAAGTTAAAAGCTCAAAAATACAAACTCGGGATGGAAAAAACGCGTAAGTCGATGTCCCACCTAAAAGACGTTTTAACGTCGAGTAAAAAAATCGATGAGTCGCTTTATGATAAACTCGAAGAAATATTTATCATGGCTGACATTGGCATTGATACGGTTGTGAAGTTCATTCAAGAAGTAAGAAACGAAGTTCAAAAACAAAAAATTGAGAATCCCATCGCTTTAGAGAACATCATCGTTGACAAAATGTTCGACCTTTATTTAAAAGGTGAAATCATTGATACCAATATCCGTTTTAATCCAAACGGCTTAACCTTATTACTGTTTGTGGGAGTAAATGGCACCGGAAAAACCACTTCAATTGGTAAGATGGCTTATAAACTCAAACAAGAAGGAAAAACAGTAATGTTAGCCGCGGGCGATACTTTCCGCGCCGGAGCAATTAATCAACTCAAAATTTGGGGAGAACGCGTCGGTTGTGACGTCATCGCAAAAGCAGAAGGATCAGACCCTTCAAGCGTCATCTTCGATGCGATTCATGAAGCTAAAAAACAAAACATTGATGTTTTGCTTTGTGACACCGCTGGTCGGTTACAAAACAAAGTCAATTTGATGAAAGAACTCGACAAGATCAACCGAACCATTCAACGCGAGTTGCCCAATACCATCTATGAATCTTATCTGGTTGTCGATGCAACAACCGGTCAAAATGGCTTGAACCAAGCTAAAATCTTTAAAGAAGCTACGAATATTTCTGGTATCGTTTTAACAAAACTGGATGGTACCGCCAAGGGCGGCATTGTACTAGCTATTCGCAATGAACTGGACATTCCGATTTCTTTTGTTGGCATGGGAGAAAAAATCACCGATTTGGATTATTTCGATATTGAAAACTATATCTACGGCTTATTCGCCGATTTCTTTGAATAAGGTGAAAAAATGGAAAAAGCATTAGAAGACAAAATCAGATATCATCATCTTTTTGATATCTACGGCGTTCTATTAACCGAGAAACAAAAAAAAGCATTTGAATACCATTATCTCGATGATTATTCCTTATCAGAGATTGCGTCCCTTTTGAATGTCAGTCGCAATGCTGTTTATGAACAAATCACCATTGCCACAACCTATTTAGATGAATATGAAACCAAACTTGGATTGCTTGCTAAATCTGAAAAATCAACTAAAATCATTGAACAAATAAAGGCTCTTAATAATCAAAAACCTGAGATGCAAAAACTGATACAAGAACTAGAAAAATTGGAGTGAAAACATGGCTTTTGAAAACTTAACTTCTAGAATGCAGATGGCGCTTCGCCGCATTACCGGCAAAGCAAAATTAAATGAAAATGATATTGAAGAAATGATGAAAGAGGTCCGCTTATCGTTATTAGAAGCGGATGTCAACTATAAAGTCGTCAAAGAATTCGCCAGTGAAGTCAAAGAATTGGCGATGGGCGAAAAAATCATGCAAGGCCTCAACCCCGGTCAACAAGTCGTCAAGATCGTCAATGATGAATTGGTTAAATTGATGGGGAATGAAGCCGTTTTAGTTCGCTTCAATGATACAAGGCCAACTGTTATCATGATGGTCGGACTTCAAGGCGCCGGTAAAACCACAACCGCCGGTAAACTGGGTAATTATCTCCGTAAAAACCATGCTAAAAAACCACTCTTGATTGCGGCCGATATTTACCGTCCCGCCGCCATAGATCAATTAATCACCATTGGTAATCAATTGAACATACCGGTATTTTCAATGGGAACGCAAGTCAATCCCCGCGAAATCGTCAAAGAGGGGATCAAGAAAGCCACCCTCGATCAACACGATCTAGTCATCATTGATACCGCAGGGCGTTTACACATCAATGAAACGTTGATGGATGAACTGGTCGACATTAAGAAAATCGCTAAACCGGATGAAATCTTGTTAACGGTCGATGCCATGACTGGCCAAGATGCCGTCAATGTTTCGACGGCCTTTAACGAAGCCTTAGAAATTACCGGATGTATCCTCACAAAACTCGATGGTGATACAAGAGGCGGCGCCGCATTATCCATCCGTAAAGTGACCGGCATCCCGATTAAATTCGCCGGAACCGGTGAAAAATTAACGGAATTAGAAGTGTTTCATCCCGAAAGAATGGCTTCCCGGATTTTGGGTATGGGCGATGTTTTATCGCTGATTGAAAAAGCCACTGAAGAAATCGACGAAGATGAAGCAATGTCGATGATGGAAAAGATGATGTCAGGGAAATTTAATTTCAATGACCTTCTCAAACAAATGAAAATGATTAAACGCATGGGGGCTTTTTCGGGCATTTTAAAGATGTTACCAGGGATGAGCCAAATGCAAAACATTGATAAAGTCAATGATAAGGATTTGGTCTATATTGAGGCTATCATTTCTTCAATGACGCCCGCTGAACGCTCTAATCCGGAATTATTGGAAAGAAGCAGTTCAAGACGAAACCGCGTTGCTCAAGGGTCGGGACGAAGCACGACGGAAGTCAACCGTCTTATTGGGACGCTTGACAAACAACGTCAAATGATGAAACGGTTCCAAGGGATGAACCCGGAGAATTTAGAAAAAATGGGACAAGGTGGAATGCCAGGAATGGGTCCAACATCTCAAGCAAATAAAGGCAAAGGCAAAGGAAAAGGTGGCTTTCGAATTTGACGTTCGAAGAACCACCTTTTTTTCTTATTATTGGTTTAGAAATGATTTGATGAACGTAACGACCGCATTTTCTTTTGGCCCGGCATCTAAAACAATATCTGCTACAGCGAGTAACTCTGGATGTGCATTTTTTACAGCGACACCGATACCGGCGTATTCTAGCATTTCAATGTCATTATGACCATCACCGATGGCAATGACATTTTCTGGCTCAAACCCTAAATACTCTGCCACATGCTTTAATGCCGTCCCTTTGCTATTTTCAGGAGTAAAAATTTCGACAATTGAATCAAATTCTCCGGTCAAATTCCATATTCTGGTTAATACGACACCTTGGTAACGGGTTTTGACATATTGATCAATGGCTTTTCCGCTATTCGGTTTGCCAATGATGATAAAACCATTGGGGTCTACTTTTAGAGTATCTTTTAAATGACCCACACAGAGGGTTGAATCGTGTGTACGATGTAATAACGGTTCAATGGCCAATTCTTCTTTAAACAAGTATATATTGTCCCTAACTTCGCTAAAAGCATTACGAATCAAATCGACATTGTTTTCAAAAATGTCGATAATATATTCTTTTTTGAGGGTAATATTGACACTTGGAAATAAGTTATCTGTCGGATGAGTGACTAAGCCACCATTGTAATTGATAATGGGGGTATCTAGTCCAAAGCGTTCATAGACAAATCGGCTGCTTCTATAGGGCCTTCCGGTAGCGATAACGATTTTGTGTCCTTGGGATTGGATGTTTTTCATGAAATCACAGACGGATTGGTCCAAGGAGTCAAAATCGTAAAGCAAGGTACCGTCGAGATCGAGTGCAAATAAATAGGGGGTCATTTTTCTTCACCTTTTTGAGATAATTATCTCATAAAAGGGCGTATTTTGCAAACGGTAATTTTATTGATAGACCGATTATGATATAATATAATTTACATATGTTGAGGTGAATCGCATGGACGGATTGCTAGTATTATGGGCAACACAATCAATCATGTTAGCAATTGAATTTAAAGACATCTCCACGTTTCTGTTGGGGATGGGAACTGGATTCGTGCTTTTAGCGGCGTTCGTTTCAACATTTTTGATTACTGGAAGAAGAAAAAGATCTAAAATCATCAAGAGTAAGCAACTCACACTTCAAGACGAGGCTGTGAATAAACTGATTGAAGAGAAACAAGCGTTATTGACCGACACTGCCCGCATCGCAGACAATGCCTATTTTCGAGTAGCGTTTGAGTTATCGATGGAACTCATGACTGAGATTGCCAAATATTACTTTCCGGAATCCAAATATCCTATTTATGAATTATCCATTCAAGAATTGTTAAATTTGAATTATTATATTACAAAACGACTTGAAAAGTTAATCAATGGACGGTTCATCCGCCATTTCAAGAATTATAAAATATCGACGATTGTGAACATTGTCAACAAGAAAAAAGCGCTCGATAATTCAAAATTGATGAAACTGAGTCGTCAATTAAAGATTTCAAAAATTATGTCCGTTGGAAGCGCAATTTTAAATTATGCCAATCCCATCTACTGGTTTAGAAAACTCGCTTTAAAACCGTCTACGACCTTACTGACAAAAGAAGCATGCAAACTTATTCTGCAAATTGTGGGTGAGGAAACCAATAATCTTTATAGCAAGAAACTTTTTGAACTTCCTGAAGATGAAGCCAAGGTTGAGCAACAAATGGATCAAGTGATAGCGCAAGCGGAAGCCAGTCTTCCTACCGATTCACAATAAAGGAGCGACGATGATGTTTAAACGTAAAAAAGAAGTCGAAAGAATCGTTCCCGGACTAACGAGAACCGAAGACACGCGTGTATTTTTTATTCCTAAAATCGCCAATATTGCGGACAAAGAAACGTTAAAAAGAACGTTTGTTTCGCCGATTTTTGGAAACAGTGTTCAAAACAAAGTGATTATCGAAAATGACCGAAAAGATTTTGGCGATGTCGACAAGAAATATGATGCCTTTCGTAAAATCAAAAAACTGACAAAAGAAGAAGCTAAAAAACGTTTTGGTGATTCATATTATGATTTCCATGCTATTAGTAATGCTGATAAGAAAAAAATCTTAAGCGGTGAATTAGACGTCGCTGATTTACAGCGCCGTAAAACCGAACCGGTTGCTGAGGAAACGCCAGTTGCTCCCCAACCCGAAAAATTAAAAAGTGATGAAGTGTCGATTGATGAGTTTTTTGCGGCTGTTAATGCTCGAAAACCCGACATCGATGAGATCAAAACAAAAACCGATGAATTTATCGATGATTTTCAGTTAGAACACCATGAAGGCTTGGACAAAGACCGATTTGGTCCCATTGAAGAAGAGGATGAAGACCATGTTCTTTTCCAAGACAATGAGATGAAAGAACCGGTTGTAAAGCCCGTAATCAAACCACTTGAAACCCAACCGACCTCCACCCCTCAAACACCCTCGCGACTGGAAAAAATGCGCCAACAAATCGTGACAGATTATGAAGACTATCGCCTTCCTCCAGTTTCTTTATTAAAAAAATCTCCAGCGAAAACCGATGAAGCGCATGAATGGATTCAAACCAACATCGATATCATCAATCAAACAATGATTGCTTTTGATATCGCCGGTGAAGTAACCAATTTTACAAAAGGACCCACGGTCACCCGATATGAAATTTCCTTAGGGGCCGGTGTTCCTACAAAAAAAATCACTGGTATTTCTGACAATATTCAAATGAATTTGGCGGCCCTATCCATCCGAATTGAAGCTCCTATCCCCGGGAAAACAACCATTGGGATTGAAGTTCCAAATAAGGTACGCGAATCCGTCTTTTTTGGTGATGTTATCGACAGCCCACGTTTCTTACAATCAAAGGATCCCTTATTGTTGGGAATCGGCCTTGATATTGATGCCAATCCCGTCTATACCTCCATCGAAGCCATGCCCCACGGCTTAGTGGCTGGATCTACCCAAAGCGGAAAATCGGTTTGCATCGCTTCGATGATTGCGAGCATCATCTTTAAAAACCGTCCTGACCAAGTCAAATTATTGTTAATTGACCCTAAAAAAGTTGATTTACAACAATTTGCTGATATCCCTCATTTGGTGACTCCTATCATTGATGATTCTAAGATTGCGATTGAATCGTTGAAATGGGCATCAACGGAAATGGAAAGACGATACGATGTCTTAAAAAAATTCCGTTCTATTAATGTCAAAGACTACTACGAAAGAAGAATGAACGACGCTGAGTTTGAAGCCATGCCACGGTTGGTCATCATTGTTGAAGAAGCTTCAGATTTATTAATTAACGGTGGACCTGAAGTTGAAGAACAAATTTTACGATTAACCCAGAAATCAAGAGCGGTTGGAATTCATTTGATTTTAGCGACGCAACGTCCTTCTGCCGATATTATTAAAGGATCGATAAAAGCCAATATCCCCACACGGTTTGCTTTTAGAGTCCCCTCTTCCACCGATTCGATGGTTGTTTTGGATACCACCGGAGCCGAAAAACTGTTGGGACAAGGCGACATGTTATTGTCCGAAAATGGCAAGATTCGTCGTCTTCAAGGCGCGTTCTTATCTCCTAACGAAATTGAACAAGTGGTTAATTTCGTAAAAGATCAAGCTTATCCACAATATATGTTCACTCACGAGTCTTTGATTAAAACGAGCAAAGCCACTGAAGAAGCGGCTGAACTAGATGAATTGTTTGGCGATATAGCGAAATATGTAATCTCCGAAGAAAAATGTTCGTTAAACAAGATTACACAAGAATTTGGCATCGGATTTAACCGCGCCAATCAAATTGTTTCATCATTAGAACTTTACGGCGTTGTTTCAAGGAATGTAGGAACAAAACCCAGAGAAGTACTCATCTCTTTTGAAAAACTGAATGAACTTTTAGCGAAACTGGGTCGGTAAGGGTGATATTATGATGGATCAAGACATTCAAGAAAAACCCGATATCACCGAAGTAATAGCCCCAGTTATTGACCAAGAAACGGCGAATCAAGATCGTAAGTTGATGTTACAAACGCGATTTAAACTGATTGAAGCCAGCGTAGCGACGTTCATTGTTATGATTTTAATCGCCATCAATCAAGGCAAAAAACTCTTTTTATTTGATTTTATCACGCAAAGCGATGATGATATCGATACGATTCGATCGATTTTTTCCGGTCAGATCTTTGGCATGATTATCTATGGATTTTTAGCCTTTGTGTTGGCTTATTCACTCTATTTTTGGATGTATTATCAAAAAAGAATCAAGCTCGACCCAGATAAAAGAATCCTTGACTTCTCTGCTTTAAAAAAACGCTATGATTTTTACGACTTGATTGGTGTGGTGCCCGTATTCCTCGCTGTTGTCGTTATTCTGAATGCGTTTTTTTTCAGTCCAGCCATCGTCCACGGACCTTCTATGGAACCCACGTTTTACGAAAACGACGCGGTAATGATTTATCATTTTGCCATTCATTATGAACATGACGATGTGATCATTTATGATCGCGGTGATGCTTTGCTGATAAAACGTCTCGTTGCATTGCCGGGAGATATGCTTTTGGTTAATGATGATGGGGTATTCGTCAATGGTGAAAAGGTAGGAACCATCAATGTGGGGTCTCTTGCTTATTACCAACCCTATTCAGGAATAATCCCTTCTGGGTATTACTATTTATTAGGGGATAATGCCGCTGAATCCAATGATTCACGCTATTTTGGACTTATCAACGAAGCCGATTTATTAGGAAAAGTGATTGTTAAAATCAACGGAAGTAATTAATTACATTTAAACAGGAGGTGTCTGACATGGCACAGATTCAATGGTTTCCCGGGCATATGGCCAAAGCCAGACGCCAAGTAGAAGAACGATTATCCATTATAGATATTGTTTTTGTTTTGTTAGATGCTCGCATTCCGCATTCATCAGAAAATCCCATGATTTTCGATATTATTAAAGACAAACCTTTGTTATACATTTTAAATAAAGCTGATTTAGCCGACCAAAAAGAATTGACGCGTTGGTTGGATTATTACAAAAAACGAGGGCTAAAAGCCGTCGCTGTGAATTCAATTGAAGGCGAATCTTCTAATATTGTCGTTCCAGCCGCCAAAGAAATTTTACAACCCATTTTCGCAAAAGAAGCCAATCGAGGGATGAAAAATCGTCCTTTTAGAGCCATGGTGGTGGGTATTCCCAACGTTGGTAAGTCTGCGTTTATCAACCGGTTAGCGCGACGTCCCGCTGCGGCTACTGGGGATAAACCCGGAGTAACACGATCACAAAAATACATTCGGGTTGATGAAAACCTGGAATTACTCGATAATCCCGGGATTTTATGGCCACGTTTCGAAGACCCTGAAGTGGGGATTCGATTAGCCTTAGTGGGTTCGATTAAAGACGATATTTTACCGCTTGATGATGTGGCGATGTATGGCATTCAATACCTCGCAAAATGGTACCCCGGTCGGATTGAACAACGTTATAGCATTGATAAAGTGGACCCAGAAGACATCGTCAAAACGCTTGATGCCATAGGGAAAAAAAGAGGGGCTATCTTGCCTGGAAATTTCATTGATTATGACCGCGTTGTCAAATTGTTTTTATTTGAGTTTCGTAATCAAAAATTCGGTCGCATTTGTTTAGAAAAGGCACCCATCAATGTATAAGTTTGAAATAGCTTTGCTTGATCAAGGCATTCAGTATATTTGTGGCGTCGATGAAGCTGGAAGAGGCCCTTTAGCAGGACCAGTTGTGGCTGGAGCGGTGATTTTAAACCCAGATGACCCCATCGATGGCTTAAATGATTCCAAACAATTATCCGAAAAGAACCGAGAAAAACTAGCAGTACAGATTAAAGAACGGGCTTTGGCATACGCTGTTTATTTTGTCTCACCGCAAATGATTGATGAAATAAACATCTACCAAGCCTCAAAACTGGCGATGTTAGAAGCAATTAAAGCTCTAAAAATTCAACCAGAGCATATTTTATCCGATGCGATGCCGTTAAAAGAAGGTAAAATTCCTTTTACAGCCATTATTAAAGGCGATACCTTAAGTGCCTCCATCGCTGCAGGATCAATTTTGGCTAAAGTCGAAAGAGACCATTATATGGTAAAGATGGCAAAGGAATATCCCGGATATGGATTTGAACAACATAAGGGATATCCAACCAATGCGCACATTCAAGCACTCGCCTTGTTAGGTCCCACACCCATTCACCGAAAAACCTATCGTCCTGTGAAGGATGTTCTTGAAAAACAATTAAGTTTTGAATCTATGAATTGAGGATTTGACATGAGCATAAAAGCAGTTATATTTGATTTAGATGGAACGCTATTAGATACCATTGAAGATATCGCTGATAGCATGAATCAAGCGTTGATCAATCAAGGTCGCACACCGTACGATGTCGAAAGTTACAAAATTTTCGTTGGACGCGGCGTGGATGAATTGGTCAAAGCAGTTTTAAAAGAAGATGCCGGAAACGAAGTCTTGTTTAACTCCGTCAGAACTGATTACCGCGAGTACTACCGTTTATGGCAAAACCAAAAAACCAAACCCTATGCCGGCATCGTTACTTTGTTACAAGATTTGCTTAAAAAAGAGATTAAAGTCTGTGTTTTGTCCAATAAACCGGATGCTGATACCGTGAAAGTCATTGCATATTACTTTCCAAATTATCCGTTTTTCGAAGTATATGGTCAAAGAAACGGATATCCCGTTAAACCAGACCCAAAATCGGTTTTAGAGATTGTTGGGAAACTTCAGTTTCAAAAAGAGGAAATACTGTATATTGGCGATACAATGACCGATATGCAAACTGCCGTCAATGCCCAATTAACTGCGATTGGGGTGTTATGGGGGTTTAGACAAAAAGACGAACTTCTTAAAGGGGGAGCGTCCTTTATCATCTGCCATCCAAGTGAACTGACACAACTCATTGAAAAGAGGGGATAAAATGATTGTTTCTTTACAGGATATTTTGAACTTTGACTTAAAAGGAAAAGTCATTGTTTTTGAGACCGATACCGTTTATGGCATTGGTTGTCTATTACACGACATTCAATCGGTGAAACGGATTTATGAAATCAAAAACCGCGAAGCAAAAAAACCCATGGCTATTTTATGTGCGAACATCGATCAAGTGAAGCCGCTCGTCAATGATTTTGAGTTGGGCGAAGCGTATGCAAAAAAATATTGGCCAGGAGCCTTAACCTTAATTTATCCAAAAAGCAGTCTAGTAGATGATACCATTACCAGTGGTCAAAATACCGTAGGCATTCGTATTCCCGCTTCTCTAACAGCTCAGACCATTTTAAAGCATTTTGGTCCCATGGTCGTCACGAGTTTAAACCTCAGCAATGAACCTGCCGTCTTGTTATATCGAGACGCCTTAAAATTCGAAGGAGTCGTTGATTACATCGTTGAAGGGAATGATTTAACGGGTGTTGCATCGACGGTATTTGATCCCATCCAAAAACGAACCCTAAGACAAGGGGAAATCCAGATTCTATAAGACTTTCAATTGAAGGCGATTTCATCTTTCAAATTGTTTATAATTTGTTTGTCAAATATAGGGTGTTTTGTTATAATTGTAGTGGCAAACCGTCCCTTGAGTTATATTTCATATAATAAGCATCAAAGGAGTGTGTCCTATGAGAATCGCGATTGGTGCAGATCACGCCGGCTTTGAGTACAAAGACGCTGTGATTCAAATGCTTCAACAACGAAAAATCGATGTTACCGACTTTGGAACGTCCAATCTTCAATCGACAGATTATCCAATTTACGCTTTTCGAGTGGCAAAAGCGGTTCAATCTAAAACGGTTGACTACGGTATTCTCATCTGCGGAACCGGTGTTGGCATGTCCATCGCCGCCAACAAAGTGAGGGGCATTCGTGCCGGAGTTGCTCAATCTGACTTCGCTGCACGCGCAATCAAAGAACACAATGATGCCAATGTCATTTGTCTTGGATCGCGGACCAATTCCTTAGAAGAAGTACTCTCATTCATTCAGATTTATCTCGATACCGAATTTTCTGGCGGTGAGCGCCATAGCAAACGGATTCACATGATATCGGATTATGAGGAGGAACAATAAATGGGAAAAGTAGTCATTATTAATCATCCGCTGATTGAACACAAATTAGCCATCATTCGTAACAAAGCCACCGACACCAAGACTTTCAGAGAAAATGTTAATGAAATCGGAATGCTTGTGACCTACGAAATTACCCGGGATTTAGCGACGAAACTGATTGACGTCGAAACTCCCATCACCACAACCGTTTGTAAAACCTTAGCCAAAGATGTTGTGATTGTCCCAATTCTCCGTGCCGGACTTGGCATGGTTGATGGCATTCAAGTCGTCATCCCAACCGCTAAGATTGGACACATCGGGTTATACCGTGATGAAAACACCTTGTTACCCCATGAATATTATGTTAAATTACCGGATAACATCATCAATTCAACCATCTTGGTGGTTGACCCAATGCTAGCAACTGGCGGATCCGCCATTGTTGCGATTAATCATATTAAATCTCGAGGCGGTAAAGACATCCGTTTCGTGGGATTGGTTGGATGCCCTGAAGGCATTAAAGCGTTGAAAGCAGCTCATCCAGATGTGGATATTTTCTTGGTTAAAGAAGATGACCATTTAAATGAGAAAGGCTACATCGTTCCCGGCTTAGGGGACTGCGGGGACCGTTTGTTCGGGACCAAATAATGAGTTTTAAAAGCAACAAGGCCACTTACTTGATCATCAACATGATGATCCAGTTTTTTATCGAAACATTTGTTGCAATGGCCATCGGCTATTTTGCAGGAAGAGCGCTTGACAATTGGCTTTTTGAAGGAAGATCTATATTCATGTACATTTTACTTGTCATGGGAATTTTCTCTGCCTTTCGAAACCTTTTGAAAAGAGCCTTGAAACTATCAGGAGGTGAAGACCATGAAAAAGAAGACAAACATCATTGAATTGACGTTTTTATTCGCATGGCCTTATATATTGGTGGTTTCAACCGTCCTTTATTTAATCACCGGAAATTGGGACTTTGTGTTAAGCTTTGTATTAGGAACCTTTAGTAGCTTGATGATGAATTCGATGCAATATCGGATTATGAAACAAGCGTTTGCGACAGCTCCTAACACCATTCGCAGTAAAACGGTAATGCTTTATATCGCTAAAATGGTTTTCTATGCTATTATTCTGTATTTCACGGTGAACAACCCTGAATGGAATATATACTTTGTTGCCGGCGGTATTATGACCTACAGAGTGGTTCTGTGGATAATCACGATTATTCAAACCTTGAGAAAGGCGGGTGATGTGAATGGGACTGGAGTTTAAGCTCATAGCACCATTATCACCGAATGTCATCTCAACGTTGATTGTTATTACAGTATTATGCATCATCTTCATCATTGTAGGCAATAAAATTGGAAAAACCGATCCAAAAACGATGCCAAAAGGGTTCTTGTTCTTCTGGATTATGGCTGTTGATACCTTCAATAACTTTATCAAAGAGCACCTTCGAGGGGACCGATTCAAATTTTATGGACCATACCTCTTCTCAATTTTTATGTACTTAATCTTCGCAAATACGATTTCTCTCTTTGGGTTACAACCCCCGCTCGCAAATTTGGGTGTGGCGTTAACATTCTCTGTAATATCCTTCTTCATGATTAAATTCACTGAAATTCGCTATCAAGGGATTAAAAACAAATTGGTTTCTTTACTAGGATATGTGAAGCCCTTGTCACCGATTATGCTTCCCATCAATATCATCGGTGAATTTTCCACTCCCATCACAATGGGGATGCGTTTGTTTGGAAATCTCATGAGTGGGATGGTCATTTCCGTCATGGTATACACGGCACTTAATTGGTTCTTAGGAATCTTTGCTGGAGTTATGATTCACGCCATCTTCGATATTTTCTTTGGTCTCATTCAAGCTTTTGTCTTCTTCATGCTTTCACTCATCACTATTTCCATGGCTTCGGATAACTAAAAATATAAATTAAACGAATATAAGGAGGAACAAACATGTTCACAGCAATTTTTAATGCAGCAATCCGTTTCGCACAAGAATACAATTCCTATTTCACCAGCGGTATGGCTTATTTAGGCGCTGGCATCGCTATGATCGCCGGATTTGGACCAGCCATCGGTCAAGGTTACGCAGCTGGTAAAGCCGCAGAAGCCGTCTCTCGTCAACCAGAAGTTCAATCCAAAATCTTGGTTACGACATTGGTAACTCAAGCGGTAGCTGAAACCACTGGACTTTATTCCTTAATCATCGCAATTTTATTACTTGGTAAATAATACTCGTTTGTTAAATCATCCATTAGGGAGGTGTTCGTGATGTCTGTAATCGATAAAATCACGACCGCTGTTTCAGAAGCCATTCAATCCGCATTAGGTGTTTCTTTGCTTGATATGGTTGTTCAATTGGCCGCAACGGTTATCTTAGTCATTATTGTACGAAAATATTTTTGGTCAAAAATCACATTGTTTCTTGAGAAACGTCGTGAATTAGTGCAAGCTGAACTCGCTGCAGCCGAAACGGCCTCACAAGAAGCCAATGCCATTAAAGAAAAAACCGAAGCGGAATACGCAGAATTACGAAAGAATGCCCGTCAAGTCCTTGAAACCGCACGGTTACAAGGGGAAGAAGAACGTTCTGGAATTATTCTATCTGCCAAAGCAGAAGCCAAAAAAATCGCTGATGATTCAAAAAAATCAACAGCACTTGAGATTGATAAAGCGAAAGCAGAAGTCAATAATCAAGCTGTTGAATTGGCTGTATTAATGGCGACCAAGATATTAGAAAAGGAAGTCGACCCGCTCGCTTATGCCGATTTATCGGAAAAAGCGTTGAAGGCCGACCATCATTAGCATGAATTACGTTGCCAGTCAGTATGCATTGGCCGTTTTTTCGCTTGCATGCGAACAAAACTTAGAACTTTCTTTTAAAACCGCTTGGGATCAAACTCTTGCCGGGTTTGACGATGAGGTCATGAAGTTTTTTAAACATCCCAACATTTCAAAAAGTGAGAAGAAGGCGGTCGTTGAAAAAACTGTCGCCGACAACCTTGTTAAAAACCTGTTATTCGTTTTGATTGACAACCGTCGCCTTGAATTACTTCATGCTATTTCTGAGGAATATTTAACGCTGCTGAACAATCGCCAAAAAACGATGGATGTCATCATTTATTCCAAACAACCAATGTCCCCTTCTCACATTGATCAACTTGCGATATCGATGGGGAAACAACATAAACGGTTGGTCAAAATTGACAATCGAATCGATGCTTCGATTATTGCTGGCATTCGAATCGAGTACGAAGGTTACGTCATTGATGAAACCGTTAATCGACAATTAAACGATATGAAAATGCATTTGAAGAAGTAAGAGGTGGACCATGAGCAAAATTAATCCGTTGGAAATTAGTTCGCTTTTAAAGGAACAAATCAAGAAATATGAAAAACAAATCATAACCGAAGAAATTGGCACCGTCGTCTCCGTTGGTGACGGAATTGCTTTGGTTTTTGGCTTGGATCACGCCATGAGCGGTGAACTCCTCGTTTTCCCAAACGGAGTTTTCGGAATGGTCCAAAACTTGGAAAAAGATAATGTGGGTGTTATATTGCTCAACGATTCTTCTTCCATCAAAGAAGGCGACGAAGTTAAAACTACCGGTCGCATCTTTGAAGTTCCGGTAGGACCCGAACTGATTGGCCGTGTTGTGAACCCTCTAGGTCAACCGATTGACGGTCTTGGAGCGATCCATGCCAAAAAAACACGTCCAGTCGAAAGTAAAGCGATGGGCGTTATTGATCGTGAAAGCGTGAATGAACCATTAAAAACAGGAATTAAGGTGTTGGATGCATTGGTTCCTATTGGCCGTGGGCAACGGGAGTTAATCATTGGCGACCGCCAAACAGGTAAAACTTCATTGGCCGTCGACACCATTCTTAATCAAAAAAACGAAGATGTCATTTGTATTTATGTCGCAATTGGTCAAAAAGAATCAACGGTATTAAACATCGTAGAAACCCTAAAGAAATACGATGCTTTAAAATATTCTATTGTCGTTGCCGCTTCAGCATCTGAACCGGCTCCGTTACTTTACTTAGCCCCTTACGCAGGTGTATCGATGGCTGAGGAATTCATGTTTGCGGGTAAAAACGTTTTGATTATTTATGACGACTTAACCAAACATGCCATTGCGTACCGCGAACTATCTTTATTGCTTCGTCGTCCACCGGGACGAGAAGCTTTCCCAGGAGACGTTTTCTATTTGCACTCACGTCTATTGGAACGTGCTGCGAAACTCAATAAAAAATTAGGGGGCGGATCTATTACAGCTCTTCCCATTATTGAAACTCAAGAAGGGGACATATCCGCATATATCCCGACCAACGTCATTTCGATAACCGACGGTCAAATCTTCTTACAATCCAATCTATTCTATTCTGGTATTCGTCCCGCCATTAACGCCGGATTATCGGTATCACGTGTTGGTGGATCAGCGCAGTATCCCGCTATCAAGAAAATTTCGGGAACGTTAAGACTTGACTTAGCAAGTTACCGTGAATTAGAGGCATTTACTCAATTTGGATCTGATTTAGACGATGCGACAAAAGCAAAACTGGAACGTGGTCAAAGAACCGTCGAAATCATGAAACAAGACCTTCATAAAATATTGCCTTTTGAATTACAAGCCATGAGTATCTTTGCATTAACAAAAGGTCACCTTGACTCGGTTAAACTTGAAGATATCAAGCGCTTTGAAAGCGAATTACACCGTTTCTTCCAAAATGATGCAGATGGCAAAGCGATTTTAAGTAGCATCAGAGAAACAAAAGCGTTGCCCGATTTCGGCCGAATTAAAGCCGTTATCGAACATTTTAAAGCTGATTTTATCTAAAAATATATACGAAAGGGGGCCGAATCATGTCCTCAATGCGGGAAATAAAAAATCGTATCAACGCCACTCAAAAAACATCGCAGATTACCAAAGCGATGAACATGGTCTCGGCTTCGAAACTCCGTAAAGCCGAAAAAAAATCACGGTCTTTTCAACCCACTCGTGAACGGATTAAAACGGTTTTGGAAGACATTATGTCAACGTATCTTGATGTGTCCCATCCGTTATTGATTCCGCGTGAAATCAAAAGAACCGGCTATATTTTAGTCACCAGCGATAGAGGGTTGGCGGGCCCGTACAATAATAATCTGTTAAAAACCTTTAAGGCGTTCATAGCCAAAAACCATTCCTCTCAGGATGAATACCTCGTCGGCACTATCGGCTATAAAGCATTTTCTTATTGTAAAAGAAATCACTTTCCTTTAATTAATTCTGAATCGGTTAGTTCGCGAGATGAAGTTGAGTTCATTGATTTTCAGAATATGTCTCAAGAATTTATCAAACATTACCTTGCGCATAAAGTCGATAAAATCGTGGTTTTTTACAACCATTACGTCAATACCTTGACTCAAACGGTCGAAACCGAAACCCTTTTACCGATTACGACCTTAATAAAAAAGAAAGAACATCAGGTATCTGAGTTTCTGTTTGAACCAAGTCCTCAAGCCGTTATTGACATGTTGCTCCCTATCTTCCTGGAAAATACCCTATATGGGATTATCTTAGATGCAAAAACGAGTGAACATGCCGCAAGAATGTCGGCGATGAAAAGTGCAACCGACAACGCAGATGAAGTTATTACCAAGTTAAATCTCTATTACAACCGGGCACGGCAGAATGCGATCACCATTGAATTAACCGATATCATCGGTGGCGCAAACGCCGTCAACTAGGAGGAACTATGCCAAACATTGGAAAAGTAGTACAAGTAATGGGTCCCGTCGTCGACGTTATGTTCGAAAACGGGATGCCATCTATCAATAACGCTCTGACGGTTGATATAAAAGCCGAATCCAACCACGGAATTGCCATTCGTTTAACCTTGGAGGTCTCGTTGTTTTTAGGAGATGGAATTGTTAGAACGATTGCGATGGATTCTACCGACGGATTAGTCCGCGGAATGGAAGTCATTGACACAGGGGCGGCTATCACTGTTCCTGTAGGTAAAGTGACATTAGGCCGATTGTTTAACGTTTTGGGTGAACCGATTGACCAAAAACCCATCGATTTATCGCAATCAAAGAGAATGCCCATTCATCGTTTAGCGCCAAAACTAGAAGAATTAAACACTCAAACGGAGATTCTTGAAACCGGCATCAAGGTCGTAGACTTATTAGCCCCTTATATTAAAGGTGGTAAAATCGGCCTCTTTGGTGGTGCTGGTGTTGGTAAAACCGTTTTGATTCAAGAATTGATTCATAACGTTGCCGAAGAACACGGTGGTATTTCGGTTTTTGCCGGTGTTGGTGAACGCACCAGAGAAGGTAATGACCTTTATTTTGATATGACACAATCCGGAGTTATTTCAAAAACAGCCATGGTGTTTGGACAAATGAACGAACCGCCGGGAGCTAGAATGCGTGTTGGGCTTTCAGGATTAACGATGGCAGAATATTTCCGCGATGAAGAAAAACAAGACGTTTTATTATTCATCGACAACATCTTTAGATTTACTCAAGCGGGTTCTGAAGTTTCCGCAATGTTAGGCCGTATGCCCTCTGCCGTCGGTTATCAACCAACGTTAGCCACCGACATGGGTCAATTACAAGAACGAATTACGTCGACGAAATCTGGATCCATTACGTCGATTCAAGCCGTATACGTCCCCGCCGATGACTATACCGACCCAGCCCCAGCCACAACATTTACGCACTTGGATGCGACAACCAACCTATCCCGTAAAATATCAGAAGAAGGCATCTACCCAGCCGTTGATCCATTGGCTTCTACCAGTCGTGCATTAACGCCCGAAATTGTGGGAGAAGAACACTACCGAGTTGCTCGTGAAGTTCAAAGAACGTTGCAACGTTATAACGACTTACTTGATATCATCGCTATTTTAGGGATGGACGAATTAAACGACGAAGATAAACTGCTTGTTCATCGGGCAAGAAGAATTCGTTTATTCTTATCACAAAACTTCCACGTTGCCGAACAATTTACCGGACAAGTTGGCAGTTTCGTTCCGGTTAAAGATACGGTTCGTGGTTTCAAAGAAATTCTTGAAGGCAAATTTGACGAATACCCAGAAGATGCGTTCCGTTTGGTAGGTAGCATCGACGATGTCGTTCAAAAAGCAAAACGACTCGAAAATAAATAAGGAGATTCCTCATGAGAATCATCATCGTGACACCCGAAGGCGAACTTTATAATGAGATTGTGACGTCCGTCGTCATTTCCAGTCAAAGCAATGGCGAATACGGCATTCTTTCAGGCCACCTTCCCATCGTTTCTACGATTGATACGGGTTATGTCAAGATGACGTATAATCAATTGACCTATTATGTGGTCATTATCAACGGGTTGGTTCAAAATCAAAACGACATCATCACTGTCATTGCTCAAGACGCCTATATCGGGGATTCTAAAGATACAGCAATGAAGAATTTAACTGACATTAGAAAAGCCCGATTAGAAGCAAACAAGCAACGCAATGTGGAGTTAGCATTGGCTGAAAACGAATTAAAAAAACAAATTAAACAGACAGGTGCCGGCAAACTATGAGTACGAGAGGATTTATGGTTGTCAAAGCATTTGAAAAAGATGGCATTATGATTCCTCGTCGTAAGACGGACAAAAGTGCGGGTTATGACATCGAATCTGCGATCACTACCACGATTCAACCCAAACAAATCGGATTGGTCTCAACTGGGTTAAAAGCCCATATGGCACAAGATGAAGTACTAAACATTTATGCTAGAAGCTCTTTATTTCAAACAAAAAACTTGATTTTGACAAATGGTGTCGGCGTCATTGATGCAGATTATTTCGATAATCCCACCAATGAAGGCCACATTATGATTGCTTTATACAACATATCAGATTCACCCGTGACGATTGCGAAAGGCGAACGAATTGCGCAAGGGGTTTTCACCAAATATCTTTTAACGCATGACGACGACTCTCCAAAAGCCGTAAGAACCGGCGGGTTTGGAAGCACAGGACGATAACCACCCTCACCGGTGGTTTTTTTCTTCAGTAAAAGCATGAAACCAGTAAATTTCACTTGCTTTATTAGGGATTATTTGATAGAATATTAGCGCCGTAAAAAATACACACACCAGAGGAGCAATTTGCCTAGAGCCCGATAATCGGGTGGCAATAGCGTTGAGTCGGTGGAGGCAAAAATCAAAAAATAGGAGGATTTACAGAATCATGGGCGTTATCTCAATGAAAGCCCTGCTTGAGGCAGGCGTGCATTTCGGGCATCAAACCCGCAGATGGAATCCAAAAATGGCGAAGTATATCTATACTTCCAGAAACGGAATCCATATCATCGATTTACAAAAGACGAGCGATTGCATCGATGTTGCTTATAAAGCAATGTTCGACATCGCCGCAAACGAAGGCAAAGTCCTATTCGTTGGTACCAAAAAGCAATCACAAGAACCGGTTAAAGATGAAGCTATCAGAAGCGGCCAATACTACGTTGACAAACGTTGGTTGGGCGGAACTCTGACAAACTTCAAAACGATTAAGAAATCCATTAAGAAGTTACAAGACCTCTACAAAATGGAAAAAGACGGAACATTCGCTGTACTTCCTAAAAAGGAAGTCATCGGACTCCGTAAAGAAATGGACCGTTTAGAAAAATTCTTAGGCGGTATCAAAGAAATGAAGAACTTACCACAAGCCATCTTCATCATCGACCCACGTAAAGAAAGAAATGCCATTCTTGAAGCTAAAAAATTGAACATTCCTGTCTTCGGTATCGTTGATACAAACTGCGATCCCGATGAAGTTGATTTTATTATTCCAGCGAACGATGATGCATTGCGTTCGGTTAAATTGGTTGTTTCCAAAATGGCAGATGCCATTATTGAAGCAAACGGTGGTGTTTCTGTCGCTGTTGAACCTTCTACCGAAGTTAAAGTAGAAGAAGTTAAAACGCCAGAACAACCACGTCGTCCACGTCCGGATCAACAAAAACCAAGATACGAACAAAGACCTTATAATGGTACTCCCAATCCAAATTACAAAGGTTCCAATCCTTATGTAGCTCCAGCAGCAGTGGTAACTCCTGCTCCAGTTGTAGCACCGACACCCGTTGTCGCTCCAGCTCCAAAAGTTGTTGTTGAACCAACACCAGCACCTGTTGTTGCACCTGTTGCCGCTCCAGCCAGTGTTGATTACGAAGCAATGACTGTAAAAGACCTTCGTCAACTTGCAAAAGACAAGGGTGTAGCAAATTATTCGAAACTCCTAAAAGCCGAACTAATTGACGCCTTGAAATAAGACCAAATAGGGGGCTATTCATAGCTCCCCTTTTTTAAGAAAATCGCATTGTTATTAAAAATAAAGTATGTTAAACTAATATTAGCGAAATCAGGAGGATTTATCATATGGAAATCACTGCAAGCTTAGTAAAAGAGTTACGTGACAAGACCGGCGCCGGCATGATGGACTGCAAAAAAGCCCTGACCGCCACCGATGGCAACATCGCTTTGGCTATTGACTGGTTACGTGAAAAAGGTATTTCGAAAGCTGAGAAAAAAGCATCAAGAATCGCGGCTGAAGGCGTAGCGAAGATCATGATTGATGGCAATAAAGCCACTCTTTTTGAACTGAACTGCGAAACTGACTTCGTTGCGAATAACGAAAAATATGCCATTTTGGTTGAAAAAGTCGGTCAAATGATTGAACATTCGACAGCAACCAATACGGAACAAGCATTAGAAGTGGTTGTTAACGGAAAAACCTTAAAAGAGGTTTTATTAGAAGCAGTTTCGACCATCGGCGAAAACCTCACCTTAAGAAACGTTCAAATCATTCAAAAATCCGACGCTCAAGTTTTTGGCGCTTATAGCCATATGGGCGGTAAAATCGTCAGTTTAACCGTTTTAAATGGAACGGATTCTGAAACGGCAAAAGATGTTGCCATGCATGTTGCCGCAATGAGCCCACGTTTCCTTTCTTCTGCCGACATTTCCGCAGAAGAATTAGCGCATGAACGTGATGTATTAACCAAAACAGCACTAAACGAAAATGCGGAATCAGACAAACCAAAACCTGAAGCCATCGTCTTAAAGATGATTGAAGGCCGTTTGAACAAGAATATGAAAGAAATTTGCTTGGTCAATCAAGCATTCGTAAAGAACCCAGACTTATCTGTCGAAGCTTATGTTAAGAGCAAAGGCGGTTCAATCGCTTCTTTTAAACGTTTGGCAGTTGGCGAAGGTATTGAAAAGAAAGAAGAAAACTTTGCGCAAGAAGTATTAGCAGCACAAGGAAAATAATCTTAAAAGGACACTTTTTTGTGTCCTTTATTTCTAAAATCGAAGGGAGAATCACGGATGAATAAAGTAGTATTGATTAAATTGAGCGGTGAAGCCCTCGCAGGAAAATCGGGAATCGGGATTGACCCATTGGTCGTCAAAAAAATCGCCCACGAAATCAAAGATGCTTATGATTTAGGCATTTGCGAAATCGCCATTGTTATTGGCGGCGGCAACATTTTCCGTGGGAAACTCGCAACAGAAATGGGTATCGAACGTTCAAGCGCTGATTACATGGGCATGATTGGTACCATTATCAATTCACTCGCCTTACAAAGCTCATTAGAATCACTAGGAGTCGACACTCGGGTCATGTCTTCTATCAATATACCCCAAGTCTGTGAACCTTATATTCAGAGAAAAGCCATTAGCCATCTAGAAAAAAACCGCATCGTCATCTTCGGCGGCGGAACCGGCAACCCCTACTTCTCAACTGACACTACCTCAGCTTTAAGAGCTGCGGAAATTAATGCGGACATTATTTACATGGCTAAAAACGGGATTGATGGCGTTTATGACGCAGATCCTCATACCCATCCCGAAGCCAAACGTTATTTGACATTAACGCATCAAGATGTTTTACAGCAACAACTTCACGTCATGGACTCGACCGCTGCGGCGCTTTGCCATGACAACAACATTGACATTTGCGTATTTGATATGAACGTCCAAGGGAACATTAAAAAAGCCATTATGGGCGAGGCAATCGGTACGTTAATAAAAAAATAAATATAAGGAGGATTTTGACATGCCAGAAATGATTTTGATGGATTGTGAAGAACGGATGGAACATACTTTAAATGCCCTTCATCGTGAATTTTCTACAATCAGAAGTGGACGCGCTAACCCAAAAATGTTTGAACGTGTAACCGTTGATTATTACGGAGCCCCAAGCCCCATCAACCAAGTTGCATCAATCACCGTGCCGGAAGGCAATCAGCTTTACATCAAGCCGTTTGATAAGTCCTTGCTAGGAAAGATTGAAAAAGCCATTTTGGCCGCAAATTTGGGTGTTACTCCGAATAATGACGGCGTAGGACTCAGAATCGTATTACCACAAATGACGGAAGAACGTCGTAAGGAATCGGTAAAGGTCATTCATAAGATGGCTGAGGACAATAAAATTGCCCTTCGCAATGTTCGTCGCGACGGCATTGAAAAGATTAAGAAACTTGAGAAGGACAAAAAATTGTCAGAAGATGATTCGACGTACTATCAAGACGAAATTCAAAAGATTACCGACAAATTTGTCGAAAAGATTGATTCCATTTTCGCCGAAAAAGAACGCGAAATCATGCACATATAGGACTAGCTTGCTAGTCTTATTTTTTTACTCTCGAACCATTATAGATAGAATATCCAGTCGATTTGTAGTATAATTTACTCAGTATGAGGTGACCTTGATGATATTTAAGAAAAAAGAAGTTGAACTCACAATTCCCAAACATTTGGCGATTATACTAGATGGCAACGGACGTTGGGCGCAAAAGCGGGGGCTGACAAGAACCGCCGGTCATCAGGTCGGCATCGAAAATATCCGTAAGGTTGCTTTGCTTTGTCAAGGAATGGGCGTTAAGGCTCTTTCGGTCTTTGCTTTTTCAACGGAGAATTGGAACCGTCCGCAAGCGGAAGTCGATTACTTAATGACACTTCCCGCCGAATTTGATCGTAAATTCTCGGCAGATTTTGAGAAGTACGATGTCAAAGTCATGTTCAGCGGTCGCAAATCGAAATTGTCTTCTACCAATCTGGAAATTCTCAATCGAATTACAGAACAATCTAAGAATCGTCAAGGATTGATTTTAAATGTCTGTTTCGACTACGGGTCTTACACCGAAATCACCGAAGCGGTTCAAAAAATAGCGTCTGAAGTAAAATCAGATTCCTTAAAGATTGAAGATATTTCGCCGGATATTATCACAAACCACCTTTACACGTCCGAACTTCCGCCTTTGGATTTACTGATCAGAACCTCAGGGGAATTACGATTAAGCAATTTTCTGTTATGGCAGGCAGCTTATGCGGAATTTTATTTCACCGAAATCCATTGGCCAGCTTTTGGCAAAAAAGAATTGTTAGCAGCTTTTGAGTCATATTCCAAACGACATCGTCGTTTCGGTGCAATCAAGGGGTGATTGAATGCAACGCATAAAAACAGCCATCTTGATGGCAATCGTTATGATTCCCATCCTCATTTGGGGAGAACCGTACTTCATCTTTGATGGCTTTTGCCTCTTATTATCCATTGGGGCAGCCACGGAATATCGTTTGATGCTTCGAAAGAAACAAGTATTACCGCTTTGGATTGATGTGTTAACCATTGTCTCAACCGGATTGTTTTTCGCTACATTACTCGCAATCACGCATTACAACTTACACCCTCTTTATCTATTTATCGTCTTGATGGGTTTGGTTTTACTGTATTCCATCTTGATGGTATTTGTTGATACGTTCCGCCCACAAGATTTTGGCATGACGTTACTCATGATTGTCTATTGCAGTGTGGGATTTTCTGCCTTTGCTTATTTACGCCATCAAGGATTACTTATGGTTATTTATGCATTAGCCGTCGTGATGATGACCGATACCGCCGCTTATTTCTTTGGGGTAAGGTTTGGCAAACATAAAATTGCGCCAAAAGTCAGTCCGAAAAAAAGTTATGAAGGATCGATTGCCGGACTTGTCTTCGGTACAGTGGTAGGCTTTATTATTGGCTATTTCGGTAATCTTTTTGGATCTGATTTTCCCATTTATGGCTATCTCTTGATTTCTGCGTTTTTATCCACCGTGGGACAAATTGGTGATTTGGTCGCTTCTAAATTCAAAAGAGCGTACGAAATCAAAGATTATTCAAACTTATTCCCAGGACATGGCGGCATCTTAGATCGTTTTGATTCATCGATGTTCGCCGCAACCTTCTTATTATTTATAATGATTATTATTCAGGTGTTATAATCATGAAATCCCTCTATCTCTTAGGTGCTACTGGATCGATTGGGACGCAAGTCCTTGATCTTTGTTTACAGTATCCCAATGAATTTGTGGTAAAAACCATGACGGCGAATCATTCCGTTTTGGCCTTGCGCCAACTGATACCCATTCATCATCCTGAATTTGTGAGTGTAGGAACTCTTACCGATGCCATTGCTTTAAAAGCCGATTATCCTAATATAGAAGTGGGATATGGGGCTGAAGGATTAATACAAGCAGCCACTTGGGGAAAAACACAATCAGATGATTTGCTGGTGAATGCCTTAGTCGGTATTGCCGGATTAATACCCACGGTTCGTGCCATTGAAAAAGGACGGAATGTCGCTTTAGCGAACAAAGAGACGTTGGTCGTTGCCGGCGATTTGATAAATGCATTATTAATCAAACATCACACCCAACTTTTTCCCATCGATTCCGAACATTCGGCCATATGGCAATGTTTGCGGGGGGAAGATATTCAAAAAGTGAAACGGTTAATCATCACCGCAAGCGGAGGATCTTTTAGAGACTATACGAAAGATCAGTTAAACTCCGTGACGATAGAAGATGCATTAAAACATCCAAACTGGTCGATGGGAAAAAAGATTACCATTGATTCGGCGACGATGATGAATAAGGGGTTTGAAGTCATAGAGGCGCATCATTTGTTCGCTATTCCAAGTGAACAAATTGAAACCATTCTTCACCGTGAGAGTATCATCCATTCGATGGTTGAATTCAATGACCATTCCGTGATGGCGCAGTTATCTGACCATGATATGCATTTACCCATCGCCTATGCGCTCTTCTATCCCAATAGGATGGAATCATCCGTGAAGTCGCTTGACTTCGCCAAACTGCAGAAATTGACGTTTGAGACGGTCAGCTTTGATCGGTATCCGTGTTTAAAATATGCTTATGATGCCCTTCGCATGGGGGGAAACGCCGCGGCCATTGTCAATGCGGCCAATGAAGCAGCCGTTGATTTGTTTTTAAAAGGGAATATCTCATTCTTAATGATTGAAACACTGATTGGCAAAGCCTTACAAGAGACGCCAATCATTGAACATCCGTCGCTTGAACAATTGCTTTATACCGATGCGACGGTTAAAGATTCAATATACCGTATATACCAGTAAGTTAGGAGAAAACAACTATGTTCTTTCAAGTTCTCGGCAACATTCTATTATTCGTTTTTGTGTTAAGCTTGGTCATTTGTATTCATGAATTGGGTCACTTTTATTTCGCGAAAAGGGCGGGTATCCTTTGTCATGAGTTTGCATTTGGCATGGGTCCCAGAATTTGGAGTAAAAAAGTAGGTGAAACCACCTTTTCAATTCGCGCTTTTCCGTTTGGCGGATTCGTTTCAATGGCCGGCGAAGAATTGACCAAAGATATGGTCAAACCGGGAGACACCGTCAAACTCATGTTTGATGAATTGGGTCATGTTAAAAGAATTATACTCAAACCAAAGGCGACGAGTTATACCGATATTCCCAATACCACCGTTGAAAAAATCGATTTATTTGGCGCTGATATGGCCCCCTTATATATTAATGAATATACCGTTAATCGAAATGCGCTCTATTTAATGGATGGCATGGATGTTCAAATTGCCCCTCAAGAACGTAATTTCAATTCGAAATCAAAAGGACACCGGTTCATGGTGACGGTTGCCGGAGCGATGATGAACATCATTTTAGCGTTCTTTGTCTTCTTATTAATCGCGTTGTTCTGGGGTGTCGCTGATGCTAAATCCACTGTGATTAGCACCGTAACCGAAGGAACACCCAGCGAAGGCATCTTATTGCCGGGTGATCAAATCATCGCCATTAATGGCGTGGCCATCCATTCTTGGTCTGAAGGAGATGGCGCCGCCTCTGTTAATACAGAACTAGCAAAATACGCTGAGTTTGATTCCTTTGTTTTCACCGTTTTAAGAGAAGACACGTTAATGACATTAGACCCGATTACTCCACAATATATTCTATATGGATTAGGGTTCACCAGTGCAACCAATAGTACAGAATTAGAAATTGGAACACCTCTTTATACAACCAGCGAACTTCTTTCAGGCGACATCATCGTTTCAATCGATGGCACAGCCTTCACAACCTGGGATGAAATCATTGCGTTTGCGCAAACGTATGAAGGTTCGACTGAAGAAGAGCCGACGGTGATTGTGGTTTCCCGCGAAGGGGTATTACAAACATTTGAATACGTTGCCTATAACGAACAAACCTTATCGGCGATGGGATATGAAGCATTTTATTCACGCATCGGGATTGTGGGTTCTTCTAAGTTTTCGTTCTTTGGATCATTCAAACAAGCCATGGTCAGTTTGTACAATTCATCTATTTCTATTTATAAAACACTGGGTCTGCTATTTACCTCTGATCAAGTTGGAATTGGTGATCTTTCCGGATTCGTTGGCATTTATTCGATTACCGCCAACGCCGCTCAACAAGGATTACGCAGCTTGATGAGTTGGATTGGGTTGCTCAGCGTCAACCTAGGAATTGTAAACTTACTTCCTGTTCCAGCCTTAGATGGTGGACGGTTGGTTTTCATTGGATATGAAGCCATCACGAAGAAGAAACCCAATCAAAAAGTTGAAAACTGGCTTCATACCATTGTTTTATTCCTTTTATTGGGATTGATGGTTTTTATCACTTACAAAGATATCCTTCGATTAATCGGAATTAATTAAGTTTGTGAATGGCTGACTTGATGAAGTCGGCCATTTTTTTTCGAACCTCAAAGGATTATGAAAGGCTATATCTGGCTATTGTGATTGGTTTTACGAAAGTTTTAAAAAAGTTTAGAAAAGTGATTTTTTACGGTAAATAATAGTTGACACTCCAATTTGGGTATGGTAGAATATAAAAGCGCGTGAAAGATACAAGTCATGCGGCTAGGTCTTTGAAAACTGAACAGAAACGAAGTACAACCAAAAAACATCAAAGAAGAAACAAAAGATGAGTTAGAAAACAATTCATATAACAAATGGAGAGTTTGATCCTGGCTCAGGATAAACGCTGGCGGCATGCCTAATACATGCAAGTCGAACGAACATAGTAATATGTTAGTGGCGAACGGGTGAGTAACACGTAAGTAACCAACCTTTAAGACGAGGATAACCACTGGAAACGGTAGCTAAAACTGGATAGGATGTCTTGACACAAGTTGAGATATTTAAAGGTGCTGAAAGGCACTGCTTAGAGCTGGGCTTGCGGCGCATTAGATAGTTGGTGAGGTAACGGCCCACCAAGTCAACGATGCGTAGCAGCGCTGAGAGGCGGAACTGCCACACTGGGACTGAGACACGGCCCAGACTCCTACGGGAGGCAGCAGTAGGGAATTTTCGGCAATGGGGGGAACCCTGACCGAGCAATGCCGCGTGAATGAAGAAGGTCTTCGGATTGTAAAGTTCTGTTATTGGGAAAGAATAGTATAATCAGGAAATGGGTTATGCATGACGGTACCCAATTAGAAAGCCCCGGCTAACTACGTGCCAGCAGCCGCGGTAATACGTAGGGGGCGAGCGTTATCCGGATTTATTGGGCGTAAAGCGTGTGTAGGCGGTTTATTAGGTCAAACGTAAAAGATCACAGCTTAACTGTGTAGGGCGTTTGAAACCGGTAGACTTGAATACGGTAGAGGCAGGTGGAATTCCATGTGTAGCGGTGGAATGCGTAGATATATGGAGGAACACCAATGGCGAAGGCAACCTGCTGGGCCGGAATTGACGCTGAGACACGAAAGCGTGGGGAGCAAACAGGATTAGATACCCTGGTAGTCCACGCCGTAAACGATGAGAACTAAGTGTTGGCGCAAGTCAGTGCTGAAGTTAACGCATTAAGTTCTCCGCCTGGGTAGTACGGTCGCAAGACTGAAACTCAAAGGAATTGACGGGAACCCGCACAAGCGGTGGAGTATGTTGTTTAATTCGAAGATACACGAAGAACCTTACCAGGTCTTGACATACCATTGACAGGTGTAGAGATACACTCTCCTTCGGGCAATGGATACAGGTGGTGCATGGTTGTCGTCAGCTCGTGCCGTGAGGTGTTGGGTTAAGTCCCGCAACGAGCGCAACCCTCATTGTTAGTTACTACCATTTAGTTGAGGACTCTAATGAGACTGCCAACGATAAGTTGGAGGAAGGTGGGGATGACGTCAAATCATCATGCCCTTTATGACCTGGGCTACAAACGTACTACAATGGCCAATACAAAGAGATGCGAAGCGGTGACGTGGAGCGAACCTCAGAAAGTTGGTCTCAGTTCAGATTGAAGTCTGCAACTCGACTTCATGAAGGCGGAATCGCTAGTAATCGCGGGTCAGCAGACCGCGGTGAATACGTTCCCGGGTTTTGTACACACCGCCCGTCAAACCATGAGAGATTGTAACACCCGAAGCCGGTGGCCTAACCCGAAAGGGAGGGAGCCGTCTAAGGTGGGACCATTGATTGGGGTTAAGTCGTAACAAGGTATCCCTACGGGAACGTGGGGATGGATCACCTCCTTTCTAGGGAGAAATCTTATAGGAAGCAAACCGCAATATTCAGAGAGTGATGACTCTGAGGGTACCGAATTTCTGTTTAGTTTTGAAAGACTTGGGGACAAGTTTTTCTGTATTAAAAGAAGGTCTTTGAAAAGTGGATAATACTGTAGCAAAGTTAAGGAAAGAAGAGCATAAGGTGAATGCCTAGGCACTAGGAGCCGATGAAGGACGTGACGAACTACGAAAAGCGACGGGGAGCAGTAAGTACGCAGAGATCCGTTGATATCCGAATGGGGCAACCCGACAGTTGAAGACTGTCACAAACAAAAGAGGGAACGCAGCGAATTGAAACATCTTAGTAGCTGTAGGAAAAGAAAGCAATAGCGATTCTGCTAGTAGCGGCGAGCGAACGCGGAACAGCCCAGTTACCATATTGAGTTACAAAACTTCATGATAGAGGAAAGGTATTGGAAAAGCCTACCGAAGAGGGTGAAAGTCCCGTAATCGAAATTGTGAGGACTCAGGTAACGAAGAGTACGGCGAGGCAAGTGGAACCTTGTCGGAAAAAGGGAGGACCATCTCCCAAGGCTAAATACTCCCTAGTGACCGATAGTGAACCAGTACCGTGAGGGAAAGGTGAAAAGAACCCCGGGAGGGGAGTGAAAGAGAACCTGAAACCCTATGCTTACAACAAGTCAGAGCCCGTTAATGGGTGATGGCGTGCCTTTTGTAGAATGAACCGGCGAGTTATGTTATTGTGCGAGGTTAAGGTTGAAGGACCGGAGCCGAAGCGAAAGCGAGTCTGAAAAGGGCGCGATAGTACAATGATATAGACCCGAAACGGGACGAGCTAGACATGAACAGGTTGAAGTTGGAGTAACATCTAATGGAGGACCGAACCGGTGTTCGTTGAAAAGGGCTCGGATGATTTGTGTCTAGGGGAGAAATTCCAATCGAGTTCCGAGATAGCTGGTTCTCACCGAAATAGCTTTAGGGCTAGCGTCGAGAGAAAAGTTTGTTGGGGGTAAAGCACTGAATGTCTGATGGCCTCATCATGGGGTACTGAATACAATCAAACTCTGAATACCAGCAAACGTGCTCGGCAGTCAGACTACGGGTGATAAGGTTCGTGGTCAAGAGGGAAACAGCCCAGATCGCCAGTTAAGGTCCCAAAATTCATGCTAAGTGGGAAAGGATGTAGGTACGTATAGACAGCTAGGAGGTTGGCTTAGAAGCAGCCACCCTTTAAAGAGTGCGTAACAGCTCACTAGTCGAATATACCCGCGCCGAAAATGTACCGGGGCTAAGCATGATACCGAAGCTGCGGAATCAGTGTAAACTGATTGGTAGGTGAGCGTTCCAAATGCATCGAAGGTAGATCGTGAGGACTACTGGAGCGTTTGGAAGTGAGAATGCCGGTATGAGTAACGAAAAGTTGGGTGAGAATCCCAACCGTCAAAAGTCCAAGGTTTCCAGGGGAAGGTTCGTCCGCCCTGGGTTAGTCAGGTCCTAAGGTGAGGCTGATAAGCGTAGCTGATGGACAACAGGTTGATATTCCTGTACTACTTGTGTGACTGAAGGAGTGACGGAGAAAGATAATCAGAGCCGGCGAATGGATGTCGGTTGAAGGCAACGAGACCGTAACGTAGGCAAATCCGCGTTACAACAGGTTGAGTACTGATAACGTAAGTCTGGTGAATCTATGCTTCCAAGAAAAGCTTCTAAGAATAATTGCACAAGTACCTGTACCGCAAACCGACACAGGTGGACGAGGAGAGAATCTAAAGACGCGCGAGATAACTCTTGTTAAGGAACTCGGCAAATTTACCCCGTAAGTTCGCGATAAGGGGAGCTTTAAGTAATTAAAGCCGCAGAGAAGCGGCCCAAGCAACTGTTTACCAAAAACA
The DNA here is from genome assembly GCA_942493185.1 of uncultured Caryophanales bacterium. GTDB lineage: Bacteria > Bacillota_I > Bacilli_A > Izemoplasmatales > Hujiaoplasmataceae > UBA5603. The sequence continues at coordinate 70,349 of OW818673.1, forward strand.
CAGGTCTCTGCTAAACCGCAAGGTGATGTATAGGGGCTGACACCTGCCCAGTGCTGGAAGGTTAAGAAGAGAAGTCAGCGCAAGCGAAGCTTTGAATTGAAGCCCCAGTGAACGGCGGCCGTAACTATAACGGTCCTAAGGTAGCGAAATTCCTTGACAGGTAAGTTCTGTCCCGCACGAATGGTGTAATGACTTGGGCACTGTCTCAACAAGGGACTCGGTGAAATTTTAGTACCTGTGAAGATGCAGGTTACCCGCGACTAGACGGAAAGACCCCATGGAGCTTTACTGTAGCTTGATATTGACATTCGATCACTAATGTACAGGATAGGTGGGAGACTACGAAGCCGGAACCTCAGTTTCGGTGGAGTCGCCGTTGGGATACCACCCTTTGGTTATTGTATGTCTAACTCGCTGGCGTGTAGCCAGGAGGACAGTGTCTGGTGGTCAGTTTGACTGGGGCGGTCGCCTCCCAAAGAGTAACGGAGGCGCACAAAGGTTAGCTCAGAATGGTTGGAAATCATTCGTAGAGTGTAATGGCAGAAGCTAGCTTGACTGCGAGTCGTACATGACGAGCAGAGACGAAAGTCGGTCATAGTGAACTGGCGATTCCGAATGGAAGGGTCGTCAATCAACGGATAAAAGTTACCCTGGGGATAACAGGCTGATGACTTCCAAGAGTACACATCGACGAAGTCGTTTGGCACCTCGATGTCGGCTCATCGCATCCTGGAGCTGGAGTCGGTTCCAAGGGTTGGGCTGTTCGCCCATTAAAGCGGTACGTGAGCTGGGTTCAGAACGTCGTGAGACAGTTCGGTCCCTATCCGTCGCGGGCGTTGGAAATTTGAGAGGAGCTGTCCTTAGTACGAGAGGACCGGGATGGACATACCACTGGTGCACCAGTTGGCTCGCCAGAGGCATAGCTGGGTAGCTACGTATGGAAGGGATAAACGCTGAAAGCATCTAAGCGTGAAGCCCCCTTCAAGATAAGACTTCCCATTTGAAAGAAGTAAGACCCCTTAAAGATGATGAGGTTGATAGGCCAGGGGTGTAAGCACAGTGATGTGTTAAGCTGACTGGTACTAATAGGTCGAGGACTTAACTTTGCAGTTTTAAATAACATACAGTATATCCAGTTTTGAAAGAAAGTCTGGTGATGATGGCGAAGTGGACACACCTGTTCCCATCCCGAACACAGAAGTTAAGCACTTCAGCGCCGAGGGTAGTACAATTGTGCGAGAGTAGGTCGTTGCCAGGCTTCTTTCTTTTATTTTTAAGCCTCAATAGCTCAGCTGGTTAGAGCACATGACTGTTAATCATGGGGTCCTAGGTTCAAATCCTAGTTGAGGCGCCATAAAGTGGCTCGTTGGAGAAACGGTTAACTCACATGCCTTTCACGCATGCATTCGCGGGTTCGAACCCCGCACGAGTCACCAAATGAACGAATCGAAACACCTTTTTGTGGTGTTTTTTTTATTTTTAGGGGTCATTATTTCATTAGGTCCTTATTCACTCTTTTTGTCATCGCTTCTTGGTTCAAAAGATGGAATAATGGGTTCTAATATGCTATAATTTAGTCAATAATCATAGTAGCATTAAAGTATAAACCACCTTTAGAGGAGAACGCGATGATAAAACGATTATTTTTAGCTCTCTCGCTTTTCAATTTTACCTTATTCTTATCCATGCGAACCATTTGGAGTGGGTTACAAAAAATGTTTGGACTTCCCTGGCTTCAATTCTTTATTTTGGGCCTACTAGCCGCACTTGCGATGATCAACATTTCGTTTGTATTTATTAAAACAAAGAAATGGGTTATATACTTGCTTGGTGGAGTGTCAACGCTGTTTTTCTTCGCTTTAGCTTATATGGCCTATTTAGGAATAGGATCAAATTACTACATCATCCGCAGTTTTGGCGAAATCATGATGTATTTGGTTGGCATGTATTTTGTTTACTTCATCATTTTTAAGTTTCCTAAATGTCGCTTGTATCAAAATCGCATTTACAAAATCTCTTTAATCGCTTTGATCTTCCTTTTTATCATTGTGATGGCGTTTGATTTGGAGTTTCACTACATTACGAACGAACCGGTCGTCTACGCAGTTGAGGATACCTATCAAATTGTTTGGACCACCTCCACCGATGCGGTTGCGCAAGTCCGCATTGGCAATAAAACGTACTATGATACCTATGCCGGCTCCTCATTTTCAGAAACCACCGTTCATAAAGTCACGGTACCTATGTCGGAACTCGATCATATTAAAGAATACTCCATCAGAACCATCCATATGTTGTTTAGAGGACCTTATTCCGCAATTAAAGGCGGTACCGCTGAAAAAGCGTATGATTTTATCCCGGTTGATTTATCGGATGGATTGAATTATTACACGGTCTCAGACGTACATGAATATCCGAAATCGGCGATTGAAGCCGCCGCTTACTTTGGCGATGATTTGGATTTTTTAATCATCTCCGGTGACGTTGCCTCCCACATGGAAGAAACGGAAGATTTAGAAATTGTTTTAAAGTTAGGACATTCCATTACAAAGGGTCAAAAGCCGGTGGTTTTCGCCAGAGGAAATCATGATGTGAAAAGCAACGTGGCTGACCAATTACATCGTTATGTTGGCAGTTTAAACGAAAAATTCTATTATACTTACAATCTATCGGGTGTTTTCGGCATTGTCTTGGATTTGGGTGAGGATCACAGTGATAGATGGTGGGAATTTTATGGAACTGCCCATTTTGATGCGTATCGCGTTGAACAAACTGCGTTCTTAAATGAAGTCTATGAAGCAAAGGCTTTTGAAGCCAACGATGTGGTTTACCGCATGGCGGTTTGTCACATTCCGGTGACGTTAATCACCACCGAGCATTTAGGATCCTTACAAATGGAATGGACCGCCATTCTTAACTTAATTGATATCGATATCATGATATCCGGACACAAACACCAATTGGTGGTTTATACCACAGACATTCCGCCCGCCATTCAATTTGATTATCACGATAATTATTGGAAAAACGAACCCGCTGGTATTCGTACCGCTGCGAATTTTGATAATTTCGTCGCTACAAGAAGAAGCGATGTCCAAAACATTTATAAAGATGAATCCGAATTTGGCTTACGGTATACCGGACTTGCGGTCACATTAGATGTTGAAACAATGATTACGACCGTTCGATATACCAACCAAGATTTAGAGATTGTCCCCATTGTGCATCCGTATACAGGTGTCACTTTCACAGAATTTATTCGCTATTTGAATCCGCATCATAACGATTAATTACTTATGGAAATATGAGTCGGTTTGTGGTATCATAATGATGTGTCTTTTTGAGGTGTCCTATGAATAAGCTCGAACTTTTAGCAAACCTAGTTTATCCCAATATTACAACCACCATCCCCGATTTAGAACGCCGTTATCCAAAACGGAATTTGCCGGAAAATGCCATGGTCACGCGGTTCGCACCGTCGCCGACAGGATTCTTGCATACCGGATCACTCTTCGCATCGATGAGTTCATGGCGCTTCGCGAAACAATCGAATGGCGTCTTTTTCTGTCGCTTAGAAGACACCGATACCAAGCGTGAAATCACCGGAACCGGTGACTTGGTTTTAAAAGAATTATCCATTTTCGGAGTCAACCCCGATGAAAGCTTTTTGGTGGGTGGAGCGTATGGTCCTTACCGTCAAAGCGAACGTAAAGATATTTATGACACTGTCATTAAATATATGATTGAAAACGACTTGGCTTATCCTTGTTTTTGTTCGCATGAAACGTTAAATGAAATGCGGGAGAAACAAGAAGCCTTGAAGGTCAACCCCGGCTATTATGGCGAATATGCGATTTGTCGTAAACTAAGTGTTGATGAAATGATTTCCAAAGTACAAGCTGGCGAACCGTATGTCATGCGGTTTAAATCTCGTGGAAATCATGAAAACAAAATTACTGTTACCGATTTAATCCGCGGAACCTTGGATTTAACCGAAAACGATCAAGACATCGTTATTATGAAAAGCGACGGATTACCCACGTATCATTTTGCGCATTTGGTCGATGATCATTTTATGAGAACCACCCATATCACCCGTGGGGAAGAGTGGTTGCCCAGTTTGCCCATTCATCTAGAATTGTTTGATTCGATAGGGTGGACAAGACCATTTTATGCCCATCTGCCGGTCATTATGAAATTAGAAGACGGAAGAAGACGGAAACTATCCAAACGCAAAGACCCAGAAGCAGCAGTGTCGTACTTCTTAGAAGCCGGGTATCCCATCGAAGGCATTATGGAATACTTAATGACGATTGCGAACACGAATTTTGAAGGTTGGCGCTTAGAAAATCCAAACGCCAACATTTATGACTTCCATTTGGCGTTCGATAAAATGACCCTTGATGGCGCTTTGTTCGATTTGGATAAAGTCAAATCCATCTCCAAAGAACGCTTAGGTTCTATGTCAGCGTTAGAAATTGGCACTAAAGCACTCGAGTGGGCGAAACAATATCAACCCGAGTTCGCTCAAATGATTCAACTTGATTTTGATTATTTCCAATCGATTTTAGCCATTGAACGCGGTGGTGAAAAACCCCGTAAAGACTATGAACGTTATAGTGATATTTTTCCAATCATCAACTTTATGTATGAGTCCTATTTTTCAGAAGCACTAAAAGGGGAACTACCCTTTAATTCGATCTATTCAAAAGAACAAATAGCAAAAGTGTTAATCAAATTTCTGGAAAACATGGGTTTGGATTTACCGGAAGATCTTTGGTTCGAGAACCTCAAAGTCTTGGCTTCGAGTTTGGGTTTTGCGCCAAACGCGAAAGAGTATAAAAAAAATAAAGAAGCGTTCTTGGGACACGTTGGTGACGTCGCCGAAATGATTCGTATTGCGATTTCAGGTCGGAAAAACACCCCTAATTTTTATCAGGTTTTGACAATTTTAGGAGAACACAGATTAAAACAAAGAATACAGCAAACGATGAAGACGTTTTAGTCTCATCGTCTGATGGCCCGTTGGAGAAATGGTTAACTCATTGCCCTCTCAAGGCAACATTCACGGGTTCGAACCCCGTACGGGCTACCAACCTTTCCAGAGCAAGTCTATCTCACATCCGAGATAGACTTTTTTCGTCCAGATTTGGCCATATTTACATTGACATCCTTGGTTCTTTTTGAGTCCCCTTCGGCTCGCAAAAATATAAATGTAAGTGTGCAAATAATCCAATAATGATGTATTTCCCAAGATTATCTAAATATCAATTATCTTACCTACGTATAAGCAACAAAGGCATTTTCCCAGAAATATCATCGAGGAGTTCAAGAAAACATCAAAAAGCGATGACTTATATGTAGATAAAATATGGGTATTTCCCTTTTTTTTGGCGTGGTACGCGTGGTAGACGTGGTAAGGAATTGACTATCAGATGCAATTGTATTCGCCAAAGAGTGAATAGATAATTGAGTTCGCAGTATACTTCTTTCGGTCCTTTTTTCTGAAATTGGTTGAAATTCACTCTAAATAACGATAGAATAGAAAACATATAAGTGAATCTTTTTGGGGAATACAGATAGATAGAACCTTTGTTCCCTTTCCGGTTTTTCTAAGAAATAAATCTTTAAGGAGGATCTATGGAACCCACTGAAAACAGGGTTATAAAATGGTATCTAAACTTTGAGGAGAATCTTTCTCTTGATGAGAAGTTGGCGTATTTCCCTCATCCCAGTGATCCCGATTTTTGGAATCGAGCTGACAACCGTGAGGAAAAGAAGGCCTTGAAAGAGGCCAGGGAATTTCGTCTGTGTTATCTTTCAAATTTCCAGAAGGGGGTTCCTATTCTTGCTGAATGGACGAAAGAGGAAATTGACCGACTTCCTTTATTTCAATCTGTGATGATTGGGGAACGTCATTTCAATTTTTCTGGCGCCATGGTATGCTCATTCATCATTTTGTGTGATGATGGAATCCATATTTTCACGAAGACTCACACAAATACGGCTTTAGGTCTTTTGGGGCTTGCCGCATCCGCAATCAAAAACAAAGGGAAAAATTACACCCACGAAATTATACCAATTCAAACATTTTTGTCGACGTTGAAAACTTATGAACTCGGTATTTTTCCGTATCGGACGTTCATCGATTTTTGTAAGCAAACATACGGATTAATTTTACCGGCCAATCTTAAACATTTCCGGACCCAATGTCAAGCGAGGTTGGAGGGCCCATTGAATAAATCAAGTGGTGTTGAAGAAACAGAGTTAGGCTATATATCAGAACTGACTCAGCTAAAAAAACTGCTTGACGACGGGGTTATCAATGAAAATGAGTTTTCGGAGAGGAAGAAGCACATCCTCGAAAGGTTGAACTCATCGAATTCGAAAAAAGATTAACAGACTGAAAATCCATATGTTGAAAATATTCTCAAGTTTACATTGGAGGTAGAAATGAAAAAAGTGTACTATGTTTCTCACGTCCCTGGATATTGGTGGAGTAGTAACCATAACATTATAGATTTTGGAAACGCCTTTATTTCAGTGAAAGGAAAGTCAACCGATTCTGCAATTATGAATCCTGAAAAGAATGGATACGGGACGGCTGGATCTCCACTAAGAAGACCAGAGTTTAAGCCGGCGTTTGTAGGCTTATATTCTGACGAAGAGATAAAGAAACACTATATAAAAGTATCGAAAAATAATAGCAAATCATATAGCGGTATCATTGTAAACGATGAGTATCTAGACAAAATACGACGATCAGATCGTGATGCTATATTTTCGATAGCGGTACCGTGCTGGGATTCAGAAGGGAATTTAGAGTTTGTTGTGCCCTACTTTTTTACAGATGAATTTGTTTTCGTTGTTAGCGCAGATGAAGAAAACATATATAAAGAAAATTTTCTGGTTGAAAATGAAATTCAATAACCAACAAATCACTATCATCACGGGGTCAAAGTCGCTACGGGCTACCAATTGCATCCGCGTCGTATTTCCTGTATCATCAGGGAAATACGACTTTTTTTCGCGCTGTTTTTCGCGCCATTAGTAAGCATCCAAACAACAAACGACATCTTTTGAGACCGTTTTTCCGTTAAGACCATGATCACTCAGGCTTTTGCCTAGTTTCGTATTCATTTTTTCCTGTATTCACATGATTCTACAACGCATATTCCCGAAAAAACAAAGGTGTTTAAGGGGTTTTTGGTGTTTTTTGAATCGTTCGGTTTCAGCCTGTGGGCATCGCCAGACCTCAACTAAGCAGGACAACAAGGTGGAGTAGTATGGTTCGTATTATAAAGCTGGGAGTTGCACTTAAAACTTTTGGCAATATTGATATTTTAGATTGGTATAATTTTTAATTAGTGGGTCCAATGCGATATCATATGCATACAAGTACACTCATCACAAACCACCTAGTCCAAGACTGATACAAATGGCAACTTCGTTAAAGTCATCAACAACGAAACGAAAACATTCGCCCTTGGATACGAGATTCAGGGTGATGCCAAGGCTCGTCGCATCTGGTACTATCTCTGCACCGCCACACCTTGGGGAGACTCGAGTAAATCGAAAGCCGACTCCATCGAAGCAAACTCCATCTCGCTCACAATCACCGCTCGTACGATCGAATCGGGAAACAACCTGATCCTGCGAGTCATCGCCAGCGTCAGAGATACGAACTACACGAATATCCTGTCAACGGCACCTGAACTGCCGACATTCATCTAAGGAGAAATCAACAATGGAAAAGACCATCAAGTTGGGCGAGAAGGAGTACCGTCTCCACTCGTTCTTATTCACCATCATCGATTATCTCATGTCTTCGGTTCCGAACTTTTCAGCGACATCAAGAAACTCGAAAAGGGGAAGAACATCAAAGAAGAAGACTTCTCGCTTGTCATCGACACGATCTTTCGTATCATCTATGTGCTTCATCGTCCCTTCAGCAAGACCTCCTACTGACTTCCTGATGTCGCTCGACTTCGCGATTCTGAGCGATCCGGAACAGCTGTCGGCCTTGTCCGGGACGATCGGAGACATGCTAGGCACTTTGAAGAAGGGGCAATCTCCCTCCCCACAGCTCTAAGGATGAGCCAGGATTTGGCGCGACCGCCAACATCATCTTCAACCTGACCCATCTTGGCATTTCCATTGAAGATGCCAAGCACTTTGATTTGAGCGTCTATTTCGATTTGGTTGAGTTGGAACTGAATGTCTTAACTAACAAAAAGGGCGGCCGGAAAGCCACCCAATCTGATATAGATGCATTTTTGATTTGAGTACGATTACTTGTTTATGAACGACTTTGTATTGAGCGTTCTTGAAGCATTTAGGATGGCCAATAGAGTGACTCCGACATCAGCGAAAATTGCCATCCACATAGAAGCGAATCCAACAGCACTAAGCCCAAGCACTAATACTTTTATCCCAATCGCCATTACGATGTTTTGATAGGCAATGCGCAAAGTTTTCCTTGAAATTCTCATCGCAACGGGAATTTTTGACAATTCGTCATTCATGATCACGATGTCTGCCGCCTCAATAGCAGCGTCGGAACCCATTGCGCCCATGGCAATGCCGACATCAGCACGTGCCAATACGGCAGCATCGTTGATACCATCGCCGACATAAGCAACCTTGCCGTTGTTGTCTTTTTCAGCGATGATTTTCTCAACATGATCGACTTTGTCTTTCGGCAAGAGCTCAGTATACACTTTATCGATACGAAGTTTTCTGCCAATTCGTTGACCGACGTCATTTTTATCGCCAGTTAGCATGACCGTATAAGATGTCAAATCGTTTTTAATTAGGCGAATGGCTTTGGCGGAATCGGATTTGATTTCATCGGCAATACTAATCCAACCAGCATATGCGCCGTTGACGGCTAAATGGACGAGCGTTCCTTCGGCTTCTGTGGTGGGGATGCTAATTTTGTTTTCCAACATGAATTTCATGTTTCCAGCGAGAACGGCTTCACCATCAATGACAGCCGAGATTCCATAGCCTGATTTTTCTTGAACTTTGCCGATTCTCAATAGATTGATTTCTTTGGCGTAGGCCTTTTTTAATGACAAAGCAATCGGATGGGTTGAGGCGTTTTCTGCATACGCGGCAAATTCCAGCAACTTTTCTTTAGTAATGTTGATGGCGTGAATTTCTTGGACATCAAAGACGCCTTTTGTCAATGTACCTGTTTTATCGAACACAAATACGTCGGCTTTCGCAAGCACTTCCATATAGTTGCTTCCCTTGACCAAAATTCCCAATTTCGAGGCTCCGCCGATGCCGCCGAAGAAACTTAGCGGTACCGAGATGACGAGCGCACAAGGACAGGACACGACCAAGAACGCCAAGGCTCGATAGAACCAATCATAGAAAATCTCTCCTGGGAATAATAGAGGAGGAACAGTAGCTAACAAAACGGCGATTCCGACGACGATGGGAGTATATACTTTGGCGAAACGAGCTATGAATAGTTCTGAACGCGACTTGCGATTGGTCGCATTTTCGACGAGATCAAGAATTTTGTTGACGGTCGAATCCTCATACAATGATACGGTTCGCGCCGTCAATGGCGTCGATAGATTGATGCACCCGCTGACGATGGGGGATCCCACCGTAACATCACGAGGAATCGATTCTCCCGTCAACGAAGAAGTGTCAATCTGGGATTCGCCTGAGATGACGATGGCATCGAGGGGGATTCGTTCGCCTGTTTTGATTAGGATCACGTCGCCGATATTGACATCATTGGGATTGACTTCGACAATCGAATCGCCCTGAAGCAGGTTGGCATGATCGGGAGTAATGGCCATTAAATCGGCAATCGACCGACGGCTTTTTTCAACAGCGCGATCTTGAAAGTATTCGCCCACTTGGTAGAACAACATGACTGCCACCCCTTCGGCAAACTCGCCGATGATGAAAGCACCGATGGTGGCGATGCTCATGAGAAAGTTCTCGTCAAATATTTTACCGTGCAAGATGTTTTTTAAGGCTTTATATAATACGTCATATCCAAGTAACAAGTACGATAACCCGTACAGAACAGGATTTAGCCAATCGTTATTAAATGGTACTATGGCCGCGGCGGCCAAAAAGATTAATCCGACGATAATCAATTTTCCACGATGTTTCATTATTTTTTCCTTGAAACCAATAATTGTTTCAAAACGACATTTGGTTCCGTTTTCTTTGCAATACGCTCTGAACGTAAAATAATCTCTTCTTGGTGCGCTTCGTCAAATTCTAGTGTCATGCGTTGGGTAATAAAGTTGACAGAAGCTGAAATTACGCCTTCCACTTTTTTAATTTCCGTTTCCATTTTATTGGCGCAATGCGCGCAAGATAATCCGTCGATCAAATAGATAGTTTTCATGGGTTTCTCCTTAGCCGAGCAAATTGGTGTCGGCATCTCCTTTTTCTTTATCTTGGGTTGATTTCTCTATGATGTGCGACAAGCCCTGAGTAAGCACTTGAACGACGTGATCATCGTCCAAAGAGTAAAACACTTCTTTTCCTTGTCGGCGTGATTTTACCAGGTTCGCTTCTCTGAGCTTTCGAAGTTGATGCGAAATGGCCGATTTGGTCATATTGAAAAGCGCTGCGATATCGCATACGCACATCTCCTGTAATGCCAATGCGGACAATATTTTTGTTCGGGTAAGATCCCCGAACACTTTGTAAAAGTCGGCTAAAATGTTCAATGAAGTTTCATCAGGCAAAAATGCTTTCACTTTTTTGATTGAGTTATCATGTACTACCGTGCAATCACACACGATATTTTCAAGTTTTTTTTCCAATTTTACCTCCGTTGAGTCGCAACAGTTGAACGACTACTCAACTATTATATGACGAAGATTGATTTGTGTCAACTATTGTAATACTTCATGCTGTGTTTTTAAAGCAAATAGATTGGAGGCGAGTGGCGATGGCAGAAACAATCAAAGGATTAAATATCAAATTGAGTCTCGACGGACGAGACCTCGAAAACGAACTCAAAGAGATCCAATCTGATCTCAAAGATCAACAGAAAGATCTCAAAGCCATCAATGCCAACCTTAAGTATGACAGCTCGAATGTTGGATTGGTATGGTTTTTAATCAGTGGGTAGCCTATGATTCAAAACAATGACTTGGTGCTGCTTGCGTTTGCCCTCGAATCGTCAAATCAAGAAGCTCTCGATAAGGCGTTGTGCGAAGTGAAACCTGAGCAATTTGAGATAATGAAATGTTGCTGAATAATGGCGCTAGATTCTTGTATTCCGATAGCAATTCGGGAAGAAACGAACCGCTCATCAATCTTTCTGCTTTCGTGACTGAATTGCTTCATATGATCGAAAAAAAATAGGGTAATTCGCAACGGGGTACACATCTCGTTTTTGGAAAAGCATATGGACGTTCACGAGGTGTTCTCCGCTACGGGCTACCAAAAATATCCGAAAGGATCTGTCTTTCTAGACAGGTCCTATTCTTTATCTTGAGACTAGACAATCAAATTTCTGGTCTTTTCATTTAAACAAGGCTGTTCTTAAAGAATATTAATAACCAATCATTTGATAAAAATAATCAAGAGTGCACAATGATAAATGGAATTTTCATTTAAATTTTGACATCCAGTTGCATTCATCTTTATACGATGGTAAACTTGATTCTATATACGATTCAGGAATGATGCGTGCAAATATCATTCCTCAGAGGAGAATGTAATGAGGGGAATTTTGTCTTTAATTCTGTTTGCTTCAATTGCGATGTCTTTGGGAAATTGCGATTTCTACTCCGGCACTTCGGTAACGACTCAGTTTGAAATTATAGATGGATTGCATTATGTCGAAGGAGTGCTTGTCACAGGCGACGCAGAAGTGGCTGAAATCGACATTTTAGACTATGTACAAGGCCCCTATTTGTTCGACTACACTATCGATGAAATCAACATCGATGTCCTATTTAGCACCATCACAGTACATTATACGATTGTTGAAAACCAATACTACTACTTTGAATTTTACAGCCAGATGCGATTTGCGGACGGCCAGGGAAAGTCTGTGAATCATAAACATTATCAAGAGGTAAGTGAGGAGTCTTACACACTTGTCTATCCATGGATTGGTGGGACGGAAACATATAGGTTCCTATTAGCGAAATACCCAAGACTTTCTGGGGTTGATCAAGAAATTATTGATAATGCTACCGCCGGCTTCACCCTCCGAATTTCCTCTTATAATGACCGCAAGCATCTTGGAGAATCCGGAATCCGCTTTGACGATGAGGGATCTGAGCAGACCAGTTATCCATATACACAGTCAGGAAGGACGATTTTGTCCGGAAGGTTTGCTTTCTTTGATTCAGATCTCGCCGTTACAACAGCCACCGTCGTTCTGTACGAAGTTGGCACAGACCGTCTAATATACACCAATACCTTCGATGTCGGCACGGAACGAGATAAAGATGGAAAATTCATACATAGCGGATGGGTTGTAAATGGTCTTTCTCCTGGGGTTACTTATCGGGCAGACCTTTTAGTTTCCGGTCATGATGGCATCGACCCGTTCGTCGATCGATTATTGATTTCACGAAACATTGAGACAGATCGTTTCTGGGGTACTGTCGATTCCACTCACGGGATGTATGCCTACCAAATTCCTGGTCATCTCAATGACAGAGGCTACCACTTTCAGATTTTTCTCGCCAACGATGGTATGACGCATTCGGCGGATAGCAATGATCCAATCGAATTTATATTACGAATCCGCGACGAACATGGAATCATCCTCCATGAAGAACAAATCGATGAACTCGGATTTACTTCGTACAACTTTGACAATCTATTTCTCGGCATTGATCATGTCGTTTCCGTCGAAAGCAAAGCTGGCGATATCATTCTTTGTCGAGACATAATACCATTCGTTGCAACAATGGTCGATGTCTATTATCGTGACTTCACGGTGCCTCAGTCGGTCTCGATTTCATGGAATCAAAATCATGGCACTCTAATCTATGCATGGTGCGAAATCACACAGGGTGACAATGTTCTACTTCGATATAATCTGTCGCTAGAATCGGAGTTGGGTAGCGTGATTTTGACGCTTTCAGGCATCGAATTCTACGGTCCTCAGTTGATGGTCAGAATAGTTTATGAGTACACGGCGTTCGGCGGACATGATACCGTGATCATCGACGACACCACCCCCGCATAAAGCTCAAGGGTTCATCTTTTCAATCAGCATCGCCTTTGGCGGTGCTTTTTTCATATTGTCCGGTACTCTCAATTATATTTCGTGATATAATGAATGCAAACGAGCCATTCATTCATCGAAAGGAGCATATTCCGTGAAAAAAACAACCTTTTTCATTTCGCTATGTCTCTACCTCGCGGTTCTAGTTTCTTCGATACTGTCGTACGCTCTCGATGGAGAAATGCTCCACATGTTTATCGCGATTATCGCCTTTCTCGTTTTCTGGGTGTTTACAGCAATAGCAATTTCAAAAAACAAGGATTATTCTTCTGACTTGCCAAAAATTCTTGCGAACTCAAAGACAATGCCTCTGCTGTTCCGGATTAGTTTGATTATTCTCGATATTTTTTTTGCGGTGTTCTCCTTTATAGGGTTTTTCACATTAATCGCCTACAGCGGTGAACCAAAAATATGCGAAGAGGGTTACTGCATCATCAGCCATGGGCAATTCATGGGAACAATCAGTTCCGTAGAATTCGCTATCCTGTCAGTTTTCACTAGATTCACCTGGTCGTCAATATTACTCATATTCCTCTCTATGTGGGTAGCTTATAGTTATTCCAAATTCAAAGAAGAAGCAAAAATCCCAAGTAGTCCTCGTAATTTGTGATTATTCGTTTCAAAAGAAACCCAGATATAAAGATTACGAAGATAGCATTGAGAAGTGATGGATCACTCTGAATTATTTTGTCACTGGAATTATATTTATTTGTTTATTATGACACGATGAATATGTTGTTCTGTTTCACTGGCTTATTTATATACGACACTGGATTATTAAAAAACCTTGAAACGACATTCGACATCTATTGGATGATATAAAATTAATCAATTTTTCCTAATCTCTATGGAGGACTCCAGCCATGTCAATACCTCAAACTAAAATCAAATCTCCATTCATGATGGCGTCGGAATTACCGCTGGATTCGTTCGTTCTAGCTCTAATAGCTGCAGGCCAGACTAATTTCGATGACATTTCCGGAATCGAGGCGGAAAAGTTAATCGAGCACTGTTTCGATTCAAGAGAAGTTGATCCTAATGAAACGAGGTCGATTGGCGAAATTTGCCACGCAATCATTTCATTGGACGAAATATGGTCGAAGATTTTGGCTGACTTTTATCCATTCCCGCTTCGTCCTGCAATTCAATTAATCTTTGGAATCGATCCAACGTTGAAATATGGTTCCGCAATCAACACTGATACCACTTATTCTCTTGCGATGTTTGTACATGAACTGGCCTTAGAAAAAACGGGATTTGCAGTCAATAGTGATGATGAAGAGCTTAACCAAATTTTGACAGATGATGATGTCCATAAATTTCAGGCGCTTGCGGCAGATGGCTCAATCGGGTTTGGCATGAGAGTCTTTGATGGGGGAGGACTCTTACATGTTGCAGTCCGCTCCGGATCAATCCGTATTGTCAAATGGTTGATAGATGCACATTTTCCGCTTGATTTTCAGGACGGAACCGGCGATACTGCACTCCATGATGCCGCGGTGGATGGATTCACCGATTGTTTCGAACTGTTATGGAACGCTGGGGCTTCAAATCAGATTCGCAACCATAACGGTTGCCTGCCGACGGATTTAATCCTACTTTCTGAAAGTGTTTCTTTCGCTGAAGCGGTAGTCGCTTCGGGTCGCGCCACCGCGCTCGAAATGATGTCTTCACCTTCAGTCTATCTGGCAATCAAAAGGGATTGTCCAACAGTCATTCTTCATTACATGTCACAAGGAGTAAATCCCTGGAAAAAAAAGCTTGGTTTTATCCATTTAGCCTATTATGCCATCAGAAATATTAACAAGCCGGAGTTTGTAATCAGCATGATAAAAGAGGGACTCATTGATAAAGACGCCACAATTGGGGAAATGTCTCTTTTACAGGTAGCGGTTTTTAACCGTAACAATGAATTGCTTGATTTTCTACTAGAAGCGGGGGCAGACATCAATTTACGGACCAAAAAAGGTCATTCGGCGTTATTATTCGCCGTCACACAAACATACGATCATGATTTAGTTGCAAAACTCATTGCTCATGGGGCAGAATGCGAGTCCGATCGCATCCTGCTTCTACAGAAGGCTTCTGCAAAAGGGCACTTGGATTTGTTGCAAATTATGGCTTCCCGGGGAGAAAACTTCAGCGTTTTAATTGGAAAATCTTACTCGCCACTTCGTAATGCCTTGATTGGTGAATCTGACGAAGTGTTCGGTTGGCTTCTCGAACGGACAGATATTTCATTTCAAAATCTGAAAAAAATTCCCCTTTGCGTGACCGCCATTCGACATAAACGCTGGAGGCGTTTGGCGATGCTACTCGAAAAGGGAGCTGGAGCGAGCATACCAAGCGGAAAAATCGGGTTCCAAACCTTCCCTTTACATGCCGCCATCGCTCAAGAAAACCTCGAAGCAGTCAAACTGCTCCTCCAATATGGAGCTTTAGTGAATCAACCTGCAGCCTTAGGGGCCTCGCCAGGGCTGACTGCCAAATTGGGTGGGAGCATTGAATCCAAGGCAATTTACGATTATCTGAAAAAACAGGGAGCGAAAGTACAGTCTCTTAACAAACTAGTCAAAATTGTGCTAATTTTGATTACTTGGGCTTTACTGAGTTGGATTATTTGGCTATTTCTCGAAGCCAATGGTTGAAATAAGTGACTTCATTTTATGCTGAAGTCCTTAAATTGATATTATTTCTGATTAGTCACTCGCCCTCGTCAATCATCGTAAAATTCGATGTAATTATTACAAGTGATAAATCCAAAGTAATATTTATACACTGTAGTTAAGTTGGGCATACGAACATTTTTTACACCAATCATATGAAATGAACACGTAATGAAACCACTAACTATGATATTCGTGATGAGGAGAACAGGTATGACAATTAAGTTCCGCACGGTCAAAGGGGTTTCGGTTTCAAACATAAAGGGGATTCATGAAGCGTTTTGTAAGACTGAAAGGGGATTCTTGGTCAATGTCAGTGCTGAGAATATCCTGACGTTCATTTTCGAGTTTCTGGAGATGCAAAACGATATGATGTTTTTTGTGCTAGAACTACCGTGTACAAGAGATGAAGAAAGTAAACTTCGAAAAGACGATAGGGCTCCTTTTCATAAAAACATTTACTACTTGGACTGGCTTGGTGTACAAGCAGCCAAGGATTTATTGATAAAATATGGAGATATTTTAATTAATGATGGAATGTCTGGGTTTGGTTTTGGTACCCCTCATGGTGAAACCGAAATTTTTGTTTCACCGTACAAAATAATCAATCTGTTTGTTAGCAATCCAAGCGATTACCTTTCTATTTTTAAGAAAATGGGGATAATTCAAGAAGATAGAATCGTAACGATGAGAAGCAGGATAGATCAGGATCATCCAGGTACTCTCACTTTATATAAAAAGGGTTTGGATGATGTATACAAGGTATGTGAAGATTTAAGAGTAAATGGACTATATTTTGGAAAAACCGTAGAAAGTTATTAGAAATGTGTCCTTGGTTTTGAAAGTGCTGTTATTTGTATTCAATATTATTAATCAAAGCGGTTTTTTGGAGGTTTATCATATGGCTCAGTATGGCCCAGATTTGTTTAGTAGCGATGTGGGGGGAATCATGCGTGATGAATATAAGGCTCTTACATCATTTGGCATTAGTCCTCTCGATATCCTAGGTATATTTAAGAAATACTTTTTAGGGACTTTCCCAACCAAGAATGAGCTTAATTTGTTTTGGTTAATCATGGCGAGAATCCAAGTCAATTATGGTGTACTTTGCGATGAAGTCAAAAACGAAGCATTACGCGTGATAGCATCTGGTGAAGACATCCGACAATGGGAAGCCTACACCAATATCGAAAAATACTTTGTATCTTACCCATCTATCAGTAAAGAATTCATTGATAACGTTTTTAAATTGCAGCATAACCAGAATGAAAATATTGACGTCAATTTGATTAATTTATATCAAAAAATGGAATCGACTAAACTAAATCAAATCGAGGAGGATGAAGCTTTACCGGATGAAGTGCGTTCATATTATCGAAACAAAGACTTTTCTAAAATCCTGATTTATGGCCACGATGGAAAAAAATATACCAAAAAAAGAATCCAAGTCATAGAAAAGCTGAAATTAGATATTGAAACTTTTTTATACAAGCCAAAAAGGGTAACCAATCAAGTTGAATGCGATCCAATGTGGAAAATTGGGGATATTTATGCAATTCAAATAGATGATATAGCGAGAGAATATCATAAAGATGTTCTTTCCAATGAAATCGGTAAATTTGTAACTTTTGAAGTTACAGGAATTAACCGACAGCCCATCTCTAAAATCCTGCCTAATTATGGTTACCGAGTGTCGATTTTCATTCAACCATTTCTATATCTAGATGATGCTATGCCAACACTTGAACAGATAGCAAAACTTGATTATTTACCTAAGGATAATACCAGTTTGTTTTCACCTAAACCATTAGGATCCAAATATCTGGTCCAAAAGCCGCAAGTCCTTGCTGTGAGTTTTTATCATGAAGTTCGAGCTTTCAAAAGGATGAAATTGATTCAACTTAAGTCGGGTATTGCTGAAGTAAGCGAGAACCCAGTAAATACGTCAAACACGATTCTTGTGTTCATCTCTCAAGTTCAAAATGCCATCGCATTTAAAGTCAAAAAATACCTCGAGTCGACCGATTTGACACATGTTTCTTAGTCACCGATTCTGTTGATTTTTAGTTCTGTTCAGCAGTCAAATATTAAGTAATTGTTCCAAAAAAAATTTTCGTTAACCAATTGATTTTTTATATGGATACAGAAGCAGATTATTATGATTCATTATGTCTATTTTATGGAGCATATTCATGAGCATAAAATGTCGAAAGTCGTTATTCATTTTACTAATTTGTCTATTGATGATGACATCTCTCCCCACGTTATTGGCTAATTCCGGCCCACCAGCCAATGTTCAAATTACAATTATCAACTACGAAGTCGATTTTTCATTCGATTTTTTAATTCATATCGAGGCACCCTTAACCCAAGATCAAATCAATGAGGGAACGACAAAGATTAATGATGGTGATTTTCCACTCTCTGATTCGTATTTTCCAGTTGATTATGCCAGTTACCAAGATGACGAAGGATATGTTTCAAATGCGTTATATGGCAGTTCCTCTCATTTTTCCACGTATGAATTTGATGATCATCAATTTCTAACGAAAATGTGGATGACTGTTCCAAGGGTGTTTAAACTCTTATTATGTACGTCTGAGGGAAAATACATTACTTCGGAGATAATTACGATGTCTCAATTTGATTTTAGATTGACATATGATTTATCAGGAGTCGATATGTCAGAAAATCAAACTAATGTGGGTTTCATATCGGGATATATCGGAAATCCATGGAAAAACGTGACAACCTGGGTGAACTTCTTTTTGAGATTGGTTTTGACATTAGCCATTGAGTTAGGCATTTTATTCCTATTTGGCTTTAGAATAAAGGCTACTTACTTGTTAATTCTAGGTATGAATGTTATTACACAAATTGCTTTGAATATTGTCGTAATATCGGAATATTATACTGGATATTCCAATGGATATCAGTATTTAATGGCGTTGATCGTCGGTGAAATGCTCGTCTTTTTGATTGAAGCTATCCTAGTAACCCTATTTATTAAAGAACATAAAGCAGTTAGAAAGCTATCTTATTCGCTTCTCGCAAATACCGTTTCTTTATTCGTAGGACTGCTCGTTGCTTCTTGGTTATCATTCCAAATATAAGTTAGATTAATTTCTCCATTTTGAAAGGACATCCTCGACATGAAAAAATCACCAATGAGAAAACCAGTTATTTCTGGACTGTACCTAACATTGTACTTGTCAATGCAATTGTTTCTGCAGTTATTATTTTCGCATAATATAGAAGAGAAAAAGCCGTTTTTATACTTCTCAATAGGACTATGGATTGTATCGATTATCCTCACGGCCTCCATTCAGTATTTAAGAGGCAAAGGGGCTATCTTTCCCATACTGGCAAATGGAGTTGCTGCGGCGATGGCGATTCACGCATACATGCTTCATATTGACCGCGAACTTACCGCAACATTATATGGATTAATTCTCCTCGGTTCCCTCCTATTCCTGTTTTTGTTGTTTTTGGTTTCGAAATGGAAGTTCATTATAAATCACGAAATTATTTTAGTGATTGGGATTGTTGTTATGGTTGTTGCTTCGATCCTATTGTGGATATTCTTAGATGATGCGATCTATTCCCAGGTATTCTTTGCTTTAATCATGACGATTGCTTTTTACGTTGGCGCTGAAGAACCCGGTAAACCAGGATCAAAACTAGAGAGCAGACTGGTGTATTCTTCATTTGGATCGATTTTTGTGATAATTACTGTCGCAATGATTATTTTTTCGACTGGTGATTTCCTTGAAGGATTGATTCCCGGTGGCGAAGGTAGGAGAACTAGAAAGAAATCTTGATAATCGCAGACATTAAACAATAGAAAGGTCAAAGTCATCATGTATAAAATCAGCAAGGGATTCGTGTTTGGCACATTTGTCTTAATTGTTTTGGCATTGATCTGGACATTAAAGCTGGGAATTGATGACGGCGAACTCAAATTGAGTCCGTTGTCGATTGTGATTGCATTTTTAGCGCTTCATTGGGTTTTTTACATCATAGGATTATCATCAAACAATAACGTTAAAAGGATTAGTTATTTACCAGCTGTTATTCCAGGGCTTATTACCGCATTTATGTTTTATCTTTGGATAAAACAAAAATCTTACTTAGGCTGTCCGGATACAGCTGATTTTTGTGAAGACTATACCAGTCCGCTCTTACTAACATCAGCGCTAGTCACTTTTAGTAGTATCACCTACTCGTCGATTTTTATTTTGACGTTAAGACCCATCATTGATAAGAACCTGTTAACTTTGGATGGCCTGAACAAGACCCCTGTTTTAAAGCCTAAAACGGATGCGAAGTATAATGATCCTGTTAAGAAAACAAACGCTACCCCCAGTAATAACTTTAAAATCTATATCACTACAATCGGTATTGTCTTGTTGGGTGGAATGGTCTCCTTTGGATTGACATACTTTTCATATGCACTCATCGATGCATTGCTTCGGTGGATGCATGTGATGATACCTTCTTGGATACTCATGTTGATTTTCGCAACGGGATTATCGGTATTATTTATATATATACAGAAATTGACGTGGTACGCTCCTATTAAAACATCCACGGTAATAGCGCCATTGTTCCTTTGGATTGCGTTGTTTTCTAGTGTTGGACAAACAATGGCTTACGCATGGTATGGACTATTAGGGATGTCTTTAACGGTAATTCTATTTTTATGTTATGGGTATTTCACAAAAAAACCATGGTTTTATTATTTATCGGTCATATTGTGTATTTTACTAGGAGCCTCATTATTTAATTAACCGTCACTACATTACTTTTTAACGATTTATTCAGAAAAAATGCCTATCTTAATTGATAGGCTTTCTGTTTTTATTTAATCTGTACTATTGATGTTTTTCATGATTTCAATGCCCGCATAACGACCGATGTCCTCGGTAATTAAGGTCTTTCCTCGAACCAACCGAACATGGATAATACCGGATAATCCTTCTTTTATCTGTTCCACCATTTTACCGTCTCTGGGCGAAGCAAGCCCAATTTGATGATCGGAGATGGCGTTAATTTCAAGGATTAGACGTCCCTTTTTAAGTTGATATGTGACGGAACCCGATTTAATGTCTTCGCGGATTATTTTTGCAAAATTATAGGTTGCGAAACGGTATTCCTTGCCGTTATAAAGGAAATTGGCAATTAAGCCTTTGAAATGCATGCCGAGAAAGGGAATGTCCGCATAAGAAAACATCAGTGAGGTCCCCTGGATGTCAAAATGGTTGCTTTGCATCCAAACATACGCGCTTGGGAATGAACGACCCCAATCCTTTTCAATATACCCTTTTCCGCCATCGAAATCGATTGTTTCGTCATTAAGAATCAATTGCCCATGGAGCCCATGGGTCATTGAGATGACGCCGTGGTAACATTCCAAAAAAAGTCAAATATCCAAATGGACCCATAATGTTCGGTATGAACAGTGATTTTTTGATTGGAACCATATCTGTAAACGATAGCGTCCCTCGTAGTCCGAATGTGGATTTAGACACGTCGATTTGAAGGCGGTCTTTAGAAAAATAATTTTTCTCGATTGCTACATCGAACCGATGACGGTCGTACTTAAATTGATCCATCGCAAACCGAAAATAATGTGTTGATAGAGAGGTCCCATCTGTTTCAACGCGTGAATGAAACACTTGTATAAACGCGTGAGGATCTTCTCGGTTGATACTAACTCCGGGGATAAGGGCGATGGTATGGCGCTCATCGCGACTAACCAGTTTAAAATACCATCCTTCGAAATAGCAATCTTTTTTTCTTTCGCCTTGGAAATACTCAGGATGAAAGATGTTTTTCAAATAGGACATATTGGCTCCTTTATTGTTTCTCGAATAGAGATCATTAAGTGGGAATTTGATCGCCACATTCTATGGTAATTATATCATTTTCTGTGAAGTGGATAGGCTCATTGTGCAAAAAAAACAATAATATTTGATAAATACCCTATATGATTTATGCCTTCGATGTTTTTCGTGCCTTCGATAAATCAATCTGTAAATCATTCAATCAATATAGATAAATCATCAAAATAAAAAAGCATCTTGCGCAATGATTTCGCAGGATGCTTTTGCTTCATGTTTTATTGTTTTGTACCTTTGTCAAGAAAGTCTTTGAGATCGGTATGCTTAATTCGCCAATATTTACCGATTTTGATCGCTTTTAAAACGCCGCTCTTAATGTAATTATAGAGTGTTCTTTCTGTGACTTTTAATATTTCAGCGATTTCTTCCACCGTGTATAATTTAAAATCTTCCATAAAACACACCTCCCCTTCTCATCGACATTATTGTTTATAATCCGAAGAATAGGTCGTTAATCAAATTACGATTATTATACAATAAAAACAAACCACAAGCAAGTTAATCTTCATACTTTTTACACTATTTTCAAATAAATGTATAGAAATGTTATAATTATAAAAAGCATTGTGGTTTTTAGATAATGATTGTCAATACCGAACTCTTTATTCTTTATTGACAGTACAAGCGTCTAATGTGACAGCAGTTTGTGAATATAAATTACCATTGATTGATGCATTTGTTCCCATTGATATATTGGTCATAGCAAGGATTGTTCCTTCAAAATGAGATCCGACTCCAAGCGAGACGGTATCAGCAACGACCCAAATAATGTTTTTAGCGAGAACACCACCTGCTAAGGTAATCGATATACCGCTGGCAAGTGAAAGTTGGCCAGCTATTTGAAAGATGAATATATCAGTTGCTGTTCCAGTTAGGGTTAAATCAGTATTTACCAACACACCGGTTCCAAATTTGTAAACACCGGTGGTTAATGTTTTTCCGCTTAGGTCACCACTATATAATTCATTGTAGTTCGCAGCTCTACCAACAGCGTCAGCGTAGGCTAATTCCATATCACCTATAGCGGTGATGAGATTTGATGGCGTTGGCGAAGTATAATCAGATGCATATGCGCTTCCAGTGATTTGGCTTGAACCGGAAAAAGTTCCTGTTGAATCTAGAATAAGCGAGAAACCGGTAATATACGTAGCAGCAGATGGGCTTACGCCGATATTTCCAGTAATAATTGAAGAAGTAGCTGTAGAAATTCCGGTTTTTGCTAAAATGACAAAATCATCAGCTGTTCCTAAATCAACAGGTTGAATTGATGTTTCAAACTGAATTGTGTAGACTTTTTCACTTAATTCATCTTCTGAAGTGACTGTGATAATCGTTGTTCTATTCGCAACAACAGAGGATGTCACATCACTTGCAGGAATTATCTCAACCGTTGAAAGAGACGAGTACTTAACAGCCTCTACGAGGGGAGTCGAGGTGTCGCTTGTTGAGAGCACCATAACGTAATTTCCGGTTAAAGGAGTGAACCCCATAACAGTGATGCCATCTGATGTAAGATCGGTTAGCGTGGTGTTCATGTCAACATCGGCTTGGTTGGTGAGTGTAAGTACCATTGTTCCACTGACCGATGGATTGCTTACTGATGTTGCTCGTACCGTGATAAGTCCATTTGATATCGCTGTGACTAAACCGGTTGACCCAATAGTGCCTGTACCAGTTCCGTCGTTAATGCTCCAAGTTACAGAATCATCAGTCGCATCGACCGGTAAGACAATTGGTGACATTTGCAGTGTTCCCCCAATAGTATCGATAGAAGTAAGATTACCTGCACCACTGATTGATATGCTGGTGACTGCGATGTTGTTTTCATCTGTGGTTGTTGAATTTGCGTTACAGGCAACCATTGTCAGTAGCAAGCCACCAAACAATACGAGTGCAAGTGCCTTGATTACTATAAAACTTTTTTTGTAAAACATAAAATAATTCTCCGTTCGGATTGATCTATGGTCCTTATTGTATACCCAGTTAATATCATTATATTCTTTTATTTTCATATTGTATACATTATTTTCAATTAAATGATTGTAAATACATAAAAATAGTGTTATAGTGTAATAAATTACTATATTTTCATATACCGTATAGTAATATTCACAAAAAAGTCCTCTGTATTCAAAATATGTCTATTGGTCTTTTAGGGGCTTGTGAGCTTTATGTATTTACCTAGGTACTGTTTATCATTTTCGAATATTACTGGTATGTTGGTTAGGCTTGTATCAAATAGAAAGAAAGAATCATCATTTGAAGGGAGGTGTATTGAATGTATATTCTATTATGGATATTATTTGGAGCTTTTGTCGGTTGGGTTGCTAGCATCTTGACACATAACAATGCTCGAATGGGAATCATTGGAAATATTGTCGTTGGACTAATCGGATCAGCATTAGGTGGTGTCATCGCGTCTCTTGCCGGCGTTGCTTCCTTCAGTTCGTTTAGTTTTTGGGGCTTCGTTTTCGCAATTGTTGGCGCCGTGGTTTTATTGGCATTTTTGAACTGGATCAATGGACGTCGTCATTAACAAATAACTTAGAGTTTAAAATAATGAATTAAAGGAGTTTGATTTCACATGAAAAATTTTTCGAGAAACGGGTTTTCGTTGCTTGCGATTTTCTTTGGTATTGCTGCAACACTGATGATATTTTTTCCTGCCATGTCGTTTCCTAATTCTGAAGAATCATTTTTAGGTTTCGAAATTGCTTTTGGGGTAGAATTTGTCAACATTGGGAATTTGGCTTCAGGACAAGTCGTAGGAAACATTTTGTCAATGCTAGCATATATACTTCCTCTTGCGGCGATTGTCATTCTCATGTTCGTAAAAAAAGGAACGATAGTATCAATGGTACTATTCGGTATAGGGACCGTTTTACTATTCCTTATGCCATACTATACGGTCACTACCGTTTCAATATTAGGAACCATTAATGAGATTGATATCGATTGGGTAAAATCAACCGGACTAATAATTGCAATTATTTGTTCTATTGGCGGACTATCTGTTTTGATTGTGAAAGAATGGAGTCTATCGAGAGTCGCTTAAATATCTAGATAATATAATAAAAGTGTCGACTCGGGATATCCGGCTTATCGACACTTTTTTTGTTTATAGCTATTTATTTGTTTTTATTGTCTATAAATTCTAAAATATCTCCCGGTTGACACTCCAAGACTTTACAGATGGCATCCATCGTCGAAATACGAATGGCTTTTGCCTTTCCGTTTTTTAAAATTGACAAATTGGCCATGGTAATTCCTATACGCTCCGATAATTCAGTGACACTCATTTTCCGTTTCGCTAAAATAACATCAATATTGATGATGATTGGCATAGTTTTACCTCAGACCGTCAAATCATTTTCAGTTTTTATGTCGATGGCATTTTTCAATAGTTTATAAAAGACGCTGGCGAAGACCGAAACGATAACACAAGCAAACGCAACAATCAATCCTAATGCGAATACACCTGGAGCATCATCTTGTTCGGCAATGTAATATAAAAATGGAAGAGCAATGAGATAAAGCGAAAGAATAAAAAGGGCACAATATTTGATGTATTTAATGGCTTTTACTGATAATTCGGAAAAGGCAATTCCCTTATCGATATAATTCAAGATTTTCCATGTTTGCAAAAGAGCAAATAAAAAGGGAATGGCTGTTGTGTACAAGAAAAACAAGATGAGTATTAAAGCATAATCGGGGATTGGACCGGACTCTGATTCAAGAATTGCCTGCCATGGTAACCAAGTAAGACTTAATACCAAAACTGGAAAGGCGATTAAGATTAAAACAATTTTTAAAAATAATGTGTCTCGACGCATACGATATCTCCTTATTGATGTGTTTTGTTATTATTTTATCACGTTATTTATCGTAAATCAATAAATATATATCATTAAACAACGTATTATAAGGAATTTATAGATTTTATTGCAGCCACCAAGTCAATTGCGTTGATGCTTGCGGCTCCAGTAGGGCTGTTAGCGTTGATTTGGATATTGATGTCAGGGGTAGAATTACTCAAATAAAAATAACAGACAAGCGTATACTCATTATTTCGGTAAATTGCCGTAATAAACTAAATAACGCATGCTTTATTGTTGTGAAAGTGATAGAATAAGCCTATGATTATTTTCGGACTACTACGAGGTGTGCTATGAACTATAAAGACTTTGAATCTTTATTTGAGCATTTTAACGAAGGAATTTATTATGTTGACAAAGAACGAAAAATTCTTTACTACAATAATGCAGCGGAGTTAATTTCCGGATTTTCTGCTGAGAACGTCGTTGGGTGTCATTGTTATAACAATATTTTTAATCACGTCTCTGAAGCAGGGGTCCGCTTGTGTTTCAATGGGTGTCCCTTACAAGATACCATTAAACGAAATGCTATCAACGATTCTGTTGTATATTTACAACATCGGGAAGGCTACCGATTGAAAGTTAGGGTCAAAACTTTGCCCATACTTGAAGGTAGTGAAGTCGTCGGCGCGCTTGAGATTTTCTCAAATGTGCAAGAAGCCAATCTTCTGAATGAAACGATTGCCTTTTATAAGAAAAAAGTTATGATTGATCCTTTAACCGAGGTGAATAATCGCCATATACTCGATCACGATTTACCGGATGTCCTCAAAAAATCTGAACCGTCGGTCACATTTGGACTCATTTTCTTGGACATCGATAATTTCAAAAATATCAATGATACTTATGGCCATTCAATCGGTGATAAAGTCTTGAAATCTTTAGCGAAATCGTTAACAAACAGCGTTCGAAAGAATGATGTGGTTATTCGTTATGGTGGTGAAGAGTTCATCATTTTAGCCTTTGATGTTGATCTTGAAGCGCTCTCCGTCATGGCCGAAAAAACAAGAGTCATGGTAGAAAATTCGAGTGTGAGAGAAGAAAATGAGGATATTCATTTCACGATTTCGGTTGGTGCCACAATGATTCAACCCCAAGATTCATTGAGCGGTGCCATCAAACGAGGGGATGAGTATATGTATGAAAGTAAGAAAAATGGAAAGAATCGCGTAACGATTCGATAACTGAAACCGAGTCTTTTTATTAACAACCCTAAATCCCATTGTTATGAATTTGCATTGATGATGCAAAATCATTACCACGGGATTTTTTTATTTCATTAAGCCATTTTGTTGGATTAATTCATGAGTATATGGGTCATATCGTGACCACCATAAATGCAATAAAATATTTAAGCTCTCTTGATATCTATAACTTGACTTATGTCTTAATAATTGGTAAAGTAGTATATGTGATAGAGTACTTTGAAATCATAAAATCTATTTGGAGGATTTATTTTGAAAATTGCCGTTATTACCGACTCAGCCGCGAACTTATTGCCAGATTTTGTCAATCAACACAAAAACTTATATGTCATGCCACTCATGATTAATATCGATGGCACCGGGTATAAAGATCAAGTTGAGATCAGCGCAGCACAGGTGTATGAAAAACTAGATACCTGTACAGTAACCTCAAGTCTCCCCAGTATTGGCGACTTGATAGAATTGATCGAACGTTTGAAATTGGAAGGGTATACCGATATTCTCGCCATAAATTTATCCTCGGGACTATCAGGCACTTTTAACGCGTTTCGTCTTGCTTTTCAAGGAATTCAGGACATTCACATTGTTCATTACGACTCAAAAACATTAGGGGCAGGATTGGGATATATCATTGAATATGCCCTTGAACTCATTGCTGCGAAGACGCCCCTTTCATCCATTGTAGCTTTACTTGACCATTTGCGCTTTGAAGATAGCCTTGCATTCTATACCATCAATACGCTGAAATATTTGCGAAGAGGCGGAAGAATTGGAAAAGTAGAAGGAACCATTGGTGACGTCCTTCACATTAAACCGGTTATTACCGTCAATCATGAAGGTGTTTATGTAACCCTAAGTAAAGCGTTTGGGTTAAACCGTTCTTTACTTTCAATGCGGCAATTAATGATTGATAAATTTGGTAAAGAGTTGGTTGACTTCACTGTCCATTATGGCGCTGATCCAATAAAAGCGAATGAACTTGGAGAACGTATGAAACAAGAACTGAATATTCGTCATTTGACCATATCGCCATTGACGCCAGTACTAGGCATTCATACCGGTCCGGAAATGTTTGCTTATGTTGCACGTCGAGTTAAATAGACTATTATTAATCCATTCAATTATAAAAACCGAAGATGAGCTGTCTTCGGTTTTTGTTTTCTACAAGAAAAACCCAATTTAATCAAGATTAATCAAATTTTACCAATACATTTTAAACTCCATTCGTCTAATTTATGAACCAAAAAAATAACAGGAGGAACTATTATGAAAAAGTTTTTATTTGTTTTATTGGGAGCATTAGGATTTATGTCATTTACGGCGTGCAATGCACTGCCCGGCCAAAATGATGTACTAGCAACAAATTCAGAGATTTATGCCTTTTCGGCGATCTCTTCTGCGAGTCTTTTAGGAAATACTCAAACGGCAACGCCCGTGGTTAAAACCCTAAGCGATACCGAAGAAACTTTGATTGAACAGGAAGTAGAAGACATTAATAAATACCTTAATATGATTGAACAATTCTTAGGTTCAAACAATGGCTTTAGCATCGAATCACAGACATCAGATCGCGTGGAGTATGCAAACAAAATCGTATTCACTTCCGTTGATTTGCTGGGAAATCAAGTGGTCCATATTCTTTATTACAATGAAGTTTTAGCGACTGAAACAGCAATGGTTGATGACTTAGAAGAAGAAATAACAGAAGAAGATACTGAAGTTGATACCGAAGACGAAACCGAAGTTGAAGATGAAGAAGAAGACGAATCGGAATTTGAAGATCAAGAAACGACATTATCGGGTATCCTTGTAATGAACGACTTGGAATATTCGGTAACCGGCAAAAAAGAAATTGAAGACAATGAAGAAAAAATCGAGATTGTTTCTGCTATTGATTCTCTAAATTATGTGAAAGTCGTTTCTAAACTTGAAGACAATGAGAGAAAATACTTCTATGAAGTCGTTGAAGAAGGTGTTGTCACGACATCATCTAAGTTGAAAATTGAAGAAGAAGATAATGAAACCAAAGTTAATCTCGAATATGTTCAAGGGACAACCAGTGGCTCCTTTGAATTCAAGCGCGAGCTTGAAGATGGCGAAGACATCATCAAAATTCAATACGAAATCAATGATGGCGTCACTGTCGAACAAGGCGAAGTTAAAATCCTTGTTATCACCGATCCTTTAACGGGCGACACAACCTATCAATACAAAGTTAAAACCGATGATAATGTAGAAATTGAGATTGAAGAAGAACGTGAAGATGAAGATGATGTAGAAGATGAGGATGACGAAATAGAGGACACATCCTTATAATATAACCCCCTATCAAGCACCATTCCCCTCAAGAGCCAATGACCAAGCATTGGCTCTTGATTCGGGATAAATCCCTTTTTTCTAATCGAGATATGATATAATAAGACTAGGAAAGGGGATGACATTTTGCCTAACTATAATGACCTTGTCAAGCAAATTAAATTAAGGGATGATCAAGCATTTGCCATTCTCTATGAAGATACACGCTACTCTGTGTTTTCAATCATCTATGCAATTGTTAAAAATCGCCAAGTAACCGAAGATTTAATGCAAGATACTTACATGAAGATGTTACAGAAAATTCATCAATATAATGGTGAAGTTCAATTTAAGACATGGCTATTGACCATTGCCAAAAATCTGGCAATCGATCATTTTCGAAGAAGTTCAAAATCCGTTTCCATCGATATCCAAGATCAAGAATATTTACTTCCTCACCATGACGATTTTGTCGAGAAAAAAATGGAAAGCGAACTGTTTCTGAGCGTCTTGAATGATGAAGAAAGACAGATTGTTTTATTGAAAGTCGTCGATGGCATGAAACATCATGAGATTGCCAAATTATTGGAAAAGCCCACAGGAACCATTATGTGGATCTATAATAAAGCCATTAAGAAAATGCAAAAACTCGGGAAGGAGGAATAACATGCGCAAATCCAAACTTGAAAAATTAATTCGCGACGATTTTCGCAAAGTCGTTCCGATTGATTCTCCCAAATTTGATTTAAGTGAAATAGTGTCAATTGAAAATAGCCCAACCAATTCCCATAAAATGAAGTTTGCATGGCCGGTTTCGCGTTCTTTAGCGATGGTCATGAGCTTGATTTTAGTGGTTTTATTGGCATGGTCTATCAATTGGGGAATTGGACAAGTTACTACAACGACAACTACTAATACGACTGACTCGTCGGTTACAACCCCCACCACAAATCTAAATCCAATTGACGAAATCAACGCCAAGGAGTATGCAAACCCTATCCTCACAGCGTCAAAATTGTCCTATGGTTTTGTTTCATCGGGTGCTTTTAATTTGAACTATAAACTGGCGGATGAACCATCGTTAATGGACGATCATATCGATTTGGTTAATCAATACATGAATGCATTGGAATCAACCCTTGATTTCGCTGATTCGGTTGTTATTCCACTTCAAAGTGATAAACCAGAATATGCATATAGGGTCCAAACATCGACTTTGAATGTGTTAGCAGAATCCGAAGTTTATGATATGTATTACAACATTATTGAAGAAGACGATGATGAAATCTCAATGAGTGGCATTGTGGTTTGGAATGAAGTAACGTCCTATTTTGTGGGAGAATTTGAAAACGAATCGAATGAACAAAAACTCATCATCATTGCATATGAGAGCGAAATTTTAGGAGATGACTACATTCGCACGGAGTTTCAGTTAGAAGATGAAGAACAAAGTTACGAAATTGAAGTGGTCAATGACGGAATGACGATTGCCTCTTCCTTAATCAAAATCGAAGTTGAGGGCGATGAATCCAAAATTCAGGTAGCTTTGGCTGGAGTCAATCAAACCATTGAAATTGAAATAAAGAAAGAAACTGACGATGATGGTGCCTTTATTGTAATTACCTATGACATCGAAGACATTCTTGGTAATGAATCTGGTGAAATGGATGTTATAATTGTCTTTGACCCACTCGAAGATCATTACTATTACCATTATTACTTGAGGAGTGGCGATATCGTGAAGGAATATCAAAAAGATCGCATTATCAACTCCGTACCTGATTCTTTGTTACAAAGTTATTCCGCTCTACTATAATATAAGCATTATCTAACATTTCGGTTGTATGCTCCGACTCATCAAGTCGACGCATACAACCGTTTTTAATTAAAAAAAGCTACTCATCAAGAGTAACTTTCGAAGAACGACATATTACATTAACAAGAGAATGGACCTAAACGACGTTCCTTGTGCATTTTTTCGACAACTGCGATAATTGCTTCAGAGAAATGAATGGACTCGGTTTTCTTAATTTCTGTTAGGGATTCATCAATGCTCTTGATGGCCTGATAACACCGTTCATCGCTCATCGCTACGATGACATCCGCAATGGCTAGAACCTGACTTTCTAAAGAAATTTCAAGTTTTTTTAGTTTTTGAGGGTATCCTGATCCGTCCAAACGTTCATGATGTTGAACGACAATAGTCGTAATTTCCTGAGGGAATCCAACGATAGTCAATATTTCACTGCCAATGATTGAATGGGTCTTTACGAGATTATATTCTTCTGTCGTCAGTTTATCTGGCTTATTCAATATTTTTTTGGGTATAAATATTTTCCCAATGTCATGTACCAAAGCTGCAACCGCTATATTTTCAATAACGTCATCATCAAGGTTCATTGCCGATGCAATTGCCTTGGCCAATTTTGATACTTTATACTCATGACAGTGTGTATAGGGATCGGAAAGCATTTCTAATGATAATAAGGCGTTCATCGGATGAATACACTCAGGCTTTGCTTCTGCGTAGTCATCCATCCGATTGGCGAATAGAAGCGATGATATGAGTCTTGGATTGGTTAATTCAGCTTGGGATAACTGATAGTCTTCCTCTTTTATTTGAGGGTTATACAAAAGAATAACTCCCAAAGTTTGTTTTTCCCTCAGGAGCGGAATCTCTAGGACCGATTGAATGGGTTCCTCTTTATCGATGATAAATCGGTTGATTCTTGATAATTCCAACGTTGTCTTCATGACATGAGGCAACTGATTTGCGACAAAGAGTTCAAAATCGGTTGCGGGCAAATTTTTTGTGTTTGTAGAAAACCGGTTTTGAAAAGGGATTTTATCGTTAAACAGATGATATAAATTATTCGTTGGATTGCAATACCATAATTCTGTGTCAACAGATTTATACGTCATTGCCATCTCTCTCAACAAAACGCCGATTATTATTTCCTCTTCATTGGAATGCAAAATCATCGATAATTTTGCCTTATCGATGAGAAAATCAGCATTTATTCGATTGATAATTTGTTCGGAGAGGTTGTTATATCTGACTTGATTCATTGTATACATTCCTTCTACTAAGGACGATTAACAAAGGACAATAAACGTTTCTATTTTCCGTTTTTTATCGATGCCATGCCATAATTTTTTGGATCTCTTGAATTTTTTGGTACAGAAGAACCCCGATACACCAAGGACATTGTTTGCTGGATGTTGTCATAGTTATAAATCATAATTTGACTGACTTCAACTTTGAGTTTAAATAACATGATAATGCCCCCTTATATCGTTTTTTTATGTACACCTATTATACGAATGAAATGAGAATCTCATTGGGATTATTTAAATAATTTTATAGCGTTTTTAAGAAGGTATTCGAGAATGAGTGGACTTTAAAATTATTGCGAAGTATAATGTGATTAGGCTTTGTGAAAACAGGCACGAGTTCCTCATTCTATAATAGAAAGGTCTGATCATATGATGAAATTTAAAGACTATTTCACCCCTCAATCCTTGGTATATACCGGGGTTCATACCAACGTAGGTACGAAAATTACCCATTATCAAATAGGCAAGTCCGATATTCTTGTAACAGAGGATTTTAAACAACTTGAAAACCGAAAAGATTACATCCAAATTATTGGTCTTTCTGACGTTGAGAAGATTCAATCCATTCGGGATCACTTTGACATTGATCCGTTGATTTTAGAGGATATTTTTAACGTGAAACAACGCAATAAATTAGAAATGAAAGCCAATTATTTATTCGGTGTATTTCATGTAATCTATATGGATCAAGAGACCATTAAAGATGATTATATGAGTGTTTTGCTTTATCAAGATACCCTGGTCTCATTTCATGAGAATGAACCAAAGTTTCTTTCGGCTTTACCATCCTTTATTTTAAATCACAAAGAAGTTCTTTCAAGGCCCATCGACTATCTCTTTTATACGATACTAGATATCATCACCGACCATCACTTAAGTGTTTTTGATCACTTAGAAGAAACAACGACTCAGTTCGAAGAGGACATCCTCGAACAAAAGAATGTGAACCAGGACACTTTCTATTTAATTAGAAAACAATTACTAAAATTAAACAACAGTGTAAATCCTATTTTAGAGCAGTTGAATCAGGTTTTGTCATCAAAAAGCGCTTTGTTTGCGCTTGAAAATGCCGCATTCTACGATGACCTAAGTGACCATCTCAGTCGACTGGCCAACCATTTAAATCAGACACGGGAGCTACAACGCCATTTACTGGATTTGCATATGAGCAATCAATCCAACAAAATGAATCGAATCATTACGACATTAACCTTATTCTCCGCAATCTTTATTCCATTATCGTTTTTAGCCGGTTTCTTTGGCATGAATTTCGTTCATTTCCCTATTCTTCAATATGAACACGCCTTAACACTATTTATTGGCCTATGCGTCATTTTAGCGGGTTTAATGGTGCTCTTGTTCAAAAAGATGAAATGGTTTTAATCTATTCTTATCAATAACTTGGATGGTGTTGCGATGAAAGAATTACAAGAAATACTTCTTGAGCATTATGAACGATATCCGCACATGCAGATTGAGGATTTTGTTAAGTTGATTTATCAAATCACTTTTGGTCCGAAGCATTTTACTGCATCCCCCACAAAGGCTGATATTGAGACGTATCTAGACTTAGAACTAGAATCATTTAAACTCGATCCTCACTCACCTTTAATAGAGGATTTAGGAGAAGGGTACTGCCGAATCTATCTGGGGATGATTGTACTCAATAAAATGACAAAAAATGAGTTGGTTGATCTCTTTTATGCATCAATTCAGGCATGTGATTCGATGACGAACGACTCTATCAAACTTTTTAAAAATCGAATAAACCTTCTATTGTCGTTGATTACTACTAAAACCATTGCTCTTCCCATAGTTTCAAGTCACGAATACGTTGATCAGTACTATCAAAACGGCTTTCTTCCAGCGCATCATAGCCCCATCTATAATCGAGCTTATCATCCCCATTACCGTTTGGTTAATCAAAAATTATTGATGACCATCCCGAAATTTCTTCCATGGTTTAGTGAAGGCGGTGTACTTAATGATTTCTAAGGTCTATACAAAGAACACGCAGTTTTTGGGAATTGAACATAATCCTTCATTGCTCGGATTTGGGTGCATGCGTTTTCCAACGCTATATCCAGATAATCCCGACATTGATGAAATTCAAGCCCAAAAAATGATTGATTACGCTTATGAGCATGGGGTTACTTATTATGATACAGCTTACCCCTATCATCATGGACTATCAGAGATATTTATAGGCAAAGCTTTAAAAAAATATCCAAGATCTTCCTTCTATTTGGCTTCAAAAATGCCATCATGGCTCATCAATAGTGTTGATGATGCGAAGCGCATTTTTACTGAACAACTAAAAAAATGTCAGGTAGAATATTTTGATTATTATCTTTGTCACGCCTTGGGTGAAGAACAATTTAAACCTTACCTAATTCCGGGAATGATGGATTATTTGTATGGTCTAAAAACGGCAGGAAAAATCCGTCATTTAGGCTTTTCCTTCCATGATACACCGGACGTTCTTGACCGAATTATTCATACCTTTAAATGGGACTTTGTTCAAATACAATGTAACTATCTCGATTGGACTTTCCAAGACGCCAAAAGACAATATGAAATTGTTGAAAAGGCAGGAATTCCTTGTATTATCATGGAACCGGTCCGCGGTGGCACTTTGGCAACCCTTTGTGAAGAATCAAGAAACATTTTTATGTCCGCTAATCCCAATGTCAGTGTTGCTTCGTGGGCCATTCGTTATGCGGCAAGCAAAAACAATGTGTTAGTCGTTTTGAGTGGTATGTCCAATGAGGAACAAACCATTGATAATATTAAGACCATGACCCACTTTACCCCCATATCGGATTTGGAACAAATGTTTATCGACCAAGCATTAGATGCTTTTATCAAAAGCCGAACCATTCCTTGTACGGCTTGTCGCTATTGTATGCCTTGTCCATCGGGAGTCGACATTCCCCTCATGTTTAAAATCTACAATCAATATGCCATCTCCAAAAACAAATGGGATTTTGTTGAGCAGTTTGAAGAGATTTCAAAGGACAAGCATGCACATCAATGTGTTGCTTGTGGTGCATGCATGGTGCATTGCCCTCAAAAAATTCAAATTCCTGATCGACTAAAAGAGATAGCAGATTTGTATGATCAGATTAAATTAGAACAGAAACGATAACACACCATACTATTTCAATATTTATGAGTACTGTAGGTATGAAAGATTAGCTACAATGATTAAACGAGAGTCGTCCGTGGCGACTCTCTTTTTTTGTCTTTCAGAGTTGAAACATATCATCTTATTGTAATGATGTGTGGATGATGATAAAATAATGGAGGAAATGCGTATTAAGATATAGAGGACATTTCAAAATTGAGGTATTTCAAATGCTAAAGCCCATCACCAATCTTTATAGAACTGCCATTTCTCTTAATGGATTATGGAATTTCCAGGTTGTCCAAAATGATTTTGAACCGGTGAAACCCCTTAATAAGCCGTTGTTAATCGGTGTTCCTTCAAGTTATAACGAACTATATACGGATCCTTTCATCAGAGATCACGTGGGACTTGTCGTGTATGAAAGAACTCTTTCAATTCCTAAAGCGTTAACCAAAGGCGAATTGCGTATCCGCGTTGGCGCTGCTGGTAACCGAGCAAAATCTTACATCGAGGGACAATTGCTTTCTATCCATAATGGTGGGTTTTTACCGTTCGATTTCGGCATACCTAAACCCTTCTATGATAAAGAAACATTGAGACTGACGATTGTTTTAGATAACCGTCTTGATTTTGAAACATTGCCCATTGGCGTCGTCGTAAGCGACTCTGGTGTTGATAAGCAACAAATCAACCATGATTTTGCCAATTTGACTGGGATACACCGCGATGTGTTCTTGTATTCAGTTCCAAAGGAACGCATTGAGGACATCATTATCAAAACCCACGGTCATAACCTACAAGCATCGATCCATTATCAAATTAACACGACTGCGATTTCAACACTCATCAAAATATATGACCCATCCGGAGCGGTTGCAGCTGAAGGAAAAGGCACAAGCGGTACTTTGCTCATTCATCATCCAAAATTATGGGACATCGGTCAAGGAAATCTCTACACTTTTGAAGTGAGAACGGCTGAAGATTTATATACCGAAAAATTTGGCATAAGAGATATCGAAGTCAAAGAAGGTCAATTCCTTTTGAATGGCAAACCCGTTTATTTTAAAGGCTTCGGAATGCATGAGGACCATGTGACCATCGGAAAAGGGTCAATCTCGGCGTTAAATATCCGTGATTTTGAATTACTTAAATGGATTAATGCCAACTCCTTCCGGACCAGTCACTATCCATACGCTGAAGAAATGTATCAATTGGCGGATGAAATGGGAATTTTGGTGATTGATGAAATCCCCGCCGTTGGCCTCAATTTCTGGAGTTCAAGAGCGGTTTTCACCGAAGGAACGGTCGACCAAAAAACGCTTAAAGTACATCAAACGCAGTTGACTGAGTTAATTCAGCGGGACAAAAATCACCCTTCTGTGGTGATGATTTCGGTGGCGAATGAAGCCAATACGCAGGAGGGTGGAGCCTATGCGTATTTCTCAGAAGTCTTTAAACATGTCAGAACTTTAACGGACTTACCGATTATGATCGTTGAATGGGTAGGCGCAAATGACAATAAAGTTGCTCAGCTAGCCGATGTCATCGGGTTAAATCGTTACATTGCTTGGTATACTGATTTTACCGATTTAAGTGTTATTGCAAAAAAACTAACAGCCGAACTGACAAATTACCATGAAAAGTTTAAAAAACCGATTTTGTTATCTGAGTTTGGCGCTGACACCATTGCTGGATTGCATCAACTGCCTTCGGTTGCATTTTCCGAAGAGTTTCAAGTGGAATTTATTGCGGAATATCAAAAAACCATTCATCAATTGCCGTTTGTGATAGGCGAACATGTTTGGAATTTCGCCGACTTTTTGACAAAACCCGGGTTGCAACGTTTTCACGGCAACAAGAAAGGCGTTTTTACCAGAGATCGTCAGCCGAAAATGGCTGCCCATTG
Source organism: uncultured Caryophanales bacterium (assembly GCA_942493185.1). GTDB lineage: Bacteria > Bacillota_I > Bacilli_A > Izemoplasmatales > Hujiaoplasmataceae > UBA5603. The sequence continues at coordinate 107,686 of OW818673.1, forward strand.
GTTGCGAAAAACTTGGGAGTAATTACTGCTTATAGAGTTTAATGAGATCATACTTTTGACGTGTCTTTCCCAGGGGAAGGACACGTTTTTTAGTATTCATGATTCATTCATAATGTCATGATATAATCACACTGAAAATGAAGAACCCTGACGTTTGATTCATAAAGAAAGCGATGGCATCGATGACAACCATCTATATTAAAATTGTGGGTATGACCTGCGACTCCTGTAAAAATCGAATTCAACGACGCCTTCAAAAAATCGAAGGGGTGAAGTTGGCCACTGTATCTCTAAAAAAGATGACAGCGACGGTTCAGTATGATGAGTCGAGGTTAGAGCCTTCGTTTCCCATTGATCCCATTATTGAATTAGGTTATCATACGAGCGAACAACTCATCTTTGATTCTGAAGCGGAATTAAACAAAACCAAGTTTGAAAAACTGGGGGATGTTCTTTTCATCTTCTTAATCCTGATTCTGATTTATTTAGGGATAAAACGATTGTTTGGTTTTGACGTTTTAAACGCCATTCCTGAGATAAATAATACAATCTCACTACCCTTATTATTTGTGATTGGCCTTATGACCAGCGTTCATTGTGTGGGAATGTGTGGAGTCATTAATATTTCGGGATCTGTCCTTCCTTTTGGGTCCAAAAAACAACGTTATTTGCGTCCCATTCTGTACAACCTAGGAAGAGTCGTTGCTTATACCGTCATTGGTGGCTTAGCGGGTTTAATCGGAAAAGTATTGAGTCCAAATGCTCAAATGCAAGGGTTAATCATTGGGCTTGCCTCGATATACATGCTTTTATTGGGTTTATCGATGCTTGGGTTGATTCCAAAACCATCCTTCCATTTCAAGAAGAAAAATCCGGATATTAAATTACCTAGAAAAAGAAAATCATTGTCACCATTTATCACCGGAATTCTCAATGGCTTTATGCCCTGTGGTCCGCTTCAGGCAATGCAAATTTATGCCATAAGCACAGCTTCATTTCTCTTAGGCGCTACCTCTTTATTCCTATTTGCTTTAGGAACGGTTCCACTAATGCTTTTATTCGGCTTGGTGATGAATCATTTAAAAGGACAAAAGCTTTTCAAAATTCAGAAATTTAGTGCGGCATTGGTCATCTTGTTATCTATAACGATGTTCTCGCGATCATTAAGCTATTTGGGGTTAAATTTATCGTCTGGCAATGGAGCATATGCCATCTCGGAAATGCGGGAAGGATACCAATATGTAAAGATTGATTTATCTTCTGGAGATTATCAACCCATTGTGGTAGAGGCAGGGACTAAAGTCGTCTTTAATGTCTATGTTTCAGAAGGTACTTTGAATGGATGTAATAATCCTTTACTGATTTCAAAATACGGAATCGAACGACGATTGGTCGTGGGCGATAATTTAATCGAATTTACACCCGAATCAGAGGGAGTCATCCCTTATACATGCTGGATGCGCATGATAAAAAGTCAAATTGTCGTCGTAGAAGATATCACCGACACAGATCAGTTACCCAAATAAAGAAAGGAATAACTAAAATATGGGACATCTTACACAAATGAAAAAACAACAAATAATCGATCGTATGAACAAAAGAAAGAAACGCATAAAACTTTTGTTAATCGTTGGCGCAGCTGTGATTTTAGGGACTGTTTTAATCTCCAAAATCGGTCAAGCTTCGATGCCGGTTCTTGAAGCAAATGCTTTAGGCAACGTCGAAGTCCCAACCTCTGGACTTTCGACAAAGGGATCCTTTTACCGACACGAACATGAAGGAGTTATGATGGAATTCTTTATCTTAGAAGACCAAAATGGAACCGTCCGCATGGCATTCAATCGCTGTCAGGTTTGCTACGAATCCGGCAGAGGTTATTTTGTTCAAAAAGGGGAGTATTTTGTCTGCCAAAACTGTGGTAATAAATATCATTTTACCGCGATTGGGACTGAAAAAGGCGGATGCAATCCCAGTCCAATATTTCCATCGGACCGCCTAGAATCCACCAACTCAATCGATATTAAGCCCAGGATTTTTGATGAAAACAAATATTTATTTCAATAAATAAATTCAAGATATGAAAGAGGTGATGAACCATGGAAACAGTAAAAATTAGAATTGATGGCATTCATTGTGCCGGTTGTTTAAATCGGATAGAACATTTATTAATGCACCGAGGAATCCATAAGTTTGATTTCGATTTTGCTTCAAAAGTGGCAACAATCGATTTTGATGAAACGTTAACGAAACCCATTTCTCTCATTCATGAAGTGAGCAATATGGGGTATCCAGCGAGAGAATCCTATTAATTATAAAATCGGATTACATTCATTCTTTATTCATAGTTTTGGAGTATTCTTAAGGTGAGGTGAATCAAAATGCACAAAAAAACAAATACAATCTTAATAATCGCAGCGATTTTCGTTGTTATTGCTCTAACGATTCAAGTCCTGGGACGATTCGTTTTTGATTGGAGTCCCACCAATTATTATCCCCACATGTTTTCATGGGGAATGATGCCTTTTGGGATGATAGGCATGATCGGGTTTTGGCTCCTTGTGATTTACGGAGTCACACGTTTGATGGATAATCGACATTTGACCCTACAATCTTCTGCAACACAGCATCTTAAAGAACGCCTGTCAAAGGGTGAAATAAGCATCGAAGAATACGAATCTATTTCAAAAAGAATCAAGGAGGATCAATAATATGAAAAAGTTTGCACTGTATTTGGTCATCATAATTGGCGTTTTAGCGTTTGGTTATTTAGCAATGAATCCAACACCCGTGAATGCCATCGAAACTAACGTAACGACCGCCTCTACCTATCAACCGTTTTATCGTGGTGGTGGCATGATGGGGTACCGCACCGGAGGAACAGCTTACGGTTGTTACAATACCCAAGTCACCGATCCCTCCTATGAATGGCTCTATCTCCATTTAAATGATACCGATCGCGCTTTGGTCGATACACTGTATGCTGAGTTGATTCAAGCCGTTGATTTTTCAGGGTTATCTGTTGATGAAGTTGTCGCTATCCATGATGACATTAAGGTTCAGTTAATTGATTATATTGAGACCGAAGAATTCGTTTTAATCAACCGTCCTTACTAAAGTTAAGTATTACAGACAATCTCTATAAAAACAGCCTTGATTTGCGATAAATTTTATCGTCCTCAAGGCTGTTTTAATGACAATAACGTATAATGTATTTGAAGGATGTGATGTTATGCGAATTTTAATTGTTGAAGATCATCAAAAAATACGGGACTTGCTTTCAATGTTTGCCAAACAGGATGGTCACCATGCTGTTTTAGCCAAGTCGGCCGAAGAAGCATTACAGGTCCTCGCAAAAGAACTCTTCGACGTCATCATCACGGACTTAATGCTTCCTGATATCCAAGGTGAAGAACTAATCAAACGAATTCGCGCCACGAGTGATGTTTATATCATGGTGATTTCTGCTAAAATCGACATCCATGAACGACTCGACGTTTTAAGTTTAGGGGCCGATGACTATTTGACAAAACCATTTTCGGTAGAAGAAGTTATGGCGAAACTGAAAAATGTCCAAAAACGAATAGTGACGCATCGCCCTGTTATTCGGTCTTTTTACCAAGGCGAACTACGGTTGATTCCCCTTTCGCGAGAGGTCGAATTTAAGCAACAAAAAGTGACGTTGACCAAATCTGAATTTGATGTATTGTGGCACCTTGTGAATCATCACCACAAAGTATTTTCTCGTGATGAATTACAATCCTACATTTCGATGGACAGTGAAGCGTTTGATCGCGTCATTGATGCCTATATTAAAAATATCCGCAAAAAACTCGATGATGACGCCACGCAACCCCGGTATATCAAAACGCATTATGGCGTGGGGTATCAGTTTGTAGGTGAAAGCGATGATTAGTTTTAAAACGTTTTTTAAACAGCGATTGGTGCGTTTTTTCACCATCGTTTTTGCGACGTTTTTGTTGCTTGCCAACATGGCAGTCTACATTACCTCAAGCATCCAATATGCTCGTCAAATAGAAAGACAAGAACTGTCCTTTGTGGAGATGCTTGCGCACTTATATACGCTTGAAAATCCAGAAATGGTCTTAACTTATGTGGAACATTATGATCACACGCATGGCGTAAATTTAGCCTATTATAATCAAGAAGGGATCTTGCTATATCAAAGCGAGGTTGCTCCCACGCATCAAAACAAAACGGTCTTAACCGATATTGAAGGCAACCCAGTTGGAGAGATTATATTAGATTACCAGACATCGCTATTGGGACAAGAACTGACCATTGGTTTGGTGGTCATCAATTTGTTCTCACTCGTGCTTTTTGGAATTGGAATCCTTGTTTTTTATCAATTCTTAAACAAACAATATGCCCTGCTTTACTCGGATTTAGCACAAATTGGCCAAGAGGGTCAATCGTTTCGTTTCTCCGATATGGAAGACATCAATCATCGTTACACCGAATCACTTAAGACTGAAAAAGAACTTAAATCGATTCAAGAACATTATGTGAGGGTCTTAGCCCACGATGTCAAAACCCCTTTAACGGTTATTAAAGCTTATCTAGAAGGTATTCAATCAGGACGAATTGCGTTTGACCCAAACGTCAACCGCGATTTGTTAGAAGAACTTGAAGTGATTGAACATCTGGTTCCTCAGTTTATTGCGACAACCATGGATCAATTGACCAGAGTTCAAAATGTTGCGCCTTTGTTTAAATCGCAACTAGAACGACTAAAACAAGTGTTTGTGACAAAAAAAATAATCATTGAAGCGCACTTGGATGATTTAGAACTAAACATTGCAGCGAAAGATATTTTACGCTTATCAGAGCATCTGCTTTTTAATGCTTTTTATTATAGTCCCAATGGTTCTACCATTCATTTCACCCTTGATCAAAAATCCAGAAGTTTGATTGTTCAAGATCATGGTATCGGTATGGATGAAGCAACACTAGAAAAGATAAAAAGCGGTCCTTACAGAGCTGAAGCGGCACAAAAATATCATCAAAAAGGCAGCGGTATCGGTCTTCAAATTGTCTTTGATATTATCAAAAAATACAAAGGGTCCATTTCGATTGAAAGTGTACCAAAAAAAGGAACAACCATCACCTTAGTTTTTCCTGAATAATGGGTAATTACGGTAGTTAAACATGATTACCTTCATATATTACAGAATGGAGATTCGTTATGTTTCAAATTGAATTTTTACCTGGCCTTGTCATGGGCCTAAGAGAAGGCTTAGAAGCGTTCTTAATTATCGCGATTATGCTCGAGTACCTCAATAAAACTGGCAAACAAAGCGAGAAAAAGTATGTTTTTAGAGGATTAGGCTTTGGCATTATCGCATCAATCGTTTTCGGACTATTCATGGGCGGTCTATCTCTTATTATTGGTACTTCCAGTGCCAATATCATCAAACTTTGGGAGTCTTTGGCATCCTTAACGGCATTAGTCTTAATTACAACCTTCATTTACTGGATGATGATTCATCGCCATAGTATTGTTCGTGATATTCACTCACAAATGGCCGTAAGTCTCTCAAAAACAAGTATTATCTTACTCGCAACGGTCATGGTTGCGAGAGAAGGCGCAGAAATTGTCCTCTTTGTTTTTGCCTCTGTGAACCCATTGTCCTATTTAACTGGAGCGTTCGTTGGGATATTGGCTTCCGGTGTATTGACTTTCCTCATTTACCGTTCTTTAATCAAGGTCAATTTGAAAACCATCTTTAATATCACGTTGTTTTATTTGATATTGCAAGCCGGATTTATGGTGGGATACAGTGTCCATGAATTCTTAAGTTACTTGAAGGCAGAAAGCATTGTGGACGGCACTTCTTGGCTATATGTCAAACTATTCGACTTATCTGGAACCTTCCTCGACCATAAGACAAAACCGCTGGGAATCGCCTTATATGCGACCGTAGGATGGTATTCAAAACCAGAGATTATTCAATTTGTGATTCAATATGCTTATACAGGTATCTTGGCCTTTCTATTTTTTAAGACCAATAAACCTTCCTTAAAACCCATCAAGAACGCCGAGTAAAAACAAATCCTCCAAGCATCAAGTTTGGAGGATTATTTTTTATTTCCAAGTCAATTTTTCGAGTGACATGCGAGAACGATACCAATCATCTTTTTCCATAAGTGTTTTGGGGGATCCAACATTCTTGATTCTGCCGTTATCTAAGATTACGACTGTATCTGCGTTAATGGTCGTTGATAACCTATGTGAAATGGATAATACTGTATGAGTGGTGCCAGCCTTTTGTAACACGGATAGAATTAATTCCTCGGTAATTGAATCTAAATTAGCGGTGATTTCATCCAATAGCAGGATGGGTGGATCGGTTACGATGGCTCTTGCGATGGATAAAAGTTGTTTTTGACCTTGTGAGAAGAGGGTGTCATTGACAATTGGCGTTAATAGACCTATAGGGAGTGAGTCGATATATTCGGTCAAGCCGACAAACCGGACAGCCTGCTTGATTTGATCTTGAGTAATTGAGGCGTCATTTAAAGCGATTTGATCAGCAACAGTCCCTTTAATAAAATGAAAGCTTTGATCGACATACCCAAATATCTTACGCTTTTCAGCATTCGGTATCGTGGTAACGTCGATTCCATTGATTGCGATGCGTCCGGTATTGGGACTCAATAATCCCATACAAAGTTTAAATAACGTGGTTTTTCCCACGCCCGTTCTGCCCACAAACGTTACTTTTTCTCGCGGCTTGACGGTTAAACTGATTTGATTCAGGACTTCGAATCCTTCGACGTATTGGAATGAGACATTTTCAAAGGTTAATGAAACATTTTTTACATCATTAATGACTTGATCAGCGGACAAAGTGGAATTGACCTTTGTTTCTTCAACTTCATTGAGAAACTCGTTGACCCTTTGAATGCCAGAAATGGATTGTTGTATGCTTTGAAGTTCCATTCCCAACGTTTCTATGGGAACAAATAAATTAGACAATAATTCGACCGAAGCTGCAACCATTCCTAACGTAATGCCAACCCATTGCAATTCTGGTGCGGCCAAAACAATGACCAACCCAATGACAAAAGCACGAACGATTTGCATGATTGGAGGAAATATGGAATCGTAAAAATTTACTTTCTCAATGGTTTCATAGTGGTCTTGAAGGTAATCAGTAAATTGGTTCTCCATAAAAGCTTCTTTCGAGCCCGACTTGATCATTTGAACATTCTTCAGACTTTCGGAAATGTGGTTGTTTACTTTCGCAATTTGTTTCCGATTTAAGATTTGTGCTTTTAACATTCGGGTCTGGAAGAAACGAGTAATGAGATAGATGAGGGGAAGTAATATCAAAGCGATGAAACCAAGCATGAAATCAAAGAGCGCCATCGATACGATAATACCGATGATTTTAAACAAATCGACAATCATTCCTACTAAGCCGTTGGTAAACATCGAATTAATGGCTTCAACGTCATTGGTAAAACGAGAAACAACCGACCCGGTGCCATTAGCCGAAAAATAAAGCACATTGATACGTTCGGTTTTCATCATCATTTCTGAACGAATGGCTCTGGTTATCTTTTGACCCAGGATGGTCAAAATGGCGCCTTTCAGAAAATCGACTATGCCAATTGATAGTGCAATCCCCAAGTATAACAGGGCAAGGTTTAATAACCCATTGGAGTTTTGAGATAGAAGATTGTCATCAATAATGGTCCTTAATATCTGCGGTGGGAGCAATCCAAGGATCACGACAAGGACTATAACAAGCATTAGAAACAATAACATTTTCCAGTGTCTTTTCATCACGGAAGTGACGATTTTTGCGACATGGTTACGCTTCATTGGCTGCACCCTCTTCCGATGACTGTAAATGAAAGATGGTTGAATAGAGTTGCGATTTTTCAAGCAATTCATGGTGTGTTCCTGTGATGTATTCTTTATGTCCTTGCATCAAAATGATTCTGTCGATTACTTGGAAAATCGCTAAGCGGTGCGAAATCAAGATAAATAGTGTATCCGGATAATTTAATCTTAAATTATGAATAATGGTTGATTCAGTCTGCATATCGACAGCTGAAAATGGATCGTCCAAAATGATGATTTTCGATTTTTTTGCCAAAGTCCTTGCGAGCGCAATCCGGGCTTGTTGTCCCCCAGAAAGTGTGATACCTGAATTGCCAACGAGGGTATCTAGACCCAAAGGCATTGCTTTTAAATCGGTGTCAAAGGCAACATCACTCAAAACTGTCGCAACATCAATGTCTTCGCCTAAGGAAATATTGTTTCTGATTGAATCAGACAGTAACTGGGGACGATGACCTAAATATGAGATCACTGAACTTCGTTCTGTCTCGGTATAATCCCTTAATTCTTTTCCGTTGATTGTTATGCTTCCCATGTAGGGATACAACCCCGTCAAAGACAAACCCAAGGTAGATTTTCCCGAAGCAATGGGACCCGTAATGCCGATGATTTCTCCTTGTTTGCCATTTAACGTCAAATGGCTGATGATGGGTTCGGTGTCCTTGCCGTAATTCATTGATAAATCATGGACCTCCAGGGAGACAGGCTCTTGAAACAACACAGAAGCAGGGACCTTCTGAATATGCTCCTTCATATAGGGCTTAATTCGTTTCCAAGATACTTGTGATTTTTGAACTGAATTGAATAATTTTGAAGCCTTGCTTGCTTTTACTGCCAAGGCAAGAAACATTGTGAAATAGGCTGTAAAATCACCAATGCTCCAAGAAGTATCGACGACCTTTAATCCGCCTAAATATAAGACTGCGATAATGCCTATTAACGAAATAGCATTATATATGGGTTGCATAGAATTTTCAAAAATGTTGGCTTTGACCGATTTTTGCTCCAAATCGACTAAATCAGATTCGTATCCTTTTCGATTTTCGATTTCCATTCCCGTAATTCGGTATTGCATTGCATTCTCAATGCGATCATAGGTTACATCCGCAAGCTCGCTACTTTTTTTGCGGTATGCAGTTGAATATTTATAGATGACCCCTTTTAATTGGTCCGCCAATATCATGGCAATAGGAATGAACAATACTGATAAAAGCGAAATTTTAACGTCAAAACCCATTAAAGCAATAACATAGGCAATCATTAAGACACCCGTATCGAAAAGTTCAGTGGTAAATTTCCGCATTCCTTCCACACATAGATCAACGTCAGAGACAGCTCTGGTCATCAAATTGCCCATATTCTCTTGATCAAGGTCCGTGATACTTTGGTGTAGGATGTTATTATAAATCATCTTTCGCATGGTTGCGCTGGTTATATTCGCAAATCGACGGACATAGTAACGTTTAAAATAACGCATTAATTGAATTCCAATAACAATGCCGATAAACATCAGCGCCGCATTGAGAATAAGAGATAATGTTCCACCATCAATGATAGCGTCAATTAGCTTCCCTTGATAAATGAAAGATACAGCCATAAACCCATTAAATCCAAGTCCAAAAATGACAATTGCCAGGACTGTCCATTTTTCTTTGAGCCAATATTTTATCATTTTATCGGGGTGAGGCATTGGCTTGATAAGGGGCTTAGTCATAATACCACCGTCTTTCTGTGTCATTTTCAGTTTAATTACTGATGTAATTCATAAACGACCATTTCAAAGTCACGATTTTTAAAATAACCGGGATCAATGACTATTTTTATAGGTATAAAATGGAGGGTTTCAAGGAGCTTAATTGAAGTAATATTGTTTTTTTCGGTATAGGCTTCAAGCGACTTTAATGGTAAATTGTGAAAACCATAGTGAACGACAGATAAAAGCGCTTCTTTCATGAAACCTTGTCCTTGAAATGAAGGCATAATTCCATAGCCCAGTTCCCCGGTTGAAAGCGTCTCGTCAATGTTCCAAATGCAGATAGAACCAATCACTTTATTAGTTTTTTCGTGTTCTATTGACCATATAATCCAACGGTTATTTTGAACTCCTGACTTCATTTTCTCAAGATACTTTATGGTTTCTTCAATGGATTGATCTGGCAAGGTATCGGTATTTTCATGCATGCGAACATCTTGTCGCATTTCATATAAATCAAGCGCATCGGATAAGCGCATTTCTCTTAAAATTAGGCGTTCTGTCTTTAATACTGGAAAAGGATGAAAATTCATTTGAGATCCTCCCAAATAGTGATACATCAATGGTATTGTACAAGATTCCTAGAAATGGCGCAACGATTTAAGCCAAAATCCGCCCATATGTCATGAATTATCACATATCGTATAGGAATGTTGCTTTCCCTCAAGTATAATATGAGTATAAGATAACATCATTTTTCGGAGGAATTCTATGTCTGAAGTTATATCCCAAAATCAAAACGAACGCATTCGTCAGTTGGGTTTATTCATGGACCAATATTTGGTTAGCAGTGACCGGCTTCAACTGTATAAAAACAACGAAGAACTCATCAAAAGTATTCGCCCTTCTGATTTGTTTCTAATGCCCATGTATCGCGACGAAACTCCATTCTCCGTTGATGAAATCAAAGCTTTTGCCGGTAAATTCGTCAATGTATTTTATCATGGGTTGGTACAATACCAATGGAATAAAAATGCATCACCCTTGTTAGCGGATTTGATTCAAGAAAATCAAGCAATCTTATCACAACTAAATGCAATAAAACCCTATTTAGAAAACCATGTCATCAAGGACTCAAAAACCAAACTGATTGCATTTTATGAATCGATGATAGCGATTGAGAAAAAATTCATTAAATTACAAAACATTTTATATCCTGTCTTAGAAAATTTAATGCCAAGTAAAATGCCATTTAAAGTATTGTGGCGAGTCGAAGATGATTTGTTGGAGTTAAGAATCCATATTCTTAATCTATTACAAGCCCCTGACGTTGATTGGATGAAAACGAAAATCGCCATAGGTGAGTTTTATTACGCCTTAACAGGCTTAATTCAAAAAGAAGAACTGATTGTCTTTCCAATGGCTTCTGATCGAATTGATGCTTCAGTTTGGGATGACATGATAGATGCGGCCTATGGTATTGGGTTTGCTTTTTTAGAGTTACCCAAGCCTAAAAGGGTCCATACTAAATCAGTCATGTCCGATTTTTTGATTCAAACCGCAACCGGTTCATTGTCTCTTTCGCAGTTTGATTTGTTAATGAGTCATTTGCCTGTATCCATTACCTTCGTTGATGAGTTTGATAAAGTTGTTTATTTCAATCAAACAAAAGAGCCTCATTTTCCGAGAACCCCTCAAGTCATCGGCAGAGAAGTTCGTTATTGTCACCCACAAAAGAGTGTTCATGTAGTTGAAAAAATTTTGACGGAATTTAAAAATGGTCGTCGAGATGAAGCTGTGTTTTGGATGTCGATGGGTCCTAAAAAACTCTTAATTACCTATTACGCTTTGAGAGACGACCATCAACAATACAAAGGAGTCATGGAAGTCACGCAAGATATTTCAAAAATGAGTGAATACAGCGGTGAAAAACGCCTGTTAGATTGGAAATAGGATTGATTTAAACCATCGTTAAATGACCTCTTCCTTTAGGAAGGTATAGGGAGATTCGTAAAGATAATTGTACAAAAGAGCTGTTTTATTGTATAATAGATATTAATTACTTTGAAGTGCGAACCAATATACAATTTAAGCATTTTGGGAGACAATCATGCGAGGATTAAAACGCTTAATTGACAACTTCAAAAAAGCAATCGATGTCATGACCAACGGAAATGACTTTTTTATTACTTAGGAAATTGTAATTAAAAACCGAGAAGAGGGAAAAAGGAAAAAAGCCTGCAAGCAGGCCGAAAGAGGATAAGGAAGAACATTATTTCTTGAGTCTGTTATAAACGTCTAGAGGAACAACGGTTGGCTTATTACATTTGGCACAGTAAGATTCAGGATAGGGGGACATGGATTCGTCCCAGCATTCCTCGATGAGGTCGAAGTCGACTTCTTCCTGAAAACCGCAGTTGAGGCATTTGAGAATGATGGTCTCGTCGAAAATATCGCGTTTGACAAATTCCTCGACATCGACATCGACAGGGGCATTGGGATCGGGTTCAAAAGGATCCATAAAATCGTTGTATACGAGCGCACGTTCACGCTTTTCGGCTTCGGATAAAGGACGTTTGATCGTCGAAAATAGTTTTGGCAAGTTAGCCACCTCCATATTTAGCATTCGGAAAAAAGGATAGATCGTAGATCAAGACCATCTGATGCCCGCAGTGGCAAAGCAAAGGATCAAAGCGGTAAGCGTAGAGGATATTGAACCGCCAGAATAAACGCTTTTTCATCTGGGCGAGGTCGTGGCGGGCGTATAACAGGGCGTGATGTTTCTTAGGAAGTTTTGAACGGTTGGCATAAAAGCCGTAATAACGGACGGTGTGGAATCCCTTGTCGGGAATGTGGATGATCAGTTTTCGGATGAAGTCAAAGACCGACTCGGTGACAAATTGGCGACCGCGTTTCAACGATTCATCGTCCAGATTGTCGTCTTCGTGGGGGTCGTAGTAATAGGAGACCGTGTGGTTGAGGTAATCGACGGCGGTGATGCGCGATTCGCTGATGGCGGGATGAGCCGCGTATCGAGCGATGTATTCAGCAATCTGTTTGATGGCGACGCGCGAATGAACGAGCAGCTTTGGGCCGTGGGTGTAAAACCCATCGACATAGCGTTTGTATAACTGATTCTTCAGCTGATAGAAAGCAGACAGTTCCGCTTTGGACGCGTGGTCTTTCAAAAAGAGATAGATATTGTGGAGTAACTGGCGCATAAAAGATTTACGGAGAGATTCGTAGTTGAAGTAATCGAATTTGGCTAACTTCCCGGCATCATCGAGAATGCGCTCGGCGATGAGGACATGGATGTGGGGATTGAACTTCATGTCCCGCCCGAAGGTGTGCAGAAACTGGACAAAACCCAGGGAACGGCCTTCGGCCTTGGCAATCTTGGATTTACCGGACACCAGATAATCCAACGCTTCGCGAACGCTTAGAAATAATACATCAAACAGGTCCCGATAGATGCGGAAGTAAGGACGTAACTCTTTCGCAATCGAGAAGACGAACTGGCGGTGAGGGACCGAAAGACACTTCTTCGCGATCTCCAGCGTGCGAGCATCGCGATATTTCTTTCCGCAAGAGGGACAAAACCGGGAATGGCAACTGAATCCGACGATGTGATAGTTCTCGCAGTGCGGACAGGCGAAGAAGAGATAGCCGTTTTTAAAGTCGCGGCAACCCATCATGCGTCTGACGTTGTCCAAAATAGCGGGACGGATCTTTTTGTCGGCATGCAGGGTCAAGAACCGATCCCAGTATTCGATGAAAATGTCTCGAATCGAAAAATGTCCCTGAAGATCTCGAGAATACGGGCAATTGTTTAACTTCAGAACTTCGTTTTCATAGACGGAGGCTCCGGCCCTGGCCGCCAGAATCAGCTGATAATTGAAAGCATCCAACCTCGCATAAGCGTCTTTGGGAAGCCTTCCGTCCACAAGGAAAGAGATTAACCGGCGGTTGTCTGTGCTCATTATGCTTATATCATACCAGTTTTTAAGCATTAAAAAAAGAGGCGAAACGCCTCTGAGGTGAAAACGCAAGTTTTCATTTTCTTATGTATGACGTCATTTTGGGAATCATTTCATCATTCTTAATTGGAATTATCGAGATGGTCTCTTATTTTTTGGTTCCGGATTATACGGTACGAACCAACTATATTTATCTACTCGCTTCCGGATTAATGTTTATGCAACTGATCTTCTTTTTAATGGTTTATCAAAACCGCGATAAAATCAAATCAACGTTGGTTCGAGGAATCATCAAGCTTCATCCTTTCTTAATATTATACATTGGCATTGCGATTACCTATATGTATCAGGGGTACTCTAATCAAATTGATTCATTCTTAATTGCGGTTTTCGCCGTTTCAATGATACAGTTATATCCCGCCAAAAGAAGAATTTTCCTTTTTGCTTTTGCGGTCATTTCTTTTACCATGGTCATGTATTTAGCCCATGGATTTGACATGATATTTTTCCAAAGTTTAAGGCCGACGGCCATGGTGTTTATTTTGGGATATTTATACACTTGGATTCAATATCGTTCGAACGTCAATCGCCATCATTTGATGTCGGCGTTAGAAGAAACCAACCGTTCCCAAGAAATATCTTTAAAAACACTTAAAAATACATTTGATGATTTAGACCAAAGCCATAAGATTACGGAAGCAATGATGGTTGTCACCACTGAAATGCTAAAAAATGACCGATTTGACGATGTACTACAAATGATTTTGGATGAAGCCATCCGAATTCTTCCTAAAGCGCAAGCCGGAAGTATTTTAATCTTTAACGGTGAAGTGATGGAATACCGTGCCGCTGTTGGATATAGCTTGGCTAATTTGCAAAAAATCACCTTAAAAGTTGAAGATTTGTTTCAATCAACGTTTGAAGATATGTATGAACCGGCCATCATTGAAGATTTAAGAGTTTTTGATGAAGCGCATTTAAGCGATGATCTCGTCTCAAAACTGGATACCGAAGAAGCTTTAGTCGCCCAAGCAGTGTTGACCTGTTCCTTTAAACACAACGGTCAATTCTTCGGCCTCATCAATTTGGACAATTACGATAAAGCATTGGCTTACGATGAAAGTGATAAACGCTTAATCAAACATCTGGCCAGACAGATTGAAATTTCGATTGCAATCCATATGCTTTACGGAAAAGCCGTTAAGCAAACCAGATACGATGAATTGACTCTGGCAAACACTCGACGTTATCACCTTGAATTACTGAACAAAGCCTATGAAGAAGCCGTCAAAACCAAAACCCCCTTATCCATATGTTCTATCGATATCAATAACTTAAAAGACATCAATGACCGTTTTGGTCACGATGCCGGTGATGAATGCTTGCGTTATTTTTCCGAAATGGTCAGAAAAGGAAAAACGGACAATAGCTTCTTCTCGAGGGTCGGCGGCGATGAATTTTTCTTGGTTTATCCGCAAACAAATAGCTTAGATGCACAAATTAGAATTGCGGAATTGCGGATGAAATTGGAAGAAAAACCATTCTTCTATCATAGTACAACGCAAGTGATGAAATTTGGTTGTGGTATTGCGACCTATCCGGAAGATGGAACAGAACTAGAAGAACTCATAAAGCTATGCGATACGCGCATGTATGATAACAAAGTAAAGATTAAACAAGGTATTGAATAATTGATTAGCATCTCTAACCATTTTGGGGATGCTTTTTTCTTTGCCTATTTTCTCTGTCCGCTATTATAGATTAACTAAAATATGTTAAAATAGAGATATTCAAAGGGGGATATATCGTGAAACAGTCATCATCCTTAACGTTTGAAGAACTATATGCAAAAATTGTTAGAGCGACTGAAACCCAGGAAGTAGATCCCGATCTTCTAAAGTTGAAATATGATCCACATCATTTGGAATGCGTATTAAAACCCTCATTACCCAATATCAAATTATCGTGCGAAAGCGTCACGGGACATTGTCCTGAAAAACATTTTTTGGACTGTCTTTTTGATAATATGACGAAAAATGAGGGCGGCAATTGGACGTTCAAATTAAAAAGTAGTCATTGTCAGGAACGGCTTGACGTTGAAAAAATACCCGCCCTTCTTGAATCGAAAGATACAGTCGCAACTCTGTTGACGCTTCAAAAAAATGACCGTCCGGTTTTCGCAGCGATTGCCCCTGCATTTTTATCCCAGTTTGCAGGAATGGATGATGGTAAAATCCGAGCCGCTTTTAAACGACTAGGTTTTGCGGGAATGGTGGAAGTGTCTTTATTCGCTGATATCTTAACCCTTAAAGAAGCCCTCGAATTTGATGGAAAAATCCACGATGAGGGCGATTATATGTTAACCTCTTGCTGCTGCCCTATGTGGATTCAAATGATTAGAAGATTGCATCCGCGTTTGCTCGATAAAATTCCCGCATCCGTCTCGCCGATGATTGCGACCGGGCGCGTCATCAAACATCTGGTTCCGGGTTCTGCCGTTGTTTTTATTGGCCCTTGCTTGGCAAAAAAAGCAGAAGCGAAAGAACCGGATATTGCGGATGCGATAGACCATGTACTGACTTTCCGCGAAGTCAAGGATTTGTTTGATGTTGCAAAAATAACACCAGAGTCCTTAGTGTCTGATTTAAGAGAACATTCCTCTTATGCAGGAAGAATCTATGCGGTAACGAAAGGTGTATCAGAATCGGTACGGTTGACTTTAAACCGAATTCGACCCGATAAAGAAATCAAAGTCAAAGCGCAACAAGCCGATGGCGTTATTGCTTGTAAACAATTATTGGCAGAACTAGAAACCGGCAAAACGAAAGCGAATTTTATCGAAGGAATGGGATGTATTGGGGGATGTGTGGGTGGACCGCGAGCCATCATTGATAAGGATGTTGCGGCGACGCATGTTCGCAACTATGCAAAAGCAGCCATCTATAAATCTCCGATTGATAATCCCTATGTTATTGAACTATTACATCGACTTGGCATTCGTACCATTGAAGCATTATTAGAAGATCAGTTTTTCTTTACCCGTCATTTTGATTCTGTAGCAAAGTAAGAACGAATCCTCTTCAAAAATACGTTTTAGACTGGACAACCCTATGACATTTCGAATTCGTCGCACCCTTTGTTTTATTGGAATTATTTTAACCCTTATCTTAAAGTTTTGGTCATGGCAATGGCACTTGCTTGATGCCATCCTTGGCCTTTTTGACCTTCTGTTCATTATCCCAATCGTGCTATATGCCATCACAGCACTCGTGGGTAAATATGCCAAAATCAAATTCGCAAAGTCGATTGAATTTGCCGGAATGATTGCGTCCGTATCCGTATTCAATTTATACATGCTTTTAACACCGGATCTCTCAACGCCTTTGGCTAAAATTGTCTTCTGGTTTTGCTTGCTAATGTGTATGGGATTAACGGTCACGATGTTAATGTTTTGGCGAATCGAACAAAAAGAAAAAGCACATCAATAATTAAAAAGAATCGTCAATTTTGGCGATTCTTTCTTTGAGAAGGATCTAGTTTTAAGTTGACCATCGTTCCGTCAAAATCTTTGGTTTGATAACCATAATCGATTTCGACGATAGGGTATTTCAAAGCTTCCAAGTGCTTCATCGCCAAATGAATTGCATCACAATCAGGATAATTCACGGTGTATGATTTTAAGCCTATAGCCCCAATATCTGGGTTTTTATGACCCATCCAGGTATTGAGTCCTAAATGGTGATGGTACCCAGAATTGCCGGTAAAGAGGGCTTGAGGGAAGGTGTCTAGGGTTGTTTGAAAGCCAAGGGCATTTACATGAAACTCTTTGGCTTTTTCAAGCGAACTGACCGATAAATGTAAATGACCCAAAATGGTTTTGTCAGGAAGTTTTTCAAAAACATCTGAATCCTCAGCCGAGTAGTAGATGCCGGTGTAATCAAGTTCCTCTGTGACCATGACCAAAGAGTTAAATTCATCATGCCACAAAGTATCGGGTTTATCGGCGTATATTTCAATGCCGTTGCCCTCAGGATCAGACATATAAATCGCTTCGCTCACGCCATGATCCGCAGCTCCTCCAATGGGGATTTGATGTTTTATAACGTGGCGCAAAAAAATGCCAAGATCTTTACGGCTTGGTAATAAAATAGCAAAATGATATAATCCAGTCGTTCTGCCTCTTTTTGGTGCAGAAGAATCTTCATGAAGTGTCAAAAACGGATGAACTCCGTCAAGGGATAAAATCGATTTATTGGGTTCTTTTGATAATAAGTGCATGCCTAGTCTGTTCAAATAAAAATCTTGTTCGATTTCAAGATTATGAACGGTTAATTCGACCTCGGTCACGCGAATGGTATTTGATTGATGGTATTTACTCATGGTTTCACGTCCTTACGATGTCATTATAACAATACTCCTGCAAAAATGGTTGTAATATGCACTTTCGACGCTCAGAAGTGTTCATTAAAAATTGTGTTTTCAGTAAATAATCGTTGCAATTTTTATGGAATTTTGGTAATATATATATCGGCTCTAAAAAGGCGGTCCTGTTCACAGACTCCTATTATTGCCACTCGCGCGCTCATAGCTCAATTGGATAGAGCGTTTGACTACGGATCAAAAGGTTCCGGGTTCGACTCCTGGTGGGCGCGCCATTATAAACGGGAAGTAGCTTAGCTTGGTAGAGCGCCTGGTTTGGGACCAGGAGGTCGCAGGTTCAAATCCTGTCTTCCCGACCATTTTACAATTTATTACAGTTCCTTGGACCCATAGCCAAGTGGTAAGGCAAAGGACTGCAACTCCTTGACCGTTGGTTCAATCCCGACTGGGTCCTCCAATTTTATTCTTTGAACTGCGCAGAAATTCTGTGCAGTTTTTATTTTCTCTTATAACAAATCAGGGGATAATTATTCTATTAGACTGAAAGCGTTTTATCTTGAAAAAATAGTATTTATCACTTGTATTCCCAAAAACATTTGATATAATAGTGGTAATATTTTCATAAGAATCAAAGACAGTGAAGAGAAGCGCTACAGCGAAAAGCAATTCAGAGAGCCCCGGTTGGTGTGATGGGGTATTGTGAATGTACCTGTGGAGATGATCTCGGAGTCGCGTACCGAATCGCCAAGCGATAGGCTACGACGGTGTTGCCCGTTACAGCAATAGAGTATAACCAGCAATTATTTGGCGTACTTGAACCGTCATCTTTTTTTTGCCCAGATCAGGGACACATGATGATTTTTTGAGAAAAACATAATGATATGCGGGTACTCTATTTTGTGAGAGTGCCCGTTTTTATTTTGTTTTTGAAAGAAGGTTTACCATGATTAATGTTCAACATGTCACGAAAACATATTACGACAACACCAGTGCTTTACATGCATTGAATGATGTTTCTTTCACCATACTAGATAAATCGATAACCGGAATTATTGGAATGAGCGGAGCGGGAAAATCAACGATTCTTCGCGCATTAGCAGGACTGGTCGTTCCTGATTCAGGGGTCATCGAAATTGACGGTCAAACCATTCATGAGATGAATTCGGCGAGTCTAAGGGAACTTAGAAAAAGTATAGGCGTTGTGTTTCAAGGGTATCAGTTACTCATGCAAAAGACCGTGTTTAAAAATATAGCATTCCCACTCGAGATAGCGGGTGTTGATGAATTCGAAATTTCTGAACGGGTCAAGCAATTAATCAAGATGGTTGGATTACAAGGAAAAGAACACCAATATCCTGCAAAATTATCTGGGGGTCAAATGCAACGGGTTGCGATCGCTAGGGCAATGGCAACGAAACCGAAAATACTTTTATGTGATGAACCCACCAGTGCACTCGATGCCATAACGACCAAAGAAATCATATCGCTCCTATCAACCCTTAATAAAACCGAGCACGTCACCATCATCATTGTGACCCATGAAGTCGGTATTGTCAGACAAATCTGTGATAACGTCTTGGTTTTAGATCTTGGTCAAATCACAGAATCAGGGGATGTACAAACCACCTTTGAAAATCCGCAAGCAAGCATCACGAAACTCTTGCTTGGAAAGGAGGTATCATTATGAACGAATACATTCCATTACTCTTAAAAGGTACTTTGCAAACGATTGCGATGGTTGCCATCTCCTTGGTCATATCCGCTATGATAGGCGTCCCTACAGGGATAATCCTCATCGTAACTAAAAGCGGCGGAATTGCCGAAAACAAGCGTTTATACGCAATCTTGGGATGGATCGTCAACACCATGCGATCAATTCCATTCATCATCTTGATGGTTCTATTAATTCCCTTCACAAGATTCATCGTTGGGACCTCGATTGGAACCATAGGAACCATCGTTCCACTCTCGTTATCGGCGGCTCCGTTTGTGGCTAGAATGGTTGAAGCATCGCTTTCAGAACTCAATCCACAACTGATTGAGACCATCATCGCTATGGGGGCAACCCCCCTTCAAATCATTCGAAAAGTCTATATGACTGAAGCATTACCCTCCTTGGTTCGATCTATTCCCATTGTGGCCATTGCCTTAATTGGCGCTTCTGCCATGGCTGGCGCTGCGGGAGGCGGCGGGTTAGGGGATATTGCAATCCGCTATGGATACTACAATTACCGCACGGATATCATGCTTGTGACCATCGTGATTTTAATCATTATGGTTGAATTGATTCAAACGACGTTTAACATTCTTGCCAAGAAACTTGACAAGCGACAATAAAATAAAAAGAGGAGAAATAATTATGAAAAAATTAGTCTTAGCATTAGCCATTGTTTTAGCATCCCTCGCAACCCTAGGTTGCACCTCGAAGGAACCGATTGATAACAAGATTATCAAAGTCGGAGCCACGCTTGTTCCTCACGCTGAGATTTTAGAAGAAATCAAAAGCGCCCTCGCTTTACAAGGCTATACCCTTGAAATTGTACCTTTTACGGATTACGTGTTACCCAACGATGCCTTGGCCAATTCCGAACTTGATGCCAATTTCTTCCAACATGTTCCCTATCTAAATACCTACAATGAAGCCAATGAAACCACGCTTGTTGCCGCAGGATCGATTCACTTTGAACCATTAGGACTTTATGCGGGAACCGAAGATGATTTAACCGCCATTCCCCAAGGCGCAAAAATCGCCGTTCCTTCGGATTCATCGAATTTGGCCAGAGCTTTGTTACTATTACAAGCCAACGGCTTAATCACGTTAGAGACTGGTGTTGGCCTCAATGCTACGGTGTTAGACATCGCCGCCAATCCCTATAACCTTGATATCGTTGAAGTTGAAGCTGCGGGGATTCCAGCCCGTTTAGAAGATGTGGCTTTTGCGGTCATCAATGGCAACTATGCATTAAGTGCCGAGGTCACAGATCGTTTATTGGTCTCTGAATCGACTTCATCTGTTGCGGCGCAAACCTATGCCAATATCATAGCGGTTAGAAGCGGAACCGAAAATAGCGATGCAATTAAAGCATTGGTCGCAGCGTTACAATCCGAAGCGGTTCGTACCTTTATCACCGAAACATATGGCGTCTCAGTTTTTCCAGTATTTTAATCAATCGATTGTTCTAAACCGAGGATTGTCCTGATTCTCGGTTTTCTTTATCACTATTTGATGAATCATTTAGGCACATTCGTTGAGAATTATGGGATTTTTGGTATAATAAATATGAGGTGTTAGTTATGCAAACAAATATATTTGAAATTGAAAAAAATGTCTTTTGGGTCGGCGTTAACGATTATGACCTTCGCGTCTTTGATATTATCATGGAAACAAAGTTTGGAACGACTTATAATGCATATTTGGTAATCGGTACTGAAAAAACGGCATTAATCGATACCACTAAAATAACGTTTCAAGAGGATTACATTGCCAAATTAGGATCCTTATGCGACATCACAAAAATCGACTATTTGGTGATGAATCATACCGAACCGGATCATGCCGGGTCCATTGCTCGATTAATCGATATTAATCCAAATTTGACCGTCATCGCAACGTCGGCCGGCATCAATAATATTAAAGAAATTATAAATCGTCCTTTTAAATCCATCACCGCCAAAGAAGGACTCGAAATATCGTTAGGAAACCGTACGCTAACGTTCTTCCCACTTCCGTTCCTTCATTGGCCCGATACCATGTTCACCTATTTAAGAGAAGAATCCATGCTTTTTACTTGCGACTTCTTTGGGGCCCATTATGCGTTTGAAGGAGTATTGGCAAAGAATGTAAAAAATCACGATGATTATAATGAGGGATTAAAATATTATTTTGATTCAATCATGCACCCGTTTAAGAAGTTCGTTGTAAAGGCGCTCGACCGAATCAAAGATTTACCCATCAAGTACGTCTTAACTGGACACGGTCCCGTCGTCGACTCAACAAATCTAGAGGATGTTAGAGCCATGTATCAAGTTTGGTCGAAACCGAAGACCCCAAACTTAGAACCATTGATTATAATTCCTTATGCGAGCGCCTATGGTTACACGGCTATCATGGCGCAATCCATCAAAGAAGGAATTTTAGAAGCCTTTCACCAGAAAGCTCACGTCGAACTCTATGACTTGGTCACCGCGGATTTAAAAACCGTCGTGGACAGAATCGAACAATCAGATGCCTTGTTAATCGGTTCTACCACGATTGTCGGTGATACGGTTAAACCCGTTTGGGATGTTTTATCGTCTTTAAACCCCACCATTCATGGCAATAAACCGGCCGCTGCGTTTGGTTCCTACGGATGGAGCGGAGAAGCTGTCTTGTTCATCACGGAACGGTTAAACCAACTCAAGATGAAGACATTTGAAGGCTTGAGGATTAAGTTCAATCCGTCCATTGATCAATTAAAAGAAATCAAAGAATATGGCGTGCGTTTTGCCCATTTCATGCAAAATAAATAATCCAAAACTCCCAATCAATTTTGGGAGTTTTTTCATAAAAAAATCCCGACTTTTGTCGAGATTGTATTGTTATTCTTCTGAATCAGGAAATTCAATTGGTTTAACGTTTGGAAGAGCTTCTTTAACTTTTGAAACAAAAAGAATGCCATTCAAATGATCAAATTCATGTTGGAAAACAATTCCGACATACCCTGTCAATTTAACAAGGGTTTCAACCGTTTCTCCGGTTTCCAAATTTACTTTTTCAAATTTTACTTTAATGCGTTTTGCCCGTGGAACCAATCCATTTTTAGCCTCATCAACAGAAAGGCAACCTTCTCCACCCGGAAGATACGTTTGTTCTTCTGAAGAAGATAATATTTTGGGATTAACAACGGCGTATTCGTGTAGGGTTAGGCCCTCTTCGTCATAAGCAGACATCACAAACATTCTTAAGGGAACATTGATTTGGGGAGCTGCTAGTCCCACTGCTGGACGAAGACCAAATTCTTGGACTAGGGCATCGTTTTGAGAATTATGCACATACTCCATCATTCCTTTTATGGTCTCGAGATCTGTCTTTGACAGAGGAAGTTTTACTTCAGTAGCACGTTTATGCAAAACGGGTTCCCATTCTTGCATGATATCTTTCATTAACAACATTTTCATCACCGATATGATTATATCATACCCCTGGATTGTTTGCATAATACTTGCTTGGAACACAATTATATTTTCATTAATCATTGTATTTTAAGCATACAAAGTGATATAATGTATGCATATAAAACATGAGGTGATCATCCATGTCAATGAGAGAAATGATTATAACTATAGCAAAACAACAAAATGGAACGATATCAAATAAAGACCTTATCCAAGCTGGAATTCATAACGAGTATTTGCGATCACTCGTAAAATTAGGAGAATTTGAACGTATCGGTCGCGGACAATATCTCTTAAAAAATTACTTTCATGATGAGCTTGATTCCCTACAAAAGCAATTTGGTCGCGGCATCTATTCATATGACACGGCTTTGTACCTATTTGGTTTAACTGATAGAACACCGCTCAAATATTCAATGACGTTTCCAAGAAAATATAATAGTTCATCGGCCACCAAGAAGGGGATTTTAGCGTATCGAGTTGATGAGAAATACTATCATTTGGGTGTGACCATAATCCAAACCCAATACGGTCATGATGTGCGTACTTATTCGCTTGAGAGAACACTTTGTGACCTCCTGCGACCAAATTGCTTGGTTAGCGTTGAAATTATCACTGATGCATTCAAGCAATATAGTGGCTATAAACAAAAAAATCTATTAAAATTAGTGGAATATTCGAAAATATTCAAAGTAGAACAGAAGGTCAGGAATTACTTAGAGGTTCTGATATGATGAATGCGATGGCTTTAAAATCGTATATTAAAAATAAGTCCATGGAGTTGGATATTCCTCCTCAAGTTTTTCTCCAAAATTTCATGTTTGAACGATTTTTGACTAGGCTGGAAAAGTCTTCTTATCAAAACAAATTCATTATAAAGGGAGGATTCCTAATATCTGCACTCGTTGGAATCAGCGCAAGAACCACAATGGATTTGGATATCACAGTTCATGAATTAACATTGTCAAACGAAAATATTGTTAAAATTATTCAAGAAATCATTTCTATTAAGTCCGATGATAATATTAATTTTCGATATATATCGATTGAAGAAATCCGTTCTACAGATGACTATCCTGGTTATCGAGTGAAACTAGATGCTTCTTATGAATCCATAGTTGTTTCCTTAAAACTCGATTTAACCACGGGAGATATTATTACTCCGGATTACATTGATTTTCAATATCAAATGTTCAGCGAGAACCGAAATATACAGCTATGTAGTTATAATATCGAGAGTATCCTCGCTGAAAAACTCGAAACGATTATTTCTAGAAGCGTTTTAAACACCAGACCTAGGGATTATTATGACGTATTTGTGCTTTATCGTATGTATAGAGATAACATCAGCATTCCTGTCTTAAAATTGGCCCTCGATAATACATCCAAAAAACGCGGTTCATTCGATCAAATGGTTGATTATGAGACACATATAGAAGCCATTTTAAGCGATAATCAACTCAAAATTACTTGGGATAAATATCGAAATCAGTTCGACTATGCGAAATCAATACTTTTTGAGGATACTGTTCGCACTGTACAACGAATATTTGAGCAATTAAACATGGGTATTTAATGACTCCAAAGACATGGTTTTAAGTTAGATAGATATTAATTGAGAGATGAGATGAATTTATGAACTATGTGTATTCAAGAGAAAAACTAAACGCGTTTGAGAGAAACCATTTGCCGGAATGGGTCGCAACTTCCGGTAATGGCGGATTTTCTTCTCAGTCCATTTTCAATTCGTCGTTTCGTAAGCAACATGGGTATTTAATTATTTCAAAAAAGCCACCCATCAATCGCACGTTAATTCTTAAGCGAACGGAAGAAATCATCAAAATTGAAAATGACATTTATGATTTGGCTTCACAAAAATACAGTCATAAAGAGCTGAAGGGGGACCAATACCTTGAGTCTTTTTCATATGATGGAATTCCAACATATGTCTATCAAGCAGGGCTGGTTAGCCTTACAAAAACCATTTCCCCAGACTATGGGCATAATACAGTGGGTATTCACTATAGTATAAAGGTTGGTTCAAAAGGGGGAACACTTGAAATCTATCCTTTGGTTAATGACCGAGGCCATGGCGATGTTTCAACGATTAATGATTTAATGTTTGATAGAACCATTCAAGGTCACGAAGTGATGCTTGTTCTTAGAAATGATCCTAAAACAAACATCTTTTTTAACATCTCCGACGGGATAATTGAACCGCTTGAAAATGATTTCTTAACGGATATGTTTTTTGATTTTGATGTTTCGACCAGGGATGACAGAACCGATTGTTCCGCAAGGCCCTTTAAAATTATCCTAAAGCTTAAACCGAATGCTATACAAGAATTAAGCATCGTTGTTTCTACCGAAGGGATGCCGACAAAAAACGCCAAAACAATCCTATCAGATTACCGTCTACGTCAGATGAAATTGATTAAAACGGCGGATCATCGTGACGAATTCGCCCAAAAACTGGTCATCGCCGCCGATCAATTCATCGCTTATCGTCAATCAACCGAGGGGTCTACTATTTTAGCAGGGATGCCTTGGTTTACGGATTGGGGTAGAGATACCATGATTGCTTATTCTGGACTTTGTTTATCGACCAAACGGTATCATGAAGCGAAATCAATTTTGCGTTCTTTCTTAAAATATGAGAAGAATGGGTTAATTCCCAATATGTTTCCTGATGATGGTCAAGATCCGTACTATAACACCGTTGATGCTTCACTTTGGTATTTCCAGGCCGCGAAACAATATACTGAAAGAACGAGGGACTCCGTCCTCATTCGTGAAGAATTATATCCTGTCTTAAAAAAGATTATTGATGCGTATCGCGATGGAACCGATTTTTCCATCGGGATGGACAAAGATGGGTTAATTCATGCAGGATCCGGATTAGATCAAGTCACCTGGATGGATGTAAGGATTAATGGCGTGGTTGTGACGCCAAGACACGGAAAACCCGTTGAAATCAATGCGTTATGGTATAATGCATTGATGATCATGGATGATTTCTCCAATCGTTTTGGAATGGATGGATCGTCTTACCGTAAATTGGCCAATAAAGTCAAAAAAGCCTTTAATAAACGTTTTTGGAATCCAAAAACGCATTGTTTATTCGATGTGGTAGATGACAATGATGCTTCGATTCGTCCAAATCAATTGTTTGCGGTTTCTTTGGCTTATCCAGTTATTTCGGGTCCAAAGGCGAAAAGCATTGTTTCAGTTGCGACAAAAGAACTATTAGATGTCTATGGATTAAGAACGCTATCGAAAAACGATCCAAGATTTAAACCTATCTATTCTGGAAATATTGAATCCAGAGATTTTGCTTATCATATGGGAACAGTATGGCCCTTCTTATTAGGGTCCTACATGGATGCTTATCTACGCATCAATCACAACTCCAATGCTGCTAGAGCCTTTGTTCGGTCATTATGCCTAAAATTCAACCAACATTTGGAAGAAGGATGCATCAATGGTATCTCGGAAATCTTTGATGGATTAAATGGCACTATTTCGAGAGGATGCTACACCCAAGCATGGAGTGTAGCGGAAATTTTAAGAATTTGGACAGAAAATCAATTATATCATGATGAGGATCGATAAAAATGATGAGATTAGATAAAATGTTGGCGTATTTAAAATACGGTTCAAGAAGTGAAATTAAAAAACTGGCGAAAGACGGAAAAATAAAGGTCAACGGTATCGTGATGCCAAGCGCAGATCGTTCTATCAATCCCGAAAAAGACCAGGTGACCTTGAACGACGTTCCTGTTTTTTATAAAGACGTTGTTCATTTGATGATGAATAAGCCAATTGGGTTGGTATGCG
The DNA here is from genome assembly GCA_942493185.1 of uncultured Caryophanales bacterium. Classification (GTDB taxonomy): domain Bacteria; phylum Bacillota_I; class Bacilli_A; order Izemoplasmatales; family Hujiaoplasmataceae; genus UBA5603. The sequence goes on from OW818673.1 coordinate 134,597, forward strand.
CCGCTACCGATCAACGGTATCCTACCGTCATCGAGTTGTTAAAAGAGCCGTATAGCCGTTTTGATATGAGCATCTGTGGACGTCTTGATGTCGATACGGATGGACTCATTATCCTTACCACCGACGGCGAATACCTACATAAAGTTATCAGCCCGAAGAACGAGATATTTAAAACGTATTTTGTTACCTTGAAAAACCCGTTGAAAGACTATAAAATTCTGGAAACAGGCATTCAAATTCTAGATGGATTAGATAAACCATTTATCACCGCACCGGCGAAAATTTTTGACGTTGTGGAGAACACTTGTCGAATCGCGATCAGCGAAGGCAAATTTCACCAAGTCAAACGAATGTTTGAGGCGATTGGCAATGAAGTCATCGCATTGAAACGCGAGAAGATTGGGCGTTTATCGCTTGATTCATCGCTTCTTCCCGGTGGATACCGTGAATTGACTTTAGAAGAAGTGGGAATGGTGCTTCAAAATTAAAGTCAGTTTATCACGATTGTGATATAATAGGGTTGGGTGATTTCATGGACTTCAGCGAATTATCGATGCTTGCTTTTGAAGCGTCCGATGAACTAAAACAATCACAAATGTATCAGGATTATCTTCAAAGTTTATCGGGTTTAAACGATGAATCGATAAAACCCTTAATAAAGGCATTTGAAGCTGCTAAATATCAGTATGACCAAATTATGATAATCGGAAAACACCACCCTGATTTTAAATCATCGTCAGCTCGATTAGTGCAGGCAAAAACAAGCCTTTATCAGACCCATCAATATAAAGCTTACTTATCCGCTTATGAAACATTAAATCACTATCTGGGCGACGTTTCAGACCAAATTAATCGTACGTTAGAGTCGTGTTTGGTTGGCAATGGAACGAAAAAAGCCTGCCAGAAAGGAAATAATCATGGTCAGTAGAAAAGGAATCGTCATTTATTATACAACGGCAAAAGTCGTGCAAGAAGTTGAAAAATTAGGCGTTCATATTGTCTATAAAAATGATAAACGAAATTATCTTACCGGTTATATCGATTCGACTCAATTTGAACGCGTAAAAAAGCAAATCGAAATGATGAAAACCATTAAAAAAGTCGAAGAATCATTGCTTGAAAACACCAATTACGAATTCACAGAATAAAGTTATGCCTGTTAATAGATTTTACTTGACAGGCATCATTTTTTTTGATAAAATACTTGTGATTTTGAAAACAGGAGGGATACCATGGTTAAAATCAGACTTCAAAGATTCGGAACAACAAAGCGTCCGTTCTACCGTATCGTCGCAGCAGAGGCTTCTCAAGCACGTGATGGCAGATATTTGGAAATTGTAGGACTCTACGATCCAACTAAAACGCCGACATTCGTTGAAATCGATAGAGTTAAAGTTTTGAAATGGTTGAATGTTGGTGCACAACCAACCGATACCGTCAAGAACCTTTTCACTAAAGAGGGCATCAACGCTGAGTATGCTGAATCAAAAAAGAAAAAGTAATCGGGGATCCATAAAATGGCAGTAAATTTCGAAAAAGTAATCTTAGATTTGGTTACGCCATTAGTTGTGCACCCTGAAGACTTGGTCGTTAAGAAATTTTCCGAAGACGACGAATCCATCACCATTCAGGTCTTGGTGAATGAAGAAGACCTTGGTCGCGTCATCGGTAAAGGTGGAAAGATTGCGAATGCAATCCGGACCATCGCTTATGCGGCCGCATCAAGAATTGGCAAGAAAATCAATATTGACATCGATTCATTCTAATTAAGACAACACGTCTTTTCATTAGTGTGAGGGCCTATGAAAGAAGTCATTGCGGTTAGTGCCTGCCTACTTGGATATAATTGCAAATACGATGGCAAGAACAATCTAAATCCCAATATCGTTGAATACCTCAAAGACAAAATTGTGTTGCCAATCTGTCCGGAAGAATTCGGCGGTCTGTCAACACCCAGAATCCCTGCGGAGATTCAAAACGATGGACGCATCCTGAACCAAAAGGGTCAGGATGTGACTTGTTGTTTTTTGCGCGGTCAATTGGTGACGTTGGAATTGATGAAACAGCACCATGCGACGAAGGTCATTTTGAAAGATGGGTCACCTTCGTGCGGTTACAGCTATGTCTATGACGGGTCGTTTACCAACACCCGACTTCAAGGCATGGGCGTCACCGCCAAACATCTGATTCAAAATGGCGTAACGATTCTAGATTTACATTAGAGTCAGCATTTCGCTGACTTTTTGTTTGCTTTGAGAACCCCCCTTTTATACCCCCGAAAGTTATGATATAATAACTTGTCGAATCAATTAAAGAAATGAGAGATAATATGGAATTAAACATGGAATTAAGAAGTGAAATAAAACAAGCGATTGAGGAAATGGGATTTGCGGCTTTGACCGAAATCCAAGAATTAACGATTCCTCTCCTATTAGCCGGCAAAGACGTTATTGGCCATTCCCATACGGGAACGGGCAAAACGGCTGCCTTTGGCATTCCGATTTTGGAACGCCTCGATTTTGACCAAGATTATGTACAAGCCTTGGTTATTTGTCCTACTCGTGAACTCGCCGTGCAAATCCACGATGAGATGATGCGGATGGCAAAATACATTACCAACTGCCGCATTGTCACCGTATTTGGTGGCGATCCGATTACCAACCAACTATACAAACTCAAGAAAAAACCGCAAATCATCATCGGAACTCCAGGTCGTACCATCGACCACTTGGAACGTAAAACGATTCGTTTCGACCATCTAAAATTCATGGTTTTGGATGAAGCCGATGAAATGTTAAAAATGGGATTCCAAGAAGATATCGAAAAGATCTTCCAAGCCGTTCCCGCAGAACGTCAAACCTTGATGTTCTCCGCAACCATGCCAAGAACCATCCTAGGACTTGCAAAAAGCTACATGATAGATCCAGAGTTGGTCAGAGTCATGGGAGAAGATGCAACGAATAGTGATGTTAGTCAATATTATTACAAAGTCAGACGCGAGAATAAAACCGAAGCCATTTATCGTTTGTTAAACGTGTACCGTCCAAAACTCGCCTTAATTTTCTGTAATACGAAGATTCAAGTCGATGAATTAACACAAGCTTTGATTGAACGCGGCATTAACTGCGATAAGATTCATGGTGATTTACCACAAACTACCCGTCTTGATGTTCTTAAGAAATTCCATAGTGGCATTATTGAAGTTATGATCGCAACCGACGTAGCTGCTAGAGGTTTAGACATTAAAGAAGTTGAAGCCGTTTTCAACTATGACGTTCCGGAAAAAGCCGATTATTATGTTCACCGTATTGGTCGTACCGGTCGTATCGGAAACATAGGGTATTCCTTCACGTTGGTTTCAAAAGGCGAATTAAAACAAATCGAAGAAATCGAACGGATTACAAAAACGAAGATTAAGAAACGTCAAATTCCGACGTATGATAAAGTCCTCGATGTTAAAAATCAAAAGATCGTTGATAAAATCACCGCTCTTGCGACCAGTGAAACGTCCTTTGATCATGAATATGAAATCTTAAACAAGATTATGCAATCGTCGTTAACCGAAGACCAAATCATTGTTGCTTTATTAAAGATGATGGCCAAAGAAAGCAGTGTTGAAGCCAATATTGCGGACATCAATGAAGAATTTGATACAAAGAAAGTCTGGGGAATCACCGATACTGGAACCCAAGCGCGTTTCCATCTTAACTTAGGGAAACAAGATGAACTGACTGTTTCTGACATTTTGGACTTTGTATGCTCGAAAATCAAAATTCAACGTCGTGATGTTCAAAACATCGCCATCTTAACGGAATTTTCGTTCTTTAGTGTCCCAATGTCTGTCAAAGATGAAGTCATGAATGTTTTGAATAACACCAAATTAAAGGGAAAACGTGCTGGCCTATCCATTTCTAAAGCCCCACGTACCTCTACTGAACCCAGAAAAAGATATTAATCAATAAACCTCTATTTTTAGCGGAGGGTTGACTTAAATCGGCTTTACGATATAATTAGTGTTGGATTAAGCAATCAATCTAAAAGGAGAATGAAATGAAAAAACTAGGTGTCCTTGTTTGTACGAATTCTGCCATTGATTACATTCCTCATCCCTACGAAATCGGAGTCATTCGTTCAACCATCTTAATGGGTGGTAAAGAATATGTTGACTATGAAGAATTAACTGCTGATAAGTTTTACACGATGATTGAAACAGATTCATCCTTATTTCCAAGAACCGCGATGGCTTCGACCGGAACCATGTTAGAAGCCTATGAAAAACTCAGAGATTCCGGCTGTGATGAAGTATTATTCATTACCATTTCCAGTCGCATGAGTGGCATATATGATAATGCGATGATTGCGAAAAAAATGGTTGAAGGCGTCAACGTTACAGTGTTTGATTCGAAGACAGTTGGTTATCTCCAATGCAAAATGGCTTTTGAAGCCATTGAATTAGCGAATCAAGGCAAATCGATGGCGGATATCATGAAAGCTCTTGAATTTATTCGAGACAATAACCATATTTATTTCGCTGTCAACGATTTACGTTACTTGGTAAAAAACGGTCGTTTGTCCAACGCAGCAGGATTCGTTGCCGATGTCTTAAAAATCAAGCCCTTGTTAGAAATTGATAAACAAGGTGCTGTCGTTACGGTTGAAAAGATTCGGACCTTCCAAAGAGCATTAGACCGAGTTATTGAAAAGTTCTTAGAAGAAACAGAGGGTAAAGAATATGAACCCTTTATTATCCATGCGAACAATCCTGAGAGCGTCGCTTACGCTCGCGAAAAAGTTCTTTCTGCCAGACCTAATTTGAAAGAAATTAAAGATTATCTACTCACACCGGCGGTTGGAGCGCATTGCGGTCCAAAAGCCATGACGATTGGATATGTTTTAAAACACTAATTTATGATCTCCAGTGATGTCATCCGTGGCCACATCGACACCATCATCTTAAAACTATTGATGGAAAAAGATATGTATGGCTATGAATTAGCCAATGAAATCAGTCTTCGCACGAAGAACAAGTTTGATATTAAAGAAGCAACGTTATACGCCGTTGTTCAACGGCTTGAAATGAAGAACTTAATCCAGTCTTATATGGGTGAAAAATCTCATGGCGGTAAACGAAGGTACTATAAAGTGACACCGTTTGGTAGAGCCTACTATAGCGAGACCATTTCTGAATGGAAACTCCTTAAGGAAATCATGATGGCAATTTTAGGGAGTGATATTTCATGAATAAAATCAAGAAATTCGTTGCAGGTCTATTGAAGGATTTTTTCAATGAGGCTGACAAAAAAGAATTAATCGAAATTCTTTCAACGTCGCTTCAAGAAAAAATTGATGATTTAGTGGAATCGGGAACACCCTTAGAAGACGCTGTCAAAATTTCAATGAAAGAATTTGGATCGACGAAGGATGTTTTGGAAGCATTTCAAGACGAAAGTTCAAAACTAAAAGTCGACTTGAGAATTCGTCGTCGCAGTCAACTGATTTTCTCAATCTTCGGGTATTTTATCATTGTGGGGTTGTGCGTATTTTTAAATTTGACACTCCTCAATATTTTCAATGATTTTTTATGGTTTGTGGTCGTTGCGATTGGTCTATTGTTTTGGCCAGTAGTCATGGGCTATCGCTATTATATGGCCGTTAAGTAAATTAATTATATTTAGAAAAATCATTCGTGAAGAGGTTGATTATGATTGAGCCTCTGAGGAATGATTTTTTATATACCGAGAACGTGTTGATGGATTATATTATTTTCTAAATCATCTCATTTGATCTTTGGATTTCATTGTCTTTAATGATATTTAGTGGTAGAATAATGGAGGTGATTTGTCCTTATGAAATTGAAAAAACTCGTGTTCCTCGCAATCATGATTTCTGTTAGTATCGTTCTCTCCATCGTTGAATCGATGATATCAGTGACGTTGTTTATTATCCCTGGTGTAAAACTGGGATTAGCCAACATCATCACCTTAATTATTCTATATATCTATGGCGAAAAAGAGGCCTTTGCGGTCTCTTTACTGAGAATATTTATTGTTTCACTCATATATTCTGGTTTATTTTCCCCCGCTTCATTGATAAGCTTCTCAGGAGGGATCATCGCCTATCTTGTGATGATATTGGTCAAACATCTTCCAAAGTTATCAATTGTATCTGTATCGGTTGGGGGAGCATTATCCCATATGGTGGGGCAAATTGGGATGGCAATGTTTGTATTAGATACGCCCACTTTAATTTATTATTTACCCTATATGATTTTAATTAGTATCCCAACCGGTGTGATTACCGGATTGGTTGGACGTAAAATGATTGATATCTTCCATAATCAATTGATGAATCCAGACAACGAATGAAAAAAGCAGAAATCCTTACGGAATCTGCTTTATTTTTTTAGGCTCGATTTGGGAAGAGTTCGAAGATATAAGTCCCAAAGCCGGATGAATACTCAACGGTCCCATCAGTTTTGTACCAAATAGCTTCTAATCCTTCGGTTGCTTCGACAAAAGTTTTGCCTTCTTCAACGCTCATTAAGAATACGGCAGTAGAATAGATATCTCCTAATCCACCATCTTCAGTAATGACCGTGACAGACATAGCTTCACCGCCGGGGAGATACGTTCTTGGGTCAATGATGTGGTGATAAACAACATCATCTTCAATTCCAATAAAGAATCGTTGATAGTTTCCGGAGGTGACCAAGGCCATTCCTCCCGGTACTTTCAAATAAACAAAATAAGTGTTTGAAAAAGAGAATTCGAGATTGGGTTCGATGAGGGCGATGTAGTAATTGCCATCCTCATTATTAGGATTGATTCCCCCAGATTTAACATTGGAATTTCCAGCATTTAGCAAGTAACGAATGTTGAGGTCATCGAGATAATCTGTTACTTTTTCTTGAACGTACCCTTTACCGAAACCGCCTAAGTCAATAATCATGTCGGGTTTGGCGAATGAAATGGATTTCGTTTGGGGATTCAGAAGAATATCATCGGGATTGATATTGAATTCGGCTTCAAACGGTTCTAATGAAGGAGCGGGGCATGAAGTCGTCTCGCAGGCTTCTCTGATGTTATGCCAAATATTGAGTACGGGTCCTAATGCGATATTAAACAGACTGACACCATCCAAAAGAATGGTTTGTTCTTCCGCCAAGACGTATTCGATGGCATCATATAGTTCTTGATCAATAAGTGTTTCTTGATCATTGTTTTGATTAATGGTATAAACGTTATTTATTCCCGAATAGGCATTATACTTATCAAAATACACGTGATATTTCCATAAAATATCGTAGACATTCTCAAATATTTCGACAATATCATAGGTGTCAGTGCTAGTGACGTATAGTGTCAATGAAATGGTCGTATCAAAGACGGATGTCCATGATTTTGTACACTTATAGACACCTTCGATGGCGCCTTCTTCACAATAATCAGGGTTTGGATTTTCAAATTTCGGCTTACATCCTGACAGGGTCATTACTATTAAAGAAAGTAAGGCAATAATCATAATTTTTTTCATTTTATTTCACCTTTTAACATTATATCAAATTTTTGATAATATGCCAAACAATATCATATAAGCATTCATTGAAACTTCACCGATTTTCGTGTATAATTAGGTTGATTTGAAGGGAGGCTGAGCCATGAAAAAAAATGATTTAATCTTTATTGGTGTTTTATTGCTTTTGGGCTTGGTTTCTTTATTCGCCTTCAAACTCTATGAAAATAGTCAATCGACAGGCAACGTTTATGCTAAGATTTTTTATCAAGATGAACTTATCTTAATGATCGATTTAAAATCCAATGAATATGTTATTTATGATACCGTATATAAAGAAGATGTGATAGTCGAACGTGCTGAAGAAGGAATATTTTATGTCCCTGGAGCCATCATGACCGAAGCCGAGATGGCCGAGTTATGGGAATCAGATGTTTATGCAGATCAGCATGGCATTGTTGGAATTAAATTATTGGTTAAAGACGAAAAAATTGAAGTAGATTATCAAGTGAGTCCCAAGGATTTGTGTGAATTACAACCACCCACCAACTCTAGTTTACAACCCATCGTTTGTTTGCCAAATCGTTTGGTCGTAAATGTAGTGACCGATATGTCAACGGGAGAATTTATCCCCGATACCATCATGGAGTGAGACTATGTTTCCAGAAAATGTTTTTATGGTTTCACGGATTATACTATTTTTTATCGCAACGCCTTTTGTTTATCGGGCTTTGCAATCCATTGATTTATCAAAGGTTTTTAAACCCAATGCCAGCGATGAAATCCGGTTTGTGCTTATGGTTACATCTGTCATCTTGGGTTTCTTGTTTGTGGATGCATTGGTATCGTTGTTTGAATTCGTCAATAACCTATTTTAATAAAAATATCCCTGCGGAGATGAGCTTCGCAGGGATTTTACTTTTAGATATATCGAATGACTTCAGAAACAACTTTGATGGTAGATCGGAAGTTGCTTAATTTTTTCACCATCTCGTTGGATTTATTCAGTTGAGCCGATTTAATGGTGAAGGTGAAAGTAATTAGATCACCGTATTTCTTCTCAATGGTATCAGCGTTTTTATGGAGATAAAATTCCATTCCACCCGCTGAACCATAATCGACCGCAACTTCACAATTTGTGTAAGGGGTAGATTTCGTAAAAGTAGACGCCTTCACACAACTTTTGACAGAACTTGCATAGGCCCGAATTAATCCTCCGGCCCCAAGTTTTATACCGCCAAAATAACGAACAACCACCGCAAGGACGTTGGTTAAATCGTTCTTCACTAAGATTTCTAACATAGGAGCACCCGCTGTTTTCTGCGGTTCGCCATCGTCACTGGATTTTTGAATCTCGGCATTATCGCCCAGAATGTAGGCGAAGCAATAATGGGTTGCACCAGGATGTTTGGTCTTTGCATCGGTTAGGGCGATTTGTACATCCTTTTCGTTCAAAACAGGATATAAAATCGCAATAAATCGCGATTTCTTAATTTCGTTGTCTTCGATTGTCACTGCTTTGATTGAATTCATTCAAATCACCTCCTCAATTATAGCACACGCGAATATAAAAGAATAGAAATAATCAATATCCTATGGTATAATTACTGGCGGTGAATAGCTTGAAAAATCCAATCATTTCTGGAAAAGAAATTTTAAGACGATTGATCGATAACGGATATGATGCCTACTTTGTAGGGGGATTCGTCCGTGATTTTTTGTTATCAATTGAATCCTCTGATATTGATTTGACAACCTCTGCGAAACCAGAAGAAATTAAGGTATTATTTCCCAATGCTATTTCAACGGGCGAACGGTATGGAACCCTCACGATTCCATTCGAAGGATCCTTATTTGAAGTGACAACATTTCGAACCGAGGGTGAATATTTAGATGCAAGACATCCAAAATTCGTTGCTTATACCTTGGATTTGTCCGAGGACTTAAAGCGCCGCGACTTTACCATTAATGCGCTAGCGATGGATATTAACGGAAGAATCATCGACCAATTCAATGGCCAAAAAGACCTTGAAGCGAAAATCATTCGTGCGATTGGCGATCCTGATACTCGTTTTAAAGAGGATGCTTTAAGAATGATGAGAGCCTTCCGCTTTGTCAGCAAACTTGGGTTTGAAATTGAACCCAAAACCTTTGAAAGCATCTCAAGAAATAAGGCATTACTAATTGAAATTGCGAATGAACGAATCATGCAAGAACTGAAGCTGATTCTGTCAGGCAAGCACGTTCTAAAAGCGCTAAAATTGATGCACAAAGCCGAGATAGAGTCTGTTTTAAAGCCAATGATGTCTGGGCTTGTATGGATAGAACATCAAACAGAGTATCATTTATCTTATCTTGAGTTTTTCGCACTATCCTTTTATCTTAATAACCGAGAATTCCCCGAAGAATGGCGTTTTTCCAATCACGATAGAACCATCATTGAACGTTTGATGGATTTGGTTACCGTGACGCAAAATGAACCCTTTAACGAGCTCTTGGTTTATGTGAATGGTCTTGAGTTATCTTTGATGGCGAACCGTATTTCTAATGCGCTAGACCCAACGCGGGACCAATCCATTCTCATTAACAAACTCTATCAACAAATGCCCATTCATAAAACATGTGATTTATCCTTTAAAGGACAAGACATCTTAATGTTGGAATTAGTCAAAGACGCCCGCATCATCGGCGATTTGATTGATGATATCACCTACCAAGTGATTACTTTACAAATTCCCAATACATATGAAGCCATAAAAGATTTTGTCATAAACAAATTGAAGAACGGAACGACAACAGGTGCTAACCATGGAAAATAGACAGTTTTATTGTTACTTAGATCATTTTGATGAGCTTACCATCATCATCCCTTTAAAGAATTATCGCGATAATAACAAATATCATTTGGTGGGTAATAACGAGACCATTGATCTTTCCGTTATTCAAAAACACAATATCGGAATTGAAGTCAAATTGGTTTGCCAATTTGATGCCTACATCCATCTGGAAAGAACGTACTATGTTGTCGATGATGACGACATTTCATCGGAATTATATACCGGTAAAATTGTTCGTACCGATCTTTTTGATAACATCTATTTTTATAAAAAGAATGACTTAGGTTTTACCTATACCCCTGAATCAACGAAATTTAAACTTTGGACACCCGTAGCCAAATCGATTCAATTAGAATTGGTTAAACCGGATGGAACGCAAGAAATGCTGGACATGGTCTATCAAAATCTTGGTGTATGGCGACTTGTTGTCACGGGAAATCTCGATGGATTTAAATACCGCTATCATGTTTATGTCAACGGAAAAACGCACATCGTCAATGACCCTTATGGCGTCGCTTCAAATGCCAATGGCGAGTACAATTACGTTATCGACCGGACAAAAACCTATCAAATGCGCTATGAATCGCATTTTAGCGGAAACCCCCTCGACGCCGTCATTTATGAAATGCATGTTCGTGATTTTACATCAGATCCTGAAATCCCCTTTATCAACCGCGGAAAATTTATTGGACTGATGGAAGAAGGCGTTAAGACTCCCGCCGGAAATCCTGCCGGGCTGGATTATTTAAAATCAATTGGCGTGACTCATGTGCAATTGATGCCCATCTTTGATTTCGATGGCATCGATGAAAATCATCCAAACGACGCCTATAACTGGGGCTATAATCCCCAACAATACAACGTTCCTGAAGGATGGTATTCGACCAATCCCAATGATCCCTATGCAAGAATTAACGAATTAAAACAAACCATTGATACTTTCCATAAAAATGGAATTAACGTGATTATGGATGTTGTGTATAATCACGTGTATGACGCCGATACATTCCCGTTTGAACAAATCATTCCGGGCTACGCTTATCACGTTGATCGCAATGGCATTTATACCAATGTTTCCGGTTGTCATAACGATTTGGCGACACACCGAAAAATGGTTCGTAAGTTTATCATTGATTCGGTCAATTACTGGGTTAATGAGTATAAAGTCGATGGATTCCGGTTTGATTTAATGGGACTCATCGATACTGAAACGATGAATGAACTTCGTCAAGAACTTCATGAACTGGATGAACATCTCTTGGTCTATGGTGAGGGATGGAAGATGTATTCATCAAACCAAGCGGACCGCATGGCGCATATGAGCAATAAAAATGTCATTTACACCATCGGCTTCTTTAATGACCGTTTCCGTGAAACCATTAAAGGCGCAACCTTCTTTCCAGAAATTCCCGGTTACGCCACCGGCAAATTAGACGAAACAACGATTGTCAAAGAGATGCTTTTGGGCAGTGCTCACAACCGCTATATGTTTAAATACGCAACCCAATCGATTAACTACGTTGAATGTCATGATAACCGGACGTTCTTCGATAAAATGCTTTATTTATCCAAAGATATTGAACTAAACAAGAAACGTCAAAAATTGGCCACTTCGATGGTGTTGCTTGCCCAAGGGGTGCCCTTCATCCATGCCGGTCAGGAATTTTATCGCTCTAAAAAAGACGATGAAAACTCTTATGTTTCTGGCGATGATATCAACCTCATCGATTGGTCTTTATACGATGAAAATGTTAATGATGTCGAATTCTTTAAATCGTTGGTTGCGTTAAGGAAAAACTCGCAATGTTTTAAACTGAAAGCCACGTCCGAACTTGAGACCGACGCTGAAGTCATCGTGCTTCAATCCAAATCCATTCTTTATCGTTTAAGCAATGTCCAAGATCTTTTAATCATTTTCAAACCGACGCTGGATAAAGAAACCATCGTCATACCCGATGGATATCGTTTGCTGCTAGCTTCCAGCGTTAAGATCATGACCCTTGACAATCAAGCTTATGAATTAGCCGATATCGGCACCTACATCTTCAAAAAGTAAAGGGTGAATAATTATGAATCTCGTATTAGGACAGTTTTACCAGTTTTTCGGCCGTATCGACCAAATGAATGCTTCAACCTATGAAGACTTTCCCATTAACGTTACAGGCGAAGATATGGATAAAGTCATCGTGAGAGTTCTTCAGGGAACTCCCCTACTTTTAAATAAGATCTATTACTTTGAAGCAACGGCCATTGAGTTCAAAGACAAACTCCATCTTAAAGCGTCGAAAGTCGTTCAAATGAATGAAATAGATCTTCCTGTAGAAGACAAAGAACGATTAATGCGAGCATTCTATGATTATGCCCCCATCTCCTTAAAAGAATTACAAGAAGGTATTTCATCTCGTTTAAAACTTCTAGAAAATCCGGTGATTAAAGCCATCACGGATGATATATTCAGTCGCTATGGCAATGATTTCTATTTATATCCCGCCGCAACGAAGTTTCATCACGCCTACATTTCTGGGCTTGCTTATCACACCTTAACCATGTTAAAACTGGCAGATGGATTTATTCAAGTGTATCCCTTCTTAAATCGGGACTTACTAATCGCAGGAATTATCCTACATGATGTCACAAAGACACTAGAATTTGATTCTTACGAGGGTAGCGAATATACCATCCAAGGACGATTGGTCGGACACATTACATTAGGGGCCAATGAAATCGCCTTGACGGCGAACAAACTGGGATATTCGGATAGTGAAGAAGCGATGTTATTACAACACATTATTTTATCGCATCATTATTACGGAAACTTTGGATCACCAAAGAAACCGAATATTGCGGAAGCATTGGTCATTCACTTTATTGATAACATCGATTCCAAAGTAGCGGTATTGGGAGAAGCGTTAGAAGAAGTTAATCAAGGATCTTTTACAGAGCAACTGGGTGTTTTAGATAAAGAGCGTTATTACAAACATAAACTTTCAAAATAACGATAAAGATAAATGATTTTCCTTAATCAGGACTTAAAAAAGTCCCTTAAAGAAAATCATTTTTTTTACGTAAAAAAAAAGTCCCAAACGGGACTTTTAGTTGTTATTAAATTTATTCGGTAACGTATTTTGTGAATAAGGCAGTGTAGTATGTATTACGAATAACCGATAAGTCTGCTTTCAAAGCGGCATCTGTAAAGGTTACGTAAGAATTAGTACTGAATGAGCCATCATTTAACCGTGCAGCCAATTGAATGTTCAAAGTACCTACTACATACATTTCCGTTAAGAGATCACCAAAGTAGAATTCAAGGGCTTCAACCACTGAGTTTGGTAAGTTAGGAACGGTAATTCCATATTTTGATTCAATTTCGGTATCATCAAGATCATAGACAAGGCTATACATGTAGTATTGCGCATAAAGTTCCATTTGAGCGAGTGTTGGTTTGCCAGAAGTGTTTTCAGAACCGACTGAATATTCAGGGTCGCTTGGAACGGCTTCTTCAAATTCAGCACTGAATTGATCGAAATCATCGCCTTTGGAAGCTAAGATTATGTGAACGCCGAATTGGGTTTCAACAAGGGGTGAGTAGAGTTGACTGAGGTTGGCATTTTGTTCTAATTGGTATTCACCATATAAAGCGATTAATGCATCAACATATTCTGGAACATAAGAGTCTTTTACGCCATAAGCGCCAGAGTATTGGAGCGAATGCTTGACGGTTTCGTCTTCTTCATCGGCGATATTCAATTCTTCTGTCATTAACCATAAACCGGCTTGTTTGTATTCTCCCCAAGTTGCATCTTCACGTGAAGCATTTTTGAAGGCGGTAATGAGGGTATCAAACGTGTTAGAAGCACTGTCGAGGTATTCTAGAACTTTCGTTTCTAACGTTGCTTTTAAGGTTTCAAACGCATCGAGTTCAGCTTCATCTAAGGATGCAATGTAATCATTGAAATCATCAGGTGATCCGTTTTCATCGAAGTCTAGGTAAATAATCAAGTGAGTAACATCAAGACTGAAGTAGTTATCGTAATTGTCACTAACAGTATCAACCATCAATGCAACCAAGTCTTCAGCTTTAATGGCTTCGTCAATGAGGAATGGTTGTAAAACCCCTTTGACTAAGTATTCCAATAAGTCCATTTCGGATTTTGTTCCATATTGGTAACGTGCGTAACTTGCGAAGTCTTCATAATCGAAGCTGATGCCGTATTGTTCATACAATTGCTTGTAGGATAGATAAGACATTTTTTGGCTGCGAATTGAAGCATAAATTTCTTCCATCTTGTCAGAGTTGTTTCTAACGAGGTTACGTTGATCACCAAAGATTTGAACGAAATAGTCGGAATAGAGGATTTCTTTGAATTGAGCAGCATATAAAGTATATAATGCCGCATTTCTGTTTAAGGACGAGGTTAATAGTTCATCAGCCGTTACATCAAATGCTTCTTCGGTTGTTGCATCAGAAAGATACGATGGGAACCCGTTAATGGTTGCGATAACTGTTTTGTCGCCTTTGGTATTGTATTCGAATTCAGCGTCAATGGCTTTGTAATCGATTCCTAAGAATTTGTCGTTAATGGCAAATCCAAATTCAGCGCGTAAATCAGCCATTAAGGCACCTACATTGTCGGTTGCTGTATCAGCAATGTACTTGTCGAGTAATTTGTTGTAAAGGGCCGTATAAGCGGATGGATCATTCATGATGACTCTAATGGAAACGGGAGTAGTAGGTGTTGTTGTGACAACGGTTGTTGTTCCGCTGACAAGGACAGTTACTGTCTTAACACCGGTACGGGTAGTTCCATCAAGAGTAATTTTGTACGTTAATTTAACCAAAGTGTCTACAGTGGTAGGTAATGTTACTTCACCTTTTGAATTGATGAGTTCGGTCTTGTTCGAAGTCCATGTAATCGTAGAGTTGTATAAACCAGTGGTGATTAAGTTTAAATTGCCAACGGTTTGAGCGGGTAGTACGATGGTTTCTTCGATGTAATCAAGCATGATATCATACAAATCAGTTTTAGCGGGTTGTGTCAGTTTGTATACCATGAAGAAGTAAGTATCATTTGCGATGGAATAACTTCTTGCAGTAACGGTATAAGGTTTTAAAGTTTCATTTTCAAGGTTAATCGTTGAGAACATGTAAGCAGCTAGTGAAGAAGCAGTGGTACTTAAATCCTCAAAATTATGATTTAAATAGTCATTCTCTAGGGCAATTAAGTCTTCAGAGGTCGAAGCTTCATCGAGTGTGGTTCTGTATTCCCCATAAACGAAGTTATACATTTTAACGTAAGCGCTCAATACTTCATCATTGGTTAAAGCACTTGAGTTATTAACCGTGACAGTACCCATTGATTTAATGGATTTGTAGACCTTGTTAACTTTCAAATCAGTTGTAGCCGTTACATCAACGTTTTCTGGGTTGTAAATCTTGCCAGCGTTATCAATGGTATAAATGACAGTATCGCCATCTTTTACTTGAGCACGTTCGTTGGTGTCAAAGGCGTTAACTTTGGAAACGGTGTAGTAATGAGTATTGGCGGTTTTATAATCAATGGCCAATTGAAGCGTTGTGAAGATGTGTTCCACTTTGACGATGATTTCATCATCTTCATCGAGGAGGTTGCCATTGACATCTTTGGTAAATTCATCACCATTTGCATTCGTGTAGACCTCGGTTGTTCCTTTTGTATATACGATGACATCATTGGTATTACGTAGATTACCGCTGGCATCTGTATAATAAGGAGTAACAGTTACATAGGCTTCAACGATCTTAGGTTCTGTTTGGGTGTCTTTTAAACTTTCGCTGTTATAGACAAAGCCTAAATACTCTCTGATTTCAGTTGTTCCAAGCGAAACCAAATTAAATTTCTGCATTACGGCTGTAGCGTCTTGAGCGCTCGTAAAACGAATTTTAATGGCTTTGATATCTTCGAAATAGTTTTTGACATATTCGGAAGCGACTTTGTTCTCCGTGATCACACCATTTGAATCAGCTGCGAAACGAGCGTAAACTTCTTTCGCAACGATGATGCGGGCGTATTCATCTTCAGAACCAGTGTATCCTGATAATGTCATACTTTGTTCGAAGGCTGCTTCATAAGTTTCTTTAACATCGGTTTCTAACTCAGCAATTAAATCGTCGTCAGAAGTACCGTATTTCAATTCTTTGATCTTATCTTCGATTTGAGCATCTGTGACATTTTCCAAATAAGCTTGGAGCAAATGGCTGTCGATTAAATACAACAATTGGTCAACGCCATCGTTGGATTTTAGCTCTTCAAAGATCTCTTGGTTGGTAATCGAATAGATTACGTTGCCGTTGTCATCGATACGTTCGTAAAAAACCTCATCGGGGTTTGTCAATTGAGGGATTTTCGTGTTACCCGTCGCTAGTGCGACGATCAGGGATGTCACCACCACAGTTAGCAATATTGAGAAGATGATGATGACTCTTTTTGTCAGTACGTTCTTCATATAAATTATTTCACTCCTTACAAATTTGGCAATATCTATGATACCATTATTTACCTTCAAACACAACAAAAATCTTGTGATAGTTTGATGAATTCGGTCGTCGGTTTTATTTGGAAAACCTAAAGGTTTAGTGTTTCAGGGCATTTATGATTCGTTTTTAACATAATTAGTGAAAGCGATTGTAAAAATTTCGCTCAAGGCGTTGACAAATTTGGCGCTAAACAATATAATTAAGTCTGTAAATAGCAAAACTAGTGAAAACTAGCGACGCAAAGCTATAGGGCCTTCGATTCGATGGTAGCCAGTTGCCGTTATCTTGTGATGAGGTAAGGGCATTTTTTATTTCAAGCAACGTCTTTTTTGAAATAAGAATGCCAAACCAGAGATAATGGCATTTTTTAGCAAATTGAGCCCAGAATGATGGAGTGATGCGCATGGTCGTCTTTGACTTGAAAAAACGTATCCTAATTTCATTGGTTCTTCTGACATTCTCGATGTCACTTTTTGTCCTCGCAACGTGGAGTTGGTTTACTCAATTGATTCAAGAAGAAGAAACCTATACTGTTGGCCATGTGGAAGTTGAAATTGATCCTTATTTTTTAGTCTATAATGAAGTCACTTTTGAATATGATCGCATCGAAGCGACATTGGTCCAAATATCCTCCTCTCCCTTGATTGAGAAACCAGGTGTTTTCTTAATCAATATCGTTAACAACGGATCACAGTATTTTTTTGAAAACTTTCGATTGGATGTCATTGTTAAAAGTTCTGTCAACACATATTTCCGGATAAAGATTTACGAACAATTAACCCTTACTTATCTGAATTACCAAGGAACTTACACCGAGCTTTCCATCTTAAATAATGAGTATATGCCATTTGATTACGACTTAACCAACTGGTTTGACCATCGAGATTATGATGATTATCTTTATTATAAAATGCCTGTTAAACGCACAAGTGCATTAGAACCACTTGTCATTAGTTTGATTCCTGATTACACACTATCATCATTCCCGATTTATGATGCGGGATATTCTTTACAAATAGCTTTTGCACTCGAAGCAGTTCAAGCCTATGGAGGCCCCGAAAATGAATGGGGATTAGCACTCAATCCATGGGACGGAATGGCTTGGTAGGAGGGACCTATGCGTAAAATCTATGTTAAGCAACGTAATATATTGCGCATGATTGTAGTCTCTACAATGATGCTTTTCACCCTTTTTACAGCCACATTAATGTTTATTAAGCCAGTATCGGCTGCCTCAAAGCCCATTGATAATACCATTGTCAATGAAGGAGAATTTATTGGAGACTATGATTGGGATACGGTTTTAAATCCTCCTGCGAGTGCAAGCGATTATATCACTTATTCTGATTTTAGAAACACCAATTGTTTGGCGGCCACAACGCCAGCAAACTGTCTCTCGGCGGCGAGTGGTAAATATATTCGTATTGACACAGCCGATGAACTTTATCGTTTTTCAATGGATGTCTCGTATGAGGATATTTATATTTCGGGAAATCCGACAGAAGATGTCAAATTATCTCATGAAAAACGTGCTGTTTTACTCTCACTTAATTATAAACTGGGAAACAATATCGATTATTCCAGCTTGGGTGCTTTGACATTCGTTCCAATTGGATACTACTTTACCGACGCTGACCCAATCACTCCAACCTCCTATGACAATGTCTTTACCGGTACCTTTGATGGTCAAGGATTTACCATCTCTAACTTATATGTCGCGGGATATAATTATATGGTTACTGAGCAAGAAATCAGCGGAAACACCGTGTATGTTGCAACTTCGGCATATTACTCCATGTTCAATTATAACGAAGGAACCATAAGTCATTTAGGACTCATTAACCCCACGCTGGAAATGCAGTCGGTTCACTTGGATATTAACTTTACTGCCAACCTCGTCGGCTTAAACGATACCACCGGTATTGTTGATCACGTCTATGTTATAGATAATAGAACCAATGTTCTTGATGCTGGTATTCGATACAACGTAGGTACCACCTCTGACGAATTTACCGCTTCTGGAATTGTTCATACCAATAAAGGAACCTTTACCAATGCTTATTATTCCTCCAAAGTTGTTGTGAATGGATCTTATATTAACAAATTTATCATTGAACCCGTCCTTTATAGCAATGTAGGTGGGACATATTCTCAATTAGTTTATGATTCAACGGTATACTTATTATCCGTTACGGTAGGTACTTCTACCTTTGTCATTAAAACTCCGAATGCTTTAGCGTTGGGAGAAACGACTGCGACCATCAAAGCCGGAACCAGTTCCACTCTGAATGATATTGATGATGACTGGCATTTTTATGAAAGTGATTTATATCCCCTTCTTCAAGGATTGCATTACGTCAGTGGCGCATATCAAATAACGAATGCATTGGATTTTGCTTTCTTCAGCCGGGTCATATCCTTTGTCACCGTCGCTAATGGATCTACTTATGCCAATGCTGATTATGTTATCACGAATAATATCGATATGAGTCAATTAGCGGATGGTGCCTATCATACTGCTTCATCAACCTTTAACGGCTCACTCTCTGGATACTATCCAAGTGGCACGACGCTTGATCAAAACTATTATATTTACAACCTTCATATCACCACCGGTATTATCCGTAGCAATGTTTATTATGCGGGTATTTTTAGCATTTTAGGCGCATCCGCCTATATTCATGATATTAATATAGCGGATTCATCCATCGCATTAACTGACACAGAAACCTATTATTCTTATATTTTTAATATTGGAATGGTAACCGGAAGAAATTCATTGGGAACCATCGAAAACATTCAAACAGACGTTTCAATCAACTTAGGAACCGCCGCCATAGGGGAAACGCATGCCGGTGGAATTGCAGGTCAATCTTCGGGTACTTTATTGCAAGTCTCCGTCATGGGATCCATGACTGCCGGAACCCATACCTTCTCATCAGCTTACACGATCGTTCCAAGATATTACATCGGTGGGATTGTCGGAAGTGCCATTAATAATCAATTAAGATTAGAAGAAGTGGTCAATAGTGGTACAATTTCTGGATTTTCAACAACATCAACCCCCAGTTTTTCATCGGGATACACGAATATCCAAGTAAAAATGGGAGGAATCATTGGTTATATACTCAATACTTCTACCATTAAACATCAACTAATTAACGTTGCAAATAAGGGTAATATCACCATTCTAAACATCATCGACAATTCAACGCCAGATCCCACCCAACATGTGGGTGGTGTTTTTGGTGAATTGTACGGCAATGCACCTGTTTTAGAATCGTCTGGATCTTATAAATTTGCGAACCTGTATAATGAAGGAAATATGACCGCTACTTATTCCACTGCTATTGCGACCGTTCGCGCTGCAGGAATTGGGATTAACAATGCAACCGAAGCCATAGAATATGCATTACTATCCAATAACGGTATTTTTACCTTAAGTGGTGCGCCAACAAACACAACAAATACCCTTTTTAGGTACACGGGGACCATCTTTGACATAGGAACATCTGCGGTTACCTTGTCCCGTGTATACAATCATTCAAACCGCACATATACCACCGGATACTACACGAATATATCACCGCTCTATTACTCGTTGAATAACTCGAGTACTTTGATAAGATATTCTGCAAACTATGGTGATATTTCATTTATGAATAATGGAGGGTCCAGTCAGATTACGGTCAATAATTCATTAGTAATATCTGGAATATCTTCTTCAACAAACATAAGTTACTTGAATGTCGAGAATTATGGAAATATCAATGTTGTAAATTTAAATATTCAAAACTATTCATTGTATGTAAGTGGCTTTTCTAAAGAATTATCGGTTGACAAGTACTTAAGAAACTCTATTAATTACGGAACAATCATTGTTGCAGAAATCACGAGTCAGGCTAGCTTATGGACTGCCCCACCGGCCAATGGAGGATTGCGTAATATATACATTGGAGGTTTTGTAAACATCAATAGAGCTGGGAACCTCCATGAGTTACCAGTTGATGATCAAACTCCGACTGCTACTGAGGGAGTAATAAATTGTATCAATTATGGTGAAATAACGTCTTCTTACGGATCAGAAATTAATGGTCTTTATGGTATTGTAGGTATGGCAAACGCTCTAGTTGGCGGAATTGTTACCCTTAATGCTGGTTCAATACAAGACTCGGCAAATCTGGCAAGAATTGCGATTGCAAATTTATCAACACCAACATTAGGTTATTCTGCTGGCTCTCAAAACTATAACTATACTAACACCATGTCTACATCTTACACTGTTGTTACTAATGTAGGATATAATTCAATCTATACAGATGCATATCAAGCCGGAAGGATGGTATACGTTAATGCGGGGGTTGTAGCTGGTGGAATCGTCGGAGTCACTGTAAGTGGCACGGCACGAGTATATGATATTGCCAATAATGGCGATATTTTCGGTTCCTCTTATGGCTTCGCTCGAATAGGAGGAGTACTAGGAGAATGTTTGTATGAAGAAGTTGTGGCATTGGGAATTACGGCAGATCTAGGATTGACTACCACTCCA
The DNA here is from genome assembly GCA_942493185.1 of uncultured Caryophanales bacterium. Classification (GTDB taxonomy): domain Bacteria; phylum Bacillota_I; class Bacilli_A; order Izemoplasmatales; family Hujiaoplasmataceae; genus UBA5603. Next base: position 156,009 of record OW818673.1, read on the forward strand.
AATCCAATTATATCTAGTTCAGTTTTATCAAACGGTATGAATTTTGGAAACGTATCTGCTATAACCAATATTAAATCAGAGTATTCTACAACTGCACAAAGTGTTTATGCTACTTCAACCTCCAACTCACAAAACATGATGTGGTTTTATCGCCCAGGTTCTATAACAAGAATATACTCGTGGAACAATGGATTAGGAAACGGAAATACAATGTCAATTTACGAGGATACAACCCGTGGTAGTGAAGAACGACCCGCTGTTTTCAGTTCAGCTGGAGGTGTAATTGCTTACGGACTAGCGGTAATGAGAAGAATGCTAAATCACGGTACTATCTCTTCAACTGATGTTGCAGGTGGTATTATCGGTGCAACGTATGTTATCGGCGGATCAACACCCGTTACAACCTATATTAACATTCATACCGCAATAAATTATGGTGATGTTGAGGCAATTCCGACATCAAGCTTCAGCAATATCAATAAGTATTCTTTGTCTTATAGTAATATATCGGCTCAGTTTATGACAGGAGCAACAAGAACAAGTTATCTATTTCCTGTCGAGGCAACTTTGATGCGTAAAGAGCCCGCGAACAAACCTGGGTTTGGAGGAATTATAGGGCGCTTGCAAAGAGGTTCTAACGGAGAAATGGAACCGGTAAACAGTGATAGTTTTAAATTTATTGTTAATGCAAATCCTGATGTTGATTTAATTGGAAGAATTGACCAAGTACTTAACTACACCGCATCATCATCGGCATATTTGTTTAGAAGTGCAAAAGGAAATTATTATTCTGCTAGACAAAATGATACCACCCAAATTATATTTACGGGTTATTATTATGCTCGCGCTATAGTTACTGCACGAACGCTTGTGTCTGGTTCATATAAATATAGATATTCACTAGATGTTACCAATTACTACGAAATCATTGGTAAGACGGCAGTAGAAATAACTTACACAGGTGCAGACCCGATTGTTGATTTTATTGCGGGTAGATATGCTTATAACACAACAACCCCCGGAGTAGGTTCCGTTATTTTTCTGTATGTGCAACCCATTTCAATTCCATGGATTACAGAAGACCCAGATGCTACACTAAACGATTCTACAGAATGGATTTATGACCCTCTATTCCCCATGAGGGCGGATTCTACATTAACAGAATATATTTATTATATGCCAAATGAATTATTAGCCAACAAATTTGCGCTATCAGAAAATCCTGTTGGTGTTCCAAATCCCTTTTATCGTGAGTACGGAATGTATGTATTATCCACGACCGCTGGTTCTTCGGTTGGCTTAGTATTACCATCAAATATAAATACAGACAGTATGCGTTCGATTAATGAGTCAAGTACAACCTCGCCCTCTTTGTTAATTGATTATGAAGATGTAAGTTCAAGTATGCTTAATGAAATAGATGCAGCTCTCGAGTTGAGTTTTAATAATCTTAAGCAGACCAAATTTAACGAGAAATCATTATTGCTTCAAAGTGATACCACCTATATAAACTTAACAGAAAATATTGGCGGAAGCAGTTCTAATCTTGTCAACGGTATTATAGATAATGATCTCAAAACCGTTACTTTCAACATTTCAATGGAAGCCTTTGCGATTGGTCAAACAACCGCAAGTTTCAGTGTGTCGCAAGCTTTAACGTCCGCAAAAGCGTTGATTGCGGTCCGTGCGGTCGATTATTACAACACTTCGCCACCACCGACTGAAGTTCAACTTGATGCCATCAATAATCTATTATACCCGGAAAGAAATTCTGGTATTTCGACGAGTTATCCTGCCGAATTATCTGTTACATTGCCCGCAAGAACCATTACAGTGACAACCCAATTGTCCTTGGGTTATATAACCGTGTATTCTGAGGCTTTTGTAAGCGACTATGAAAATGACTTATATGCGAATGCAAACTATTACACTGATTATCAAATATTAGTCAATTTTACTCCCACCATTGAATACGCGACCGGATCGATTGGAATAACGGACGTTAGCTTCAATGGCGCTGCTTCGGTGGCAATCGGAAATCCATTGGATGTTCGAGGAAACGGAAACGTCAATTATAATGGCTCAATTCGCTTTTATTTTGAAGACACAAAAGGTGTTTTCACTGAAGGATTTGACTTTAGCAATTACTTAACGCTTCAATATCAAGGTGTAACTGTCGATTCTCAATACTATTCAGTAACCCCCTATCCGGCAACGGTGTCGGGAGGTGTTGGGTATTACTCGGTCTTGATTTCGTTTAGTTCCGCATTATTAAAATACGGAGATTATACACTATTATACAAATACTTTTCATCAAGCACTCAATATTCAGTCTTGTTTGACAAAGCCGCCTCGAATCAGACCACCTTATCGGGATTAGCCTATTATTCATCCAATGGTTCGGTAACCATCGGAGCTTCGACCGTTACATCCAGTGTAAACTTTGGATACCCGCTCAATATTACGAATTCTTTCTCAACTTCTACGAATACAGGCTTGGCCGATTATTTATCAAAAATAACTTACAATCCCGCCTATATGACATCGGGATCGTTCCAAATCAGTCCTTTCGCAACATTGACCAGCGTGACAGTGGGAACACCGACTTATAATGCCAGTGGATACAAAGTATATACTGTGACATATCGTGTTACTGCCGAAAACGGCACATCTTTTGTGGATTATGTCCACACGATTACCGAAAGAACCGTGGATGTTACCTCGGTTTTGAAAAACGGTAACGAAGTGACAATCGGTCAGATTGACGCCGCAAGAGAAGATGCTTTAACAACATTTACCATCGATCTTGGTCTAGATCAAACCCTCAATTTATATAACTTGACAGTAGGTAATTATCCTTATATCAGCATTGCAGTTACATCACTTTTACAACCCATTCAAGGGATTACCTATGGGGTTAGCGATTATCTATATATCTATATGGATTATACGACTTTACCCGATACTTACACCTTTACTTTAACCATTCATCAATCCGCAACAACGACTATCACTTTGGTAACAACACTCGACATAGATAAGTTAGAAGGCACCGATTCCTATTTGAAGGATATTAAGTTCTCAGAGTTATTAACCGGTACTGTTTATCCAGACATTTCAATTACGAATTCCAGTGGCGTGGATATCGCCACTGCATATGACCCGCGCGTTTATTTCGCCGGTATTGACTATGATGGTTCAGAAGGCGTATATTATTATTACCGAGTCGATGGGAAAGTATCCAATACCCCATTTGACCAATATGTTCCATTCATGGTAGACTATTTACCATATGGCGCTACCATCGCAAAAGGAACTTGGAATACCCAAACATTGCAATGGGATTATGGAACCGAAGTTGGAACCGGCGATTCGATTACACCGCTGATTGCGAACTTCTCAATTGACCCTAAAACTGGGGCAGATGGCGAAGCAATGATTCCTTACCGCGTTACCTCTGAAGACGGTTTAACCTCCACATATTACTATATTACTGTTACTGATGTTACATATAACGTCACCCTAATTTTTGACATCTATTATTGCACAGGAGCCCTTGAAAGCACATGTTCCTTGGCTTCATCCTCATCTGAATTTGCGGAAACCTTGTTTATCATCACCGTTAAAAACTATGAAGTTATGAATAATGATGCCGTGCTAACCGTAGACCCAGATAATCTTAATACGAATCCGGCACTATTCCCCGTTTTTGATGAAATCTCGCAACTGAATAACCAAATGGCGCTCTTTTATTTCACAAATACGATTAGTTATCAATACAACTTCGGTCGTAATATGTCTGGATTTTATACGTTTGATATTTCATTACCGCTTGATCAATACTTAAATCCGCTTTATACCTATGAGATTAAGCACGATACTTACTACTTGAATCCAGCCTCTAATTATGTCACTGGTTTGAATGGTCAGTATTATTATGTAGGATATGCGGAACAAAACCGTACTAGACGTTTTAATATTTATATTAGATCCGTAACTCCTTCAACCGATACTCCTTGGGGCTTATACGATTTCTTTAGAACCTGGTTTGAAGAATAAAATTTCATGAATTTGAAAAAGGTGACCTTGTGAAGAAGAAAAAGAAAAAAAAACAGGTTCTAGGACCTGTCAAACTCAAACATTATAAACTGTCATCAAGAATTGTTAGTTTGACAGTTTTTCTGTCTGCACTCTTCTTGTCGATTTTGTTAGCGGCTATTTCAGTCATGCTTTTAATTAACTGGAACCTTGGAATGGAAATAACTTATGGTATACTATTAACTGTAATGCTTATTTTCTTGATTTTCCTCACAAGAACCTTAAATAAGCGCATAAAAAGCTCACTTAGTCCTCTCGATGACATCATGCGTGCCATTGACGAAATTAAATTAGGACACTTTGATATCGACATCAAGGTCGACGAAAAAAACGAGTTAAAAGATGTTGCGGAATCCATCAATGAAATGTCAAAAGACGTTGGTGAGCAAGTGGCATTGGTTTACAGGAACTTCGTCTATGATGCGATTACCGGTTTAAAAAACCGTAAAGCGGTTCATCAAGAAATTGAAGAATCGTTGGCTTCTTTAAATGATAAAACCGCATTTTGTATCATAGATATCGTCAATATGAAAAACATTAACATGGTTCGGGGCCAAGCCGTCGGGGACGAATTATTAAAAGCGTTTGGAGATCGACTGGTCGAAAAAGTAGGAGACCGCGAACGTGTGTTTGCGAACAGCGGTAGTGAGTTCTTATTTCTTGTGCCAAAAATCTCCAACCTAGAATCCGCAGATAAAATCATTAAATCAGTTTTAGATGGATTTAGAGACCCCTTGTCCATCCGTAATACCAAGGTCGAAGTTCGGGTTAACTGCGGTGTCGCTGTATTCCCGTATGATGGTCGAAAAGTAGAAGAATTGATTAAAAAATGTGATACCGCTTTGTTTAAATCAAAACAAGCAGGAAACATGAAATATGTCTTTTACAACGATCAAATCACCAAAGAGGTCAATTTCACATCGCTCCTTAAAGAACAGATGCCCGATGCCATTGATCGGGGTCAAATGTATCTAAACTTTCAACCCCTTGTCGACTCAAAAAATGAGATATATGGGTTTGAATCCTTGATTCGTTGGAAATCGCCCACCTTAGGCGAAATCAATCCCCAACTATTTATCGCTTTAGCAGAAGAATCTCATATCATTATCCCGATTGGAACTTGGGTTTTGGAACAAGCTTGTCTTGCGCAAGTTGAGATTACGAAAAAGTTCGCCAGACCGTTTGTGATGTCAATTAACGTCAGTCCCGTTCAAATATTGCAAAAGGATTTCATCGACATTTTCCGAAGAACCATAGAAATGACCGGTGTTGATCCCAAGTATATCACTTTAGAAATTACCGAAGGAATTTTAATTGATTCAACCATCGCCTTAGAAGAAACCATTGCCTTGGTTCATCAAATCGGGTCTCGTATTGCCCTTGATGATTTCGGTACCGGTTATGCATCATTAACGTATTTGCGTAAACTTCAGTTTGATACATTGAAGATTGATAAGTCCTTCGTTGATGGCATCTTTATATCAAAAAAAGATCACTCGATTGTTGGCTCTGTCATTGACCTTGTGCACAACTTAAATATGAGGGTTGTCGCTGAAGGTGTTGAATCACGCAAACAATACGAATTTTTAAAACAAATCAATTGTGATATCTACCAAGGCTTTATGTTTTCAAGACCACTCGATTTCGAAGATACCGTTGAGTTCATCGATCAGTTCTATAAAGTAGCGAAAGCAAAACGCATCGATGTGTTAACGAAAGACATTGTTGAGTAAGGGGGAAATCCGTACATGATCTTTTTAAGTGATGAATTACCGGCACAAAAGTTTGAAACATTCACAGCGATTTTAATCATTGTTGTGACCATCGCTGTTGTGGTATTTTTATACCTGAATCTTCGTGCCGATATCCTAAAAGCGCGGGAAGAACGCCTTACAGCCAAAGCCTTAAAAGAACTGGATGAGGTCGATGGCGACAAGTCTAAACTGGTTGTTGATCGTAAAACCATTTCGAAAAAAAGCAAAGATTTGTTGGCGTTGATTGACCAAGAAATCTATATGGCGAAAGAAGGCAGGGTTGGCGCTTTATTCTTCCTTGACTTGGATAACTTCCGGTCCATCGCTGAACGTTATGGGGATAATTTAGCCGAAAAAACCCTAGAAGAATTAGGGTCCCGCCTTAAAAAGATGGGGGATAAATCCGTTATAGCCGGTCGTCATGAAAGCGATGGATTAATTTATTATGTTCCTAATACCTCTGATTCCGAAATCATTGCGGACACGGCAAGAGAACTGCTCGAAAATATTAATCAACCATTAAAAACCATTGATGAACAATTGACAACCTCTATCGGTGTTGTCTTATTTCCGTATGATGGCATTACCGCTGCACAGCTCATCAAGAACGCTGAAATTGCCTTATATGTCGCTAAAAAACAAGGTAAAAATCAATTTGCGATGTATTCCTCCGAATTGATTGAAAAAGAACAATTTAACATCAATTATTACAACGAAATCAAGAAATCCATTACCAATGAAGAGTTCTTGCTTTATTATCAACCGATTGTTGATATTAAAACCGGAAAATTAATTGGGTTGGAATCCTTACTTAGATGGAATCATCCCACCATGGGAATTTTGTCTCCCGGTAAATTTCTGAACGTCATGGATTTGACCGGAGATATTACCTGGTTTGGAAACTGGGGATTTGAAAAGATTGTGTCGCAATATGTCAGTTGGAAAAAGACCCTTCGAATCAAAGATATGTATATCTCAACCAATCTAAGTCCAAAGCAGTTGATGATGGATGGGTTAGCCCAACAATTTTATGATATCATCAAAAAGTATGAAACCGAAACCGACGCTTTTTGTTTAGAAATTATTGATTATTATACCGTTATCAAGAATCCAACGGCTGTTAAGAATCTCTTAGATTTCCGCAAATTTGGGTTCAGAGTCGCCGTTGATGATATGGGTGATCAATTTGAAATCATCAAAGATATGCAACAAATTACCGCCAACATCATCAAAATCTCGCGTGAGGATGTCTTAAGATACATCAATCAAATCGAAGATGCGGATAAGATCGAACGGGTTATCGCCGTGGGCTTACAGAAACAAAAAGTAATCATCGCCGAAGGCTTAGAAGATACATCCATGATTGTCAAAATGTCTGATTTAGGCGTACGGTTTATGCAAGGATATTACTTTAGCCAACCGAAATCGTCAGAAGAAATTGTCACTATCATCCGTAAACCAACCTGGTCAGTTGAGCAATTCAATCGTTAAATCGTCATAAAAAGGAAAAGTCGTCCTGAGAATTCTCAAGACGACTTTTTTAGTTGGTATAATCGATTATTTTGATTGTTTAATGAATAATCCCGATTCGAGCATTTTCATCGCTTCATCGACGACAAAATCGATTTGCGGTTCTGAAAAATCATCACGGAATAAGATTTGTAAGCCAACGAAATTTGAAATGCCCATTAACACATAAGACACAGTTTCAATATCAATGTCATTACGAACTTCGCCAAGTTCTACATACTTTTGTAAATGATAGATGTAAGAAGCAGAGAATCCTTGGTAATATTCTTTAAAAATCGTGAAATCGACAAATAAAGATTCCCAAATAAGTTTATAAGCCAAAGGATCATTCTTAACGAACATAATGAACGCTTTTAAACCCGCCCGTTCCATTTCCGCTCTAGAGGATAAACCCACAATCGCATTCGCCGAAGCAGCTCGGATGCTATGACGGTATAATTCAAGCAAATACATATATAATGCTAATTTATTATCAAAATAGATGTAAAAAGTTCCGGCAGCGACTCTCGCTTTCGCAATAATGTCATTGATGGAGGTTGCTTGGAATCCGTTGTTGGCGAACAACTTTTTTCCAGCTCTGATGATCTTGTCAAAGGTTTTTTGACCGATTTTTGTTTTTGGTAAACGATATGAACCATTATTCATAAGCAAATCACCCAAGTTAATTGTAATCCATACTTATACAAAAAACAAGAGAAAAATCGCGAAGTTTAGCACTTATTTTTTAATCGATTTATTCAGTGAATATATATTCACTCCTTTGAAAAATATCCAAAAAATAAAAATCGCTAGAAACAATAAGTGAAAGCGCTTGACAAAAGCGTTTTCTTTCGTTAAAATCTTAATGTAATATGAACTTTTATTCATGTAAAACGTGCAATGAATTTTAAACAATTTTTCCAACCGGTGCACGTTAAGGTTTAATGGCACCAATCATCATAATGAACGCAACCCTCGAAGGGTGCGTCAATATCGGAGGTATTTCCATGAGTCAAAAAGTATTTATTGTAGGAGCCAAAAGAAGTCCCATTGGATCATTCTTAGGTTCACTAAAAGAAGTTCATCCTGTCGAACTCGGCACGCAAGTTCTTAAACGCTTATTAGCGGATTCATTAGTCCCCGTCGATAAAATCGATGAAGTCATCGTCGGAAACGTCTTATCAGCCGGAGTTGGCCAAGGCGTTGCTCGTCAGATTGCGGTTAAAGCCGGAATCCCTGTTAGCGTTCCCGCTTATTCGCTTAACATGTTATGCGGATCAGGCATGAAATCGGTTATTAATGCCTTCGTTGCGATTCAGTCAGGTTTATCCAACTTAATCGTTGCGGGTGGCGTTGAATCCATGAGCATGGCACCGTTCCTAGTTCCCGCTAAATCGAGAGATGGTTTAAAGATGGGGGATTTTTCCATCGCCGACCATATGCTCGTTGACGGCTTGACCGATGCATTCGAAAAAGTTCACATGGGAATCACCGCTGAGAATATCGCTACTAAACATGCGATTACCCGGCTTGAACAAGAACAATTTGCAATGTATAGTCAAGAAAAGGCCATCAAAGCCGTCGATGGCGGAACATTTGATTCTGAAATCGTCCCCATCGAAATCAAGACTAAGAAGGAAACCATCGTATTTAGCCGTGATGAATTCCCCAACCGAGCAACATCACTTGATAAAATGGCAAAACTCCGTCCGGCATTCAAACCAGATGGCGTCGTAACCGCCGCAACCTCTTCAGGGATCAATGATGGTGCTAGCTTCGTCATCGTTGCAAGTGAAGCGGTTGTAAAACAGTATCATTTACATGTTCTCGCAGAAATCGTTGGCATCGGCCAAGGCGGCGTTGAACCCAATGTGATGGGTTTAGGACCCGTACCGGCCATCCGTAATGCGCTTCATTTTGCGAACATGAAGCTTGAACAAATGGACATCATCGAACTCAATGAAGCTTTCGCTGCTCAAAGTTTGGGTGTTGTAAAAGAATTATGTGAAGAACATCACGTTGATCAAAAATCGCTTTTAGAAAAAACCAACGTCAACGGCGGAGCGATTGCTTTGGGTCATCCAATTGGTGCTTCTGGAAACCGGATTTTAGTCTCGTTGTTACATGAAATGATGAAGTCTCACAAACACACGGGTCTTGCTAGTCTTTGCATCGGTGGCGGTATGGGAACAGCCGTCATCCTCAATTTACACTAAAAAAATCATACTATACTAAGGAGAATATAAAAAATGAAATTAGCTAATAAAGTTGCCATCGTAACCGGCGGTGCCAAAGGCATCGGCATGGAAATTGCAAAAGCATTTGCCAAAGAAGGAGCGATTGTCATCGCTGCCGACATGGGCGAAATGACTTATGAAGAAAAAAACGTCATTTACAAAAAATTAAACGTTACCGATTCAACCGGATGCAAAGTCTTTTTTGATGAAGTATTGGCAGAATACGGTCACATCGATGTGCTTGTAAACAATGCGGGTATTACCAAAGATGCGATGACCAGAAAAATGACCGATGAACAATGGGACGCTGTTATCAATGTCAACCTTAAAGGTGTCTTTAATTTAACCCGTTTTGTAGGTCCGCAAATGGAAAATCAAGGCGCAGGATCCATCATTAACATTTCATCCGTCGTAGGAGTCTTTGGCAACATTGGCCAAGCCAACTATGCAGCTTCTAAAGCCGGAATTCTTGGATTAACCATGACTTGGGCCAAAGAATTTGCCCGTAAAGGCGCTGCTGTTCGTGTTAACGCCATCGCTCCCGGTTATGTCATGACCGACATTTTAAAAACAGTCCCAGAAGAGCTACTCCAAAGCTTTGCTAAACTGACCATGCTTGGACGTTTAGGCCAACCCGAAGAAATCGCCAAAGTCGCTTTATTCTTAGCGGGCGATGATGCATCTTATATCACCGGTCAGACATTGAATGTCAACGGTGGTATGCGTCTATAATCTTTTAAATCCTTTTAGAAAGAAGTGAACCCTATGAACAAACCTACCGTCGGAATTGTCGGCACCGGAATTTACATCCCCGAGGGCCGCATGACCGCTCATGATATTAGCCTTAAGACCAATGGGGTCTGGAGCGAACAAGCGGTCATTGAAAAACTCGGCATTCGTCAGAAATCCATACCGGGTCCGCTAGACGGAACCCAGGAAATGGGGGCACTTGCGGCGCTCGACTGCCTAAAAAATACCGGAATCGATCCAAAAGAAATTGATGTTATCTTATGTGTTGGTGAGGAATGGAAAGAATATCCCCTCACCACCTCCGCCCTTTTTATTCAAGACCGTATTGGTGCTATAAATGCTTGGGGCATCGATGTACAAAATCGTTGTTGCACCACAGTTAGTGCCTTAAAGATGGCCAAAGACATGCTAATCGCCGATGATGAGATTTTCACGATCATGGTTGTGGGTGGATATCGTAACGGTGACTTCGTTGATTACACCGACAAAGACATGTCCATGATGTATAACTTGGGTGCAGGTGGCGGTGCCATCCTATTAAAGAAGAACTATTGTAAAAACTTATTATTAGGTTCTCATGTCATCGGTGATGGCTCCTTAGCGAGAACTGCCGGCGTTGAAATTGGCGGAATATGTAATCCCATTACCGCAAACAATGTTGAAGAAGCCAAAAAATCGCTGCGCTTGATGGATCCTGTTGCGATGAAAAATCGTTTAAATGTGGTATCAATGCCGAATTGGTACAAATGCATTGATGAAGCATTACGAAAATCTGATTTATCAAGAAAAGATTTAGGCTATTTAGCAATTTTACACATCAAACGTTCGGGTCATTTATCGCTGTTAAACGATTTTGGATTAACCGAACAACAAACCATCTACTTGGAAGATTACGGCCACATCGGCCAAATTGACCAAATCCTTTCCTTGCATTTAGCACTTCAAACCAAACAGGTGCAAGACGGAACCGTCATTTGTATGTTAGCAGCCGGCATTGGTTATGTCTGGGCAGCCAACATCATTAAATGGGGGGTATGACATGGTTGTTCAAATCATTATTCAAATCTTACTCGATACCCTCATGCCATCTGTCATCTTAATGTTGGCAACCCTAGGCATCGTTCTCATCTTTAAAACATCGTATACGACCAACTTCGCACAAGGATCCATAGCAGCTCTTGCGGTTTATGTGGTTTCGAGTGCTTCAACCCTTCTAGCTTCTGTCATTCCGGGACTATCCCCCCTAATGCAACTCATATTGGGAATTGTGATTGGAATTATCGCTGCGTTTCTATTCGGGTTATTCATTGATACGATGATTTTACGAAAATCAAAGTATATTAACTCAGGCGGTAAACAGATGATTACGATGGGAATCGTGTTAATCATCACCGGTTTAGTTCCGTTGATCTTCGGAACTTTGGCGAGAACCGTACCAAAAATAGTTTATGGTAACATCGATTTTACGATGTTTGGTTTAGGTTTTTGGATTACAAAGCATAACTTAATCTCCATCATTATCGCTACTGTGGTTATTTCGGTTATCTTTATTATGTTACGGTTTACCAAATGGGGATTAGGCGTTCGCGCTACAGCCTCCAACGAACTCGTTGCTTCAATGATGGGCGTCAATACCCATTTCATTACCGCAATGAGTTGGTCCATCGCCGGTGCATTAGGAGCCTTATCAGCCTCCTTATATGCACCAATCTACGGTAATCTTTCGAGTGCAATGATGACCAACATTCAGATCAACGGTTTCTTAGCCTCGATTTTAGGTGGGTTTGGAACTTTCTTTGGTCCAGTTGTAGGATCTTATATCATTCCAACCATTACTGGACTTGTGGCTTATGTATCGTCCATTTGGAAGAACGTCATTGTTTATGGCTTGATTTTGATCATCATTTTGATTAAACCCATCGGTTTATTCGGAAAGAAAATTCAGAAGAAGGTGTAGACGATGAAAAACATGACAAATAAGCCAAAAACGTTTTTCAATAAATTAGTTGCACATCCCTATTTCGGCTTTATCCTTGCTGGTTTTCTATTAATGATGGTGCAAGTGCTGGAATATCAAGGCGTTATCGGCGTCACCTATGCTCGTGCATTTGGATTAACTATCATTTACTTTATCGTTTCTTTAGGATTCTCCTTATTATTAGGATATGCCGGATTGGCCTCCTTGGGAACTTCTGGATTTATTGGCCTTGGTGCATATATCACTGGATATGTCCTTGGAACGCTGAATCTTCCCTTGTTTACAGCCTTATTACTGACACTGGCAATAGCAGTCGTCATTGGAACCATCGTTGGATTCATTTCGTTAAGAATTGAAGGAATGTATTTGGCGATTATTACCCTAGGATTATCGGAAATTTTAAATGAAGTTTTCAAAAACGCGGTCAATTTGACTGGCGGAGTCAATGGACTAAGGATTACGCAATTGACCATGTTTAACACCCTGATCACACACCGTGAATTCTACTTTGTCCTTGTGTTTGTGATGGTCCTTGCGATGATCTTAACCATTAACATCATCTCAAGTCCCACCGGAAGAGCGATGCTCGCCATGAAAAACTCAACGTCCGCCGCGATGGCGATGGGGATTAGCATTTTAAAGTACCGATTACTCGCTTTCGTCATTGCGACCATTTACGCCGCTGTCGGAGGATTGTTATACTTTGGATATTGGTTAACATCAAATCCGGAAACGTGGAGTATTTCCTTATCACTATCGATTCTCGCTGCCGTCATCGTGGGTGGGGCAAAATCGATATGGGGCGTATTAGCAGGAACCTTCTTAATGTTTGGAATTGATTTAGCGGTCTTCAAACAAATGGACTTCTTCCAAAAATATCAAGACGTTCCTTACTTATTTAGCGGATTGCTCATCATCTTGGTTGTTATGTTCTATCCGGGAGGATTATCTAAGCTCGGAATTGACATAAAACAATTCTTCAAAAAAACCTTCAAGAAAGTTAAAAATTCCTATCGCACATGGCGATATGGCGAGGATGACCGCCAATGAAAAACAAATATCTCATTCGAGCAAAGCTCAATAAAATCAAATATCAAAAATCGATTTTAGAAGTTTCACCCGCCGTCAATAAAGAAAAATGGGCCTTAGAGAATCAACAAAAACTATCGAAGCTCAGTAGCAATCATGAAAAACAGTTAAACGCTCTTAGAAAATCATTTGATGAAGGCTATTATGCTAGCATCAAAACAGAAAAGATTAAAGAACTGGACGCCAAACTCTATTGGAAAACCCGTGAATACAAACAAACCTTAAAACGTCAGTTGAAACGGTTAGAAAAAGCGGGCAATTCCGTTGAACGCGTTGATGAACTTCAAAAAGCGTTCGATTCAAAACTACAAGTACTTCAAGAATGGCGAAAAGCCCAAATTGCTGCTATTGATGAGAATACATCGTTAAATCATGTGGAAATCACTCTTCAAGAGAACGCAAAAACTGAGTATAACCGATTGAAATCGGATTTCGAAGTCGAATATCAAAAACTCGAATCCTCACTTGAGAAGGCGCTTGAAGAACGCTTTGAGGCTTTTAAAGTCGCTAATCAAATTAAAATTGCGAAAATTGAAACTCAGTTATTGCATGTTCAAACCGAATTACAATTAGCACTCAACACCGAAAAAGAAGCGAACTTGGCAATTCTTTCAGAGTTAAATCAAAAAACAACCTTGACTGATGCTGAAACCTTGAAAAAGAGTAATTTAGAAGCGTTGATTGAGTTACAATCAGATTCTTCAATCATTCTCCGTCTTCAAGATTTAACAATGAAGTTCGGTGGGTTACGAGCGGTTGATCGTCTTTCGTTTGATGTCAAACAAGGTGAAATCTTCGGTCTCATCGGCCCCAACGGAGCAGGTAAAACCACGGTATTCAACTGCATTACCCAGTTCTATAAAGCCAGTGAAGGAGAAATATTATACCGTGACACCAATCATGAAATCATCGATCTTCAAAACATCAAAGTTCATAACGTTATCAAAGAAGGCATCGTTAGAACGTTCCAAAACGTTGAATTGATCTGGGAATTATCCGTTCTTGACAACTTGCTTGTAGGAGCCCATTCACGGTATCGTTCTAATTTCTTTGTGCAGTTGCTTCACTTACCGAGTCTTAAAAAAGAAGAAGCCATTTACCGTTATAAAGCCACAGAAATCCTTAAAATGCTAAACTTATTACCCTACAAAGATTTTCCGGCTTATGGACTGCCTTATGGCATCTTAAAACGCATTGAATTAGCTAGAACCTTGATGACAGATCCAAAACTCATCATCTTGGATGAACCGGCTGCAGGGTTAAATGATTTAGAATCTCAAGATTTAGCGAAAACGATTCGCCAAATCCGTGATAAATACCAATGTACTATTTTCTTGGTAGAACACGACATGGGCTTGGTCATGGATATATGCGACCGCATCTGTGCCATCTCCTTTGGTAAAAAATTAGCTATAGGGACTCCTAAGGACATTCAACAAAGTAAAGTTGTTCAAGAGTCATACTTAGGAGGTGAGTAACATGGCGATTCTAGAAATCAAAGACTTAGTCGTTGATTATGGGATTATTCGCGCGATTAAAGGCGTGAATATGTCCATCAAAGAAGGAACCATCGTTGCTATTTTAGGGGCCAATGGTGCTGGAAAGACCACCACCATTCGCACCATCTCTGGGGTTGTAAAAGCGAAGTCCGGATCTATCGTTTTTGATGGGGAAGACATTACCAATAAACAACCCTATCAAATCGCCAAACTAGGAGCGATTCAATCGCCCGAAGGCCGATTGATTTTAAATGGGCTGACGGTTGAAGAAAATCTTTTAGTGGGTGCGTATTCTTTAAAAGATCGCAAGTTAATCAATGAAACCATTGAAGAAGTGTATGGCTACTTCCCCATTCTCAAAGAACGGAAGAAACAACAAGCCTCTACCCTTTCAGGTGGGGAGCAACAAATGCTCGCCATCGGACGCGCTTTGATGGGACGTCCCAAATTATTGTTGCTCGATGAACCCAGTTTAGGACTCGCTCCTTTAATTGTAAGAGATATCTTCGCCATCATCGATCAAATCCGCAAACGCGGAAAAACGATTCTGATTGTCGAACAAAACGCCTACCAGACGCTTAAAATTGCAGACTATGTCTACGTTTTAGAACTGGGACTCGTGAAGACCGAAGGAACCGGTGAACAACTCCTTGCAAACGAGGATTTAATCAACGCGTACTTGGGAGAAAAGAAACACTAACGGATATACTCAGGAGGAATTTCCTGATTGAGGATATTATTTAAAACATGACATCGAAAAAACGATGCATAGAAGGAGAAAAAAATGAAAAAAATTGTATTAGTATTAGCAGTGTTTTTCGGTCTTTTTGCGCTAGTTGCTTGTACCGAACAAACCACCACGACGACCACAATGGAAGTTACTTTAATTTCTATTACGGCTACGTCCTCCAAAGTGACGTATAATGTTGGCGAAACGCTAGACAAGACAACCATCGATGTTGTAGCTTATTATAGCGACTCCACCAACGAAACGCTCGCCGATGATGAATACACCGTTGCCGGATTTAATTCCGCAGCTGCCGGCGTGTTAACCGTCACGATTACCTTTGAAGGCAAAACCGCTCAGTTGTCCATCGTTATTCTTGAAGCAGAAACGATTGACACCTCTGTATTGGCTTTGCAAATCGCTGCTCTTCCTGACAAATTAAGTTACCGTCCAGAAGAAAGCTTCGATTACACCGGATTGGTTGTTAAAGCCATCCGTGCCAACGGCGAAATTGAAACCATCTCCAGATTTGAATATGTTATGTCTGGTTTCGACTCAACTGTTCTTGGCAGCCAAGCTGTTACTTTGACCTTTGAAGACAAAACCATTTCGTTCAACGTATTTGTCAATTTGAACGATCAAGAACCCATTTATTATGAGTTCCCACAAGAAGCTGGTTATGTTCAAGGCGTCACTGAAACCACCATTAAAGTAGGTAACACTGCCGCAACAAGCGGATTCTTCGCAGTCGTTGGCGTTCCCTTTAATGCCGCTATCAGAGCCGTATTTGAAAGAGTCAACGAAGCCGGTGGTATCGATGGCAGAATGATTGAATTCGTCACCTATGATGACCAATTCTCTGCTGCAAACGGTATTGCTTTAACTGAAAAACTCGTTGAAGAAGATGAAGTGTTTGCTTTAGTCGGTCATTTCGGAACTCCGACCGTTGGATCTACCTTGGATTATATCAAACAAACAGGTATCCCCATGGTTTACGCTGCAACGGGCATCAATAACCTTTATCGTTATCAAGAAGTTAACAGCCCAGTTCTCGCAGTTCAACCAATTTATTTAACCGATGGACGCATTATGACTGCTAGAGCCGTGAATGAATCCGTTTATGGCGCCGGCAAAAATGAAGCTCTTCCTGCAAATGCTAAGATTGGTGTCCTTTATACCAATGATGATGCCGGCAATGGTATCGCTGATGGCGTTCGTGAAGAAGCCGATTTACTAGGCATTAAATCCAGTTTCAATTACCAAGTATTCGATGCTACTTCGATTACGACAGCAGTTTCTAAATTAAAAACCGCTGGTGTTCAATCAATCATCATCGCTACAAACCAAGCAAGTTTCAAACTCGCTGTTGGTGCGTTGAATGATGCTTCCATGACTGTTCCTGTCTTCACATCTTATGTTAACGCCGACAAGACCGCTGTTGATGCCAACATCGCTTACGGATTTGACATTTATACCAACGCTTGGGTCGATGTATTAAGCCCTGCTGGTCAAGCCGCTGCCGGCCAATTCGTTGCAACGATTGGTGGAGCATCCTTCCTTGATGAAGCAACAAAATTAGCTTATTACACCAACGCTTATGCAACCGCTGGTTACATCGCTGCTGAAATCTTCGTTGAAGGTTTAATGCGCGTGATGGAAAATGAAGAAGAACTCAACTGGGAAAATTATGTAAAAGCCATGGAACAAGGCCCAATCACCGTTCCAATGGGATCACAAATTGATTTCTCTTACGGAAAACGTTGGGGTATCGCCGCAATGTCCTTATTGAAGTATAATAGAGTATTAGGTGACAACCCAGCTACAACCGAAGTAACAGAAACTGACTTCGTTATTCAATCATTTGTTGCTTCAAAACCAATCGAATCAATCGACGAAATCGAAGCTAAATAATCAAACTCAAAATGCAACGTTAAGGGAGGCATTCGTCTCCCTTAACGGCATTTTCTTAATGAAAAGAGGACATTACTATGAACGTTAAAACACCAAAAACCATCTCCATTCAAGAAGCCATCGATCTCGTCAAATCCAATGATGAAATCGTCGTTGGCATGGCTGCCAATGAACCGCAACTCTTTATGTCCAATTTACACCTTGCTGGCAATCGCGTGAAAAACGTGACGGTCACAAACTGTCTGCCCATCGCCTATGGGGAGTTTTTTATTGATCCCAAATGGCGTAATTCCTTCTTTTTAGATGGGTGGTTCTATACCAATGTGCTAAGAAAAGCGCATGAAAATGGCAATATCTCGTTTATCCCCAACCATTTACATTTGGCGGGATCTAAACGTTTATATCATAAAAAACCCAATATATTCGTCACCGCCGCCACAATGCCCGATAAGCACGGCTTTGTGTCGTTATCACTATCCAATGTTTACGAACGACAAATGATTGATGCAGCTGATATCACTATCTTGGAAATCAACCCAAACTTTCCCAGAACCTTAGGGGATATGGCGGTTCATATCAGTGAAGTGGATTATTTGGTCGAAGCCCATTATCCGGCTCCCACGTTGCCTGTCGCTGAACCCTCAGATAAAGATACGATTATAGGCAATTTAATCGCTTCCCAAATTCATGATGGCGACACCTTACAATTAGGAATTGGCGGGATGCCCAATGCGGTTGCGAAAGCGTTGGTGACCAAAAAGAACTTAGGAATTCATACGGAAATGTTTACCTCCGGCATGGTGGATTTAATCAAAGCTGGTGCTGTCAACGGATCCAAAAAAACCTTGCACAAAGGCAAACACGTCGCCGCGTTTGCGTTTGGTACCAAAGAATTATATGATTTTATCGATGATAATCCCTCTGTGATGATTCTGCCAGGCAATTATGTCAATGATCCAGCGATTGTGGGATTAAATGACAATATGGTCTCAATTAATTCAACGTTAGAAATTGATTTGACCGGACAGTGCGCTTCAGAGTCGCTTGGAACCAGACAGTTTTCAGGAACAGGCGGTCAATCGGATACGGCCGTTGGCGCTCAAAATGCCAAAAACGGACGTTCTTTCATGGCGCTTTACTCAACCGCCATGGTTAAAAACCCGGAAACCGGCGTCAAAGAAGAAACGTCTAAGATTGTGGCGATGTTAAAGCCCGGTGCCGCAGTATCTTTATCTCGCAATGATGTGGATTTTGTTGTGACAGAATACGGGATAGCAGCCTTAAGAGGCACCAATATTCGTGAACGTGCGAAACTACTCATCTCAATTGCTCATCCAAAATTTAGAGAACAATTGACCAAAGAAGCCATTGAAGCAGGATACCTCCATGAGTTATTTTAATCATAACAATCACCAATTCTTTTATACGGTTGAGGGAACGGGCAAACCCATTCTCATTTTGAACGGCATTATGATGTCGACGAAATCATGGGCTCCGTTTGTGAATACGTTATCGGCACAAAATACATTGATCAGACTCGATTTTTATGATCAGGGTCAAAGTGATAAAATCCCCGGTGAATCCTATACCCAAAGCATTCAAGTTGAATTGATTCAAGCGTTACTCAATCATCTCGCCTTAGAAAAAACATCAATCGTGGGAATTTCCTATGGCGGCGAAGTCGCATTACAATTCGCCATTAAATATCCAAAATCGGTCGACCGCTTGCTTTTGTTCAATACCGCAGCTTATACCTCCCCATGGCTTCAAGACATCGGCAAGGGCTGGATTGCGGCGGGAAAGACCCGCAATGGACAGGCGTATTATCAAACAGCCATCCCCGTGATTTATTCTCCCCATTATTATGAATCAAAACTTGATTGGATGAAAAAGCGGGAGCAAGTCTTAATTCCCATTTTCTCGAATCCGGATTTTTTAGATGCGATGGAACGATTGACCAATAGCGCTGAACATTACGATGTTCGCGCCGATTTATCAAAAATCACCGCCAAAACGTTAATTGTAAGTGCTGAAGAAGATTACTTAACGCCCATGGCGAACCAAGAGTACTTATATCAACACATTAAAGGCTCTGAACTGATTAAAATTCCGGTTTCCGGCCATGCATCGATGTATGAACGTCCGCTATTATTCACCACCCTGGTTTTAGGGTTTGTGAATGTAAAAGATACCGAATATCTCATTTAAGGAGGAATTCATGATGGACAAAAAATCAATCGCTTTAAAAAATGGTGAAACGTTAGCCTATTTAGAAAAAGGAAAAGGTAGTCAGGTATTATTACTGATTCATGGCAATTTGTCCTCATCGGTCTATTATCTTCCTTTAATCGAGCGCGTGCCCGATAGCGTACGCACGATAGCCCTTGATTTAAGAGGCTTTGGCGATTCGACCTATAACACCCGAGTAAAATCATTGGCAGAATTAGCAGAGGACATCGATTTATTCATGGAAGCCCTTAGTTTGAAAAAAGCCACCGTATGCGGTTGGTCTTTAGGCGGGGGTGTTGCGATGGAATTTGCGGCACTGTATCCTTCAAAAGTATCCAAACTGATTTTACTAGAATCAACCACTCATAAAGGCTATCCCATCTTCAAAAAAGACTCTCTTTTTAAATCATTAATCGGTCAGGCGTATGCCAGCGCGGATGAAATGGCGTATGATCCGGTGCAAGTAAAACCGGTGATTGATGCGATTGTGGCTAAAAACGCAGCGTTTATGACCTATATTTATGATTTAACCATCTACACCAACAAGAAACCATCCATAGAAGCAAACCAACTCTATATTGCTGAAACACTAAAACAACGAAATCTTCAAGACGTTGATTTTGCGTTAGCGAGTTTAAACATGGGAGAAGGTTTCAACTTTTATACAGAAGGAAACAACCGAATTAAACAGATTAAAGCCAAGGTATTACATATCTGGGGTACCCTAGACAGAGTGGTTCCTGAAGCGATGGTTCAAGCGAACATCGAAGCATTAAAACCGCTTTCGACCTATCTTAAATTTGAGAATTGTGCGCACTCACCCTTGGTCGATTGCCCCGACGAACTGGCAAGCGCTATCATAAAATTCATGAAATAAACACCTTTTTCTTTCGGAATACCCGAAAAATCATCACTTTTTCGGGTGTTCCGAGTCTAATTTACCGCTAAATTTGGCCGTCAAATATACTTTCGTTCAAAAATGTTAAAAAATCGTTGCAATCCCCTTGACATCTCGAATTGACTTGATTATAATGTAAGTGTAAATAGCAAAACTAGCGAAAGTTAGTGACGCAAAGCTATAGGGCCTACGATAATCGTTGGCAGCCAGTTGCCGTTATCTTACGTAAAGATAAGGGCGCTTTTTTTTAACTAAAGGAGGAGGTTATGCCTTTAGTTCAATTAAAGCGATCCAAATCTTTAAGGGATAGTGGCTTTTTTTATTACTCCCAAATGGAAGCCATTGTCTTACTCGTTTCTCTGTTTGGAGGGAGGGATGTCATAACGATATGAGCCAAAAAGGAAGATTAGCCCAACGTGTCGTGGCTGCTTCTAAAGCAGCAAGACTCGCTAAAGCAAGTCGATTGGGAATTATCGCTAGTGCCGTCTTGACCTTCATGATCTTCTCCATTTCGTACTATGGTCAGAAAGTCGGCAACTTTACTTTCACGGTTGACAGATTGGCATTAAACGCTGGTGTTTCCCTGACAGAAAATCCTGAAGAAGAAGAATATGTAACTAGAATAATAGCAGACCAGGTTTCAGAAGCTGATGGAATGACCGCTTATTGCGGAACCGAATACACCGATTATCCAGTCGGTGATGAAGTCTGTATGCCTTCTGATGAAGAGATTACTTCAGTGGATGGATCAAATAACGGCACAAACTATCTTGCATATACATTTTATTTAGTTAATGTTGGCAAATACGCAGTCGATCTTGGAGCTTCAATCAAATTGATGTCTGCCAGCAAAGGCGCAGAAGAGGCGGTTCGTGTAAGGGTTTTGTTTGATGATGTGGGAGTTACTTACGCAAAACCTCAATCAGAAGGATCCGATAATCCCGGTGAACTTGAACCACTTACTGAAGCATTTCAAAGTATCACTACTGTTATGGAACGTTCATTCATTGAATTTCAGCCACAACAACAATTAAAAGTGTCTGTGATTCTGTGGTATGAAGGAGAAGATCAAAACCATAATGTTGCCCTTCATAGTGGTGGTGTAAAGTTTGAAATGAGGTTTACAATCACCAAGATTTACAATGAAAGAGCTTAATACTTACTTAATCTACAAAAAAACACAAAATATAAAAATATAAAAGGAGAAAGAAAATGAAATCATTAAAATCAAAAGTAATTTTATCAGCATTAGTTTTAATCTTCGCATTGGTTGCGACTATCGGTTCAACCTTCGCATGGTTCACAGTATCAAATACCGTTTCAACTTCAAATATTACGTTGAATGTTGTTTCGGCCGACTCTTTACTTATCAAGTTAGCCAATTATGATGACACAAACGCCGAGGCAACTGATCTCGCGCAAACCAACCCAGCCAATTACTCACAATTAGTCACCTTATCTGATGGTAACCTTACCACTGCTGGATACTTCTCTGGCGCTGACGATTCAATCGCTGACTGGAAACTTCAATTATTGACTGCAGTTCAATCAACTTACGCAACAGTATCAGCAAATCCAGCCTTACTGAACACAATGAATCCGCTTACTAACCCAGACAGAGAACTTGTAAATGACGCAGTATTCAACTCATCGACACCTGGTGGTATTCAATTCAAATTTTGGGTTATGTCACAATCTGCAGCAAATAAATTCCTCAGATTCTCAACTCTCAATTTAGAAGGAACTCATGTTTCGACAGATGTAAATGATGCTTTGGAACAATCCGCTCGTGTTTCGGTATACTCTTCATTATCGTCAAATGGCTATATCTACATGCGTAATATTCCGGCTACAGCTCTTCTTGCTAGTTATGATTATGACTTTGCATTTACAACTGCTAACCTTGACACTTATCACAGCCTTGCAATTTATGGTGCTGGTCCATCGCTCCTCGGCTTCAATGAAATCGATGATTTAACATTGGGATTATCTGGATCCGGGACTGCTTTAACCGCTTCTGCTTTAGCAGCTCTAGGCTACGGAACCACCACTTCCAATATCATAACTTTAGTTCAAAACATACCGCAAATGATTATTGTTACCTTCTGGATTGAAGGCTGGGATGCTCAATCTAGCAATCTCATTAACAGTGCTGCTTTCCAAGCCGATTTCAAATTCACGATTGCATAATACTAATAGACAGTAATTTTTAAACCCAATACTAACACAACTTAGGCCAAAAATCCTAAGTTGTGTTAACTTAAGGGACTATTTTTCCAGAAGTCGATGTTTCAAAAATGAAACCTCGATTTCAAGAAACATATTCCAAATATTTTAATTAGGTAGGATTATCGCCAAAAATAACAATTATTTGGCAAAATCATGATGAAATTTTCATCAACATACTATATAATATAGTTTAGCGTGCTATGCATTATATTAGAGGAGTGTGTTTATGGAAACTATTAACAAGAAAAGTGTAAATTGGAAACTAATTGGTAATATCGCGTTTTGGGTTGTACTCGCTTTTGTCTTTATTTATGCGGTCTTAGCACTGTTTACTAAAAAAGATGAGAATCAATCCACCCTATTTGGTGTTTCAACTTTATCTGTACAGACCGATTCTATGAAACCCACTTTTGAAAGTGGAGATTTAATTTTTGTTGATACCACCTTCGACTATACCGAATTAGCAGTCGACGATGTTATTACTTACAAGACTTTGATAGAGGTTAATGGGGAGGAATTTTTGGCATACAACTCCCACAGAATTGTTAGTATAAATATCGTTGATGGTGTCTATTGGTTCACTACCGATGGTGATGATCCAAGAGCCGAAGAAGATTTGGTAGTACAAGCAGATATATATGGTGTTTGGACGGGTAGAAAAATTGCCAACATGGGCACTTTCACTGACAAATTTGTTGGGTTTATTAAATCGCCCATTGGGTTCTTCTTGTTTATTGTTTTACCATGCTTCGTCTTTCTTGCTTATGAAGTAATTCGTTTCGTAAAAGTGATGTCTGATTATAACGTTCAAAAAGCTTTAGGGGACCGCGATAAATTACAGGCAGAAGCCGTCGCTACCGCAAAAGCACAAATCGAAGCAGAAATGAAAGCAAAAGCTACTGAATCCAACAAAACCGAGTAAAGTATTATCCTGAAAAGGGAACTTATTATTACTCAGTAAAGGAGGGATCAAGATATGAATGAGTTCTCGCGCTATTATGTCGAATTTTTTACGTATCTATGGGAAGACTTCCTCTTTTTTGTTAAGGAAGTTCTCTGGACCGACATTTTAGTAAAGACGTACGAAAACATTGTTTCATATCTTGGACTTTTATCAGCAGAATCTGCAACCTTTACCATCATTTCGTGGATAATGATTATAGTTACTTCAATCTTAAATCTTTCTTTGATTGTCTTTTTAATTGCTAAAATTGTTCTTTGGATAAAGAAATACATGGCTTTCCGTAGTATTGAAATCGAAAAGAATGAATTAATCGAAGAAATTGCCAGTTTAAATGATAAAGTAGTCAGTCTCGTGGATGAGAAAAACCAAATTCTTGCTATGAAAGTCTCTCAACTAGGAATCAATGCT
The DNA here is from genome assembly GCA_942493185.1 of uncultured Caryophanales bacterium. GTDB lineage: Bacteria > Bacillota_I > Bacilli_A > Izemoplasmatales > Hujiaoplasmataceae > UBA5603. The sequence continues at coordinate 180,289 of OW818673.1, forward strand.
TCTACAGGACAACCAGCAGAACGTATTATTACTGGCGGTATGCCAGGAAGAGCGTTTGTTCAACCGGGTATGGGATACGCGGCCGGACCAGCTTCTGTTGTTGTTAGCGGATCACAAAGATCTGATAACCAATCACAACAAGCCGAACAGGCTTTAGGACCTTCTCGTTTCGTAAAACTGATTCAAGTTGACAAGGAATACGCTGGTAAAGATACCCAAATTTATATGGAAGAAAGCGATATGATTTCGCTTTCGGACATCATCACAAGATTTGTGAACTTTGCTGCTTCTCAATTAAAACTGTACTATACTCCTAAAATGGTTTCTTTGTTCTTTGCCGGTATGGCATCCACAAAGGTTCTAATCCTTCAAGGTATTTCTGGTACAGGTAAAACTTCATTGCCTTATGCAATGGCCAAATTCTTCAACAACTCAGCCAACATCATATCGGTTCAGCCGTCTTGGCGTGACCGTGCCGAAATTTTGGGCTATTTGAATGAATTTACTAAACGTTTCAATGAAACCGACTTTTTAAAAGCTTTATACGAATCGAACTATCGTAAAGATGTGAACTTCATCGTATTGGACGAATTAAACCTTGCTCGTATTGAGTATTATTTCGCAGAATTCTTGTCTATCATGGAAATGCCCGATGCTTCCGAATGGAAAATCGACATCGTTCCTGATTCTAAGAGCAATGACCCAATCAAAATCATCAATGGTAAAATTCAAGTTCCTACAAACCTTTGGTTTATTGGTACTGCCAATAAGGACGACTCAACTTTCACGATCACCGATAAAGTGTATGACCGTGCCATCGCTCTAGAATTCGAAGCAAAAGGTGAGTTCTTCCAAGCACCAGAAACTTTACCTGTTAATATGTCTTATTCTTATTTGCATGAGTTATTCGATGAGGCTTTTTATAAATACCCCGTTTCTAGAGCCATCATTGAAAAATTCGCCATTCTAGACAAATATGTTCAATCAACATTTAAGATTGCCTTCGGTAACCGTATTATGGTTCAACTATCCAAGTTTATTCCGGTCTATGTTGCCTGCGGTGGAACTGAAGACGATGGTCTCGACTATATCTTTGCCTACAAGATTTTACGGAAATTTGAAAGTCTGAACTTATCATTCTTAAGAAATGAATTGGATACTTTAGTTTCTCAAATCCAAAAGATTTTCGGTAAGAATGCGTTTCCAGAATCCATCAAATTCATTCGAAATCTGCAGAAGATGCTCTAGGAGGTTTCGAACATGGAAGATTCCAGCGCAAAAAAATACTACAAGAAGATTAACACTACTTTCACTGGCGTCAACAAAACCGACGAGTTTGCGAAGATGTTTTTGAATCTCCTAAAAAGCGGGAATACAGCCCTCTACCAAAAAGAGCGTCGTGAGCGTCGAATCTTCGATGATGCTTGGATGCTTGCGATGGAGGAAGCGGTTCCCGTTCTTGATAAGTTAACACGGACACCTCGTGAAAACTTAAAACAAGAAACAGAAGTCGTTCCTGTTGAACTTGCTAAAAAAATTGGCAAGGATTCCGTCAGACATTTAGCTTCTAATACGCAAAATATTCGCCAAGTCGACACGGACGGTTCTGTAAAACCCACGAAGATATTGACGACTTTTTACGAATCCGATTTAGGAACCTATGAAAACCGATTCTTAAAAACTTTAATTGATAAACTCAATGTTTTCATTCAAAAAAGATATGATCTCTTGGTCAAAAAAATGCACACAGAATATATCAATTTTGTGAACATCAAATCCGATACCAATTGGAATGATGCGACGATTGATTTTGACATTACATTGAAAATCAATCAAAATTTGGGCGAAGATGACGTTGACAAGAAAAACAAAGAGTTATTCGAACGGATGCAAGCCCTTAAAACCAACATCACGAACATAAAAATGTCAAATTTTATGATTGCGATGAAAACCTTCCACCCAGTTTCACCCCCAATTCAAAAGACCAATATTATTACTAAGAACGCAGATTATAGATTATGTTATGCATTATGGACTTCTTTGGATTCAATTGATCAAATAGGCTTTGACGTAGAAGTTTACGAACGCGATGTTAAATTTAGCGACGAATACATTGAAGATATCATGAATTCTTTGATGGTTTTATTTGCGACCATCGCCGAAAATCAAAGGGATGAATTCACCCTATCAGATGAAAATCCTTATGAGTTCCGTCAAGAAAAGAAACCGAAGTTTGCGTCAAAATATGCCCCCGATGTTCAGTTAGAATCTGGGTATGTTCAACTAGAAAACAACTCCATCAATCAATATTTCTTAGACCAAATCAAACGGGCTAATTTTACCCGCTTTAAATCCTTAAAAGAAGCAGGATTATCCAATCAAGAATCGATTGAGATCATCTTCGCACAACTGAACAACATCACGAATGCAGTGTACGAAGATTATATCAAATCGACTTTTGATACGTCAGAACAAGAGCGCACGTTACAAGAGAAAATTGATGCTCAAGAAGAAATTTTGAAAGTCTATAAAATGGTCGAACAACTCAAAAAAGACGATATGAAACAGATATCGACTAATAAGGCGATCGCTCTATTAGAAATTAGGAATTTGAAGGATGATTTACGCGAAAAACTCGCCGCTGAAAAAGCCGAAGCGGATCGCATAAAAGCGGAACGTGACGCCGAACTTGAAAACGAACGGATTGCCAAAGAATTGGCAGAAATCGAAAAATTAACGAAGATTCAGCAAGCTCATCAGGTCCTTGAATCGGCTGCTCGTCGCCGTTATGAAAAACAAGCGAAAGAAACAGCGATGGCAAAAGAAAAAGCCTTAGAAGCCAAACAAAAACTGAAAGAGAAAATGGCTGAACAAAAAGCAAAAGAAAAGGCGCAACAAAAGCTTAAAGAAGCCAGAGAAAAAGAACGTGCTTTAGAACGTGATCGTCTTGAAAAACAACGGATTCGTCAAATTGAACTTCGTCAAGCCAAATTGGCTCAGGAACAAGAACGGATGCGTCAATTGTCTAACCCAAATTATATTAATCCAGCTCAAATAGTTGCTAAACCTACAACGGCACCAAAAGTAGATGCTACTCCTAAGAAAACAGAACCAAAACCTAAAAAGACCGAACAACCCAAAGAATAAGCAATTCATTCATAAAAACCCAAAAGCGAGGTGAGACTTGTGAAAAATCGCATGATTATGTCGATTTTGGCACTTGTTAGTGCCGCGCTTTTGTTAGTTTTTGCGACCTATGCATGGTTTACCGTATCTACGGATGTGTTTGGAGGGCCAACAACAGTCAATATTTTAAATTTAGACGTTACTGCTACATTACAGTACTCTGAAACCGGTCTATTAATTCCCTCAGACTCATATACATTTACAGCCGACTCAATTGATTTTGATAATGCAATACCTGGTGAAACCTATTACTTTCGATTAAAGATTGAAAATACTGGTAATATTTCGGTTACTAGTAGAGTTATTTTATTTGGATTCATGGATGGTTTGGCTGTTCAACCCCCATTTGGGTATGATAATCCCAATTCATTGCTTTCAGTAATATTATTTGAATCCACTAATACGGACAACTTGTATAATCTTAGTTCTGCAACTTTGCTTTCTAGAATATCGGGGTCTCCGGATTTTTCTACCGCAAGCCTTGTTATAGCCAATGACATTACGCTTGAAGTAGATGAAATTCAATATGTGTATTTTAGTTTTACTTTCCCTGGCAACACCGTAGGAAATGATTATCGAAACCTCAGGTTACTTATATCGCAAATACAAGTAACAATGGCACAGGACTAGAGGCAACTATATGAGAAGTAAAATGCTGATATATGCCATTGCGTCCCTCGCAGTTACCCTTGTTGCATTAGCCATGATTGCCATCACCTATGGATGGTTTGCTAAACAAGTCACCATCACCTCTAATGATTTGGCTGTAGGTGAAATAACCTACAACGAAAGCGGTTCATGGGTTAGCCCATCAACCCCAATCGTTCCCAGTCAAAATCTTGTGGCTTCTAATTTTGTCCTAACCAATACTTCAACGATTTCATCTCAAATGCGTGTTAAAATCGAATATACCAAATATACCTTAGTATTAGGGGTTCCAACTGGCGCAACTACCGTATTCACCGGTGTTGACGTTGATGATCACATTGATGTTTCCATCTCTAATACCGTTATTTCTGGATTTCAATATTACAGCGGTTATTGGTACTATTCTACGGACCATTTGATTACCTTAGGACCTGATTATGTCTTTGCAGCTAATTCAGGAGCAATCACCTTAATAACCTCATTGTCGTTAGATGGAGATGATGTCTCCATCGACTATGCCGGACAAACCGTGCTAATTACCATCACGATTCAAGTCAAACAAGCAGACAATGTTACTTGGAGCAATCTAACAACTTACAACTTTGAAACCGGATTACCGGCATAAACGTTTCCGGAGTCATACCGACTCCGTTTCTTTTCAGGAGGATTTATGCATAAACCCCTCAAATGGTTAAAAAACATCTTAAATATCTTGCCCTATATTTTTTTTGCAATTGCCTTATTGCTCATCATCCAAATTGTAATTTCGTTACAAAAAGGATCGACACCCTCAGTGTTTGGTTATAGTGTGTTTTCCGTGGAAAGTCCTTCGATGGAACCAGAGTTGATGACCGGCGATTTGGTGTTCGTGAAATTAGTCGATCCACAAACATTAGAAATTGGGGATATTATCACCTTTCATCAACCGGGTGAACCAGCCATCTTAATCACCCATCGAATCATCGACATCAAAACTTCTGGCGATATTTGGTTCTTTACCACTTTAGGGGATAATAATCATGGTACCATCAATGATTGGGAAGTTGATTTCTCTGAAGAATATGTCATTGGAAAAGTTACCAGTAACTCTACCTTCTTAGGTAAATTATACAGTGGTATTGTTTCAGGAGGCATTAACATCGTTTATGGCATTGCGATTGCCTTATTTAGCTTAATTGGGATTGCGGAAGCCGTCAATATTGTCAAAGAAGTCAAATTAGCCAAAAACAAAGATTTAAATGCCATAAAATCAAAACTGCTTGAAGAAGAATTAATCAAGTTACGTGCAGAAACCGAAAAAAACGATCAAACCAATACGAAGTGAAACCGACCGGTTTCACTTTTTGCTTTAAAATACCGGTCTTTTAAGTTATAATTACAAGAGGTGATTAATATGCGGTTTATTGTTTTAGCGAGCGGATCTAAAGGAAATGCTACCTATCTAGAAATTGGCTCCGGAAAGTATTTAATCGATATCGGTATCTCTTTAAGGCAAGTTCAATCAAGATTGGAACAAGCCGGAAAAACCCTCGACCATCTCGATGGAATCTTCATTACCCATGAACATATTGATCACGTTGCTGGCATTGTTAGTGTCGTAAAAAAATTCAAATGTATGGTCTATTTAACCGAAGGAACTTATAAAAACTTATCAAGAGCGATTTTATCGGGTCTTGATCAAGATTATGTCAGACTCGTTAATTACGATGAGATTCTAATGCCAAACGGCTTTGCCGTAAAGCCTTTTATGACCTACCATGACGCTTTGGAGCCGTGTGGGTATAAGTTCACCGAAAACGGAAAAAACCTCGTCTACATGACCGATTCAGGCTATTACCCCCAAAAGCAATTCGATTTGATTCGCAATGCGGATGTTTACATCGTTGAGTCGAATCATGACCCAGAAATGCTTTTAGAAAGTGATCGTCCTTGGCTCTTAAAAAAACGGATTTTAGACGATCAAGGGCATCTGTCCAATGAAGATAGCGCCTTTCTTTTAATCAATGTGTTGGGCGAAAAAACGAAGACGATTATCTTAGCGCATTTATCAGAGGAATGCAATACCCCTGAAGTTGCGTTAAAAACTTACCGCAAAGTATTTGAAGAACAAGGGCTTATCTACGATGATTATCGTGTATTATATGCGTTTCAAAATCAACCCTTAGGAGAAGAAATTATATGACCCATGAATTAATAGCCAAAGAACAGTTATCTCGCTATTTTAACGTAAGAGTGGAAGAAATTGAATTATTGGACCGTCTAAAAGGTGGCATGTCCAATAGCAACTATGTCATTAAAATCAATGACCATTTGTATACCTTCCGAATCCCTGGTAAAAATGCCTTTGCTTTCGTGGACAGAGCCATTGAACAACAAACCCTCGATTTAATCAAACCTCTCGCCATTGATGGCAATCTTTTGATTCATTTGGAACAAAATACCGGATACAAAATCAGCCATTACGTTGAAGGTACGGCTTTAATGACTTTAGATCCCTCCGAGTATTATCATAAGGCAGCGCAGGTTCTTAAAAAGTTGCATCATTCAAACTTAAAAGCTCAAAATGATTATGCCCCGTTTGATCGCATTCAAAAATACGAGAAATTGGTTGAAACCGAAGGCATCCATCATAAACCCAATTATTATGACATCTTACAACGTTTTCTTGCATTTAAGCCGTTTTTAGAAACCTTCCCAAAAACACTTTGTCATAATGATTCACAACCCTCCAATTTTATCGTTCGTCCCGATGGCTCTTTATTACTCGTTGATTGGGAATTTGGCGGAAACAATGATCCCCTTTACGATATTGCCTGCTTTGGAAACAATGACTTTAAATTTGCGATTGGATTACTGCCGGTTTATTTAGGTAGAACTCCGGATAAAACCGAATGGTTGCGCCTCTATTTATGGCGAACATTTCAATGTTTACAGTGGCACAACGTCGCTTTATACAAAGAAGCCATTGGCTTATCTCAAGAACTTCATTTGGATTTTAAAGCCATTGCTGAAGCGTATATTGTCAAGGCGAATGCGCTCTTTGAAACCGCTCTGACTTACCGATGAAAGCGTATTATTTCCATTATTAGATTGTCAAGTTAAGGTGTTTAAGGTATAATTACTAGTTGGAATACAGAGTAAATAAAATAAATATATATAGGAGGACTTTCCATGACAACAAAGAAAAACTTTCAATCAATGGACGGTAACCAAGCAGCGGCTTATTGTGCGTATGCTTTCACCGAAGTTGCGGGCATCTATCCCATTACGCCATCAACCCCGATGCCGGAACACGTTGATCTATGGGCTTCTCAAGGCAAGAAAAACTTGTTTGGGATGCCGGTCAGAGTCATCGAGATGCAATCAGAGGCCGGAGCGGCAGGAACCGTACACGGTTCATTGCTTTCAGGGGCTTTGACGACCACATTCACTGCTTCGCAAGGGTTATTATTAAAGATTCCCAATATGTACAAAATTTCAGGTGAATTACTCCCTGGTGTTATCCATGTTGCAGCACGTTCGATTGCGGCGCATTCATTATCCATTTTTGGTGACCACCAAGACGTCATGGCCGCAAGACAAACGGGTTTTGCGATGTTGGCTTCCGGATCCGTCCAAGAAACGATGGATTTGGCCGGTATCGCTCACTTAGCAGCCATTAAATCTTCGATACCTTTTATGCATTTCTTTGACGGGTTCCGTACCTCTCATGAAGTGAATAAAATCGAAGTTCTTGACTATTCTGTTTTTGACCGTTTGTTGGATAAAGAAGCGGTTGCGAAATTCCGTAAACGCGCTATGAATTCATCGAATCCAAATACCCGCGGTACGGCTCAAAACGACGACGTTTATTTCCAAGCTAAAGAAGTTCAAGAAAAATATTACACCCCAATTCCTGATATCGTCAATGATTACATGGTTGAGATTTCGAAGGAAACGGGTCGTTCTTATGCTCCATTCTCTTATTATGGTGCTGAAGATGCTACAGACGTTATCATCGCAATGGGTTCGGTCACCGAAGCCATTCGTGAAGTCATCGACTACAAACTCACAAAAGGTGAAAAAGTCGGTTTACTGTCCGTTCATCTCTATCGTCCGTTCTCTGAAAAATATTTCTTCAACGCGTTACCAAAATCGGTTCAACGCATTGCTGTCTTAGACCGTACAAAAGAAACCGGTTCAACCGGCGAACCCCTTTACTTGGATGTAAGAAGCGTATTCTATAACAAAGATGTTCAACCGGTCATTATCGGTGGTCGTTATGGTCTTTCTTCAAAAGACACAACGCCAACCCATATCTTCTCGGTTTACGAAAATCTAAAAGGCGAACAAAAAGATCATTTCACCATCGGTATCGTTGATGATGTTAATTTCTCGAGTTTACCGGTTATTGATACTCCCGACGTTGCTGATCCAGCGACCACAGAATTATTGTTCTTCGGTCTTGGTTCTGATGGTACCGTAGGTGCTGTTAAGAACATTTCTAAAATCATTGGTGATTATACAGACCTTTATGGTCAAGCGTATGCGTCCTATGACTCGAAGAAATCCGGTGGCGTTACCAGAATGCACTTGCGTTTCGGTAAAAATCCGATTCGTTCGACCTATTTGGTTAATAATCCTCACTTTGTTTCTTGTTCCCAAGAAGCATACCTCACCAAGTTTGATTTAATTGGTGGTATCCGTGACAACGGCTTATTCTTATTAAATACAACCCACAGTGCTTCAGAAATCGAAGCGTACTTACCAAACAACGTAAAACGTATTTTGGCAAAACGCAACGTTCGTTTCTACATCATTGATGGTTACAAATTAGCGAAAGAAATTGGCGAAGTAAAACTTATTTCGACGATTATGCAATCCGCATTCTTCAAACTAGCTACCTCGATTCTTCCTTACGAAAAAGCACAAAAAGCGATGAAATCTTTCGCTGAAAAATCGTTTGCTCGTAAAGGCGATGACATCGTTAAGATGAACTTCGCCGCAGTTGACCGTGGTGCTGATGATTTGGTCAAAGTTGAAATTAAGCCAGAGTGGGCCAATCTTAAAGATGAAACCGTCGTTGATGTTGCTCGTCCGGACTTCGTTAGAAACGTTGCGGACAAAGTCAACGCCATCAAGGGTTATGATCTCCCTGTTTCGGCATTCTTAGGATATGAAGATGGTTCGATTCCTCATGGAACCGCAGCGTTTGAAAAACGCGGAGTTGCTGAAGAAGTTTCCACTTGGATTATGGAAAACTGTATCCAATGTAACCAATGTTCTTATGCTTGTCCGCATGCTTGCATCCGTCCAATCTTAGCAACGCCTGAAGAAGCCGCTTTAGCACCAGAAGGCACGGTTTGGAAAGCCGCTGTTGGTAAAGGCTTAGAAGGATTAAAATACCGGATCCAAGTATCACCGCTTGACTGCACTGGTTGCGGTGTCTGCATCAACACTTGCCCAGCAAAAACCAAAGCATTGGAATACCGTCCCATCGCGACGGCTATTGAAAACAAAGAACACCTTAAAGCCGATTACCTATACAATAAAGTAACCAGCAAAGTCAACTTGGTTGGTAAGACCAACTTAAAGAATACCCAATTTGAAAAACCATTGTTTGAATTCTCTGGTGCTTGCGCCGGTTGCGGTGAAACACCGTATATCAAGATGGTAACTCAATTGTTCGGCGAAAGAATGATTATCGCGAATGCGACCGGCTGTTCCTCCATTTATGGCGCATCCTTCCCTGCTTCGCCTTATACCAAGAACGCTGAAGGCCGTGGACCGGCTTGGGCGAACTCCTTGTTTGAAGATAACGCTGAATTTGGTTATGGCATGAGAATCGCTGCCGAAACCCTTCGCGACAAACTTCAAAATGCCATTGTTGCGAACGTTGATTCCTTTAAAGACGAAACCGTTAAAGGCTTGATGAACGAATGGTTAGAAAACCGTTCTAATGGTGACAAGACCCTTGAAATTGCCAGAAGATTGGTTCCATTACTCCAATCAGACAATTCCAATGCTGCAAAACAAATTCTGGAATTAAAAGATTATATCGTTAAGCAATCGCAATGGATCATCGGTGGCGACGGCTGGGCGTATGACATTGGCTATGGTGGACTTGACCACGTCATCGCCAACCAAGAAGATGTCAATATTCTCGTCCTTGATACCGAAGTATATTCGAACACCGGCGGACAATCGTCCAAATCGGCTCGTTCGGGCTCCATCGCTAAATTTACCGCTGCCGGTAAACCCAATGTTAAGAAGGATTTAGCTGCCATCGCCATGACTTATGGTCATGTCTATGTAGCGACCATTTCTCACGGTGCTTCCGGAGCACAAGTTTTAAAAGCTTTACAAGAAGCAGAATCTTATCCAGGTCCTTCGCTTGTTATTGCATATAGTCCTTGTATCGCTCATGGATTAAACGATGGCATGGGAACCTCTCATCGTCAGGCAAAACTTGCGGTTGAATGCGGTTACTGGCCAACCTTCCGTTTTGACCCACGTTTGATTGCTCAAGGCAAAAACCCACTCCAAATGGATTCGAAAGAACCCGATTGGACGAAGTATCATGATTTCTTGATGAGTGAATCGCGCTATGCGCAATTGACGAAGATCAATCCTGATCATGCAAAAGCATTGTTAGATGCCAACCTTGCGGGTGCTAAGAACCGTTACAAGATGTACAAACGCTACTTAGCAATGGATTACTCCATCACTGAATAACAGATTTAGACGGTTGCGAAAGCAATCGTCTTTTTTTCTCTTCACATAATACTCATTGAGTTTGTTTATAATCAAGAGAGATAATCGGCAAAATGCAGAAAAATAGTTTCAAAATAAAGACCTAATAGTATATAATATATGTTAGCGTCAATCCAGTGAATGAGGGAGTTTTATGATGATGAGATTAACATTAAGAAAAACATTGATTGTCTTTTTGATGGGGCTAGTAGGCGTTTCAGTTCTCGCTTGCAAAGAAAAAACAACCATCGTAACCGGTACAAACGGAGCGGTATTACCGCTTTTAACCAATCCTGACAAAGTCTTTTATCATGGGGCAACTTATGATGTGACTTATGGGGATGTTTATGAAGAATTTAAATCAAATGATGGAATCAACCAATTGCTCTTCATGGTTGATACGATTTTACTTGCGGATTATGTCAATGCTGTTACCCAAGAAGCCATTGATGAAAAAATCTTGTTTTTAACCTATGGTACCTCCGATGCGGATGAAATCGCAGAGTTAACCATTGAAGAAAAAGAAGAAGCCGAGTTGGTTTATTCACAAAATATGTTCTTGCTAGGATATGCCGGACAAGAAGAAAGTTATGTCCGCATGGTTGTAGCAAAAGAAAACTACGCAACCGAACAAATGACCGCCGATGCCAATAAGAATGAAGATTGGTATGTTGGAGAAACATCCGTTGCAACGTATTATACCGCAAATTACTTTGAAGACTTAAGTGCCATCAAAATCCGTTTTTATGGTGAAACCGACGCTAAAAACGCGTTAAAAGCCTTGAATTTAGTCTCCTATGAAGGAACGTTACGTCGTTACATTGGCACAAAACCGATTGATGAAGTGTCCTCTTCTGGTTTTAATGATACCAACACGGAAGTTATGACCAATGCAGAATTGGTTCAAGCGTTTGTGCAATTGTATAACTATTCTTATGGTTATGAAACGCCAATCTTGGATTTTCAACCCATCAGCGTATTTGAAGAATTAGAAGCCTTCAATCAAAATTATAAAACCACCAAAGCCATTCAATCCGATTTGGCTGAGTTTATGTTTACGACCTTATCGAGTTTAGAAGAAGTCGTTGCCGGAACTGCATCGAATTTGTTCTATACCTATTCACCTATTAAATATGCTGGAGCCAACGATAGTTCTTATTACATGATTTTAAAACTCACCAGCAACAATAAGATTGATTTGTCGGGTTTCAATGCGACAACCCAAGATTTATCAAGCATCATTACTCCTGAAATATACGATACGGTCGAAGCCGAAATGATTCAATACAATTTGGATACCTCCGGATTTGTTTCCGAACGGATCGCCGAACTTCGTAAAGAAAATGATTTCGTGATTTATGATTATTATCTTGGCGTGGATTACCAAGCCATCGATACCTTATACGAACTCAATGAAACCGGCGATGAATTGCTCGTTGCGACCTTTGAGGGTGGCAGTGTTACAGCGGATCAATTGTTATCATTTGCGTTAAATAAGAATGGTGCATTATATGCATTATATGCTTCCCAAATGGCTGTGGTGATGGATCGTCACTTTGAAGACGTTTATTGCGTTGGACAAGAAACCTGTGAATACGACTTAACAAAGAATCCTTCACCAAAACTAACCGAACATGCAAAAACTTTAACCGACTTAAAAGCCAGCTTTGAAGCAAGCTACTATGTTTATTACTATACCTTTGAAGAATATATCTATTTGGCGTATGGTGCTAAATCAGAAGCAGATATGATTGGTAAATACTACGTTAAATCGACGTTACAACCTTACGTTATCTATGATGAAATTGCCAGCGACAACTGGGATTTGTTAACGAATTATCTATATGATTTAATCAGCGATTATTATGATAATTACTTCAGCCTCGATATCGAATACATTATGATCAGCCTTGATAGAGATGAAAATGGCGCACCAGACGATTATTCAGACTTCATTACAGAACTAGCTGACGTTGATGCTTATAACGCGCTATTGGCTGATTTTGAGACAGAAATCAGAGATTATCTCGCCGCCGAAACCACCAATACTTACACAACCCTGATCTCCACTTATAACAAAGCAAAAAGAAGCGATGAAACATGGGGACGGTTCAAACAATTCGGTTTCTTCTTATCAACAAAAGATTTAGGCGTATTAACGTATCTAAAATCCGTTGATGAATACGAAGAAGAACTCGTTAGTGGATTCACCGCAGCGTACTTAGAATATCAATTGCCCGAAAACTTAGAAAAATCATCGCTGTATTATAGCGAATTGGTCGAAGGATCAACGGGTGTTTACCTTCTAAAATGCGGTAAAGGAACTGACTTTACGAAACCTTCTGCGAAGTTCGAAATGACGTATGATGCTAATAATGTTCCAAAGTATACCGTGGGAATTGAGAACACAGAAGACAAACCTTCGATTGAACAACTCAAGATATACGCTCAAAAACGTTTCTATGAGATTGTATATGGTACCGCTTCCACAGTGGGAACCACTTACGGCATTACCGTGCCGGTTATTCCAAGTTCAGTCACATCGGCCATTGATGCTTATTTTACAAGTTTACATGACTCAATGTACGTCGTTGGCTTCTTAAATATCATCATCGCCGATGATTTACAAACAGGAGAATTTATTAACGAATATTCTTCATACTGTGATTTGACCGATGATGAAATTAAAGCCATTGTTACCCAAGTCCGTCAAATTTATTTTGATCAAGTTTTCTCAGAATGGGATACTCTTGACTAAACCGATTGACAAAATATTCTTTAATCCTTATAATATAAACAACTGACAGGGACAACCTGGGTCGAAAGACAGCAAAAATGCGGGACAGAAATGGCTCGCATTTTCATTTATAGGAGGAAATCACGATGAATAACCTCGTTGCCGAAGCGAAAATCATTAAGAAAACCAGTGTTTGGACGATGCTTTTTAATCTGTTTTTGATGATTATGAAAATCATCGCTGGTATTATAGGCAAGTCAACTGCCATTATCTCTGATGCGTTAAACTCTGCTGGGGATGTTGGAACGGCGTTTGTGGTTTTGATTACTGGCAAGATGAGTCGAAAAGCCGATGATGCAGATCATCAATACGGTCATGAAAAATTTGAAAGTATGGTTTCTGTCTTTTTAGGGGTTGCTTTGATCGTTACGGTCCTAGAAATCGGAAAAACAGCATTTTCACAGATCTATGGGTACTTTTTTCAAGATTTAGTCATCGAAAAGCCAGGATTTGTGGCATTATTCGCCGCGATCGCGACCATCGTCATCAAAGAGACGATGTATCAATTCACAATTAGAAGCGCCAAAAAGGCGAATTCTCCTTCCCTTAATGCCATGGCATGGGATCATCGCAGCGATGAACTGTCGGCTTTAGGAGTTATCGTTGGCATCGGCGGGGCGATGCTAGGGGTTGTCGTCTTAGAACCCATCGCCTCATTAATCATTTGTTTCTTTATTTTAAATGTTGCATTTCGCATCATCAAGGTGGGATTCTCACAAGTCGTCGATCAAGCAGCGGATTCGCATGTGATTGAAGCTATCAAAGACATCGTCGCGACCCATCCTGAAATAAAACAACTCGATGATTTAAAAACAAGGATTTTCGGCGCCAAACTCTATGTGGATATGGAAATAGCAGTGATGCCCGATTTGAGTGTCAATAGCGGTCACGCGATTGCAGAACAGCTTCATGATGAAATCGAAGAAAAGATTCCCAATGTCAAACATTGTATGATTCATGTGAACCCCTATTATAAGGATAATAATTAATTTCGAAAAAGGGAAAATGCGCATTTTCATTTCCCTTTTTTATTTTTGCGAGAATTTCGTAAATTGTTGATATGTTTACTACTTGAAATCGCTAACACGGTGTGATAAAATGAATGAGTAAACGGTTACGGCAAAAAAAAATATTTTTAATAGGAGGAACTATGAATAAGAAAGTATTAGGTTTAATAGTAGCTTTGTTGTTCGTTTTCGGTCTAGTAGCTTGTACAGACTTGACAACCACAACAACCACTACTGAAGGTACGTCTTCGTCGTCGACAACTACAACCACGACTACATCAGGATCAACAACAACGACGACAACCACAACAACAGAAAGCACTACCACAACAACCACTACAGCTACTCCATTCACACTCACGCTCTCTGGTCTAGATGATGCGGGATTCGGCGAAGTTAAAATCATCGCTGGCGATTATTTTGATTTACTCGCAGGGGTAACGGCAATTGGTTCTGACAGTGTTGATTATGCGAACCAAATCTTATTTACCAGCGAAGACGCTGCTTGCCAAATTGAAGATGGCAAATTGATGTCTGTCAGCGCTAAAGTTTGCATAGTGACATATACTGTCATCGTTAACTCGAAACTCGTTAGAGCAAACAGAAATATCAAGATTAGTGCTGCTCCAATCGTTATGGAATTCGTTGAAACTGACAAATTCGACAACACGACTATTCTTGGTACAAATTACGAAGTTACAACAACCCAAGGTGCTGATAATACATTCTATTATTGGTCAGCCAATGCGGGCGTTCTAGGCGAAACCGGAACGATTGAAGTTCTTGATGGAAAATTAGTCATTGATCAAGAAACCAACGGTGGCGTCAACTATGGTTTACAAACAATGATGTTAACCGACATCGCTATCGAAGCAAAACGTTATTACAAGATTACGTTTACATTGACTTCTGAAGTTGATCGTTTTATTGACATCGTAACCAAAGCTCCTAATAACAATTATGGCTTAGATACTCATAGCATCATCGATGTAAAAGCCGGCACCTTCGAATACGAAATGGTATTCGTTGCGAACCAAGCGTTATTACATCTTAATATCATGACTGGCGCTGTTGAAGGAACTGAAACAGTCGGCAGACTTGAGTTCTCCAATTTCGTTATCCATGAAGGACCAATCGTTTATGAATATACCGAATTGGTTGATTTCTTCAAAAATGACGCTATTGCTTTGGGAACAGATATTCTTCCAATCCCAACAGGCGGAACTGATGCTGATTTCGTTAGACAATTCTACTATTGGATGAATGATGGCGAAATCGCTGCTGAATACGTAGAGGGCGGTATCGAACTCGTTATCACGACACCTACTAACGTAGATTATGGTATTCAATTGCAATACAACGATATGACCAAGGCTCATTATACAATGAAGACTGGCGCTCATTACAAATTAACCATGAAGGTTACTGCTACTACAGCAAGAACCATGGAAGTTAATGTTACTGGCGACCATTATTCAAAACCAACATCCTTCTCTCAAAGAATCGAACTTAATGTTGGCGAAAATATCATCGAAGTTGAATTTGAATCCTTATATAACTACTACTTCATGAAGCTAAACTTTGGTAATTATGGCGACTTAGAACAAGCCGGCACATTCACCATCACTGATATGAAACTATTTGAAGATGTTAATGCGACGGTTGTCGAACAAGTTGAATTAACTGGCAATAAATTCCCAGTTGAAAATGCAAACGGCACTGTTGGAACTGAAGCTAAACAATATAACTTCTATTATTGGAATGGCGAAGGTTCAGTACTAACTGCTACAGCTACTGATGGTGAAATTGCATTTGACATTGAAAATGTTGGAAATCAATTCTGGGCAATTCAAGCGAAATACTCAGGAACATTGATGACTCAATATGTTGATTATGAACTTTATTTCGAGGTCTACTCAGAAGTAGCAAGAAAAATTCAATTTGAAGTTAAGAACTCTGGTTTTAATGCGGTTTATTTTGCTAGAGAAGTTCAACTTCAACCTGGACTAAACAGAATCAGTTATGTTTATTTCAATGAAGTAGATACTTTTAACCTCCAAATTAACATTGGTAAATTCGGCGAGGCAAATGTCGACGCTGGTGAACTAGTGTTTAAGAACTTCGTATTAACAGTACCGACAGCAGAAGTTGTTGACTTCGTTGACAATGGTGATTTCGCTACTGAACAAGTTTTTGGCGCAGCTGACGCTATTGGTTGGGCATATTGGACAACTGAAGGTATTGCTAACACGCCAGGAAATGAATGGGCACAACCAAACTATAACGGAACTGCTGTCATTGCCTCTGGTGTTCTGACTTCTACGACTACTCAAAAGGGCGGCGCAGTATGGGCTTCTCAAATTCAATATAACCACGCTACAGAAACTATGACTGTTGGTCAAGTCTACAGAGTTGAACTTGATGTTAACTCGAATGTTGCTACAACTGTCGTATTCGAACTTAAGGGACCTACCAACGACAAAAATATAGATACTTATGTAGATTTGGCTGTTGGAGATAACCATGTTGTTCTTTATTATGTCGCTTCGCAAACGACATTCAAATTCTTCATCATGCCTGGTATGACAGAACCAGGAACAATTCTAGTTATTGACAATCTTCAAGTATTTGAACCAGCTCCTTCAGCTCCACTTGCTGAACTTCAAAATCGTTTTGGTACTCCTGCTAACGTCAATGCTAGTGCTATTGAAACGGATGATCAACGTTATCAATTCTTCCACTGGACAGATGGTGCTGCAAACTGGACCGGAACTTATACTGATGGTCACGCTCTTGTAGACATCGTAAGTGCCGGCAATGAATTCTGGCACATTCAATTAAAATACCGCGGAAGCCTATTATCTATCGGTCACGAATATGTACTTAGCTTCCATGTTAATTCAGAAGTTGCGCGTAAGATCAATGTTCAAATTAAAGATGGCGGATTTGGCGCTCAAACAATCTCCCAAGATGTTATGTTAGTTGCTGGAGACAACCATGTTGAAGTTGAATTTACTGCTACATTTGCAACTTTGAATATTCAATTCAATTTAGGTAATTTCGCATATGAAGGCGAAACAGTTGAAGCTCCAGTGAATGAAGCAGGTCTTCTTGATTTTTCTGACTTCAAAGTTGTAACTGCAAATCTTGTAGAAGTAGTTGATTTTATCGACAACGGTGATTTTGCGACGGATGCAACATTTGCTGTTGCAGATGCTCCAGGTTGGGCATATTGGTCAACCGAAGGCATTGCAAACACTCCCGGAAATGAATGGGCTCAACCAAACTATAACGGTACAACAGTCATCGCTGGTGGTGTAATGACCAACACGACAACTCAGACGGGTGGAGCAGTATGGGCATGTCAAATTCAATACAATCATCCAACTGCTACATTAACCGTTGGCGACATCATTCGTGTTGAACTAGACATTAACGCCAGTGTTGCTACAACTATTATCTTAGAATTAAAAGGTCCTTCTAACGATTTAAACATTGATATCCCAGTCAATCTTTTACAAGGCGACAACCATGTTATCGTAGAATACATTGCATCACAAACTACATTCCGTTTCTTTATTATGCCTGGTATGGTAGCTCCAGGCACTGTTCTAATCATCGATAACCTTCAATTATTTGTTCCAGAAGTTGTCGTAGAATAGTATTTATTTGTCCTAATAAAAACCATAAAGGCATGTGACTTCGGTCCATGCCTTTTTGCATTCAAGATATTGTTACTTTGATAAGTAAATGCAATGAAAACAAATCCAACTAAATTTTAATAAATAAATGAAGAGAAAGCAGAATAAATCAAGAAATCTGCTTTCTTTTTTGTATAAATTATGTAAAATATAAGTATGAATACAGTCTAGTAATTAAGATATGGCGCAACGAAAAATGTGCGTTTTGAGACGATTTGCGAGCTAAACGCAACTAGTGGATGAGTTGTGTTCTAGTCAATAGAGACTCAATTAGGATAAGTTTCTAGAGTATTAAATGATGAAATTAACGTTTCAAGTTGATTTCATTCAAAGGAACTTCTTTAATGGCGAGCACGTCAAGAATATCCTTTGAAAAGAACGTCTTGAAGACATCAATGGGTGTTTTCCATTTCAATGATTCCCTGGGGTAGGAATTGATCATGGAAAACATAAAATTGATGTCTTCTTGCGTAAAATCTGATAAACGATGACCTTTTGGAACGAGGTAGCGAAAAAGTTCGTGGTTGCGTTCACAACCGCCCTTATCGCCAGAATTATAAGGACGGGTATAGAAGACATTCGAAAAAATTTCACCGGTATCTTGACTTGTTGATGCTTTGATCAAGTCATCAAATTCTAGGCCATTATCAGCGAGAATAACTTCGAACAGTTTTGAATATTGCTGGTCAAGACGTTTTTGTAAATGCATTAGCTCACGATTGACGGAACTGGCATATAAATTGGGAATTAAGATGCCAAATTGTAGGTGGCTTTGACGATGATAGAAGGTGAGTAGTTTCCTTTCTTCGGACATCAGGCCATAGACGGTGTCCATCTCAATGATCGACGTTTGGGGATGTTGTTTAATAAATTCAAGAAAATAGGGGTATGTATGCCCAAATTTAGCCAAGGGATCTCTGTTACTAGGTCGATGGTATAAATACCGTTTGTTTATTCTAAAGCAGACTGCGTGTCGTAAATCAATTCTTCGAGCCATCAAATAGCTTTGATCAATCCATCGTCTTACGGTTGATGTTGAAACCGGAAATGCTTCTGGATACTTTGAGTGGATTGCTTCGATGGATAATTGTTTTTTAACCAGAGGCGTTAACCATTCGTCAAAGATTGATAAGCTTCTTTTGGATATCATCAGATGGCTCCTTGTTTCTTTTAACCGCTTTTCGCGGTTTAAGTAAACATCGACGGGGTTCCAAAAATGTCGCTCTCTTTTGCAGACAGGTCTCGCTTCACAAAAATCACAGATAAACGGAAATTTCTTTAATTTAGGACAAAGATTCTTTTGGAATCGTTCGCAGATATTTGGACATTGTTTAACCGTTTTCTTACATTCTGACAGATGGATACAGTCGTGATATCGATAACACATCAGATACTCTTTCGTATTCATTTTGACTTCGATATTTGATTCGATCAATCGGTAGAGAGTTGAAGGTGAAATATTCATCTTCGTCGCAATTTCTGACGCACTTAAATCCATTGATAAGTCCTTATAGATGGTTAATATACCATCATAGTCAATTCTTGCCATTTCATCCTCACTTTCTTGACTAGAACACCCTTTTATTATAGAAAACTTCCTTTTCAATGTAAATGCAAGGTTTATTCCTTCTTGTTGCGTTTAGTTTGCATATTAACATGCATTCAAGATATCAAAACAACCCTTGAAAAACCGATTTCATTCTGTTATAATAATAATTCCATAGTTAAGCGCTTTCTTAAACTAGGCAAGATAGGTGATTTTCATGTTCAACGCATTCTTTACCGACCTTTTTAATTCAAATCCAAATATCTGGGAAATTCTTTTAAGAATGGGACTCACAACCTTATTTGTGGGACTCATTGGCCTTGAACGACAGATGAAACACAAAATCGCCGGTGTGACCACGCATTTAATGGTTGCTTTTGGTGCTTGTGGAATAGCCATTGTTCAAGAGTACCTCTACCAAGAGGCCTTGGCATTAGCTGTCGAACTCGCTTCCCAAGGTATTGCGGTAAACCTAGAACGTCAAAGAGTCATTGCCCAAGTTGTTGTGGGGGTTGGTTTCTTAGGAGCCGGAACGATATTAAAAACAAGCAATGGCATTTATGGACTTACCACCGCTGCCACGTTATGGCTGGGTGCCATGATTGGTCTGGCTTTTGGTATGGGTGCGTATATGATTGGTATTATCATGAGTTTGTTCTCCTTCGTCTTTTTAACCGTCATTCGCCGTTTGTTGGAAAAGACAGCCGTCAAGCATGTTAAGAGCCCTGAATTTTTAGGATCCGAACCCATTGAAAAATAACAAATCCACTGATTATCTCACAATTTTAAGAGCGAAGTCACACTGACTTTCGCTCTTTTATTTCTATTAGAAATTGGTATTTTTGGAATATTGGCAGAAAATCATCGATTTAAAGTGTTATTTTTTGCAATGAAGGCATAAATATTGTAAAATATAACATGTATCCGGAGGTAATCTATGGCAATAATTGAAATCAGAGACTTGTACGTCTCCGTTGAAGATAAGATGATTTTGAAAGGCGTTAATCTCGTTGTTAAAGGTGGCGAAACACACGCCATCATGGGTCCAAATGGCACGGGTAAGTCGACACTTGCTTCAGTGGTTATGGGACACCCAAAATATAAAATTGAATCAGGACAAATCCTTTTGAACGGCGAAGACATTTCCCAATTACCGGTCGATGAACGCAGCCGCAAAGGATTGTTTTTGGCAATGCAAGCACCCATTGAAGTACCAGGTGTAACAAACTTCGATTTTGTGAAAACCGCAGTGCAAGCGCACATGCCAAAAGAAAAGAAATTAAAAGTCGGAAAATTCATATTGGATTTTGAAACCGCTGCGAAAGATCTTCAGATGGGGTCTGGCCTCGCACACCGTTATTTGAATGAAGGCTTCAGTGGTGGCGAGAAAAAACGCAATGAAATATTACAGATGAAACTCATCAAACCCGAGATCGCTTTTTTAGATGAAATCGATTCGGGTTTGGACGTCGATGCGCTTCGCATCGTGGGTGAGAATGTGACCAAAATGAAGTCTAACGACTTAGGAATGGTCTTAATTACCCATTACCAACGGTTGTTGGATTACATTGTTCCTGATTTTGTTCACATCATGATCAAAGGTGAAATCGTTAAAACCGGCGGAAAAGACCTCATTAGCAAAATTGACGCCGAAGGTTATGATTGGCTAAAAGCCGAATTGGGCGTGACTGAGTTAGAGGAATTGAAAAAACCGGTATCCTTGGGAACTTGTGCAACGAAAGTCGCAACTAAATAAGGGGTGTTATCGTGAAAACCCCTCAATTACTGATTGGCGATCGGCCCACTTGCACCATAAACGGTAAATCTTTAGTAACAGCACATAAAGCAGTCAATGTGACTACCACAGAATCAAAAGTTTCGCTTTTAATCAACCGCAAAGTCAAAAACGACACACCGATTGATATCATCCTTCTACCCGGAAAACAACCCCTTGAATATGATTTTACTTTTGGTAAAGAGTGTCACTGGAAAGTGAATCTTTTTGTCATTTTAGCGAAAAATACCGAATCATTGTCGCTGAATCTATCTTTTAAAGAAAATTCAACTATCGAAATCAACCAAATGGTGCATGGTACTGTTGAAAAACTAGCTAAAGTCAATCGTTCTGTAACTCTGAGATCCCAGGCGCATGTTCAATTAACAACCGCTATTCTCACATCCGGAAAAATCCAGATGATGGACAAAACGTTATTACAAGGAGAATATGCTGACTATTTGGGAAATATGCTGGTCATCGGGAAGAACAAAGATGAAGTCATGGTCCATCAAAGCGTCGAGCATCAGGCAAAACACACCATGTCCTTGATGAATAATTCCTTGGTTTCCAACGATGAAGCCAGACTTAAATTTGAAATATTTGGGACCATCCAAAAATACCAAGCAAAATCGAGTTGTTTCCAACACTCAAAAGGCATTATCTTAGGTGAAAAAGCTTGGATTGAAGTGGATCCCAAGCTAATTATCAATGAATTTGACGTCGAAGCGGGGCATGGCGCCGCAGTAGGTCAAATCAATCAAGATGAACTCTATTATCTATCCAGCAGAGGCCTTGATGAGGCGCTTGCTAAACGTCTCATTATTCAAGGTTATACTGATCCTTTTGTGACAAAGTTTGAATATATGAATCACCAAAAATACGTTAATCAAGCCATCAAAAATCAAATGGGAGGACGTTAATATGGAACAAAATCGTTGGCGTCAAGATTTCCCACAACTTGGAAACAAAGATTTCACTTTTTTAGACAGTGCCGCTTCCAGTTTAAAACCGCAAGTCGTCATCGATGCAGTGAATGGATATTACCATGATTTATCGGTCAATATTCACCGCGGGATTTATGATGAGGCGTATGAAGCCACACGGTTATTCGAACTGACGAGAGAAAAAGTTGCGGAGTTTATTAACGCTACGCCTGAAGAAATTATCTTTACAAGAGGCGCTACAGCAGCGATGAATTTGGTAGCTAGTTCTTTTGGGATGGATCAAATCAAGAAAGGCGACGAAATCATTGTTTCCGAACTTGAACACCATTCTTCCGTTCTTCCGTGGCAAAGAGTCGCTCAAAAAACCGGCGCAAAATTAGTCTATATTCCTTTGAACGAAGAAGGCAAAATTACCGTTGAGTCCTTTAAATCAGTGTTAAACAAACAGACCAAAATGGTTGCCTTAACCTATATGTCTAATGTCATGGGATACAAGACCCCCCTAGAAGAAATCATCCCTTTAGCGCATGAATTTGGGGCTTTGGTCACCGTTGATGCCTCGCAAGCAGCTCCTCATTTAAAACTGGATGTAAAGCGTTTAAACGTTGATTTTCTCGCTTTTTCTGGCCATAAGATGTTAGGCCCAACCGGAGTTGGCGTCTTATATGGGAAAGCCCATTTATTAAAAGTAATGGAGCCATTAGAACTAGGCGGCGAGATGAATGATGAAGTTTCTTTACAAACCTCGGTATGGAAAGACGCTCCTTATAAATTTGAAGCTGGAACCATGCCGATTGCATCTGTCATCGGTTTGGCAAAAGCCATTGAGTATTTACAAATGGCTGGACTTGAAGGCATTGAAGATCATGTCAACCGCTTAAGAAACTACGCTTTTCAACAATTGAAAAAAATAGAAGGTATTGTGATATACAACCCAAATGCCGATACAGGGATCATTGCCTTTAACATCAAAGGCGTTCATCCCCATGACGCCGCTAGTTATTTTGCGGAGCATAAAGTCGCTTTAAGGGCGGGACATCACTGTGCGCAATTAATCATCAAGTGGTTGAAGATTGAAGCTTGTTTGCGTGCCTCTTTTTACCTATATAATACCTACGCCGATTGCGATAAATTTATCGCAACCGTGAAAACGGCTGTCAAATATTTTAGAAGTGTTGGTTTTGAGGGATAATCATGGAGAAACTCGATAATTTATACCGCGAAGTCATTATGGAGCATTATAAAAACCCCCGAAATAAAGGCCTTCTCGATGATGCTTCTTATCTTTTGGTTCATATTAAAAACCCCAGTTGTGGCGATGATATCACCGTTCAAACGAAAATCGTCGATTCGACCATCGTGGATTGTCGCCACGACGGCCATGGTTGTAGCATCTGTTGTTCTTCCGCATCGGTCATGACCGATACGGTGATTGATAAATCTGTTGCTCAAGCAAAATCTATCGCTGAAAACTATCTTCAAATGGTCACGAACAAACCCTATGACGAAACCCTTGATTTAGAAGAAGCCGCCGTTTATTCTGGCGTTAAACAATTTCCTGCCCGCGTAAAATGCGCATCCATTGCTTGGCAGGCCTTCATGGAGACCATCAAAAAAGGAGTGTGATTTTCATGGCAAATGAAAAGAAACCCGATGTTGACCAAATTATAGGCGACTATAAATTTGGTTTTATTACCGATAGCAAAAGCGTCTATTCAACCAAAAAAGGCATTTCTGCGGACATCATCAGAGAAATATCGGCAATCAAAGAAGAACCTTCTTGGATGCTGGATATCCGCTTGGCTGCTTATGAGTCTTTCCTAAGAATCCCCAACCCAAAATGGGGTCCGGATTTGTCTTTCATCAATTTTGATGACATCATTTACTACATAAAACCCAGTGACCGTGTTGAAAAAAACTGGAGCGAAGTTCCTACTGAAATCAAAAATACGTTCCAAAAACTTGGTATTCCCGAGGCAGAACAAAAGTACCTTTCTGGGGTTACGACCCAATTTGACAGCGAAGCCGTCTATCATAGTACGATTAAAGAATTGGAAGATTTGGGTGTCATCTTCCTTGACACCGACAGCGCCTTAAAGCAGTATCCGGAATTATTCCGTCAATATTTTGGCAAAGTTGTTTCTCACGCCGATAATAAATACGCCGCCCTTAATACCGCTGTATGGAGTGGAGGGTCTTTTATCTACGTTCCAAAAGGTGTTAAAATTGATAAACCGTTGCAATCCTATTTCCGGATTAATTCGGAAAAAATGGGACAGTTTGAACGGACTTTAATCATCGTTGATTCCGGTGCTTCTGTTAATTACGTTGAAGGGTGCACAGCCCCTATCTATTCCGCCGATTCATTGCATGCGGCGGTCGTTGAAATATTTGTGTTAGATCATGCATACTGTCGCTATTCGACCATTCAAAACTGGTCGAATAACATCATCAACTTGGTCACCAAACGCTCGATTGTCGAAGCTCATG
Organism: uncultured Caryophanales bacterium; assembly: GCA_942493185.1. Lineage (GTDB taxonomy): Bacteria > Bacillota_I > Bacilli_A > Izemoplasmatales > Hujiaoplasmataceae > UBA5603. The sequence goes on from OW818673.1 coordinate 205,117, forward strand.
GACATATGGAATGGATTGATGGAAACATTGGTTCTGGTCTGAATATGAAATACCCTTGTTGCATCCTTAAAGGGGACTACGCCAAAGGAACCACGATTTCAATTGCTTTTGCAGGGAAAAATCAACACCAAGATACCGGTGCCAAGATGATCCACATTGGTTCAAACACGACTTCCAAGATTATTTCAAAATCCATTGCGACCAAAGGCGGACAGGTTAACTACCGTGGGTTGGTCAAGCAAGAAGGAAAAGCGCTCAATGCCAAAAGCAAAATCGAGTGCGATACCATCTTGGTGGACCAGGCCTCACAATCGGATACATTGCCAACGAACATTGTGAAGAACTTCCATGGCCAAATCGAACACGAAGCCACGGTTTCAAAGGTAAGCGATGCGCAATTGTTCTATTTGATGAGTCGTGGATTGACCTTAGATCAAGCCACAGAAATGATTGTAATGGGATTTATTGAGCCTTTTGCGAGAGAATTACCGATGGAATATGCGGTTGAATTAAACCAATTAATTAAACTTGAAATGACCGGTTCGGTCGGATAAAATCTTAAAAACATCGCCAGATTGCGATGTTTTTTTAATTTGAAGGTCGAAAAAAGTGACGTTTTTACATTAAAATGCATTATTTTTTCGTTTTAACTATTTTATTTTACTTTTCGTTGTGATACAATACGGGAAAGGCGGTGTTATGTATGAAACTGGTACTGGCGATCGTGTCAAATGAAGATGCCAACAAAGTCATCAAAACATTGATCAAGGAAAATTTCTTCGTAACGAAGCTTGCGACGACCGGGGGTTTCCTCATGAGTGGCAATACGACCATTCTCGTCGGCGTCCAAGAAGATGTCTTGGAAAAATGTATTCAGGTCATCAGTGAAATGTCCAAACGCCGTACAAAATTGGTACCAAATGCCATTTCGAGCGAATTTGGAATCTTTTCTTCCACACCTGTGGAAGTTCAGGTCGGCGGAGCGACCATCTTTGTCCTTGACGTCAATCAGTTTATCAAAGCATAAAATTTCATTTTGTATATGAAGACCACCGATTGCTTTCGGCGGTCTTTTTTTTCTGTTTCTATATCTTTACATCGTTGTGTTTGTTGTGATATAATATGAAATATGTATACGGTTACATATCGAAGAGGTAAATATGAAAAAACATCTTTTGACAATTAACAAGGACGGTCGTTTCACGCTTCCGTCCGCCGATGACTTCAGTTATCTGTATATGCCTTTGTTCAATGAACATGGCATAAAATCCGCAATTACGCCATCCTTGGCCGGTGACACCAAACTCGATCAATTTCATTATGGATTGACGCCGGTTTCTGCGGAAGATCTGGTGCATTCCTTATCTGGCCGAAACGTCTTTTTTAATGTGGACAATCAATTGTGGGCCATCAGCGGAAAAACCCCTTATCAAAAATTAAACAACGACGTAGTGACCCTTGAGGGCGGATTGCTCTATCAAACCGTCACAAGAAGAAACGTGACTTTTAGTTGCCAAGTGACGAGTTTTGTGCCTTCAGCGCAAGCCGATATCGAATTACATCGTTTTACCTTTACCAATCTAAGTCAAAAATCCTTGAATGTACAAGCAACCATCGGTGTGCCCTTGTTTGGGCGGAGTGCCGATAACATTCGTGATCACCGCCATGTTACCTCGCTTTTAAACCGTGGATTTGTCGTTCAAGATGGTATTGTGAATACGCCTTCAATGAAGTTCGATGAACGCGGTCACCGCGTGAATGGCGCTGCTTATGGCGTATTCAGTAAATCATCGCTCCATGATCAAGTGAGTTATTACCATCCGCTTTCCCACGAATTTGTGGGGGAAGGTGGGGACATGTTTTTCCCCTTGGCAGCTCGTTCAACAGAAGGATCTCGTTATCAAGTCGGAGATTCCGTATCTGGCTATGAAATGATTGGTGGATTAGGTTATTCACCTGTTTCATTAGCGCCAAATCAAACACTCGAATTACTCATGGCCGTTGTCATTGGAACCCAAGTTAAATCCCTTGAAAAAACGGTTCATCAATATTTGGATTTCAAACAATGGAATCCTTTGTTTGAAACCATGAAAACCCACTGGCAAAACGAACTGAATGCCATTGATTTCACCTTAGGCGACGACCGTATGACTGGTTGGGCGAAATGGGTGACATTACAACCCACAATGCGTCAAATCTACGGTTGTTCCTTCCTTCCTCATCATGATTATGGCAGAGGCGGAAGAGGATGGCGAGATTTGTGGCAAGATTCTTTATCGCTCATCTTCAAATATCCTGATAAAGTGAGACCAGATATTTTAGGCCATTTTGCGGGGGTAAGAATTGATGGATCCAATGCGACGATTGTGGGAATCAACCGCGGTGAATTTTTAGCAGACCGGAACAAAATTGTTCGAATTTGGTCTGATCATGCGGCTTGGCCGTTATTAACCGTTGAACGTTATCTGTCAAAAACCGGTGATTTTGATTTCTTGTTTGAAAAACAAACGTATTTTAAAGATAAATTCGCTTGTTATACCCATGAAATCGATCCTTATCATACAGAGTCCCATAAAAACATCTTAACCGATATGAATAATACGCCTTATGAAGGCTCCGTCCTTGAGCATTTGTTATTAGAAAATTTAGTGCCTTTCTTTAACGTTGGCGCCCACGGAAACGTCCGCATCGAAGATGCCGACTGGAATGATGGCATGGATATGGCAAAAGAAAACGGTGAAACCGTTGCTTTTACGGCGCTATATACCGGAAACCTTCATAAACTCGTGGAATTGCTTAAAGAATTGCTTCGTCAAGGAATTTCAACGATTCCTTTGTTAAAAGAAGCCAAAGTATTGTTTGATACAGCCAATCAACCCATCGATTATCAAAATCACCAAGCTAAAAAGAATCGACTGAAACTCTATTTTGATTCCGTACGTCATCAGGTTTCTGGTGAGGTCATTGATTTTCCCATTCAACTAATTATCGATGATTTAACCGTCAAATACATGTCTTTCTTTATGCATATCAATACCCATGAGTGGATGGATTCGACGGAAAACGATCTGGGATGGTATAATGGATATTATGACAACCATGGTCACCGTTTAGAGTCCACCGATTCTAAAAACATTCGTATGACGTTAACCGGTCAAACCTTTGCGTTACTAGGAAAAGTGGCTTCCCCCACAAAAATCACCAAAATCGTTGAATCCGTTAACCGTTATTTATTGGACCCAGCGTTCTTATGTCCGCGTTTAAACACGGATTTTGTCGAAAACACGATGTCGATGGGTCGTTTTATGGGCTTTGCGTATGGTCATAAAGAAAATGGTGCGATGTTTTCACATATGGCTGTAATGTATGCCTATGGATTGCTTGACAATGGCTTTGTGAAAGAAGGACATGCGATTATTGATAATTTGTATCATTATATGAGCAATGTCGATCAAGCCAAGATTCTTCCTGGCATTCCTGAATACATCGATATGGAAGGCAGAGGAATGTATCATTACTTAACGGGATCTGCTTCTTGGATGGTTTTAACCTACATTGAACAAATCTTTGGCTTACGGGGTATCTATGGAAATCTTCAGTTAGAACCCAAACTCATTCTTACCGATTTCGCACAAGAAACCGTTCGCGTCAATACGCTTATCAATAACCATTTATGTGAGATTGTCTATCATAATCCCGATCATCTAGACTATGGACAATATGTTATAACCGCTGTCAATGGCAAAACACATAACGCTCCTACGTATCTCATCGATAAGAAGAGCATTACCGCTCTAACGCAATTCAATATCATTTTAGGGAGAAAACATTCATGAAACAATATCAATTAGTATGGTCTGATGAATTCGATTATACCGGAAAACCCAATCCGGAAAAATGGAGTTATGACGTAGGCGCTCGAAGATGGGGCAACAACGAAACGCAATATTATACCGAAGGAGCCAACGTTGAAGTCAAAGACGGTTTAATGGTTCTATCCGGCCGAATTGAGACCTTCCAAGATAGTCCTTATACGTCTTGCCGGATGACCACATTCGATAAAAAGCACTTTCAATACGGTCGCATTGCTGTAAAAGCTAAACTTCCAACCGCTAAAGGATCTTGGCCGGCTATTTGGATGTTACCAGTGGATATTCGCGGGAAGAACCGTCAACCTTGGCCAAAATGTGGCGAGATTGATATTATGGAACACGTGACATCGATGATGAATACCATCCATGTCAGCTTACATACCGAAAAATACAATCATGTGCTTCGGACCCAACGCACGCATTTTGAAAAGTTTCCCAATTTTACCGATGATTTTCATGAATTTGCGATGGATTGGACGAAAGACTATATTGAATTCTTTATTGATGGAAAGTCCTTCTACCATTATGACCGTTATCAAGAAGGTTACGACGCTTCTGAAGCCGGATGGCCCTTTGATAAGCCCTATTATTTGATTATTAACATTGCGATTGGTGGCAATTGGGGCGGGGAAGTCGGCGTTAACGAATACCCTTGTGAATTTCCAATTGAATACGTAAGATACTATAACATTCTTGAAGAATAGGCCAATTTTGACCTATTTTTTTTGGTTTTGAAAACCCTTTTTCTGGATATTGAATTATGAAGGATTCTGTTGTATAATAGTGTATGTAAACAGTTACATAAATTTAGGGAGGAACGTATAAATCATGACAAAAATCATTTTAACCGCAAAAGACACGGAGTACCGTTTATCACCCGTTAGTCACTTAAGCAAAAAAAGTACTTCGGTATTACCGAAGATTGCTCTTAATCCAAGTCTTCAGTATCAAGAAATCTTAGGGTTCGGTGGCGCATTTACGGAATCGGCTTGCTACAACTTATACCGTGTATCCAAAGAAGTCCGCGAAAAAGCGTTAAAACTATATTTTGATCCCATCGATGGTATTGGCTACACCATGGGACGTGTTTCGATTCATGGCTGTGATTTTTCCCTTAATTCGTATACCTATATTCAAGAAGGCGACAAAGACCTTAAGACGTTTGATATTTCCCGTGATAAAACATGGGTTATTCCCACGATTAAAGACGCTGAACGCATCGCAAAACAACCGATTAAATTATTAGCCTCTCCTTGGACGCCACCCGCCTTCATGAAAGATAACAACTCACCATTAAGAGGCGGTCATTTGTTAGAAGAATTCGCCGATGCTTGGGCAAGATATTACGTTCGTTTTATCGAAGAATACCGTAAAGCCGGAACCACCATTTGGGGCGTATCGGTTCAAAACGAACCCGCTGCCGTGCAACGTTGGGATTCTTGTATTTATTCTCCTGAACAAGAAGGTAACTTTGTAAAAAATCATTTAGGACCTGTGATGCAAAAATCAAGCGCCAAGGATGTAAACATTCTTGTTTGGGATCACAACCGCGATATCATCGTTGAACGCGTGACGCCCATTTTATCCGATCCTGAAACAGCAAAATACGTTTGGGGCACCGCGTTCCATTGGTATGTTTCAGAAGCGTTTGAAAATGTTGGCAAAGTTCATGATTTATTCCCAAGTAAAGGCCTACTATTCACCGAAGGTTGCGTAGAAGACTTTAACAAACATAAATACACTTGGGAAACCGGCGAACGTTACGGTCAAAATATGATTGGCGATTTATTAAATCATTGCCAAGGATATTTAGATTGGAACTTATTCTTAGATAATTTTGGCGGTCCTAACCACGTCAATAATGTCTGCGATGCGCCTATTATCTTAGACATCTTCCCTGAAAGAATTATCCCTGAAACATCGTATTACTACATTGGTCATATTTCTAAGTTTGTAAAACCAGGTGCTCGTCGTATTGGTTTGACCAATGGAACGAAGAATCTTCAATCGGTTGCTTTCCAAAATCCAAACGGCGAGATTGTTCTTGTTGTTATGAATAAATCAACGGAAGAAGTTTCGTTTGAAACAACACTTAAGAACCAAGCAGAAGCATTTAGTGCTCCCGCTCGTTCCATCATGACATTAATATTTTAGGAGTAAGCAATGAAACCCATGAAAGCTGTCAATCTCGGCGGTTGGTTCGTCTTAGAAAAATGGATGAGACCTTCGCTTTTTAACGAATATCCCAACATTCCCATGCGATGTGAAACATCGTTTGTTTCGAATCATCCGAATGCCTTGAAGGCTTTAGAGTCGCATTGGCAAAGTTGGATTACCAAAGACGACATCATTTGGTTAAAGAATCAAGGCATTGAAGTTGTCAGAATCCCCATCCCTTGGTGGCTTTTTCCAGAAAAATACGTGTTTCCGTATCCCTACCACACACCCATCAAGTATCTTGACCATGCGATGGATATGATTCATGAAGTGGGCTTAAAAGTCATGCTGGATCTCCATACGGCTCCAGGGTCGCAAAACGGCTTTGATAACGGCGGAATCGATGGAGTGTTAACGTGGCATCATGATCCAAAAAACATCGACGTAACCCTCGATGTTTTAGAAGATATTGCCAAAAGGTATAAAGACCATCCTGCCTTGCATTCATTACAAGTATTGAATGAACCGCACTGGACAATAGACATGGCTTTGATGCAAGACTTTTACGTACGTGCTTACCATCGTTTAAGAAACGTTCTTCATAAATCGACCTATATCGTTTTTCATGATAGCTTTAGATTCGAACCTTGGAAGGCATTTTTCACGGCTAATCCCATGGAAAACGTGATTTTAGATACGCACCGCTATCAATGTTTTGGCGACCATTTCACAAAACTCTCCGCAGATGAATTCTTGGCATTTCCTGCAACCATCGTTGCGGAAATGAAAGACATGGAAACAGTTGTTCCGGTCATTGTGGGTGAATGGAGTTTGGGAGCGAAGCAATACGAGTTTAATGGAACCCGTGATGAATTCGAACGCCGGTTCGCCTTAGCTCAATTAGAGGCTTATAATCAAGTATCGGGTTGGGTCTTTTGGTCTTATAAGATTGCCGAATATCACAGCGGATGGAATTTCCGTAGTCTCGTAGAAAGACAGATTTTGAAACCATGAAACGTCTATTTTTAGGCCTCATGGTTTTTACTTTGATTATTGTCATGGTGGCTTGTCAAAAAACAACAACCACAACCACCACCGAATCGACAACGACTTCGACAACGACTACCACAACTACGACCACCACTGAATCGACAACGACCGAATCTACTACCACCACATTTAATCCATCTTCTATCGATATTTCAGCGTTTTCGACGAATGGAACGTTGTCGGTTGCGAATATTGAGGCAAACATTTCTGCATGGAACACCGGAAATCCTACCGCCTTATCCATTAATGTGGATGATTCCATTCAGTATCAATCTTGGGGGGGCGTAGGAGCTGCCTTAACCTATTCCTCTGCCTATCTCATCAATAATTCGGTGGACCGTGATGCCATTATCGACTATCTTTTTGGCGAAGATGGTATGTCGATTCAACTCGTGCGACTTTGCGTCGGTGCCAGCGATTTTGTGACGCCAGCGATGGGTCATTATACTTATAATGATACAGTAGGAAATGTCGCAGATCCCAATTTAGAACAATTTTCCATCGCTAAAGACCAAGTGATTATCGATGTGTTAAAAGATGCTCTAGAAATCAATCCTGATTTGGTCTTTATGGCCTCTCCTTGGAGTGCTCCGGCCTGGATGAAGACCTCCAATAGTTTGTACGGTGGATCTTTAAAATCGTCTTATTACGCGACTTACGCTGCCTATCTGATTAAGTTTATTGAAGCCTATGCCGCAAACGGCATTGAAATCCATTATCTATCCGTTCAAAACGAACCTTATTATGCTTCAAATGAATATCCGGGAATGACATGGACCACATTTAATACCAAGGTCTTTATCGCTGATCATTTGGGACCCATGTTGGCTACTGCAGGATATGATACAAAAATCATGATATGGGATCACAATCCCGTTGATAATAGTGGCAATCTCATCACCTTTCCAATCAACGTTTTAGCCAATGAAAATGCGGCTCAGTACATTGATGCCATTGGCGTTCATTGCTATACGGGTGATGATTCTGATATGTATGATTATTTGGATTATTTAAGAACCAATGCGCCGGACATTGAAGTATATATGACCGAATGTACGGCGGTCTCTACCTATACAAACCGCGAACAAAACATGCAATGGTCGATTAAACGCATGTATACCGAAGCGTATAATCGTTATGCAATGGGAACCACTTATTGGAACATGGTGATGGACCCATTAGGCGCTACGCATTTGGGCGGATGTGGAACTTGTACAGGACTTATTTCGGTTTCTGCCAATGGAACCGCAGGGTATAGAGTGGAAGCCGATGGATTTGTGACCACGCATTTTGGACGGTTTGTCCATATGGGAGCCAAACGCATTGATGTTCGGGCAACGAACACCACCCTTTATACCACCGGTTATTTTGATGTTTTAGGGAATTATTCCATCATTGTCTTCAATGGTGGCAGTGAGCGCACGGCAACGGTTCGTTGGCGCGATCAATACTTTTTAATCAAACTGCCAAAAAGCAGTTTGACAACCATTGTTTGGCAATTGCCGCAATAAGGAGACACTATGAAAAAATACTTAATCTTTTTACTCATTCTTTTATCCACTTTTGTGGTCGTCGCTTGTGAAAACGCCACAACCACCACAACAACGCAATCCACAAATACCGATTCTATGACATCAAGTACCACTTCAGACACAACCACAACGACCACCACTACCACCACAACAACCTCTGAATCAACCACCACAACGACGACCACTAGCCCATATAAAACCGACGTTTCGGTTGTTAATTATGAAGGGTCCTATTGTGATGATATCGTCGTTGATACCGAGTATATCGAAACGTTATTAGACAGTTTGTCTTTAAGCGAAAAAGTTGGTCAAATGTTACAAGCGGAACGTAATGGCTTAAGTGCTCAAGATGCAGCTCAGTACAACCTAGGTTCGATTCTATCGGGTGGAGGATCAGCGCCATCGACCAATTCGCCTTCGGAATGGTATCAAATGTACAAATACTATCAAACCGGCATGAGATCATCCTCTTCAGGAATTCCCGTTATTTATGGCGTTGATGCGGTTCATGGACATAATAACGTCATGAACGCCACCATGTTTCCTCATAATATTGGTTTGGGTGCCGCAAATGACCCAGAACTAATGACCAAAATAGGTCTCATCACGGCTCGTGAAGTCTCCGTTACCGGCATCACTTATACCTTCGCTCCCACCATCGCTGTTGTTCAAAACATCGGCTGGGGAAGAACGTATGAATCGTTATCTGAAAACGCCGATCAAGTCAGTGAGTTATCTTCCGCCTATATTGAAGGACTTCAAAGCTATTGTGTTGGCGCATCAGCGAAGCATTTTTTGGCGGATGGCGGTACACAAGATGGCGATGATCAAGGCAACGCATTATTAACAGAAGAAGAAATCCGTGCCATCCATTTGAAACCGTATATTAGCGCGATTGAACAAGGCGTTTATACAGTAATGGTTTCTTATAGTTCAATCAATGGCGCTAAAATGCATGGTAGCCATTATTGGGTGACGGATGTTTTAAAAGAAGAATTAGGCTTTGATGGGTATGTCATCTCAGACTATGATGCCATTAAACAACTTCCTGGCGAATATTATGACCAAATCGTCACCGCCGTTAACGCCGGTGTCGATATGCTTATGGAGCCATGGAGCTGGAGAGATACCATTTCTAATTTGATTTTGGCGGTTAATAATGGCGACATTTCAATGGAACGCATTGATGACGCTGTGAGAAGAATCTTAACGATTAAGTATAAAATGGGATTGTTCGCCGATGAATTTTATGATGAAAATACGGGTGAATTCTACCATTTAGATTTTACAACCGGATTTGCTTCAGCTGAAAACAAAGCGGTCGCAAGAGAAGCGGTTCGTAAGTCTTTGGTTTTATTGAAGAATGAAAATCAAGCATTACCCCTAAGCAAAAACGATGAAATCGCCGTTATTGGCAGAGGTGCCAATAACATCGGTTTACAAATGGGGGGATGGACCATCTCTTGGCAAGGCAGTGATGAATCACGGTTGACAAGAGGAACGACCATCATCGGGGGAATGCGACAGGCCGTGGATGAAGGAACTGGCACCATTTATACGGATATCAATAGTGCCGATATTGTCGTCGTTGTTTTATCTGAAAGACCTTACGCTGAATACAATGGTGATACGTTAAATCCTTCTTTAACGGGTTCAACCGCTGATTCATTGAATCAAGCATCATTAGACCAAGCAATGCTTGCGAAAAGTGCCGGGAAAAAGGTGATTGGCTTGTTACTGTCTGGCAGACCAATGCTCATCAATTCGTATTTACAGTACTTTGATGCGTTTGTGGCATGCTGGCTACCGGGTTCAGAAGCAGGGCTTGGAATTTCTGATGTCTTATTCGGTGATTATAATTTCTCAGGTAAACTACCGGTCACTTGGCCAAAATATGCCAGTGGACTTGGAATCAATAGCAATTCTCTGATTTATGATGCCTCAAAAGTGTTATTCCCTTATGGGTATGGCTTGACATATGAGGAGGACTAAAACGTGGATATTCAAAAAATAATGAAAGAATTGACGCTTGAAGAAAAAGCGTCTTTACTTTCAGGTAAGAACCTTTGGTGGTTCAACGGGTTACCGCGTTTTAACATCCGTGATTTTATGGTGAGCGATGGTCCTCACGGGGTGAGAGTCTATCTAGATCCTTATGAAAACAACGGTTATCCTCATAAACGCGCATCTTCAACCGCATTCCCCTCAGCCTCATGCATGGCTTCGACGTGGAATGAATCGTTGCTCCATGAAGTTGGCGAAACCATTGGTAAAGAGTGCAACCATTATAAGGTGGATGTTGTATTAGGACCGGGAGTGGATGGTAAAAGAAGTCCACTGGGCGGTCGTAACTTTGAATATTATTCAGAAGATCCAATTCTATCCGGAAAAATGGGAACCGCTTGGGTTAAAGGGGTTCAATCCCAAGGCGTGGGTACTTCCGTTAAGCATTTTATCTTGAATGAACAAGAATCCTCACGTCGTTTTATCTCATCTGAGGTAGATGACGTCACTTTTCACGAATTATATGCCAAACCGTTTGAAATGATTATTAAAGAGGGTAAACCACTGACCGTCATGGCGGCCTACAATCAAGTTAAAGGGATTTATTCATGTGAAAACCCGGATATTCTCAAAAAACTATTAAGAGATGACTGGGGTTTTGAGGGCCTTGCAATCTCTGATTGGGGCGGTGTGCAAAATAAACGGGCATCGGTCTTAGGGGGACTTGACATTGAAATGCCGTCCTCAGAATTTGTTAAACCGTTTATCGAGGATGTCAAACAAGGCAAATATCCCATAGAAGTGATAGATCAAGCCGTTGAACGAATTCTTAAAGCATATCAATGGATGCTTGTAAATCCTCATTATGGTCAACCCACTGATTTTGAAAAAAATCATCTCGTTGCCCAAAAAGTGGCAGAAGAAGGCATTGTCTTATTAAAAAATAACCAAGGATTTTTACCTCTGGATGCTTCTAAAAAGATTGTGGTATTAGGAACATACGCGGAACATCCCAGAACGCATGGCGGCGGAAGTTCGGAATTAAAAGCCTATATAACCGAAATCCCCTTAATAGAAATTCAAAATTTCGCTGACGTTACTTACTTCGCCGATTATCAATTAACCGATGTTTCTAAAAAAGCAATTTCCAAAGCGGATGCCATTATCTTATTTACCGGAACGACCACAGAACTTGAACATGAAGGTGATGATCGCATCAATTTATCCTTGCCCGAAGAACAAGTAACCTTTATTCAAGCAGTATCTGCCTTGAATACCAAGATTGTCATTGTCAATAACTCTGGCTCTGCCATCGAAGTTCAACCGTTTATCAACCACGTTCAAGCGTTTTTGCAAAGCTGGTTCTTAGGATCAGCGTCTGGCGCAGCCATTGCGAAAATTTTATTTGGGATCATTAATCCATCCGGAAAACTATCCGAAACCTTTCCGGTGTGCATTGAAAACACGCCAACTTATCCCATATTTCCAGGAAAAGGTTCAAAAGCAGTGTATTCGGAAGGACTGTTTACCGGATATCGTTTCTTTGATACCCATAAAATACCGGTTTCATTTCCCTTTGGTTATGGCTTAAGTTATTCGACTTTCTCGTACGAAAATTTGACCATCAATAAGACCCATATGACCAATGGCGAAATCATCAAGTTGACCATCGATGTTAAGAACTTAAGTACCCGTATTGGCAAAGAATCATTACAACTCTATATCAAACCACTTCAAAGTTCATTAAGCCGTCCCAATAAGACCTTAAAAGGATTTGTGAAGAAAAAACTTGATCCCGATGAAACCAAAACCTTCTCTTGGAGTTTATCTGATTCTGATTTTGCGGTTTATATCCCTGAAAAAGAACGCTTTATGGTTGAAAAAGGCCATTATGAGATTCAAATTGGCACCTCAATCAACGATATCGTTGCCAAAACCGTCGTTGAATTTGACTCAAAAGATGATATTACACCCTATTTGTCCATCAAAGCTCCCACCAGACAGTGGTTGGAAAGCCCCTTAAATAAAGCGAGAATTTGGCCGTTATTATCGCAATTTAGAGTCCTTCATTTCTATGAAAATGAGGAGCCTCTTGAACGAATTATCAAACGAGTAATGCGAGAACAGGGCATTGACGAAGTGAAAATTGAACAGGCTTTACAACAGGTTCAAACACTTACAAAATAGTTTACAAAACCCATAAAAGAAAAATATGTAACCTATTACACAAAAAGTATTGAAAACGCTTTATCTATATGATAAAATAATTTTGATATATGTTATTACAAAAATTCTATAGGAGGATAAGTATGAAAAAGTTTTTAATGATATTCATGGCCTTCACATTATTGGCTGTTGTTATCGGTTGTTCCAAAGAAACAACGACAACCGGAACATCCGCAACAACAAGAACAACCACTTCAACCACGACAACCACGACTTCTTCGAGTTCATCTGAATCAACCGCTTCTACAACGACTGCAGATTTGATCAACATTTCTTCAGACACAGGACTCGATGAGAATGTTGTCGCTGAAATCGACATCGTTCTTTGGAGCGGTGACGGCTCAACCTTGTATGACATGGGTCATCAAGATTATACAGCCGATGATTTACTCGCACAAAACAACGCTGCAGCGTATGCTGTTGCAAAAGCCTTCAACGAAATTTATCCAAATGTTGTCATCAACGGATATTTTAAATCCGGTGGACCCGATGCATTATGGAGCCAAACGTTGGATACTTACAAAGAAAATGAAGGCCGTTTCCCAGCTTTATGGGCTTCGGTTGACTTAACCGGTGACGTTGCAAAGGGATTAGTAGCTGATATTTCCCGTTTTGAAGACGATCCCCTTTACCAACAACTCAATCCAAGCATTATGAACATGATGAACTATTATGGATTCCAAGCTGGTTTACCACAATATATTCTTCCTTGGGGAGTTTATGTTAACAAAACATTAGCCGATGCCAACGGTATCGAAATGCCAGGATTTGATTGGACCATCGAAGATTACACAACCTTCACTTCCAATTACTCAAATGATCCGCTCAATTTATACTATGGCGCGATGGATACTCCATTATCCTTCATCGACACCGGAACCACCACGATTCGTGCTTCCTTAGCAAGTTATACCAGTGGCACAACCTTCCTCAATTTAAACTCTACAGAAGTTCGTTCTATGATTGGTTATCTCCATGAATGGGTCGATGGCACGTTCTGGGGCAACTATGATAAAGAAACATTGGCATTAGGCGAAGAAGCAGGAACAGGTCCTGTTCATACGTTATATTCATCTGCCGGATCATGGGATTACCATTTGTTCCGTCAAGGCAGACTATTAACATTCGATGGTCAACCATGGATGATGGGCGACTGCGCAGAAACCAAAACGGGTTGGTGGGCTGTTTGTAACATTGATGACTGGGATATCTATCCACGTCCAGCAACGGATTATCAAGAAAATACCATCGGTTTGGTTCTAGACCCAATGGCTATTTATAACTACTGTATCGATGATGGCGATTTGGCTTGTTCTGCACAAGAAGAACTTATGATCCAAGTTGCTTACACCTTCGCCATTTTCTGGTGTGCTGACTCTCGTTCATTTGAAGCAAGAGCTGCTCAATTATTCTATGATGCTGGTTCTGATTCGTATTCATCTGCTTTAAATGACTCCATGCCTGTTGTTCAAGGCGAAATGTTTGAAGCGCAAATGGCGCATTGGTATACTCCGGATAAACATCAACGTTTTGGTGCTTTAAACGAAGACGATGAACCTATGATGCCTGGTTTCCAAGAAGTATTAAGACTTTACGAAGAAGGTCAATTCTGGGATGTTTCCGATAAAGCCTTCCCATGGTTCTATTCGTTTGAAGGCGCTCGTATGGATATTCTTTATGAGTGGCAAAACTATTGGAATCCTGAAGTAAACGGTGGAAAACTAAAAGCCGACGCTGACTTTGAAAGTGCGATCCTCTCCTTGTTACCAACATGGAACACACTTGCGAATGAACGTTACAATGCCGCCTTTACCCGTTTGAAAAACGGACTAAAAATGTACTACGGTTATAACGATTCTGATTTTTAATCAAAACCGCTTAAAAGGTGTGTTGATGCAACACACCTTTTTTAATGAAATCGATTTGAAGACATAGACATAACTCTTTGAGTTATGATATAATTACCCTGTATGTTACGGTTTACATAGTCAAAAATTCGCACTTTTTATCGAAAAACACGGAGGAACCTATGAACTTAAAACGACTTTTGAAACCTCTGATTTTCATTGTCGTCCTAGGGAGTCTCTTCATGCTTTTCTTCAATAATCCGTTTGCAAAATCGGATTATCAAGCATGGAAAGATGAAATTTCCCAAACGGATTATGAGAACGCCATCGCTGTTATCAAAGGCTCAACGGATTATATCACCCGTTACTCATATATTAGTTTTTTGGATGATAATGCCATCACTTACGGATTGCAAGACGCTAATGCGTTATTGCAAAATCTTGCGCTTGTGGAGGATTTTGATTATCTGGGATCTAAAGCCGTTGATTTGAACGTCGATGGAACTGCAACTTATCATGTGTCAGTTCCTCAAGCGGGGTTGTATCATCTTGAAGTCGACTATTTTGTCCGCGCTTCAGTCTTGAATAACCTAACAATTGCCGTCAAAATCAACGACGAATACCAATACGATGATGCATTAACCGTCGATATTCCCTTAATTTGGGAAGATGATTCCAAAGAATTCGTCTTAGATACGTATGGAGACGAATCACTTCCAACTCAAGAACGCGTCTTAGAATGGCGCCCGCTTGATCTTTTTAACAATACTTATTCAACGACCGATCCGCTTTTGTTCTATTTAGAAGCCGGAGATAACGTTATTGAACTTGAGAACATCATGAATGGACAAATCTTATTGGGGGATTTACGCGTTAAAGCCCCAGTTGCTAGGATGAAATATCATGCTTACGCCAACATTCATGAAGACTCTATTCATCCCGCATCCATTTTAGAAATCGATGCGACCGAATATACCGAGAAAAACAGTTCCTATGTTCGTCTGTATGCCTTCCAAAACCCATCGGTTTCACCGTTTGATGCGATTGATAAGAAGCTTAATGTCATCAATGGTGCTGCTTGGTACCGCTCCGGACAAGAAGTGACGTATACTTTTGATGTTACAACCACGGGTCTCTATCAAATCGGATTGCACGTTCTCAATGATAAAAACGAATTTGATGTATTTAGAGCCATCTATATCGATGGCGCCATTCCGTTTGAAGAATTGGCCTCTTACCGATTTGAAGCAACCGGAACGTCGGTGTGGGAAAATGAAATCCTTGGCGATGATGATCAGAATTATGAATTCTATTTAACCGCCGGAACCCATACGATTTCTCTTCGTGCTGTGACTGATCCAATTAAAACCGAACTCAGAGACATTCAATTATTGGTCGATCATATCAACGCTTTTGCTTTGAATATCTTAAAAATCACGGGTGTTAATATTGACATCGACCGTCAATGGTTGTTTACGCAATACATCCCTGAAACCGTCAGTTACTTAGAAGCATATGATACGATTATTCGCCGTACCATCGTCACTTTATCGGAATTTTCTGATAAACGCGATTTATCCGCCTCTTTATCCTATTTGAAAACCGCCGTTACTTTGCTCGACAAAATCCGCAAAGAACCGGATAAAATCCCCTTATATCTCGCCACTCTATATAGCGGTACCGGTTCGGTAACGCAAATGTTGGGTGATTCTTTGGCATCGGTTCGTAATCAACCTTTGTATTTGGATAGTTTCTATGTTTTCAATGACGAAGAATTAGCCAATCCGAATGCGAACATTTTCCAAAAAACCGGAAACTCGATTCGAACATTCTTTGCTTCTTTTACAAAGAAAAAATACGTGACGGAAGATGATCCCGAAGCAGTGAATATTTGGGTCAACCGTTCCCTCATTTATGTAGACTTAATGCAAAAAATGGCGGACCAAGCGTACGCCAACAGTGATACCAAGATTAAGATTTCGATTATGCCAGATGCAAATAAACTCATCTTGGCCAACGCCGCAGGCAAAACTCCGGATATTGCCTTGGGTCTCGCATCTTATATGCCGTTTGATTTGGCTATACGTGGTGCTTTACAAGATCTCACTGAATTTGAAGATTTCTGGTCTTGCGCCGATTCATTCAGCCCAGGCGCCTTTGTGCCCTATGTTTTGGATGATGGGGTTTATGCTCTTCCTGAAACCCTCGAATTCCACGCATTGGTTTACCGCATCGACACAATGAATTCCTTGGGACTTGCCATTCCGGATACGTGGGAGGATGTTATCTCAATCCTGCCAACGTTACAACGGTACGGCATGAACTTCTATTATCCAACCAGTGGTGGAACCAGTTTGAAGTGGTTCTATCAAACATCGGCTTTAATTTATCAATACAATGGTTCTTTATACGCTGAAGATGGATTATCAACAAGCATTGCTTCTGAAAACTCGTATAAAGGATTAAAACTACTGTCAGATTTGTATACAACCTATAGCTTGCCTTCTTACGTTGCCAGTTTTTATAACTCCTTCCGATATAATACACTCCCAATAGGAATTATCGACTTTGGTACGTATTTAACCTTAAAGAACGCCGCTCCTGAACTCACCGGACAATGGGCTTTAGCGCCTTATCCAGGCGTAGAAGATGACAAAGGAGATGTTCAACGTTGGTACATCGCCAATGGATCCGGTGCGGTTATGTTTAAAAACGAAGACGAAGTGAAAACCCAACAAGCATGGGACTTCTTGAAATGGTGGATGTCCGCATCAACCCAATCTGAATTTGCCTTTGCGTTACAATCGACCTATGGTCCTGAATTTGTTTGGTTATCAGGCAACATCGAAGCTGTTCAAAACAGTCCCATCGATGCAACCGATAAATCTGTCATTTTGGAACAAGTCAAATGGCTCGCCGATATTCCTAGAACTCCGGGACAATATTTGCTGGAAAGAGGACTCTCCGACATTTGGAATACAGTCACCTTTGATGGCACACCGATTCGGGTTGCCATTGATGATCAAGTCTTAAAGATCAACCGTGAAATCACCAAGAAAATGATTGAGTTTGGCTATCTCGATGAAAAAGGCAATGTTTTAGTGCCTTACAAGATTCGAAGCATTGCCTGGATTAAAGAACAAATCGCCAATGCCACAAATGGGGGAGGGGCTTGAGGATGACTAAAGACAAAGCAATCGAACCAAAAACCCCCCATTTTCTAAATAAGCTATGGACCGAAAAAATCGGTCCCGCTTGGGAAAAAGTTGATAAAGAGAAATTATCGACCATTTTGTTATTAGCACCTTATATCATTCTCTTCGTATTATTTATTGTTATTCCCGTCATCGTGGCCATGGGACTTTCGTTCACGTATTTTAACGTCATCGAAATGCCTGTCTTCGCCAAGATGCTGGGTTTTTACAACTACATCATGATCTTAACGCAAGATGAAATTTTCTTAAGATATGTTTTACCAAACACTTTAAAATACGCCATCATCACCGGGCCTGGTGGATATGCTTTATCCTTCTTAATGGCCTGGATGTTGTCTCAAATCCAAGCTACTCCCAGAAAGATTTTGGCGTTAGCCTTATATACGCCTTCAATGCTGGGTGGCGTCTTGACCGGGGTTATTTTTAGAACCTTGTTTTCAGGCGACCAATCCGGTTATATCAACGCCATCTTCTTGGATTTAGGCTTGGTCAATACCCCAATTGACTTCTTACAATCAGGCGATTACTTAATGAGTATTATGATTTTCGTCACCTTATGGAGTTCAATGGGCATCGGTTTCTTGTCCATGTTAGCGGGTATTTTAAACGTTAACAAAGAAATGTATGAAGCGGCTTATATCGATGGCATTAAAAACCGTCTTCAAGAGATTTTCTACATTACGATTCCATCCATGAAACCGCAAATGTTGTTCGGTGCCGTGATGGCCATCGTGGGTGCATTTAATGCGGGGGGCATCGGGGTTGCCTTGTCAGGCTCCAACCCAACGCCACAATATGCCGGCCAATTAATCGTCAATCACATCGATGATTATGGGTTCATCCGGTATGAAATGGGATATGCGGCCGCGTTATCCGTCATTTTGCTCGTCATCATCTTGATTTTCTCGAGAATTGCTTACCGAATCTTCGGGGAAAGGGATCGGTGATATAAATGGCTAGTTTCTTAGGAACGCAAATTAATCCAAAAACCTTCCATAAATCGCAGATTAAATTCTACCTCATCTTAATGCCGATTGGCATCTTCATGCTACTACCGGTATTATACGTTGTCAGCCAGGCGTTTAAACCGCTCTCAGAATTATTCTTATTCCCACCGCGGTTCTTTGTATCCAACCCAACCCTTCAAAACTTTGCAAGATTGTTTAGAACCGCTTCAGGAACGGGTGTTCCGATGACAAGGTATTTCTTTAACTCGATTATTATCACGGTTTTAACGATTGTATTAACCCTGCTTATAACGTTAGCGACAGGATATGCCTTATCGAAGAAAAATTTCAAATCGAAAAAAACGTTGTTTTCGATTAACCAAACCGCTTTAATGTTCGTTGCGACCGCGGTCGCAATTCCCAGATATTTGGTTGTCACTACCTTGGGAATGACCAATAGTTTCGCTGCGCATATTATTCCTTATTTGGCGATGCCGGTTGGATTGTTCTTGGTTAAGCAATTCATCGACCAAGTTCCAGACGAGTTGATAGAAGCAGCGAAGATTGATGGAGCGAATGATTGGCACATCATCACTAAAATCGTAGGACCGTTGGTAAAACCCGCTTTGGCTACGGTAGCGATTTTATCCTTCCAATTCATATGGAACTCCACGGAATCATCGAACATTTATGTCATCGATGAAACGAAAAAGACATTTGCTTTTTACATGAATACATTAACGGCTTCGAGTGCCGGACCGGCGGGTGTGGGTATCGCCGCCGCAGCCGGACTCGTCATGTTTATTCCGAACTTGGTTATTTTCATCGTCATGCAAAGCAACGTAATGGACACGATGAGCCATTCGGGAATCAAGTAGGAGGGATATTATGAGAATCCATAAAAAAATTCTGATTTTGTCGCTCTTGTCTTTGTTAATCGCGCTTCAGTTTATGATTGCTCCCGCCAAAACGTTAGCTTCCTCATCAACGACGTATACCTACGCCTTAGATGATGATTACGAATACGTCCGGACGCAGGATGCTTACCTGCCAGGTCAAACGATTACTTTCTTAGGACTGGACGCTCCAACGGATATCGCCGTCAATTATCAAAATCATTTGATTATTGCGGATTCTGGCAATAAACGGGTGCTTGTTTACAATCAAACCACCAAAGAAGTTATTTTAGAAATTACCCATGATGATTTGGTGGATCCCAGAGGCGTTTTCGCAGTGATGAATACCTCTAGTTATGTCACATTAGGCGACATTTATGTTGCGGATCCAACCGCTGGTGTCGTTTTCCAATTCGATGAAGCTGGGGTCTTAAAAAACAAGTTTGAAAAACCCACGTCACCCATGTATGGCGCCTTGACGTTCCAACCGGAAAAAATTGCGGTTGATACGGCAGGGATTATGTATGTCATCTCCAAAGGATCGTCTGATGGCATTATTCAAATGTCCAATACTGGCGAATTCTTAGGATTCTTTTCTTCCAATAAAGTCACATTAACTGTTCGTGAACAGTTCCAACAATTTATCTATAGCGACGAACAATTAACCGCTTTAGGCATTAACTTTACCCCTCCCGTTTTTACCTCTGTCTTTATTGATTCCTCGGGATTGGTCTATTCATCAAGTTCTGGACGGTTGGTCGAGAACTTGAAAAAGCATAATTCACAAGGAACAAACATGATTGCCGATGTATGGGTCTCTTCTTCAAGACTCGGCGACGTTTACGTGGATGATGCAGGAATTATTTTCACCTCTGATCAAAACGGTTGGATTGATGTTTATACCAACGACGGTGAATTCATCTATACCTTTGGCGCTTCTTACGATTATGGTATTGCCGGATTATTCAAATCCTTAGCTGCCATTGCGGTCGACCAACAAGGTAATATTTGGACCGCAGACTCGGGGAATAGTTACTTACAATCTTTTACTCCCACCGATTATGCGTTGATGATTTATGAAGCCATTGGCGATTACAATGAAACTCGTTATGAAGACTCCATTGCCATTTGGAAAGAAGTATTGAAATTAAATCAACTGTCCATCTTAGCCCATAACGGCATTGGTAAAAACTACTTACAAACCGAAGAATACGCCTTAGCCGCTGAACATTTCCGCATTTCGGGAAACCGGGCGTTATACAGCGAAGCGTTTTGGGAATTAAGAAACATTTGGCTTCAGGAGTATTTGCTTCTGATGATCGGTTTGACGGCATTTATAGCGGTTGCTTATATCGCTGTTAAGGCCACTGATAAGAAGTACCATTATTTGACTTCAACCAGAAATGCGATAGACAAGTTCAAAAATATTCGTCCCATCAATGATTTTCTATATATGAAGACGGTCGCCACCAAACCCAATGATTCATTCTACTATCTGAGAAGGAAAACAAAGGGATCCTATTTAGGGGCCATCTTGATTATGATTGTCACGTTCTTATCATACTTATTATTCGTTGCCGGAAAAGGATTTATCTTCCAATTTGTCGATTTAAAAGATCTCGACTTAGGGTCGATTATCCTAGGATTCGTATCAATTATTGGCTTATTCATTGTTTGTAGCTATTTGGTGACCTCCATTCAAGATGGAGAAGGCACCATAGGTCAAATCTTTAAGGGTATTGCTTATTCATTCTATCCCTTCATCATCGCTTGTTTAGCCACAACAGCCATCAGTTATGTCGCAACGGTCAATGAATTATTCTTGCTCAATACCATCTTTGTCATTGGCGCCGCGTGGACGTTACTACTCATCTTCATCTCAGTCGCCGAGATTCAAAACTACACATTTGGCGAAACCATCAAGAGTATCTTATTAACGATTTTGTTTGTGATTGTTATCTTGCTTGTGTTTTCGTTTATTCAAATGACCATCAAACAAGTTTTTGTCTTCTTTGAAGAAATCATTAAGGAGGTGTGGCGTAATGTTATCGGTTAAAAAAATCATTGTCTTAATCATCGCGTTCATTGCGACCATTACTCCCATCGCTTTACGGGCCGCTTATGTCACAACCGGCCGTGACACCGATGAAAACCCAGAAACACTGACCGATATTCCCGTGACGGATTTTGATGCCTCCGGCTATGCATTATTAAACGAAAATACGACCTATCAATTCTACTGGCAAGAAGACCGCGATGTTTTAGCTATTTATGATAAACGGAACGGTTATACTTGGAAAACAGGTCTTGATGTTGATCCAGAATGGACCAAAACAGAACAAGCTTCGGTTTGTCGTGAAGCCAAAGACGATTACAATGACGATCTCATTACATTTGGTGAATTCCAAGATGCCTGTGATGGCGCCATTGACTCAATCTTAGGAACAACCACCGGTCCGTTACAAGCAAACTCATTCATGTATTTTGAATACTTTACCAAAGGTGCCAGCGATTCGATTTATTCGACTCAAACGGTTTATTCGGCCTATTTGAAAACGGCCCTCTATGACATTAATTCTTATATGCAAAAAGTGGACGGCGATAATAATCACTGGCGTTTCACGTTCAACGCGCAAAAATTGGGCGTTGACGAAAATCTTGATTTAGAACTTTGGGCCGATGTTTATCTTTCAGAACAAGGATTCCAAGTTGAAATCTTGAATGAAAATACGATTGGTTCAGCCGTTCCTTACTTAACGGCCATCGGCATCGCCAACTATATGGGTGCAGTTGGCGGCGTGGACACAGTCTATACTGCCGTTCCTAAAACGCTAGAAGAAGATGGAAAATATACCACAGAAGTGAAACAAAGAGACTTAATTGGCGGTTATGCCTTCGTTCCTGATGGAACCGGTGCGTTAATTCGTTTCCGCGACAATTCTGTGCCATTAACCAAGTTTTCAGCGTATGTTTATGGAAACGATCCGTCACAAACGTACCAAAACTATGTTTCGGTCGCCGGAACGTTCGTTCCTTTTAAAACCGCTTCGATTCCGGTTTACGGCATTGCTCACGGCAATAACCAAGCTGCTTTCGTTGCATACGCTTCTTCGGGTGCAGAGTACATGTCTGTTGTATCAATTCCGGAAGAAAACGTATGGAAATACAATTCAACCCATGCTAGATTTACTTACAATTTTACGTATAACAAACTCTATACCCTCGATGGCGATAATCCTGTTCCTTCGATTTATACCGAACTAAACGATTTCGACATTGTCATGAACTATGAGTTCTTATCAGGCGATGGATCCGTTGACGGATACCCCGCCAATTACGTTGGTATGGCTAAAAAATACCGTGATTACCTCATATCTCAAGAAGAACTAGCGGAAAAATCATCGGTGATGGAAGACATTGGCATTCGTCTTGACTTCTTAATGGCCGACAGCGAAAACTCGATTGTAGGATACAACACCCAAGTCGCAACCACCGCTGAAGATGTAAAAACCATTCTCACCGACATTCAGTCGATGGGCATTGAAAACATCTCTTCAGGACTATTAGGATGGGGCGATGGCGGATTAACGCTTGGAAGTCCTTCGAAGGTTGATTTCACCAGAGCGATTGGGACCAAAGCAGAGTTCAAACGTATTATTAGTGAGATGAATGAATTAGGAATTGATCTCTCATTCTATCAAGATTATTACACCATCAATGAAGAACAAATTACGCTTTACCGCAATGCGGCCAAACACCCGGCAGGGTGGTATGGACGGATTACGTCTTATGAGGAACCGATTTGGGAATTCTATTATGCCCGTCCCATCAAGAGCGTGGAATGGCTTAATAAACAAGCCAAAGTATTCTTAGGCATGGATGTGAACTCCTTAACGGTTGCGGGAATGACGTCTAATCTTGTAACAGACTATTCCAACGTCACGACCACACGATCACAAGCCATTCAATTATTCCGTAATGCCATGGAAAAACTGAGTAACGACATTTTGTTAAATTTAACGCAACCCAATGCGTATTTGTTTAAATATACCGATAGATACTTGCAAATGGATGTTTATAACACCCAATATTTAATCGAAACCGATACGGTTCCGTTCCTCCAACTCGTACTTCAAAACACCATGGAACTCTATGCAATCTATTCAAACTTCTCATTCTATTCAACCCCAGATATCTTAAAAATGATTGATTACAATCTCTATCCTTCGTTTGTATTAACCATGGATCCTTCTTATGTATTGACTGATACCAACTCCAGCATTTACTACTCAACAGAATACGCTTTATACCGTGAAATGATACTTGATATTTATACCCGCGTTAATGGGGCATTATCGGAAGTTATTGGCGCGAACTGGACGAACCGGGAAGTACTTTCAGCTGGTTTGATTCGAAATTCTTATTCAAACGGTGTTAGCATATTAATCAATTATACCGATGAAGCCAAAGTGGTTGGGTTAACCACCGTCCCTGCCGAATCGTATGTTGTACTGGGGGGTGAGTAATCATGGCTAAAGAAAAAACCCTCAAGGCATTAACCGAAAAATCAACCATTGAAAATCAAAACAAGATTGCTTACTTATTCATTATGCCTTGGTTGATTGGCTTTGTGATGTTTGTGGTATACCCGTTCTTCCAAACCATTTATAACACCTTCTTTAGTATCGCCAAAGAAGCCAATATGTTGGTCTATACGTACAATTTATGGGATAAAGGCGGTAACTATGGTACGGCCTTTAGAAACGTTGAGTTCATTCCACAATTGCTCGATTTCATCGTCATGGAAATCACGTATGTGCCCACCATTATCATTGTGGCATTCATTCTGGCGATTTTATTGAACACCGGCGTGAAAGGGCAAAGTATTTTCCGTGTCATCTATTTCTTCCCAGTTATTATCATGAGTGGACCGGTAACGGGCATTCTAAGATGGAACGGGGCAGGATCCTTGTTCGATTATGAAAGCAACATTGTCTTCAAAATGATTTTATCGTATAGCCCCGGAATGGCAGAAGCCTTGGCGGGATTATTCGCCAACTTTACCATGGTGCTATGGTTTACCGGCATCCCGATTATTCTCTTTATCAACGCTTTACAAAAAATCAACGTCAACCTCTATGAAGCAGCGAAAATTGACGGTGCCAATGGGTGGCAAATCCTTTGGAAAATCAAAGTTCCCATTGTGAAGCCCACGGCGTTTGTGACCGCCATATTCATCATTGTTTCATTAGGCACTTATGCCTTAAACCCGGTGTACTTTACGATTCAAAACGCCATTTATTTCGAAGGTGCCGGCATCGGCGTGGCTTCGACGTTCGCCTTTATTTACTCGATTGTCGTGTTCGCGCTCGTTGGATTTGCTTATCTTCTCTTGGGTAAACCGGAGAAAGTTAAACAAGTGCATTTGTCCTCCATCCAAAGACAAAACATGGAAGACATTGCTAAACGTCAATTAAAACAAAGAAGACGTGGGGTGATGGCCAAATGAGGACATTCTTCGCTAAATTCAAAAACCTAGGTACTAAGTTAGAACAAGGGAAATCTAAGACCAAGGAATACGTTCGTACCCACAAATCTAAACTCACAAGAATTATCTCTAAAATCGTCATTTATGTCTTTTTATTGACGATTGCGTATGTGTTCTTGTTCCCTGTCTTAAAAATGATTTCCATCAGTTTCATGCAATCGACGGACCTTGTTAACCCTGAAGTCATTTGGTTTCCCAAAGTCTTCAAGTTCTCCAACTACGCGGTTGCCTGGCGTGTATTAAATGGCAGTGTGTCCTTGATTAACTCCATCAAGTACTCCTTCCTATTAGCCTTCTTCCAAACGGTCATCTCGGCGCTGACTGGCTTTGCCTTCGCCCGTTATGAATTCAAAGGGAAGAAAGCATTATACACCATCTTACTGCTCAGTTTTATTATCCCTGTTCCCATTCTTTTGATTACGCAGTTTAATATGTTTGTTGAACTCTATCAATCCCTGGGATGGACCGGGACTGGTAGAGGTCTCAATACCTATACGTCGCAATTAATCATGGCCTTTTTCGGTCAAGGGGTTAACAGTGCCATCTTGATTATGATCTTTGTGAACTTCTTTAAACTCATTCCCAACGATTTATATGAAGCCGGCAAGATTGATGGGGCAAACCCCATTCAACTCTTTTGGCACATCACCATTCGGTTGTCCTTATCGACGATTGTCGTCGTATTCTTGTTTTCCTATGTTTGGAACTGGAATGAAACTTATGTGACGAACATGCTTGTAGGCGACGGAATTGAGTTGTTTACCAACCAATTGGGTAAGTTTGACTCCTTGTTTGGAACGAGAGCTTCTGACCCAACCCGTCCGGATGCGGGAGATGGCATGCAACTGGTTGAATCCTTTAAAATGGCCGCAACCGTCATTTCTGTTATTCCGTTGTTACTGATTTATTTCATTGGCCAAAAATCATTTGTTCAAGGAATCGAAAAAACCGGAATCACCGGCGAATAAAACCGGTTCCAAGATTAAAAAGCTTCATTTTACCCCATCAATATTCACAATTCTATGTTATAATCGTTGTTAATCTGTATACCACCGCCTTTAGGATGTGAACCATTTGGATATTACTCGTACCGAATTAAAATTCTTAATCAATTACGAGGATTATCGAAAACTGAGAAATCAACTCTCACTTTTGATGACCCTCGATTCCCATGCCAATCCTGAAACCCGCGATTACGTCATCTCAAGCGTTTATTTTGATGACTTATACAATTCGCGGGTGGGGGAAAAAGCAGATGGAATCGAATATCATCAAAAATACCGTTTGCGTACGTATGATACCGGCGATGTCAGATTGGAATTTAAAACAAAAATCGGAAATTTGACTGGCAAAGAATCCATGTGGGTTTCAGAAGAATTGTCGCAAGCCTTAATGGAACGCAATTTTGATGTCTTGTATCAACACATCGATCAACCCTTGATTTCCGACATTGTCACAAGAATGTTACTCGATGATTTACATCCAGAGATTGTGATAGACTACACCCGTGAAGCTTATACCTTTAAAGAAGGGGACGTGCGTGTCACTTTTGACAAGCAGATGGAGGCTTATATGGTGGGTAACGACCCTGGGTTCAGACGCCGTGTGGTCGAACCTGAGTTCATGATTTTAGAAGTAAAGTATTCCGAGATTCTGCCTGAATCAATTCGTAAAGTCATTTTTAGTCACAACTTCCAAGTCAGTGCTTTTTCAAAGTACTACATGGGTTGGATTATATTGTTCAATTAAAAAGAAATGAGAGATTAAACCATGCAAATACCCTTTTTAGCAATCAGTGATTTTCTTGACCAAATTCAATCGATGGAATTAAGCGTCGCGGAGGTTATTTTAAACCTTTTAATCGCGTTCGTTTTATCGCTTTGGGTTTTATTCATCTATAAACTGAGTTACCAAACGACGGTTTATAACAAAAGCTTCGCCATGACGTTACCCGTTTCGGCGTTGGTGACTTCGATGGTCATTATGGCCGTTGCCTCCAACATCGTTTTGTCATTGGGCATGGTGGGTGCGTTATCGATTGTCCGTTTCCGTACGGCCATCAAAAACCCCCTCGATACCATCTTCATGTTTTGGACGATTGGGGTTGGCATCACCGTAGGGGCGAACTCATGGTTGTTGGCGGTCATCGGTTCTATTGTCATCGGGTTATGTATTCTAATGGTTCAATCCATCGAGATTTTTACGACTCCCTATATCTTAATCATGCGCGTATCCGGTGAATTCGATGAGGGTGCCATTTTAGATGCCGTAAAAACCCTCTATCCGAAGTTTCAAGTTCGGAATAAAACCTTGCTATCGGATAAAGCTGAATTTACCTTTGAAGTCCGTGGTAATAAAGATTTTTCTAAAAAAATCGATCCTATTAAAGCTTTAAAAGGCGTCGATCAAGTGATGTTATTATCCTACCGTGGGGATTACGTCATTTAATTATTTCTTGGGGAGGAATTCATTGTGAAATCGCGCCAAGTCTATCTAGCCCTAAAAAACGCTGACGAAGAATCTTTGGTCGCGTTTTTGTCTTCTTACCCAGGACTATCGCTTATTAAACGCGAAGGCTCCTTACTACAAATTGAAGAATCAGAAGAGTTTGATCCTGCCTATTATCAAGCCATTCGGGAACTCTCAATGCAGGAGTTTTATCAAGACTTTACAGTCTTTATTGCGCCTTCCTCCACCGATTTTCCCATGACGATGATTTTGCCACATCTATCCAAGTTTAATCCTGGATTTTATACCATCGAAAACCTAATCCCAGAAATTGTGTTCTTGAAAATGACGGCCTTAAAAAACGCTTTAAAGTTGTATTATGAACAACTCGCTGGCATTGATGCCATCGATTCCGTGATCGGATTCATTCGAGAAGATCAAAATGCTTCGCAAGCAGCCAAACGGTTGTTTATGCACCGCAACACGCTAAATTACCGATTAGACCACTTTATCCAAAAAACATCGATTGATGTGCGAACATTCCGCGGAGCATTGGCCATTTATTTGCTATTCCGCGCATGATTTGTGCAGATTGCCCATTGGCATTCCCTTCAATCTTCGTTATACTATACCCGAATTCAAAATAATTTCAGGAGGCCTCATATGGCAACATTGACATTTAAACATTTAGATAAGATTTATGACAATGGCGTTCAAGCAGTTTTTGACTTCACGCTAGATGTAAAAAACAAAGAATTTATCGTTTTCGTTGGACCCTCTGGTTGCGGTAAATCAACCACCCTCAGAATGGTTGCAGGACTTGAAGAAATTACCGGCGGCGAACTCTACATCGATGATGTTTTAGTTAACGACGTCGCGCCAAAAGATCGTAACATCGCCATGGTTTTCCAATCCTATGCTCTTTACCCACATATGTCGGTTTACGATAACATGGCCTTTGGACTTAAACTTAGAAAAATGCCCAAAGATGAAATTGAACGCCGTGTTAAAAACGCCGCTGACATTCTTGGTTTAACCGGTTATCTCGATCGTAAACCAAAAGCCCTCTCTGGTGGACAACGTCAACGTGTTGCTTTAGGCCGTGCCATCGTTCGTGATGCCAAAGTCTTCTTGATGGACGAACCGCTCTCCAACCTCGATGCGAAACTCCGTGTTGCGATGAGAGCAGAATTAATTAAATTGCATGAAAGATTGGGAACGACGACGATTTACGTTACCCATGACCAAATCGAAGCCATGACAATGGCAACTCGCATCGTTGTTATGAAAGATGGACGTATCCAACAAATCGGCGCGCCAAAAGAAATCTATGACTTCCCCAATAACATGTTCGTTGGCGGTTTCATTGGTACACCAGCCATGAACTTCCTCACTGGCGAAGTAAAAGATGATGGATATTTCTATTGCGAAAATCTTAAATTGCAAGTTCCAGAACCAAAATTTGCCCTTTTAAAAGAAAAAGACTATCTAAACCGTCAAGTCGTTCTTGGCATTCGCCCAGAAGACATTCATGATGAATTAGTCGCATTAGAAACATATAAGACTTCAAGTGCTAACTTCTTGGTTGACGTTGCCGAATTGCTCGGTGCCGAAACCAACATCCACATCTCGATTGGCAATACCAATATCATCGCCAAGGTTAATGCTAGAAGCGATGTTCATATTGGCGACCATATCAATTTGGCCCTCAACATGAACAAATGCCATTTCTTCGATGTTGATAACGAACAAAAGATTACAAAAAGCTCGCCTGTTAAATCGGACGTTGCTCAATAAATAAGTTAGCCATCCCTCGAGGATGGCTTTTTTTTCAAATAGAAGACCCCGATTCCTATGTTATAGTTGTTCTTGGGTGATTCTATGATCGACTATATTATAAGAAGCAAATTTGGACTACTTGATGTTGCGAACGATCAAATGATTCAAGTGGTTGACGAACCACTCTTTCGGTATCTTGAACGTTTAGCCACTCAAAGACTTTCCACCCTATCAGGGTTAATTGAAGGAACAAAACGGGTTCTATCCATTAAATCGAAGCCCCCTCTTTATTTTGGAAAAGGGTTATTGCTCATGCAAATCAGAAGCATTCGCTCAGAAACGGCTTTTTTAATCAATTATTTTGCCGTTTCACGAACGGTCAAGCTACCATGTAATGAAGTTCTCATTTACTATAAAAGTGGCCATGTGACGAAATATCGAGGTTATAAGACCTTTTTGCGACAATGGGAGTATGCGAATGCAATTTTAAGACATATCGAGGAGACAGAACGAAATTAAGAAAGTGTTTACATCATTCAAAATGCGAGATTTTTAAGTGGTATTTTTTACCAATTGAATGTATAATTATCTTGGTAAAGCCCATATATAACTTATAGGAGGTTTCACAATGAATAAAAAAACATTAGAAGACATCGTTCTCACCGGCAAACGAGTTTTGGTCCGCGTTGATTTCAACGTCCCCATGAAAAATGGCGTTATCACCGATGACAATCGTATCGTTCAAGCCCTACCAACCATCAAATACATCATCGAAGAAAAAGGCAAAGCCATTCTCTTCAGTCATCTCGGCCGTGTTGAAACGGCAGAAGACAAAGCCAAATCATCGCTTGCACCGGTCGCAAGCGCGATTGGCTGAACTCTTAGGCAAACCTGTTACCTTCATCCCAGAAACACGTGGTGCCGCTTTGGAAAAAGCCATCGACAATATGAAACACGGCGACGTGCTCATGTTTGAAAACACCCGTTTTGAAGACGTAGAAGGCAAAAAAGAATCGAAAAACAATCCTGAACTCGGACTCTATTGGGCAAGTTTAGGCGACGTCCTTGTTAATGATGCTTTTGGGACCGCTCACCGCGCCCATGCATCAAACGCAGGGATCGCTGAACATGTTCCGGCAGTAGCTGGCTTCTTAATGGAAAAAGAACTTCGTTACATTGGCGGCGCCGTTGACAATCCTGTCCGTCCTTTCATAGCCATCTTAGGCGGAGCGAAAGTCTCTGACAAGATTGGCGTCATCGAAAACTTGTTACAAAAAGCCGATAAAGTCTTAATCGGTGGCGGTATGGCATATACTTTTATGAAAGCCCTCGGTTACCCCATCGGTACATCGATTTGTGAAAATGACAAACTCGATTTAGCAAAAGATTTATTAGCGAAAGCCAATGGCAAGATTGTATTGCCCGTTGACGTTGTTGTTGCGAAAGAATTTAAGAATGATACCCCCTTTAGAACCACCGATTATGCGGGTATTAAAGCCGATGAATCCGGACTTGACGTAGGTCCAAAGACCATCGCTTTATTCAAGAAAGAATTAAAAGGCGCTAAAACAGTTATTTGGAACGGACCTCTTGGCGTTTTCGAATTTGAAAACTTCGCAAAAGGCACCAAATCAATCTGCGAGATCCTTGCAGGTATGAAAGATGCCAAAACCATCATTGGTGGTGGCGACTCCGCAGCCGCAGCCATTCAAATGGGTTATGCCGATAAATTCACGCACATCTCAACGGGTGGCGGCGCATCGCTTGAATACCTTGAAGGTAAAAAACTGCCTGGTGTTGATTCGTTAGACGATTTGGTTTCCTGCAACTGCGGTTGCTGCGACTAGGTTTAGGTCCCTGTTTTCTAACACAACAAAAAAAAGATGATGCAATTCGTCTTAATTTAAGACGGATTTATTCATGATTTTGTGGAAAATTATACAATAAATGATCAGGAATGACTGTAAAAGAAAAGCTATGTCAAATGACCTAAGCCTTGTTCCTAATCGAGAGGAGATTTAATATGGAAAAAATTATCACCATTAAAAGTACTGCAGGTTTACACGCAGAATTGGCTGCTAAAATGGTTCAAGCTGCCAGTAAATACGATGTCGATATTCGTTTAGTCTATGCCAATGTCACCATTGATGCCAAGTCCATTTTAGGATTAATGAGTTTAGCCGTTCCAAAAGGCGAAAACATCAAACTCATCGCCAAAGGTGAAAAGGCTGAAAAAGCCATTTCTGACATTGAAAAGATTTTAAGTTAACCGAGGTTTATGATGAGAAAACCCATTATTGCCGGAAACTGGAAGATGTTTAAAACGCGGGATGAGGCCCTATTTTTCATTCTTCAAGTCTCGCCGCTTGTTCCCTCGATTAAAGATGTGGATACCGTCATTTGTGCACAGGCACCGCTCTTTAGATGCTTAGTGAAACGTCAAGGAGACAATCTAAGAATTGGTGCGCAAAATATCCATTTTGCCGATGAAGGTGCGTATACGGGTGAGATTTCTGGCCCCCTCCTCAAGAGCTATAACATTGATTATGTTATTATTGGCCATAGTGAAAGACGCAAGTATTTCTATGAAACCGATGAAATCGTCAATCAAAAAATCCAAGCTGCGCTAAGAAATAACTTATTGCCCATTGTTTGTGTAGGCGAAGTATTAGCTGAACGTGAAAATGGAACCACTCACGAAGTGCTGAACCGTCAAGTGACAAAAGCATTCGCTGGCATCGCAGAAAAAGATATGAAAAAAATCGTCATTGCCTATGAACCTGTATGGGCCATTGGTACTGGCAAAACGGCGACTGCCGACGTTGCAGATGAAGCTTGTGGATACATTCGTTCCGTCATTAAAGGTTTGTACAACGCATCTGTTTCTGAAGCCCTCCGTATTCAATATGGTGGATCTGTCAATCCCAAAAACATCGATGAACTTTTATCGAAACCGAACATCGATGGTGCTTTAATTGGTGGGGCTTCGTTAGATCCTGATCAATTCGTTACCATGGCAAACGCCGCTACCAAACGTCTATAAATCTGAACTAATTATATATTTGTCCCATAATCGCTCTGATTATGGGACTTTCTTTTGACTAATACGATAATAGAAACAATAAAAAAACCCATTCTTTCGAATGGGCTTAATGGGCTTACTTGTTATAAAGTTCGACGATGAGTGCTTCTTTAATTTCCGGAAGAATTTCTGATCTTTCTGGAAGACGAACGAAGGTCGCTGCGACTTTCGTGTCATCGAAGCTGATGAATTCGAGACGTGATACAACCGAAGCGAGTGCATCTTTGATGATTTGGAGATCTTTTGAAGATTCCTTAATCGTGATGACTTGACCTGGTTTTACACGTTGCGAGGGAATAGTTGCTTTGTGTCCGTCTAATTGCATGTGACCATGATTGACCAATTGACGAGCTTGTTGACGGGTTCTGGCAAATCCAGCACGGTAAACTAAATTGTCCATGCGGCTTTCTAATAGTAACAAGAAGTTAACACCTTGTTTACCAGCCATTTTTTTAGCTTCGATGAAGGTTTTGCGGAATTGTCTTTCGTTAACACCATAAGTGAAACGAACGCGTTGCTTTTCTTGAAGTTGGGTTCCGTATTCCGATAACTTAGCCTTTTTTTGACCATGTTGTCCGGGTGCGAACGGACGTTTTACCAATTCCTTACCGGTATCCGAGATCGAATAATTGAGCCGGCGTGATACTTTCCAATTTGAACCTGTGAATCTTGACATATATTGTCCTCCTATTGTACGTGTAATGTTTTAGAGGAGTTCTTGAGATTAACGAGCGGATTGTTTTAATGCTTTCGCGTTAAGCAGTTAACGTTACTCACAAACCATTTAGGAACAATCGGACATCAAAAAGTCAAAAACAACTGCCTTTTATTACATGCGCTTGTATATTATAGCCTATTCACTGTAAGTTGTCAATTAAAACGTTAATAGCTATTTCAAGTATTTTTTGATCTTCTGGAGTGAAGCGATTTTTGATAGGACTATCGATATCAAGGACCCCATATAGTTGTTTATCTTTTATGATAGGCACCACAATTTCAGATAAAGACGCTTCATCACAAACGATATGACCGGGAAACAGATGCGTATCTGGGACAACGACGGTCTTTTGGGATTGAGCGGATGTGCCACAGACACCTTTGCCTAACGCAATGGATGTACAAGCAGGTAAGCCTTGAAAGGGTCCTAAATATAACTGTTTTCCGTCAAAGAGATAGAATCCAACCCAATTGATGTCCTTAAAAAAATACTGTACAATGGCCGCAAAATTCGCTAGATTGGTCAAGGGGTATTCGGACTTGCTCATATACCCTTGAATGTTTTGCATAAAATAGCTGTAGTTTTCTTGTATGTCACAAGATAGTGTTGTGGGTTTAAACATTTTATCACCGTTATAATTATATAAAAAAAGCCTGAATATAACAAGAAATATGATAAAATAGATAATGATTTGAAATGAGGAATAATATCATGTATGAACGTATATTGGTTCGCTTTGGCGACCTAACCTTAAAAGGCAAGAACCGCCATCTGTTCGTCAGTAAGGTCGTTTCCATTCTTAAAGAAAAAATCAGAGGTCTTGAAGTCACCCTCGATGCACGTCATGACCGAGTCTATATTGAATTGAATCAAGTTCCAAAAGAAGCCATTATTGAGCGATTGAACCGAGTTTCAGGACTTTATTCTTATAGTCTACTCTCAAAATGTTCGCTTGATTTTGATGAAATTGGTCGTGTTGCCGTTGAAATGATACAAGAAAAAACCAAGGGTCGACCCACGATTTTTAAAGTGGAAACGAAGCGTGCGGATAAGAACTATCCTTTAACCAGTCAGGAGATTTCTCCCCTCATTGCCGGTCGCATCCTTAAAGCCTTGCCTTATCTCAGTGTGGATGTACATAATCCGGAGTTTGTCTTGAATTTGGAAATTCGTGATGATGGCGCTTATCTTTTCACTGACCAAATCAAAGGCATGGGCGGATACCCTGTTGGGATTGGCGGTAAAGCAGTTTTATTGCTTTCTGGGGGCATTGATTCCCCTGTTGCGGGCTATTTAACCATGAAACAAGGCATCGAAATTGAATGTATTCATTTTGAGTCAACCCCCATGACTTCCATTGAATCGGTTCAAAAAACCATCGATTTGGTTGAACGAATCGCTCAATTTGCGCCAAACAATCAAATTGTCCTTCACATGGTTCCTTTTGAAGCCATTCATTCGACGATTATTACGAAAACTGCCGAGAGTTATATCATCACTATCATGCGTCGAATGATGTACCGCATCGCTGAAAAAATTATGAAAAACACAAAATCATTGGCCATCATCAATGGGGAATCCATTGGTCAAGTGGCATCGCAAACTTTAGAAAGCATGAGTTGTGTCAGTGCCGCGACCAATGCGTTAATCTTGCGTCCGTTAGCCACTTATGATAAACATGATATCATGGACATCGCCAGAAGAATCGATACCTTTGATATTTCAATACGTCCATTTGAAGATTGTTGCACCGTGTATATTCCTCAAAGTCCTATCATTCGTCCCACAATTCGTCTTTGCGAAGTCTATGAAAATAATTTTGATTATCAAGCCATGATCGATGAAGCGGTCAAAGCCACAAAAAGCATCACGCTTCATGTAGATCAACATTTGGATATCTTAGGGAAAGGCTTGACGGTAGGAGCGTGTTTTGAATGAAAGTATTGACCACCGATCGTTTGATACTCCGTCCCTGGACTTTACAGGATGCCCCTGATTTGTTTGAATACGCCAAATTACCCACCGTGGGTCCCAATGCCGGCTGGACACCTCACCAATCCATCGAAGAGTCGATCTCAATCGTAGCAAAGTTTATCGAACAAAATGATACATGGGCGATTGAATTAAAGAGCGAGAAGAAAGTCATCGGTTCAATTGGATTACATCAAAGGATTGATCTTTCCGGTCATTTCGGATCAGAACTTGGCTACGTGTTATCAACCCCTTATGAAGGTCATGGGTACATGACCGAAGCAGCCAAAGAACTATTACGATATGCTTTTGATGAGTTAAATGTCCCACTCATTAAAGTGTATCATTTTATTGGCAACCTCAAATCCGAACGAGTCATCATCAAATGCGGATTTGTTTATGATCAATACATGGTTTACAAAACCGTTTCATCCGGTGAAAAAGCGTCAAAAAGTTATCATCTATCAAAAAAAGAATTCAATATCTTGAGAGGAATGGAATGATGAGAGACACATGGAATTTAGACAAGTTATATTTAGGGTATGATGATCCAAAATATCTAGCTGATTTTACCCGTTTTAATCAAGTCATCACCGAATACAATCAATTTAAACCTCGTTTTGCTTCCTACGAAAACAAGAAAACAACGTTACTCGAGTTTTTAAAACTCAATGTCGAGTTTTCGCTATTAACAGACCGGTTGTATAATTTTTCTTCCTTAAAATCATCGACCAACTCAACCGATTCACAAGCAGTCAAAGAAATGACCACGTTACAAATGAAATTTACCGAACTCGCCGCTACCGAAACGGCGTATAAAAAATGGTTGCGGAATTTTCCGGAAATCGACGAGACGCTTGCCTCTGATCCGTTCTTAAAGGAACATACTTTCATCATTCACGAAATCATCGAAAATGGAAAATACATGCTCGATGAGCAAACAGAACTGTTGATTGCTCAATTGCGTCAATCGGGTTCTTCCGCTTGGGGACGATTACAAAAACTATTAACCTCCACCATGGCTGTTTCCTATGAAGGCAAAGAAATCACATTATCTGAAGTAAGAAATCTCGCTTATCATCATGATGCCCTTGTCCGTAAGAATGCTTATGAAGCCGAATTAGCGGCGTATAAATCCGTTGAAAAATCCTTGGCATTTGCCTTAAACGGCATTAAAGGCGAAGTGAATACCTTATCAGAGTTCCGTGGATATGCATCGCCCTTAGATCAAGCTTTGGTTTCATCACGGATGAAACGTTCTACGCTGGATGCGATGCTAGCCGTCATGACCGACTACTTGCCAGTCTTTAGAAGTTATTTGAAACGAAAAGCTCAGTTGTTGGGACATAAGAACGGTCTCCCATTCTATGATTTATTTGCCCCCATTGGCAACATCACCACCACTTATACCATCGAAGAAGCCTCCGATTACATCCGCAAGAACTTTAAAACGTTTAACTCACGCCTCTATGCGATGGCTGATAAAGCGTTTAAAGAGAACTGGATTGATTTCACTCCGAAAAAAGGTAAAGTTGGCGGGGCTTTTTGTTCAAACATTATCTCGATTAAAGAAAGTCGCGTTTTAACCAATTTCACGGGTGCTTTTGGGGATATTATTACCATTGCTCATGAATTAGGACATGCTTATCACGGCGAAGCCATCTTCCAAGAATCGCCACTCAACAGCGATTACACCATGCCGGTAGCGGAAACCGCTTCGACGTTCTGTGAAACGATTGTTAATAAAGCCGCTTTAAAAGATGCGACCAATCTTGAAGAAAAGATTTACTTATTGGAATCATCCATTCAGGATTATACGCAAGTTATTGTCGATATCATGAGTCGTTTCATCTTTGAAAAATCCGTTTTTGAAGGTCGTAAAACCACGGTATTTGACGAAAATGAATTAAATAAATTGATGATTGATTCGCAAAAACAAACTTATGGCGACGGCTTAGATGAATCCTTATTACACCCATACATGTGGGCGTGCAAGGGACATTATTATAGCGGCGGTCTCAGCTACTACAATTTTCCGTATGCGTTTGGATTGTTATTCGCAAAAGGATTATACGCAAGATATCTTGCGGATAAACCGGCCTTTGTGGCCATTTACGATGATCTTCTTGCCGCAACGGGTCATATGAGCGTTGAAGAAGTGGCGAAACTGGCTTCAATTGATGTCACGAAACCAGAATTTTGGAAAGGGTCCTTAGAGATTATCAAAGAGGACATCGATTTATTCTTAGAATTAACCAAATAAGTCATCCTACAAACCGATTAGGCTTATTTCGATTCGGTTTGTTTTTTTTCACCAACAAACCCCCTCATTCATTTGTTTATTAAGTGACGATTCATCAAGGAGGAACTATAATGAAAAAATTACTATATGGGTTTATGATGCTTTTTACATCATTGGCCATCATGGCTTGTGATTTTGGCACAACGACAACGGAAGATTTACCGAATATCGAATCGGTAGAAAATTTCAGTGATTACGACGATTTAAAAACGTATTTATCGTCATTTTATGATGAAACTGAAAATGGATATGTGATGAAATCAGGCAGAGTATTCTGGCCGACTCTTGGTGGCGATATGATGCTAGAAGATTCTTTATCTGTGAATTCTAGTTTAGAATCCTCGGTTCAGTATACCTCATCCAATTATTACTCTCAAACCAATAATCAAGTTGAGGGTGTCAACGAATCTGACATCGTGATAACGGATGGAACGTATATCTATATCATCGCGATGAACCGCTTTGTGTTAATCAACGCCTTTAGTTTAGAAATTATTTACAGCTATTCCGCTGATAATCTCTACTTACAAAACATGTATTTAGTGGACAATCATGTGGTATTGATGGGAAGCGAATATACCTATACCGAATCCAAAGTCGCAGAAGACTATTATTACCGTTACCATTACAATTACGGTGTAAAAGTAATTGTCCTCGATTTAACCAATTTAGCAGACATTAACGTTTCGAAAGAACTGTATTTTGATCAATCTTATTTGGCGGATTCGAGAATGATTGATGGAAATTTATATTTGATTATGAACAACTATTACCTCAATTACGGCTTCGAAGATGATAATTTCGTTCCGGTTTACCGTGATTCAACCGTGGGAACCGAAGATATCTTATTACCAGCAGCAAATATCTATTATATGCCAAACGATAATTACTCCTTATCTTATCTCTTAATCGCCTCTGTCAATGTATTAGATGATGCTGGCGCTGAAGTAGATGCTTATATCGGCAGTTCTTATCAACTTTACATGAGCGAAAACAATCTTTATTCCATCGTCTATCGTTATACTTTAGATGAAGTCACCGGCATGTATGATTACAACACGTATATCCTTCGTTTTGCCATTGTGGAAGGAAAACTTGAATACCGTGCCATGGGTGTTGTATCAGGCAGTCCTCTCAACCAATTCTCAATGGATGAGTATGAAGGCCATTTTAGAATCGCTACCACCGATTGGGCATGGGACAATGAAGCGGGAACGCAACTCATTACCAATCAACTTTATATTCTCGATGCGACCCAAATCGATGAAATGACCATCGTTTCCCGTCTTGGTGGTTTAGGAAAACCGAATGAACGCATTTATGCGGTTCGATTTGTTGGCGATGAGGGATATGTCGTAACCTTTGTTAATACGGACCCCATGTATAAACTAGACCTCTCTGATCCAGAACATCCGGAAATCCTTGGCGAACTTTACGAAGAGGGTGTCAGCGATTATCTCCATCCCATGAATGATCAATTTATGATTGGTGTTGGCCGTGTTTCATCAAATGAAGGTGGTTGGACGCATTTCACTGGCGTTAAAGTCACCCTTTATAACATCGAAGGTGATGATCCTGTTTTAGTAGACAGTTACTTCGCATCCGGTGAATATAGTTACACGCCAGTGACATATGATCATAAGATGTTTGTTTATTACCAACCTGAAGGGGCGGATTATTGGCTCGTTGCCATTCCTGTCTTTGAATACGGCTTCAGTGGCAATGAGTACGATTATCATTATCAACAAAATCTGTATGTATTCAAAGTGACCTTCGCAGGTGAAATGGAACTTTTAACCAAGATTCCAGTCAATTTTGAAAACAATAATTACGATTACTATTATTATGACTACTTACTCCGCGGGTTATTCATTGGCGATTTCGTTTATACCATCTCGTATCGTCAAATTAAAATGTTTGACATTACGAATGAATTTACCCAAGTAGGCGTCGTTGATTTTAACCCAGAACCTTAATAAAATCTTTAATTCAAAAGATCACCCTTAAACCGGTGATCTTTTTTGATTAGTGAATTCAAAATGACGCTGTACAATTCTACGAATTTCTACCGAAAGTCCTATGGATTTTTACATATTTTGGTGCTATAGTGAAAATATACGAGGAGATCAATTTGCGAGATAATCAAAAGAGGAGGATTTTTATGAAGAAAAGACTTTTTATTGCGCTTTTCATGGTCCTGACGACTTTGGTGCTTGCGGGTTGCGATTTCTTTTCAACCGCAACCATTCCCACTTCCACCACAACCCAATCGACCACCGACGAAACCACAACAGCCATCTATACCATTCAATTTGAAGAAAATGGAGGTAGTGCTGTTTTAGACATTTCGCAAGCAAACGGAAGTGCCATCAGCGCGCCTACCAACCCGGATAAAACCGGATATTCATTTGTCGGATGGTATTCAGATGCAGGATTAACATCCGCTTATACCTTTACGACGATGCCTGCTTACAACACCACGTTGTATGCTAAATGGCAAATTAATCAGTATACCCTATCCTTTGAGGAAAACGGTGGGTCAGTCATCACCAATGTGACCCAAGATTATAATACCGCCGTTTCTGAACCCCTCGCCCCTACGAAACAAGGATATTCATTCTTAGGATGGTATACCGAACCCACATTCACAAATGGTTATACGTTTACAGTGATGCCAGCGATGAATGTGACCCTCTATGCCAAATGGCAAATCAACCAGTATACCTTAACGTTTGAAGAAAACGGTGGATCACCCGTGATTGACATGACCCAAGATTTTAACTCTGTCATCACTGCCCCAACCGCACCCACCAAAACGGGACATACCTTCATCGGATGGTACACTGAATCCGCATTGACTAACGTATTTGCATTTACCACTATGCCCGCAAACAACCAAACCCTTTATGCTAAATGGGAGATTAATCAATATACCATTCAGTTTGAAGAGAATGGTGGAACGGTTGTTTTGGATTTAACCCAAGATTATAATACCCCTGTTACACCCCCTTCTGAACCCACGATGGAGGGCCATGGCTTTGGAGGATGGTATCTTGACGCTGAATTCGTAACCCCATACAGTTGGGGGATGATGCCGGCAAACAACCAAACCCTCTATGCAAAGTGGAATTTGAATGAGGTAACGGTGACGTTCCAAAATGAGGATGGCACTGAACTCGATGTTCAAGTGCTTTCATATGGCGGATCGGCTACTGCTCCAGCAGATCCATCAAAACCAGCTTCTGGAGGATACATTTATCTCTTTATTGGTTGGGATTTGGCGTTTGATAATGTGACACAAAACATCATTGTTACCGCGCAATATTCCCAAAGATATCAACTTTTGATTGATTTCATCATCGCTTCTTGGGGGGAATATCCGCCAACCGAAGAAGACATCAATCAAACCATAGAGTATTTAATCTTACTCTTTGGCTCCAGTGATCAAGAATTTATCTATAACATGATTCAACTCGCGATGACCCATATCAACGCGCTTCAAAGCGTATCAACTCTCGCTGAATTCCAAGCGTGGTATGCTCAATTGGCAATCATGGGCTTTGATGAAGAGATGTTGGTCGATATGATGACATCGGGGTTGTTCATCTTCGTTACCGAGAAACTGAATAATAATGATATTCAGTATCTATTAGATGAAATTGCGTATTTTGAGACTGAACTGGCTCTCAATGAAGGGTTCCTTGTTTCAATTCTTGAGGAAGTCAATCAGTATTGCATAACATTGCCACTGGAACATCAAACAATGTGTGCTGCGACCTTTAATGCCATGGTTCAAGATCAAATGATGTTCCATGAATATCATGTCTTAAGAGACCAATTTGAATTTGATTATTACTATGATTCATGGGATTATTGGAAGTATAATGACATGACGATGTGCATTGATTCATATTACTATTACAGTTATGAATATGTTGATACAATGTTAGCCAATCAAGCTTGGGCTGATTACGTGATGAAACGGGATAGTCTCAGTGTTGAAGAATTTGGCATGTATCATCCTGCACTAAGTACGTACATCCAATGGAACGATTTCCATTACACGACGCTGCGGATGCTTACTCAAAGCTTTGGCGGTGTCTACGATGCAGTTCATGAAACAAGTGCTTTAAATTACCTACACAACGAATTTTTCTATCGCTATAACGATGCATTTAACTGGACTGTCAGTTATCATTGGATGATTCTAGAAAACACAAAACGCATTGAACAA
The DNA here is from genome assembly GCA_942493185.1 of uncultured Caryophanales bacterium. Classification (GTDB taxonomy): domain Bacteria; phylum Bacillota_I; class Bacilli_A; order Izemoplasmatales; family Hujiaoplasmataceae; genus UBA5603. Next base: position 246,945 of record OW818673.1, read on the forward strand.
TCTCAAAAAGATCAAGCAATGTTACAATTGGTTTTAGATTATATTACCTCTCCAGAGGGAATGATTCGGCTTAAAACAATGGGCATCACAATCTATGACATGATTGATTCTGTTGTCAATGGCATGGATGAAGCTACCTTCAATCTCCTTTATAGCATGATGAGTGGGACCTTTAATCCGGAATTGATATTATCTTCGCCTGAATCGATTAGTTTGTTCATGAATCAAGCCGGACAAATGCTGGCATTAATGGTTTCTTCCATCGATGCAGCAGATCAAGCCAACTTTGAACTTATTTTAGGAGATATTGCGACGATTTTGGTTGCATCCCTGGGCCTTGACCCCGTAGAAGCGGACGCTTTGTTAGCCCAAATTCAAGGAGTTATTCCTTATTATGTCACTGGTGCTGGCGAAATCTATCAAGAAATCATTGATTTATTGATTGGGATGACTCCAACAAAAGTCGACATGATTATCGCTTTTGTTAATTACTTAAAATCACAGAATACCATCAGTATGCTGGGCGAAGTCACCGAAAGCGGACCGAACCCAGAACAAATGATGGGTATGATTGTCCAAGTATCGATTATGATTGATACGTTCTTATACGACGGTACCTTTGACATTGGCTTAATCTTTGGTTATATGATTGATGCTTATTACGACATTTCGATGCAATTCGAATATGATCCTGTACAAAAGGCATTGGTCAAAGCGGGATTATTGGATTTGGTTGATCAAATCATTTTATTAGCGCATGAGGTTGCGATCATTGATCCGTTAACCGCTGAACCTGAAGATATGATGAAAATGTATGAACTTTATAGTCGCGTTAACCGACTCATCGGTATCTTATCGACAGGCAACTTAGAATCCATCTTAGAACCGTTTAATTACTTAGATGTTCACGAGATTTTCTTAGACATTGCGACCCCCTACGATATGCCATTTGTTCAAAGAGAAGCAATGCTCGATATGATCGTGACCTCCTTTGGACTCGGTTCTGAAGCAGAAACATTCTTCACGATTCTTTGGGTTATGAAATATCAACCGATGCTCATGTCCATTGATTCTTTAGAGGACATTCAAGCCATCTATCTTAAAATCGGTGAAATGGGCTTTGATAACGCAACGCTGGCCCATATGATTGTTACATTCTTAGAAGAATATTCTGAATACGTCTTACTGTATGAGTATGATCCATCTGAAATTCTCTATTATCAATCGCTTTTGATGGACTATCAAACCTATTACAATACCGCCATTGGTAATCAAGATGCTGTACATCAGTGGGTCCAAAACGAAATTGCGTTAATGACCGATCCCATGATGCAAGCCGATACACTCTATTTTTGGAATACACTCATCCAAGATGAAGTCAATTTCCGACACTCCATAGACCTCGATAATGATTATCGTTGGCGAGATGAATATAAATACATGTGGAATGATGATTTGTATTATGGGCTTCAATATCGGCTTTATGATTATTATGCTTATCAAATTGATCCCTATTTTGATGAGTTATATTCACAGTATTTGTGGAATGAGTATCTCAATTTCTATAATGGCATGTGGTTAGAACAACAGGCCATGTTTGCTACACCAATATCGGTTTATCAAAACTATTTGCAATACCATTTCTATGAAGCAGTCCCAACACAACAAGCCTACTCAAATACGTACTTTGGTGTCATGGCATCCAATGGGTATCAACCGATTGCACAAGCCATCATCGAACAATACAATTTCTTAAACAGCTATAAGGGTGATGAGAATTACTGGTATTACGAGATCAAGAATGTCGAATATACCATCAGCAAAATGCAAGAACTTGAAATGTTTGTTTATTTCCAAGAGTTCTTCAACGTTGAAGGTAATGCGCTGTTATTCGAACAAACCGTAACGATTATGCTTGATGAAATTGGCAACATCATCATGAATGCCAGCCCAACGACCATTAATTTAATCATCGGTCTCGTGGGTGGAACCGTTAATCCAGAAACACTGGATATGACTGCAGCTGGCATATCCGGTTATGTCGCTCAAGGCAAAGTATTATTTGATTTAATTCTTTCGGGAATTACTCCAGAAGAAAAAGCCATCATTATTCAATTCTTAAATGCAGTTGCGTTAGAGTATGTCAGTTCAAGATCGGATTTGACGGTTGAACAGCAACAAGCGTTATTAACAACCATCGAAAACGCGATTGTGGAATACATCGGTGTTGCGGAGTCGTTCAAAACGATCCTTTCCAACTTCTTGGGTTCCATCACCGAGCTTAAAGTTCAAACGGTGATGGATAACGTTGAAATATTGAATACCTTGCCAGACGAATACCTCCCAGGAGAAGAAGCCCAGCAACTCAATGACAACTTTGTAAGAGCCATCTCTATGGCAGATATCATTGATGCGATGCTTGCGGATGACTCGCTTGACACCGAATTGATATTACAATTAGTGTTAGAAGGATACTTTGATTTTGCATATCAATTTAACTATACCGGAACGGTGGACATCCCGGCTTTGTTACTAGCTTTACAAACGTTGGCCGATGACACCATCGAACAAGCCGGCGTCATTTGTGAATATTCGTTATACATTGATGAATTTGGATTGATTGTTTACGATGATCCGATGACGACTGAAATCGTTGAGGGATTAACCGATGAACAAATCAATGAAATCAATGAATTCCATCTTTTAATTGAAGAAATCATTGAACTCATGAATGTTGGACCAGAATTATATACACCGATTGTTTAAACAATGAAATGAATCGAAAGAGGGCCAAATCAACATTGTTTGGCCCTCTTCTTGATATTATGGTATAATGAGATTGGTGATGATATGATTACATCGATTTCAAACGACAAAATCAAAGAACTCTTAAATTTAAGGCAACGAAAAACACGGGATGAGTTAGGGCTATTCGTGATTGAAGGCAAGCACTTGGTCGAAGAAGCTCGGAATTTAGGAATCATTAAGACGATTTTTACGACACTCTCCGAGTATGAAAATCAACCAAAAACGTATCTCGTCAATGATTTTGTGATGAAGAAAATTACCGAAGTAATGGAACCACAAGGCATCATCGCCATTTGCGAAAAACCGACCTATAAAACAATGGGTGACCGAATTTTAATGCTAGACCGCATTCAAGACCCTGGTAATTTTGGCACGTTGCTTAGAAGCGCCTTAGCCTTTGGATTTGATACCATTGTGTATGAAGATTCAGTCGATCCCTTTAATTCAAAAGTCTTAAGAAGCACCCAAGGTGCCATCTTTAGACTCAACTTAATTGAATCATCGCTCTTAACGTTTATGGCAGACCATCCCGACTATCTATTCTACGGGACCGCCCTTAAAAACGCTGTCAGCTTAACCACCATTCCTAGACAAGACAAAAAAATCGCTGTGATTCTTGGAAATGAAGGCAGTGGCGTCAAACCCGAACTCTTAGCTAAAACCGCAGCCGACATTTTTATTGATATCGAACAAGTCGAATCTTTAAATGTGGCCATTGCTGGGTCGATTATCATGCACCATCTCAGGAGGATTGAACCATGACATTTCAATACGCTGTCGACCGGATTTTTTCTGTTGACGAACAAGGTAAATTGCTTGCCGAAATAAATTTTCCTCCTCGTGATGAAAAACGATTGAACATTACGCATGTTTTTGTCGACGAATCCCTTCGTGGACATGGGGTTGCATCGCATTTGATGGAACTCGCTTATTCCTATATTAAGGGACGGGGTTTATCCATTGTCGCAAAATGTCCCTATGCCATCGAATGGTTTAAAAAACATCCCGATTATCAAGACATCGTCATCAATGTTAAGTCCAAAGGGCCAGAAGCTCAATAAATCGATGGAGACTCTTGCCATCAATTGACATGTGTGCTATACTATATTCAGCATAAGTACTTTAGAGAGGGTCGGACCCTCTCTTTTTAATGAATAAATTGGAGGTGTGACTTTGGACATAAAAACACTGAAAGGTTTAGTCGAAATCCAAGTAAGAAAACTCGAGTATGATTTTTATGACTTGCAGTATGTCAAGGAGCGCAAGACCAATATATTAAGGGTAATGATAGACAAAGCCGGTGGCATCGTTATTGATGACTGTGTCAAAGTCTCTGAAATCATTAGTACATACCTTGATGAAATTGATCCCATTAGCGAAGATTATTCATTAGAAGTATCAAGTCCGGGAGCCGAACGATTACTTCGGTCTCGCGAAGAAGTTCTTCGGGCCGTAGGACGGTATGTTCATATTGATACGTATGAGCAAAAATTCGAAGGAGAATTAACCGGCTTCGAAGGCGACACATTAACCATTAAAGTCAGAAACAAAAACATTGATATCAGTTATCTCGATATCACCCTCATTCGCATGGCAATCAAACTTTAGGAGAGTATAGACTATGATTAGTAAAGAGTTTTTCAAAGCATTAGAACAAATTGAAGCAGAACGTGGCATCTCAAAAGAAAAGATTCTTGATGTCCTCGCAAAAGGCCTTTTGAATGCCTATAAGAAGGATTTCAATGGTCAACAAAACGCAAAAGTCATCTTTAATGAAGACAAATATGAAGTCCAAATCATAGCGACTTATGAAGTTGTCGAAGCGGTGGATCCTGAAGCTGAAAAAGGAACGCAAATTACGTTAGAAGAGGCGATTGAACTCAAGAAAAACGCTAAAATCGGCGATTTGATTGAACAAAAAATCACACCCAAAGATTTTGGTCGTATAGCGGCTTCCAGTGCCAAGCAAATCTTGACACAAGGATTGAAACAACTCGAACGCGAACGTAACTTTGACATTTTTACTGAAAAAACCGGCGAAATGATTATCGCCGAAGTGGTCAGTTTAAATGACGAGTTTGTGACCTTGAATCTGGGATATGATACCGAAACTTCGATTCCTTTAAAAGATTTACTGGGTTCGGACTTGGTGGTAGGGTCTCAAGTGAGAGTCTATATTACCAAAGTTGAACAAACCACCAAAGGACCAAAGGTTTATGTATCCAGAACTGACCGTAACCTTGTAAAACGTTTGATGGAAAATGCAATTCCCGAACTTCAAGAAGGCGTCATTGAAATCATAGGATTAGCCCGTGATCCCGGCGACCGTTGCAAAGTTTGCGTCTCATCCAACAATCCCAAAGTTGATCCGGTCGGTGCTTGTTTAGGCCGTAATGGATCAAGAATTAAGGATGTTATCGATCAATTAAACGGCGAAAAAATTGACGTTTACAAATTCAGCGAAGATCCAAAAGAACTCGTTTCTAATGCCATTCAACCAGCAAAATCCGTTGCGGTTATCGTGGATGTTAAAGATCATTCGGCCATTGCCATTGTTCCGGATGACCAATTGTCATTAGCAATTGGCAAAAAAGGCCAAAATGCGCGATTAGCCGTTCAATCGAGTGGCTGGAAAATTGACATCAAATCAACGACTGATGCTCAAATTCAAGGATTAAAATATTAAGCTAAAGGAGTTGTTTTTGGATGAACAAAGTTAAGAAAATTCCGCTCAGAAAATGCGTTGTCACCAACGAACGTTTTGAAAAGAAACAGTTAATCCGGGTCGTCAAAAGTCCCGAAGGAATTGTATCAGTTGATTTGACGGGCAAAGCCAACGGACGCGGTGCCTATGTATCCAAAGACAAAGCCGTCATTTTACAAGCAAAAAAATCAAAGGTCCTTGAACGTCATCTCGAAGTGAAAATAACTGATGATGTCTATGATGCTTTGATGGCGTTGGTCGACCATGAATAAAACCAAAGTGCTGGGACACATCGGTTTAGCGATGCGTTCTCGTAACATAACTTCTGGGGAAGACATGGTATTAGATGCTATTCGAAAAAAACGCGCTTTCGTGGTGTTTTTAGCGAGTGATGCCGGACCAAACACAACCAAACGCATCACCGACAAATCCACGTTTTATACCGTCCCGCTCATTACCGCCTTCACGGGGGATGAATTATCCGCTGCCATCGGTAAGGACAACCGCAAAGTGATTTGCATCACCGATCATCGCTTCGCAGAAATGGTCAATTCCGCAATTCAAGAAAACTAGAGAGTAGGTGTCAAAATGGCTGATAAGAAACCATTTGTAAGTAAAAGAAAGCCCCAAACCCCGCAAAAAAAGCGCCCGGTTTATGTAGAAACACGCAAAACAAACGTTGTTGTGCAACAACCCGTTGTTGACAACACCATTTATTTCCAAGAAGGCATGACGGTTTTAGATCTTGCGGATCAAATGCATCGCCCAATTCCGGAAATTATAAAAAAATTGATGTTCATGAAAATCATGGCCTCACAAACACAAGCTCTCGACCGTGAAACGGTAGAGTTGCTCACGCTTGAATATGGACTTGAACTAAAAGATGTTGTCAACACCGATATGACCAAATTTGAGGAAATTGACATTGTCGATGACCCCGCTCATCTTATTGAACGTCCTCCCGTCGTCACCATCATGGGTCACGTTGACCATGGTAAAACCACCTTGCTTGACACGATTCGTCATAGCCGTATTGTTAATTCTGAAGCCGGAGGCATCACCCAGCATATTGGTGCTTACCAAGTTATGCATAATGGCAAACCTATTACCTTTATCGATACCCCAGGTCACGCCGCTTTTACGGAGATGCGTGCCCGCGGTGCGAAAGTAACGGATATTATCATTTTAGTCGTTGCGGCCGATGATGGCGTCATGCCACAAACCAAAGAAGCTCTTGACCATGCGAAAGCAGCGAAATGTTCGATCATTGTCGCAGTTAATAAAATGGATAAACCGTCCGCAAATCCTGATCGGGTGAAACAAGAACTCGCTGATCTCGATTTGTTACCGGATGATTGGGGCGGAAATACGCCCTTTGCTTACATCTCGGCACTCAAAGGAACCGGAGTTAACGATCTATTAGAAACGATTCTTCTTGTTGCGGAAATGTTGGAATTAAAAGCCAATCCAAATCGTTTGGCAACGGGTTCCGTTGTCGAAGCCAAACTCGACAAAGGCAAAGGTCCTGTTGCGACCATTCTGGTTTCAAATGGCACACTCAGAGTGGGTGATCCGTTTGTGGTGGGTACCACATATGGTAAAATCCGGGCAATGGTCGATGACCTTGGTCGAACCATTACCGAAGCGAAACCAGCCATGGCCGTTGAAATCCATGGGCTAAACGATGTACCTCTGGCAGGAGACCCATTTATGGTCTTTGCGAATGACAAACAAACCAAAGACATTGCGATGAAACGCCTTGAAAGAGTGGTTAAGGCCGAACACGGATTAACCAAGACCATGTCTTTGGAAGATTTCTTTAAAAAAGCTGAAAGCAATGAAAAAGAACTCCGTCTGATTATTAAAGGCGATACCCAAGGATCAATTGAAGCATTCAAAGGCTCCATCGATAAAATTAAAGTTGAGGGAACCACCATTGACATCGTCAGATGTTCGGTTGGTGCGATTACTGAAACAGACGTTTCCTTGGCAGAAGCCAGCAAAGCGATTATCATAGGCTTTGATGTGCGTCCACAAGCCTCTGTCAGAGATACTGCCCTGAGTAAAGGCGTCGAAATTCGTCTTTATGACATCATTTATGAAGCGTTAGACGATATTCAAAAAGCAATGAAAGGTCTATTAGACCCCGTCTTTGAAAAACGTCTTATTGGTGAAGCGGTTGTCAGAGACACGTTCACGATTTCTAAAGTGGGAACCATCGCCGGCTGTATGGTTAGCACCGGTTCGATTAAACGCGATTCCTTAGTCAAAGTCATTCGCAATGGTAAAATCCTTTTCGAAGGTAAAATATCATCACTTAAACGTTTCAAAGACGATGTTAAAGAAGTTAAAACCGGATACGATTGTGGCATCATGATTGAAGGCTTCAACGACATTCAAGTCGATGATGTGATTGAGGCCTCGACGATGCAAGAGGTCATCAATAATGGCTAAGGTTGATCGTCTAGAGTCGCTCATTCAGCGCGAATTATCCTTAATCCTGCAACGTGAAGTGAAGGACCAAGTCGGCTTTATCACCATTACCGGCATCAAATTGACAAACGAATTATCCTTCATCTTTGCGTACTACACCGTTTTTGGTTCAAAAGAAGATTTGGCTAAAACGCAGTTATCGCTCGACCGTGCCAAGGGATTCATTAAGAATCAACTCGCTGCTCGGGTTCAAATGCGAAAAGTACCCGAACTTGTTTTCAAATTCGATGATACCTTTGACAAAGGCCGCAAAGTTGACGAAATCTTAAAAACTATCAAATAAAGTCTAAACTTTGGATTCGTCCAAAGTTTTTCTTTTATCAAGTTTTGAATTGTGCCATGTTATAATAAATATAGTGCTATTGAATCGCCAAATGAATCTTTAGAGGGGAGGGCTTTGGATGAATGATATCATAAAATCGAAATTACATTCCTTGCCTGATTCTCCCGGCAGTTATCAAATGCTTGATGTAAATCGACACATCATTTATGTCGGTAAAGCCAAGAATCTTAAAAACCGAGTTCGGAGTTATTTCATCGGGTCTCATGATCAAAAAACCACAAGACTCGTTGCCGATATCGCCGATTTTCAATATTTGGTTACGAAATCGGAATTAGAAGCCTTCTTATTAGAACTATCTCTCATCAAAGAACATCGTCCAAAATACAATATTATGTTAATGGATGATAAAACCTACCCCTATATCGAAATCACTTCGGAAAAATATCCAAAAATCATCATCTCTCGAAAAGTGACGAAGAAAAACAAAATGGTTTTTGGACCTTACCCAAATGCATATAGCGCTCGGGAAACCGTGGATCTTTTAAACAGAGTTTATCCGCTTCGCAAATGCAGTGCCATGCCCAAAAAAGTATGCCTCTATTATCACATGGGACAATGTCTTGGACCTTGTGTATATCCTGTCTCCGATGAACAAACGGGCGAGATAATAGCTTCTATAAAACAATTTCTATCTGGAAACACCACGCATTTACTGTCTGAATTAACCAAAAAAATGCATGACCACGCCGAAAAACTCGAGTTTGAAAAAGCAAAGGAATACAAGGATTTAATCACGTCGGTCAATAACACCACCGAAAAACAACAAATCTTATTTTCCGATTCAAAAGACCGGGATATCATCAATTATTATGACAATGGACAATTCATCGCTATAACGCTCTTATTTATGCGCAATGGGCGAATCGTTTTTTCAGATGCCTCCATTCACGAATATGTTGAATCGCCACTAGATACGTTCTTAGATTTTTTAGCCCAGTTCTATGAAAAACATTTAATGCCATCTGAGGTGTTATTGCCAGAAGGATTAGACTCAGACCTTCTAGAGATTATTTTTGAAAAACGGTATTTGGTTCCAAAACGGGGAGATAAAGTCAAGTTAATTCAAACCGCCCATGAAAATGCCAAAATCTATTTAGAAACCCATCTGGACTTTTTCTTACAAAAACAGAAGAAGACCATTGGCGCCACAGAAACACTAGCCACATTAATTGGACTAGATTCCCTCAAACGTATTGAAGCCTTTGATAACTCAAATACCCAGGGTACACAACCGGTCTCAGCAATGGTGGTCTTCAAGAACGGATTACCCGATAAGAACTCTTATCGTAAATACCAGGTTAAAACCGTCACTGGTCCAGATGATTACAAAACGATGAAAGAGATTATTTACCGCCGATATCAACGTCTGTTAATGGAAGGTCTTACCGACCGTCCGGATTTAATCATCATGGATGGTGGCTTAGGCCAAGTTCGAGCTTGTAAAGAAATATTAGGAACCTTGTATTTGGATATTCCGGTCATTGGCCTTCAAAAAGATGGATTCCATAAAACCGATGCCATCATTGGTCTTGACGAAAACGTCATTCCCCTTGACCGTCATTCTCCCCTTTATGTCTTTTTGACCAAAGTGCAAGATGAAGCCCATCGGTTCGCTATCACCTACCACCGAGAAAAACAGTCAAAACAAATTTATGCATCCATCCTTGATCAAGTCCCATTAATCGGAAAAGCTTCAAAACAAAAGCTTCTTGAAAGATATAAAACGATTGAAGCCATCAAAAATGCTAAAACCGAGGATTTAAAAGCATTGGGAATTTCATCACCAGCCATTGAAAACTTAAGAATCGCGCTACAGAGTCCTCGTGACTAGCGCGATTTTTTTCTATAATTATTTGGGGTAATATGATAAAATAGACTAAGGTGATTGAATATGTCTTTATACGTCTACGGGCCATTGCACAGTGTTATCGTTGAAAACCGCATTGTCTCTATCAAACAGAATCATAGAGTGTCCTATTATTACATGGCAAAAGGACTTTATAATACCTTTTTACAGTACCTCAACGAAGGTATTTATTTGTTCATGACGGTTTCCGAACATGAACGAAAAGTCAAAGGTGTGATGGCCAAGACTGTCGAGTCATTAGAAAAAATTATCTACCCGGATAAACAGAATCCTCGCATATTTTATGATACTCAAATCATTAAAAGCGGAATTAAAAACATCATGAACGGAACACAGTATAAACTGTTTTTGGATTTAGAGATGTCGATGCCCCCCTATCAAAACTACGAACATTTCGTCTCTGAAATCATCCAATCAGGATTGGTTTTAGTGGATGGGGTTGGGAATGTCTTGGAAAAACACACCGACTTTGTCAAACCCACATTGTTTAAAGAGTTGTCCAACCGTACCAAAAAGTTTCTTAAAATAACCCAAGAGACCATTGATCATGGAATGACTTACATCGATTTTTACCGCAAACTGGAAAGAATCTTAAAAACATACCGACCCATGGTGGTCGTATGGGGACAAAATGATATCATCGAAATCAAAAAATCGACGTTAAATCATCATTTACCTGACATCACAAGGAATGTTCAGTTCATCGATTTATTGAAACTCCATAAACTCTTCTTTGGCTTAAAAAATGATTTAGGTCTGTTTAACGCCCATAATTTATATGCGACCATTGATTTGGATGAACAAGCACATGATGCGTTAGAAGATGCGATGGTCACAAAATCGGTATTTGAGTCGTTTAAAAAGGTTTGTAATGGCGAAATATCGATTATCATCCCTGATTCTAGCGCTAAAACCACGGTTGAAACATCCCATAGCGTAGTCGTTGATGCATGAAAATAGTTTGAATTTCAAAGAATATATTGTCTTTTTTTTTCACTAATTTTGGATTGTACCAATAAGAATGGTAGAATTTTTGTTCGTTATATGTTATATTAATAATACTTCAATCAACGTTTAGCATAGTTAAACAATTTTTCGTTGATTAGGACCGATGGTGATTTTGTGATTTACTGGCTGTTGCCACTAGCCATCCTACTCTTTACAGGATTTGGCATATTACTAGATAGAACACGAAAAATTGAAACGGCCAAAACCTTAAAGGTTGTTGCGGTTGTTTTGTTCATTGTTTATATGTTTCGGTTGTTTTCGTATGACTTAATCGATCAAACATTTAATTTGTTTCGTATTGGTCAAAGCGGAGATCTCCCTGTAGATCCATCTTGGTTCTTTACACCTGTAAAGACATTTTTTATCATTATGCTACGGTGGTTGACGGTACTATTGATAGCTTTTGGCATTGTGGGACCCTATTTCAAACAACCTTCGTTAAAGTTCATACTGGGCGTTTTTGGAACCGGAATCGTCTTTCTAAACATCCTATTTTTCAAATCGCATATCATTGGATTTTTAGGGCCAAATAACGTTGATTTTTACTCGTTCAGAGGCATTCAATTCATGATTGAGACCACCGTATTAGGGACTTTGACGCTTTTGACGCTTTATGACGTTTTAAAGAATAAATCCGCTTATTTAACAAAACATAATGCCATTCGAGCGCTTGTTGTGGTTTTAATCGCTTTGGTTGCTTTTATGCCGGAATCGGCACTCTATAACTTTTTTGGAAACTTAGGGGTTGTTGCCGAAGACTTCGTCCCAGCGCACCGGATCATCATTTATTTCTCGTTTGCTTTTATGTTCGTGGGTTATTTAGCAATGCGAAACAAGACCCAGTCCGACAAAGATTTATTCTTTGCTCTGCTCACTTTGTCCGGCTTCATTCAATTCTTCTATGTAAGACGTTATGGTTTTGGTGGATTGCCTTTGCATCTTTGTAATACCGCGATTATATTAATGTTCTTTTCATTCGTGTTTAAATTAAAAGGCGTCTTTTATTTTGGCTACTTTGTGAATGTGTTGGGAGCTTTTATCGCTATATTATTGCCAAACTACGAGACCGACGTTTTAAGCGTTGGGTCGCTGCATTTCTGGTATAACCATATTTATGCGTTTGTTTTGCCGGTTTTAGGAGTCGCTTTGAAAGTATTCCCAAGACCGACGTTAAAGATGATGTATAAAGCCATCTTTATTTTCACACTCTACTTTGTATTCGTCGCGATTATCAATGCTTGGTTTAATAACTATGAAAGCGTCGATTATTTCTTCTTGTATTCAAACTACATCAGCGAGATGCTTGGAATTGAACGCTTCCAATATTCGTATGTGGTGGGAATTAGGGTTGGCGATTTGGTCTTCAAATTCTTTTATTTGTATCAGATAACCCTTTATGCTTCCTTCATTGTTTTGATGTTCCTTGTCTGGGCCATTTATGATATGATGTTTAAATTTGCAGACCAGTATTACGATATGTTGGTACGACGTAAAAAAATGAAAATGGATTTGTTGGGAGTGAATGCCTTGAAAAAGAAGACGATGATGGACACGAATATCAATTATGCCGGTACAGATATGATTAAAATCAGTCATTTTAGCAAACGTTACGGCAATTCGAAAATATTCGCAGTCAATGATTTTTCGCTCGAAGTAAAAGGCGGAGAAGTATTTGGATTCTTAGGGCACAATGGTGCCGGTAAATCCACCACCATCAAAAGCCTCGTTGGCATTCAATCAATTACTGAAGGAACCATGGAAATTTGTGGATACAATATTTCCACGCATCCTTTAGAAGCAAAACTTCAAATGGGTTATGTTTCTGATAATCACGCTGTTTATGAACGGCTTACCGGTCGTGAATATATTAATTATGTTGCGGATTTATACATGGTCAGCCAAGAAGACCGGGATGTTCGTTTAAATCATTACTGCGAACGTTTTGCTTTATCAGATGCCATTGATAATGAAATCAAAAGTTATTCCCATGGAATGAAACAAAAATTGGTGGTTATCTCCAGCTTGATTCATGATCCGAAAGTCTGGATTCTTGATGAGCCCTTAACCGGCCTAGACCCCACGTCATCGCATCAAATCAAAGAAGAAATGCGTGAACATGCGAATCGCGGAAACACTGTGTTTTTCTCTTCACATGTCATTGAGGTTGTTGAAAAGATTTGTGACCGGATTGCAATTATTCGTCAAGGACAATTGGTTGGAATCTTCGAAGTTGCCAAATTAAAGGAACAAGGTTTAACGCTTGAACAATTGTATTTGCTCCACGTAAAAAAAGACTAATTTGAGGTGTATGAATGTTTAGACGTCTGTACATCCTGACCATGATTCAATTAAGCAGTAAGATGAAGATGAAAGTGACAAACCAAAAACGGTTTGTGGCCAACGTCGCTCTCAGATTGCTTGGTTTAATTGCGGTCAGCGTGCTCATGATTTTTATCCTGTATTTTTTAAATGACGTTCTTTACATTCCTGTAAACGTCTATTTTATCATTTTCGTTTTATTCGTCACGCAAATGACCTCCATCATCGCCTGTACCGGTGGATTGATGACGGATTTATATGCCAGCAAAGACAATGCAATCTTGTTGTCCTTTCCAGCCAAACATGATGAGGTTTTTATCAGTAAACTCTTGGTTTTTTATATCAATGAGTTTTTAAAGAACTTGGCATTTTTGATTCCGATGTTGATTGCTTTTGGTGTTATCAGCCGGCTATCAATCTGGTACTATCTAAATATTTTATCGATGGTCTTTATATTGCCGATGTTGCCTGTTTTATTGGCAGCTATCGTCTCCATTCCCATCATGTACATCCGCCAATTCTTTCAAAACAAGAATGTCGCAACCGTTGCATTGCTCATCGTTGCCGGTGTCTTTGTGTTCTTGGCTATTTCGAGTTTATTGAATCAAATCCCGGTTCCAATTCGTTTGGTTGCGCTTTATAACAAATTTATTACCTCAATTACCTTATTCATGCAATCCTCTGCCCAATATGCGTCTATTTATGCCGTTATCGGCCGATTATTGTTTGGCATTAAGGTAGCGATAAATTACTTAATTCTCATGGGTGTTTTACTGAGTTCTGTCCTTGCCGTATTCTTTATCTCCCGTCCATTATTCTTTAATCTGGCTTCTCATACGACCGAGTATGCGGTCACGAAAAAGCATAAAGGCATCAACCATGTCGGTAAAAACCTGTTTTGGACCTTCGTGAGAAAAGAATTTACCATTTCAATTCGTAATTCCAATGCCATGATAAGCAACTACGTTCTCTTGATTTTGTTCCCATTTATCGTATATGTGTTAAACTATATCTATATTGGTATTGACCGATCTTCCTTTGGAAACAAACTGGTTATCGCCTTTGACATCGCGATAAGTCTGCTTCTGGTTACGGCGTCTAATACCGCCTCTGCCACTGCCATTTCGGTAGAAGGAGCAGAGTTTGTCTTGTTAAAAACAGCCCCATCCGATACGAAGAAGATGGCGTGGGCGAAAGTCGCTTTTAATATGGTGGCCTCAACGTTCATTATCTTCATCATCTTCGTTTTATTCCAATTATCGCTTCCGCAATTCTCAGCACTTGACATCTGGTTGATGTTCGCTGTCGTTATCTTGGTCAATGCCGGACACATTTTATGGAGTTTTCAAATTGATTTAATGAATCCAAAATTGTCTGACTTCGCCGCGACAGCATCCCTTTCAAACAATGAAAACATTTCGAAATCCATTGTCATTGGCTTAATCGTCAGTTTATTGTTTGGGGGCATTGCCGCATTTATGCTCATTGAGAATTACGTAACAGGTTGGATTCGGATTGTGCTGATAGCCGTGGTCTTTTTTGTGGCGAGATTGTATCTTTTCAGTAATTATTTAAAAGTATACTTCTCAGAAATTGAGTTTTAAGGGGTGAACGCATGAATAAAAAAATCATTGTATTTCTCGTGTTGGTGCTTTGTGCATTATCAATTATGGCGATTAGTGTTTGGGGTTCGCTTCCTGAATCCAATGATCGTCCAAGGGTTGATTCCATCACCATCACCGATTATGATTTACAAAATCTCGATGGTGACAAAATCAAAAGTGTGAAAGATGTTGTGACGGTCGAGAATTATATCTATGCCCTGAGTTACAAGATTGGTCCCATTGATGCGGACTATATCATTAAAGCCAGTTCCGACCAAGAAGGCATCACCGTTAGAGTGGATGATATGGCATCCAAAGTCTATGTTATTTTTGATGAAGATAAAATCAACACAACGGTTACGATTACCATTTGGGATAAAAATACCCAAGTTTCCGACGAAGTTATCTTAATGTTTCTCGCTCCCTCAGAAATCATCATCGACGACCCAGATATTTTTTCATGAGTTTGAATCAACTTGTATCACGCACTAGAAGAAAGACACTAAAGGAGAGAACTATTTTGCTTACGATGAAGAAAATTTTAGCAGGTATTTTAATGCTTGCGACCCTGTTTTTCGTTTATGCCTGCGAATCAGGCATCACAATTGCTTTTGAAACAAATGGTGGTACCGCGATTGAGGATGTTAAATTAACCCTTGATCTCGACTTAAACGAACTTCCAGAAACGACAAGAACCGGTTATGAATTCATGGGTTGGTTTACCGATGAAGCGTTAACCGAAGCGTTTGACCCTGAAGAAACCATTACGGATAATGTGACTCTTTATGCAAAATGGAGTCAATTGGATTATACCGTTACCGTCGTCATCGATGACGTTGAAACCACTCAAACGGTTTTATATGGTGAAGATGCGGTTTTACCAACTCCGACAAAAACAGGATATACGTTTACCGGTTGGAGTCATAATGGTGAAAATATTACTGAAGATATGACCATTACCGCTTCTTTCATGATTAATACCTATACCATTACGTTCATGGTTGATGATGCTGTTTTTACAACGCGTTCAATCAATCATGGTGGCACGTTAACCATTGAAAATATCCCTACAATTCCTGAGAAAACCGGTAAAAACGGCGTTTGGAATGTCACCGATTTTGCAAATATCACCGGGAATATGACGGTTACAGCAGTTTATACTGACAAAGTATATACCGTGACCTTTGTCAACCGCGCTGCTGAAACGACGCTTTCAACACCGACCTTTGGTCCTTTCGAAGTGACGCATGGGGAAACCGTTTCTATCCCCACCGCCGATATTCTCGTAGGGTATGATTTTGTCGGATTTGACTTTGACTTTGAAACCCTCATTACCAGCAATATTACGATTATTGCCAACTATACCAAACAAAGTTTCTCTGTCACCTTCAGAGGCCTCAATGGTGTTCAAATTGCGACGGAAACGGTTCTATACGGAAACGCCGCTACCGCTCCCTCTTATACCGCCCCTGCGGGTTATTCGTTGGGTGGATGGGATAAAGCCTTTGATAACATCGTGAGTGACTTAGAAGTAAACATGATTGTGACGCCGAATGTCTATGCGATTACGTTCGTTTCTAATGGTGGATCAAGTGTCGCTAATTTTGATGGGGCGTACCTCAGCAACTTGATTGAACCCACGGACCCAACCCGTGAAGGGTATATTTTTGATGGCTGGTATTTAGAAGAAACATTCCAAACTGCCTACCAATTCACCGCTCAATCGACGATGCCGATTGATGGATTTACGCTCTATGCGAAATGGACTTATATCATTAAGACATTTACATTGACGATTAATTATCATTATTTCGCACCGGTTCAAAACACCACTGAAACCGTGGTTGATACGGTCTTAAAAAATGAGTTTGATTTCTACGTCCCTTATGTATACAGTGAAGCCTACAATTTTAGCAAATTCACGTATAATGCCACAGATTTTACCAATGTGACCGATTCGTTTGAAGTCACGTCTGATGCGACCGTCGACGTCTATTTCACAAAATTGACTTTCACGGTTACTTTCGTTCAAAACCCGACGGGTGGCCAATTGGTTTCAACGCCAATCGTCGTCGAATACAATGATTCTATCACCACGTTCCCAGACCTAACCGCAAAAGATGGTTATGATGTCATTTGGAACCGAAGTGTCTTGACGAACATTCGTGAAGACATTGATGTCTATGCCCTCTATTACAGTAGTTCCTTAAAACGTGTGTCATTCATGGATGGCGATATCATTAAATACATCGCCGTACAAGATAATGCCGCTTCAGTTGACATTATTGGCGCATCATCGCCCTTACTAAGTATCTCGAAAACCGGATATGCCTTCGATGGTTGGTATTTTGAATCAAATTGGGTCACCCTCGTTGATTTTAATACGTTTAAGTATTCTGATATCACCGGAACGTCCGCGACGATCTACGCCAAATGGACAGCGCTGACTGTTTATGCGGTTCCCCAAGTCACCGATGTAACCCAAACAACGATCACTTGGATTGTATCTGGTGTCGATGGGTTGTATCCAACGGAATTTACCTTATATTTTGATGGTGTTGCGACCGAAATCACGGTTGTGGGCGTTGTGTCTGGAACAGTTGCGACCTATACCTACATTCACGAAGATTTAGCCATAGCGGGGACCCATACCATGATGGTTCGTGCCAATGGCGATGAAACGACAACCATGTCATCGGATTTCTCAAATACGTTTACGCACATTACTGAAGCAACGGAAGAAGTGGTCGACGAAGTAGACCTCTATGAATATTTCCTCATTGAACGGTCTGGTGAAAACTCAACGTATGTGTTCTACACCGATATGATCTACAATTTCAATGCTCGTTTTACTTTCACCATTACCTCAGGCGGAACCGTCATTACTGCTGAAAACAATAAATTTATCACCACATCCGTTACCGGTGATTTCACCTTCTCAGTGTACAATTCCGATGATTTGACCACCAAATCATATGGCGGAAAAGTTGTTACTTACATTAATCAATTTGCTTTAGGAAACAATTTAAGCCATTATAACGCTGAAACATTCGCAGAACATCTTGATGAAACCATTACGCCTTATCTCGTTGGATCAAGAAACAAATTCTTCTTTGATCTTCGAATTTTGGATGGCAAAGGCTCACGTGTTGAACAAGAAGATACAGAACTCCTTTACACCTTCTATTTGTGGAATGGAACCACTTTCGATGAATTAACCACCACATTATCAACGTATTTAACGCAAAGTGCTGATTATTCCATTCAATTTAAAGCCGCTGCTGAAAACAAACGCTTTAAAGTCGAAATCGATCCCAAATACGAAGCATTAAGTGTACAATCTGAAACGTTAAGCTTTGAATTTGAAGTGAATAACGGATATAACGTCTTCACCGATGCCGATTTGAAACTTTATTATTCGGATTTATCAGTTCAAGTTTTGAATATTCATTCTATCATTGAAACGACATTGGCAGAAAACCAATTGAATCCGGATGGTTCTCCGATTAACGGTTATTCAATCCCGACGCATACCGGACCCGATGCCATTCCTGGAGCACTTTATGGTAATGTCTACATCCGTCAAACCGATCAAGTTGACACCGATAATTTGGTTATCAACGGCAACTACTTCACGATTGATGGGTCTGATTTGCCTTATATGACAATCGATAGCGACCCAGATGGCGGTTTCACCACCACGGGCTTCTCTGGTTCCTTCGATGTTGTCAGCGTTCAAATCGCAATTTTCTATTACAACGTTTATAGCAGCACAAGCATTAACAACAATCAAGTGGCTTTTAAAAACTTAAGCATCATCAGCAATACGTCTACTCCAGCCGTCAACTACTCACAAAGCGCCGATGAAATCGTACAAGCTGAGTTATTGATGTCACGGAACTCTGGCGGTATGAATGCAATTATTGTCAGAGCCGGTAATTCTCATATTTACAATACTAACGTGGGTTATAGCACCATCGGACTCACGACCAATGCGTACGGTTACCAAACGAATGGTGAGTTGGTCACCATGCACGTGGATAAGACATGGGTTCATCACCAATGGGCCAATAGCGTTTTTGGATGGGCTGCCTCGCAAATAACCATCACGAATTGCTTAATTGATTCATCAGGCGGTGCCGCAATTCACGTTGAAGACAATCGTCCGGGTTCGGGTGGAGCAGAAGATCCAACCGTCAATCTTGATGATAACACCATCGTTAACAACTGGGTTTCCGGTCAAGAAGCTTGGTTTAAAGCGTATGGAATGACTCAAGCAGCTCTACAAATTAAGAGTTTGGTTGATTATTCATTATCAAATCTTGGTGGACCTGGAGTTGGCTTGAATAAGACAATTTTGAAATTGGTAACCAATCCAGTTACCGGACTTGAAACCGAAATGTTCAATTTCGTCGTCTTGACAAAAACATTGGAAGGCGCATCTTCGAATAATGAAGGTGGCGTTCAAGTGACGGGCTCTGAATTCTTGCTCAACTTCCCAGGCGCAGATGGTTCAATCATCGCCATTGATCAACCATTTAACTTTACCTCTCTTGATCCACGAGTTCAAGGTGGAGCCTTTATGTTCGCCGTCGACGAGTTAGTTGACTCCGCAGCTTTTGGAGCTGCTGTCTATGAACTAATGAGTAGTTATGGTCAAACACAAGAAGTAGCAACCTATGTAGCATTTATTGCCGGATTCCATAATTTGACTCCTTATCAAGCGTTAATGTTGGCTGGTGCATTGCAACAAACTGCTGGCAATTGGCAAGCGGCTTATTCTGCGCTTGGCATGTCTGCTTTAGGTCAAGGTATGGATGAACGCCGTTACTTAGAAATCTCCTCTTACGTTGATACAGTAGGAACCATTCAAATGATTACGGAATATTATCCAAAAACAGCTGAAAAATAATTGATATTCAAAAGAGGATCCGGTTTCCGGGTCCTCTTTTTTGATTAAAAAAAGTTGCTTCCGAAGAAACAACTTAGTTTTGGAGTATTATTATTATAAAACCATAATGACGGGCATAATCATGGGTTCACGTCCGGTTTTATCCAAGATGTATTTCCCTAACGTTTTGATTAAATCATTTTTCATGCCACTAATGTTGATTTTTTTGCCCGTATTTAAATAACGATCCGTCACGTCTAAAGACATGGTTTGTAAGACTTTAATCATTTGTTCGTTGTCTTTAAAGTAAATGAACCCTCTAGAAATCACAGAAGGGGTGCAGATGACTTCTTTTCGGTCTTGGTTAATCGTCATGACCACCGATAGCAAACCGTCTTCTGAGAGCTCTCTACGGTCTTTAATGACTTGTGAACCAATTTCGCCTATGGCGGCACCATCGACATAAACATCGGATGTTTGAACTTTGCCAGCAATCCGGGCGGAATCTGCGGTTAAGGCCAATACTTGGCCGTTTTCGAGAATGTGGATGTTTTCCGGATCAACGCCACAATCAACGCCGAGTTTACCATGCATCTTCAGCATTCGATACTCGCCATGAATGGGCATGAAATGTTTTGGTTGAATGAGTTTTAACATCAGTTTTAATTCATTTTGACTGGCATGTCCGGATGCATGGACGTCGGCGAATGGTGATTGTGTAACAACGGTAGCACCGGCTTTATAAAGCAGGTTAATCGTTTTATTGACAGATTCTTGATTGCCGGGGATGGGCGATGACGATAGAATGACTGTGTCACCCGGTATCAATGAGATTTGTTTGTGAGATCCAGAAGCAATTCTTGATAAAGCAGCCAACGGTTCACCTTGCGAACCGGTGCAAAGAATGGTTAGATTCTTACGATCGGTTGTTCCTACTTCACGGCCATAGATAAACGTTCCTTCCGGAGCGTTAATATAGCCCATTTCTAATCCTACTTGAATGTTTTTTTCCATTGAACGGCCGAAAACGGCAATTTTACGTTTGGTTTTAACACTTGCTTCAACGATTTGTTGGACACGGTGAACGTTAGATGCAAATGTAGCAATAATGACTCTACCGGAAATGGCTTCAAACAACTCATGAATGGTTTCGGAAACGGCGGATTCAGATGTCGTAAAGTCTTCTAGTTCGGCATTCGTCGAATCGGACAAAAGGCATAATACCCCTTTTTCGCCAATTTTCGCCATGGCTTGATAATTGGCATCTTTGCCGGTGGGAGTAAAGTCAAATTTAAAGTCGCCAGTATGGACAACAACCCCAGAAGGCGTGCTTAATGTCACTCCAAAAGAGTCAGGAATGGAGTGGTTTGTACGGAAGAAGCCGACTTCGATTTCACCTAACTTGATTTTTGATTCTTCATGGAATTCGATAATATTGGTTTTAACGCCGCGATGTTCTTCTAATTTGTTCTTAATTAAGCCGATGGTCAAACCGGTTGCGTAAATGACGGGAATTCGAACCTGTTTTAATAAAAACGGAATTCCCCCAATGTGGTCTTCATGACCGTGTGTGATAACGAGCGCTTTAATCTTGTCTTGGTTTTCGATCAGGTAAGTATAATCCGGAATGACATAGTCAATCCCCATTAAAAATTCGTCGGGAAACAAGAGTCCTGAATCAATGACGATCAAATCCTCTTTGTACTGCACGCAGTACATGTTTTTTCCGACTTCTCCCAAACCACCAAGCGCAAAAATGCCAATTTCACCGTTATTTAAAAGTTCATTTTGCATGGTGTCTATGATAATTCCTTTCTACAGAATAGATAATTTATTCATAACAACTATTATACCTAATCTAGAGTTCATATGCAAACGAATGAGCCATAATTCTTGGTTATTTTTTTGATGACTCGATTCATGCTCTATATCTAGTTTGCCTTTTTTTGGCGCTGGTTGTGTGTTATACTAATACAGTGGGGTGATGAAATGGTCGCTAAAATACTGATTGACGTGCCGGCAAAAGCGGTAGATAAATTATTTGACTATCTCATTCCTTCAGAATTAGAAGCGGTTTTAGAAGTAGGAGCGCGGGTCATTGTTCCTTTTGGCTCCAGAGAAGTGATGGGTTTTTGTATTGAAATCGTCGCTACCGCTGATTATGATAAAACCTTAAAAAACATCATTAACGTGTTGGATTTAGAACCGTATTTAACCCCAGAACTTATCAAACTTGCCAAACAACTTTCCATTGATACCACCACCATGTTGATAAAAGTCTTAGAAACGATGTTACCGTCGGCACTAAAAGCAGTCTATACAACCCGACTCATTGTTGAAAATCGGGAATTGCTTCCAGATCAATTATTGCCCTTATTTGAGGGTGTCGATGAACGTATATTTGATAAGACGATGGTCCCTTATGCCAAAGCCATCAAAGGGGCTGTTTTGGTGAATGCATTAAGACAAACTTATGAAATACAATCAAAATCACGGCCGCAATATTCAAAGCTGGTGAAACTGATTGATCCAAATTATATTGCCAAATCCGAAAAACATTTGCGAGTGATTGAGTATTTGAAAGAACAACCTAATCGAACAGCCAACATCAATGAAATGCTTACTTTCCTTAATTTAACCAACTCAGTCATTAAAACTCTTGAAGGAAAACAAGTGCTAAAAGTTTTCGCAAAAGAGGTTTATCGAGAGGTAGAAGGCATTCAAGATACTCCAGATAAACGGGTTGAATTGAACGCGGAACAAACCATCGCCTATGATGCCATTATGGCATCGATTGATGAGAGACAAACGTTCTTGTTACACGGGGTGACAGGCTCCGGAAAAACGGAGATTTACCTCGCCGCGATAGAAGCTGTCCTTAAGCGCGGCAAGGATGTTATCTTTTTAGTACCAGAAATTGCGCTGACTCCCATGATGGTTCAGCGTTTTAAAGCCAGGTTTAAAAATCAAGTTGCTATTCTGCATTCAGGACTTTCAATTGGTGAAAAATACGATGAGTGGCGTAAGATTATACGCAAAGAAGCTAAAATTGCAGTAGGGGCCAGAAGTGCCTGTTTTGCGCCGTTTTCCAACCTTGGTTTAATGGTTATTGACGAATGTCATGAATCCACTTACAAACAAGAAGATATGCCAAAATATTATGCCATCGATGTTTGTTTACACCGGGCAGAACATTATCATATTCCAGTGATTATGGGGTCCGCAACCCCCAACGTTGAAACCTATGCAAGATACAAACGCGGTTACTTTAAACTGCTCGAATTACCCCATAGAGCCCAACACATCGGCATGCCACCAGTCACGATTGTGGACATGAAAACCGAGTTTAAAACCGGAAATTTGACGTCTGTTTCAAAACAATTACAAGACGCAATTCAGAAGCGATTAGATCTTCACCAACAAACCATTTTGTTGATTAACAGACGTGGTTTTTCATCCTTCGTATTATGCCGAAACTGCGGTCATGTGGCACAGTGTCCCAACTGTGATATTTCTTTAGCCTATCACGAAGTGGACCACTCCTTGAAATGTCATTATTGCGGACATAAAGAAGATATTCTTAAAACCTGTCCAAAATGTGGATCGACGGAACTGAAATTCATGGGGACTGGTTCACAAAAGATTGAAACGGAAATTCAAAGCCTTTTTCCCAATGCAAGATTAATCCGCATGGATAATGACACCACTCGAACGAAAAATGCCCATGCAAAACTGTTGAACCAATTTGAAATCGAAGGCGATATCTTAATTGGCACTCAAATGATTGCGAAAGGCCTTGATTATCCTAATGTGACCTTGGTGGGAATCATTCAAGCCGATGGGAACTTGTACAACGCCGATTTTCGTTCTCCCGAAAAGACGTTTCAATTAATCGTTCAAGTATCAGGAAGAGCGGGAAGACATGAATTACCAGGCGAAGTAATTGTTCAAGTCTTCAATCCCGACCATTACGCCATTAAATATGCAATTCAAAACGATTATTTAGGCTTTTATAATTATGAAATGGGTATCCGTAAATTAGCAAAATACATTCCGTTCTATTTTTTAACCCAGGTGACCTTATCGGGAGAGAACGTTCGCGATATCTTCCTTCGGGGTCGTGAAATTGTTAAATTGCTCCGTAGCAAATTAAGCAATGAAGCGATTGTCTTAGGACCGGTTTTACCACAAGTTTCTCGCATTAAAAATCGGTACTTATGTCAAATGCTCATCAAATACCGAAATGAACCCTTGCTGGATGATTTGTTATTCGAAATTATCGATGGGTATCAAACAGACCAAATCTATATCACCATCGACAAATCGCCGATGTAGGAGGACACCATGAAAATCGTATTTATGGGAACAACGGATTTCTCCGTACCAATATTAAAATCCTTGGCAAATCATCATGAAATTACCTTAGTGGTGACCCAACCGGATCGTCCCTTTGGTCGCAAACAAGTCTTAAAACCTTCTCCGGTTAAAATGGCGGCGGAGGAATTAGGATTGCCTTTGTTCCAACCCGAAAAAATCAAGTTAGATTATCAAATCGTTTTGGATGCTGCACCTGAGGTTATTATTGTCGCAGCGTATGGTCAAATGATTCCAAAGACCCTCTTAAAATATCCAAAATTCGGTTGTATCAATGTCCATGCTTCGTTATTGCCAAAATATCGCGGTGGATCACCGATGCACACTGCTATAAAAAATGGGGATAAAGAAACCGGTGTGACGATAATGTATATGGCTCAAAAAATGGATGCTGGTGATTTGCTTGATCAAGCGTCACTTCCAATCGAAGCGACAGATAATGTCGGAACCATTGAAACGAAATTGAGCATTTTAGGAAGTTCATTACTTCTAGAAACGCTTCTGAAAGTCGAAAATCATACCGCAATTGCAATCCCTCAAGATGAATCAAAGGTCACATTCGCTTGGAATATCAAACCGGAAGAAGAGGCCCTTAATTTTGATCAATCAGCTAAGGAAATTGTTGATCATGTCAGAGCATTCAATCCATGGCCAGTTGCCCATTTGACGGTGGATGACCAAATCATAAAAGTTTTAGAAGCACGTGTTTCTGAACACACCGTTGCGAGCAATATTCCGAATGGGACCGTCGTTGCCATTCAAAAAGGCGAGGTTCACATCAAAGTGGAATCAGGGGCCATCGTCCTCAAAACCATTCAACCTGCTGGTAGAACCCCCATGGATATCCAAGCTTATATGAACGGTGCGGGAAAAAGTGTTTTTAGTGTGGGAAAACGATTGAAATAGATTTAAAATTGACACTATTTCATGGTATAATATTAAATTATGTTAACATCTATAGTAATTCGAGTAATCGAAGGAGGAACTGTATGAATCGTCAAAAGAATTTATTTTCCAGAGAAGAAATGTACATCATGAATGTCGAAAAATTGACTGAACGCGGCGTGACCATCGACGAAATTTCCGAGATTGCTTTTCGACAACAATCCCGTTGGAAACCCGATATTTCCTATAGCGAATGCAAAGAGTCTGTTGAAAAAATATTGTCTTTAAGAGATGTTTTTCATCTTCTCCAACTCGGAGCTGAAATTGATCGATTAACGGAAGAAAAAGCGTTTAAAGGACCCATTCAAGAAATTCTAGCTTCTGATTTAGGAATGTTTGGCATCGATGAATTGTTTGGTCTTGAACTAGCAGGATTATACGGAACCATTGGAAAAACCAATTTCGGTGATATCGATGTGAATAAACCGATGGCGATTGCCAGACTCAATGATGCCGGAAAACATAAAGAAGGCGTCTGCCATACGTTCTTAGATGATATCGTTGGCGCCATCGCCGCTGCTGCATCGACTCGCGTTGCTCAAATTGAAAACGAGATAGAGGCAAAAAAAGACCCAAACGTCGTCGAACAACCCAAGTTGTTCTAAGCGATTCCCAATTTGTTAGAGGAGGTGAAGCTTAGTGGACAACCGTGAAAAGACATTGGACGATTTTTTTAAGAAGAACGATTCGACCCAACGCCGCAAATACACCAAAGATGTCAAGAAAGAACCGGATAAAATCGGCGAGTATTTTGACTCGGTTACGACCAAAAAAGTCCCTAAGAAAAGAACTTTCACCGACAAATTGATTGACTTCTTTCGCTTTTCTTCGTTTAAAAACAAGTTTGATGAAAAAAAGGTCAGTGTAAATCAAAAACAAAAAGAACTTGAAGGAAAAAGTCGTTTTACGGAATTTTGGTATCGAATCGGCCAGTTCATGATTAACCGCTTTAGTTTTGAGGCGGGAGTCGATATTTTAGACGATACGTCGGTGCTATATCGTAAGAACCTAGTCATCAAGAATATATTGGGAATTACGAACGTTGTCTTCCTGATTTTTACGATGATTGGTTCCGAAGGAGTCAATCTTCGCATCAACTTAATTCTGTCCTTTATTTTCTTCCTAGTCATGTTTTTTACCAATCTATCGATTCGTAAAATCATTCATGAAGAACCAAAAACCTTGCAAAAGCAGCAGATGGCAGAATACATTTCAGCCGTCTACATCTTAATGATGGCCATCGTTGTTTATACGAAATTAAGAATGACCATTGGAATGAATACCACAGAAACTGCATTCTTTAGCATCACGCAAGCTGGATATTCGCTGATTTATTTTTCTTTGGTTGTGTTGTCGCTTTATCAAGATTCAAAGTTATTGAAAATTATTTTCAAAATAGCGATCATTTTGATGACGATTGTCCATGTGACCATCTTATACCCAGTCATTTTGTATGCCAACGACTTCAGCACTTTAATCACGTATCTCAAAGGCCCTATCATCACCGACATCATTCTTCGTACTTTGGTTTTAGCTGTCTTTATGATTGCCTTATATTCTACCGCTCGTATTACCGAAGATATGAATAACAAACGCAAAGAAGAACTCATTAAGCGACGTGCCATGGAAAAAGACTTTAAAACTGTGGTTTCCGATGTTTTTGATGTCATTAGCGTTTATAAGCGTCCTGGTGGGGATGATGAAGAAATTAATTATGAAAACGCCGCCAAACGCGTTGCCGATATGGCTTCAAGACTTGGCAATTATCTTGGTTTTTCTCCCAAACTTTGTAAGGAAATTTACGATTTCTCGACCATTCATATCGAGAAAAAAGATCTCTTGACGTTAGAAGATTATGATGGAAAAGAAGTTTTAGAAGAAAGTGATTTTAAACGGATTCGTGAAAAAACAATTGTGGGTTCGGTTATTATCAAACGCTTGCAACTCGATCAAAAGGCGGAAGAAATCGTCAGAGCCCACTTTGAAAAAACGGCTGACTCCGATTTCATCAAAGAAATGAATGGCATTCAAAACAACCGCGAATCGCAAGTCATTTTGTTATCGCACATGTATGATATCTTAAGACAAGATCGCAACTATAAACGCGGATTAAAACATTCACGGGCAATTGATTTATTACAACTTGAATTTTATCCATATTTTGATTCACAGATTCTCGATCGTTTCATCAAATACGGTGAAGATTTTGAATCTTTATATTATAAACTGACAAAAGAATAGGAGTGACATCATGTATAAATATTTCACGTCGGAATCCGTCACTGAAGGCCATCCCGACAAAATCGCCGACCAAATCAGCGATTCCATCTTAGATGCAATTTTAACTGACGACCCGGATGCTCGGGTTGCCTGTGAAACATTAGTCGCCACCGGACTAGTATTAGTCGCTGGCGAAATCACCACCACCACTTACGTTGATATTCAAAAAATCGTTCGCCAAAAAGTGACCGAGATTGGATATGACCGTGGTAAGTATGGCTTTGATGCTGAAAATCTAGCCGTCTTGGTTTCTATTAACAGCCAATCTCCCGACATCGCCATGGGGGTTAATTCTACCGACAAGCACGAACAAGGTGCCGGTGACCAAGGAATGATGTTTGGTTATGCCACCAATGAAACCCCTGAGTATATGCCAATATCGATTGTGTTGGCTCATAAACTCGCAAGACGTTTATCCTATGTTCGTAAACATAAGATTATGAGTTATCTTCGTCCAGACGGAAAGACTCAAGTCACTTGTGAATTTGATGAAATGGGCAAATTTGTGCGTGTTGATAAAATATTGGTTTCTTGCCAACACTCACCCGATGTGACTCATGATCAAATTCAAGCCGATGTCATTCAAAATGTCATTTATCCCATCATCCCGCCTGAATGGAGAGATGCTAAAACCGAAATTCTCGTGAACCCTACCGGACGATTCGTCATAGGCGGTCCTAGCGGAGATACCGGCCTAACAGGACGGAAAATCATCGTTGACACGTATGGTGGAAAAGCCCATCATGGCGGCGGTGCATTCTCAGGAAAAGACCCCTCAAAAGTCGACAGAAGTGCAGCGTATGCGGCACGCTATGTAGCAAAAAATTTAGTTGCTAGTGGCATCGCTGATCAAGTTGAAGTGCAAATATCTTATGCCATCGGCGTCGCAAGACCCACATCCATTGGCATCGATACCTTTGGCACCGGAAAGTTATCCGATGAAATCATTAGTCAAATCGTCCAAAAAGAATTCGACTTGCGACCAAAAGCCATCATTGATATGTTAGGATTAAAAGCACCGATATACCAACAAACTGCCGCCTACGGTCACTTTGGTCGCACTGATTTAGATTTACCATGGGAACGTCTTACGAAGGTTGAAGAACTTAAAAAATATTTGCTCAAGAAATAGGTGATTATCATGATATTCGCAATCAGATGGGATCTTATCATCGAACTTTCATTGCTTTTCTTAGTTATCTCAGCGGCTATAGCCGTTTCATCGATATTAATCATTCGTAAGCTGAGAACCGTTTATAAAGACCTTTATCGCCAACAATCGAAGTTTGACATTGAACTCCGGAAGTCTTGCAACCTATTATCTAAAATCGTTGATGACGAAGCTTTCATTCCCTTTTCGAAAGCCGTGATCAAGGATTTGACATTTGCGGAGAAAAAACAACTTTTAGAGATTGTTGATAAAGCCTTCCAAATGATTGATAAAGAAGATATCGCCAATCAATATGTCGTCGAAACTTATGATAATCTCCACGAAATAAGAAGAACTCTCGATAGTAAAATTTTAGGTTACAATCAAATCATAGGATATTTCCCCTTTAATATTTATGCCAATATCCTGAAAATGAAAAAAATGCCCCATTATACACACAAATAAAATGAAAAAGGACCGCGAGGTCCTTTTTGATTATTCAGTGATGAGTTTAAGGTAGAAAATTCATTCCTTGATACGAATTTCTTTTTCTTAATTCTTTATCTATTTCATTAGCGACCACAAACTTTTTCATCGTCCATAAAGGTTCGATGAGTAACTCTTTTGGGGCATCTGCAGATAGCCGCTCTAATACAATAGAAGGGTTCATAAGTTCGATTTGATTGACAACAATTTTAACGTACGTTTCTAACGTCAAGATTGGAAAAGGCTTATTTTTATATTCTATTTCTAAGGGTGTATTTTTGAGAACACAAAGCATATGAATTTTAAGCCCTTGAATATCGAGATGATTCAAATGGCGAACCGTCTCAAGCATCTGGTCTTCTGTTTCCCCTTTTAAGCCATTGATAATGTGAACGACACACCGGATATTTCGTTTCCGGAGTTGGGCCACGGCGGAATCAAATACCCCTAAAGGATATCCACGGTTCATCCAAAGGGCCGTTTCTTCATGAATCGTTTGTAACCCGAGTTCAACGGTTAAAAAGGTTCTTTTGTTTAAATCTTCCAAATAATCTAACGTTGCTTCTGATAAACAATCCGGCCTTGTCGCAATCGATAATCCAACGATATCCGGATCAAGCGTTAACGCCGATTCAAATAATGATTTTAATTTATCGATGGGACCATACGTGTTGGTGTTGGCTTGAAAGAAAGCGATTAATTTTCCTTCAGGCCATTTTTGTTTCATCACCGCTTTAATTGTCGAAAACTGATTATCTAGACTTTCTGATTTGTCTCCAGCAAAATCGCCGGATCCTTTTTCAGAACAAAACACACAACCGGTGTTTGAAATCGAGCCATCTCGATTAGGACAAGAAAAGTCACCATTTAAGGCAACTTTAAAAACTTTGGTTCCAAATTGTTCAAAATAATAATCGGTTAAGGTCCGATAAGGCTTCGCTTTACTAAATTGCATATTCCTCACCCATTCACCATTATAACATGTTAAAATGTTTTCTGTTTTCATATTCATGGTTTTGTGATATCATTAAAAAAGGTCAGGTGATACAATGTATAACATTATGAAAGATTCCATTGCGGCTCCACGCTCTCTATTAAAATACCGAAACAAATCTGGATGGTTTGTTTTTTTCTACTTGTTTGTTTTATCATTAGCCGTATCCATTGGCAATATTATCTATTATGTGAAAATGCCATCTCCTGAGGTTGTCAATTCAACTGAAACCGGATGTACCATCCTTAATAACGAAATATCTTGTACGGGTGATCAATATGATATCACCCAAGAGTACACTCTTTATGGTTATCCTGTCTTTTTTATGGATGGGGATGACTCTGTAGAAATGATTGGGGCAATGCCAGATCAATCGTTGGTCTTTCAAGGCACGTGGATGCATTTATATTTGGGTTCTGAAAGTATTCAATCCCTCGATTTATCGCCCATAATGGCACTGAAAGATTTTAATGGAACCATTTTGTATTTAGCGAATATTATTTTAGTGATGTCGTTGATCTTAAGTTTCTTAGGGAATGTTGTGATGCTCCTCTTTGTGACGTTGATTTCCACGGTCCCATTCTTAAGACTCAAAAGATTTATCTCCTATAAGAAAATCTTCAAATTGGTGTTATTTGCCATTACACCCTTTGCCATTTTAATGACGTTTTATAATTTAATTGGTTTTCCAGACATTGTCTTATTTGTTTTAATGTTTGTGGCTTATCGTAGTGTCTTAATTTTACAACGCGAGCTATACTTTCAAACTATGCAGCATTTTGGTGCTCAAGGCCCTATTCCTCCCTTTGGTGGTACGCAACCAACCGAAGAAGACGTTTCTGAGCCAGAAGAAATTGAACGTTCTGACGCTGAACCCAAGGATGACTCCGAAGAAGACTAATTTGATCAACGTCTATTGCAAAGTAGTCATAATTGTGTTATTATGTTTCAAAAGCAAAGAACCAGAAACAGTATTATTGAAATTCGTTTACAGAGACCTGGTGGGGGTGAAAACCAGGAACGAAACAATAAGAATTAGTCTGGGGAGCTGATGGTCCGCAACACGGGAGGTCCATCCGTCATCGGCGTTAACGATTCTAAGAGCTGGAGAAATCCAGAATCAAGGTGGTACCACGGTTATTTATAATCGTCCTTCTATTAAGGGCGATTTTTTTTATGGAGGATATAAATATGAGTGCATTTGTCCCAACGTTTAATCATCAAGTAATCGAAAAAAAATGGCAAAAACAATGGTATGAGTCCGATTGTTTTCATGCCAAAGATTTTGATCAAAAACCCAAATTTTATGGATTGGTCGAATTTCCTTATCCCAGTGGTGCTGGGATGCATGTGGGACATATTCGCGCTTATTCATCGCTTGAAGTTATTTCGCGCAAACGCCGTATGGAAGGATATAACGTCTTATTCCCCATTGGATTTGACGCTTT
This sequence comes from uncultured Caryophanales bacterium, assembly GCA_942493185.1. Lineage (GTDB taxonomy): Bacteria > Bacillota_I > Bacilli_A > Izemoplasmatales > Hujiaoplasmataceae > UBA5603. The sequence continues at coordinate 278,659 of OW818673.1, forward strand.
TGGTCTTCCAACCGAAAACTATGCCATCAAGAACAAAATTCATCCCAGAGTGGTGACTGATCAAAATATCAAAGTCTTTACGAATCAACTTCAATCTGCGGGCTTTTCGTTTGATTTTACGAGAACTGTCGATACAACCCAACCCGATTATTACCGCTGGACACAGTGGATCTTCTTAAAAATGTACGAAAAAGGACTGGTTTATAAAAGCAAGACCCTCGTCAATTTCTGTCCGGATTGTAAAGTGGTCCTTTCCAACGAAGAGTCGCAAGGGGGTCATTGTGACCGTTGCGGCGCCGAAGTCGTTCAAAAAGAAAAAGACGTTTGGTTCCTAAAAATTACCGAGTATGCATCCAAACTTTTGAAGGGACTCGACCAATTGGAATCCCCTTCAAGAATTCGCATTGAACAAGAAAATTGGATTGGAAAATCGGAAGGGGCTTATATCACTTTCCCAATTGCGAAACATAGCCATTCCCTGAAGGTATTCACAACCCGTCCTGACACGATTTATGGGGCAACATTTATGGTTATTGCGCCAGAACATCCCATCATTGAAGAAGAAGCAAAACACATCAAGAATCTTGAGGCTATTCGGGATTATCAAGAACAAACCAAACGGAAAACCGAATTTGAACGGGTTGAGATGAATAAAACAAAAACCGGCGTTCGTATTGAAGGATTAGAAGCCGTTAATCCCATAACCGGTAAGAATATCCCGATTTTTATCGCTGATTACGTCATGATTACCTATGGAACCGGCGCAATAATGGCAGTACCAGGACATGATGATCGCGACTATGAATTCGCAAAAAAATACCATCTGAACATCGTCGAAGTCATTGAAGGTGGCGACATTGCTCAAGCCGCATTCACCAACACAGAAACCGGCATTTTGGTCAATAGTGGCTTTTTGAACGGTTTAAGCGTTGAAAAAGCCAAAGAAACCATAATTGATTATCTAAAGAGTCATCAGCTTGGAACGTCTACTGTTCAGTTTAGAATGAAAGACTGGGCCTTTAACCGTCAACGTTATTGGGGAGAACCCATTCCGATTGTTTATTGCGAGGATTGCGGTGTTGTTCCAGTTCCATTTGAAGAGTTGCCAGTCAAATTACCGTGGGTTGAACACTTTGAACCCACAGACACCGGTGAAAGCCCATTGGCAATGATTAAAGAATTTGTGGAATGCACCTGTCCAAAATGCGGTAAAAAAGCGAGAAGAGAAACGGACACCATGCCGCAATGGGCAGGGTCCAGTTGGTACTTCCTTCGTTATATGGATCCCTCCAATTCGAAGGTTTTCGCCGATAAAGATCGACTTAACTATTGGGGTCAAGTCGATTGGTATAATGGTGGCATGGAACATGTCACAAGACATCTTATTTACTCACGCTTCTGGAACCAATTCTTATATGATCAAGGACTGGTTTCTCACGCTGAACCGTATAAAAAACGGACGGCTCAAGGGTTGATTTTGGGTGAAGACGGCGAAAAAATGTCGAAATCACGGGGAAATATTGTCAATCCAATGAGTGTCATTGAGGAATTTGGCGCTGATACGTTAAGAGTTTTTATCCTCTTCATTGGCGAATACGAAATGCAAACACCATGGAACGAAGCCGGCCTCAAAGGGGCGAGACGGTTCTTGGATAAACTATGGCGTCTTCAAGAAAAAGTAGTCACAAGCAATCAACTATCTAGTGCCCTTGAAACATCGCTTCATAAGACGATTAAAGGCGTTAGCGATGATATTGAAGCCATGAAGTTTAATACTGCCATATCAAAACTGATGATTGCGGTCAACGAAGCAACTCAGGCTGATCAAATCTCGAGTCGCGATTTGGAAACCTTGGTATTATTAACCTATCCATTCGCTCCGCATATGGCGGAAGAAATATGGAATCAACTCGGTCATCAGGAGTCTTTGGTATTCCATCCGTGGCCAAGTTATGATTCTTCAAAACTCATCGATAAAGTCATTGAAATTGTTATTAATGTGAATGGAAAAATTCGTGACCGTTTTAATTCGGAAATCAATGCGAGCGAAGAAATTCTTAAAGAAAAAGCATTATCGTCTCAAAAAATTCAAGATTTTATTGCTGGACAACCCATTAAAAAAATCATTGTGGTTCCCAATAAATTGGTCAATATCGTCATCTAATAAATAAAGAATTTCACCCAGTTATGCGTAATGTATAACCGGGTGTTTTTTATGAAAGAAAGCATGTTTCTGCCAAAAAGTACAAATTATCAAGTCATAAATGCCATTGAAAACAATCATTGCCAAAGATGTTTATCCGTCCTTGATCCCGCTTGTCTCAATGAGCAATTGATTCCCTATTGTTCAACTTGTGAAGCGTTTGGTCGAATCACTCAAGGTATGAAATTATATCGATTTGAAAGAACAATCTCAAAGAAGAATCATACACTTGAAATGCCTTTTGAGTTGTCGACCGAACAAAAACAGGCTTCACAATTGCTTTATGAAGCAACATCGCAAAGTCCTGAATGTTATCTATACGCGGTCTGCGGGGCGGGTAAAACCGAAATTCTATATCAATCAATTTTTAATGCATTAATCAATAACCAAAGAATTGCTTTGGTCATTCCTAGGACCAATATTGTGAAAGAACTGGCATTAAGACTGAAACCTATCTTTCCCAATACCACGCTAAAATGCGTGTATGAAGATGAAAAAGACGATAGTGATGCTGATATCTTAGTTCTTACTCCGGCAAAACAATTGATCAGATATGACCATGAATTTGATTTAATGTTTATCGATGAAGCCGATGCGTTTCCCTTTAAGGGCAATGCATTCTTAAATCAATTGGTTCAAAAAGCGATTAAAGTCGATGGTAAATTGGTTCAGATGAGTGCGACTATGCCCAAGAGTCAACAGAAAATCATCCATCAAACAAAAAACCTATCTTCATCCTCCCTGCCCGGTTTCATCGGCATTCCTTGGATAACTTTCAAATCGGTTATGTCTTGAATTTAGGAAACTGGATTTTTGTATGAGTATGAGATGAGTTATATGAGGAGATGTTTGTTATAGATTTTTTAATTTTTGTTATTTTTTTAATGTGTTGTTATGAAGAAGCATGTCGCTTATCGTCTAAGCGTTTGGTCGAATCACTCAAGGTATGAAATTATATCGATTTGAAAGAACAATCTCAAAGAAGAATCACACTTGAAATGCCTTTTGAGTTGTCGACCGAACAAAAACAGGCTTCACAATTGCTTTATGAAGCAACATCGCAAAGTCCTGAATGTTATCTATACGCGGTCTGCGGGGCGGGTAAAACCGAAATTCTATATCAATCAATTTTTAATGCATTAATCAATAACCAAAGAATTGCTTTGGTCATTCCTAGGACCAATATTGTGAAAGAACTGGCATTAAGACTGAAACCTATCTTTCCCAATACCACGCTAAAATGCGTGTATGAAGATGAAAAAGACGATAGTGATGCTGATATCTTAGTTCTTACTCCGCAGCAATTGATCAGATATGACCATGAATTTGATTTAATGTTTATCGATGAAGCCGATGCGTTTCCCTTTAAGGGCAATGCATTCTTAAATCAATTGGTTCAAAAAGCGATTAAAGTCGATGGTAAATTGGTTCAGATGAGTGCGACTATGCCCAAGAGTCAACAGAAAATCATCCATCAAACAAAAAAACCTATCTTCATCCTCCCTGCCCGGTTTCATCGGCATTCCTTGGATAACTTTCAAATCGGTTATGTCTTGAATTTAGGAAACTGGATTCGTCAATCGGCTTTGTTACCCCCTCTTATTGTAGATTGGTTAAATGTCCATCAGAGCCAAAACCGGCAAACACTCCTCTTTGTCCCCACGATTGAGTGGGGGAATCGAGTTTTTTATGCCATGAAAGAACAGGGTTATTCTGTCGAATCGGTGTCCAGTGTTGAGGGCCGTCGTGACGAAAAAATTGATTGGTTTCGTGAAAAGCGAGGGCTGTTTTTGGTATCGACGACCTTGCTTGAACGAGGAGTGACGTTTAGTGATATCGACGTGGGTATACTCCATGGGTCTCATTCTGTTTATGATGAATTCACTCTTGTCCAAATGGCCGGACGGGTTGGACGTAAACAAGCTTTTCCTACGGGTGAAATCAAGATTTTTACTGAAAAGCGAACAAGGTCGATTAAGCGAGCGATGGCCTACATTAATAACATGAATGCGGAAGCGAAAAGAAGAGGATTATTAGATGATATGCCGAATATGTCATAAGACTTTTTCAGATGCGGTGACGTTTCAAACGATGTTTCGGTATAAACCCTTCTGTTCGGTTTGTGAACAATTATATAAACCCGAATTTTCACAAGAATTAATCCCCTTTGATGGCGGAATCATCCACTATCACTCGGTTTATTCTGTTCAAATCGATGATCCCCGGGTTGAGCGTCTTTTATATCGACATATGAAACCCTATTTTCGGCTACTAGATATAATGGACTTAACCGATTGGGTTATTATCTTGATGGACGAATCCTTATATTCAACCTTTTTTATGTGGTTTCCACTGTTAAAATCACTTGGTACTGTGGGATTATTTTCAGTTTTTCATTATGATTTTAGCCAATATGAAGATTCTATCTAGTTTTTGTGGAATTTCCGTGAAAAAAACGGCGGTTCCGTTTACATCGGTTTTCTATCATGCTACAATGTAATTGTATCAACTATAATTCAAAGGAGTGATGTAAATGAAACTCGATGTAAGAGGCAAGAACGGCTTGGAAATCACACCGGCAATCTACAGTTACGTAGAAAAGAAACTCAAGAAAATCGAAAAAGTCTTCACCGAAGAGTTACAAGCATTCGTCGTTTGCAAAACCCAAAAAGAACTGATGAAAGTCGAAATTACCATCCCCATTAAGTTTATTACCATCCGGGCTGAAGTCGAAGATAAAGATATGTACGCCGCCATTGACTTGGCTGTCGACAAACTTGAAGCCCAAATCCGCAAAAACAAATACAAAATGAATCGTAGTTTGCAAGTAAGAACCGGACTGAAAGATGCTTTCAAATCCGATGAAATCGATTTTGAAAAACTCGAAAGAGAACTTATTTCACCGGTTAAACGCAAACGCATTCAACTTGATATCCTCTCTACAGAGGAAGCCATCACACAAATGGATCTGTTAGGGCATGATTTCTTCATCTTCCGTAACGAAGACAATGAAGTTTGTGTCATCTACCTCCGCGAGGATGGAAAATACGGTATCATTGAAACCGAATAAAACGGAAACTTTGAAGTGACCTTTCATAGGTCACTTTTTTTCTGGGGTTCGTGAATTTTGTTGTTTATCCCACCTAAAATATGGTATGATATTAGATGTTATGAAGAGGTGACATGAATGTTCGGATTTTTAAATACAAACAAAAAAACGCTAAAGCGTCTAGAAAAAATTGCTGATCAAGTTTTAGCGCTCGCTCCCGCTTATAAAGCCCTCACAGATGAGGATTTAAAAGCCAAAACCACTGAGTTAAAAGAACGTTATGCAAAAGGGGAAACTCTCGAGCAATTAATGGTCGAAGCTTTTGCGACTGTTAGAGAAGCATCGACAAGAGTAACGGGGATGACCCCCTTTAAAGTTCAAGTGATGGGTGCTGTCGTCATCCATGAAGGCAATATCGCTGAAATGAAGACCGGTGAAGGTAAAACCTTGACCGCCGTCATGCCAGCATATCTCAATGCATTATCGGGTGATGGGGTTCATATCGTCACCGTCAATGAATACTTAGCAGCCCGTGAAGCGGAAGGCGAAATTGGTAATTTGTTCCGCTTTTTGAATTTATCGGTAGGTTTAAATGTTCGCGAGTTGACACCAGAACAAAAAAGAGAAGCCTATCATTGTGATGTCCTATATTCGACGAACAATGAGCTTGGATTCGATTATCTTCGCGATCACATGGTTATTTACCGTGAGGCGATTGTTCAGCGTACCTTGAACTTTGCCATCATCGATGAAGTTGACTCGATTTTAATTGATGAAGCCAGAACGCCTTTAATCATTTCCGGCGGAGAAAAAAACACCGCGCAACTTTACATGCAAGCCAATCTATTCGCCATTCGATTGACAAGCGAAGATTATACCGTCGATATTAAAGATAAAACGGTTAATTTATCAGAAATCGGGATTCACAAAGCCGAAAATTTCTTCCATGTTGAGAACCTTTATGACTTGGAAAACGTTACGCTTCTTCACCATATCAACAATGCTCTAAAAGCCAACTACATCATGGCCAGAGACGTTGATTATGTTGTACAAGAGGGAAAAGTTATCATCGTCGATGGCTTTACCGGCCGTTTGATGCACGGACGTCAGTTCTCAGAAGGCTTGCACCAAGCATTAGAAGCCAAAGAAGCCGTCGAAGTTAAAAAAGAAACAACGACATTGGCAACCATCACCTTCCAAAATTTCTTTAGAATGTATAAGAAGCTTTCTGGCATGACCGGTACTGCTAAAACTGAGGAAGAAGAATTCCATAATATTTATAACATGTTCGTTGTGGAAATTCCCACGAACATGCCGGTTGTCAGAATTGATGATAACGACCTCATCTTCGCAACCACGAAAGCCAAATATAAAGCCTTAGCCGACGAAATTGAACGCCGTCATAATTTGGGTCAACCAATGTTGATTGGTACCATTTCGATTGAAAGTTCAGAACTTTTAAGCGAACTTCTCAAACGCCGCGGCGTAAAACACAATGTATTAAATGCCAAGCAGCATGAACGCGAAGCTGAAATTGTTGCAAATGCAGGTCAAAAAGGATCTGTCACTATCGCAACGAACATGGCCGGTCGTGGTACTGATATCAAATTAGGTACTGGGGTTAAAGAATTAGGCGGTTTAGCCGTAATCGGAACGGAACGTCATGAATCGCGTCGTATCGATAACCAATTAAGAGGCCGTGGCGGCCGTCAAGGCGACCCAGGTTACTCCCGTTTCTATTTATCAGCTGAAGATGATTTAATGCGTCGTTTCGGCGGAGATCGTTTTAAACGAATGATTTCAATGATTACAATGACCAAAGGGAGCGATGAAGAATCCCCCCTTGATTATGGCATGTTTTCAAAAATGGTTTTACGTGCGCAACATCAAATTGAAGGCAATAACTTCGACCGTCGTAAAACCGTTTTACAATATGACGAAATCTTACGCCGTCAAAGAGAAATTGTTTACCAACAGCGGACCGATGTTTTATTTAAAGATTCGATTGAAGAATCGGTAAATCAAATGATTGCGACCACGTTAAATAACATTGTAGCTACCGACAATATGGACCGCGCTGAAGCTTGGAAACATTTAAACCGTTATTTCCCCAAAGATGCCATTGAAGAAGCCATTGTGATGAATCCGGCCAATGATTTAGCATCATATGTAACCGATCGTTGTAAACATGAAATTGATGCGAAAAAAGCCTTAGTCCCTTTAACTGTTTATAACGATTTCTTAAAGGCAATTACCTTAAGAGTCGTTGATACCTACTGGGTTCAACACATTGATGCGATGAGTGAACTTCGTCAAGCCGTCACGTTACAAAGTTATGGCCAAATTAACCCTTATCGCGAATATCAAGAAATGGGTTTCAAAATGTTTGAAACAATGGTCTCATCGATTCAAAGCGATGTTACTCGGTTTGTATTAAAAGCCCAAGTTCGTCAAAACACCGAACGGGTCCAAGTCGCAAAACCCATTTCGACTTTCTCCGGTAAAGAAGACGAAAATCGAAAACGTCAACCGATTAAAGTCACACAAACCATTGGCAGAAATGATCCGTGTCCTTGCGGCTCTGGTAAAAAATTCAAAAATTGTCACGGACAAAACGTCCACTAAAAAGAACAGGTGATTGGATTGACCCATTTAGAATTGAAAGTCTTGCTTGCAGAATTAGCTGGCGAACTTTCGAACTTACAAAAATCGTTTGATTTAACATCCATCCAATTACGACTGTCGGAATTGGCTTTAAAAACTGCCGCTCCCGATTTTTGGGGTGACCAAAAATCAGCTCAACTGGTAATTTCTGAACAAAATGAACTCAATGCTTTACAAAACACCTATCATGATATTGTGGATCTTTATGAAACGTTACAAATGACGTATGAACTCGCTTTGATTGATGAGACCACCGATTTGTCGAACGTAGAGACCGACATTCGTAAGTTTCGTCAATGGGTGAATGAATTAACCATTAAAACGCTTCTCAATAAACCCTACGACAAATTTAACGCCATTCTTGAGTTTCATCCAGGTGCCGGTGGCACCGAATCTCAAGATTGGGCGGAAATGCTTTACCGCATGTATTGCCGATATGCGGAATCCAAACGGTATAAAATCACCGTTTTAGATTACCAAGTTGGCGATGAAGCCGGCTTAAAATCAGCGACGATTTTAGTGGCGGGTGCGAATGCCTACGGCTATTTAAAAGCCGAATCTGGCGTTCATCGATTGGTGAGGATCTCGCCGTTTGATGCGTCTGGAAGACGTCATACCTCCTTCGCATCTGTGACTGTTGTTCCTGAACTAGACGATTCCATTAACATTGAAATTGCGGATGAAGATTTAAAAATCGACGTTTATCGCTCCAGTGGTAATGGCGGACAAAGCGTTAACACCACCGATTCAGCCGTTCGTATCACCCATTTACCCACAAAGATTGTGGTAACTTGTCAAAATGAACGCAGCCAAATCCAAAATCGTGAAACGGCTATGCGGGTTCTTCGCGGTAAGTTATATCAACTCGAATTAGAGCGGCAACAAAATGAACTTGAACTGTTGGCCAATAACAAAATATCGAATGCATTTGGATCGCAAATTCGTTCTTATGTATTCCAACCTTATACCATGATTAAAGATCATCGGACCGATGCCGAAACCGGCAACGTCCAAAAAGTGATGGATGGCGATTTGGACTTGTTTATCAATAGCTATCTCGTCATGCATAGCCAGGAGGGCAAAGTATAAAACAACTATGAGAGCACTATCCTTCCGTATTCGAAGTGTCAGTTGGCTCGAACAATATTTCTTCTTGACCGTTGGGGTTTTCGTTATGGCGATTGCGTATTATTTCTTCGTCATCCCATCAGGGCTTGTCACCGGCGGATCTACGGGCGTAGCGATGATTTTGAATCGTTACTTCCCGCAAATCCCCATCTCTGCTTTTTCATTGGTCTTAAACTCGCTTTTATTAATATTAGCCTTTTTCTTTCTTGGCAAAAGAGAGTTACTCAATAGTTTGTTTGGATCGTTATTGTTTCCGGGATTCTTGGCATTATTTGAAGTCATCTTCCCCAATCCCCAGTTTAGCCCAGACGATTTGTTGCTCGTCATTCTTTATGCAGGCATGCTCGCAGGGTCTGGATTTGGACTGGTATGCCAGTATGGCGGATCAACGGGTGGATCCGATATTTTAATTAAAATCTTTCAAAAATACGCAAAAGTATCGCTTCGCGCTAGCGTTTACGTTGTAGAAGCCGGCATTATCATTGCGGGTGCTATTACGCATCCCGAAGGGTTCAATGTGGGCGTCGTGAATCTTCTTTATGCCGTTGTCATGGTCTTTATATCCGGGAAAGTTGCAGATTCTATCGTCATGGGATCACAATCTAAAAAAGCGCTTAATATCATCACGGATCATCCCAAAGAAATCAAAACCGAAATCTTTGCGACGCTTCGTCGCGGTGTTACGGAACTACAAAGTCAAGGCGGATTTACGGAAAACAAAAAAACAATGCTCATCATGGTTATTCAAAATACGGAATACCATCTAGTACGAAATATCATCGCCAAAAACGATCCTGCAGCGTTCGTTTTCGCAACGCCTGCATCAGAAATTCAAGGACAATGGTCTTCGAAAGAAGAGGTGTTCAAGAAAAGTGATGAAAGTCGAAAAACTCAAGGAAAATCATAAATCATATACCGTTACGATCTCGGATGATGATTTACATACAAACGATTATGTCGTTTCGGAAGATCTCGTTGTCAATCATCGATTGATTAAAGGCAAGATTTTGGATGAAACGGCTTTTCGTCTTTTTATGGCCGATTACAAGATTGATGCTTCCATGCAAAAAGCGATGAACTTATTGCATCGATATCCTAAAACCATTGAAGAGACCAGAAAATATTTAGAGACATTTGTCGATTCTTTTGAATCAATCGAATTAATCATTCATAAGTTAATCACCTTACGGTTTTTAGATGACTTTCAATATGTGAAATCGTATTTTGATCGCTCCTTTCACGACCAATGTAACGGACCGATAAAAATTGCCTTTGAACTTCGCCAAAAAGGGATTGACGAGGCGATTATCAAGGGGTTCATCAATCGTATCACGGTCCATGAAACCGAACGGAATTTAGGAATGCTATTTGACCATAAAATCAACGCTTTGGGTCAAAAACCAAAGGCAAAAGCACTTATATCCATGAAACAATATTTGTACCAAAAAGGGTATGACCCTGATCAAATCGAAGCGTTTGTCAGTAAAAGGTCAGCGTTGTTTGTCAATTTGGAACAAGAATCAAAGTTGCTTGAAAAAGCGTACCAGACTCTCTTAAAAAAATACGCAAAAACCGATTTATCAGAGTATGACCGCCATTCAAAAATCATTCAATCCTTGATGACCAAAGGGTATCGTTATGATGCCATTAAACGGATAATTGAAGGGAGCAATAACCATGATTGAAAAAATGACTGAATTTGATCTTTTTCTATTCAACGAAGGGAAACTCCAAGAAGCGTACAAACATTTTGGCGCAAAACTGATTAAAGATGATTTATCGCGGGTAATGGGGGTTCAGTTCACCGTCTACGCACCTCACGCCCAAATTGTCTCTGTTGTCGGTGATTTTAACAACTGGGATTCACGTATTCATGTGATGAAGAAAATTGATCCTGCCGGGATTTATCGCCTTTTTATCGCCAAACTAGGAGAATGGACAAGGTACAAATATTGCATCGTTACCGCTTATGGTCAAACAATTTATAAAGCGGATCCTTATGCGACATTTGCGGATAATCGTCCGGAAACGTCTTCGAAGGTTTATGATATTGAAGGCTATTTATGGCACGACACCACTTACCTAGAAAAACGTCGGAATCATAATGCCTATGGTGACAAATTGTCTATCTATGAAGTCCATCTAGGAACTTGGATGACAAAGCCGGATGGTTCCGTTCATAAATATAACGAACTCGTTGATTACCTTATTCCTTATGTAAAAGCCCATGGTTTTTCTCATATCGAATTAATGCCCATCGTTGAACATCCATTGGATGAATCATGGGGATATCAAGGCACTGGCTATTACGCCGCAACCTCCCGTTACGGTGTTCCAAAAGATTTGATGTACTTGATTGACATGTGTCATCAAAACAACATCGGTGTCATTTTTGACTGGGTTCCCGGTCATATTTGTAAAGATGCTCATGGACTCTATATGTTTGATGGCGAACCCTTATACGAATATAGCGATTACAAGATTCGCGAAAATGAAGTCTGGGGAACGGTCAATTTAGATTTAGGTAAAGGGGTAACGCGCAGCTTTCTCATTTCTAATGCCCTATTTTGGCTGAATTACTTCCATTGTGATGGCTTTAGAATTGATGCGGTTAGTAACATCGTCTATTATTTGGGCAACCAATCGATTGGCACCAATCAACCCGCTGTCGAATTTTTACAAGCGTTGTCGGTCGCAGTCAAGTTGGCGGATCCCTCGATTTTATTGTTCGCTGAAGACTCCACCACTTTTCCAAAGATGACGCGACCCGTCTCTGAGGGGGGCGTTGGATTTGATTATAAGTGGAACATGGGTTGGATGAATGATACGTTAAAGTACTTCGAAAAAGACCCTATTTACCGGAAATATCATCATGACCTCATTACGTTTGGGCTCGTTTATACGTATTCAGAACGGTTTATCTTACCGCTTTCACATGACGAAGTCGTCCATGGAAAACGGTCATTGATTGAAAAGATGCCAGGCGATTATTGGCAGAAATTTGCGAATTTTAGAGCATTAATCGGTTTGCAATTTACCCATCCTGGCAAAAAATTACTATTCATGGGCAATGAGTTCGCGCAAATGCACGAATGGAAAGACAAAGAAGAACTGGACTGGTTCTTATTACAATATCCGCTTCATGAACGCGCCAATCGGTTTGTTCGAGACATGATTAATGTTTATGATTATCATAAAGCGCTTTATGAACTTGATCATTCACCAGAAGGATTCAGTTGGATTGATTCGACCAACCGCGACCAATCGATTTATTCATTTATCCGTTCTTCAAGTGACCCAGAAGATTTCTGTGTCGTTGTGTTGAATATGACGCCAACAGCCTACGAGAGTTACGCTATTGGTGTTCCAAAACCAGGACTTTATGAGGAAATTTTGAACAGCGATAAGGATGTATACGGGGGTTCGAATGTGTATAACGGTGAACCCATCGAAGCCGTCAATCAACCGATTCACGGCCGTGAGTATTCCATCTTAATGAAACTAGCTCCTTTATCCATATCTATCTTTCAATATCATATCCCCGCTGGTCTGTTTGAATAAACGTTAGGAGTGAGACGATGAAACGATCTGTCATCGCCATGATTTTAGTTGGCGGAAAAGGTTCAAGACTAAAAGAAATCACCAAAGAAACGGCCAAACCGGCCGTTTCTTTCGGTGGTAAATACCGATTGATCGATTTCACATTGTCAAATCTATCCTATAGCAATATTGACGTTGTTGGGTTAATCACGCAATATGAACCCTATGAATTAATGAATTATATTGGAAATGGCGGATCATGGGATTTAGATACCATTGATGGCGGCGTCTCCTTTTTAACACCTTTCGCCAAAAACGGCGAAGTTCTTTGGCAAAAAGGCACCGCACACGCCATCAAACAATATTTTTCATTTATTCGTCAATACGAAGCCGATTATGTCCTGATTCTCTCTGGCGATCACATTTACAAAATGGATTACCAGAAAATGATTGATCATCATTTGAAGCATCAAGCCGGGCTCACCATCGCTTCCGTCAAAGTCAAAAAAGCAGAAGCGGATCGTTTTGGGATCTTAACGTATGATGAGAATACGTGTATTACCTCCTTTGAAGAAAAACCCACGCATCCAAAAAGCGAAATGGCATCCATGGGTATTTACGTGTTTTCAACCAGAGTCTTAGAAAAACTATTAGAAGAAAGTGCGGCTGAAGAAATCGTGGATTTTGGCAAGAATATTATCCCAAAAGCCATAGAATCCAATGTACCCGTCTTTGCTTATCCTTTTGAAGGGTATTGGAAAGATGTAGGGACCACCGAATCGTTATTTGAAGCCAATATGGATATGATTGATGATCCTGATTTTTTAACGCTAAATGTCTCAAAAGGCATACAAGTATACGCTAAATCAATGAATCTACCCCCCCATATCGTATTAGAGGATGGCATCATCAAGAATAGTATTATTTCTGATGGATCGATTATTGATGGGACGGTCCTTCATTCGACGGTGAGCTATTCTGCGGTCATTATGAAAAATGCTTATATAGAGAATTGTGTCATTCTTCCCAATGTATTTATCTCTGAAAACGTACGGTTAAAGAATGTCATCGTCAATAAAGGTGTCATCATTCCCGAAGATTATCAGTTAATTGCGGATGAAGTCATTGTTTTAGATTCATCCAATTTAATGAAAGTGGGTGCCATCATTGAATAATCTCTTTTTAGTCGTTGATGCGACCGCCAAAGGTAATTTTAACCAATTGACCCGGCACCGCATGCCGGGTGCCATGCCTTTTGGCGCAAAATATCGGTTGATCGATTTCACTTTGTCCAATTGTAAAAACTCAGGAATTCGTAATGTGGCGATTTTTCCTTATGGAAATTACCGTTCCTTACAAGATCATATCGGGTCTGGAGACCGTTGGGATTTGTCTCGTCGTAAAGACGGTATTTTTATCTTACAACCGAAAAATTTAAATTTAAAAAGTGAAGATTCCATCTCCTTTCAACGCATGTATGAACATGTGGAGTATTTTGTCAGAAGTACTCAAGAATATGTGGTGATTACCCCGGCGAACATTGTATGGAACATTGATTACAACGCCATTTTGGCCAATCATATCGCCCAAAACGCCGAGATAACCGAAGTGCTTTCGCAAGATGGCGAACGGTTAAAAACATTTTTGTTAAGCAAAGAACGGTTGCTCAACTACATCCGAAATTACGATAGTTTACAGTTTCGCAATTTGACGGATGTCTTTGATTACGCACCTTCGATTATACGGAACATTTACGTTTTTGATTCGGTCTGCCATCTAATTGATTCAACCGAAAAACTGTTTGCGGCAGATATGGATTTGTTATTGATGGATTTTAGACATCAATTGTTTCACCCCATGCACCCCATTTATTCAAAAGAAACCATGTCAAGCCCAACCCGTTATGGCCAACAGGCGTTCACTAAAAACTCGATTATTGCGAGCGGTGCCGTTATTGAAGGCACCGTATATAATTCCATCATCGGGCGAAAAGCGATTATTAAAGCGGGGGCTGTGGTCAAAAACTCGGTGATTATGAATCAGTGTGTCATTGAACCCGGCGCTGTGGTTGAATACGCTGTTTTAGATAAGGAAACGCAAGTTAAAAGCAATGCGGTGATTAAAGGTACCTTCGATGATTTATTTGTTTCTGAAAAAAAACAAATCGTCGCTGGCGATGAAAATCTCCGGGTATTACAAATTGCGGTTGAGTGTATTCCGTTCGTAAAAACCGGTGGTTTGGCGGACGTTGTGGGTTCACTGGCTGAAAATTATAGCAAACTAGGGGTTCATTCCGATGTCATGTTACCACTGTATCCTAGGGTAAAAGATAAATATCGTTTATTGCTTGAAATGCGTGCCGAACAGATCATCACCTATGGCAATACGCGCTATAAAGCGTCTTTATACAGTTATCAAGACCGAAATACAACCTATTATTTTATTGAAAGTTACGATTTCTTCGATCGTGATAGCATTTATGGATACGATGATGATGGCGATCGCTTTGCCTTTTTCTCACTGGCGTGTATTTCGTTTCTAGACGTCTTTGAGGATTTGCCAAACGTCATTCACATCCACGATTGGCATACCGGATTGGTGCCCTTGTTAATCAAAAATCACCCAAAGGCTGCCAATATAAAAACCCTAATGACGATTCATAACATTGATTATCAAGGGGTATACTCCGCACAAATCCTTCAAAAAGTAGGATTAAAGGAATACCCTGCATTTCATCCTTCCATCAACTTTATGGAAATAGGACTTAACACCGCCTCAAAAATATCCACCGTATCCCCCACGTATCACGATGAATTACGGTATGAATATTATTCGAAAAATTTGGTCGAGGTTATCAACCGCCGTGACCGTGATTTCTATGGTATTTTAAACGGTTTGTCTGATTCTACCGGACCCATCAACGATTTAACCATTAAAAAGACGTATGATAGCCAAACCGTCCTGCAAGCCAAAAAAGAAAACAAAGCTTTTTTACAAACCGCCATGAATTTGGTTCAAGGCGATCATTACTTTGTGATAGGAATTGTGACCCGCATTGTCGAACAAAAAGGGTTCGACATCTTAATCCCAGCCATTGAAGAATTTATGCATCATCCCAATGTCCAGTTCGTTTTATTAGGAACGGGAGAAGACCGATACATTCAAGCTTTAAGAACGATTGAAGCCAAGTATCCTGACCGGATGCGACTCAACATAGGGTATGATTCAACCAATCCGAATTTCATCTATGCCGGTAGCGATGTCTTTTTAATGCCATCGCGTTTTGAACCGTGTGGAACAGGTCAAATGATTGCGTTAAAATACGGAACCATCCCGATTGTTAGACAAACCGGCGGACTCAATGACACCATCGAACAATACGATATGGTCACCAAAAAAGGCAATGGCTTTAAATTCTACAATTATGATTCTCGCGACTTTACCTTCCAGTTGCATAATGCGTTACATTTATTTACAATGAATGATCTCCACTGGCCGAACTTAATTAAGAATGCCATGGCCTCCAATTTTTCGCTGGAAACGAGCGCAAAGGCCTATGTAGAACTGTACCGAACCATGATTGATTCACAGAAACGGTAAACGGTTCCACACGCTTTATTCTTATATATATAAGAAGAGATGTTATAATGGGAAACTGTGAGGTGTTTTAACATGAGCAAAAGTCATTTTCAGACGAAATCGGCTTTCACGAAAGTGTTTCGCGAACGGTTAAAAAGTACGTATCTAACCGACGTCGAACAATCGAGTGTCAGACAACGATACAACGTCTTAGGACAATTATTAAAAGAAACCATCGCCGATGATTGGATTAAAACCAATGAACGGCTTTCGCAAGGGAAACAAAAAGAAATCTACTATTTTTCAATGGAATTTTTAATGGGTCGTTTAATTACCAACAATCTCATTAACATGGGCGTTCGCGATGTTGCGCAAGCCGCTTTTGAAGATTTAGGTCTCGATTTAAATGAAGTTGAAAATTATGAACCCGATCCCGGTCTTGGCAACGGCGGTTTAGGCCGTTTGGCAGCTTGTTACCTCGATTCCATGGCTTCTTTAGGAATCCCAGGTTTTGGCAATTGTATTCGCTATCGTTACGGGTTATTCCGTCAAGCCATTAAAAACGGCTATCAAGAAGAACGTCCCGACAACTGGTTATCGGATGGATACGTTTGGGAAATTAGAAAAGAAGAAGAATCAGAAGATATTCCATTCTTTGGTCACGTGGAGTATGATGGCAAAATGAAGTACCGTCCCGCTGAATTCATCAAGGCGGTTCCTTATGATGTTCCCATCGTGGGCGCAGACAATGGGTTTGTGACGTATCTACGTTTATGGAACGCCGAACCTTCTCGAAAATATCCTAAAAATAAAAGTGCATTTGAATATGAATTTGATTTACAAAAAATCACCGGGTTTTTATATCCCGATGATACCACCGAGGATGGAAAGCGCCTAAGATTGATGCAACAATATTTCTTTACCTCAGCTGGAGTGAAAAGCATCTGCCGTAAGCATAAAGCGAAATATGGTTCCTTACATAGTCTTCCCGATCATGTCGTATTCCATATCAACGATACGCACCCCACGTTGGTTATTCCCGAATTAATGCGGATTTGTTTAGACGAAGAAGGCATGGAATGGGCTGAAGCTTGGAGCATTGTCAACCGCTCAACGGCTTATACCAACCATACCATCATGGCAGAAGCGTTAGAAAAATGGCCCATTTATATGATGCAACCGGTCCTTCCTCGCATTTATCAATTGGTTGAGGAAATCAACCGTCGCTTTTTCACGGAACTCGTGGATCGTTATGGCTATGGACAAATTGATCTCATCAACAAACTCTCGATAATCAATAATGGGGTTGTTCGCATGGCCAATTTGTGTCTGGTCAGTTGCTATTCGGTCAATGGGGTTGCCAAACTTCATACGGACATTCTAAAAAACATCGAAATGAAGGAATTTTACAATTTATATCCCCAAAAATTTAATAATGTCACCAACGGAATTACCCACCGTCGTTGGTTGATACATTCAAATAAAGAGTTAACGTCAATTCTGGACGAAACGATTGGAACGACTTGGAAACATCATCCCGAACAATTAGCATCGCTTTTGGCTTTTAAAGATGATCCCATCCTCCAAGCAAAAATCGAAGCGATGAAACTCGCCAAGAAAAAAGCCCTTGCGGACCGAATATTTTTAGAACATGGATTAACCATTAATCCCAATTCTTTGTTCGACATTCAAGTGAAACGACTTCATGAATACAAACGTCAATTGATGAATGCGTTAAACATCATGTATGTTTATAATCGGTTAAAGACGGATCCTCTATTTAAGAAACAATATGTTCCGCATACGTTTATCTTTGGCGCAAAAGCCGCCGGAGCGTATCATTTCGCCAAAAAAGTCATTAAGTTGATCAATACGATTGGCGATAAGGTCAATAATGACCCGGATACCTCTGACTTACTAAAAGTTGTTTTTGTGGAAAATTATAATGTATCGTACGCCGAAATGATTATGCCGGCAGCGGACATTTCTGAACAAATTTCAACCGCGTCTAAAGAAGCGAGTGGCACCGGAAACATGAAATTCATGATGAACGGCGCCTTAACCATTGGAACCGAAGATGGGGCCAATGTTGAAATTCACGAATTGGTTGGCGATGTCAACATCTTTATCTTTGGACTCAATGCAGACCAAGTCAATCGCTATCAAAAAGACATGAGTTATCGGCCAATGGCCCTTTATGAATCCAATCCCGCTTTAAGAACGGTGATGGATCAATTGGTGAATGGATTCTTTGCCAACGTGGATAAGAACGAATTTAGAGAAATATTCGATCGACTTTTACACGAAGATACCTACTTTATTTTACAGGATTTCCAAGCGTATGTTGAGGCTCATGACCGCGTCAATACCGCCTATCAAAACCGCCAAGCTTGGCTTTCAAGTTCGGTTGTCAACATTGCGAAAAGCGGCGTGTTCTCCAGTGACCGATCAATCATGGATTACGCCAATACCATTTGGCATACAACTCCCATCCTATAGACCCTTATGCGCCGATTATTTCGGCGCATTTGTTTTTTTCAAACTGTATTTTTATCGACGAATTTGATATAATGGAATTCGAGGTGTTTTTATGAAAAAAATTGTTTTGTTAATGCTAATCGTATTATCGAGTTTTGGCTTGTTTGCCTGTAACAACGAACCCATTGATATTTCCATCGACGATGCTTTTGATCTCATGAATCAATCGATTCAAAACTATCTTGATGCCGAATCCGTGGATATGATTTATTCAGGACTTTACGAAAGTGACATCAATTCATTACGCGATTCACTGCGGGTAAAAATCAAGAAAATCGGCTCTGACGAAATGCTTGGAAAAGTAGAAATTGATGTTTCCGTTAATGGTGCCGAATATTCGATTGAAAATGTCTATCAATCGGGTCAATTATACACGATTAATTCAGATGATACCCAAACAAAGAAAACCCAAGAACCTTATGCTCAAGCAGATTATCTTAAGTTATATAAATCATTTTTAAAAGCGAGAATCGAACGTGTCGATACTCGTTCATTACAAATTATGACGGATGCAAAATCGATTGCCATGTCGTTTGAATTAGACCCTCAAGCCATTGAAAATACATTTTATGTGTTACCGTCCATGGACACTGCTAAAATCGCAAAAGTCACCATAACCTTTGACGAAAATGCACGGTTACTATCGATGAGTGTCGAATATGAAGCTGAAATTCAAGATGTTTATGGTGATTTTACTTACGCTGTTACCTTTGTAAAAATCGATCAATACATCCTGATTTCACAACTTTCGAATTCACAAAAGAACACGTATGAGGTTGTTCCCGACGATGAAGCGTAATTTGCGCTACATCGATTTGTCTTGGACGGTTGGGCCAGACGTTTTGGTCTATCCAGGAGATCCGGCTTTTGTTGTATCAGGAACAAGAAATCCCGATTCTGATGGGTTTAGTCTAAAAAGCATCACCTCCGCTATGCATGTGGGAACGCATCTTGATGCGCCGTCCCATTATTTGGCGAAAGGGGGAACAGTGGAATTAATTCCCCTTGAAAAAACCCTAGGGTACACCAATAAAGTGACCATTCAACCCATTGAGGGTGTGATTAAGACCGCTTCAATCAAAGAACTATATCTTCAATCTAAAGAACAAACGACAAAAATTGTGATTTGTTCCGGATTTTCGACAGAGCGATTTAAACCAACGTATTTCACGGATTTTCCCAGTTTTGAACCCTCTCTTGGCGAATTTTTGATGGAGTATCACATTGAACTTTTTGGCGTAGATATGCCTTCGGTAAAATACACCCAAGGCGGAGCTTCAGCAATGCACGCTGACTTATTATCAAAAGAGATTGTGATTGTTGAAAATCTAATCAATTTGGAACAAACCGATCCCGTCTTCTTTTTGATGGCCGCACCGCTAAAAATTGCGAAAATGGATGGTTCATTCATTCGCGCCGTGGCCATCATCGATAAGTAAGCGTTTTAGCATCAAAATAGATTGCATTCATGACCAACCCTCAGTATAATAGAGGTGTCAATTAAATAATGCATCACTTCGGGGCAGGGTGTAATTCCCTACCGGCGGTAAAGTCCGCGAGCATTCGTGCACGATCAGGTGAGATTCCTGAACCGACAGTAAAGTCTGGATGAAAGAAGTGAAAATGATTTTTCCTGTCGTTTTCTTATGCCCTCGATGAGGGCATTTTTATTTCGGAGGAAATTCTATGACTGATACATTGATTCTCATCATTACCGTCATTTCGATTTTATTTGCCATCGGCCTATTGCTTGTGATGGCTAAAATCAATCCCAAAGGGGAAAGAAATCGCAAAGGGTCCCTCGTTGCGATTCTATCCATTGTTTTCATTCTTTCGGGTATTTCATTTGGTTTGGCAACCAAATCCGATCCCGTTCCTGCCAAACAAATCATCTTGGTTGATTCTTTAATTTTAGTGACTTATATGGCAGTTTTGGCACTGACAGTAAAACTTCATCAGCGTTCAAAAAATCCGAAGTTGCTTTCAACGCGGAAAATTGCTTTTTTAGGAATCTTAATCGGGCTTTCAAGCGCTTTGATGTTACTGGGATTTCCGATTATGCCGATGGCACCTTATTTAAAGGTCGAACTGTCTGGGCTTATAATCTTTATGACATTGCTTTGGTTTGATTGGAAAACAGCAGCGGTTGTATCGTTATTTACCAATTTCATCCATGTCTTTTTACCAGGGTCTGCCCCGCTCATCTTATTCCTTGATGAAGGCGTCAATTTCATCGCAACCATGGTATTTATCTTCCCCATGGCTTGCTTTATAAACCGTGTCAAACTAGAATCGAATCCCAATCGCTCCGCAATCATAATCATTTCTGTCGTGGGTGTCATCTTTACAGCGATTGTCATGACATTATATAATGCTTTTATCAATTTGCCTTTGGTTTATGGCATGCAAATGCCGTTTTGGACCGTCGTTGAACTATTTGGTGTCTTCAATCTGATTAAGTGGGGGTTTGTGGCTTTAGCCATTAACTTGACTTGGAAGCGGTTATATTCTCTTCGTAATTTTGGCGAAGAAGATCCGGATGTTCTATAAAACAAATAACAAAGCATGAAAAAAACGGTCGAAGGACCGTTTTTCTATTATTATGAATCAATTTGCCAGATAAATATTGTTTTCTTGCATCGCTTGTCGAATAATGGGATCGATGTTCATTCGGACTTGGCGATTTTGATTCTCGATATAGCATTTTTTCCAGCTCTTGAGGTTGCTACCACCGGTGATTGAAGTCGATACAATTTCAACGTATGATTGGATAATTTCGTTGGCATCAAAACGGATGGTATAACTTCGTTTTAATCCCCTTGAATTATCTCCAATTGTCAATTTTACTTGATTTAAAGACGAGACAATTTTGAGATTTTTTTGTGCCTCTAATCCTGCCCAAAAAATGGTTTTTTTAAGGGCTTCTTCGCATTCCTTGGGGTTCCTAGTTTGATACAACCCGCCTGACAAGCGGTTTAATTCAAATAAATAATTGGGACCTACCAAACGAACATGACGATGGGTGGTTTCATAAAAGATAATTTGATTATCATAATCCACCGTCCACATGACCCAGGGTTTTGGTTTTGTTATCAGAGTGACCATCATGAAGATGATTCCCACAATTGTAATTGATCCAAAAATACCTAATAACGTGTAATAACTAACTTCATACAGAGGATCACCCGGATAAATCATGCCAGTGTCCGTTTCTAACGGAGACAAGCTTAGAAATAACATTAGAAATACGACAAATAAAATAACGAATGTGGGGATAATAAGAACAGGGATAAAGGTGAAGAGGCGATTCTTGACTTTGATTTCACCCGTGCGAATGTGGGCGAAGTGATTCATGAGGGTTTGCAGTTCCATATTTAATCAGTCCTTTGGCACTCATTATACAACGAAATGGGGCCATCTTGAACAAAAAACCCAAAATTTGTTTTTTCGTGTTTAAATAAACGGGTTTTAATGGTAAAATATTAACGAATTAACAGGACTAAGCGAGTGTGATTAAATGAATACCGTTAAAATTGATAAATACTTCAAAGGAATGGTCGCTCACCGTGGCTTAAGCGGAATTGAGACCGAGAACACCATCAATGCCTTTTTAGCAGCTGCAAATCGCAGCTATTTTGGAATGGAATGCGACGTACATGCCTCCCGAGATGGCAAGATTATCATTTCTCATGATGATACCTTGTTAAGACTTGGAATGCTCAACGTTTACTTACCCTCTTTCCGATATGATGAAATCCGCAAATTTACGTTAATTGACCGCAAGAGCGGCAATTTATCCGAAAATATCATGATTCCGTTGTTATCTGAGTTTTTGCTCATCTGCAAAACCTACCGAAAACACGGGTTTGTTGAATTAAAACACGGATTGTCCAATGATAATTTGGAAACTGTTATTGATGAGATTCAAAAAATCGGAATGACCGATAACATTAGCATCATTACATTCCACGATAAATATTTGACCTATATCCGGAAAAATCACCCGGAAATGACCCTTTATCTACTTTTAGAAGAAATGACCGATAAAGCCTATGATTTTTGCGAAAAGAATCGCATTAATCTTGACATTCATCATGACAAACTTGATGAGAATATTATCAAGAAGATGCACTTAATTGGTCTAAAAGTCGCCGTTTGGACTGTGGATGACAAAGATACCGCTGAGAAACTGATTAAAATGGGTGTCGACTTCATCACGTCGAACATCTTAGAGTGAGTATGCCAAAGATTTTAGTCATCGGCGCGGCGAACGTCGATATTATTGGCGTTGCGAATCAACCTCTATTAGCCCATGATTCAAATCCTGGAAGTATTGAATTAAGTGTGGGCGGTGTGGCAAAAAATATCGCCGAAAATTTGAAACATTTAGAATTGGATGTCCAGTTATTTGCGTTCTTGGGCGATGATGCGTTCTCTGAACTCATCCGTGCGGATTTAACCAAACTTAACTTAGACTATTCTTTATCCTTACAAATGCATCACCGTAGTCCGCAATTTCTGTCTATTCATAATCAAGCGGGAGAACTTGAACTCGCCATTCATGATAATCGGTTGTTAGAGACCTTACAACCCACTGATTTTGACAACATATTGCCCAAACTTGAAGTTTTTGATGTGCTGGTATTTGATACCAATTTACCAGAGCCGGTTTTGGTCTATTTGATTGAAAAGTTAAAACATAAAACCATCATTGTTGATGGAGTTTCAATGGCAAAAGTAGTCAAAATCAAATCGGTTTTAAGTGATATCTCGTTATTAAAGGTCAATCGACATGAACTATCGGCATTATTGGGAAAACCGGCAGACGACATTATCTTATCTGTTAAAGAACTACTTAAAAGTGGATTAAGACAAATAATCGTAACCAACGGACCCAACCCGATTACCTATAACATTGACAAATCCATTTACCAAACGTTTATCTTTGAAGCAAAGAACCCTATTTCCTCCATTGGATGCGGAGATGCCCTCTTAAGTGGGGTCATCTACGGCATTGTGATGCATAAAACAATGCATGAAGCGATCAACTATGGGAAAAAGGCGGCCAGTATGACCATGGAAGTTCCCACAGCCTGTCACCCTGGTTTAAACTGCCATTCCATTGAAGAATAATTGTAAGAAAAGGAGCGTTTCCTATGAAAAATCAAATGATTGATTTACTGTTAAGTCGTCGCAGCGTTCGTGAATTCACGACTCAATTGGTTGATGATGAAGCGCTAAAACTCATTATCGAGTGCGGTATGTTTGCTCCCAACGCCAGAAACAAACAAAACTGGCATTTCTCAGTCATCACCAATCCCAAAGTCATTGAAGAAATGAACCGATTGACCATCGCCGGAATGGATCGTTTAGGGATTCGACATGAACCGGATTACCATATTTTTTACCATGCACCAGCCGTCATTATTCTTTCTTCAGTGATTGAAGGATTCAGTGAAATGAACTGTGGTTGTGCCCTTGAAAATATGGCCATCGCCGCTAAATCGTTAGGCATTGATTCTTGTATTATCGGTCAAACCCGGTTTATGTATCATCAAGCAGATCCCATTGACATTAACCGACTCGTCAAAATTCCGGAAGGGTATGAACATGATGCAGCGATTTGCTTTGGCTATCGCAAAGGACCCAATCCCGAAGCGAAACCCAGACGCGAAAACGTTGTGGATTACATCAAGTAATAATCTCAATACTTTTGACTCGTTCAAAAGTATTTTTTCTGTCAAAAATAACTTGCGAATGAAAGTAATTGTTAAAAATTATGTTAAGTTGTATAATGCAATTTAAGGAGTGATGCTGATGTGGAAAACCGAATATGAAAAATGGATGAATCATTCTGATTTGGATGAATCATTACGTAAAGAATTTATTGGCAAAAGTGAAACCGAATTAGAAGAGTTGTTTTACACCTCTCTTAGTTTTGGCACCGGTGGAATGCGGGGCATTTTAGGCGCAGGGACCAACCGGATGAACGTTTATACGATTCGCAAGGCCAATGATGGGCTTGCGCGATATTTGATAAAAATCCATGGCGAAGCGGCGAAAGAACGAGGCGTTGTGATTGCACATGACAACCGCCGCATGTCTCGTGAGTTTGCCATTGAATCGGCCAAAGTGTTAGGATACTATGGAATTAAAACCTACTTATTCGATGATTTAAGGCCCACTCCAGAGCTTTCATTTGCCACAAGATATTTGAACGCTGTTGCGGGTATTGTTGTTACAGCGAGCCATAATCCCCCAAATTACAATGGTTATAAGATTTACGACGAGTTCGGTTGTCAATTTACGCCCGTTTATGCCGATGTCATCGTGGGCATGGTTGAAGAAGTGAAGAACCTTTTTGATATCTGTGTTTTAACCACCCATGAATTAAAAGACAAAGGCTTATTGCATATCATTGGCAAAGCCATTGATGATGCTTATTTATCACAAGTAAAAACGGTACAGTTACATCCTTCCATTCGCAAAGATATAAAAATAGTATTTACACCTTTGCACGGCACAAGCGCCGAATTAGGAACAAGATTATTAGATGAATGTGGGTTTGATGTATATCCGGTGAACGAGCAAATGGTTCATGACCCGAATTTTTCAACCGTGAAATCGCCCAATCCTGAAAATCCAGCTGCGTTCCAAATGGCAATTGCTTTAGGAAATGATATTTCGGCCGATCTTTTAATCGCAACCGACCCTGATGCCGATCGCCTTGGCATTGCGGTAAAAACCCGAGAAGGATATGAACTATTAAGCGGCAATCAAACCGGAGCGGTGTTGCTAAAATACTTGCTTTCACAAAAAAAAGCGTTGGGCCTTTTACCGAAAAAAGGGGTTGTTTTTAACACGATTGTCACCTCCGATCTAGGGGCTAAAATCGCTAGAGATTATGGCTTTGAAGTTATTTCCACCTTAACGGGATTTAAATACATCGGTGAACAAGCGCGTTTCTTAGAAGGAACCGACAAAGAATTCTTATTTGGATATGAAGAATCGTATGGATATGTCATTAAGGATTTTGTCAGAGATAAAGATAGTTTACAAGCGTTATTGCTCGCCAGTGAAGCGGCGGCTTATTACCATGTGACTGAACGAAAAACCTTGCTGGACAAACTTCATGATCTTTATAGCGAATATGGCGTCCATTTAGAAGCGTTACATTCGATTGATCTTACTGGCATTGAAGGGGCAAAACGGATTACGAGAATCGTGGAAAGATTCCGTACTGCCCGGTTAACCCACCTTGGTCCCTATAACGTCGACATCATTGAAGATTATTTAGACCAAGTCCGCCTTCAAAAAGGACATAAAACCGCTTTATCGTATGAAAAGGCGTTTGTGGTCAAATATATCTTAGACAACGGCACTTGGTTCGTATTTCGTCCATCCGGAACCGAACCCAAATTAAAAATTTATATTGGTGCGACCGGTCGCTCGGTATCATCAGTCAAATCCGAACTTGAGATTATTGGTCAACTCTTGTTAGATCAAGTCTCCCATATCTTATAAAACAGAAGGTGTCTTATGCCCCCCTATTTAATTGGAATTTTATTTTTAGTTGGATTAATTGGACTTTATGTTCTCGCAACCGTATTAAATAATAATACAAAAGCACCGGAAGGTTGTGAACTTCCGGAGGATTTTCATGGGTGTTCCGGATGTTCCTCAACAGGATGTTTAAGCCGGGCCAGTCAAAATAAGGACAAGAAATAACCATGATTGGCAATTCTTGGGATGATATTTTAAAAGCGGAATTTCATAAACCGTATTTTTTAGAATTGACTTCGAAGATAAAAAATGAGTATGCGCAATATCCTTGCTATCCGGCCATTGGCGATGTTTTTAACGCCTTTCGTTTGACGCCTTATGAGCAAGTTAAGGTCGTATTGTTAGGACAAGACCCTTACCATAACCCCTCAGAGGCCATGGGGCTATGTTTCTCCGTTCCTAGTGGCGTTCCTAAACCGCCGTCATTAGAAAACATCTTTACCGAACTTAAAAATGATTTAGGCTTTGATGCACCCAGTTCGGGCGATTTGACAAAATGGGCAAAAGAAGGCGTCTTATTGCTCAATACCATCATGACCGTCAGAAAGAATGCACCCCTCAGTCATCAAGATTTTGGATGGCAGATTTTCACCGACGAAGTCATTAAAATCCTCAATCAAAAACAAGATCCCTTGGTCTTTGTTTTATGGGGTTCGCATGCCAAAAGTAAAAAACCGCTTTTAACCAACCCCAATCACTACATCATCGAAAATGTTCATCCCTCACCCCTTTCGGCTTATCGGGGATTTTTCGGTTCCAAACCATTTTCAAAGATTAATCACTACTTGAAAGAACAAAATGCCAAGCCGATTAATTTCGACTTGAGGGCTTAAGGACGTCTATGAAAAAATCTAACGTGCAAGCAATCGTCTTTACAGGGTTGATGGTCGCTATCGGTGTGGTACTCTCTCAACTTGTTTCTATTACACTTCCTTCTCCCGCCAGTCCTATCATAAAATTTGGCATAGGGTATTTGCCCATCATCATCATCTCCATTCTTTATGGCCCGGTCTATGGCGTCATCGCCGCCATCAGCCAAGATTTATTGGGATTCTTTTTGATTGGCGGTCCACAAGGACAAATATTCTTCTTAGGGTTTACACTCAATGCCGTATTATATGGATTGGTTCCGGGTCTGTTATTCCGATTTAAATCCAAAAAAGACGAGTCGTTGTTTTACTGGTTTAACTACGGATTGGCCCTCTTGTTTCTCGTTGCGATTGTCTTTTATTTCTTTAACATTGATCGGATTTCCACCACTCTTGAAAATCAGGAACTCTATATCCTCTTACTCATTAGTTTGCTGGGATCAGGAGCATTAATTGCGATCAATTATTGGGTGGGAAGAAAAAAGACCTTAGAATACAGCCCACAAAAAATCCTTTTCGTTGTCATGATTTTATACATGGTGGTCTCCATTGTTTTAACCCCTGTTTGGCTATTTGTGATGATTCCTGGTGTCCCCATTTGGCTGAGAATTCCGTTAAGAATTGTTAAAATGCCGATTGAAGTACTCGCCTATGTCTTGTTACTGACTCCTTTGCTAAACACCCTTAAGAAATTGATTGATCATAGTGAGTTGGATGAACCGGAAAACACATAAAAAAAATAAAGGGGCTGTAATGAAATAGCGCCCCAAACATAAGAGATAGAAAAACCGCACTGGAGACCAGGGCGGTTTTTTGGTATAATATGAGTATGACTAGTACACAATTACACCAAGAATATTATAACGCAAAACAATTGAAATTACCACTGACCTATGAGGTACTTATCCCATATGACAGTGAAGTAAGAACATTTGACGAAGTATTTCGGAGGGTCGACATTAAGAAATACTTAGTAGAAGGAAGTCCAAAGGGACGAACCGGATACAATCCTGTCAACATGTTCAAATTGATAATGTTTTGTCAAATGGAAAAAATCACGAGTTTGCGAGCGATGGCAAAAGCCGCCCAAAACGACATCCGACTGATGTGGTTGACAGACGAAACGAAGCCGAGTCACGACACGATCAAACGATTCATGGAAGACCATCTCAAAGGGAATCTCGAAGACCTGTTTCATGAAATCAATCAAACAATGATTGAGGAAGAAGCAATCGACCCGACCCGACTCTTCATCGACGGAACGAAAATCGAAGCGAATGCGAATCGATACCAATTCGTCTGGAAAGGCTCAATCGAAAAGTTTCGCGACAAGCTGTTCAAGAAGGTGACCAAAGTCATTGAGCGAATCAACCAACGGCTGGAACTAGAAGGCGTGTTTTTTCGAATTCAGGAAAGTTATCAAACCGACGATTTGAAGAAAATCCAAGCCTATCTCGAAACCGAAGTCGAGCGTCATGAAATCAAGTTCGTTTCCGGCAAAGGGACGCGAAAAAGCGCGATTCAGCGCGATTATGAAGAAATCGCGACCAATTTGGAAAAGCTCATCGAATACGAAAAATATCTGGCTGTCATCGGACCGGACCGAAATTCCTGTGCCAAGACCGACGGGGACGCGACATTTATGCGGATGAAGGAAGATCACATGAGAAACGGGCAGTTGAAAGCGGGATACAATGTCCAAATCGGCGTGGCGGATGAGTACATCCTACATGTGGATATTTTTCAGGATCGAAGCGATTATCAAACGTTCATTCCGTTTTTGGAGGGGTATAATCAAGCCTATGGGGAATACCCCAAGTATCCCGTCGCGGATGCGGGATATGGCGGGTTGAAGAACTACCGCTATGTGAAATCGAACAACATGGAAATCGTTCAGAAATACACCATGTATGGAAAAGATACCAAAGAAAAGAAATATTGCGAAGACCCGACTCGACCGGTGAACTTCAAAAAGGATGAGGAAGGGAACTACTTCGACGCAAACGGAGAGAAGCTTATCTTTCTGTGGCACAGTAAGAAAGGTCACGACGTCTATGAAGCCCCCGTCAGCAAGAAGCGATACGACATCAACGAAGCGTTGTGGGCATTTCAAAAAGAAGCCAGAGAAAACCTAGAATCAAAGTGGGGAATCGAGTTGCGAATTCAACGTTCGATTCAAGTCGAAGGAACTTTTGGCGTCTTGAAAGAGGACTTTCGGTTTCGTCGGTTTCGACGCCGCGGCATTCAAAATGTGAAATTTGAGTTTTTACTGCTGGCGATCGGTTATAACTTATCAAAATACCATAACAAAAAATATCGCGTGACGGCATAGTTATCGACTGGAAAACGTCACGAATGACTTTTTTCTTTTTCTTTGCGCTTAAAAAGCGCTTTTTTTATTGGTTTTCCACAGTCATTCCCATGTCGCAAAAGAAAAAAGGACTGTGTGGCCCATGAAGATAATCAAATCTTCATTTCCTTACAGTCCCTTTTTCATTGTTATAGTTCGATGACTTTAATTTCTCCGGGTCCCATATTGAGCCATATTGAGCCATCGGGATGGAATTGATGGAATTCGCGAGGCATTTCATAGGTTGCATAAAGCAACTGACCCGCAAACTTTGTATTTTTTGCTTTATCACGAAGCGCTTGAATGTTGGCGTTACAATGCAAATCCCCATAGACATTGGAATTGGCAAATACCAACAAGCATTTATTCGTCGCCTTATCATAATAGCCAAGGCCAATGGCGGGCGTATCAAATTCATTGAGATAAATGGGAACGAAGCAATTTAAATCGGTGATTTGTTTTAACCAAGCCTGACGAATGATTTTTACGCCGTCGAGATGATCAGCTAACTCCCAACGAGAGGGATTCATATAATGCATGGCGTATTTATCAAAGAGGGCTAATTTTCCATAGAATAAATCATCTTTAGGAAGATTGAATTTGTCTTTTTCGGTGCAGTCTACCCCTGTATTCATGGGTTGTGTTTCATATACTTCTTGGCCGGAGTTAATAAAGGGAACTAAGTTTGGTAAAAACATATTTAGAACGGTTAACATTCTGGAAAGCGTATGTCCGCCCTCACGTCCGGCGACTCTTGCGGTGTCATGTGTCTCTGCACAAGCGAACATGGGCAACGCAATGTCTTTCGCTCCATAGATAAATTTATGGAGTTTCTTTTCCCAAATTCTGGGTTCCATCCAAAAGCCATTGCCTATGATAATGTTGTATCCCAATTGTTTGGCTTTGGGAGCATTATCGGTATCCATTTCTTCAGCGATAAAGGCAAAATCAGGGTCATTCTTTTTCGCATTATCAATAATCATTTTTAAGAGTTCAGCTGGCAAAGCATGACCCATGTCAATTCTTGCGCCATCGATGCCAAAATGCTCTTGATAATAAGGAATAATATTCGCAAGCGTATCCCAGAGTTCCATATTGGGTTGTTTGCCTGGATATAGATTTGATTTAATCGTATCAAACAGAATATAAGGGGGTGTATTCTTATTGGGGAGGTATTTAACGTTCGCTTCTGGGTGATCCATGAACATGCGGAAGAAGGTCACATCCGTCCACGGTGGTTGAACATCATTGATATGATCAGAAAACGCTGGCGCAATTTTTAAGTTAAAGCGTTTTTCGATTTCGTCCATCAGAGCGGTTGGGTTAGAAGCAATGAGCTCATTCCATAAAGCTTCATTTTGTTGTTTTGGATTTTGTTGGAACATTTGAATGTGGCGACGAACATCTTTGGATTCATACACCATGGGCATGTATTTTGCTTCAGGGGCTTTTGTGGATTCAATGCCCTCAACGTAAGGCACTTTATATTGACCAAACTCTGTGGCTTTGATCCAGTAGAACCAATCTGGATGTAACCGAATCAGGTCGTTTTCGACGGCGTTCGTGCGGGGAATGATGTCGATGATGACCCGCATCGAAAGCATGTGACACGCTTCAACAAAGGCTTGAAATTCCTCTTCAACGGTCATTTTATCGCCGGTTAACGGTTCTTTTAAACTGGGGTCTAAATCGAAGAAACTCGCAACTCCATAAGGAGATCCTAATTCCCCTTTTTTATCTTTTAAGGAAAATCTCGAAATCGGGAGCATATACACAACATCAACGCCCATTTTCTTCAAAAATGGTAACATTGCCAACATTTTAACGAACGTTCCGGTTTCTTTCATCTGGTCAAAGTTTGATAAATCGAGGGAGAAAGAACGGTCGTGGTCCCACGCCGCAGAGGTCCGAATCATGGTCGAATACATCACTGATTGACGGACCCAATCACCGCCATAATACGACTTTTCATGCTTTTCGTTTAGGAGTTTGCTTAACGAGGATGAATAGTCTTTTTTTGGAGATGCTTTGGGCATAATATATTGATTTATGACGCTGGAATAAAAACGATACGGATTGACCAAGAGTTCTCCCGAAGGCATTTTACGGAGTTCCTCTCCTTGGTAATCCCATGCATTCCAAATATCTGGAACAACATAGTTGATGGAGCCTTTATCGATATTTTTTTCTAATAGGGTTTGTAATTTTTTTAGTTTGTTTTGCACAATGGTTCACCTCGCCTCTAATTATATCAATTTATTTGACTTTGAGCACCAACTATTTACAATGTGTAAATGCTTACAATGACATCAATATACTTTTAAAAAAGTCATATTCATAGTATAATATCATCGGTAGAGGTGAAATAATGAAAAAACCTGTTGTATTAATCATCATGGATGGAATGGCTCAAGCGCCAAAAGGTCCCGGTAATGCGTATGAACTTGCGAAAAAGCCCCACCTCGATTTATTATTTAAAGAATTTCCCCATACATTGATTGAAGCGTCCGGTGAGGCTGTTGGGCTTCCTGAAGGTCAAATGGGCAACAGCGAAGTTGGCCATTTGAACATTGGTGCCGGTCGCGTTGTTTATCAATCCTTGACAAGAGTCAATGTTGCCCTTAAAGATGGCAGTTTCAAACAAAATCCTGCTTTTTTAGCGGCATTTAATCACGTTAAAAAGCATCATTCAAAATTACATATCTTTGGGCTTTTGTCTGATGGTGGCGTTCACTCCCATATGGAACATATCAAAGCCCTTTTTGCCTTAGCAAAAGAACACGGCATTGAAAAAGCGTTTATGCATGCGTTTTTAGATGGTCGAGACGTACCACCAAAGTCCGCCGTCGATTATATCGATGAATTAGAAACATCGATGCATAAAAATCATTACGGTAAAATTGCGACGGTGTCGGGTCGTTATTATGCGATGGATCGCGATAAAAACTGGAGTCGTACGCAATTGGCTTATGATGTGTTAAGCTTTGGTCGTGGAAAGACCGCTTCATCCGCTAAAGAAGGCGTTTTAGCCTCTTACGCTGAAGGCGTTAACGATGAGTTTGTTCTGCCATTCATGGTTGAAAAAGAAGGACTCATTGAAACAAATGACGCCATTATTTTTGCGAACTTCCGCCCAGATAGAGCCATTCAAATCGGAACGGCTTATTCTAACCCTGAAGCCTCAAAAGTCGATGTATCCAATGGACCAACCAATATATTCTTTGTTTCAATGATGAAGTACGCCGATTCTGTTAAAGGACCTTTGGCGTTTGAACTTAATGAACTCACGGATATGTTGGGTGATTATATATCTGATTTAGGATTAAACCAATTACGAATCGCCGAAACTGAAAAATACGCCCATGTGACCTTCTTCTTCGATGGTGGAATGGATAAAGAAATCAAAGGTGCGAAACGCATCTTGATTCCTTCCCCAAAAGTAGCTACCTATGATCTTAAACCGGAAATGAGTGCTTATGCCATTACCGAAGCCATTTTAGAAGAACTGGATAAACGGGATCTTGACATGGTTATTTTAAACTTTGCGAATGGGGATATGGTGGGTCATACCGGCATTATTCCAGCAGCGATAAAAGCGGTAGAAACCGTGGATGAATGTGTGGGACGTGTTGTCGATAAAGTCTTAGAAGTCGGCGGCGTCGCCATCGTCACAGCCGACCATGGCAACTGTGAAAAGATGTTGGATGAAAACGGAAATCCGTTTACGGCACATACCACCAATTTGGTTCCATTAATCATCACGAAAAAGCATTTGAATTTGCGTTCTGGCGGAAATCTAGGCGATATCGCTCCGACCATGCTTGAACTCATGGCTCTTAAACAACCCGTTTCAATGACCGGTAAAACATTGATTGTATCCAAATGATTGATCGCCGTTTAAAAAATATCGTCGTTAAGGATCTCGTTTTCGTCTTACTTTACACGATGTTAATGACACTCGGGTTATCATTGCTTTTAGGATTGATTGATTTCTTTATCATTAAATTCTTAGGAACACAAATCGGGGGACTTTTATTTTGGGTGTTGGCTTTTTGGACCGGATCGATGGTTCGGAAACAATATGAGAACCCTCACTTGGTTTATTCCATCATCGCGGGCATTGGTCTGTTATTAGCAGCGGTTATCATCGAAGTGGTTCCCTTTATCTTGTATGCGGTCGGGTCTCGTGAATTCGCTGCACTCATCTTTGATTTTGATATCTATTTAACGCAGTTCATGTATTTATACAATCCCATCAATTGGATTCGTAATTTTAGCTTCAATTATCTGATTACGCTTTTAATGATTTTTGTAGGAACCTATTTAGGGGTCAAACGAACTTACTAACAGTTCTAAAAATAGAAAAACTAAAAATAAAAGGAGAAAAAAATGCCAAACATTACCAGTATTCATGCAAGAGAAGTATTGGATTCCCGCGGAAATCCAACAATTGAAGTCGAAATTTACACCGAATCAGGCGCTTTTGGACGCGCCATTGTGCCAAGCGGGGCATCGACCGGTGAGTATGAAGCCGTTGAACTACGTGATGGCGATAAAGGCCGTTACTTAGGAAAAGGCGTTTTAAAAGCCGTCAATAACGTCAATGAAATCATCGCTCCCGCGTTGATTGGTTATGACGTAACAATGCAAGCATTCTTAGACAAGCTTATGATTGAACTTGATGGAACGCCAAACAAAGGCAAACTTGGCGCAAATGCCATTTTAGGTGTTTCTCTCGCTGCCGCTAGAGCCGCAGCTGATTATGTTGGCTTACCACTGTACCTCTACTTAGGTGGATTCAATGCGAAAGTCCTCCCAACACCGATGATGAACATCATCAATGGTGGATCACATGCGGACAATTCCATCGACTTCCAAGAATACATGATTTTACCCATCGGGGCTAAAACGTTCCGTGAAGCATTACAAGTTGGCGCAGAAGTGTACCATAGTTTAAAGAAAGTACTTCACGCAAAAGGCTTTAACACCGCCGTTGGCGACGAAGGTGGATATGCACCTGATCTTCAATCGAATGAAGCTGGCATCGAAGCCATCATTGAAGCCATTAAGAAAGCCGGCTATGTTCCCGGAAAAGACGTTGCCATTGGTATGGACGTTGCGGCCAGCGAATTCTATAACGCTGAAAAGAAAGTATATGAACTCGAAGGCGAAGGTAAGACTTTTACCAATAAAGAATTGGTTGAATTCTACGTTGGCCTCGTTGAAAAATATCCCATCGTGACCATCGAAGACGGTCTTGATCAAAACGACTGGGAAGGTTGGGCTTATTTGACCGAACGTCTTGGCAAGAAAATCCAATTGGTTGGCGATGATTTGTTCGTTACGAACACGGAACGTTTGGCCATGGGTATCGAAAAAGGCATTGCAAACTCCATTTTAATTAAAGTAAATCAAATTGGTACGTTGACCGAAACGTTCAATGCCATCGAAATGGCAAAGAATGCCGGTTACACCGCCGTTGTCAGCCACCGTTCCGGTGAAACGGAAGATTCAACGATCGCCGACATTTCGGTTGCGACCAATGCTGGTCAAATTAAGACTGGTTCTTTATCCAGAACAGACCGTATTGCCAAATACAATCAATTGCTAAGAATTGAAGAAGAACTCGGCGAAGTTGCCGAATATCACGGCTTAAAATCCGTTCGTCATTCACGCTAATTTACACCCCTATAAAAAATTGCTTTTGGGACTTCCAAAAGCATTTTTTTATGGTATAATTATTAAGTGCGAAGCATAATGCCTCATAAATCTAAGATTTATCGGGTTTATCCTTAGGAGGTTTCTTAAATGGGATTTTTAGACTGGTTACTATTAGGCATCAGCGTTCTATTAATAGCATTGGTGATGTTGCAAGAGTCAAAGGATGACGTCAAGAATACGTTTTCCGGTGAAAAATCGGAATTATTCAAAAATCAGAAACAACGCGGACCGGAATTGTTCATGAACCGTTTAACGTTGGGTATGAGCGTAGTTTTTGCTGTTGTAACAATCTTGGCACTAGTCCTTTAGAACACTTCGCCGTGTTCTTTTTTTTTCCAAATTCCGCGAAAGGAGTTGTTAGTCATGAAAACTAAAATATTAGAATATTTGAACAGTGAAGGCTATCAACCTTTAGAAGCGCGCGAATTGGGACTGGCGCTTCATGTAAAAGATTCAAAGGAATTCACCGCTTTTTTTAAAGCATTGAATGATCTTGAATCAGAAGGGCTGATTGGGACCAACAAGAAAGATAAATACCAAACCGCTGAGCGACTTGGATTGGTGAGAGGGACGCTCGATTTAAAACGTCAAGGCTTTGGTTTTCTTTTAAGAGAAGGAACCAATCCTTTACCCGACATCTTTATACCTAGACAGGCCATTGGCGATGCCTCTCATAAAGACACCTGTTTGGTACGAATTACAAAAAAATCTGAAGGTAACCGGTTTGAAGGGGTTATCGTTCGCGTTTTAAAAAGAGCTTTAGAAATTGTTGTGGGAGAATACTTCCAAGGAGCTATCTTTCCTAAAGACATCAGTGAAGACTACCTTTTTAAAGTCAAACCGCAATTGCGGACAAAACTGATTGATCATTCTATCGTAAAAGCACGAATTATTCGCTATTCGCCCAATAAAATCTTTGATTGTGAAATCATCGAAGTCTTAGGTCACGCAACTGACCCAGGGATTGAAATCTTAGAAGTCATTGCGAGCCGGGATTTGCGCGTTGATTTTCCGGACGTTGTAAAAACCGAAGTCAAAAAACTACCTGATCATGTTCTTGAAGCGGAACTACAAAATCGAGTCGACTTACGTAAATCACTAATATTCACCATTGATGGCGATGATACCAAAGACATCGATGATGCTATCTCTATTGAAGTGATGTCCAATCAAACTTACCGTCTTGGCGTTCATATCGCCGATGTCAGTCATTACGTTAGAGAAGGTACCGAACTCGATAAAGAAGCACTTACCCGCGGAACGAGTGTCTATTTGGCAGACCGGGTCATTCCCATGCTCCCAAGGGAATTATCGAATGGAATTTGTTCGCTAAATCCCAATGTCGACCGTTTGACGATTTCTTGTTTTATGGATATAAACCAAGAAGGATCTGTTGTAAGCTATGAAATCTTACCCACAGTAATCCATTCCGCCGCCCAAATGACCTATAAAAAAGTCAATGCCATTTTGGCCAATGATCCGGATACCTTAAAAAAATATCCTTCTTTAGTAACCACGATTCATACAATGCATGAACTCGCTAAAATATTATCTTTAATACGTTCTAAAAACGGTTCAATCAACTTTGAAACCATCGAACCTAAGATTATCTTTGATGAAGCGGGAAAAGTCAAAGACATCATTGTCAAAGAACGGGGAATTTCTGAAGGCATCATCGAAGAATTTATGTTAATGGCCAACCAAACCATTGCTCGTCACTTCCATGAAGCCGAGTTACCGTTTATCTACCGAATCCATGAAACACCGGATAAAGAGAAAATTGAAGGTCTATTCTTGTTTGCCAAAGAGATTGGATATCCTATCAAAGTGCCCAAAGAATTGACCCAAAAACATCTTCAAAACTTGTTGTTAAAAGTGGAAAATACCAAATTTGAGAAGGTCATCAATATGATGATGCTTCGTTCAATGGCAAAAGCAAAATACTCAGAAAACAATCTGGGTCACTACGGTTTGGCTTTTGATGACTATACGCATTTTACCTCTCCAATTCGCCGTTACCCAGATACAACGGTTCACCGTTTGATCAGGACTTATCTGTTTGAAAAAAAGATCGATGCAAAAACCATTGTGCATTTCAACACCACCATACCCGAGATAGCGGAAAGTACTTCCAAATCCGAACGTCAATCGATGCTCGCTGAACGAGAAGTATTGGATATGAAAAAAGCTGAATTCATGATGGGCAAAGAAGGCGAGATTTTTGAAGGAGTTGTGTCCACATTGACTCGTTTTGGAATGTTCATTGAACTTCCCAATACCGTTGAAGGATTGGTCCATATCTCTAGTTTTAAAGAAGCCATGGAATTCATTGAAGAAAAAATGATGTATCTTGGTATATCTTCTCGCAAAGAATATACGATTGGGATGGTTGTCAAAGTGAAACTCTTGGGGGTTAATCCACTTAAGGGTCAGGTTGACTTCGAACTCGCTCCATAGAAAGGAATGAAAAAATGAAGATAATCGCCCATAATAAAAAAGTATCGTTCGATTACTTCATTTTGGATTCGTTCGAATGTGGAATCGTTTTAACCGGTACTGAAATTAAATCAATTCGTTTAGGAAAAGTCGCCATTAATGATGCGTTTTGTCGCATCAAAGACTTTGAACTATACGTCATTAACATGAATATCTCCAAATATATTTTTGGCAATTTAAATAACCATGATGAAGCGAGAGAACGCAAATTGTTAATGGCGAAACGGGATATCATGAAACTCGAACTCAAATTGAAACAAGAGGGTATGACGTTAGTTCCCACCAAAGTCTACTTAAAAGAAGCATTGTGCAAAGTGGAGATAGCCTTATGTAAAGGTAAGAAACTCTACGATAAACGAGAAACTGAAAAAACCGAAGATTCAAAACGACATATGCAAAAATCCATCAAAGCTTACGTCAAACGCGCTTAATGATCTCAATACTTTTAGAGGTCTTTATATAAAAGAAATGTATTTAAATGTATGACGTTTCCTTCTTGAAACGGAAGAAAAGTTTTAGAAACACTTTATTTATGGGACTGTTCTGGATTCGACAGGATGGTTAGAGTTTGGCAAGCATGCGATCGGCAGATCTAAAAATGCAGGTTAAATATAACCGCAAACCAAAATTACGCTTACGCCGCTTAAGAAGAAGTAGCGAGTTCTCTCCAGCCAGCCTGCGGGCTCTAGCGAACTACAGACAGTAGGATAGTGAAGTGTGTCGCCGTCTTAGGCACATCAGCGAAAACAATAAGACTGGTTACCTGATAGTGTGTTTTCTGGCAGTTAGGTAATAAGACCCCACAGGAAACTAAGCATGTAGAAAACCAAATGATTGGCCATTTTGGACCGGGGTTCAAATCCCCGCAGTTCCACCATCTGACTAGAATAGGCTTGATATCACTATCAAGTCTTTTTTTGTACCAAAATTTAACGAAAATAGTCAAATTTGATCCGTTTTTGGTTGTTTTGCGTATTTATATACATTGTAATATCAATAAATACCTGCAAATATTAATGAGTAAATTGTCTTCTCTCCAACATCGTTTACACGATATGATTAGAGGGTGCTAAAAAAACTACACGATATGGGTGGGGGTGCTAAATTTCTACACGATTACCAAACTTTTAAACGATTTCGGTTAATAAACTTGATTGATAATATGAATCAGACTATGATTCTCTATTTGTATTTTTATGTTTATAGATGTCCAAATAAATATAGATTGATATTTCAAAAAAAAAAATAACGATATGATATTGACATTTGATAATTGGAGTGATAGTATTAATTTATCGATGAAACATAAAATCATGCATAGGAGTGTTCAATGAACGATTATTTGACCTATGATTTGAATAACCATTCAGTCTTTGTCAGTCGAGTCAATGGCAATCAAATATTATTGCCTAACAGTCAAAATCTCTCAAGCAAAGATTTGAAACGAATATTCCACAAGTATCATATGGATGATGAAATTTCAGTTACAAATACATATCAAAAAGAATTATTTAAGACAATATACTTAAGCCTACATGCATCAAGTAAATGTAACTTGAAATGTAAATATTGTTTCATGCCAGACAGGCCAGATGTGAATATTACTATCGATGATGCGAAGCGCTTCATCGATTTTAATATATCTGAATTTCCGCAAGCAGAGAAATTTATTGTAGATCCAACCGGATCAGGTGAACCGTTATTGAGATTGGATTTTATGCTTGAATTAGCAGATTATTGCCATTTGAAGAGTAATGAGATTTGTAAAGAAGTTCTCCCAATGTTCGTCACCAATGGAACATTACTTACCAAAGAGAATATAGAAAAACTACAATCATCTGGCTATATATTTGGTATCAGTATCGATGGATATCGTAAAATCCATGATGCGAATCGTGTGAACGCCAAGCAGAAAGGAACATATAAACAGATTATCAAGAATGTAAAGAACATCAAGCATAGAGAATATCTTGGGGCGGCTGTAACTTTGACCAATGGAAAGATGGATCTTGTTAAAGCGTTTAAGACATTAACAAAATATTTTCCAACTATTAGTATCAAACCTGTAAGAAGCTATGATGAAAGTACAGATGGTATCAATGATATCAATATAGAAGAGATAAAACATCAATATACGAGATTGTTTAATTTTATATTACAAAGAACACTGAAAGGAAATCTTGATTACCTAGGCATTCTCCTCAATGGCGATGATTACTTCGGTAAGTTCATACAAAGAGTCATACTGAATCACAAGGTCAATACCAGATGTGATGCAGGACTTGGAAGATTCTCTCTGACTCCAGACAAAAAGATTATTGCTTGTCCAGGAAGTATTGGGATTAAAGAAATGGAATTGGGCAATCTTGACACAGGACTTAACAAAGACAAGATTGATCTTTTCTGGAGTATTCAGTCAGATAGAAAACGTTGTCAAGAATGTGAAGCAAGATATGTTTGCGGTGGTGAATGCATGGTTGTGTCATATTACAAAAACAAGAGGCTTGATTCGGCTGATGAAGTAATGTGTAAACTGAAGAAACATTTGTTTGAATTGGCTGTGAAGTTCAAGTTTGAGTTGATACTTCAAAACGAAGAATTATTCAAAGCTATATATAACGGTTGTCAAATAAAAGCTAATCGATTCCAAGAAGACCTCGATTTGAGCACCACTCTCAAGAAACTCAATGGACAATACACATTTATGGAACTTAAGAAGATCAAGGATGAGGATTTTCAAGAATTTACTAGAATTAATGAAGAAATCTTATGAAAATTAAAATATCCTTAGTTTACATTGCTATAGTCTTATTTCTTTCTGCTATCGTTATTTGGTATATCAACAAACCAAAGTATCCTGAGTATATTTCCAACATGAATATCAGCGGGCTGTGGAAAGATAGCTTAGGAGAAAATATCACAATTGCTTTTCTTGATTCGGGAATGCATCCAGATTTAGTGGAAATCTATGGAGATAGGGTTGTGAGTCCATACGATTTTGTTATTGAATCTGAAGCCATGATAGATTACAACGGGCATGGGACCGAGATGATATGTATAGCAACATGCAATTACGAGGATACAGGTATCTATGGCATAGCACCAAAGTCAGAAGTAATGCCGCTTAGAATCTTTGATTCAAATGGAGATACCACTGATGAGAGAATCATAGAAGCGATTCACTATGCAGTTGACAATGGAGCAGATATTATCAATATGTCATTCGGTTCATATGAGGATTCTATCGAGGTGGAAGAAGCAATAGATTACGCGATAACAAACCATGTTTTTGTCATCTGTTCAGCGGGAGATTTATTGAATGTGGCAACAGCTTTCCCGGCAAGGTATGCCAATACAATTTCGGTTGGTAATCTGGTGGATTTTATAGATGGAGTAAACTATCCGGATATTGACATATTCATATATGGGGAAGAAATAGAATCTTTGCGTTATTCTGAAACCCAACAATTTCTTGTTAGCAAATATGAAAGAGGGTCGAGTGTTTCAACGGCAATATTATCTGGAATCATTGCCATTAAAATACATAATATGTCGGATTCGATGAGATCTGTGTTTTTGGGTTACATGATCGATAGAAACACTACTTATGATTTAGAAGACATAGTAGATTATTAGATAAACGAGGAGAGAAGCACATGAAAAAATATTTGGTGATTGGATTAATATTTGCAGTAATTATCGGGTTCTTTTCATTGAATCAGGACAAAGTGTATGGTATTGTTATCGATGAAACCGAACAATCAAAAGAGGAAATCATTGAGTTGTCGCCAGATGAAAAGGATTTTTTTGACAAGATGAAAATGAAGCAGCAATATGAGAGTGAAGGATATTTAGTCGTTGATACTATCAATGGGACAAATAAAGAAACCATAGAAATGGATGGAGTTGAATATGAAAAGGATGCACTAATCTATTCAATTTACAAAGCTAGTCAAAATGGTGAACTTGATTTAGCGATTAGAAGTTACGAGAACCAGATGAGTTTCTCAAACCGAAACAGTCTATCTAAGATACAAGAAAAGGCTAATCAGGGACAACTTCGATATAATGACATCAAGCCACTTATTGATGACAATAAATTTATTGAGGAAGGAAAATCACTTTTTAGGCATTTAATACCAAATAGAATAATTATTGATAGTCGCGATTATAATTTGATGACATCATATTTCTATACTACTATATATACAGGTTACTTCGAGAATTTTACTACAAACAACACTTCATGTGGGATATACTATTTTCAAGCAGAATATTATGTCAAAAATAATCAAACGATATTTACTGGGGCATATAGATATGCATTAGCAACACAATATGGAACCTATGATCACATTACAAGCTTTCAATTTTCATATCAGAGTTATAGTGGTCTACTTGGAACAACACCAGAAGCTGATATAACAGTAATTATTGATTATTGGGGTCAACAGAAAATGATTTTGTCTAGTTCAGTTTTGCAGTATGATTTTAAAATCTCGAGAAATATGCATTATGATAGAAATGAATATAACAAGTCTAATAACCAGTATGTTAACGTACTTTACTCAACAGAGACTTCATTGCCTACTGGTGTCTGGACGAAACAGCCAGCATTAAAATCATATTTTCATAAGCTGTTACCAGAAAACGCAGATAACACGAAGTACACACTAGAGGACACCTATTTTGATTTAAATGAAAATATTACGTACAATGGTTCTTTTGAATTGGTTTATGATGGAGATGGTAACGTTCTCAATGAAACACAAGACTATTTAGTATTATTTACATATAACCTTGGAGTAGAAGAGTCTAACCCCGAACCTGGTTTAGCCAATGCCCATTATATTCGTGATGTATATCCATATCTTGTTTGGGGAAACACAAAGGATGACTATAATGAATATTCGGCTTTTGAAAGGTTCGTTTGGGATAAAGCATCTTGGAATGTTATATATGGGGGTACCGCAAGAAATGCTTCTGGAGAAACTTTGACAAATATGTATCCAAGTCCTATAGGGAATTCCGGGGGATTAAGTATACCTACACAATTTATAAATAATCCTTTTGGTTGGTCTATGTACTTTGACTATATTGAGGACCAGGAGATTCACGAAGATAATTTCACGAACATTGATTGGAGCACTTTTATTATTAATGTTTATACTGAAACTCCTGGAGTTGTAACTAAGTTCGAAGATGAAGATAACGTAGATTAATACAATCCGGGTGTATTTTCTGTTAGAGGAGGAAAAAGAAATTC
The DNA here is from genome assembly GCA_942493185.1 of uncultured Caryophanales bacterium. Taxonomy (GTDB): domain Bacteria; phylum Bacillota_I; class Bacilli_A; order Izemoplasmatales; family Hujiaoplasmataceae; genus UBA5603. The sequence continues at coordinate 321,625 of OW818673.1, forward strand.
TCACCACAATAAAAACACTCAAACTTTTTGTTACAGTTTTGCATAAAAAAAAAAAAAAGAAGAGAAGAAAAAAAAAAAAAAAAAAAAGAGAAAAAAAGAAAAAAAAAAAGGGTAAGTAGTCCCAAGTTGCTGAAAAATATATTTGCAAAAGAATAATAAGGAAGTCTATTATGAGTAAAATAAAAAATCTGTATTTAATTGCAATATTCATTTTATCCTTAGTGATAAGTATTATATCTGGATATATTCAGCTAAATGGACTATTTACTGATTACTATGAATTAGTAACTATAATATATGTTTAGGGCAATATTTTAAAGAAAAATTAAAATTTAAGCATTAAACTCCGCTTGGATTATGTGATTGTAATGTAGAGTGTTGGTTCGATATCGTCTAAAAGATTACTATCAATACAAATAAAGATTGTTATTTTAGTTGGACTAATTAGTAGGAGCCTATTATATGTTCTATTTTATATCTATTTTTAATCTGTGGGTACATATTAGTAGATAGTGGATTGTAACCATAGGGTAAATACAACAGTTATTTTCGAAGTTGAATTTTTATATGGTGAAAATCGGGGTAAATATTAGGGGGGATTTAGGCATCTAACTAGAATAGGTCTGATACACTAATCAGGCCTTTTTTTGTGCGATATGAATGTGGGGTGCTAAAAATTCTACACGATATGCAGAGAGGGTGCTAAAAAAATTACACGATTTGGGTGGGGGTGCTAAAATTTTACACGATATAAATTAACTCATATTGTATCACTGCAATTTATAAAAAGCCCGATGGATGTTTTATGTTTAAATGTTATAATATAAGAAAAAATGAAATGCATATGATATTTTTTAGTAAGTCATTATCACATCACGAATAAGAAGTTTACTTCTTGATGAATGGAACGTGATTATATGAGGTACTATTTAAATAGAAATGTTGCACGCGGTGACATTTTATCTAGGGAGGGTTTTATGAATTTGTGGATGGGGCGTCATGTTCAATTACCAAAAAATATTGATTCAATAGATAAACTTTCAATTAATAAGAAGAAAAGCATAGATATAATAAATTGTAGCCTTGATCTATATGATTTTTGTCACTTCTTTGAGAAAACTGAAGTAGAACCCCAGGAAGGAGATATTTTTGTAGTTCAAGTTGTTCTAGGTAAATACATCTATGGAAAAGTAATTAAAACAGATGTCAAGCTTTTTGATCACGACAACAAATTACAGTCTGAATTTGTGATTTTGCTATATAGATCTGTCAGTAACACCCCAACAAAACCTGAGTATCCCCTGGAATTAAGCAATTTATTACTTAAGCCGTTATTGCAGAAAAATTATTTTTTTTCATCTGGCTATGCAAAGATTATTACTAATTTACCTCTCACGGATGAGGAAAGAGATATCGATTTAGGTTTTGAATTTGGCGAGTATTATCAAGATATTAAGGGTAATTTTTTGGATAAAGCGCCTAAATACAAGGGATTTCTTAGGGTAGAAGGATTAGCAATAGCTTTTGATATAGCGAAAATACTAACAATTGATGATACTGTGTTGGGAAATGAATATATAGTGCGAGTAAAGAGAAAATTGCCCTTAATTAAGACTAGAAAAGATCAAGAAATTAACAATGATATTGAGCGAATAATTCAGAAAATGATTAGTTTTCAAGAAGAAATCGGGTCATACAACAAAAACTTTAAAAAAGCAATTCAAGCCTTATCTAAAGTCCTATATGCATTCCTAGACAAAATCGATAATCATAATTCAGAAAATGATTACGTTGAACTAGTCAGTGATATAGTCGAGAAGATCAATTTGATTAATGATTTCACAGAAAATCATTTAATTGAAACCGATGAGAGAGAGGACATTTGTTCGTTTATTGATTCAGTATCTAAAAATCTTGGGTATAAATTCTCATATGATATAACTGAAGAGAAACGTAAATGGTAACGTTCTTATGATTCAATCAAGTTTAAATACTTATATCGACTAGTTATGGGGGGGTTTTTTTGTGTGGTTCATTTCAAGGGTGCTAAAAAATTACACTATATGACACTAGGGTGCTAAAATTTCTACACGATTTGAAGGTAGGGGTGCTAAATTTGAATTAAGCCTCACAACCTTAGACATATTGAAAGAATAGGTTTGATACAATCGTATCAGACCTTTTTCGTATACTAAAGCTAAGAGTTAGATTACATCTTTTGGATAAGGACTTTACAAAAATATCGGAAGATATTGTTTTTTTGAGGAGATAGAGTATAATAAAATACAAAAGACTAAATAAACTTTTAGACAGGTAAGACGGGTTCAAGGATACTGATTTGATACTGTTACATTTTGATTTTATAGAGGAAAAACCGTATAGTAACTAAATATGAGTCATACCATAGAGCCGAGTCAACAAATTTCTATATTGTTTACACTCCTATTAATCCAAAAATATAGAACAAAACCATCAATCAAATGATTCGAAATTCAATGAGAGCCTCGATGAGTTTTTTTACACCTTATGTGGACCGTCGCCAGGGAACTAAAAAATACTCAATGTTGGGAATGTATCAACATCCAAATTTGAAAAACATACATTTCGCTTTAGTGATTTGAAAACTTATTTATATTGTAGATTCATAAGACATATTTTTTCTTGAAAGTATATAAATTACTTATTGAAGCATAATCCCACTCGTTGTGGGGATAGAGGTGGAAGAATGAATAAATTAAAATGGATTCTCTTTGTAATGACTAGCATTGGAATCATGATTAGCCTATCGCCTTTTATTGTGAGGGGTAATGAAACGCCTGATTCCCAACTGGCTACTTTGTACACAAATTTTCAGGATAGCAAAGAATCTAAAAAGTACAAAGTGACAACCATCTTTAAGCAATCATTGAATCAAATAGAAGTTCAAAGTATGGATACTTATCAATTTAATCCAAACTATGCTTATCATATTCAATCTGATTACTATAATGGGTACTCGCCTAATATCAAAGAACACTTAGTTGTTAGAAATTCTCTCGGCAATCAATCATACTTTAGAACGTACCTATCCAATGTTGACTTAGTGAACTCGCGAGAAAATATCCCCTTTTTTCGGAGTGATGATCAATCAATTTATGATGATATTATGACTTTTTTCGACACGCCCTTGTTTCATTTTGATAATTTCGAAGGATCCTCAATGACCAATATTTCTATCGATGTTTCAACACTCTCTTCTGAAGTTCGGACTCTAATCCAAAATCAACTTCGAAATGTGTATCCATCGGCAACACTTCCTCAGAGTGGATTCATTAAATATGATATATTTTGGCTCGGGACAGCGACTGAAATGGTCTATATCAATTATCATTCATTATTTCCGGGAATAAGTGATTTGACACAAATGGTCCAAATTACGGCAAATCCAACGCTTAACGTTGATGCCATGTTGACAGGATCTGTGGATTTGACCACAATAACCGATTGGGAGAATACAACATTGCCGAAAATCAATGTTGACCAAACAATTCCTTTTGAATATTCATTCCAAGATAAGACGATTCAATACCTTTTTCTCAAAATTGAAACAGCTGGTGAATACCTTTTTTCGGCAATCGCAGATAACACAACGCAGTGGACAAGATGGTTTTTATTTGATTTTAAGCTCAATCAGTATCGACCATCACTCTCAGTATCTAATCAACAAATGTTTAATTGGTCGGAGTCGACCATTTATCTTGAACCCGGATATTATTATCTTTATTTGCGTCCAAAAAATATCAATGTTAATTCATCCCAAATCACCTATTCTCTCCAAAGTACCCAAGATGATTATGCGGGTTGTGCTGGACCAAGTTTATCTCCTGTTTCAGAATCTTCCATAGTTACATTTCATACAGATTATTCGTATGATCTCGATGCGTTCTTAATTACAGGTGATTATGATGTCGTTTTTGTTAACATTGAATTCGACACATCGGTAGCCATCGATTTCCGTTTAAAACAGTTTGATAATTGGGAATATTCATTCTCTATGACACATCCAGGAGAAGATTTTATTCTCTATTTTTCGAGTTCGATTGTGGGTGATCATCAGTTCAAAATCTCATTCTATCGCTACAGTGATACTCCGGTTCCACTAGCCGATGCACCAATAATCGATATTTATGCTCAAGGGGTTTGTGGAACTTCGATAATCGCGCTTCCTTTTTCGGGTAATGAAGACAGTTTTGGTTTCGACCTAATTGAAGATACCGAATTGTATGCCTATGCTGCGTATGCTAAGCTGCGAATCTATGACTCCGAAGGAAATATTGTTCCGATAAGCGGTCCGCTAATTTACATATTATCCGCCGGTAGATACTATGTAAATATCTATGATTTCACTGGTGAAAGTGCCAGTTTCATATTGATTCCTGAGAAAATGGGAGAATCTATTCAAATGGTCAATTGGGATGAGGGGACCGTAAGAATCCAAGGATTTGTCTCTGATTATGATGATGTTGATCTCTACCAAATGACATTTGATAGTACAACCACCATCCGCTTTGTGAATGGCATCGCTAAAGAAATCATGATATTTGGAGTGGATAATCCGAACCTATTTATCCTTGTAACGAACACCAATGGGACCTTTGAAATTCCGGCAGGAACGTATTATCTCACCTTGCCATTTCCCAATTTTACAGGTATCCTTATTTACGATTTTTTCATTGAGATTGTTCTTCCAAATGAAGGAGGTCAATCATGAGACGTTGGACTGGAATTTTTTCTCTGTTTTTTATCATTTTGTTGGTAACGGGTTGTGGCAATGTTACTTCAACAACCCCTTCGACGTCGAAGTCTATCGCAACAACAGAACAATCCATGTTAACCACTGCCACGTCTACCACCACCACAACATTTTCGTCTCAAACAACGACAACGGAAGAACCGTTTGATATGATAGAAACGGATTTTATCACTTATGCATCAGGAGTCGAATTTCAAGCGTATACCTATAACCCTATATATCGTTTACCAAATGTGTATATCGATATCACTTTCACCAAGATTACGTATACTCCTGTGAATAAACAGGTTTGTTTATCCTTTGACGTCCAGGATCCGGATCGTGCAAATGCGACCTATTTTGCTATTTTGCAGGATCGCACCTATAATTTGACACGGGTTTTGCAGCAATTCTATGGGAATGGTACTGCAAACTTTCAGGCAGGGGCATGTTTCACGCTTGCTGATCCAGCTATGCCATACCGCATCGTCATCGGTAAAATTGATATCGACAACCTCAATCCAACTTATGAGTATGTCGAAGGATCGGCTTGGGTTGAATGGACGGATGAATACATTACCGAAAGAAAAACCATTTCAATCAAATCAAGGGTTGACACATCACCAAGCGTGTCAGATGAAATGTTAGAATCAATGATCTCATATTCCTTTGCCATGACCGATGCTCATAATCTGATTGATGATTTAGTGGTTCGAATTTATGACACCTTTGGTCATCTTGTCAACACGCAAACTTACACCGCATCATCCATTCGTTCTAATGGTGAATTACGTCTTTCCAATTCGTTTGCCGATGTGGCGCCAAATGCCGATTATACTATTGAATTGTCGATTACCGGTAGCGATGGAATTGATAGTTTTACCGATCAATTTCTTACCTATTTCAGTGTCCATTCATCCCGGTTCAGTAAACAAGCGAATTTCTATAATACCCTTAGCTTTGATGGTTTGTATGGAGTCATGTACGAAATCACTTATTCTTCCACAGAGGCAATCATTTCTTATGTCTATGACAATGATTACAGATTAAAATATGGTGGATCCGACGAATATCTAGAACTACAATTAGAAGTGTGGGATAAGAATGGTAATTTGATGAATACGATTCCGTTAGAATTAGGAACTCATGAAATCACGATTCCACTAAATCAACTTAATCCTGGAGATTACTTCCTCATCAATGACCAAAGAAAGGCCAACTTATTTGACAAATATGTCATACCGACACTAAGACCAGAAGGTTATTTCCAAAGAATTGATCTTCAAACCTATCGTTTCGTACTCGTGAATGATTATCGAAACATCATCGATATAGATATTTATGTTTATGTAGATGGATTCGCTGTGATGGTGGAATCCATCGATATGCCCGACATCTATCAAGATTCAACTTTTGTCATATATCATCATATTGATGATACGATGTCTGTATCATTCGTTTTTCATGTGACATACATAGCCTATGGGCAGGAGTACACAGCGGATATATCTGGTAATTGATGATTGAAATGCCATGATTGTTAATCCTAATGATTCCATTATTTTGAATATGATTTTACTCATGGTGCAATTAATTTTTTAGAGTGCTTTTTATTTAAACTAATCAAAGCAATGTATTATTTATGTCATGCGCACAGTTTGGCGAACATATTTCGCCCTACTTTTTCAGTCAAAATCCTAAGAAAAACCTAATCACAATTAATATAAATAATGTCTTTTAATGGAGAAGAGAAGGAGATTATCCCATATCTACAATTTTTCTTAATTGAATTAAGTGGAATTGAATCAATGGATTCCATGAGATATTATAGAAGTACGGAATTATTCAACGAATGCAATTTTGATTCCTTTATGGTAGATGTTTGTGGGGTAACCGAGGTTCGAATGGGCAAAACGAACAGAACGCCCAGTTCCAACATAAGTTCGAAATCTCTATGTTATTGTGCAATATAATTCAGTAAAAGTGCTGAAATTTGTGACAGGGTGCCCAATACTATCAAAATTGGAATTCTTACACATATTACTTAAAATGCACGTTCTATTTACATTGAGAGCCTGCATTTTATATTTCAAGAAGGAACCCATTTTTGATTTATTTGTTTACTATTAAAAATTTTAAAGGTATAATAATGATATTGTTTATCACAAGGTTTTTCTGAAAAAAGAAGAGAGAGGTATTATATGAAAAAATTAATGATTTCGATGCTTGCTGTTTTATCTGTATTTTCGATGGTAGGTTGCGATCTTTTCGGGCCAGCAGAAAAAGAATTTTCCGGCTCAGGGATTACCATCACCTTAAATGAAGATTTCGTTTTGACTGAAACGGTTGTATCCCCTTTTTATCTAGTTTCTTTTGATAATATATTTATGGGAATGCGCGAAAGTAAATCACTTGTCAACGACTATGGCATTAGTACTCTCCAAGAATATATTGATGGTGTCTTGGAAACGGGGGGTCATGGAGAAGAAGCCTCATATGTTTCTGATGAGAATGGCGCAACATACGTGTATGCTTACTATACCGCTAATGTTGATGGAACCGATTATGGATACATGCTTATTTGCATGCTCAGTTCAACGTATTTTTATTCAATGAATTTCGGTTGTCTTGAAAAAAATTTAGAGGATAGCAAAACCCAGTACCATAAATGGGCCGATACGATTGTTGTTGAATAATATAATTCCACGCGTCTGATTCTTGTTGTTAGTCATGTGTCATTAGATTAACAACGGTTATAATATTATATATTTTTTAGTTCAGTTCGTATTAAATCAGAAAGTATGATTGTTGAAACAATATCAAGCTAATGAGTCCATTTTGGGCTTCCTTAGCTTTTTTTATTTTTGATATTACCACAAATCAGTTTGAATTTAATGACTAACATTTTTGTAATTCACTTAAGAGGATTTTTCGAGTGAAGTCATCAAAAACAATCGTTATCGATTTTCATTATCGTTTTTTTATGTTCCGCTTGTTTGAAGACTTGACAGTCAGATAGCAGGATGGTATGATAAAACAAATTTTGTGTTACTATATATTGATTTTCTCTAAATTCTTTTTTATTGCAGTAGTATTGAAAAGCCGGGTTACTTAACTTAACGATAAGCTAAAAAAATTAGTTCATGCGAGGAAAACAGTTATGAAAAAAATGATTCTATTCATTTCTTTTACTATTTTGTCTTTCGTCTTGATTGGGTGTGAAATTAGTTCGGAAACCACTACAATCACCACATTATCCACCTCCACAACAACCACATCGACTCAAACGACAACATTGACTCCCTCGACTACAACCACAACGACCCGCACCTTAAGGGCGGATGAATCGGAGGATATTGTTTTGGATTTCGATTTGACGAATGTGATTCATGCAACCCCAATGTCTCCCTTATCTTTGCATAGTGTCTTATCTGACCATGCCATCTTGCAACAGAACAAACCTATTCGCATTTTTGGATCAGGGACACCCGGCGCAGTCGCGTTGGTAAAATTAGTAAAGAATAATAATCAGGCTATTTCATATTTGAATTATGGGATGATTGGAAGCAATGGCAAATATGTCGTTGAACTTCCGGCATTAATTGCATCCTTTGATTCTTATACTTTGACGGTATCGGACACCGTAAACGAAATCAAAGTAACTGATTTATTAATCGGCGAAGTTTGGCTAACTGGCGGACAATCCAATATGGCAATGGAAATCAAAGAAGTTGAAGATGGTCAATTAACAATGGATTCCGCCAACAATCCTTACATCCGTATTTTTTATCAATATGTGGGCGACCATAACGGAACATATCCCGTAAATCCTGCTTATGATGTAAGAAATGGGGTTTGGAAAGTCGCAGACTCAGGAGAGAACATTGAATCTTGCTCAGCCATTGCCTATGCTTATGCGACCGAATTATTTCGATTGCTTTCAGAAGAAAATTTAAGTGTTCCCATTGCGGTCATCAATTCAGCCAAAGGCGGATCGAACATGCACTCATGGCTTCCAAGAGAAGCGATGATGGCAACTGATTCAATCCGAACTTATGTAATTAATAAAGGCTTAACATTCTCAACCGATCTATACAATAGTTCTGGTTGGGAAAATTATAATCAACCTTCGGCTTTATTCAATCAAAAAATCGCCCCTTTATTCAATTTCCAAATTAAAGGCGTCCTTTGGTATCAAGGCGAAAGTGATGGGTTTTACTCCCCCACGATTGATGCAATCCCCCTCTTAATTGATACATGGAGTGCGGGCTTTAATCAAAATGAAGATCTCCTACCTTTTGTTTTAATTCAATTAGCGCCTTATGATGGTCAAGACCCTTTTTCCACCACTCCGAATCCAGATTATGTGGCGTATGCGGCCCATAGACAAGCACAGCTCGATGTCGTAAAAATGGCTAAATACTCTCCTTCAACGGTTCTTGTTCCCATTTATGATATTAGCTTGAAATGGGATGTTCCATTAACGCAGTTTGCCTTCGCCAATTCGATTCATCCTACGACTAAAATCCCCGTTGGAGAGCGTTGTGGTAAAATCGCTTATACGCAGTTTTATTATGGGGTTGTTGATTATTTGGCTCCCATGATTGAAAGTTATGAGTTTGATGCGACCTCCATTACCATCACGTTCTCTCATATTGCCAGAGGTTTAAAAACATATAAAAATACCGAATTAGGAGTTACTACTGTGTCTGTATATCTTAAAAACGGAATCAGACAAAGCGCAATTTGTGAGATTTTAGATGACACGCATATCAAAATCACGGGTATTGATACGACCAATATTTCCTATTTCGCCTATGGGTATATGACCAGGAACGAACAGGCCAATCTTTCAAATAGTTATGGAATTCCAGCTATTCCTTTCAAAATAAAACTGGAATAGTATATTTATGGAGGTGAAAACGAATGTCACTGATGACCAAAGGTTTTCGATTAATGGCGAAAAGTAGCGATGCCATTCGTGATCGCGGTTTATTGACGCCAGAAGATATTGAAAGATGCAATGACATCGATTATGTCGGTGATGGCATCACCGAACATTTATTGGATGTATACTATCCAAAAGTACCCACCAAATTATTGCCCACTATTGTTTCAATACATGGAGGTGGGTGGGTTTATGGCAGTAAGGAAATCTATCAATTTTATGGAATGAATTTGGCGCAAAGGGGCTTTGCCTTTGTGAATTTTAACTATCGTTTGGCCCCAAACTATCGTTACCCTTCACCACTTGAAGATACTGCCAAGGTATTTTCTTGGTTGCGAGATCACGCCAAGGATTGTCACATTGATTTGGAAAATATTTTCATGGTGGGAGATTCGGCTGGAGCGCAACTGGCTTGCCAGTATGCGGCCATTTGTACCAATCCGGACTATGCAAAACGGTTTAAATTTAAAACGACATCTATCAATATTAAGGCGTTGGCACTCAATTGTGGGGTTTATGATCCATTTTTGTTAATGGCAAAAAAGAACGGAAAACCCAGTGGGCTAGTGAAGGATTATTTTGGAAAAGATTACCATCGCTTTATAGAAGAAGTGAACTATCAGAATTACATAACCTCTGATTTTCCTCCTTGCTTTGTCATGACAAGCCTCAATGATTCGTTATCCCCTTTTAGCCTACCGTTTGTCAAACAGATGTCTTTACTCAATATTCCCCATCTTTACAAAGAGTATGGTCAAAATGATCCAATGAGTGGTCATGTTTTTCATGTGAACATTAGGAATGATGAAGCAAAAAGATGCAATGATGATGAAATTGATTTTTTTAAGTCGTTTATTTGAACATATAATTCAATAAATTAACCGATGTTTATATAAATAAACATGCCATATTATCTAAAAAAAACGACTGATTTTTCATGTTAAAACGGTCTTGTATATTGTTTTTTTTATGATATGATAGAAAATGTGTAAAAAATTATGCACATCAAGAATAGACCAATTGAAGGAGATTACTCGAAATGAAATTAACCAAATCGATTCACAATCCCATCCTAAAAGCAAACCCCTCCAATGCTTGGGAAAACCTCGTTGTCTTAAATCCGGCTGTCATTTATGATGAAATGCGTCGTGAATTTGTGATGCTATACCGTGCAGCGGGTGACACCACTGAACATTACATCTATTTAGGACTCGCAACGTCAAAAGACGGCATCCATTTCGAACGACAAAGCGATCTCCCGAACTTTGAACCCACGTATGATGGCGAAGATGGGGGATGCGTTGAAGACCCCAGAGTTGTTAAAATGGGGGACTGGTATTATCTTACCTATGCTTCTCGTCCATACGCTCCGGGACGATATTGGCTTCACGAACCAAAACCTTGGTTTAACCCGCCGGTAGGGGGACCCCGTTTTTTAGAGTGGAATAATACAGTGACCTATTTGGCAATAACACAAGATTTTAAAAAATATAAAAAACTTGGTCGCATTACTGATACCCGTGATGATGACCGCGATGTCTATATTTTCCCCGATAAAATAAACGGCCAATTCTGCCGTATATCACGTCCTATGTTTGCGTGTGGAGCCGGTTATGAAAATGAGAGCCCTGCTATCTGGATTTCATTCTCTGATGATTTGATGGAATGGCACACTAGAGAACTCTTGATGAAGGGTGAATACTGGTGGGAAAGTAAAAAAATCGGAGGATCCTGTCCGCCGATAAAAACGCCTTATGGGTGGTTTATGATTGTTCATGGGGTTTCTAAAAAAGATGACTCATATCGCGTTGGGGCGATATTGATGGACCTTAATGATCCCAGAAAAATTATTGCAAGGACAAAAGAACCCATTATGGAACCCGATGCGCCTTATGAAGCAACCGGATTTTACAACGGTTGTGTCTTTCCAACCGGAAATGTCGTAAAGGATGGCACTTTGTATGTTTATTATGGTGCCGCTGACAAGTATGTCTGTGTAGCGACATGTGAGTTTGAAGCATTATTGCAAGACATGATATCACAGAAATAACATACCATTTTAATACAATTAGGAGCGAGTGTTTCGCTCCTTTTTTTATGCCCTGTAAGAGATTAATCTGCAATCACAATATTTTGGTAAATTTATGCAAACGCTATCTTGACTTTTAGAAGGCCTTTGAATATAATTAAGTTATCGATTAAGTTACGATTTTTTATTAAGAGGAGTTCAAATGAAAAAATTACTCGTTTTTATAGCCTGCGCCCTTTTAACGTTGACGCTTTCGGCTTGCGGATTCGAAACGACCACTACGACCAGTCTCACGACCCTTTCAACCACCACAACCACTACCACCACAACAACCACCACCCTCGAAGAACTACTATCGCCTTCGAATTTTTCTGTTGTGGAGAACGTCGTGACGTTTGATGCTGTTGAACATGCCACAAAGTACCGCCTTTATGTATTAGACATGAATGACGCTCCGGTCAAAGACTTTAACGTAACGTCCGGATTTAACTTGTTGGTATTGTTAACACCAGGAACATACAAATTTGCTATAAAAGCAACTGCACCCTCTTTCATCGATTCACCTTTAACGACGATTGTTGAAGCAGAAATTATCGATCCCAGTCGAACCAATCTTTTAGAAGGTGAAAGTATGAATGACTTTGAATATGTTAGATGGTTTGGAAGAACGTATTACAACGCCTTAGAATCTGTTAAATATTTTTATTTCACCGCCAGCGGTTTTGAAGTTGCGTTCCATGGCACTGAAATAAAAGTCACGATAAAAGCTTCCAATTACAATGTTATTGGAAAACAAGCTTATTTGGTTGTTTTAGTCGATGGTGAAGAAGACCCAACCAAAGGCATCACCCTAAAACTTGATAAGGCACAATTTGAATATACACTCGCTACCGGACTCGAAGAAGGATTTCATAGCGTCAAAGTGTTAAAGCGGAGCGAAGCTTCCGATTCAAACACATCGGTTGTTTCAATTTCGACCGACGGATACTTTACCGACGCACCCCAACCAAAATCATTTAAACTGCAATTCATAGCAGCATCGTCTTCAACCGGTTATGGTAACTTAGGAAGTTTAGCAGTGCCAAAATCAACGGATAACTCTAATGGTATGCTTGCGTTTGCTTATCTGTCATCTTATCTTCTAGACGCTGAAATTAGCATTTTCTCAGCCAGTGGATGGGGAGTATCACGGGGATATAATACGGGTGGACAACTATCAACCTCTCAAAATATTCCAGTTGCCTATCAAAGTTATGCCATCGACGCCTCTAATTCGGTATTCACGGGTGCCGGTGAATGGAATCATTCAGATTACATTCCCGACGTCATCGTCGTGAACTTAGGAACCAACGATTTTAATGCCAGTGGCTATTCTGGAATGTCTGCAGAAAACAAACTGATTATGTCGAATAGGTTCGTTGCGGATTATACCGCCTTCTTGCAAGTGTTAAACAATATCTATCCCGATGCCGTTATCATTGTTGCATACGGATTAATGGGTGAAACAGCGACGGTAGGACCCTTTACACTTCAAGCCATTCAAAATGCAAATGCTTTGATTGGCGAAACCGTCATCCATCCCTTTGTCATGGTGGCTGCCGGTACATCTCCCAATCCGTTTGGATCCAATTATCATCCCAATGTTGGTACTAGTAAAATCGTCGCAAACGATTTAGCAGAGTTCATTAACGAATTGACAGGTCGCGAAATCGTTCGCACCATGATCGAATAAGAATAAGCAGAGGAAGGACGATACTATCAAAACATCACTTGGAGGCTTGTGGCAATTATCCAGCGAAACAATGAATGTGACTTGTGAGGGAATGGTTCCCGGATCAGTCTACGGCGATTTACTTAAAAACAAATTGATTCCCGACCCATTCGATCAAGACAATGAATATTTCGTGAGAGACGTCATGAACCATGATTTCTTGTATCAACGAAAATTTCAATTTTCTAAATCGTTGATGCCATACCATCATGACCTCGTATGTGAAGGCATTGATACGTTATCAGAAATATATATCAATGGACGGCTTCTCGCTAAGACCGATAATATGCACCGTACTTGGCGATTCGATTTATCGGGTTATCTCCTAGAGGGAGAAAATGACATAGAAGTTAGATTAAAATCCCCCTTAAAATACATTCGTGAAAAAGACGCTGCATGTCCCTATAAACTCTTTCAAGCAAAAGATGCTGTTAGAGGATACATCCATATCAGAAAAGGCAGTTCGATGTTTGGATGGGACTGGGGTCCACAGCTCCCAGATGCGGGAATATGGCGTGATATCTACATTGAATCAATTGAAGAAGCCATCATAGATGATGTTCTTATCCTTCAAGACCATCATGATCCTCTGGTTGTAGGGCTGAACGTGATCATTAAAGGCCATCGTTTTCACCGTCATTCAGCGATAAAAGTGGCTTGTGACCTCATCAGTCCGCAAGGAGACATTCTTTTCCAAGAACATCAAACCATGAGTGGTACTTCCTCATTTCAAACAATAATCACAAACCCACAAAAATGGTACCCCTTGGGTTATGGGAATCAACCACTGTATTTTCTAAAAGTATCGTATTCTAATGAAAACACAATTCTTCATGAGAAGACTTATAAGATCGGTTTACGTGAAGTGCATGTAAAACGCGAGAATGACCAATACGGTCAATCCTTCACCTTTGTCATTAACGGCATTGAAGTGTTTGGTAAAGGGGCAGACTACATTCCCGAAGACAATTTGCTTGGAAGAACCAATCCAGAATTAACGAGAAAACTCTTAACCGCAGCGGTAGAAGCCAACCACAACATGATTCGTGTTTGGGGCGGGGGAATCTATCCGGCAGACTATCTGTTTGATATTTGTGATGAATTAGGCATCATGGTTTGGCAAGACTTGATGTTCGCATGTTCCGTTTATGATCTCAATAATCATGAGTGGACCGAAACCATGAAAGAAGAAATCAAAGACAATCTTAAACGGTTTAGACATCACCCCTCCATCGTGTTAATCTGCGGAAACAATGAAAACGAAACGGCAATTGAATTTTGGGACATTCCAAATATAGACATTTCAAAGCAACTATACGTGAAACATTATGAAACAATCATTGCCCCGATTGTCGCTGAATATTTCCCACAAATCGATTATTGGCCATCTTCACCCTCTTCAGGAAAAACATTTGTGCAATCCAACTCTGATAATTATGGCGATATGCATTACTGGGGCGTATGGCATAACAATGAACCCATCGCCAATTACCGAAAATATTTTCCAAGATTTATGAGCGAATTTGGTATTCAATCCTTCCCATCGCTTAAAACAATTCAATCATTTGCGAAAAAAGACGACATGAATATTTTCTCTTACATTATGGAGCAACACCAAAAAAATAACACGGCGAATGATAAGATTTTATCTTATATTGGCAAAATGTTCCGTTATCCGAAAGACTTTGACTCCTTACTGTATGTTTCACAGTTGATTCAGGCGGAAGGCGTGCGTTACGGAGTAGAACACTGGCGCCGTAATTACGGTCGGTGCATGGGAGCATTATACTGGCAACTCAATGATTGTTGGCCGGTTGCTTCTTGGTCCGGAATTGATTATTTCCATCGTTGGAAAGTGCTTCACTATCATAGTAAGAAATTTTATCAACCAGTTCTAATCTCTATTTTAGAAGAAGGTCAAAACGCCTCAATTCACATGACCAATGACACATTAGAAGACGTTTCGGGTCAAGTTATTTGGAAACTTCTCGATTTTCAAGGCGTTACACTTGAAGAAGGGTACTCCTTAGGTACAATCAAAGCCCAATCGGCAATGAAAGTGGCGGAGTTATCGTTTAATCTAGAGGGGCATGTGGCAATGGAACGGGTATTATATACTCGGTTTGAGATGAATGGCAAAGTTATCTCAGAGAATCAAGTGTCATTCGTTCCAGATAAGCACTTGAAACTAAAGAAAGCAACCATTCAATCAAATGTGACTGTTCAAAATGGACTGTGTGAATTAACTCTTTCCGCAGATACGTTTGCGAAATATGTGGAAGTTCAACTGGATTTAGAGGATGTGGTTTTTTCCGACAATTATTTCTTCTTAATTCCCGGAATTTCCAAAACGATTACGTTTAAAACAATGAAAAGCGCTGATGAAATCAATCAATTACTTAAACTACGTTCACTGTGTGACACTTATTAACAATATATAAGGGGGAATCAGAATGACCGATAAAATCAGTATGTCCGATCTTGCTAAAGAGTTGGGAATATCCAAAGTTTCTGTCTCGAAGGCCCTTTCCGATAAAGAAGGGGTTTCTGAAGAACTGCGAACGAAAGTCAAAGAATTAGCGGTTCAAAAAGGGTATCGCATCAATAACTCGGCACGGAGTTTAAAAACGGACCGTCAATTTAACATTGGCATTCTTATTTCCGAAAAATTCATCTTAGACAAAGAAGCTTATTACTTCTCCGTCTCTGGCGAAATTATCAGAAAACTTGATGACTATGGCATTTCGGGCATTATGGAAATCATCAGTTATCAAGCAGAATCGCATTGCCAACCCCCACGGGTTTACAATGAAAAGAAAGTCGATGGCATCATCGTCTTAGGACAACTCAAAAGCGAATATCTTAAAATGATAGAAGCAGTGAATATTCCGGTGGTCTTCTTTGATTTCTATGTCAAAGAATCCAAAACGGACTCCATCGTCGCCGATAACTTTTTCTCCGGTTACTCTTTGACGAATTTGTTAATTGCAAAAGGTCATCGCAAGATTGCTTATGTGGGCTCTATTATGGCCACATCCTCGATTCAAGATCGGTATTTAGGGTACTATAAATCCTTGATTGAGAATCAAATACCGCTAAAAAATGATTACGTTATTGAAGACCGGGATGAACAAGGACGCTTTATCGACTTATCCTTACCAAAAGACTTGCCCACCGCCTTTGTCTGTAACTGCGACCGGGTTGCGTATAATCTATTTAATGAATTAAAGAAAATTGGTAAAAAAATCCCGGAAGATTGTTCTGTAGTTGGATTTGATAACTCGATTTTCTCAACCATAACGGACCCACAAATCACCACAGTAGACAATAACATTGATAAAATGGTTTCTACGGCCGTCAAGGTAATCGTCAAGAAAATATCGAATCCGCAACGGACGTATGACCGAATCTTAATCCCCGGAACCATCATCGAAAGAAGTTCCGTCATAGCCTTATAACCCAATCCATTACTACGAGGAGTTCATCATGAGAAAGAAGATTTTGTCATTCATTATGGCGACGTTATTGTTATTCGCCTTACTCGGGTGTGTCGAAAAAACCACAACCACCACCACTACAGAGGCCATCATTCTATCGCTCGACAAAACCAATGTTCTCATGGCTATCGATAGTACCTACCAAATCACTTACACCCTAACGGGAACACCAGATTCTGATAATACCGTCATTACTTTTACTTCAGACGATGAATCAATCGCAAATGTTTCAGCACTCGGACAAGTTCAAGGCATCAGCGCCGGTGAATGCGACATTAAAGTCGCTTATAGCGAAACCATCTATCAAGTATTAACGGTTAGTGTTTCATCAGGACACACCATTATCGCCCCTACTAAGACCGTTTATTCGTTGGGAGATTCACTAAATCTTCGCGGCGCCGCACTTGAAATCAGAGACGGATTAGGTCAATTGGTGGAAACCATTTCGATTACATCCGCCATGATTACCAAGTACGATTCCACTTTAACCGGTTCTCAAATCGTTGAAATTACCTATGATGATATTGTCTATGGGTTCGAAATTTATATTTTAAGCGAAAAACAATCTGCTTCGATGTTCGCTGACTTGGTCCTATTGAATGAATCACTGCAAGTGGGCGACAAAATCGAATTCATGCTTACCCAAGCGGATGTTGTTCATTTCTTAGAATTAATTGACAATGTTTATGACTATCAAGAAATTTCCCTAACCGGATTATTCACGACGCCTACAAACGAAGTCTTAAAAGTCAATGCGTTTTGGTTTCAAGAGTTTGAAGAAAATATTACCTATACAGCCGTAAATTCCTCGAGGAACTTAGAGGGTACGGTAGCGAATACCAGCGATGATTATGACCTCATCCTAAACTACGTCAAGACCAATCAACCCCAGTACCGGATGCGTTTTCTACCGGAAACGGCAGGAGATTATGAATTAGAACTGGTCGTAAAAGTTGATGGAAAAATCATTCAAAAGTTTGAAAAAGCATTCACGGTGTCTGAATCAGAAACCACCTACAAAGGTCAACTGAAAGTCGACGAATCGAACAACCGTCACTTCATGTTTGAATCTGGAGAATCGTACATCCCTGTGGGACAAAACGTGGGTTGGTATACTTCGTTAGATCGCAAGTATTACGACTATCGCAATTGGTTCGACAAAATGGGAGCTGCTGGAATGAACTATGCCAGAGTATGGATGGCAGCTTGGGGATTCTCAATTTTTTGGGATGATGTCTACAATTATGATGATCGTCAATCAAATATGACGTCCCTTGATAACACCCTCGACATCGCCAAAGAAAATGGGCTTTATATTCAATTGTGTTTGTTACAACATGGAATGTTTTCGGCGCAAGTGAACCCCATGTGGCCCAATTCTACCAACACTTGGTATACGTCTAAATATGGCGCTAATCCATATGCCGAATATCTCACGAACTCAGGACAATTTTTTACATCGGATTTAGCGAAAGATTCCTTTAAAAACCAATTAGATTACATCATTGCCCGATGGGGATATAGTGACAACATTATGAGCTTTGAACTCTTTAACGAAGTGGACTGGATTGAAACATATTCCGCTGTGTCTGGTACCGCTTGGCACCAAGAAATGGCGGCCTATATTAAAGCCAATGATCCTTACGGACATATGGTAACCACCTCGGTTAAAAGCGATTCCTTCTTATCGAATGTCTATAAAGTTTTTGAGCTCGATGAGATTGATTATGTTAACGTTCATAGTTATGGCATTTATAATCATCTTTCCACCCTCCCTACCAAACAAAATAATGGCTTTGAGGTCTTCGAAAAGCCGATTATGTATAACGAAGTAGGCTATAGTGGCAATGGCGGTGCTGATCAATATTTACGCGATCCAAACAACGTGACCCTGCGACAAGAGTTGTGGGCTGGGGCGATGGGTGGTGGCGGCGGCACGGGAATGAATTGGTGGTGGGAATCGTGGATTGAACCTTACGATGCCTACGATGAATTTACCGGAGTTGCAAGTTATCTATCAAGACTAGATTTGGTCGGAACCAATTACCGTGTCATGACAAAAAACGATGTTGATTATCACATTGCATCGTTATCAAACACGCTTTGTTCATACATGGGATATATCGTCGATAACCGAGTATATGCCTATGTTTATGACACCGGGTTTACCTTAAATACCCAAGAAGCGGTCCTAAAATCAAATGTGACATTCACCGTACCTTCGGTGGATAGTGGCACTTACCAAGTGTCGTATTACAACACTGTTTCAGGGGCATTAATGTCACAATCAACGTTTACTCACGCCATCAGTGGCAATATGACCCTCACATTACCCGCGTTTTCAATTGACGTTGCCCTCATCGTTGAACCCATCAACGGATAAATCAAATGAAAGAAGAACACATATGCTAACACAACTTAGAACGCATCTCAAAACGAAAATAGTACCGTTTTGGGTTAAATTAAATGATCTTGAATATGGTGGATTTTATGGAGCGGTTGATAGCCAAACCTTAACCGTTGATAAACATTCGGATAAAGGGTTGGTTCAACAGGCGAGACTCTTATACAGTTTCTCAGCCCTTGCCAATCATGAGTCCTCACAAGTTTATCGGCCTTTGATGGATTCAGCCTACCATTTTTTAAAAGATCATATGAAAGATACCGTCAATCAAGGGTATTACTGGTTATCAAATCACGCCGGAATTATCAAAGATGCTCGCAAAATCACCTATGGTCAAGGCTTCTTGATTTATGGACTTTCTGAGTATTATCAAGCCACTCAAAATCCAGATGCATTACTTGAAGCAATGTCCGTCTTTGACCTTATTGAATCAAAAGCACTGGATAAAGAGACCCATGGTTATTGGGAAGAATTTGATTCAAAATGGAATAAAACCGAGTGTCTCATTTTGGGAGATGGGGTATTAGGAACCTTATATACTCTTAACACAACCCTTCACCTCCTAGAA
Organism: uncultured Caryophanales bacterium; assembly: GCA_942493185.1. GTDB lineage: Bacteria > Bacillota_I > Bacilli_A > Izemoplasmatales > Hujiaoplasmataceae > UBA5603. The sequence continues at coordinate 341,613 of OW818673.1, forward strand.
GCATACATGAATTTATACGTTGCCTCTCAAAATCAAAACGTCAGAAACAGTGTCATTCGCATTATACAATTCTTTAAAGACCATTTATATGATGCAAAGAATCAAACATTGTTTGCGTATTTGGATCAAAATCTGGAACCTATTGGAACCATGATATCATACGGTCATAACATTGAAGCGTCTTGGTTGATTGATGAAGCGTGTGAACGCATCAATTATTATGATAAAGATACCGCTTCAATGACGAGAGCACTCGCAAGTTATGTGCTCGAAAACGGGTTTGATGGCCATTATGTACATAATCACCTCATAGACAATGTTCGAGACAAACAAATTATTTGGTGGGTTCAATCAGAAGCGATGATTGGGTTTTACAATCAATATCAAAAAACCAATCAAGACGCTTATCTAATCGCCTGTGAACAAATCTGGGAAACCATCAATCGGTATTTGGTTGACCCACGAATAAACGGTGAATGGTTCTGGTCTTGTGATTCAGAAGGACGTCCGAACTTGAACCGAGGAACCGCAGAACTATGGAAAACGCCCTATCATAATTCGAGGGCAATGATGGAATTGATTGAAAGGATTGATCACTTTGCGCACACACCCGAAATATACCGAACTACTCAAGAAACAGTCCTCACTACTCAATCGAAAAAACATCGTTGATGACTCCTTTTATGATGGAGTTATCACACGGTATTTATATCCAGTTTTAACGGCCGACCATGTTCCACTTGATTGGCGATATGATCAGTTCATTGAGACAAACCCCTACTGCATTGAACGGTTGGGAATCAACTCCGTCTTTAATTCAGGCGCCATCTATTTTAATAATCGTTACTATTTAATGGCGAGAGTCGAAGGAAGAGACCGTAAATCCTTCTTCGCTGTGGCTTCAAGCAATCACCCGGATTATGGATTTAAGTTTGAAGGATATCCGGTAATCACGGACGATATTGCCCATTTTGAAACCAATGTTTATGACATTCGGTTGACCCTCCATGAAGATGGATATATCTATGGCATTTTCTGTTCGGAATCGAAAGATTTAACCGCACCCATTGGTGACACGTCAAGCGCAACAGCCAGTGCTGGAATCTTAAGAACCAAAGATATGAAAACCTTTGAACGCTTAAAGAACTTGGTGACTCCTTCTCCGCAACAACGAAATGTCACACTCCATCCCCAGTTTGTCAATGGTCAGTATATGTTATATACCAGACCACAAGATGGTTTTATTGAAACCGGATCTGGTGGCGGTATTGCGTACGGATTCATTGAATCTTTTGAAAATCCAGTGATAAAAGAAGAACATATTTTAGATGAGAAAAAGTACCACACCATTTATGAACTTAAAAATGGGGCAGGACCTTCGCCCATTAAAACATCAAAAGGTTGGATTCATATCGCCCATGGTGTAAGAAATACCGCAGCTGGTTTAAGATATGTCTTATATGCCTTCGCAACCGACCTAAACGATCCTACGAAAGTCATTGCAAAACCCTCCGGATACCTGATGGCTCCTAAAGCCAATGAACGGGTTGGCGACGTTTCAAATGTGTTATTCTGTAATGGGCTGATTCAGACCGAAAATGATGAAATCTATCTCTATTACGGATCTTCTGACACCAGACTTCATGTGGGTAAAACCGACGTGAACCGACTAATAGATTATGTCTTTAATAATCCAAAAGAACAATTCCGTTCCGTCGATTCTGTCAAACAACGAATCGAATTGATTAAGAAAAATAACTCTGAGGTGAAATAACATGACAAAATATCAAATGATATCCGAACCAGTAACGAATTTACCATGGCAAGATCGTCCAGAAGGATCACAAGCTCCCGTATGGCGTTTTGATCAAAACCCCATTGTCAAAAGAAATCCCGTTGAAGGCATTGCTCGTATTTTTAATAGTGCCGTCGTCAGTTGGAAAGATGGAACATTTATCGGAGTATTTAGAGCCGAAACCGTCGCTACTTTGCCGCATTTACGAGTTGGAAGAAGTATAGATGGCATTCACTGGGAATTTGAGAATAAGCAACTCGATATGATTGACGAATTAGGAAAACCCTGGAATCCTTACTATGCGTACGATCCCAGAGTCATCAAAATTGGCGATGTCTACTACATTGTTTGGTGTACGGAAGCGTATGGCCCCGCTATTGGAGTTGCCAGAACCGGTGATTTCAAAACGTTCGTTCGTCTTGAAAATCCATTTATTCCTTTTAACCGTAACGGGGTCTTATTCCCAAGAAAAATTAAAGGAAAATACAAAATCTTATCCCGTGCATCCGATAACGGCCACACACCCTTCGGTGACATCTTCATTTCCGAAAGTCCCGACTTGGTCTATTGGGGAAAACATCGTCATGTGATGGAACGTGGTGGCAATGGATGGTGGCAAGGGCTGAAAATCGGTGGCGGACCCGCTCCCATTGAAACGAGTGAAGGTTGGCTAATGCTTTATCATGGCGTATGTAATACTTGCAATGGATATGTCTACTCCATGGGAGCTGCTATCTTAGACATCGATGAACCTTCGAAAGTAAAATATCGTTGTAAAAACTATATCTTAACACCAGAAATGCCTTATGAAGAAACAGGATTTGTCCCCAACGTCGTCTTCCCTTGTGCAACCATTCAAGATCCTGAAACCGGAAGAATCGCCATCTACTATGGTGCCGCCGATTCTTATGTGGCATTAGCGTTTACGACCGTCGACATTTTGATTGATTATATCAAAAACAACCATGAGAGCGTGGGCCGCGACGGCGAGATTGGAAAATGAGAATTTCGCAATTGATTCGCCTGGGAATGATTACGGTTATGGCATTCTTTATCATTGCTTGTACCGTATCGACAACCACCCAGAGCACAACCACAGAAACGACGGTGACAACGATGGAACCCACGACTTTAACGACTGCGCCAATCATTGACCGTGTAGAGGTTTTAACAACCTCACCTATGATTGGAGAATTGCTAGAAATCGGCCTATTCGAGCCCGATGACCACCGTGTCATTGACACATTATATAACCCGTATGATTATTCACAGATTTCCGTTAAAATGATGTTCACAAGTCCCACCGGAACGACCTTATCTCAACTTGGATTTTGGTATAAACAGTACGATTCGATTCGCATTGTAGGAGCCGTTACAGATGAGTTTGGCAATTACGTGAATGGTCAAGAAACCGTGAAATGGTTGGATGGCGGATTTAGTCATTATATGGTTCGCATCAACCCAAACGAAGTAGGCACTTGGTCATATGTTTTAACGGTTACCATCAATGATGTAATCGCTCAATCACTGCAAGGATCTTTCAATGTTGAAACGAGTGAAACCCAGTCCAAGGGTTACATCCAAGTCGACGAAACCAACAACAGAACGTTTATCTTTGATTCCGGTGAAACTTTTACTCCCATGGGATTAAATCTGGCTTGGTGGCAAACATCCCTTGCTTCGCATGATTATGTCAATTGGTTCCGAAAATTAGAAGCAAACAATAGCAACTATGCACGAATTTGGTTGGCGAATTGGTCCTTCTCGCTTCATAAAGATTCTTATTCCAATTTTGAAACGCGTCAAAGCATCGCCATCCGTTTAGATAATGTCTTCAAGGCCGCTAAAGACCGCGGCGTATACATTATGTTAACCTTATTAAATCATGGTCAGTTTTCAGCAGTCACGAATCCAGAGTGGAGCGAAAATGTTTATAACGTAGCCAATGGCGGAATGTTGGAACAACCCATACAGTTCTTTTATAATGCAGAAGCGAAAGCCGCCTATAAAAACGAATTGCTCTACATCCTTAGCCGTTACGGTTATTCTGAAAACATCTTTGCATGGGAACTCTTCAACGAAGTCGATTGGGTTGATGGTTATTCCTCCATCGCTGTGACCAATTGGCATAATGAAATGGCGAAATATATCCACGAAAATGATCCCTACGATCACTTGGTTACAACCAGTTATAAATACACGTTTGGAACTTCAGCGTATGCCCTTGATTCAATTGACTTCTGTGCAGTGCATAGTTACGCCTATAGCGATGTCAATTTCTATCAAAAATTAGTGGGAGAACAAACGGCTATTTGGAACAATTATCAAAAACCGGTGTTATTTGGTGAAATTGGAATCAACTGGCAATCGGGAAGTTCAACCTATCATACCGATTTTACCGGAGTAACCATCAAACAAGCCGCTTGGGGTGGCATGATGAGTGGTGCTGGCAGTGCCAATCATTGGTGGTGGGACTCTTGGTTTGAAAATTACAATATGTGGTATCGCCTTGAAGGTGCCGGCGCTTATTCAAAATATCTGGATTTAGCGAACAAAACCTTTACGACCTTACAATCGGCGGATGTATCCATTTCCAATTCAAGCGCTCGGATCATGGGTTTCTTATTACCCGATGCCATTTATGGATATGTCTATAACAATGCTTGGAACTACTGGAATCGCCTTCCTGAAGCGTTAGAAGGAGTGAATGTTGAAATTGATTTCGCAAATGGAACATATCAGCTATTGGTCTTTAACACCGACACCGGCGAAATCATTTCTGATACCTTAGTTACAGTGTTAGGCGGAAAATTTGTATTGAGCAATTTAACGATTACCGAAGATTATGCTTTTATTCTGAGATAAGAATTTAAAATACAAGGAGATCTTTTATGAAAAAAGTACTAGCAAGTCTATTAATTGGATTAAGCTTAGCAGCCATGATTGGTTGCGGCACAGTGACCACTACAACGACGACGCTTACAACGCAGTCAACCGTCTCGCAATCTTCTTCCACCACCAAAACCTATGCCCAAACCTATTGGGATATGGATGCCAATGGCATTGAGGACTGGACTGAAGAAGAAATCACCTTGAATTACTCGACATGGCAACATACTTCCGCCGACATCGTTACCATTGAATCATTAATGGTTAATGCATTTATGGAGAAGTATCCCAATATCACCGTGAACATCCAAATGATGGGTGCATCGAGTGAAGAATGGGACTCGAATTTCGTCGCTGCAGCAGAATCCGGAACGTTGCCCGATGTTTTCTTGGTCAACCGTCTAGCAAGCTTTTTACCGTATAACATTTTAGCGGACATCACCGAATTTTATGAAAACGATCCTGATACGGCTTATATTTTTGATTCTGTTGAAGAACTTGGTCTTTATAAAGATAAAAGATACGCCGTTCCAACCTTCATTTATCCCACCATGTGGATTGTGAATCTTGATATATTAGAAGCGGCTGGCGTTGCGATTCCGTCTTACGACTGGACCTACCAACAAATGGAATCCATCGCACAAGCAACCACCAATGAGAATACGCATATCATCGGTATGTATGGATGCTCCTTCTATAACCGTGAACTTCCCAAGATTTTAAAAGTAGAAGCCGCAACGAATGCCGAAGAATTAGCGATTGCAAAATCGTGGCAATCTTATTCATTCGATGGCACACAGTTTAATTTCAATGATCCGGTCTTCTTATCGGCTATGACGAGACTAACGGACGCAGTGAATGGCGGCTATTGCATCGATGCCCTTTCTGCAGAAACATTAGAAAACTGGTACTTAGATTCTTCGTTCGTTCCAACTGCCAATGGTAAAGTAGCTTTATGGAGAGATGCTTCTTGGAGCGCTAAAAACTATTTTAGTCAAATGTTGTTTAACTGGGATATTTACCCAGGTCCTAATGGAATTACCGGTGGTAACACCGATATCGCCGGAATCGCTTCAACCAGTGAAAATAAGGCCGCTGCTTATCAATTCTTAAAGTGGATGTCTTACAGCGAAGAAGGTTTATTAACCCGTTATCAACTGTTTGAAGATTATTCAGATCAAGTCTATATCTCCGCCAATAACTACGGATATCCTGTCGTTGACTACGGCATTGATGGCCAAGGAGTCAATAAAATTTGGGAAACAATTCCTTATGGCATTACCGCTCCTGGATTCGTTTCGCCTGAATTCATTGAATCCTTGAAAAACGGCGCTTATTGGGTCAATAAAGAAATTGTAGGATGGGATGAAGTTGACTCTGTTGCTTACACTTATTTATATCAAACAATGGTAGGTGAAACTACGTTCGCCGCCATCAAAGATACCTTACAAACTGAAGCAATGGCCGCTATGGAAGCTGCCAGAGCCGCACTCGATCAAATGATTGATGATTTAAACTAATCAAACACATAGATTCATACTGATTCAAAAACCCTTTTTATCTACGACAATCTGGCCGTCACTTGAATGTGGCGGCCCCCTACGCGGGGTATGAAATGAAAAAATTACTGATATGCCTGACTGTTTCAATACTTTTTATGATGATTGGACTTCATCGTGTTGCGGCTGTGAATGCATCCTACCCGGATTTGGAAGAATCAGCAGAACCCACTATTGAAGAAACTTATGATACCAGCGCTTTTCGAAACGATACGTACTATCGGAAGTTAGAAAGCTGGAAATCAAGTTATCAGTCCATCAATTACAATGAACAAACCATCGTTATCGGGGCCTTTGAAGGCAGCAATCCTGATACGATTTTCGTCGATTTGGAAAGCTATGATTTTGGAAAAGTGGCCGCCCTTTCAGAAAATGATGTGGTGAGTGTCACCTTTGCAGTTCCTACAACCGGACTGTATGAAATCGGGTTCGATTTCATGATGCAAGAAGATTTCTTTACGATTCCCTCGATTGAAATGAAAATAAACGGTGTTTCTTTATACAATGAAATGTCCGATTTGGAATTAGACGTTGCTTGGGAAATCGTACCCAATGAAGAAGAAGTGCGGTATAACCGCTACGGTAATGAATTATTGCCAAAATCCGAGTCAATCATCGCTTGGAAAAAGTATTATGTGGATGATTACAACGGATATACAGCCGATAATTACCAATTTTTACTCAACTCTGGCCTAAACACCCTCACCTTGACCGCGTTAAACTTGCCCATTTACTTTGGTAATATTTACATTAAAGGCCATCAAGGCTTGACGGATTACGATACTTATTCTAATCAATTCCTTGGATTAGAGTCTTCAAGCGACGGGGAACTGATTGTCATCCAAGGTGAAAGTTTCACCACGAAGAATGACTTAGAAATTAAATCGAGTTATTACAAAGAAAGCGCCATGACACCTTACTCTTATAAGAACACCGTCTTAAATCAACTAGATGGCGGTTCTATGTCTCGAGGCGGATCAAAAGTGACGTATGAATTTGTTGTTACTAGCACTGGCTTTTATGAAATAGCCTTTAAAACCTTAAAGAATTTTAATTCGGGCGTCGCTGCCGGAAAAAACATCTACATTGATGGTGAGATTCTCTTTAGTGAATTAAGTGGAATGACCTTTGATACCGCAAAAAGATGGGTGAATGTCACCCTTGGAGATCAAGAGGAACAGTATCAATTTTATTTGACCGAAGGACATCATACAATCACCATTGAATCGACCGTCAGTCAATACATTGAAGCCATTGATCATCTTAATGCCATCATGGATGAAATCAATTCAATCAGTTTATTGGTTCAAACCATTACCGGTGGAAACCCTGATGATGCCATTGACTGGGATATCTTGAAATACATTCCCAATTTAGAAACGACTTTGTTAACCTTCGCTGATGATTTAGAGCGGTTGTATGAAGAACTAAGTGCGGTTGATGAAGGCACCTCTGCCGCAACGGAAATCTCAACGTTAAACGTTGCAGCGAAACAATTAAGACGGGTTGCGAAGAATCCCAACCGGATTGGGTCTAAACTGGCGGAGTTTTCAGAGGGAAGCGGTTCGGCGTATCAATTGATTGGTAATGCCATTGCGGCATTGTTCTCTCAACCTCTGAATATTGATTGTATTTATCTCTATAATAATGTCGAATTGCCAAAACCAAACGGTTCTTTCTTCCGTAAGATATGGGATGGTATCAGAAGTTTCTTCTTTTCGTTCTTCGATACCCGTTACAATGATAACGACATCGAAGAAGGAACCTTAGAAGTATGGGTTGGACAATCCAGCTTATACTTAGACATCATTCAAAGTATGATTGACCAAGAATTTACCAAGGATACCGGAATTAAAGTGAAGGCTTCCATCTTAAGCAACACGTCAAAAATTGTTTTATCCAACGCAACGAACGATAATCCTGATGTTGTTTTATCCATCGATAACTGGAACCCTTACGCGTATGCGTTAAGAGGAATGCTGGAAGATTTATCGCAATATGAAGGCTTTGATGAAGTCACCGCTAATTATTATGCCAATAATTTTACACCGGTTATTTTTGAAGATGGGGTCTATGCCATACCGGAAACCCAAAGTGTATTTTTATTATTTTACCGAAAAGACATCCTAAATTACCTGGATTTATCCGTTCCGGATACATGGGATGATGTTCTAGCAATGTTGCCAATATTACAGAGTCATCAAATGAATTTTTTCCATCCACTTGGTGGCGATGGAGCCTTTAAAGGATATGGCTATACCAGTTCCTTGATTTATCAATTTGGTGGCGAGATTTTCACCGAAAATGGGACCTCATCAACCTTAAAAGATCCCATTACCGTGGATGCGATCAAATTTATGACTGAATTGTACACCATCTATGATTTGCCTTTACAAGTGCCGTCGTTCTTTGAACATTTCCGCAGTGGCGACATGCCGATTGGCATCTCGACCATCGATTTATACTTACAATTAAAATACGCCGCTCCAGAACTCTCTGGGCAGTGGGGTGTTACGGTTATTCCTGGCGTGGATTCTGACGACGATGGAACGGTTGAAAGATGGTCCACCACGTACGGTAAAGCCTCTATATTATTCTCCAACTCTGACATGACCAATGAGGGTTGGCAGTTGATAAAATGGTGGAATAGCGTTCAAACTCAAATTGATTTCATGCAAAATATTAAAACCGGTCTTGGCGAGAAATTCCTGATTTTATCAGCGAATATGAACGCGTTGGAAGCATCGGTTTGGGATTCTGGCATCAAAAAAGAAATCATGGCTCAAGCAAAATGGTCACGAATACCGGCAGTGACACCGGGTAGTTACATCGTGGAACGGGAATTATCGTCCATTTGGAATAAGATTGTCATCGATTTGATGAACGTCTCTGTTTCTATCAATGAATCAATTCCCAGAGTCACTCGGGAATTATCACGTAAATTTGATGAATTCGGTTACGCAACCGCCACTAATCCAAACGGTGAGCCCTATATCGTACCAATGAATTCAAACATCAAAAATTGGATACCGGAGGGATATGGCGATGATGAATAATCCGGCTATAAAGAATCAAATCCCGACGAGAAAACTGAAATTTAATACGTCTTATTTGTTTGCGGCACCGTATATGGTGGTGTTCTTCACTTTGGTGGTTGTATTGATTGTCATCTCAGTGATCTTGTCATTAACCTATTACGATACCATCAACTTTCCAACCTGGATTGGGTTGGAAAACTACGTTGCGTTATTTACTCAAGATGTCGATTTTATGCAATATGCATTACCCACCACCATTAAATATGCCTTGATTATTGGCCCAGGGTCTTATGCCTTGTCCTTTATGATGGCGTGGACATTATCACAGATTACCCATAAGTTAAGAACAGTAATCGCCATCATTTTATATTCGCCGTCGTTAACCAATGGAGTCTTAATGGCTGTTATTTGGAAAGTCGTCTTTTCAGGTGATACGAGAGGTTATCTAAACTATTATCTCTTAACACTTGGCATCATTAACGAACCGATTCAGTGGTTACAAAATGCCAATATGATCTTTGGAATTATGATTTTCGTGGGCATTTGGAGTTCGATGTCGGTTGGATTCTTAGCCATGCTATCAGGTATATTGAACATTAATAAGGATTTATACGAAGCAGCATACGTCGATGGGATGAAATCTCGTTGGCAAGAAATCTTTTATATTACCATTCCCTCGATGAAACCGCAGATGCTATTCGGTGCGGTCATGGCGATTGTGGGCACGTTTAATGCCTCCGGATTGGCTTCCGCCTTATCCGGGTCCGTTCCACCGCCTCAATTTGCCGGATGGTTGATTGTGGATCATATGAATGATTATGGTTTTGCTCGATATGAGATGGGATATGCCTCGGCCATGTCTGTCATTCTCTTGGTGATTGTTTTGACCTTTAACCGAATTTCTCATCGCTTGTTTGGTGAAAAATCATGATGGTAAAGAATAAAAAATTGCGTGAAATGACGAAGACCGAGAAAGCCATTCACAAATACAAAAAAATGCGGAAAAACCGCAAAGCGAAATTCATGGGAACGATGATTAACCCCAGTCGCTTCCACATCAGTCAATTAAAATTCTTATTGATATTACTCCCGTTTTTAATCGTCACAATCTTACCGTTAATATACATCGTGTCGCACGCATTTAAGCCTTTGGATGAACTTTATGCGTATCCGCCAAAAATATTCGCATCCAGAATCACCCTTGATAACTTTCAAAACTTATTTTTAACCGCTTCACAAACGGGTGTTCCGTTTGTCAGATATTTGTTCAATAGTGTGTTATCGAGTACGTTGGTCATCTTCCTATCGATTTTGATTGGATCACTCGCCGCATTTTCGTTCTCGTTCTTAAAATACCGGGTAAAAAAGACCCTGTTTGCGCTCAATCAGTTGGCCATCATGATTGTTCCAGTGGCGATTGCGGTTCCTAGATTTATCGTCATGAATTCTATTGGCGTGACCAATACCTTGCTTGCGCATGTCGTGCCGCTCTTAGCGATGCCAGTCGGTGTCTTCTTAATGAAACAATTTATGGATCAAGTGCCAAGAGAACTGTATGAAGCATCCATCATCGATGGAGCCAACAAGTGGCAAATTTACCTTAAAGTGGTGATGCCGCTGGTTAAACCGGCGTTGGCAACGGTGGCGATTTTAGCCTTCCAGAACAGCTGGAATAATGGCGAAACCTCTGATCTTTATGTAACAAATGAAGCTTTGAAAACCTTGCCTTATTATTTCTCTACGTTAACCATGGGAACGAGTTCCATCGCCGCTCAAGGAATGAGCGCGGCGGCATCCCTCATCATGTTTTTACCTAATATCTTGTTATTCATCATTTTACAAAATAGTGTGATGAATACCATGGCTTACTCGGGGATCAAATAACATGGCTACTAAAAAAATCATAATAATCATCACCCTCATTCTTTTGACATTCGTTATGGTTTCATTCCAACCCACGAACGTCGAAGCACAATCGGCGTATAAAACCTATACGCTTGACCGCGGAAACAATATTTCGGAAACCAATGAAGCATACGAAGCGATCTATATGTTAAGAACGCTCTCGGATGGCACGACTTTAAACGCCGCCAAAGATTTATTCATCGACGATGAAGATTATATGTACATCGCCGATACTGGAAATAAACGAATTTTGATTTTGAACCAAGCATTAGAAGTGCTTTATTCCTTTGGGTCTGAGTTACTAATCAAACCGCTTGGCATTTATGTCGTGGATGATTATATCTACGTTGCCGATTACGGGTTGGGTCAAACCAATGCCGATTTAGGAAGCATCTATATTTGGCATTTTGATAAAACCAAAAATACGATAGAAGAAGCGATTGACCTCGTGGATACGTTGTCAACGCCTTCGTCCGACATTTTGGAAGTTGATGGCTTCATTTTCCGACCGATGAAAATCGCGGTTGATACGAATCATACGATGTACATTGTCAATGAAGGCACCACTTCGGGTGTCTTGATGATCAATGCAAATAATCGTTTCATCGATTATTTCGCTTCCAACAACATCGACATTACACTTTGGGAACGAATTCAACGCATCATTTATGCGAACAATGATAATGTCTATCTCACCAAAAATATCCCCGCTCCTGTTACGAACATTACTTTAGATAACAAAGGATACTTTTATACCGTCACACAAAAGCCACTAGATACGGCCTTAGGAGACAATCTTAAGAAGGTGAATATTGGCGGAACGAATTACTTCTCTGAGGAGATGTTTGTCTATGCGGACTTGGTGGATGCGTGGGCAGGGTCGGTTGGCAACGTTTACGCTGTGACATCGGCTGGATTCTTATGTGAATATGACAATCAAGGAAACTTGTTATTCATGTGGGGTGGCAAGGGCACCGGAAATGATAAGTTAGGTCTCTTTATGTCAGCGTCCTCCATCGCACTTGACTCGCAAAATAATATCTATGTCATAGACGATAATACAAGCCGAAATTCCATCCAAGTTTTCCGAGAAACACCGTTTGCTTATCAAGTTCATCAAGCGTTAGATTTATATAATCAAGCCAGATATGTAGAAAGCATTGAAGTATGGCAAGAAGTATTACGGTACAACTCCATGCTTGATATGGCTTACCGTGGCATTGGTTTAGGCTATTTGATGAATGAAGAATATGATTTGGCTCTTGAGCAATTCAAGATAGCCTATGATCAAAAAGATTATTCAGAAGCCTACTGGGAAATTCGTAATTTGTGGATGACCGAGAACATCTCAACCGTTTTATGGGGTTTATTAGGGTTCGTAGGGGTCGTGTTCGTTGTTTCGCTCACCAACAAGAAGTATCGCTATTTAAGCAATGTATCAAATACTTTTTCAAAAGTGAAGAATTACCGTATCCCTAGAGAACTGTTGTTTATGTTCCGCTTCATTAAGCATCCATCCGATGCTTGTTACGAAGTCAAAGCAAAAAAGAAAGCATCGTTCTTAACGGCATGGATTGTCTTGGGATTGTTATTTATTCTCTATATCTTAGGCATTCTATTTACCGGATTTATCTTTAACAATGTCATTCCGGAAGAAACCATCCTCATTAAGGAAGCAATGACGTTATTGTTGCCAGTCTTGGTCTTTATTGTGGCAAACTACTTAATGTCCTCCTTAATGGAAGGCGAGGGAACGTTTAAAGCGACCTTCATCAATACCGTTGGCGCATTAATGCCCGTTTTCTTGATTTATCCATTTGTCATCATTATCTCCAATTTTATCACCTTAAATGAATCCTTCCTTTATACCATGGGGGGATCGGTGATGTTGGTTTGGGTTGGAATCTTGATATTCTTCAACATTAAAGAAACCCACAATTACACCGTCGGTCAAACGTTTATCAATTTGTTTTTGACCTTGCTAATGATGGTCATCATCATCGTCGTCATGATTATGGTGTACCTCATGGTCATCCAAGTAACAAATTTCGCCACCGACATCATAAAGGAAGTGATCTTACGTGAATAAGAAACTATGGTTGCTGGGAGTTTCGATCGCTTCGCTCGTCTTGTTTATTCTCATTCCAATTATCAACGCTTCGCAAAAAGGAATGACGGGATTAATCCAACAAAACACGTACAATCTATCCACCGATTCCAATTTCTTTGGACAACCGGAAGATCAAACCTTGGTTGAAATCGATTTAGACTACGAAACCACCTTGTTGGGAAAAGGATTTGAACTGGCTTCAGAAAATGAATATTTGAAGCTTTATGTCAAAGAACGGTATTTTCAAATAGCCGTTTATGAAAAGACCTCCGGATACGTTTGGTATTCTACCTATCCAGACTATTTACAATTAGGATTATCAGGAACGTCACGGTTCTTTATCGAATCAGGCGTCATCATCGAGTACTACAATCTTGACAACATTTTAGTAGAAGACTCAAAATCATATGTTTCTGGACCAAAATACAATGTCGAAGTTGACTATGATTATGAAACCATTGATCAAGGATTCAAAGCGCATTTAAACTTCACTGATCAAGCCATAGAATTCGATGTCATTGTTAAAATCGAAGAAGGACGTTTGATTGTTCGTTTACCGATTGACTCCCTTGTAGAAGACGACATTGAAAAAACAGTGTTAAATCTCGATGGCACCACCTCCATTAAAACAACGTCATATCGGTTAAAATCTGTTTATCTCTTCCCATATTTCGGTTCAAATAATTATGAGATTAATGGGTATTCCATGATTCCCGATGGTTCGGGAGGATTGATTCGCTACACCAATGTCCGCTCCTCAACCGCCTACACCAAACGAATCTATGGAACCGATGAAGGATTAAGTGCCTTCAAAGAAGAAAGTTCAACGTATTACCTACAAAATGAGTTGACCGCTTCATTCCCGGCGTATGGGGTGAACCATGGATACCATCAAGCCGCCTTTCTCGCTGTCATCAGCGAAGGCGATGCGTTCGCGGAAATTCATTCCTATCCCTATGGGTATAACTCTTACATGCTAAACACCACATTCTTCAAATTTATCGTCAGAGAACGTTATACCATTCAAACCTCATCCAATTCCTCAGATTCATTCCAGTTAATCAATACTGATCCTTATCCAACCAATTACGAAGTTGTTTATCATCTCTTATCGAATGAAGAAGCAAGTTATTCGGGGATGGCCTTAAAATACCGTTCTGTCTTAGACCTTGATGAAGAAACCTCTTTAGGATCCTCCATGAACTTGACCATCTTGGGTCAAGATTATAAAGGGGGATTGTTTGGAAAAGATTTTGTCGAGATGACCTCTTACCAAGACGTCGTAGAGATGGTTGAAGAACTGAAAATAGCCGGCATAGAAACCCTAGAAATCATCTACACCGGATGGAATAAAGGCGGCTATTACGACAACGAAGATGCCAAACCCGTCGCATCAGCAAACTTGGGCGGGAAACGCGAGTTTCTGGCAATGATGAGTTATTTGGAAGAAAACAATATCAACATTTATTTTCATTCAAATCCGCTAATATCATTCCAAGCAACTTTAGGATCTGGCGTTGTGAAAAAAATCACCTTATCCTCATTCGCTACAACGGCAGTAAGATCTTCTTTGTTTGCATATACGTACTACACAAGTCCCTCAGAAATCGCCGATAAGATTCTCAAGTATGACCGGCTTTATGACACGCTTGGCATAGATTCGTTGGTTTTCTCTACCGTGGGGTCTTCCTTATTTTCCTACCGTGATGATTCGCAAAACCATTACCGAAATGAATCGATTTCAATCATTAAAGCCGAAATTGAAGCGCTGACGGACTATCAGTTGGGACTGTATCAACCCAACAGTTACTTATGGAAAGCCATTGATAGTTACTACCAAGCACCGATTGAATCGAACAAATATGCCTACATTACCGATTCGATTCCGTTCATTCAAATGGTCTTGTCGGGTTCGACGCGGTTATATTCAGCGTATGTCAACTATGTGAGCGATTATCAATTATTCGCCCTTCGGTTGATCGAATATGGCATGGAACCCTCGTTCCTAATCACAAAAGAATCGACGCACAAGTTTAGATACACCAATTCACAATATGTTTACACCTCTGAATATGCTTTATGGAAAGACATCATGATATCGATGGGTCGCTCTGTGAATGCTGTAACCGATGTTGTTGGCGGATTGGGCATGGTAAGCCACCGTTATGTCTTAGAAGGTGTTGCGGAAATTCGATATGAAAGTGGCGTTACGGTGTATGTCAACTTCACCGATGAAGTCAAAGTCATCAATGTCGATTTGGCGATTGCGCCAGCCTCATCAAGAGTGGTGTTGCCCTCATGATGATTAAAAAAATCACGCAGTGGATGAGAATCCACATCCTTGATAAGTTGACCGCCTTAATTAAGTTTATTGATACCAAAGCTATTACTCCTACCAAGTCGTTTTTAAGAAAGAAACTGGGTCCCATTTTCAAAGTAATTGGCAAGTATACGGGACTGACTTGGCTCTTAAAGAAACTACGTTTATTACCCAACCGTTTTAAAAATGCAATCTATGGAATTTTATTTATTCTGCCTTGGATTATTGGGATGATTCTCATCGGTTTTCCCATTCTCGCCAAATCGATTCGGATGGCTTTATCTGATAAGTATTACTATGTGGCCATCAACGGTTGGCAAATTACAGGGAAATGGTACGATTTTACCCAATTCAAACGCATCTTTGCGGATGAACCTTACCATCTAACTCAGATCGTTAATACCTTTAAAGATGTTTCCTTAGTCGTCCCGCTCGTTGTCATCTTTGCGTTGATTTTAGCATTAATGCTCAATCAAAAGATTAAAGGAAGAGCCATATTTAGAACCATTTTCTTCATTCCGGTTATTTTATTATCGGGAAACATGTTGGCGAACTTTCAATCCAATGGCTTACTCACGGTTCCAGCCATTGCAAATGGGACCATTTCCACTTTTTTGACAGAATACTTCCCAGAGTTTTTCTCAAACATCGTTGCGCAAGCGTTCGAGAAAATTGTTTTGATCTTATGGTTATCGGGTGTTCAAATTTTGATTTTCCTGGCCGGTCTTCAAAAAATGGATTCATCCACGTACGAAGCCGCCGAAATCGATGGGGCATCGATGTGGGAATTGTTTTGGAAAATCACCTTACCCGCTTTGATACCGCTCATGTACATCAATATTATCTACACCACCATCGTTTATTCGAACCTTTCAAACAATGCCATTGTTTCCATCATCAACACGACCTCTGATGAAAGAGGATTATTGGGTGGAACCTTGTCAGATGAAATCAACTATGGCCGTGCTTATTCCGCTGCATTATCATGGATTCTCTTCGCCATTGAACTCGCCATCATTGGAAGTTACAGTCTTGTTATAAAACTGGCTTCCAGACGGTATGACTAGGAGGACATCATGACTATTAAAAAACCAATCAATTATAAGCGTCTCCTCATGGGTCGAAAAGGCAATGACGGACTGTTATTCAAATTAGTGTTATATGTGCTTCTCATTGGCATCAGTTTTATTTTCTTATATCCTTTACTGTCGATGTTATCGATGTCGATTATGAGTTTGGAAGATTTAATTGATACCACGATTTCGTGGATTCCCAGAAACGTAACCCTCGCCAATTATGCGAATGCCTTCGAGTGGATGAAATTTATGGAATCGTTCAACGACTCCTTAAAGGTTTCTGTCTATCCAACGCTCGCAACGATTGTCTCATCCGCCTTAATCGGGTATGGATTTGGTCATTACAAATT
This sequence comes from uncultured Caryophanales bacterium, assembly GCA_942493185.1. Classification (GTDB taxonomy): domain Bacteria; phylum Bacillota_I; class Bacilli_A; order Izemoplasmatales; family Hujiaoplasmataceae; genus UBA5603. Next base: position 358,655 of record OW818673.1, read on the forward strand.
TCCGGGTCGAAAAATCATGATGGGAATCATGCTTGCGATGTTCTTGGTCCCTACTGTCTTAACGTACATACCGACCACCGTTTTATACAACGATTTAAAATTCTTGGGAATTGATTTGAAACTGATGGATTCTATACGCGCATTTTGGGTTCCGGCACTTTTTGGAAACGGCATTAGACAGACCATCTTTATCTTAATCTTCTATCAATTCTTTAGAACGATTCCTCACGAATTATTCGAAGCCGCCGAAATGGACGGCTCAGGTCCGGTTAGAACCTTTCTCACCATCGCCATCCCCATGGCGGCACCCGCATTCTTAATTTGCGGGCTGTATTCCTTTGTTTGGTACTGGAATGAAACATCGCTTGCAAGACTTTACTTTGGCAGTAATTTCACAACGTTACCCATGAGTCTAGAAAGTTATATTGCCATGTACCGTTCCATGTACGCACAAGGAAATGTCACGATTGACACCGTTAATAGCGTTTATAACACCGGTGTTCAATATGCCATGACCTTAATCTCCATCGCTCCGTTACTTTTGGTTTATTTATTCGCTCAAAAATGGTTCGTCGAAGGCGTTGACCGTTCCGGCATCGCAGGCAATTAATTGAAGGAATTACCTAAGCTAGGCTTAGAAAAAATATAACATAATGGAGGATACAATGAAAAAAGTTTTGTTAGCAGCAAGTTTCATGTTGTTGACGGTCATCCTTTTCGCTTGTACGGGTAATACTACCACGACGACGACCACAGGAACCACCTCATCAACAACGACTACAACCACGACAACAGCCATACCGACCGATAACGACCCTGTTATCTTAGGTGCCGATGATGTCACGATTGAAAAGAACTCCACATTCATTCCGTTACAAGGTATTACAGCAACGGACGTAGAAGATGGCGATCTTACCGATGAAGTGACGTATCAAGGCAATGTCAACCCGAATGCCGTCGGTGTTTACACCGCAACGTACACAGTCATTGATAACGATGGAAATGTTACCGTCGTTGAAAGAACCGTTACCGTTGTTTTCACCGATGTTCAAGCTCCCCTCATCACCGGTACAGCAAACAAGACGATTTATGTAGGTGAATTATTTGATTCACTCGCAGGCGTTGCTGCAACCGATACGATTGATGGCACCGTTGATGTAACCGTTGAAGGATCCCTTAATATTTGGCTTCCTGGCGTTTACACGTTAACGTATTCAGCTAGTGATGAATCGGATAACGTCGCAACGGTTGAAAGAACCATCACGGTTACCTTTGGCGATTTCGTCTTTGGCGACTTGGTGGATGTTCCCGCCGCAAGCTTTACAACCGTTGAAGATGTTTTACATTCTCCCGCTATTTCTGGCGGTGTGATTAATGAAAACATCGCCGCCTTTACATTTGTGAAAGTCATCCTTTCCGCAAGTGCAACGACCGATGGTTCCATTGGCATCGCTTTAGGATCTGCTAGAGCCAGCCTTTCTGAAGTAGCATTAACCTCAACTGTAGCCGAATATACCGTCTATTTCGTCATCGATGCAGCGCTTGATGCCGCAGAGTTAACGATTGACCAAAACGGCCTCGTTGTTGAAAATTTGAGTGTTCAATATGCATTCGCAGAAGTTCGTGACATGATTGCGCCGGTATTATCCGTTCCCAATGATGAAGCAGCTTATGCAGTGGGTTATACTCAAGAAGAACTTGAAGCATTATTATTAGCCGGAGTAACCGCAGTCGACAATATTGATGGCAATATCACTTCATCAGTATCCATCGATTATGGCAATCTTGATTTAAATGTTGTCGGTGAATACGATGTTGTTTATTCGGTCACAGATGGCGGAAACAACACATCAACCTACACGCGTACGGTTATCGTTGGCAACTTAGTTGATGCTGGATATATCACTGATCCAACCTTTGAAAACCAAGGCGATGGATTATGGAAAGAAAAGAGCAACGATGGACAAGCCTCCATAAGTTATGATGCAACCTTAGGCGAAATGAATGTTACTGTTACATCACTTGGTAACTACATGTCCGCTGCCGGCGCTTACTTAAAAGAATCCTCACTCGACCTTGAAGCAGGTCAATGGTATATGTTTACGTTCACCGTAAAAACCACCATTAACCGGATCATGGGCTTTAGAATGGGACTTATGAGTGACCAAGCTCATGGTTGGATTGATGACTATGATGGCAGAAATGATCATCAATATGCAATCACGGCTGAATACCAAACATTCAATGTCTTTTTCCAACTCGATACATTGACTTCGACCAGTGGTGGCAATGAATTTATCATCGAACTTAACTTAGGTAATTTAAATTACTCGAATGTCGGTAAAGATGGCGTCACTACTTTCAAAAACGTCGGATTATACAAAGTCGTCACCGAATTCTTACCTCCTACCTATGAAGAAAACGTTGGACCAAATCTTCCAGTGAAATTCACAGAAGGCGACTTAGCTCCAAATTGGGCTGATTATGTGACCTTTAAAGATATGTCAAACAACGTTTTAACGCCTGTTATTGATGCTTCAGCTGTGAACATGGCTGTTGCTGGATCGTATGATGTCACTTACACCGCAACCGACTCTTATGATCATTCAACCGTTTATACCTTAACCATCCAAGTTTTAACCGCAGCCACCGCTGATACCGTTGGCCCAGTTATTACGCCAAAAGAAGGCGTTCCAACAACCTTGGATCAATACACCAACGTCACCGTCGATTTAACGCAAATGGTTACTGCAAACGATGCTGTTGATGGCGAAATCATTATTCTATCAGCCATGGTTGATGATGGCGGTTTGAATTTCAACGTTGCCGGTGTTTATACCGTTACTTATTCGGTTTATGACCTCTCTGGCAATATTACCACCCTTGAAGTCGAAGTTACCATCGTTGACAAACAAGTTCCAGTCATTGGTATCGGTGATTTCAACATTAATAAAGGCGATGCATTTGATGGCTTAGCCGGTTTAGTTGTTACTGACAATATTGATGGAATTATTCCTAATTCGTCTGTCATCATCACCGGTTTAGATGCGTTCGTTGTTGATGGATTTGCAACATCAGCCGGTACATTCGTCGTAACGTACCAAGTCACTGATGCGAATGGCAATACCGCAACGAAATCCATCAATGTGAACGTTTCTGACATTGTCTGGGATGAATCTTCAAGAACACCGCTTGGAACACCTGATGAAGGCCCAACGCATTCCATCGTCACATATGATGACATTGAAGGCGCGTATGTTATTTCGAACATCGACATCAATGTTGATCCATGGGATCATGCAAGATGGGTTTATTACTTTACATCTGGAGCAGAATTGGTCTTTGGACAAACATACAAATTTGAAATCACGGTTAAAGCCGATGTTGCGACCGACCTTTATTTCCGAATCGGTTCGACATTATGGGTTGATCCATGGATTGACAATTTCAATGGTGGCTTAACCAACTTCTCAATCACCAGCGAATATGTTACATACCAAGTTGTTTTCACAGTAGATAAAGCCATGGTCAATGGCAATGCGAAATTCCAATTCATGTATGGATATTTGCCCACTGATGCAACCAACAACATTTACATTAAATCATTTGATTTATTACAAGAACAACAACCCATTATTGAACAAGTCGTTGATTTAGCACCGAACAACATCGTAAGTGGCACTATTTCTAGTTCCACCGTTACCGTCGATGCAGTTGAAGATGCCTTCGTCATTACCAACATTCCCGCTTACACTTATGACTGGATGGTTGGTAGAATTACGAATATGTTTGATAATACCGTTTTACAATATGGTGAAACCTATCGCATTAAAGTGGTCGCTAAAGCAACCACCGCAACCGACCTCAAAGTGAGAATCGGTACCACCCTTGGCGCTGATCCTTGGATTGATAATTTTGAAGGTGGCGTAAACCGTTTTGGTATCACGACAGAATATGTTACTTATTATATTTACTTCACTGTTGATAAAGAATCCTTTATTTCCGCAAATAGTGCCAAAATGGAATTTGATTATGGATTCCTAAGTGACACAACCAACACCATTTATGTCAAAGAATTTGCCATTGAACATGTTTATAATCCATTGGTTGCCGGTGATGATTACATCGTCGTTGATGGCTTTGATTACGCTGATGAAGCGGCTTTTGAAGCTGAATGGACAAACCGTGTAAGTGGTGCGAACCTTGTGAACCCACCGCTATTAAACCTTGAAACCTTAAATGGTGGATTGGAATTAACATTACCAGAAACCGTGAACAATGGATGGTTCTTAGCCAGAAATTATGACTCATTATCGTCCTTTGGCCTCACAGATGAATTTAAACACTTGGCTTTCTATGTTAACAACAATACCAACAAAACAACCATGTCGGTATGGCTCTATTGGTCGGGATCACAAAACGCCTTCACCGTGAACCTCCCAGCCATTGGCGAATCCGGTTGGGTTATCATTGATGTGTTAGCAACATCAGGATTTAATCCATCCGCAATTACTGATTTCGCCATTGGATTTGACAACCAAACATGGAATGTTTGCACCGGAACCTTAACGGTTTATGAAATAATTGCGCTTAAGAATCCTGCAGATGTTTCAAAATATGCAATTGAAATCGAATACAACAATGTTATTACTAGCATGGATGTAATAGATGATTTCGAAGCCGGAATCATTGGTTCTGTTCCATTCGCCGATGCCGCCAGCGTTATCTTGGCGCTGCCAACATCTGTAACAGCCAATACCGGTTTAATTACCATCCCAGTAACGGGTTGGGACGATACCGACACATTTAACCCAGCTGTTGCCGGAAGTTATACATTTACAGCTATTCTAGGAACATTGCCCGATGGCATTGAAAATCCTTCTAGTTTAACTGCAACCATCGAAGTGGTTGTATCACTCGAACCAATCGTCATCTTCAACGACTTTGAACAATATGTTGACAACGCTGATTTCCAAGCTGCTGTTGACAACATCGTTGGCTTCAGAATCATTGGCGGAACCCCCTTCGTAAAATCAAACGGAACCTTAATGGTTGACGGTACCAATCAATACATCATTCAAAACGTCAATACCTCAACCGGAACCGCTGGTATTCGTATTAAAATTACGCAAGCTGAAATTCCAGCCAACATTCAATACATCGCCATTTATGTTAAAGCAACTGATACAACAAACATGGTAAAATTCCAAAGTTTCGTCTACAAAACCGATGGAACCTATGCCGAAGTCACTTCTTCAATCGTTTCTGACTTTACGAAATTAGCACAAGGCACCGTTGTTTATATTCCTGTATCAGCCATTACCAGCAATACCAATCAATTGTCACTCGTTATCAACTATAACAGCGGCGTTGTTGGTCAATTGATTTGGGACAACGTTTTATACGTTGAAGAATTCCTTCCAAATGAAGCCCCTGTTGTTTCCGTCAGTGATGAAAACTTAGCCATTCTTTCCGGAATGACGTTCAAAGCCGGCGAATCACTTGAAGCGTTTATTCCTACCTTACTGGGAATGATTAGTATTACGGATGCTGAAGATGGCATCATCGCCGCAGCCCCTGGCATGCTTAGTTTAGATGGCCTTGATCTTGCAAATCCTTTAATGGGATCGTATGACCTCGTTGTAACAGCTACAGACTCAGGTTCAGGCGTCTCATTGGCTTATACCATTAAGTTGTCTGTCGTTCAAGTTCTTAATGATTTTGAATCCTATGCGGATGATGCAGCATTCAAAGCGGGTTTCTCCTTCACAGGATTTAGATCAGGCGGAAGTGCATGGGCACCCGCAACCGGTTCATTGGTTACCATTGGTGAAGAAAATGTATTACAATCAGCCTACGCAACTGGCACAAACGGCATTCGTATTAACATGACGAAAGCGCAATTAGTGGCTTTAGGCGCTGAATATGTTGGCATTTATTTAAAGACGTCAGCTCCATTATCGGGAACGATTTCGTTCCAAGCGTTTGGATATGATGCATCCTTTACCCAACAAACAACGTATGGAAACATTGCTTATACCGATGAGGGAACGTATGTTTACATCGCCGTTAGTTCTTTAACAGACACCATGACTTCCATTTCTTTAATGATTAACATTTCTGCTGGAAACACCGGAACGTTAACCTACGACAACATCGTTATCAAGTAATAAGTTTGAACTACCGGAGGGAAGGATATTGTTTCCTTTCCTCCGGGCTTTTTTTTAGCACGTTTTTAACTGGGAGGCATCTATGGCAACGTATTTTCAACTTGAAACATTATTTAGCGATCACATCATGTTTCAGGCCGATCAACCGATTCGGTTATTCGGTACCTGTCAAAAAAATATACATCTAGATATTATTCTTCTATCACAGCATTTTAGCTTTGATCTTTTGGAGGATCACTTTGTCATCGAATTGCCAATCATTCCTTATACTGAAGATGCATTTAATTTGATGATTCGCTGTTTTGAACAAGAAGTCACTCTGAATGATTGTGTATTCGGCGATGTGTATGTCGCTTCTGGTCAATCCAACATGCAATTTACCGTTAAAGAAGCAACCCATTTTCAACCCGAAACGCTTCCTCAAGTTCGGTTCTATGAAGTTCCTAAGCTACCTTATGAGAATGCCCACATCGAATTCCCCTATTTTTATACTTCGAATCCAGGATGGCATTTATGTACCATCGAAGAAGTCAATACTTTATCGGCTATTGGCTACCTTGTTAGTAAAGAGTTGAATCAAAAAACACACCGTCCCATCGGTATTATTTCTTGCAATATGGGTGATACGTCCGTATTCTCTTGGACGGACATTGCTTCGTTGAAAGCAGAACCTGGTCTTAAGAACTACCTTGATTTTTATCAAACTGAAATTGACCGCTATCGCTCAAAAGAAGAGTATGTTGAGCGTTTCAATAAACAATTACCACGCTTAATGGAATTTTATGGCCAAATTGATAAAGGAGTACGATCAGGCTTACCTTCGGATAAAGCGCACGAAGAAGCTTACCGTTACTATCCTGATCCCTACATTCCCATGGGACCGAAGCATTACAACCGGCCTGCTGGCTGTTTTGATATGATGGTTTCCAAAGTAAGACCTTATCAAATCAAAGGGGTTTTATTTTATCAAGGTGAGTCAGATCATCAAAATTGCGAATTATATCAATTGGCGTTTAAAACCATGGTCGAGTCGTGGCGAAATTCCTTCATGAACAATCAACTTCCGTTTGTATATGTTCAAATTGCGAATTATTCCTATCCCGGAACCGTTCAAGATGCCATCGCTAAAGTCAGAGATGCGCAAACCAAATCGATCGATTTAAAACATCATTTATACATGGTTAGTGCATTAGATCAAGGTGAATCGGAAAACATACATCCCAAGAACAAAACCATCGTCGCAAAAAGAATCGCCGATGTCTTGTTAGAATTTGTGTATCATCAGGCTCAAGACTCGTTATCGCCTTGTTACAATACCCATAAAATGGTCAAAAATAAATGCATCTTATCCTCAAAATATAACACCTTGCCATTAAAATCGATCAGTGGAAAGAACTTAGGGTTTAAATCCACCGTTGATGGGATCAATTATTCAGACGTACCCTCAGTATCTATCAAAGGGTCAACCATCGAACTGGACCTTTTGCCCAACACCGTCGAAATCCGGTATTGTTTCGAAAACAATCCCAAGTGCGATATTTACTCCCACAATGATTTACCGTATTTGCCTTTCCAAATCAAACTCTAAAATAAAAAGTCCGGATTTATTCCGGACTTAAGTATTTATAGAAATGACTAGCTTTTGTTTAATGCAAGCTTTGCGGCCGCATAAGCGGGGTCAATCATGGGTTCCGTGATGTGTATCATTGGACAAATCTTTTTGATTTTTTGATGCAATTGAATTTTGAAATATCCTTCCGCATTTCCAAGGCTACCAACGACCACCAAATAAGGTTTTGGCAAATGAATGGTTTGATACACAGCGTTGACACATAGCGTCAATTCATCCGTTGCGTTGTCCACGATGGTTTTTGCGTGATAATCCCCACTGTTGGCGAATTTCGTGACAAGCGGCGCTAATCCAGCGATGAGTGTACGTTGACCAAAGTAATGGTCCATTATTGGGATAATATCAGAGGGTTTTTGCATGCCTAAGTGGTTGGCTAGTGCTTCAATAAAGTCAGTTGATTCAATGCGTTTATCGAAGGCTTTAATGAGAATTTTTAACGCTTGGACGCCTAAATCATATGAACTTCCGGCATCCCCTTCTTTATAACCCCATCCCCCTGCTTTATGGGTCATGCCTTCTTGGTTTTGGCCGTAAGCGACCATTCCGGTCCCCACAATCAAAACCATTCCTTCCTGACCTAATTCACCGCTTGCAAGGGCATTTATTGCGTCATTGTCAACGTTGATGATGGTTGAAGCATCAGTGTAGGGTAATCTTTTCAGCAAAGCCGCAAGGACGGATTTATCGGTTTGGGTGACAACCCCACCGATGCCGGCAAAAATACCTTTTAAACGAATAGGACTATATTTAATTTCTTGAAGGGCATTTTGGATGTTTAAAAAAGTCGTTTCCGCATCCACGGTGTCGATGCTTGAAGGTCCGCCATTGCCATACCCTAGGATGGATCCCAATTCATTAATCAAACAGACTCTGGTTTTGGTTCCGCCGCCATCTATGCCTAAATAGTAGTTCAAAAATATCACCTCATTATACCAATACTATACCACAAAATCGCCTATTTTAGACACACTGTTTATGATATAATAGAGAATACTAAGTGAGGAATCCACTATGCAAGAAATCTTATTGCTTCAACCGCTTTTTAAAGATCGAATTTGGGGCGGAACAAAATTAAAAGACGTCTTTGGTTATCCCATCAGCAACGACCATGTCGGCGAATGTTGGGCCATTTCAGCGCACAAAGGCGACGAAAATATCATTCTTAACGGACCATTATCGGGTCGTAAATTAGGAGAAGTTTACCATGAATATCCTCAGTTATTCAATCATTGCTCCGCGAAAGAATTTCCGCTTTTAACCAAAATAATTGATGCTTCCGATGACCTTTCTATTCAAGTTCATCCCAATGACGAGTATGCTCGCAAACATGCCTCTGATAGTGGGAAAACAGAATGTTGGTACGTGCTTGATGCGCCTAAGGGAACAAAAATGGTTTTTGGACACACAGCGAAATCAAAAGAAGAGTTTACGCAGTTGATCCAAGAAAATCAATGGAATCAATTGCTTATAAAAAAAGAAATTTATAAAGGCGATTTCATCTTCGTTCCTTCAGGTACTATTCATGCTTTGTGCAAAGGAACGTTGATTTTAGAAACTCAACAATCCTCTGATGTAACGTACCGTCTGTACGATTATGGCCGTGTTGATGCATCAGGAAAACAACGCGAGTTGCATTTGTCTCAATCCATCGACGTTGCGACCATTCCTCATATCGAAAATGACTTTCCCAAGCAAAAGAGTCTTCTAAATGGAAATCTGTTTGAAAAACTGATTCAATCCCCTTTTTTTACGGTAGAGAGATGGGTCATCAAAGCCAGTGCTAAAATATTGAATGAACGGTTCCGGTTGGTGAGCGTCATTGATGGCGTGGGTTTAATCAATGAAGTGCCTGTTTCAAAAGGGTCTCATCTTATTGTGACATCAGAAGCCTTGGCCATCAGAATCAGCGGCAATTTAGAAATGATCGTCTCATACATCGAGTAACAGACACTCTTTCGATGACTGAATAAAATACTAAGCACAACCCTTGAGTTGTGTTTTTTTATAGGAATATTTTTTGAATAATAGGAATAAATCAATAATTGTAAGGATTGATGCCATGTATCCTAAATATTTACAATAGGGCTTTCTTTTATTAAACTGAAATGATATCATATAAAATTGTGTGGATTTTCCATTCGAATGGCTTTAAAGGAGACTATTTTATGCCAGAAATATTTGGGATTGAACATTTCATGTATCTCATTGTCGTCATTGGATTGATGATTGTAGCGTTTCAAATGATTAAAAAATACATTAAAACCGATCAACAGGTTGACAGGTTGGTCCGAGTAATTGGCGGACTATTGCTGATGGCAATCGTATGGAACCGATTGAGCGTCAGCATCCTAAGAAGTGGGTTTAGTGCCATTTTACCAGGATCCTTTTGTGGGACCAGCAGTTTGGCACTTTCATTATCCGCATTATTCCTAAAACGAAATCATCCGGTTTTCCATAGCGTTGCCTACACCGGAATGTTAGGTGGCTTATTGACACTAGTTTACCCAGAATTCATTGGCCAAGCCGATTCCATCTGGTATCCTATGACGATCTCAGGATTGGTTCATCATACCATCATGGTGTTCTTAATTCTTGTGATGATATCAAAAGGTCATATAATTCCAAGCCTTAAGAAATGGGCATTATTGCCCATTGGGTTGGCGTTTTACATGACTTATGGGCTTTTCTTAATTTCGGTTCTAAACTATTCTGATGCCATGTATATCAACGAACCGATTTTAGAAGGAACGCCGTTAAACTGGTTTGTGTTAGGGCTCTTGTTTCTTCCTGTTCACGCTGCGTTTTTATTGGTTTGGGACAAAGTTAAGCAAGTGCGTACACAAAACAATCAAGATACCCAATTGGCATAAACACTTGTGTTCGAGTCAGTGCATCTTTGTTTACATATTCATGAATACCTCCTATAATGAGAGTGTCTAATATATAGGAGGAACCTATGAGAGAACTTAATCCATTCGTCGATCAATTTATACAAAGTGAAAAGAAGTGGCGGGATGAATTTGTTTTATTGCGATCATTGGTTAATCACGATGATTTGATTGAAGAAATAAAGTGGGGGGTACCCTGCTACACCTATCATGATAAAAATGTGGTCTTAATCCATGGATTTAAAGAGTATTGTGCACTCTTATTTATTAAAGGATCCTTACTGAGTGATCCTTTGAAACTACTCATCCAACAAACCCAAAATGTCCAAGCCGGAAGACAACTCCGGTTTACGTCCATTGATGAAATCCTTCAACATAAAGAGAGTATTATTAACTATGTGAAAGAGGCAATCATTCTCGAAAAAAGCGGGGCCAAAGTTGAATTCAAACCGACAGAGAATATGGTATATCCGGATGAGTTGCTACAAAAGTTTGAAGAAGTACCCCAATTAAAAGTGGCGTTTCTCGCCTTAACGCCAGGGAGACAAAGAGCTTATATTTTGCATTTTACAGAACCGAAACAAGCAAAAACGCGTGAAGCGAGAATTGAAAAGTATTATCCTAAAATTCTCGATGGCAAAGGGCTTTTTGATTAAAATAGAACCAAGTTAGGCTACTGGAATTTTGTTTCAATGCCGGGAGGGTATTTTGGATAAAATAAAAGCATTTCTAAGTAATAATAAAAAGAATATCGGCTTCTATCTTTTGGGTTTTATCGTCTTAGGACTAGGCGTCAATGTGATGAAAGCATCCACATTAGGAGCGGGTGCCTGGGATACGGTTACCATCAATATTCGTGACTTTTTTGTTTTAAACCTAGGCATCAATTGGATTACCTTAGGGATGATTTCATTTTCGGTGAGTATCCTTATTATGGTTATTGTGATGAGCTACCGCAAAAAATGGAAATTTGTTCTGATGTTAATTCCCATGGTTTTAGTAGCGTTATCGATTGATTTTTGGAACATTGTTGTGTTTAAAAATCAAGAATGGAGCATTGTTTGGCTTCAGTATGTGTTTTATATCGTGGGCACAATTATTCTCCCGTTGGGATTAACCTTTATTGTCAAATCGTCTTTTCCGGCCTTTGTATTCGATGAATTGATGCTTATGTTTGTGGATATTTTACATGCGAAAAGAATCACGTTTATTCGACTAGCGATTGAATTTACCGGCATCGCCATCGGAGCACTCTTTGGATTTTTAACCTATTATCATCTAGACCAAACCTTTGGGGCTGTCAACTTGGGAAGTTTTGTTTTTGCTTTTACATTAAGTCCCATTATGGCTTTTTTCTTTAAAATCCTGAACGTTCAAAAATAAGATAAAACAAAGCCACCCACTCTTTAGCATAAGAATGGGTGGCTATTTATTTTGTTTGTATTTAGATAATGGTATTCAACATGGTGACAAGTGATTCACCCAGTGTTGGGAAGAACATAAAGATAACGACGATTGCTAAGATTAAAATGTAAATGAAAGCAAAGAGTTTCTTTCCAGAGACAAATTCCATTCCCACAATGGCCGCAACTGCGAGTGCAGCGAAATCTTGAGCAAATTCCAAATAGCCCATAATATTGGTGGGTAATCCAAAACCAAATTGAGCGTCGGTATAAAGAAATGCGTATAAAACGATGGTGAGAAATCCCAAAATTTGACCTAAAACATTCCAAAACTTTTTCATGACCTATATCCCCCTATTATTTTTAATTATCTATTTTTCATTATAGTAGTATTGGTTCATTCTTGCAAGGGGATTAAGTGCGTTATTTCGCTAATTAGAGATGTTTTTTTATAATTGTATCTGATGATTAGTAATCAAACCGAATGAACTCATTAGTACTGTAAAGGGAATACGCTACATATTTGAAATCTCAATGATTGAATATTTTAATGAATATGCTTAATTTAGACCATCATTTTGGGTGAATTATCTAAAAAATGCGATATAATAGAAGTAGTAACAACTCTAAAAACAAATAATAATGTGTGATAAACACAAAAGAAAGAAGGGTTCGTATGGATAAGAACGACAAGGCGAAGAATGACAAGCTAACGATGAAAAAGAAAGCTGACAAAAACAACCCAAAAATCAAACCGGTACAAGTACCCGGTGCAGCCCCTGTCATTGTTCCAAAGAAAGTAAAAGAAAAAAAGACCTATTAATTGCGAAATGTATTTGACGAAGACGATTATTCCTTATGGGATCAATCGTCTTTGTTTTATTCTGAATAAAATAAATCTAATATAAATTGAGTTATATAACACGAATATTCACTTTCAAATAACAGATGAAATGATACAATAGGACATAGTGAAATCTATCAAAAACCATTTGGGAGCAACGTATGAACAGTAGAAGCAAGTATTTAATCGAACCAGATATGATCCATCGCTTATTCGAAAATGCAGGCATCATGGACATCCAAACAATTCAACCGTTGGGGGCGGGCGAGTTTAATAGCCTTTATTCGGTGGCCACTCTAACAAAGTCGTATGTCATAAAAATCGCACCATTGGGCGAGGGGAGTATTTTGACTTATGAGACTCAAATGATGGCATCCGAAGTCTATTTTTATCAAGAACTTCGCGAAAAAACGTCTATTAGAGTACCTGAAATCTATGCCTCAGATTTCACATGCAAAATGATTCCTACTTCTTATTTCATAATGGAAAAACTAGAGGGAACGACGCTTGATCAAGCCAAATTGTTGCCTGAAGAACATCGAAAAGCGACAGAGTTAAATCTTGAAATGATTGCGATGATGCATTCCATCCAGGGAATTCAATTCGGGTATCTACAAAATGGCTTGCACGACAATTGGTTTCAAGCCATTCTATCCATGGTTGAAAATTTATTGAAAGACGCTCACAAATTCCATCATAGGTCAAGGAAGGGACAGCGGTTATTGCAGTATATTATCAAACATCAAACCATCCTTGAGACCGTTGAATCACGAATGGTCAATTTTGATATATGGTACCCAAATATCATCTGTGACCAATCGCATGGGATGTTATCTCTGGGTTGGATTGATTTGGAACGTTGTTTTTGGGGAGACCGAATTGCTGATTTTGTCAGCGTCGATTTTATGAATATGACACTTGATAAAAAAATCAATGCTCTTGAGATTTACAACCGATTTTCTAAGGAGCCACTTTCCCTTACAAATAATGAACGAGTTCGATTCGCTATCATGCTTGGGTACTTGGGTTTGATAATGGAAGTCGAAAAATATGCAAGATACTCACTCTTTCATTTTGGATGGTGGCGCAATGTTGCAGTCTGTAAAATGTTGTATAAGGCGAGTTTCGAATCATTAAAATCATTATCATAATGGCCATTTTGTTTTAACTTACCATCAAATCTCGATTATTTTGAATCGCTCTTGACGAATACACCCAAGGATTTGAATATCCATGCTATAATAAAAAAAGCAAAAAATCAATGGAGGTCCTTTATGAACAACATCATAAGAGTCGGTATTGTCGGTTTTGGAATGTCAGCTAGGGTATTTCATGCGCCCTATTTCGATGTTGATCCACGTTTTCGGCTCGTAAAAGTATTTGAACGCACCACCGAGAAAGCAAAAACGATTTATCCTTATGTGGAAGTTGTTCACTCGTATGAGGAGTTATTGACCGACGACATTGACCTAGTTATTATCTGTACGCCCAATGATCAGCATTACGCAATGTCAAAACAAGCAATATTAAAAGGTAAAAATGTCATTGTTGAAAAGCCTATGACCATTACTTATACTGAAGCCATCGACTTATGCAAAAAAGCAAAGGCTCACAATGTGATGTTTTCCGTTTATCAAAACCGCCGATGGGATGGCGACTATTTAACGGTCAAAAAATTGATCGAAGAAGGAACGTTAGGGGACGTTGTGGATTACGAATCCCGGTTTAACCGATTTGTCGTAGGCAAGAGTTCTAAGGCATGGAAGGCCGCAGGTGGCGAAGGAATCAACGTATTATTTGATTTGGGCGTCCACCTAATTGATCAAGCAGTGACCCTATTTGGAATACCTAATGCGGTTTATGGGGACTTAAGAAAAGAACGAGCAGTGTCTGGTTCGATTGATACGTTCCAAGTCATTCTTACCTATGAAGCTAAGCAAGTTAAGGTTTTTTCAAGCGAAACAGCCTTAGGGAGATTCCCCAATTTTGTCGTTTGGGGTACGAAAGGCTCTTTCATCAAATGTGGTACCGACGTTCAGGAACAAGACTTGGCAAATGGCATAAAACCGAATGCTCAAGGGTTTGGAATGGATTTGCCAGAAAATTACGGTACTTTGGCCACCTATGAGGACGGAAAGACCTCTCAAAAATTGATAGTGACTGAAATGGGTCAATATCAAAAATTTTATGACAATATTTTTGACGTTTTGGTCAACCATTCAGACTTAATTGTCAAACCCGAACAATGTGCCAAAGTCATTCGTTTGCTTGAACTAGCAACGCAAAGTTCCTATGAAAAACGTCAAATTCCGGTTGTAGATATAAAATAATAACGCGATTTAATGCATTGATTCCACAATTTTATCTTATAATCTAAAAACGCGGCCAATTTGGTGTCGCGTTTTTTTATTTTCTGCATTTTATGTGAATTATGAATTAGTTTATAACATAATTTATGTCCTGAAAAAATTTCACTAAAAATGGCCCAAACGGGGCGAAATTTCTATAGTTAGAAGTAAACACCTTCTGAATAAAGTGAAAAAATGCTTATTTACAAACCATAATTTGTTTGATAAACTAACTTATGAAAGCGCTATAGAACCGTAGGTCCTCATGAAGCGCATGATTCATTAGTCAATCATAAAAGAAAAGAGAGACATGTCTCTCCTATACCTTTGGATAGTAATTCGATACATTAAAGAACTCTTGTATCAACAAATGCGTTAATCCCAAGACATTTGTTTTCGATTTAAACTTAGATGTTGTCAACAGTTCTAGATTCATAATTTTTGATCTTAATCCGTTTTTTATCAGCGATATACTTTCTGAAATATTCTCAACCAGAATATTACTGATGATAATCGCTTTCGGGTTTAAGGTTTGTGCAATGTTGTTAATAGCGATGCTCAAGTAACCGATGAACTCGTGATAAACTTGAATCACACTTTGATCACCCTGTTTATATTTTTTGATAAACGTATCAAGTGTGATGGTTTCATTTGTTAGTTCAAAATACCGTTCTATAATGGCATCGTTCGCAAGATAGCGTTCCATACAGCCTTTGTTTCCACAGATGCACTGTTTTCCATCAGGAACAATGATCGTATGCCCGAATTCTCCGGCATAACCATCATTGCCGGTATAAAGTGAGTCATCAATGATGATACCCACACCCACGCCCGTGCCGATATTTAAGGAAACCAAGGTGTCATAATCTGGATAAGAGATTTTTTCTCCTAATGCGGAAATATTAGCTTCATTCTCAACATATGTTTTAATACCGCAATAATCTTCCACAATTTTCTTCAGTTCAATATCTTTCCATGAGTTGAATGTCGTAAATTTGATTTTCTTATCTTTAGACAAAATACCATAAACACCGATACCAATCCCGATGATCCCATAAACCGAATCGAACGTATTCTTTTTCAGTTCATCGATTGTTTTCATGAGTTCCGTTAAATAATAGTTAAATTCTGGATTAAGGATGGGTTTGCGAATCTCAAATAGGATTTCACCGTACAGATTTGTGATGATGGCATAAAGTTCTTTCGGCAATAATTCAACGCTAAAGATCCGGCCTGCATTCTTGTTTAAAATAATGACATTGGCACTTCTCCCGGCAGTTTTAATCGTACGCTCGGTCTCTAATACAAATTTTCGGTTGACCAGTTCTTGAACAATGGAAGAAATCGTTGCTTTGTTTAAAGTGGTTAATTTCGATAATTCAATTCGGGTTGTTTCCCGAATTTCAATCATCTTTTCTAAAACAAGCTGGGTGTTCATCAATTTGACAGATTGGGAATTGGCAGTTTGCATAAACGGTTATACCTCGATTTGAGCCTTTAAAGGTATTATATCATATCCACAAAAAACTTTGATTAAAACTCTAACTAAGTTTAATAATATAAAAAATCAGGAGGAAACACTATGTATTTCAACAACTTTGAAAAGATTAAATTTGAAGGAAAATTAAGCAAAAACCCATTTTCTTTTAAATTCTATAATGAAAACGAAGTCGTTTTAGGAAAAACCATGAAAGAGCATCTCAAATTCTCCATGGCCTATTGGCACACTATGACCGGATCCGGAAAAGACCCGTTTGGCGATGCAACGATGGAAAGACCTTGGGATATAGTAGGCGAAGATGAAATGGTCAACGCTAAGAAACGGGTCGAAGTCGCTTTTGAATTCATGCAACTGATGGGGATTGAATATTTCTGTTTCCATGATCGTGATATCGCCCCCGAAGGAAAAACCTTGTCGGAATCCAACAAGAATCTCGATGAGATTGTTGATTTAATCGAGAAGAAGATGAAACAAACCGGAATTAAATTATTATGGGGTACCGCAAATGCCTTTGGACATAAACGTTATGTCAATGGTGCTTCCACCAGTCCAAACGCCGATGTCTTCGCCTATGCCGCTGCATCCATTAAAAAAGCCATGGAAATCACCAAACGATTGAATGGTTCAGGTTATGTGTTCTGGGGTGGAAGAGAAGGCTATGAAACGTTGCTTAACACCGATATGGCCTTAGAACAAAGCAACTTCGCCAGATTACTCCATATGGCTGTTGATTATGCAAAGGAAATTGGGTTCACTGGTCAGTTCTACATTGAACCAAAACCAAAGGAACCTACCAAGCACCAATATGATTATGATTGTGCAACGGTTATTTCCTTCCTCATCAGAAACAATCTTGACAAACACTTTAAACTAAATATCGAAACCAATCATGCGACCCTTGCGATGCATACCATCAACCACGAACTCCGGGTTGCAGCCGATGCAAAATTATTAGGAAGCGTTGATGCCAACCAAGGCGACCTACTCCTCGGCTGGGATACCGATCAATTCCCAACAAATGTATACGATACAACAATGGTTATGTACGAAATTATCCGTGCCGGAGGACTTTCGACCGGTGGACTCAATTTTGATGCAAAACCAAGAAGAGCTTCCTTTACCGTTGAAGACATGATTTTATCGCATATCGCCGGCATGGATGCTTTCGCAGCCGGATTAAAAATCGCTGCGAAACTATGGGAAGATCAAGTTTTAGAAAACAACTTAGCACACCGTTATTCTTCCTATAAGTCCGGAATCGGCAAACAAATCGTTACTGGAAAAGTTGGGTTTAAAGAACTTGAACAATACGTAATGAACAAAAAAGAACTCGCAGAAAACGAATCTGGAAGACAGGAATATTTGGAAGCAGTCATTAATCAATATATGATAGGATAGGTGATACCATGTATGTAGGTATTGATCTAGGTACATCCAGTGTCAAACTAATCCTCACCGATAAACTGGGTCATATTCACCGAACCGTTAACAAAAAATACGATGTGCTCATGAAAAAGGCATCTTGGAGTGAGCAAAATCCCAATGACTGGTATCGTCAAACCTTGATTGGTTTAAAAGAACTGATTTCCGGACTTGAAGATTCCATTAGTGGCATCAGCTTTTCTGGACAAATGCATGGATTAACGTTGCTTGACAAAGATGACAATTTGATTCGCAATGCCATCTTATGGAATGACCAACGCACCGTTGCTGAAGTCGACTATATCAATCAAGAATTTGGCACCGATAACGCCATGAAAGAAACCGGTAATATTGCTTTAACAGGATTGACGCTTCCCAAACTATTATGGGTCAAAACCAATGAACCGGACAATTTTAAAAAAATCAAAAAGGTCCTATTACCTAAAGACTATTTGGTCTATAAATTAACGAATCGCTTTGTATCAGATGTTAGTGACACGTCTGGAACGTTATATTATGATGTAAAAAATCGACAATATTCACAGAAAATGCTGAATTTAGTCGGATTAGATCAATCGTGTTTTCCTGAAGTCCACGAAAGTTATGAAGTCATAGGTTATCTTTCCGATGAAGCAAAGGCCTATTTAAAACTGTCACACAATGTCTCAGTAATCGCCGGTGGCGGCGATCAGGCCGTTGGCGCGGTTGGTCTCGGTATTGTTAATAATAACGATGCCAATATCTCGCTTGGAACCAGTGGCGTTGTCTTTGTTAGCACCGACCAATTTACCCCCGATTACAAAAGTCATTTGCAGAGTTATGCCCATGCAAATGGTCAATACCATGTCATGGCAGTCATGCTAAGTGCTGCTGGATCAATGGAATGGTTTAACTCCAAAATCATTGGCAATGAAAACTATGATTCTTTATTCGAATCACTCGAAAAAGTTGACCCAAGCCAAGAATTATATTTTCTTCCATATTTGATGGGAGAACGCTCCCCCATCAATGATCCTTTGGCTAAAGGTGTATTCTTCGGCTTATCGATGATGCATAACAAATATGATATGGCTAGAAGTGTCATTGAAGGCGTCACCTTCGCCTTAAAAGATTCCTTTACTTTATTCAAATCATTAGGCATGAATATTCAAAGTTTTAAAATAACCGGCGGCGGCGCGAAAAGCAAATTTTGGTGCCAACTCATCGCCGATGTGATGAATGTCGAAGTCCATACCACCGCAATTGATGAGGGCCCTGCGTTTGGTGCCGCCATTCTGGCAATGGTTGGATGTGGTGCATACAAAGACGTTCAAACCGCTTGTAAAGCGATTGTGAAAACAAACATGGATTTTTATCCCAATCCTGAACTGATAAAAATATACGAACAAAAATATCAACGCTTTATCACTATTTATCCCGCAGTTAAAAATCTATTTGTCTAATAGGAGCAATCAGGCCTCCCCTCCTGGCCTGATTGCACCAAGACAATATGTCTCATTCGAAAGAGGATATCATGGGAAATAACGACATATTGATTATGAAATCGATAACCAAATCGTTCCCTGGCGTAAAAGCTTTGGATGATGTCAATCTCAACGTCGAAAAAGGCGAAATCCATTTCATTGTCGGTGAAAATGGCGCTGGAAAATCGACTTTGATGAAAGTACTCAGTGGAATCTATCCAACCGGTACATATAATGGTGACATCATTTTTAACAACGAATTGAAACATTTCCACGGCATCAAAGATACCGTCGAATGTGGAATTGTCATCATCAACCAAGAATTGGCTTTATTTCAAAACTTAACCGTTTATGAAAACATCTTTGTTGGCCATGAAGTCCGTAAAAAAAATAACCTAATTGACTGGGATAAAACCAAAGAACTAGCCAAAAAATATTTGGATATGGTCGGACTTGAAGTGGATATTCATGATTTGGTTGGATCATTAAGCGTTGGTAAGCAACAATTAATTGAAATCGCCAAAGCATTGAGTCATAATGTGAAGCTCTTAATTCTCGATGAGCCCACTGCCGCATTAAATGAAGATGATAGCGCTAACTTATTGAAACTCCTGCAAAATCTGAAAAAAGATGGGATTACCTCCATCATGATCTCGCATAAACTAAAAGAAGTTGAAGCCATCGCTGATTCCTTAACCGTCCTTCGTGATGGCAAAACCATCGTTCGAATGAACCGTTCAGAAATTAACGAACAAGAGATTATCAGGAACATGGTGGGCCGTGAAATCGAAGACATCTTCCCAAAACGCAAAAAATACGAAGGTGGAGAAGTCGTTTTAGAAACTGTTCATCTCAACGCTTATGATAAAGAAAAAAATCGCTATTTGGTGAATGACGTCAATATTAAAGTAAGAAAAGGTGAAGTCGTTGGCATCGCTGGATTAATGGGTGCCGGAAGAACCGAAATTGCATTGACCATCTTTGGCAATTCGAAGAATTATAAGACTTCTGGCAATACCATCGTCTTTGGAAAAGCCGTCAATCTTTCTTCTCCCAAAGCGGCGATTGAAAATGGTATCGCATATGTATCAGAAGACCGAAAACGCAATGGCCTCATCTTATCAGAAACGATTAGTCAAAACGTTACGATTGCGGCCTTGAAAAGAATTTCAAAGTATGGTGTCTTGAAATTTACAGAACAAGCCATCATCGCCGAAAAGTATGTCAAAGAGCTCGAAATCAAGACCCCTTCTATCTTACAGGAAGTAAAAAATCTTTCTGGTGGAAATCAACAGAAAGTCCAAGTGGGTAAATGGCTTTGCGTTGAACCAAAAATTTTGATTCTGGATGAACCGACTCGCGGAATTGATGTTGGTGCGAAATTTGAAATCTATACGATTGTCAATGAATTGATAGCCAAAGGCATGAGCATCATCATTATTTCCTCTGAATTACCTGAAATCATGGGCATGTGTGACCGAGTCTATGTTATCGCTGAAGGTGTTCAGACGGCAGAATTTAATATCGAAGATGCAACTCCTGAAAAAATTATGGAAAAGGCGACCTTATAGGTGAACTCAATGAAAAAAATAAATCCGATTCTCAGGTATTTTTATACATTAATATCGATGTTCAGATCCAACATTCGTGATTACGGGATGTATATCGCTTTGGTTGTGATTTGTATCATTTTTACGATTTTAACCGGCGGGGTTTTCTTAGGCCCGATTAACTTCACAAACTTGCTTAACCAAACGGCGTATGTTGCAGTACTATCTGTGGGTATGACGTTGGTTATTGTCACAAGACAAATTGATCTATCCGTCGGCTTCTTAGGGGCTTACCTTGGCTCTTACGTCGTCGTAGCCGTTGAAAACAACAATAGTCCTGTTTGGTGGGCGTTGATTTCAGGGTTAATTATCACCATTGTCGTTGGCGCAATCAAGGGCTTTGCGATTGCGAAAATTAAAGTACCATCCTTCGTAGTGACCCTGGCGGGTATGTTCATTTTCAAAGGGTTGTTAATGTTAAAAACGTCAAACCGAACCATTCCGACTTCCAACGCTTTCTTTAATGCCATCGGGATTGGATACTTGGATTCCATTTCTGTGGGAGGCATGGATTTAATTTCCCTGGCTTTAGGACTTGCCCTCATTTTGACCGTCGTCGTAGGCTCTCTCTTTTCACGTCACAAGAAGACGTCATTAGGAATTCCCAACGAGCGTGTCGAAATATTCGCTACAAAAATTACCTTTATGGCCGCTATTATCATTTTCTTAACCTATAGCTTAGCCACTTATAAAGGCGTATCGTATTTATTACTCATCACCATTATTGTTGTGGCCATCTATTTCTTCTTAACCACACAAACCGTCTTAGGACGCCGTATTTATGCGGTCGGAGGCAATCCAGAAGCAGCAGAACTCTCCGGAATCAGTGTTGAAAAGATTATCATCTTCGTCTTTATATCCATGGGAATCTTATCCTTAATTTCGGGTGTAATGTATGCCTCAAGAACGCAAAATACATCTCCGAATCATGGCCCGTTCTGGGAATTATATGCCATTGCGGCCGCATATATCGGAGGAACATCTGCGAACGGCGGCTTTGGTAAAATCGTCAACGCTGTCATTGGATCCATCGTTATCATGTCGTTAAAAAACGGAATGGCGTTAGCCGGTGTTGATGCGAACATTGAACCCATCGTTTTAGGTAGCGTATTGTTACTGGCTGTTGTCTTTGACATCTATACCAGAAACGTTCGTGGAATTGATATGGTGGGAATGCATTACGCCAAGAAAAAATTCAAAGACAATTTGGTTAAAGCAAAAGCGGCCCATATTAAAGCAAAAGCTGAACTTTTGCAAGCAAGAAAAGAAAATGTTGACAATCTACTAGACTTTGAATATCAATATACCAATGCAACCGGTGAATTAGCGAAAATTCGTGAATCCATCCGGTCCGCAAAAGAAAACGATTATACTGCAATACTGCGTTAACCCGAAAATTATGGTGCGATCAAATGATTGTGCTTTAATTAAATAGAAAGAAAAAGGAGAAAGAAATGAAAAAATTATCAATTCTGGTTTTTGCTTTGGTTTTAATGCTCACTCTGTCTTTACTTGGTTGTAAGACAGATACAATCAAGATCGGTGTCGTCCTTCCGGATGCTTCAGAGGAAAGATGGGCAAATCAAGACGGCGCATTCTTCATTGAAGAACTTGACGCTCTCGGCGCAGGCTATGAATACGAAATTCTATTCAGCGAAGGCGACGAATCCAAAGAAGTTCAAAACGTTGAAGCTTTGATCGCTAGAGGCGCAGAAGTTATCATTATCACCGTTGAAGGTTCCGGAGCCGGAGCAGTTCAAGCGGCGAAAGATGCTGGCGTTGTTCTAATCGCTCATGACCGTATGGCTAAGAAAGATTTAACAACCATCGCTGACTACTATACCACTTTCAATAGCTGGAACGTTGGTAAAGCAATGGGCGATCATCTTGTTACTGAAGCTGTTGCCAATGGATGTACAACCGCTAACAAATGCGACCTTGCCATTTTTGCTGGTAGAGTTGCAGACTGGCCAAATGCCACCTATTTCTTTGGTGGAGCATTTGAAGAAATTCAACCACAATTAGCAATATTCAACATTATCAACATCGCTGACACTTTCAGTTCTTTATCACTCTATACTGAAGCGACATTCAATGATGCTGCTAAATCCGCATTACAAACAGCTATGTTACCAGTTGATACCGACTGGAACGCAGAAACTGCTGCTACAAAAGCCGCTGCCGTTGTTGCTCAACTTGGCGACGTAGACAAATCTGCTGAAGACATTTACGTATTAGCTCCAAACGATGACACTTCCGCTGCAATTCGTCAAGAATTCGCAGAAATGCCACATCCTTACGCAAATTACTTCACAACCGGACAAGATGCTTCTGACGTTACTTTAGCCAGCTTAATGGGCGACCCCATTAAAGGTAAAGGAACTCAAACGATGACCGTGTTCAAAGACACTTCTAAATTAGTTGCTAACTCGGTTAAAATCGCTAAAAACATCGTTGATGGTAAAGATGGCCTTGATGGTTTAACAGCAGGACCAAAGATTGACGGCGTTGACACAGCTTACACTGCAATCGACGTATTGACAATCGACAACAAACAACAAACGTATGATTTGATTTTCGCTACTGGTTATAAAGATGAAACATCAGCTACATTTAGCAACATCGATTTCACACCTTATAAATAAGTGCTGAAATAATTTTTATACAAACTAACTTCTTGTCTTTAATCGTCTTTTTAGATGATTTTGACAAGAAGTTTTTCTTTTATAAAACAGCGGGAATAAGAGGTTCAATATTTCAATGAAAATCGGTTTACTTCGGTGAACAGAAATTGACAATGGGTGAAATCATGATATAATCTTCACTTGGAAATAATCGATTATTTTCATAAAGGAGATGATATCATGGCGACTCAAGCCTCAAGTTTTACCCTAAAACAACCCTTCTTGATTCCCACGTATTATCTTGATTTTAGATGTAAAGGTCCTGAATGCCGGAACACGTGTTGTTCAGGATGGGGTGTCACCGTATCGATGCAACAATATTTTAATTTACTGGGATTGGCTTGTGACAAACCGTTAAGAGATAAAATTGATCGAACATTTAGACCGCTCTTACAACCTAGCAATGAACGATTCGCCGAAATTGCTCATAATCATCTTGGAAATTGTCCTTTACAAATGGAAAATGGCTATTGTATGCTCCATAATCAATGTGGAGAGAAGAGTTTACCTTGGGTTTGTCGAAATTATCCTAGAGGTCCTCGTGCTCAGTACGCTTATGAAACGTCGTGTTCAAATAGTTGTGAAAAAACCCTAGAATTAATGTTCGCAAACGATCGCCCCATGTCTTTCACAATGAGAGAACTTCAAATTGAGCTCCCTAATAAACCACAAATCGTCTCGGAGACGCAAAAAAGTGAGTATCAACGGATTCGTTCATATTGTTTCGCCATCCTCCAAAATCGTTCTGATTCATTGCCGACCAGACTCTTAAAAATCGGAAAAGTATTAGCCGTGCTTGATAATAATAAACAAGCTGACTTAATGTCAATGGATTTGACCGTTCCAAAGTACGAAAAAAATATCCCGTATTCATACCAATTGCTCCTCAATTTCTCCCGTGTTTTTGGGGATCATCATTCCAGTATTTCGGAGTATTGTGAAGAAAATGCCCATTACTATAAAGAGGGCGGTCTCGATATAAAGTATCAAAGCGCTCTATTACACTTTGAATCTGTGCTTCCGAATCATGAAATATTGTTTGAAAAGATGCTTATGAACCATTTATTCTTTAGTCAGTTTCCGTTTAGTGGATCATTTAAGACCTTGAATGATGAGTTTATTGGACTCTGTGGGACTTATGTATTCTTAAGATTCATTTCAATTTCATTAATGCGGTTATCCAAAGGGGTTCAAGATTTTATCGATATTATGGCAAAAACATTTCGGGTTATTGCTCATTCTAGTTTCGACAAAACCATTACCTCGATGCTAAAAAACGAAAATGCCCATTCATTTGATACCCTAGGTATCTTACTACAAGCATAAACACTTTATAAAACTAAAAGGCAAAGGGAATTAATCCTTTGCCTTTTGCATTACATTTTGTGTGGGTGTTCAGATGACTGAATATAGTTTTTCATGATGTTTGATAATTCTAAGTTAATTTCGATTGATTGCGAAGTAATAGGATGAGCGAAGCTTACCCGGTGACTCTGCAACATCAAATAATCGCCTACCAAGGCGTTATTGCTATAAAGCGGATCGCCAATCAGTGGGTGTCCCATCGATGCCATATGAACTCGAATTTGATGGGTTCTGCCGGTTTTTAAGGTAATAGTCAATAAACTCATGCCACTGAATTCTTGTAGGACATGGTATTCAGTGATGGCATTTTTACCAGTGGGAATCACAGCACGTTTCATTGACATGGAATCAGGCTGTCCAATCGGTGAAGTGATGACTCCCGATTTTTGATCTAAGATTCCCGAAACAATGGCATAATACTCGCGAGATATTTTCGATTTTAGTTCAACAGTCATCAACGATTTCACATAACTATTCTTCGCAACTAGTATTAATCCCATTGTTTCTTTATCAAGTCGGTTGATTAGGTGAATGGGGCATTCAATATGATGTTTATCGTAGTAAAAAGCCAGAGCGTTCATTAAAGTCCCACAAGGGTGCGATTTTGTAATCATCACCGGCATAAAAGGCGCTTTATCAATGATGAGGAGATACTCATCTTCATAAACGATGGTAAGCGGTAGGTCTTCTTTAGCAATATTAGAAGAAGCCAATTCTTTCGGTAATTCGATTTCAACACAATCGCCTTGTGAAACGACGTCCACAAATTCATTGCGTACGCCATTCACGCTTAATAATTTTTGCGCTAGGACTTGACTCATCAAATGGTTGGGTAGTGATAACGACCGAAGGTACGTTTTCAGTTTTTGAGTTTCTTGAACGACATAAGTTAATTTCATCAAAACACTTCGTTCCTATCGATGATTTTTTTATTTTTTATATTTTTTGGCTAATCCGCCAACACTGGTTTCTCGGTAAGACTCCAACAAATCGTTCCCCGTTTCTTTCATCGTCGCAACGATTGTATCAAACGAAATCAGACTGGTGCTCATCAGTAATTGGGCCAACTCGCCGGCGTTAATCGCTCGGTGGGCCGCTACAGCGTTCCGTTCAATGCAAGGAATCTGGACGTACCCTAATATGGGGTCGCATGTTAAGCCTAGATGATGTTCAAGGGCCATTTCGGCAGCGTACTCAATCACACTGATGTCCCCATTTTCAATGGCTGCATAGGCAGCCGCAGCCATTGCACAAGCAGTCCCTATTTCGGCTTGACAACCCGCTTCAGCGCCGCTAATGGACGCATTATGTTTTACGAGATTACCGATTATTCCAGCGGTTGCTAAAGCATTGAGAATAACGTCATCGTTGTATTTTCGGTTATCTTTTAGATAATATAACACACTAGGAAGAACGCCGCTTGCCCCGCAAGTAGGTGCTGTGACGACCAATCCACCACTCGCATTGACCTCGCTCACTGCATAGGCGTAAGCACTGACCAAACGGAGTTCAATTGAAACTTTGGCTTTTTGATTGTATAAAAGGGATTTTGCTTTTCGTTGGACATGAAGCTCACCGGGAAGGAATCCTTCTGAATGTAAGCCTGAATCAATGGCTTTTTTCATGACCTCCCAGACGGCTTTTAAATGGTCTTTAATCGAAGGATCTTCAAAGCGATAAACATAGTCGTGGAGGGATAGTTGATTGGCCAAGCAATATTCTTTGATTTCTTGAAATGTACGGTGTGGATAAACCATAGCTTTCTCGAGCGATTCATCGCCTTTTCGGCGAATAGTGCCCCCACCTACGCTATAATAACGCTCTTGACCGATAAGTACAGAATTTTTATAGATTTGAATATCCATCGTATTGGGATGTTCAATGGCTAAATCATGCGAAAAAGTGACATTCGCATGTCCTAAAGTCGCTTTGATGATTTGTTCGGTCATATGCCCTTTGCCGGTGAAACTTAAGGATCCGTAGAGGGTCACTTCATAAAAATCGCCTTCGTATTTCTTGGCGACTTCTAAACAAATTCTCTCAGGTCCCATGGTATGAGAACTGGATGGCCCGTGGCCAATATTATATAAATTTCGGATTGAATCCATGGTTGTTATTGTCCTTCACATTTCATTTTTGCAACTCACATTATATCACAAATAATCCTCGTGAACAGAGCAAAAATGAGGGTTTCGATAACTTTGTAAAACATTCATCATTTTAGGCTGTCAGGCGTTCAAATATGAAGATTTTTAATTGATCTATGACCTAATTTTTAGAAGTTTCAGATGACTTTTAAAGGGAGTATTTACTCTTCATCGTCCTATGATATAATGAGTATCAACATGACATATCAATCGGTAAAATGGAGAACATCATGAATAATCAATCGAACGTCATCAAGCAAGATCCATTAACGACTTCAAAGAAGAAAACATTGGGTCAGTTTATTCTCTTCTTTTTGTTTAGCATTGTCACGACGGTTGTGGATTTAGGAACTTTTTCGTTGTTCAATTACGTCATTTTTACGAAATGGAAAGAAACGGCATTCCAATTTTGGCTATTTGATTATTCAGTGATGAATGGCGGCTTGTGTGCATTTCTCTCATTCTCATTGTCGTTTGTTATTTCACAAACATTTAATTTCTTTATTCAACGGAAAGCCACCTTCAAAGCCAATAACAATGTATTGGTCAGTGGTATATTATACACGGTTATGGTTTTATCAGTTTTCTTTTTACAACTGTGGATTCCAACCCTCATTAGAGGACCCATTGTGGCGTTTATGGGAGATACATGGGGAGATTTTATCATTAAAAATCTGATGATGACGTTATCGTTTGCTATTCAATTCCCTATGAATAAATGGGTCATTATGAGAGAAGTCAAAAAAGATATTGTCTCTTCAAAATAGGACAAATTAAAACCACTCCGATAAGAAGTGGTTTTTTTGATGAAACTTATTTGAAAATTTCGTGGTAAACAATATTACCGTCTTTGTCGTAACGTATCCATTCACCGGTTTTTTCATCATTTAAGAAATGTGAGGTTTGCCATAAAAAACCTTCTTTTTTATAAAACTTCCAGGATCCCTGCATCATCTCATTTTGATACGGGCCCACCGCTTTTATGGTTCCATCCTCAAAATAGATGACGAGATTATCTTCTTTCATTTCATGGGTTATTTGACCGTTTCGATAAGTCGGTTTCATATTAATCATGATTTCGCTCCTATTCGTCAATCAGTTTAGCCAAATCTTTAATTTGGTCATTATGAAGCCTGAAGATTTGCCACTCTTTTAATTGAATTGCCCCCATTTTTTGATAAAAACCAATCGAAGGTTCATTCCAATCAAGGCACCACCAATCCATGCGGTTGTCCTCGCGTTCAAGGGCAATTTTTGCCAAACAAGAGAAGAGCATTTTGCCATATCCTTTTCCGCGATGTTCTTCATAAACAAATAAATCTTCTAAGAAAAGATTCGTTCTTCCGCGAAACGTCGAAAAACTATTGTAAAATAACGCAAAACCAACAGGAATTCCATATTCTTCCGCAATGATAACCTCAGCCTGTTTCTTTTCAAAAAGGGTTTTTGTTAAAAGTTCTTCGGTTGCTACGACTTTGTCGAGCATTCTTTCATAAGCAGCGAGTGATTTAATTAAGTGGAATATTAAGGGAACATCGGAAATTTCTGCAAAACGGATGGTAAAGCCTTTAATTGGGGTAGTAATAATCTTGTTCATAAGATCCTCCAGTTATAATGATTGGTTCAATGGGATGATAATAAGGGGAATATAGGTGAGTATACCATCAACACGGGTACTTTCATAAAGACAGACTTGATGGATGGTTTCGTTGATGTCAAGTTTTTCAATCTTAAAAGAAGGCGTTTTCGAAAGATACCGGACTCTTCTTGCTAGAGTGATGTGGGGGTTATAAGAATCTTCTTCAAAAGGGATATTGGCATCTTTCAAACCATTTCGAATGGATAAAGCAAGTTCCATTAACCACTTTTTTCCGATATCAATATCGGCATATACCGTGAATTCATTCCTTTTTGAAAAAGCATCTGTCCGTTCTATAAGAACGTCAAAAGAATGTTGGTTTCTAAGTACGTTATTTAACATCAATTTGATTGTATCAAGTTTTAAAGCCTCTGTATCACCTAAAAACGCCAGTGTTAAGTGTAAGTTTTGAATCGGTGTTGGATTTGCTGAATCCACATTTTGAAGACTGTTTCTTTGGACTTCAAGGAGTTTTTGACGAGTATTCTCTGATATTGGCAAGCCAATGAATAAGCGCATGTTCAAAACAGTCCTTTCATCATAAAACAGAATAATATAATTATATCTTATGTTCGTTCAAAAGCATATTTGATTATATCACTTTCAATACATTCTTCTGAAATCTCATTTTGAATTGCATGAAAAAAGGCGAAAGAAATTTTTCGCCTTCACGCGCTTGACTCTTTTGTCTTACAGTGTTAGTTCATGGTTTGAACCATAAAGTGACAAAGCATAAGCGTTGATCTACGTCCATTATTAGTTAAAATAGACAAATATATATAGGGTTGTATCTTGTGTGAAGAATTCTACATCTTGTAAAACCGAATAAGAAAGTGTTGACCAATTGAAAAAGAAAGAAATTTCCGGTCCAAAGTAATCATCAAGGATTACGTCAATAGCATCATAAGGAAATGATTGATTTGCATAAATGGGAAGTACGACCATTTCGATATCATTTCCAATAAAATTAATGGTCAGAAAGATAGTTTCTGCAGCTTCAAGTTTGACATAAATGGTCTGAGTAGTCTTGACTTCGATATTGGACAATTCATTTAAGAAAGTAGGATCACTATAAAAATGAATGACTTTAGAAAACGGATTAATGAGTAGGTCATTAAAATAGTCAAATAACACGAATCGATGAAGTTCAAAGGGAATAGCTGATTCGTAAATATAGGAATCAAACTCTGAATTTTCAAACAGGAAGGTGACTGTAAAAGGATCAGGAATTGATACTTCGACATACAAGACAGTATCTTCTGTTAGAATATCATAGTTATTAAGCATTGTTTTTCCTTCATCGTAGTAAAGGGTCAACTCTGCATATTCAATGTCATGAATTTGGAACAAATAGAGTTCAAGGTGTTCATAATCAAAAGGTTCCTTACTTCCATCAAAAAGAAATGATTGAGATTGTACCAAGTCCTCATAAAAATTGACTGTAACGGAATTGATTTCATCTGCAGAAAGCGTTACATAGATTGTAACATCCTGATAAATTCTATAAGAATAGAATCGATTGGTCAATGCTTCATCAACGTAAAATTCATACAAAAAAGAAGAGTCATTGAATAAGAATGACAAGAATTGATTGTAAATGTCACTTTCGTTATATTCAACGAAACGGGCAATTTTGACTGTGAATGTTTCAAAATAGCCATCCACTGAAATTATGGTTGCAATAGTAGATGTGTGTTGGACATCGAGAAACACGGCGTATAGCGTTGTATCTTGAGTGAATTCGTATTCGGATAATTGATTTAAATAATGGTCATCAAAGAAGAAGCAAACCGATGAAAATTCAAAAGGAATCATCGATCTAATAAGTGTTTTTAGCGTAAAATTAGAGTATGCGATGAGGTTATTAACCTCAAGGGTAATGAAATCAAGATTGTCTATCCCATAATAGATTGTCAGCGAATAATTTTCATATATCGTCCCTGAGAAGTACAATTCCATATCCGTTGTTACACGGTCGCTATCAATCAATTGCTGTAATAAAGGATCGTAATAGACGTCACTCGTACTAAATTGGTAATTATCAAAGAGATCCGTAAATATCCGAAATAAGCGATCATTGTCAAGAATCTTCATTTCTAATAATTCAATCTCAGTCATTGAATCCTTATCTATAAGATGGATTGTTAGGGTATGCATCAATAGTTCAGTAACTTGGATATAATAATGAGTAATCGACTCATCAATCAATGAATCGAAGGATAATGCGTTATTCATGGCGGAATCTGTATAGAATCCGACAATTGAATACCCATACAAGTCTTCATCTATTAAACCCATTGACCATTGATCAATCGTAATATTTGTGTGTGTTGAAATGGTTTTAGTTGATAAAAAAGTACCATCTTGCAAATAGAGCGATAAATCGATCATAATGGGCAATGAGATGAGGGCATATAAGGTCAAATCTTCTAGCGCGGTGGCTGAAAAGAAACGGTGCGTGTAATCCTGATTATAAAATACGCCGCTGATAAATGCGCCTTCGGGTAAATTCAATTCAAGAGGTAAACCCATATAAAAAGTGGTAACATTGATATAGGAGTTCATATAAAAAGTGGTAATAAGATTTTCATATCCTTCCGCAATAATCGTGATATTAACGACAGGACGTAAAACGATTTTTGCATAAAGGATAGTGTTGTTGAGTATGATGCTTTCAATGTCAAAATTTGAAGTAAACGCAGCGTCAGTATAAAACCCTGTGATTTCATAATCTTCATCTTCAATCACATAATCAAAACGATGATTGAATTGGTCGCCAATCACAATGGTGAAGACATCCGTATCATAGTTTGATCCATCTTCGTAGTTTATTTCAACGGTGAGGGTGACTTGTTCCAATTCTGACAAGATTAGTTCAATGGATTCGCCATTCATTTCGCTAGTAATGGGTGAGCCAATTTCGATGGTTTGACCATCTAACATTAATGAGACCAATTGATATCCATAGGGAATCTCATCGAGAAACATCGACTCAGTAATGATTGTTCCAGCAATATAGGAATGATAAGAAATATAAGTATTGAACCTTTCGATAAGAAAATTTACATAGAGGGGTTCTAGAAAATGGGGATATAATGATAACGTTCCAAAAAACTCGGAAAGATTATCAACCATTTGCCCATCCTCATCCATCCATCCATCGGTGAGGAAACCCTGATGATTGAGTAAGTCAATGGAAGCGGATTCTTGGGTATAAAGCTTTTCTAACGTCGATAATTGATAGAGTAAATCAGGAGTAAATCCATTTCGTGTTAGATGATAAAACAAACCATCTTTGATGAAACCAGAATATGAACCGCTTTCGACAAATTGATCGATAGTCATA
This sequence comes from uncultured Caryophanales bacterium, assembly GCA_942493185.1. Lineage (GTDB taxonomy): Bacteria > Bacillota_I > Bacilli_A > Izemoplasmatales > Hujiaoplasmataceae > UBA5603. The sequence continues at coordinate 391,115 of OW818673.1, forward strand.
TCCATTTCCAAGAATCGAGTAGTTACATTATTCCATTCGCCAAATTGTCCATACAAGTTACGATTATCACTAGTGAGTATTAGGCATCCCCCTGGTAGCTCAAGAATCTCTACAATGGTCTCACCCTCATTTAACAGCACCTCCGTTAGATCGATGTATTCATTTTCATGATTCATCTGAAGGTATCGTCCCTTTGAGGTTTTTAAGATGTTTAAATAGATGAATGATTCAATGGTTTCATCGGCATCTAAACTCACAAGAAATTGATCCTGAGTATCGTCGCTATGTTGAAAGAAATGGCCATTTTGAGAAATATAAGTAATCTCATAATTGGGATGATAATACAAATAAACAATATTATCATTATCTAAAATGAGATTTGCATCGAAGAAGTATTCGTTTTCGGCAGGAATGTTATCGGTAAAATCGGACATTCCGACGGTAGTGACAAAAATTCTTTGATTTGTTTGATACGTATAATTGGTAGTATTGGCTGCATAATAAACCGATTGAACAAATTTTTCGCCGACGTTCAAATTAAATTCTAATGAAAGATCCAAAAGTTCATGATATTCACGAGAATCAAAATTGCCATCAATGGTCACACCCCAAAATAGGACTCTTTGTTGGTTGGTTGAAAAGATGACATTAAAATCTGACAAAATCGCTGATTCAATTTGTTCGTTGCTATTTAGTCCCAAATATTGTGTTAGGTCTACTACGGCAGGGTCCCCTAACGTATCATCATAAACAGCGATGGCTTCATAATCAGTGTTACCATATAGCATAGCCCTTCCTGTTGAGGTAATGAAAATGACTGTATTGTAGTCAGCTTCGAGGATTTTAAGGATGGTTTCGTTGTTAGATAAATTCAACCGATTGGTAATATCTTTCAAGAAATATCCATTTTTCTGCAAATCTAGGTTATACTCATAAGTCCCTTCAGAATAGAGATGTCCATCGACAGATAAGTAATAATCAGAGACACGTTGCTTGATATAAAGTGTGTCAATTTGATGATACGTTACATATAAAAAATACTCAAATTTTGGAAATATTGTAAGATTCCCTGTCAAAATATCATTAGGGGAAACAGAAATCGAAAAGTTCTCATCATGGTACCAACCTAGTAAATACTCCTGGTACATTTCAGGGAGATAGCCCTCTAAAGAATTCAATGTAGTACCATAAGGTAATTCTATTTCTAAAATGTTATCCGGTTCTAGTTGGATGGTTAAGGTATAGATGATAGGAATCCATTTAGCGTATAAAGTAAGATTACTTGTAACGATGGTATTAAAACTATATGATGAAGTGCAATCCGGATTAGTGTACCAACCACCAAAAACATATCCCATTTTTGAAGTAATTGGTAGAATTGCTTTTCCTCGCCAAACCACGTTTTGTTGAGGAACCTCGGTTCCGCCATTCGCGTTAAAAGAAACCACAAACGATGTCGGAACAGAAGTTGTTGTTGAGGTCAAGGATGTTGTAATCGAATTTGTAGAAGTGGTTGTTTTTTGGAAAAAGTCACAACCCATTATTCCAAGTGTGATTATGAACATAATGACAAAAAGCATAAAGTTTCTTTTCATTTTGAACTCCTATTCAAAAAGGTCTCGAAAATATAAACGGCAAAAGGGTGGTTTTACCAATTATTATCATTGGAGATTGATGCTTCTCACAATCAAAATATTGTTAGCATGTATTCATTATACACTTTTTTTATATAATGTAATGAGGTTATACGGGTATTTTAGTTTTTTTTTGGCTATGCATGATGCTTTTTTTGATAATTTATTATTATTTTCGTCAAATATCATCGCTTTGTCTGTGATTTAAATGCACATTTTCTTCCTTTGTCTGCCAATTAATGCTATTATATTGACTGAGATTTGTGTTATGACGTTACACATTTGGAGGATATTTATGATTGGACATATTGATCAACTCATTGGAAACAAAATTTCTTCTCCCGAAGCAAAAAATGCTTCCATTAAAGTATTAGTTTCTCCGGCAGAAGGTTGGAGCGACCATGTGATGCGAGTCTTAGAAGTTGAACCGAATGGCCATACGCCAAAACACAGCCATCCTTGGCCCCATATCAATTACATATTAGAAGGAAACGGTGAACTGTTGATTGAAGGAGTTGTTCAAAAAGTTACGCCTGGTTCTTATGCATATGTGCCTTCTAACCAACTGCACCAATTTAAGAACATAGGAAATACAACGTTCAAATTCATTTGTATTGTACCTAAAGAGGGACATAAATAATCCCATTGAGCTGATTTATCAGCTCTTTTTTTTTCATAATATCCTTTGATAAACCGCTTAGTCAATTGTAATATATCCCGTCTTTCTTTATTTACATTTTATGTAATTCAAAGTATAATTAAATCAGTAAACGGTTCCACATGATTTCCTAAATCATTCAAGAGGTCCTACGGAGGTATTCAATTGAATAAAAAACATCTTGTATTCCTGATGCTTTTCTTACTATCAACCCTTGTTGGGTGTGCCACCACGGCGATTACTACAACCATTAGTACAACCCAATCTACAACCACTTCAAGTCAAACCACCACTACAACTACGACAACCACTTCGAATACTCCCACGACCACCACGACATCGCAACCTCCCATGGATGGCATTTCCGCCGTTACGGGACTAGAGGATGTTAGTGTCATCCGTAATCACTATTTTCATCCACTCAAAGGGGTTACGGCACTCTCTGATTCAGGCATTGATTTATCCTCAAAAATTCTAATCAGTGGCTCTGTGGATTATGGTACCCTAGGAGATTACCTTTTAACCTATACTCTCCATTACAATGAAGACATTTTGACAGAAACCAGAGTCGTTTCAGTCGTTGATGGAACTTATACTGCCCCAACAGGCGCAAGACCAGCCTTAAATGGCTCAACCGTCTTTTTAGGAGATGGTTCCTACCGTGCCGGAACGGCAACGTCCATTACCCATCCCATTAACCCATCCTTCATTGAAGCGGATTTGCTCAACCGTGCGATTCCTTCCAATGGTTGGTGGACGTCTTTGCTTGTGGCTAATTATGGCAATAGCAATGGCATTTATACCAATCCCTTACGATCTGCTTTTTCCAACGAAGGGGTTGAAATAACCAACGTTGGCGAAGGATTCGTCCAGTATTGGAATCCTGGTGGGCTGCAAACCATGGCTCAATATTCCATCTCTTTAAAAGACGTATTTCTTAAAACTTCAAGTTTAAACACCGGATATGTGACCAGAGTATTAGATTATGGTGCTTCCCATGTTAAAGTCGGCATGCGCAACGTTTCATCGACCGAAGATGAAATGGTCATCACCTATGCTCAAGGCTCCCCATACATTTTCGCAGAAGTTGCGGATAAAACAGCCATTACATTAACCGCCGGAAGCAACGGTGTCGATAATTACGAATACTATGATTTATCCGGCAATCTTATTACGGCCGCCACTTACACCGGTGAAGCCATCATTTTGAAAATGGTCAAACGTCACATTGGGTATGTTTGTACACCACCCGCGAATGTGGGTTCTCCCATCTATGCGGATCGTTACTTTTTAATCAATACACCGGATAACACAACCTTTACCATTAGCTCGGGCAATCATCCCTTTAATTTACTCAATAAGATTACCATGGCTTTAGGGGATGGCAATTACTTGTCCGTTGCGGCCATTCCTTCGTTGTCAGAAGCAGCGTTTTACCACGAGCATGGATATGCTTTTATAGGCGGGTCAACCATTGATTATTCCGTTGATCACGAAGATAGTCTCGTGACAACCAACTATCAAATGAATGTCCAAAATGTGAAGGGTGACACGGCATCCGCCTTATTAGCCCTCATGCCCCATCAATACAATAATTCTGATGCCATCACCACAGCCCATACTTTTCGAACGGTTCGCGGAACATTAAAAGTGATGGAAGGGAATGCTTTTAAAACCGAACTGCCTTTCAATGGCTTATTGCCAGGATTTACCGTCCCGACCAATACGAATTTCTCGTCCTCAACATTGAACGGTTATCTCGCTGATTTAGATTCAAGGACAGAAATTGCGGATACAGAAAACTTCTTAAATGCAGATGCTCCTTATTGGAACAGCAAAGCACTTTATCCGTTAGCACAAGGGGCCATCATCGCTGATCAAAACGGTAACACCGCTTATCGCGATGAATTTATCGCCAAACTTGAATATTTATTAACCGATTGGTTTACATATACCAATGATGCCGATACCAAATACTTGTATTACAACCGTCAGTGGGGGTCGGTGTATTACTCTGATAATGAATTCAATACCGCTGGAGAACTCTCAGACCATAGTTTCACCCATGGATATCTCATTTACGCCGCTGCGGTCGTTGCGATGTATGATCCTGAGTTTGTCACAAATTATGGTGAAATGGTTGATTTCTTACTTGACGATTATATGTTCCCTGAAAAAGGCGATGCTAGTTATGCTTATTTGCGGTCGTTTGATCCTTGGGCAGGTCATTCATGGGCGCATGGCTTTGGAACCTTCGCAGAAGGCAATAACTTAGAATCCACCAGTGAAGCGTTAAACTCTTGGGTTGGTGGATATTTATGGGGACTGGCTTCCAACGATTTGGATCGGGTAGATGCGGCCATTTATGGCTTCGTTACCGAATTATCAGCGATTAAAGAATACTGGTTTGATTACAATGAAACCAATTGGAGTCAAGCTTATTCTGATTATGCGGCAGTAGCGGGTATGGTATGGGGTGGTAAATTTGATTACGCCACTTGGTTTGGGGCGAATCCCACCTTTATTTATGGCATTCAGTGGCTCCCTTCGGGTGAATTCTTAACGAATTATGCGTTAAATGCCGAAGAAAAAGCGCGTTTACAAACCATCTTTGAAACCTATTTGGATGCAAAAGGTGGCACGATTGATACATGGTATTCCAACATGTGGACCATCAATGCCATTTTTGATCCTCAAACCGCGATTGCTAGTTTTGATGCGGCTAAAATCTTAGGAGACGATTATCCTTCTGAATTGTCGGTTGCTTACTGGATGATTAATGCATTAGATTCAGTGGGGACAAGAACAACGAATGTTTGGATGGAAGTTCATGATAGAGTTGCTTCAACGTGTTATGTTTTAGAAGACGGAACCGTCATCGCCATGGTTTGGAACCCCAGTACTGACGTTCAAACCATCGCCTTTTATGATGCGGATGGTTTGATTAAATCGGAAACCATCGCCGCCAATTCATTTACAAAAATAATTGTTGAACTGCCAGCTTAATACAAAAAAAGAAGAATCGCACCCATAGTATGGGACTGCGATTCTTTTTTCTTTAGTGGGGTATGATTACCATTTGCCTTTGCCAACGTGTCCGGCGATTTCCGCTTTACAACGTTGTTTGATGACCCAAGCTTCTTGTTTGGCTTGTGTTAATAAAGATACACAAGCAGGGTCAAGATTGAGTTTGATTCCTTCATCGGCTAATTCACTGATTTTCATTGTAAGTTTAATGATTTCCATATGGATATCATTGGTCCGGTCAGAAGCATAGATTTTCTTTGCATCATCTTCTGATAAAGCGTTGAACTTTTCTTTTAGTTGACCGCATTTCGGGCATTTTTCAGGAGCTTCAGGTCCTTCATGAACGAGTCCACAAACAGAGCATTTCCATAACATAATTAATCCCTCATTGGTGTAGATTTGCGATTATAGGTTCGCATCACCTTATTTGAATCATAGTAACCAATCTTATCTAAGTATCTCTATTATACACAATGTCAACACTCCCCGCAAGAACGTGAAATAAAATTAAGATCGTTATTTGGAGGATATTAAAAAAACAAAACACACAGCCAAAACTGTGTGTTTGAAAAAGTTATGATTGTCTTTTTTCCCAACGGGCGGCTAATATCTTTGCCTGTTTCGCTCTGTTTTCTTGGTACTTTAGTTCCTTTTCCATTTTAAAGTAGTTCATCAGCCTCTCGATGGGTAGTTCGCCCTTATCGATGGCTTCTTTAACTGCGCATTTCGGCTCTTGATGGTGGGTACAATCTTTAAATTTACAGTGGTGAGATAAATCTTCTATATCAGAAAATGATAATGAAAAATCGGCGGAATCGAGTTGAATTTCTCGCATTCCGGGGGTATCAATCACCACATACCCTTGGGGTGTTAAGAACAGTTGTCTTGCAGTGGTGGTGTGATGTCCCTTGTCCATACTGCCGGTTGTGGCCGTCTTCATTATTTCGGCCAGCATTAAATGATTGACAATGGTTGATTTTCCAACACCTGATGACCCAATAAAGGCATAGGTCTTTCCTGGTTGTAAGTAATTCATGATGTCTTCGTAGCCGTTTTCATCGATCTCAGAACAACTTAAAACATCAACACCAATGGCGATTGATTCGGTTTGTGCTAAGAAACGGGCATGGTCGTTGGTCAAGTCTGATTTTGTTAAGAGAATGCATGGCGTCGCTCCACTAGACCAGGCCATTGAAAGATATCGTTCAAGACGACGTATATTATAATTCTCATTCATAGACATGCATATAAACTGCACATCAATGTTGGTAGCGACGAGTTGGCCCATAGAAGTGTTGCCAGCACTTTTTCGTTCAACGATACTTTTTCTGGGTAAAACATGGTGAATCATAGAACAATCGCCAATGCCATCTACCATAACCCAATCTCCCACAGAGGGATAATCAACGGGATTGGTGGTTTGATGCATAAATTTTCCGGTAACTTTTGCCATATGGAATCCATCCTCAGAGACCACATGGTATAAATCCTTTTGTTGTTCGGTGACACGTGCAAGAAAGAGCCCATCGTATGTCGATGCGGCTGCCTTCGTCCGTTCATCTAGCCCGAACTGACGCAATAAATCATTATTCAATTTTAAATTCCTCCATTCAAAAAAAGTTTTGGTGGAGGGAGTAACGCTAGTTGCCCGTGCCCTCCATCACGTTTTCAGTGGCGACAATATCCATATGTCTCATAGTTCATTTCCCCTTTCAAACAGTGATTTCCTACCTAAGGCAAACTTTTGGTTCGGTTATATTAATTATACTCAATGAAATGAATTCTGTAAAGAAAAAAACGGTTCCATTCTTTTTTGATATTCAAAATCTCAAAATCATAATATTTATTTTTCTGGATTGAAAATATCCTCGTTATGACCTTGATTATTGCATGTAGATTAGATAAAATTGAATAGAAGAATCGTGTTCAATCGGGGATGACCTTATGGACTATTTATTTGAATTGATAATTGAAGGATTTCCGGACTCAGATGGGGTTCCTAGATTACCAAAATGGGCTCGAATCATTCTTATTACGCTCTTTTTTGGTGTATTAGAAGCCTTATTCATCATTGCGGGTATTACAGCTCGTTACTGGGCCGGGATGACATGGGCGATTGTAACATGGATAATCGGCTCATTTATGCTCATTCCATGGATTCTGTTTATCAATATGATCATCAAAAAAGTCAAGTAGCCCTGATGGAGTCGCTATGAAGAAGATATTAGTGAACTGGGAAACTGATTTTGTGAAGCCACTTGCCAAACTGGTTGGTGAACAGGATCACCGGACTTTGGTGCTTTGGACGCTGGATTGTGCCGAACGAATGGTTCGTCTATTTGAATCAAGAGTATCTAATGATGATCGGCCCAGATTGGCACTACTTGCGGCAGAAGCTTGGTCAAGAGGAGATATAAAAATGCCGCTTGCCAAACAAGCTGCCCACGCTACTCACCATTCAGCAACAGAAATTGAACCAACAGACAAAGTAGCATGTGCTGCGGCAAGAGCATGTGGTCATGCCCTTGGCACCATCCATGTTAAAACCCATGCGATGGGATTTGTATTTTATACGCTTACAGCGCTTATGAGAGCAGCAGAACCAATACCTTACGCCATGACCCTTGAGAAAGAATGTGCTTGGTTAACCGAACGGTTACGTTATTGGATGGATATTACTCCGAAAATCGAACGAAAGTGGGCAACTTTTCTATAAAAATGACTATCTAAAGGAAGAAGGGATTCTATGTCAAAAGCAAAAGGCTTCATCGTATTGACGCTCTCGATGTTCTTTTTATTAGTGGGATGTGGACTTACCTCAACCACCACAACACAAACCACAGATACTCTTTTAACCACATCAACGTCGACCGTTACGACAACCACGACGACTACGACAACCACGACGACTACTACAACCACAACGACCACCACAACCACGACAACGACGAGCGCCACAACCACAACAACAGGAACCACCGAAACAACGACCACGCCACCTACAACGCAAACCGAACCGCTCCTAGTGACGATTGAATTCAACACGAATGGTGGAACATTGATTCCTTCGATGACACAAGGCCCTGGTTCAGTCATCGAATCAGTGCCATCAGATCCGACAAAAGCTGGGTTTGAATTTGATGGATGGTATTGGGATGCACAATTTATCGAACCGTTTTTGTTTGATGTAATGCCAGAATATGATTTGACCATCTATGCCAAGTGGAACGAACTTTCGACGGTTGGATTGGTATTCAATTTAAAGGACGATGACACCTATGAAGTCATCGATTATACGGGGACTGAGGAATCCGTCTATATCCCTTCTGAGTATTTAGGATTGCCTGTAACCTCCCTTGGCGTTGAAGCGTTTGAAGGAAATGTAGTTATAACGCATGTTTATTTGCCTCAAACCATCACCGAGATTAAAGATGGAGCTTTTTATCATTGTACCTCATTAACCGATATCAATCTTCCTGAAGGATTAACGAAAATTTCTCGATATGCATTTAACCAATGTACCTCGTTGATAAGTATCACCTTTCCTCAAAGTGTCACGGTGATCGAAGAGTACGCTTTTTATGGGTGTAGCTTATTAGCAGATGCACAGTTACCGAATCATTTAGTCTCAATTGGGTATTCCGCATTTTATCATTGCTTCGCCTTAACCGGAATCATTCTTCCCGATACATTGGTTTCAATTGATACGCACGCCTTTAATACCTGTAGTGCTTTAACGACAATTCATATTCCCGCATCGGTTGTGACGATGGGCGAATTTGTCTTTTACGAATGTACGCAATTAACCATTACCGTTTCTGCCATCACCATCCCTTCAGGGTGGGCATCTTCTTGGAATTTTAGTAACCGCCCTGTAACATGGGGATATGTATTAGAATAGTTTTTTGATGCTTCATTTTAAGGGAGAATTACATGTCTAATTTCGACTTAACGATTTACGTATTCCGCATTGCCTTGCTGGTGTTTTCAGCATTGGTTGTCCCTCTGGTTGTGGCGTTAAGAATCCTCAATAAACAGATTATATCTGGACAACCAATCCTTATTAATTTAAAAAATAAGCCCCATATTTTACCATCTATAAAAACAAAATTGTATTCATTTACAGTCGTATATGTCCTTCTACTCAGTCTCTTGTCTTTTATGGGGGGGTTCTTATTGCCAGTCATTTCCTCCGTTGAATACGGACAACCCCTTTGGATTAGTTTTCTCTTCTTAACGATATCCATTGCCATTGCTTTTATCGATATATGGACCGTCCATAAATCGAAAGAAGATCGATTAAAACAAGCAATTATTGTCAGTGAGTCTTCTCTTTCGGTCATATTCATTTTGCTATTCTTACATAGTTTTGGTCGGATGTTTGTTTTTGAAGCGGGGGGAACTCAAGGGTATTCCATCCTGGGAAACGCCCTCATCAATCAAACTGATTTATTACATTATCAACTGTATAATTTGATGGCGTTTATTGGATTTTCTTTGTTGTTTTCCGCCTGTTTATTTATTTTATGGGGATTGTTTCAATTATTCTCCAAACAAACGTTGTCGACGCTTTTTATCGCGGTTACTATGGCACTCATCACATCCATTTTGTTTCTGATGTCGACGATTAATACCCTTAACTTCGCTGAAAAACACGGGATTTTATCAACCATGAGCACTTTTGAAGTCCTTTCTCTGTTTGCTTGGGTCATTGTAGGACCCATCCTCTTTCATGGATTATCGATTATTATTAAACGAACGGGACGCAAGATATCATAAAGAAATGACGACAACTTTTCAGGGTTGTCGTCATGTTTTTATAGTTGGGCGATTATTGTTTGATTCTATGTTGATTTGTTAATACCGTTCCATATACCCCAGCGATGATCAATACACTACCAATGATGTGAAAAACCGTTAATGTTTCTTGTAAAATGAGTGCTCCAGCAAGAATGGCGACGATGGTTGAAAGGTTTGAATAGATGCTTGAAACATGCGCAGGCAAACGACTAAGGGCATAATTAACCAAGAAAAATCCTCCGATTGAAGCAATAATTCCTAAGTAGAGAATAGGAAGGATAAATTCGATGTGGGCCATGGCGGTGAAATACGTCAAGAGTCCCTCTCCAAATGCTAACTGGATCAAGTACACGACATTAAAGAATATCGCACCCGATAACATCATAAAATAGGTTGTTTCAAAAGGCTTCATTTCCTGAGACGCTTTTCTTGAGGCAATATTGAAAAACGCTGCCGATAAAACCGCCCCAAACAGAAGAATAAAGCCGATGATTTTGCCGCTTGACTCTTGGTCAGTTTGTGACATTTGGATGAGTAATATCCCAGAAATGCTCAATAAAATGAAAAAGTATTGGATTAAGCGGGGTTTTTCTTTCAGCAATACCGAGCTTAAGAGACTGACAAAGATGGGAATTAAAGCAATCATCATTCCTGCTTCGCCACTGCTTGTAAGTTCTAATCCATATGTTTCGAATAAGAAATATAAAATAGGTTGGAATAAGGCGACCATCAGCCATAATTTCCAATGAGATTTCTCGAAGCGAATGTTGATAACCTTGAATCGTCTTAACAATTCAAAGACGATAAACGCCAATAAGAACCGATAGCTAATCAATCCAATCGGCGTGACATAACGCAGGGCAATCTTAGAAAAAAGAAAGGTGAAACCAAAGATGACGGCAAAGCCGACACCGGCGATATGAGCAGTTTTATTCATAGGATTGACCCTTCTCAGAATCCAAGATTCTTGTTCATCTTAGATGATTTAATTCTTGTTCAATTATAGCATATTTCATGTTCAGAATCCCATGATTTTGGGTCTTACTCACATTTTTTAATCGGTTAAAATGCGTCCTTGAGCACATTGCTTGCATATGACTCTATTTGGGTCTATGATGATGGTAACAAGGAGGTAATAAAAATGAAAATAAAAACAATATTAATGATCTTCGTTTCATTCCTAACATTGACATTAGCTGCCTGCGATATCACGACTACGACCACGACAGCCACGAATTCTACCACATCTACTGAAGCTTCGGTGACTACCACCACAACCGATAGTACCACTTCATCCTTAGACACCACTCAAAGGACGTTTACTTTGTCCCAATTGGCCGTCTATAATGGCAATAACGGTAGCGATGCATACATTGCGGTTAACGGCATTGTCTACGATGTCACTGATGCTCCGGAATGGTCAAATGGTTGGCATAAAGGCATGCATCTTGCCGGAACCGACGCTTCAGCCGCTTTTGCAGATAGCCCACACTCATTAACCTTTATTCAACAGCTTCCCGTTGTCGGCACCTTGGTCGACTAATCATTGATTGTCCTGATTTTTCAGGACTTTTTTTTCGTTTCTTTTTCATGAAATCAATCGAATTTATAATCTATGTAGTATAATTCTTATATAAACCTAATTTATTATAGGAGGGCAACATGATTATCTATCTGATTGTCTTTGCGATGATGTCTTTGATCACATATATCCTATATGCCATTGACAAGTCAAAGGCTAGAAACGGCAAGTGGCGGATTAAAGAAAGTGTGTTATTATTTTTCTCAGTAGCCTTTGGATCTTTAGGGGGCATTTTGGCGATGCAATTATTAAGACATAAGACGCAACATTGGTATTTTGTCTTCATAAACTGGGGAGCACTTATGCTCCATATAGCCTTAGGAATCTATCTTTATATTCAATTTGGATTAAGTGTTTAGAGGTTAGGGAATAGGTGAATCGATGAACTGGACAGACCAATACAAAAAAGCCATCACCTTTAGTTTTGATGATGGCATATTACAAGATCAACGGCTGGTTGAACTTCTAAATCGGTACGGTTTGAAAGCCACTTTCAACATTAATTCGGGTTTAGGCCGAAATAATGGCTCTTTTCACTATAAAACAACCGTGGTTCATCGTTTTGATCCAAAGGAATTGGTTCCCATATATCTAGGACACGAAGTGGCCATACATTCCTTTTCTCACCCTGATTTGACTGTTTTAAGTATCCCTCAAATCAAGGATGAATTGGTTAAAGATTTACAAAACCTCGAATCTATTTTTAAACAAAAAGTGGTTGGAATGGCGTATCCCTTTGGACGATTTGACGACCGAGTTATCTCTGTCCTCAAAACACTGGATATTCAATATGCAAGGACAATCGAAGCGGCACAAAATCACAACATACCACAGGATTTATACCGATTTCATCCCACTGCTCACTTTCTGGATCCAAAATTACCTCGATTAATCAAACTATTTTTAGAATCAAAACCATCACAACCCCAAATTATTTGCATTTGGGGCCATAGTTACGAACTCGATTGTGATAATGGGTGGAATATCATCGAAGCGCTCTTTAAAGAATTATCTCATCATCCCGAAGTATTTTATGGGACAAACAAAGAAGTATTGCTTATAAAATAACGAGTTTTCCAACAAAAAAACACAACTGGATATCAAAAGTTGAACTGATAAGATGTTAGTAGACACAAAAATAACTGTGTTTATTAACATCTTTTATTGTATTGATCTTTTTATTGACCCACAATCCTGTCAGATTTAGTATTTTTTATTAAAATAAGTGATTTAATATAATTATGAAGGAAGTGATTTTTATGGGACGGCCGAAGGGTGGAACAAATCGATACTGGAGCAAAGAAGCAAAATATGAGTATGTAAAACTAGTTTTATCAGGAGAAATCAGTGTTAGGCAGTTAGGAAGAGAAAATAACGTTAGCGGTGGAATGATAGTAACGTGGGTAAAACGATTTCAAGAAGGTGGAATAGAGGCCTTAGAGAACAAGAAAAAACCTGGAAATCCATTATCATGTTATAGTCTGCGAAAAGAGCTTACGCCAATGGAAGAACTTCAATATGAAAATATGAAGTTAAGAATCGAGAATGAACGACTAAAAAAAGGTTATTCCACCGAAGAGGTGGAGAAAGTAAAACAAAAAAGATAATCCAAAAAGAATATGAAATCGTAGAATTATTATCCAGTGAATTTAACATAGCAAGCTTATGTCAGGAAATAAAGGTCTCGAGAAGTGGATATTATAAATGGTTATTGAGGAAAGATAATCTGAATCGATATGAACGAAATCGTGAAGATTTAAAACCATTTATCATCGCCATACATGATGCGCACAAGATTTATGGATACCGAAATATCGCGAAAAACATCAGAAATAAAACGGGATGGATCTTTAGTTCGTGGTTGTGTCATCAAGTGTGTAAAACGTTGAATATCCGCTCAGAAGCACGAAAACACTGGTTTAAGAAAGCTGGGGAAGAACACGAAATATATCCAAACTTACTCCAAGATAACTATCTAGCAACGAGACCGTTTGAAAAAGTCTGTACCGATACAACAATAATTACCCACCAAGGGAAACGATATGATTGGACTATATATATCGATTTATTTAACAACGAGATTATCAGTTATGATTTTCGTTTAAGTCTTAATGGATATGGGAATGGAACAAAAAACCACTATCAAGCACTCAACAAATTTCAAGAAATCAAACAAAAAAGAGGGTATAACGACCAGGTTACGATTCTGCACTCGGACCAAGGATCTATATACACCTCAAGAGCATATAATGCTCGATTACATTATACCATAAAACGATCAATGTCTAGAATAGGTACCCCAACAGATAATCCAGTCCTAGAATCAATCAATGGATGGATTAAGGATGAGTTAAGAATTGATTTTGATTTAAAAACCACCAAAGACATTCACAAGCTCATTCGTGATTATGTGAACTACTATAACAATACAAGATTATCCGCAGCTAAAGAATACAAAAGTCCAATTCAATATCGAAATGAACTGGACTTCCATTAATTATAATTTTTGTGTCTACTAACTCTTTACTTATACACTGGATATCAAAAGTTGTGTTTTTTATTAGCGTTTACTGGGTGATATAGACTCGATATTCCCAAGGAGATAGTGAATACTGGACAATGGAATCTAGTTCCGTTGATTCGTTTGTAAAATACTCAAGATAAACCCCTTGTGCTTCATTGTATTCAATCTGGGTAGACCGTGTCGTTGATGTTAGGTTTATCAAGACGATAACTTGATTTTCGCCATACGTTCTTTTATAGCATAGGATGCCGGAAGTAGAAGAACGAATGAATTCAATATTGGCGGTTGAGTTATGCCACAACGCTTCGTTCGTTTTCTTTAGTTGGATTAGTGTCTGATAAAAATCAAACGTTTCGGACGTTTCCCAACCCGTCCAATCAATTTCGTCTTTATCAAAGAACTTGAGACTTTTGTCTAAATTGATTTCTTGGCCAGAATAAATCATAGGCATACCTGGGGAAGTAAACATCAAAACATTCATGGCTTCTTGAGCATCTCCAAGTAACTCTGGAATGCTCCCTTCCCAAGCATTGATATCATGGTTGGTGGTATAAAGAACTGGGAATGTAGAAGATGGATAACGGGTTAAATTTTCTTCAAGGTACAACCGAATATCATTGGCCGTTTTGGTTTTATTGACAACCGCATGAATCAAATTCATGAGTTCAAAGCCATAATTGGCATCAAAAGCCGAATTTAACAAACTGTATTTGGAGTCATCTTCCGCTAGCATGAATAAGGGCTTAAGGGAGGCTAATTCGATTGCGGCCGCTTCCCAAAATGCGGTTGGAACTCCGCCAGCATAATCGGCACGGTAGCCATCGATGTCATATTCCGTCACCCAGTATTTTAAAACATTAATCATTTCAGTTTGTAATGCAGCATTTGAATAGTTCAGGTCCGCAACGTCGTTCCAATTGGTTCCAGGAGGAATGACGATGTCGCCATTGGAATTTTGGGTATACCAGTCTTTGTGATCGGTAATCCAGTCGTTATCCCATCCGGAATGATTCGCCACAATATCCAATATGACTTTGAATCCCATGCTATGGGCGGTGGTAATCAAATGTTCAAAATCGGCGCTATTGCCAAATTCGGGATTAATGCCATAGTAATCCGCAATGCTGTACCAACTGCCTAATGAGCCTATTCGGCGAGTCACAGAAATAGGATGAATCGGCATCAGCCATAAAATATCAACACCCAGTTCTTTAAGCCTGGGTAAGTGAGTTTCAAAGGCTGAAAAAGTTCCCTCTTCCGTGTAATTTCGAATATTGACTTCGTATAAGACCGCATTTTCAAGAGCATATTCGATGACTTTTTCGGTTGTAGTGGTGGTGGTTGTCGTTTTGTTACAAGAAATGATAGATATAAGCGATGTAAAAATCAGCAGTAGAATCATCAGTTTTTTCATAGGGAACTCCCGTTCTTGATGGATGGAAAAACCTCATCCTGGTATATTGGATGAGGTCATATTTTTAGATAATAAAATTACCGTTTTTGAAGATTTCGACGTTCTTACCATCGTGGGTTGTGCCCACAATGTGCATGTCAGCACTGCCGAACATGAAGTCACAATGAACCAATGAAGAGTTATATCCAACAGCCTCGAGTTGTTCGGGCGTCATATCCACTCCTCCCTTGACATTGATGGGATAAGCACGGCCTAAAGCCATATGGCAGCTCGCATTTTCATCAAATAAAGTATTAAGGAATAGGATGCCAGAATTTGAAATGGGAGAATCGTGGGAAATCAAGGCAATCTCACCTAAACGAGAAGATCCTTCATCGGATTCTAATAGGTTTTTAAGTGTGTTTTGTTGTTTCTTAGCGCCATAGGCAACCACTTTACCATTCTTGAATTCTAACCAGAAATCCTCAATCAAATTGCCTTGATAATCCAGAGGTTTTGTCGCAAAGACGGTTCCATCAACCCCGTATTTATGAGGCATTGTGAAGGTTTCTTCGGTGGGAATATTGGCATTGAATTCAACGCCTTTCGTTGAACGCTCAACGCCACCACACCAAATGTGGTTATCAACCAATTTCACGGTAACGTTGGTTCCTAATTTGTTTTGGAAGTGTAAGGAAGCAAATTGATGACTGTTTAAGATCTTATTATGTTTAGCTAAGATTTCATTGTGTTTTTCCCACTCAGATACCGGGTCATTGTCTTCACGAACGCGGCTGGCTTTGAGGATAGCGTCCCATAAAGCATCGATGGCGTCGGCATCGGGTTTATTTGGAAATACTTTTTTTGCCCAAACAGCATTCGGTGCTGCGATGACACACCACTGAGTGTGGTTACTCATCGTATGATTACGGAAGAAAGAGATGGCTTTTGACATGGCAACGTTGGCTTTTTGAATCTTAGATGCATCGACGCCTTCGTTGATGCCGGTGATGGGAGAAGTAATGCTGATGAGACAAGCGCCCTCATCCACATAATGATGGTAGCGTTGAACGGTCCATTCTGGGACGGTTGATAATTCTTCATCGCTCATGTGTTCATAGCCGTATCGGGCCACATAGGCATCATTCCAAATGATGTCCACACTTTTGGCACCCACTAAATAAGCCTGTTTGGCAATTTCGCGGGCTAACTCTCTTGTTTCTGTGGAAGAATTGACGATGAGTCTTTGGTTCTTTTGAACATTTGCGCCAATTTGAACGGCGATTTTAGCGTATTTTTCTAATAGTGCTGGTTTAATCATAAAATCCTCCTAAAATAGTTGTGCATTCATACTATAAATTATACGTTTTTTAATCATTATCCGCAAACATTATCTCTCAATTAATGTGATTATGGCCTTGAATATATGAGTTTGATTCCTCATCCCTGATTTTCATGCATTTTCCATATTTTTCCGCTTTGTCCGAAGACAAATCCATAATTATGATATAAAATACTATTATAGAGAAAATCAGGGAGGACTCCATTTGTGATTAAAAAATCTTTGTTGCTTTTCGTAGCATTATTTTCCATTCTATTGGGATATGGTTGTACCAATGTTCAAGATGAATATTACGAAGTCCATATTATTGAAGGGGAAACTGATTTTTATTATGTGGATGTTAGCGAAGGAACCGAACTTCTTGGACAAAATGTGTTTGAGAATGTAGATACGTTCTCGATCTATCTATACATGCCTGAAGAAGGAGAGACGTTTGATTATACCCAGTATTTTTCTTTCTTGGGCGATTGTTTCGTTTATAGACACATTGAAACCGGAAAGTATTACATCGCAAAAGAAGATGACATGGCCCCAAAAGTCTACCAGTTCCACATTGATAAGGAAGCCTTTGATGCGGGAGAGTAACCCAATCATCAATTTACCCCCACCCACAGATTTTGTGGGTTTTTTATTTTTATAACAAGATAGGAGATACCCTTGAATTTTATCGTCTAAAAGTGTAGTCTATAAAGAGAATATGAACGCATTGAGAGGATTTTTACTATGCGAAAACATAAGAAATCAATCATTATTTTGATGATTATTGCGGCCATGATCGTTTTACTTCCAAATATGGTTGTCACCTACCAATTAGGGTTTATCCCTGATTTCATGAATCAAATTGATCTCAATCTATACCGTGAACTATGTTTATCTTCCTTAGGTCTTTGGGGACTCCTCTTGGGAGTGGCCATTCTCATCGATGGCATCCATCAAATCAAGCAAACAAAGCGATATATTCGATGGATTGGAACGATGTTTATCGATTTGTTTTGTATCGGCTGGTCGATCATATTCCTGGTTGTATTATCTTATAATGACGGCTGGGAAGTCGTTTTCATGTATTTATCCATGCTATGGTTGTTTACGATCGGTTTACCGATTGGGATGATTCTTCATCATCTCTTTTTTCCTCATTATGGAGATTCTTTAGATACAATCGAAAAGAGGCGATAAAATGATCGAAGCAATGCTTTATGAGAAATTGCCCAATCAAGGGGTTCAGTGCCTTGTTTGTCACCATCTGTGCGTGATTCAGCCGGGACATCGAGGCATTTGTGCCGTACGAGAAAATCAAAACGGAATCCTCATGGCCTTAAATTATGGTTTGACCATCTCGGCGGCGATTGATCCCATCGAGAAAAAACCCTTATATCATTTTTTACCCGGTTCAAATATTTATTCCTTCGCCACCGTAGGCTGTAATATGCGATGTTCGTGGTGTCAAAACTTTGAGATTTCGCAACACCCAAAGCCAAACAAAAGGATATTAGGAACCCCTATTACCCCCGAAGAGCACATCAAACGGGCCATTGATTCAAAATGCCCATCGATTGCCTATACTTATTCTGAACCCACCATTTTTGTCGAATATGCCTTAGAAACCATGAAATTGGCAAAAGCGTCCGGGCTGAAAAATGTGTGGGTTACCAATGGATTCATGACGCTTGAAACATTGGAGGCAATTACCCCTTATCTCGATGCGGCCAATGTCGATTTTAAAGGACCTGACGATTTGGTGTATCAGCCGTATTGTGGGGCATTCACTCAGCCCATTATGGATAATTTAGTTTATTTATATCAAAAAGGCATACATCTCGAAATTACAACCTTAGTAATTCCAGGAGTCAACGATAAACCCGAACAAATAAAAGCGATTGCGACGTTTGTTGCGACAAAATTGTCACCCCAAGTACCTTGGCACTTATCGCGGTTTTTCCCGGCTTGGAAACTTTTTTCGACCCCTATTACCCCTTATAAAACTTTACTAATGGCACAAAAGATTGGTCAAGAAGCCGGTTTACTCAATATCCATTTAGGAAACGTTTAGTCGATGTGAAAGGAGATATCTTATGCCGATATTAGGTGCTTTTATAGTTCCTCATCCGCCTTTGATTGTCGCTGAAGTTGGACGAGGGCAACAACTCAAGTGTCAAAAGACCATTGAAGCGTACCGTCAAATAGCCAAGAGCATTGCCACTTTATCCCCAGACACGATACTTATTATCACCCCTCATTCGACGACCTACTCCAATTATTTTCATATTTCACCAGGGCACGTTGCAGAAGGATCGTTTCAAGAATTTGGAGCGAGAGATGTAAAAATTAAAACCGAATATGATGAGGGTTTAGTCAATGAAATCATATCTATCGCCCAATCAAACGGCTTACAAGTTGGCACAAGAGGGGAAAAGCAAAAAGCGCTAGACCACGGAACCATGGTTCCGTTATACTTTATACAAAAAGAATATCAAGCCTTTAAAACCATTCGATTGTCCCTTTCGGGATTTTCGCCTTTGACTCATTATCAATTGGGCCAATCCATTCAAAAAGCCATCAATAAAACAAACCGAAGAGTCGTGATTGTTGCGAGTGGTGATTTGTCACATAAACTGAAAGAGGATGGGCCTTACGGCTTATCAGAAGAAGGACCGCTTTTTGATGAACAAATCATCCAAGCGATGAAAAACGCCGATTTTATGAAGTTTTTAAACTTCGATAGTCAATTCTGTGAAAAAGCAGCTGAATGTGGATTAAATTCTTTCATCATTATGGCAGGTGCTCTAGATGGTTTATCGGTGGATCCTACCTTTTTATCTTATGAAGGCCCTTTTGGAGTAGGTTACGCCATTGCCACCTATCACATAACAGGCGAAGATTTGTCACGTTGTTTTGATAAACAATTTTACATCGAAGAAAAAGAAAGAATTGAAAAGTTAAAATTAAAAGAAGATCCTTATGTCCAATTGGCCAGACGGACGCTAGAGTCGTACGTCTTAAATCATACCCGCGTTTCCAGACCTAAGGACTTACCCAAAGCGATGTTGACAGAACGTGCGGGTGTTTTTGTGTCACTAAAGCTTGAAGGCAGATTACGGGGTTGCATTGGAACCATTAGTCCTACCATGGCAACGATAGCCGATGAAATCATACAAAACGCCATCAGTGCAGGGACAAGAGATCCGCGTTTTGATCCAGTTGAGGCATCAGAACTTCCACGGTTGGTATATAGCGTTGATGTTTTAGGGACGAGCGCTCCGATTCAATCAATGGATGAACTTGATGTGTTAAAGTATGGTGTGATTGTTCGTTTAGACAGCAGAAGCGGATTATTACTACCCAATCTTGAAGGGGTCGACACGCCTGAAGAACAAGTTGAAATCGCCCTTCAAAAAGCGGGAATTCATTTCAATGAACCTTATACCATGGAACGATTTGAGGTAGTAAGACATTACTAGTATTAATATTGAGTTGTATATTTAGGATCGAATTAAGATGATAATTTCATCAACAGATTGAGAGCCAAGATGGCAAAAAAGAAAATCGTTATTTTAATACTTTTGGTTTTTATCGGACTTATTATGTCATTCATTGCAACCGCTTATCTAGTTATCTCAATTGGTGGCGATAAAACTGCTGATATCATAACCGAAGAAATAAGCATAATTCTCCCAAAAAGCGAACAATATAAAGTGACTTCTACCGCTAAAGGAGACAACCAATACAAAGTTGCGAGATTGGGTGAGGATGTTTTTACCTTTTATCTAGATAATGCGGAAGCAGTTGACGCATCATCCCGCGGAAATGATAAAACCATGCAACTCATTCATATTAAACAAGATGGAACTTATGTCATATTTGATTTCATTTCGGTCTGGATGCATGGCAATGTCTTGGTAGACCCCAATCTAAACAATATCTATTACACCAGCTATGAAGAAGATTATGTGGATAATATCTATTATTCCCAAGTGAAAATTTATACGTATCACTTTGAAGAAGGCGAAATAGAACAAACAAATATGACGATTTTAAACGATGATCGTTTGAATCCGTGGGAGGCCAATCCTCGGGTTGGTGCTGACATTGATGATGAAGGAAACATTGCGGTTGTTTACGGTGATTATTCCGGCGTGATGCATGTCCATGTCTATGATCCAGCGTTTCAAACATGGACAAAACATGACATTGAACATTATCACGATACATACCTTAACGATAGTAACTTATATCCGTATGTTCAAATTGAGGGCCTTGATTGTATTCGAATAGTCGCAAGTCGAGATACGTCAACGTTAGCTGATCAAAGTCGTGTTGATAACCCCTTAAGAGATTATACAAGATATTTTGCTTATGATGGCGATACTTGGACCCATGAAATCATTGCTGATTATCGTGATGTAACCGTATCAAATGGGAAAGCATCGAGTGCAGTACCGACCTCCTTAATGATTGATGAGGAACGTAATGCGCACATCATCACGAAAGAAGATGGATCATTCCATTATTATTTGATTCCCATCAATGGAGTGAAAGCAGAATTATCCCTCTTTTCCATCGGGTTTGAAAAACTTATTCAAATGATCCGAATGGTTAGCGTGGATGGATACCGGTATTTGATTGTCACTGGCGATGGTTTAAAAGGATTCGAAATGACGGGTTATGTCGAAATATACGATTTTGATACGCATAAACTACTTTATCGCAATTCATCTGTCTGTAAAGTTCCTTATTTGTATACATCCCAAGACAATGACAGTTCCTACATTGATATGGAAATTATCTCGCGAGATTCAAACTATGCGGATAATTCTGAGACGCATTACCTGCGATTGAAAATCACTCGATAAGCCTAATTTACATCCATCAATCACGTCGTTTGACGTGATTTTACTTTGTAATTTATGGTATAATGTTAATAGATTATTTTTAAATAATACTTGCTCTTTATCCGGTTCAAGGAGATATCATATGAAACAATTTGAGTTAATCGCCACCACCACCTTTGGCATTGAAGCCATCGCCAAACGGGAACTAATCAGTCTAGGTTTTGAAGTCCTCAAAACCAAAGACGGAAAAGTTACTTTTTTAAGTGATGCCATGGGGATTGCGAAAGCCAATCTTTGGTTAAGAAGTGTCGACCGTGTCTTATTAAAAGTAGGAGAATTTCCAGCGTACACTTTTGATGAATTATTCGATAAAACGCAATTATTGCCTTGGGATGAATTAATCCCCTTAGAAGGCAAATTCACGGTCAATGGCAAATCGGTTAAGTCCAAACTCTTCAGTATTTCCGATTGTCAGGCCATCGTTAAAAAATCGATTGCAGAGAAACTAAAAAAGGCATATCATGTCGACTGGTTAGAAGAAACCGGTGCGGAGTATACCGTTCTTATCTCAATGTTATCCGATATTGCCACTTTAACCATCGATACCAGTGGCGCTGCGCTTCATAAAAGAGGATATCGAATTCACGCTGTGGAAGCGCCATTAAAAGAAACGCTCGCCGCTTCCATGATTATGCTCAGTTATTGGCAAAAAGACCGTTCACTTTACGATGTTTTCTGTGGGTCTGGAACCATTCCCATTGAAGCCGCAATGATTGCGAGAAATATTGCTCCGGGACTCAAACGGGATTTCGCCTCAAAACACTGGGATTTTCTAGGGGATACCCTATGGAATGAAGCCATCACTCAAGCGCAAAGTGCGATTAATCATGAAATTAAACTTTCCATCTTTGCTTCTGATATTTCTTTAGAAGCCATTGATGCCGCTAAAGCGAATGCGATGGAAGCGGGGGTTGAAGGGGACATTCATTTTATTCGTAAAGATTTTAAGGATGTCGAGTTTAGAAACGATTATGGGGTCCTAATATCGAATCCTCCTTATGGAGAACGATTACTTGATGGCATCGATGTTCCGGAATTATATGTCAATTTAAAAAATGTCGTGGCGAAATTACCCACTTGGTCCATCTATATATTAACGTCTTTTGTTGGTTTTGCCAATTTAATGAAACGCAAACCAGACCGTGAACGAAAACTCTACAACGGTAACATTGAAACCCATTATTATCAGTTTTATGGTCCTAAACCTCCAATTGAATCCAAATAAGAACGAAAAAGGTTGGAAGTTCCAACCTTTTTGTCTTTTTATATGGTTTTTTTCGAGTTCGCGAGGGCGTATAAATACTCTCCCGCATGGACAAACATCTGGGGAAGTTTCTTATCTTCAAATTCAAATTGATAGATTTGATACCCTTGGTAGATTTGAATGTTTCTGCCTATGTCGGAAGGTAGATAAGGGACATTGGCTGGTGAAAACCGAAGGTCAGTTTCGACTGAATCAACGGTACCGTGGTAGTGATATTCGTTTTGGTTGAGGATGAGGACTCCTTGTCCAACATTTACCAAGCGCTTCTCGCGAAAACACTGTAAAATAACGTTTCCAGACAATTCAAATTCGCTTGATTCATTGATTTGAGATTGGATGATTTTTTCTTGAACTGCATAAAGTTCATCGACACCATATCCCCCTACCCGTCCTAATCGATCATAAGGGTAATCTTTTTGACATGAGGGACAATGAAGTAGGTATTGTTGCGCTACAAGGCCATCGTGTCCACAATTGGGACAATGATAAAGTACATTTTCCAAATTGGAAATGTCATTCAGCTTGTACTGATATTGTTTTATTTTGTTATACTCAGCGGCGTTATAAGCCAGTTTTTCCACAACTTTTGCATAGATGTCTTGTTCGGACATGGATTGTAAATCAGATGTGGTTAAAATCAATTCTTTGATTGTCTCAAAACGACCTCGAAATGATTTTTTCGTCCAAGGAGGATTGACGAAGTAGGCATTTTGATGTTTGACGATGTAAACATCCACTTTTGCTTTTTTAAGGAATTTTGCGATGGCAAATTCTGGCAATTGGGTTTTCCCAATCGCAGAAATCTGTCCTTCCGGAAAAATAGAAACTATGCCATTTTGACGTAATATTCGAAATGCATTCATTGTTGCGATCGGATCGCTTTGAAATAGACATTTGGGAATTGCACGTCCCAATTTTAAGAAAAAGCCCAACAGCGGATCATAAAACATTTTATCTGCGGCTAAAAAGGTAATCCGGTGCGGATATACCGCCGCTATCGTATAGATAAAATCGTAGAAGGACGTATGATTTGATAGCAAGATGGCCGGCTTCTTAATAGAAACATTCTGTGTGATTCGTTGTCCTTTTATGAATGCAAAGCCTTTGACAAGCAAACCGATGCTTCCGTATAGAATGGGATTCGGTCGTTTCATGCTATAAGGTTTCCAAAAGGGCTTCAGTGTCGCCTAATTGACCGGCAATCGCGTCACTAATCTCTTTTTGTTTTGTTGCATCAATCTTATATTTCTTAGAGATGATAATACCGATTCCCATGAATACAAGGGGCGCAAAGGTCATAATTAACCGAATGGCAAGCAACGCTGAATCAGGTTGACTATAAACGGGATCGCCGCCAGGAACTTTTTCTTGGAAATCAGCGAAACCTAAAATGGCCATCACCAACGCCAAACCCACCGCTTGCGCAATCTTGTTAACGAAGTTGGTAAAACCACTCATTTGTCCATCAAGTCGATCTTTGAATTTGAGTTGTCCGGCATCCACAACGTCGCCATACATCGTATGGGGAACCAATCCCGGGCCACTGATGCCAAAGCCCATAATGGCTCCTAATGCATAAATCGCAATAGGAGAAACGTTGCTTGGAATCAACAGAATGAACAAGGCACTGACAATCCATAGATAAGCACCAAAGCGATAAGCATAGGTTTTCCCTTTTTTGGCAATCATCTTTAAATAGATGGGTAAAGCAACAATTTGCATAGAGAACATCAGTGCCGCCGCAATCAAACCCACCATGGAACCGGGTTGATTCGGATCAATAGCGAAATTCGCTGTATAGGACTTTGTAATGTAAAAATCGACGTAGAAGAAGAATAATCCGCTCATAATGGCCATCGACAACTGTAATACCAAGAACATTCCTAAATATTGACGAAACGGCTTCAATTTCAAAGGTTTTCCCATTTCGATAAAACTGAGTTTTGTCTGTAAGGCGGGGGTTGTAATCTCTTCTTTGGCGAAGAGCCCTGTAAATAACACACTTAATCCGAAGATTAAACCAAAGGTCAAACTCATGATTTGATATCCTATGACATCATCAAATAATCCCACGATAATTCCAGGTACAGCAACACAAAGAATGGATGCAAAGATACTAAAACCGAGACGATATGAATTATAAGAAGCTCGCTTTTGGTAATCCGATGAAATCTCACTGGATAAAGAATAATAAGGAATCATTACGCTTGTTTGCACGGTGACAAACACCAAATACGATAACAACACCGCGATGATTCTTAAGGTTGAAGAGGAAAATGAAAAAGGGAAGAATAACAAATACATGGATACTAAGACGAAGGGAGAAGAAATGACCATATAGATCCGTCGTTTTCCCAGTTTTGATTTCGTATGGTCGGAGATATACCCCATTAATGGATCGGTTATCGCGTCCCAAACACGGGCGATTAACATGATGAAACTAATCCAAAAAGGATTTATCCCGACTGTTAAGGCTAAAAATCCCGGATATAAGAAGTTGACAATGTTAAAGGATCCGCCGCCATAGATGTCACATGATGCAAATGCTAATTTCTTTCGTAGTTCTCGATTTGCCATCGTTTATACTCCTAGTAATACTTTTTTACCCTCTATTATAACGGAGTCACCAAAATATTCCTATAGGATTTTAGTAAAACCTTAGTCCCTTTTTGTAAAAGAATTAAAGGTTCTTGAGTGAATTGATTATTCAAGAGGTTGTTATGATATAATAATCTTAATTTTGATGGATCATCCATCTGTGAATGAGAAGGACCTACGATGAATTCAAAAAAAACCATTCTATTAATCACCCTATTCTTTTTCATCCAAGGGATTTTTCATAATATGGGTCATCCGGTGACGCCTGCATTCGTCACAAATCTTGAAATTGAAGATTACATGTTTGGTATTTTCTTCGCAACGATGAGTTTTGGCATGATGCTTGGCGGTCCGGTTTGGGGCATTATGAGCGATTATGGCCATCGAAAGTTATACATTATTATTGGATTATTAATGTATAGCATGGGACAATTGGGTTTTGGGTATACTGGAACCGCCCTAGGAATGGTTATTTCGCGGTTTATCAGTGGCTTTGGGGTTGCCAGTTCGTTTACGTTAATGACCAGTCAAATTATCGAGTTATCCGATATTAAGAATAGAACTCGCAACCTAGCGTACATCGCCGCCAGTGTTACACTGGGAGCGGCGCTTGGATATGGGTTTGGTGGAATGTTATCAACGAATACGTTTTTCACAAATTGGCTTGGGACCGATTCATATAACCGGATCTTTCTCATTCAAGCAATCTTAAATACCTTATACGCCCTTTCGATTGCGATATGGTTGGTAGACAAACAAGGACATCCTTTGAAACAAACGAAGTCCTCCTTGTTTTCTGAGTTGAAAGACATCTCTAAAATAGATTCTAAGTTATTACTTTTTTTAATTTCATTGGCGCTCATCAACATTGGCAGTGTCAACTTGAGTAAATTCATCGATGTCTATTTTAAAGAATTGGGGTATGATCCCCAAGAGTTAGGGATTTTCGTGATGGTCACTGGATTTGTGTCGGTCTTGGCAACCTTATTCTTAGTTCCTGTGTTTTCACGATTTAAACGGCAACTTTCCACCATTGCGTTCATACAAGTTGCCAGCGCAGCCATCGTCTTTTGGGTTTTTAGGGCATCGGCCTTTCTGTTGATGATTTATACGGTCTATATGTTATACATCGTTTTTAGGACCCTTTATCAGCCTTTGGAGCAAAGCTTTATATCACTTCAAGCGAAAAGTGGAAAAATGGGTAGTATTATGGGTATTAGACAAGCTTTTGTATCGATTGGCATGGTAATAGGACCGGTTGTTGGAGGGTTTTTGTATGAATGGGCTCCCATACGTTTGTTTGATTTTAGTGCCATCATGTTTTTGATGGGAACGGCGATTCTGATTTGCGTTTTTGTAATGGACAAGAAATCAAAATCCGCCATCACCGAGTAAATAATAGTGTGTTGATTTGTTTTATTTAGGAGTGAGACCTTGGAAGAGATTTTGAAAGAAGCTCGTTTTGATTTTATCAACAATCCAAACAAGCAATTTTTGATTGCTTTTGATGCGGAAATGCAAAACAGAGGGTACGATTTTGGTCAACAAATCGGGACAGGATATTGCTGGGGACGTTACATGGTTATTTACCGTAAGAAACACGCTAAGAGCGATAAAGTCTATGCGCGATTGTATTTACTGGAAAATGCAATCGTGGTTCGCCTCTTTTTAAATCAGATTGATGATCACCGAGCATTCATTGAAAATGCACCGGATTTTATCAAATCGGTTTTTACGAGTGATGATGCACATTGTCAACACTGTCATAATGAAGTGAATCAAACTTGCCGTTTTCGAAAATCGTATACGATAGATGGGATTCATTTTGAAAAATGCAATGGTATTACCTTTGAGTTTCATCAACCCAGTTTATATAGACTTTCGGGATATATGGATCTCTTGGATGAATTTTTTGCGCCAAGACGCAAAAATAATTCATCCCTTGTTAAAAACTAAAATGGCATAAGGCCTAAATTGGACATTATTGATTGATATTATCGCGAATTATGAGTTAATCTACAATAAATTAGGATGAAAACGGCGATTTTGTGGTGACATTCACAATTATCGCCTTTTTTGTATCTTTTTTGTATCTTCTCAAAAAAATTCATGTATAATCAATATTAAAGCATTTAAACGTTCGCTTAATCGTTAATTTTCGCCGAATTATGAGGGGAATTGAGGGATATCTTGCGTAATAAATATTTCGAGTTGGCTTCAAAGGAACTAAAGGACTTATATCATATTGATGTCATCGATGATGTCTTGCTGGGAAGAAAAGACCGCGTTATGCTCTATGGGGATGTTAGCAAAGGTAGTGCTGTCGAACTTCATGTCATTTCCGGTAGTTTAACATTGATTGGTTTTGATGATCGTCCAACCATCACTTTGAATAAAATTCTCGCTCATTTTGAGTATAGAAATAAGTACGCTGAAGTAGCGGGTAAAAAGGAATACTATGATTATGTCTATGCGGAAATCGGTCATTTTGACCGCGAGGGGGACGTTACATTTCCAATTTCCGTCGGTGGAAAAAGACTTTGGTTACGATTGATGATTTCACCCGTTGAAGTTGCGCCGAACATGAGTATTTTTACGTTCGTGAATGTCACCGAATTACTAGATAAAGAAGAATTGATTTATGAGAAAACTCATAAAGATGCTCTGACATCGCTTTTTAATAAATACACGTTCGACTACCATTATGGTTTAAGATATCAATTTCCAAATTTGCACGTTCTTTATATGGACCTCGATGATTTTAAAATCATCAATGACGACAATGGTCATTTGGTTGGCAATGTTGTTTTACAACGATTCGCCGATATATTAAAATCGTTTGAACAAGGGTATGACGCCTTTTATCGTTTGGGCGGCGACGAATTTGTGGGATTGATCTTTGGTTCGTCTGATTATGTTAAAAACGTTGCCGAGAAAATCATAGCGGAAACGCAACGGATTTCAATGCCTGATGCCGCAAAGAACGTTTCGGTTTCAATTGGAATTATCAAATCTACTCGCGGTGATGATTTAATTCGCCGTGCCGATGAACTGCTCTATAAAGTCAAAAAAACAGGGAAAAACAATTATTTGTTTGACGTCGAACCCAATCAATAAATCAAAAAAGGGACTCCAATGGATTCCCTTTTATTTCGTTGATTTTTGTTCTTCATCCCACACCAGTTTCAACATTTCTTCAAATTCCACAATGGGCAAAGCCCCAGAAGCAGCGTACTTTCCATTGAATAAAAAAAAGGGGATTGAGTCGATATCAAGTGAAGTTGCCAGTTCGACGTCAGCTTTGACGGAATCAAAATAATCATTTGACTTCAAAATGGTTTGAACCACTTTTTGGTCGAGACCGATCTCCCACGCCAAATTTTTTAAGACTCCTTCATCGCCGATGAACCGTTTATCAGTAAAATGGGCTTTCATTAATCGTTCAGTCCATTCTCCGGCTTTTCCAACCGTTTCAGCGTATTTTAAAAGTCGATGTGCAGTCAAGGTGTTGGCATCACGAATTAAGTGAAGATCAACGTAATTTAGCCCTAAACGATATCCTTGTAAGGTGATTTTCGCATTTTCACCGGTAATTTCTTGATGAGTCATGCCATATTTCTGCATTAAAACTTCGTTGACAAGCATCTTTTTTTGGTTATCCGCACTGGGATCCAACTCATAGCTTCGGTATATTAGTTCGACTTTGTCCGCATGTGGAAATTTAGCTAAAGCCATTTCTAGTGCTCGTTTTCCCATATAGCAGTAAGGACAGACAAAATCTGACCAGATTTCAATTTTCATCGTTCATGGCCTCCAAATGACAATTTCATAGTATATATGATACACGCTCTTTAATGATATTTGGAGTGAGATGCTCAAAAATGGTATTATAGGGATTAAATGTCCAGAAAAATAATCGTTTAGAGCCGTTAGTTTTGCATAACTGACAGGGTTGTGAGAAAATAGATATAAAGAGTGATAAGGGTGATAAAAATGACAGATAGAAAGACTTGGTCCAAAAAGGTCTTAAATTATTTTATAAAAACATTGAATGGGATGGCCTATGGATTATTTTCTACATTAATCATCGGGGTCATCATTCGTCAAATCGGGTCTTTAACAGGACTGGTTATGCTTCAAAATTTGGCCACGGCATTAATGAGTTTTATGGGCATTGGGATTGGCCTTGGGGTTGCATATAGTCTCGATTTATCCGGCTTGAAATTAATAGCGGGGGCCGTTGCGGGTGGTATCGCCACAAAGATTGCAACACCCGACCCGGTAGTTGCTTACCTTACGGCGATTGCGGCGATTGAAATTGTGGGATTATTATTAAGAAAGAAAACGCCCTTTGACATTATTCTCATTCCATTAATCAGTGCTTTGACGGCCCTTGGGGTCGTGATGGTTATTGGCGAGCCGATTGCGGCATTTATGGCTTCATTAGGTCAATTAATCCAGTTAGCCACAACAGTTCAACCGTTTTTGATGGGAATTATCATCGCTGTCGTGATGGGCATCTTACTCACTGCACCTGTTTCTAGTGCTGCGATTGCGATTGCGATTACGTTATCTGGACTCGCCGGCGGCGCAGCAGTCATCGGTGGAGCGGTCCAAATGATTGGTTTTGCGGTGATGTCGAGAAAAGACAACAATCTAGGGACGTTATTTTCCATCGGACTAGGGACATCAATGCTTCAGTTCAAGAACATCTTAAGAAAACCGATTTTATGGGTACCCACTATTTTAGTATCCGCGATATTAGGACCAATCTCGACAACAATTTTGAAAATGGAAACGAATTTCACCGGAAGTGGAATGGGGACCAGTGGGTTTGTGGGTCAAATCGCTACCTTAGAAGCCATGGGTGGGTCGTTTAATGTTTGGTTGATGATTCTTGTTATGCACTTTATATTACCTATCATTTTAGTGTATGCAATTGATCGCTTTTTCCGTTATAAAGAATGGATTCTTCCTGGGGATTTATCACTGAGCGAGAAGAAATCTACAATAATTGAACCCGTAAAAGACTGATGTATTTTGTCGGTCTTTTTTTCTTTGATTCGCTACTTTGTCTGGAACACTTTACAAAAAGGAGTTCCGCCTTTATAATGGTCTTTGGAATAGAATAGATTTGAATAATCTTACTATTGAGGAGACCACCCATGCGAGAAATGCGCCGAAAAGATCGTGAATTATCCCCTGAGTTGGCATTGCGGATTTTAAAAGAAAATAATCATGGTGTTTTATCTTTGGTTTTACCGGATGGAACCCCTTATGGAGTTCCCTTGAATTATGGATTTGAACAATCCGAAATCATCATGCACGCGGCGCTCGTAGGATTGAAAATGGACGCCATTGCTCATCAACCAGTAGGCAGTTTTTCAGTGATTCACAAAGCCATCGTGGATTCCAAGAATCTCCAAACATTTTATGCTAGTGCTATCGCTTTTGGACCACTAAAAGTGATCACCGATCCGCGTGAAAAACGGGCTTATCTCATCAAATTATTAAAACATTATCGCATCAGCGAAGAAGAGGCTCAAAGAGCCTTGGAAGTCGATACCCCCTTCACGTCTGTTATCGTTCTTAAAATCGAAAAATTGACCGCAAAAGGGTATGCAAATTTATTTGAAGATTCACTCGTTTAAAATTACTGATTATTGAAAGAGTAGGAGAATATTATGATATTTTTTGATGAACGGTTCCAAACATTTCATGCTTTTTCATGGATGCATTTGATACCAATACTCTTGATTATAGGACTCATTGTATTGATGATTGTATATAAGGAACCTTTAAGGTCAAATCATAAATTAGACCGACGACTCCAAATCTCAGTAGGGATTGCGATGATCGTCATGGAATGGATATTTTATGGATGGGTCATCATCAGAGGTGGGGCTAGTTGGACGTTATTGCCATTTGGTCTTTGTGCTATTTCGATGTATTTGACCGCAATAACCCTTATTACTCAAAATCAAAAAATCTTTAAAATCGTCTTCCCTTGGGCTTTAACCGGCGCTTTATTATCCTTAGCAGTGGCGGATTTAACGTATTCAGCACCGCATTTCCGTTATTTTCATTATTTTGGCAATCACGGGCTATTTTTTCTCGCAAACATCTATTTAGTGGTGGTTAAAAAATACGATTTTACGTATAAGGATTTGCTAAAATCAAGTTTGTTGCTGGTATTCATTTCAGTTATGATGTACTTCGTCAATCAAATTCTAGGAACCAACCATATGTACTTAACCGAACTTCCGGCGGAAGTAGCCTTTATGTTTATGTGGTTAGGAAATCCTTTATGGGTATTTGGCTTTGGAATAGGTATCTTCATTTTGTTTAATCTATTAACCGCTCCGTTTCTCATTATCAAAAGACATGCACACAAATCAAAGGCGTTTGTAGAGAATCGTACCGAGTAACGATTTTTCATCCGTTTTGGAATCAGGAATATCCTGATTCTTTCTTTTTTTAAGAAACAATCCCTCGGGATCGACGTTTTTAATCATCCTTGTTTCACTTCATTCGTGATTGGTGTATAATCGAATAAGAAGAACGTGGATGAAGCAATTCAGTGAACATCAAATCAAAACACGTTTTTAGAAAAGGAGACTCACGATGCAAGAAGCATTAAAACAGTATAATGAGACCAACAAAAAACTTAAAGCCCTTTATTTAGCGATGTTTTTACATGGTTGGGATAGTTCGACCGAAGCGCCCCATGATGCCATGGCCTACCGTTCGCAACAATTAGGAACGTTGTCAGAACTGTATTATCAGTACAGTACCGACCCAGCTTATGAATCAGCGATTGAGACGCTTTATCAAAGCCAAGAAGCTCTTGATGAAACCCTTCGTCATGAAATCATTGTTGCGAGAAAAAACTTGATTAAGACTAAAAAAATTCCCATGAAGGATTATGTCGAATTCAATGAATTAATGGCACGGGTTTATCCAATTTATGTTGATGCCAAACAAAAGAATGATTATGCTTCTTTTGAACCCTATTTAAAACAAATCATCACGTATAAAAAGAATTACATTCAGTGGCAAAAAACACCGGAACTCAAAGGATTCAATCTATTGCTAGATGAATTTGAGCCGGGCTTTACAACCGATGAATATGATCTATTCTTCAATACGTTAAAAGAACGACTTGTACCCTTCGCAAAATTAATCGCTAAAAAGAAACTCAAATATAATAAAGCCTTTACCAAAAAATCATTTTCATTAGATGGTCAACGGCAGTTCGCTGAATACCTCCGTGCTGTCTTCTGTTTTGATAAAAACAAAACCGTCATTAAGGAAAGCGAACATCCCTTCACAACGAATAATGGAACCTCGGATGTCCGGATTACCACCCATTATCATCTTGATAATCCCGTTAGTGCAATTTTTAGTTCCATTCACGAAATGGGTCATGGACTCTATGAACTTCAAGTGAACCCAGCCCTTGATGAAACGATGTCTGGTGGGGGTGCGAGCATGGCGATGCACGAAAGCCAATCGCGTTTTATGGAAAATATGATTGGGAGAAGCGAACCCTTCTGGAACACGCATTTTGCGAAATTACAAAGCATATTCCCCAAAGAGTTAAAACTAGTGACCCCGCAAGACTTTGTCAAACATGTCAATCAAGTGTCCAAGAGTTTCATTCGTACCGAAGCCGATGAATTGACATATTCGATGCATATAATGATTCGTTATGAATTAGAAAAAACCATTTTTAACGGTCGCGCAGATGTTTCGAAACTTCCAGAATTATGGAATAAGTTGTATAAAAAATATTTAGGTATTACCGTTCCGAATGATACCCAAGGCATCTTACAAGATGTTCACTGGTCAGGAGGCATGTTTGGATACTTCCCAACCTATGCATTAGGATCGGCCTATTCAGCGCAAATTTACCACGCTATGGCTAAAGACATCGATATTGAGAAGTCGATTCAAAGTGGATCAATAACCGAAATCGCTGCTTGGTTAAAATCGCATATTCATCAATATGGGTCTTCTAAATATCCAAAAGATATCCTCAAACTAGCAACGGGCGAGGACTTTAATCCCAACTATTATGTTGATTACTTAATTGAAAAATACACCAAAATTTACGAATTATAACGATTGATTAAGCCGCAGAAATGCGGCTTTTTTCATAAAAATAACACACCGTTTGGCGTGTTATTTCAAAGCGTTTTGAAGTGATTCTTTGACATCGTTTGGTAGTACAAAAGCGGCTTTATGCAATTCTCCATTATAGTACCGCGTTTGAATGTGATGGTCTTCTTGCACATTAGGATGAAATTGGGTTATAGGGTCTAATGTATTTGACGCAAATCCAAACAACCAGTGACCCGAAGGATAGGTCGGAATAAAGGCTTGATATACTTTCGCAATCGGAAATAACGACTTAATTTTTTGATGTGCTCGCTGCATTTCCCTTGCAGTATTTTCAAAATACGGACTCTCATGTTGATTCACTAAAATGCCATTATGATTTAATAACCTTTTACAGTTTTGATAAAATGCATGGGAGAATAACCCTTCTCCAGGGCCAATGGGATCGGTTGAATCCACGATGATTAAGTCATAGGTTTTTTTAGTTGTTTGGACGTATTTAGCACCGTCAGTAAATAAGAGATGAACTCTAGGGTCACGAAGTTTAGAGGCGGTGACTTTAAAATATTGTTCACAAGTTATTACCACCCGCTCATCGATTTCGACCAAATCAATGGTTTCAATGGTGGGATATTTCGTCAGTTCACGCACAGATCCCCCATCGCCGCCGCCAATGATTAACACTGACTTTATCGCAGGATTGACGGACATAGGCGTATGAACAATCATTTCATGGTAAACATATTCATCCTTTTCATTCGCCATCATGATGCCATCTAGGGTGAAGAAACGGCCAAGCTCATAGGAATCATAAAAATCGAGTTGTTGAAAAGGGGTTTTTTCAGAATGGATTTTTGCTTTAATTCGAACCGAAAAACGAATGTTTTCAGTCCAATTCTCTGTAAACCATTGTTCCATAGCCTCACCTAATCCATGTTGGGAATATTCATGCCGTAAAAAATCTCGACAATCTCTTGATTAATTTCTTGTTTGATTTGAACTTTTTCGATTGTGCTCAGTTTAGAAGCATCTGCCGTAAATAAATAATTATCCAGCACAAACTTGTCAATCATCATTTGGGTATGGAAAATATTGGAATGGTTCAAATTCACATCGATTTTTGTATACTTTTCAAGAATGGTTGGATCAATATAATCTTGAATTGAAAGCATCGTGTGGTCATTAAAATGTTTTAAACCATCGATATCACGGGTGAAACCACGAATGCGATAATCTAAGATGATAATGTCGGAATCGAAGCAGCCAATGAGGTAATTTAAAGCTTTCAACGGTGAAACTTGACCGCACGTGGAGACATCGATATCGACGCGAAAGGTTGAGATATGATTGTCCGGATGACTTTCAGGGTAGGTATGCACCGTAAGATGACTTTTATCCAAATGACCAACAACGGATTTCTTCACGGGAAGCACTCCTTGATTACAAGAAGGGTCGATATCTTTTTGGTCTACTTGCGATTCGGATATTAGAACGGTCACGCTAGCACCTTGCGGTTCATAGTCTTGTTTGGCCACATTTAAAACTTTGGCATCAATGATTGATGCGACTTGTTCTAGAATTTGGGTTAGACGTTCAGAATTATATTGTTCGTCGATGTATTCGATGTACGCTTTGCGTTCTTTGGCGTCGCGGGTATAACAAACATCATAGATGTTAAAACTGAGGGTTTTGGTTAGGTTGTTAAATCCATAGAGTTTAATTTTTGAGGGTGACATGGGAATACCTCCTTGCATTGTCAAGCCTATTATATGCTATTTTGGTAAAAAGTAAAGTCTTTAAGTCTTGAAGCTAAAAAGAACAAAACCGAGTTAGATGAATTGCATTCATCGATTGAATTGAGTATAATTTTAATGATGCGTCGTTTGTCGGAGGATTGTATGATTAATAATTGGAAACGAAATGTAGCTTTCTTTATCACCGGACAAACGATTTCACTTTTTGGATCTTTGCTGGTTCAATATGCAATTACTTGGTATATCACGTTGAAGACGCAATCGGGATTAATGATGACGATTGCGATTTTATGTGGTTTTATTCCATCTTTAATCTTATCGCCTTTTGCAGGAGTTTGGGCAGACCGACTGGACCGTAAGAAACTCATTATTATCGCAGATGCTTCAATCGCGGCTGTCACGGTTATCGCGGCCTTGATATTTTTATCGGGATATGAGGAAATCTGGGTTTTATTTGTGGTCATGGTGCTCAGGTCCTTAGGGGGAGCGGTCCATCAACCCAGTGTGGGAGCGGTTTATCCCCAAATCGTCCCCAAGGAAAAACTCATGAGAGTTCAAGGGATTGGATCTGGAATTCAATCTGCCATGATGGTTGTTGCACCAATTGCTGGGGCAACACTATTAACCTTCACCTCATTAGAAGTTATCTTTTCGATTGACTTTTTCACCGCTTTGCTCGCCATTGCGTCGTTATTGACATTTGTTAAGATACCTAAATTGGAACAAGCGCAAAAAAGTAGCAAAATTGAGTATTTGACCGACATGAAATTAGGGCTCAAGTACATTCATACCCATCACTTTTTAATACCATTCTTTATTTTCACAACCTTTGTCATGTTCTTTATTGCTCCTGCAGCTTTCCTAACGCCACTACAGGTTGTCAGAAACTATGGTGATGAAATCTGGAGACTGTCTGCCATTGAGATTACGTTCTCCGCTGGAATGACCATAGGCGGGATATTGATTGGCGCATGGGGTGGCTTTAAAAACCGAATTATTACCATGGTTTATGCTTTGGTCTGTATGGCATTATCCATGATTGGATTGGGGATTGTGACCCCGTTTTGGATTTATTTATCGATGATGGTTATGATGGGCATTATGTTACCGTTCTATAACACGCCCGCTATTGTCATGATTCAGGAAAAAGTTGAGCCCGAATATATGGGAAGAGTACTAAGCGTCATGGGAATGTTATCTAGCTCGGCGATGCCAATTGGTATGTTGGTCTTTGGTCCCATCTCAGATATCCTCGATATTGGATGGTTGTTAATTGGCTCTGGAATAATGTTGTTATTCATCGGAGGTCTCGTCCTTGCGAATAAATCTTTATTAAAAGCAGGAAAGGCACCGATTGTTCCTAAAAAAGAAGAAATAACTGCATAAAAAAATGTCGCTCCAGTTAATTACTGGGGCGACTTTTATTCATGGTTAGCGGCAGGTTGGAGCGTCGTACGTAACGCCTCTGGTGTCAACCCTAAGGGTCTTAATGACAACATCGGCAACCGGTTTATCAGCGTAATTCGTTCTAACCGAAGCAATGTAATCAAGGGTTTCAAAACCTGACAATAACATTCCAAATCCTGCATATTGGCCATCCAAATGGGGGGAGTCTTTATGCATGATGAAGAATTGACTGGTTGCGGAATTTGGTTCAGATGTTCTTGCCATGGAAATAACGCCACGGACATGTTTTAAATCATTTTCAAAGCCGTTACTTGCAAATTCACCACTGATTCGGCAACTGTTGGTTGCGCCTTGGCCGCCTTGAATCATAAAATTCTTAATAACACGGTGGAAAATGACGCCGTCAAAATAATGTTTTTCGGCGAGTGCAACAAAGTTACGAACGGTGTTTGGAGCGATATCGTAATAAAGTTCGAGAACCATGGGATCTTTGCCTTCAATCTCAATGGTGATGAGGGGGTTTAAACGTTGTGTCATAGAAGTGGTGGTATCCTTTCCGCACGCGATGAGTGCTGTCAAACTGAAGAGGATCATTAAACTGAGCAATATTTTTTTCATGGCTATCCTCTATACTATTATTTTCACTTAACTATTATACACTATGTTCGTAAAAATCCAAATAAATCTACTTAATAGAATATTTGGGTTCGATTCTCACAAATAGTATTTACTCATAGGGATACGTATAGTACAATGAATTTAATCATTGACGATAAGTGCCTTTTTAATGATGGAGGAACTCGATGTTTCAATATGCGATGGATTGGTCTACATTAGAAGCAAAGAAAAAAATGCGTATTCAAGCAGGAAACAGGCATGTATTGGTGTCTGTTGTGGAGGGAATAGTGTATGCCATTGCGGACAAATGTCCTCACATGGGATTTCCAATTTCGAACGGAAAGTTTGAAAATGGCATTATTCAATGCAAAGAACACGGGCTAGAAATTGATGTAAGAACCGGTCAGGTTCTTGACACTTCCAAAGCGACTTTTCTTAAAATCGATCCGTTGGACCGACAACTAAGGACCTATCCAACCAAAGTCGAAAACGGGAAGGTATACCTCGATTATTAATGATAATCATGGTATATATGGGTCATCATGAAGAGATTTGATTTTCTGTGGCTAAGCATTATTTTGGGAATTTCATCCCTATTTTTGTTTGACTCAACGAGAAACATCATTACCAACTGGACCCTTAATTATCCTTATCTCATGGGTTTTATTAAAACGGCGATTTTGGCGTCGATGGGCGAATTCATGGCGATGCGCATAAGAACCGGGCATTACTTTTCCGGCAAGGGAAAAGTGATGAAGTTTATTGTTTGGGGTTTCTTGGGGATGGTCTTTGTGCTGGCTTTTAAATTGTTTGCCTCAGGCGTTCAAAAGGCCCAACTTGATGGATATTTGCCCATGATTGCTCAAACCGGTTTTGGTGCATCTTTATTGACTGCTTTTTTGACCAGTCTTTTTATGAATCTAATTTTCGCACCCACATTTATGATTTTTCATCGCATCACCGACACCTACATTGAATTATCCGGCGGGTTCGTAAAAAACATTTCTTCAATCAAGTTCTCAACCGTGATTGAACATATTGACTGGCAATCAATATTTCGTTTTGTTATTTTGACAACGATACCCTTGTTTTGGATTCCGGCTCATACAATCACGTTCTTACTCCCTGAACAATACCGCGTCTTAATGGCAGCGTATCTTTCCATTGCGTTAGGGATCATTTTATCGATTGCGAAAATGCGAAAGAAAACGGTGACCTCCGCATCCATAAAAGAAAAGAACTGATTTCTCAGTTCCATTCGTGAACGATTCCTTTTGGAGTCGTTTTTATTTTATAATAGGTAAGTCTTTGACAAAACGATAAAAATCTTCAAAAGATCCGCTGGTAAATTGTTCCAAATCGAGGTTATGAAGATTGATCAAGCAATCCGTCATAAGATAGGTTGATATTCCCAATAGGGCACTGCTCATGTCTTCTTTGGCATCATTTCCCACCATTACACATTCATCCGCTTTAACCTTTAAAACATCAAGGACAGATTGATAATAAAGTGCGGATGGCTTCGTTGCGACCGACGTTTCATAGGTTGTGATGAATTCAAAATCATGCGGTTCTAGTCCTGCCCATCGAATCCGTTTTTCCGTCGCTATACGGGGAAACAATGGATTGGTGGCTAAGGCAATGCGGTAGCCTTTTTCTTTTAAAAGGTCAATTGTTTTTCTTGCGAGGGGGTTTGTTTTAGAAGAGGGTTGGACTTTGTCAAAGTCTTCGGCATAAAAACGTTCAAATTCATCGAGCATCGATTGATTGGCTTGGGGATAGACGGACTTAAAAACGTTCCAAAACACTTCTGAGTTGGTCAGGGGTCCACGGTTTTTACGCATTGCATCGGTCCCCACCATTACCGCTTTTACAACCGCTTTGCCATCATGACCAAACGATGAAAAACGTTTCGCCATCAATCCCATATACAGTTCTAAAAAGGGTTGTTCTTCAATGGGTAAAAGGGTTCCGTCTAAATCAAATAGTATGGTTGTAATCATGGTGTAACACCCCCTAAAAAAGTGGGTTCATTATAACAAATATTTCCTGAACTGTCAAACTATCCTTATCGTTGTTTTTTATAGCGAAAATTATGGCCATTTGGATTTGATTTATTTACAATAATTGTCCAAATATGTTAGAATTGTGCTACAATTATTCAGAGTTAGGACTCTAACATAGAATGCGAGGTTATTCAGCGATGAAATTCATAAAAAATCCCTATTTTCTGATTAGCCTTTTCTTTGTCATCTTTTTTGCCTCTTATGCGTTCCTTTTCAATTATTCATCGAACGCTATCGAGGATAAACAAGAACAAGTCATGCTTTTGGAACGTGAGAACGTTCAAAATCAGATTACCCATAGTTTTCATGACATCGAAGTGATCATCGAAGGAATCGATAGTTATTTAGCAACGAATCCGACCGATGCCGAGTTGTTAGAATATTTTATCGCAATTGATCAAGAAAATGATCATATGGCCAGTTTGTATTATGGCCGTCCAGACAAAACGATGGTGAATTCCACAGGGTTCGTTCCCGGACCCAGTTTTGACTTGACCACAAGAATTTGGTATCAAATGGCTATAGCGTCGAATGAAATCATATACACTCCCGCTTTTCTAAACGCCACCCAAGACCGGATTATTGTGACGATGGCTTACGCAGTAAAAGACGGAGATACCGTTATAGGGGTTATCGCTTCTGACATCGATATCCGCACCATCATCAATTTCGTGTCTGAACGTGCGATTGGTGAAACGGGATATGCTTTTTTGATGGACACCAACAAAAACTTATTGGCCTATCCAGAGATAGATGTTAATCACATCGACTTGATACCGGTGAGTGAGTTTTCAAGTGAATTTGGTAACTTAACGGGAAGTGGATTCAATTCTAGCTTTTTAATCGAAGAGGAACACGGAGCTTTGGCTTACACAACGGTGGCCAACGGATATTATTTGTTGGGGATATTTTTACCGGAGGCCGAATTTACAGCCAATATGCTTCTCTTAGCAAACGTCTTTTTATTGATTACCATTCTTATTGCGACGCTGGCAGGAACACTCGTCTTTTTATACTATAAACATATCAATCGTCCAGTTGTCCGTTTGCACGAGGACATCAAAAAAATCAATTTGGTTGAAAATGAAGAATATCGTTTAGATGAAAATCGGGGCGTAGGATATTTAGATATCCGTCAGGCCTTGAATTTGATGCTTGAAACCTCAGATTTCTATTTTAAACAAAAGAAGCTTAGCCAACATAAACTGATGCTTGAGAACCAACGCGTCAAATTATTGATGGAATCGGCCGCCGACATTATTTTTGAAGTCGATTTAGACAAACGATTTGTCTCCGTTTTTGGAAAAGGACTTCAAACCATCGGGATGAATCCTGAGCACTTTATTGGTAAAACCGTTATCGAAGTGTTTGGTGAAGCGGGAAAAGATCGTGATTTAGCGTATTCGCGAGCGTTGGAAGGCATGAATCAGTTATACGATTGGCAGTATGAAAAAAACGCCTCGATTATTTACTTTGAGTCTTCAGTGTCTCCCATCCGGGATGAAAATAACCAAGTCATTGGTGCCGTCGGTATTACTCGGGACATCACTGAACCCATGCTAAAGCAAAAAGAAATTGAATATTTGAACATCCATGATTTTTTAACCGGGCTTTATAACCGTCGCTTCTTTGTCGAAGAATTCGCCCAGCTTGATCATGCTGGACATTATCCTTTAGGCATCATGATGATTGATTTAAACGGCCTAAAAATCTTGAATGACGCATATGGTCATGATATCGGCGACATCGCCTTACAAAAAGTCGCAAATGCATTAATTGAAGTCGTCACGAAGCATGAAATCGTATCCCGGATTGGCGGCGATGAATTTACGATTCTCTTTGAAAATACAACCCCCGATGCAATGCAAGCCATTAAAGAAGCCATCAATCTAAAACTTACCGAAATCATTGTGGAAAACATTCCCATTTCAGTCGCCATTGGCTATGAAATTAAGTATGATGAGTCAACCAACGTTGAAGAGACCATCAAGGCTGCAGAAAACTTTATGTACCGAAACAAAGTAACCGAAGGCAAGAGTATTCGTAATAATGCGATTAAAGCGATTTTAAAAACATTGACGGATAAATATTCTGAAGAAAAAATCCATTCAAAACGCGTTAGCATTATTTGCAAACACATCGGTGAACGGATGCACATTAAGTCTGACGATTTAAAAGAACTTGAAATGGCAGGATTGTATCACGATATTGGTAAAATCTCGATTCCTGATGTCATTTTGTACAAACCGGGGAAGTTAACCCCTGATGAATACGACATCATCAAGTCCCATACCGAAAATGGATACAACATTTTAAGAGCCGCCGACGAGTACTCGAACTTGGCGGAATACGCATTATCTCATCATGAAAGA
Source organism: uncultured Caryophanales bacterium (assembly GCA_942493185.1). Taxonomy (GTDB): domain Bacteria; phylum Bacillota_I; class Bacilli_A; order Izemoplasmatales; family Hujiaoplasmataceae; genus UBA5603. The sequence continues at coordinate 433,164 of OW818673.1, forward strand.
TGGGATGGATTAGGGTACCCACGCGGACTCAAAGGAACAGACATACCGTTGTTCTCAAGAATCATCGGCGTGGCAGATTCTTATGAAGCCATGACCTCTGATCGGGTTTACCGAAAACGACTTTCAAAAGAAGAAGCAGTTCAAGAAATCATTCGTTGTGCTGGAACCCAGTTTGACCCTGAAATAGCGGCTATATTTTTAGAATTATTGCAAGAAGATCAGATATAGTCATAGATGATTTTGAAGGGAGAAATCCCTTCTTTTCATGAGTATATGAGCAATTATAAACGGATTAGTGTCAAATCGTAATCTTTTATAGTAAAATACTAATAGCGATGAATTTATCGCCTTGTTTTATGACATTAGAACCTTGGAGGACAATTTATGGATAAACCTTATGACTTAATCATTATAGGTGCAGGAGCGGCTGGCTTAACCGCTGCTATTTACGCACAAAGAGCCATGCTACATACTCTTGTTTTAGAACAAGGATTTGCAGGTGGGGTTATTACCAACTCTGATTTAGTGGAAAACTACCCTGGCATTCCCTCCATTTCTGGATTTGATTTAGGCTATAAAATGGTCGAACATGCGAAAAGTCTCGGGGCGACCATTTTGAATGCGGATATCACCGAACTAAACATAACTGAACCCATTAAAGAAGTTGTCACAACCAAGACTACTTATTTTACCAAAACCATTATTTTAGCCACCGGCGCCGCCCCCAGATTTTTAGGAATTGAAGGCGAATCTGAGTTTTATGGCCGCGGTGTGTCGACTTGTGCCACCTGTGATGGTCGCTTTTATAAGGATAAAACAACCATGGTTGTCGGCGGGGGAGACGTTGCGGTCGAGGATGCCATTTATCTCGCTAGAATTTGTAAGAAAGTTATTTTAGTTCATCGCCGCAATTCCTTAAGAGCGGTGAAGGCGTTACAAGAAAAATTGTTTTCGCTGCCCAATGTAGAAATCATTTGGGATAGTGTTGCGACAAAAATCACAGGGACTGATTTTATTGAATCGGTAACCCTGGAAAATAAATTAACCCAACAAGTTACAACTGTACTGATTGACGGTCTCTTTGTGGCTGTTGGGATGGATCCTGCCTCCCAACTTTTAAAAGGCAAAGTGGAAATGGATTCAGCCGGTTGGATTAAAACCGATGAACATTGTGAAACCAGCAGTAAAGGCGTATTCGCCGCCGGTGATGTGAGAATCAAGCCACTACGTCAAGTAATTACCGCCGCTTCCGATGGCGCTATTGCCGTGTTTGCGTGTGAAAAGTATCTTTAATTCAAGCACTTTTGAACACGACATATAGCTTCTTCATTGACCAAAAATCCTATAAGTAGACGCTGATTATTTAGTCGTCTACTTTTTCTTTTTTATGAGTATTTTGATTGATTTCCAAAATAATCCACATGCCTGCATTTTAATGGCGTTAATTACAGTAATCTCAATAGAACTTAATTTTTTAACAAAGAATCGATTTATTAATACTTTCTTTTGTAGTAAAATTGAACCATCGGTAAAAATTCCTTATAGAAGTAGGATATCATATGGATGTCATCTCCTTAACTAAAATGCAAGTTAGAAATTTTATTTTGACCAAGCAAGGATTGATAGGCCCAAAACGTTTTTTAGGAAAAACAGGGATAATGGAATTTGTCCGTCAAGCCGGCTGTATTCAGTTTGATCCTATTGATATTTGCGGTAGAAACGCTGACCTTACCTTACAATCGAGAATCGATCATTACTCGAAAACAATGCTTTCTGAACTATTGTATCAAGATCGACAATTGATCGATTATTTTGATAAGAATTTATCAATCATTTTAACTGATGAATGGCCGTATTTTGCGAATATCCGTGACTATTTTCAAAAAAATGCGCGAAGTATTGAGACGGTGAATGCGCTTCGAGACGAAATTAAAGCTCGCATCAAAGAAAAAGGATTTGTCTGCTCAAAAGATTTTGTCTCCGATGAAAAAGTCCATTGGTATTGGGGTAAGACCGGTGTTGCCAGAGTGGCATTAGAAGCACTCTATTTTTTTGGCGAATTGGTCATTCATCACAAGGTGAGAACGATTAAGTATTATGCCTTGGCAGAAGACTATCTTCCTATAACAAGCGGGGATTCTAATTTAACTCCCCTCGAATCGATTGATTTATTAGAATGGAAAGTTTTACGTAGAATTGGGTCAGTCGGGATGCTTTGGAACAAGCATTCAGATGCTTTTTTATTTGTGGATGATTTAAAAACACCGAATCGAAATAAAGTCTTTTCTTCGTTATTAGCCAAAGAATTAATCATTGAAATCCAGGTAGAGGGAATCAAAGAACCGCTTTATTGTTTATCGAGCGATCGTGAGTTATTAAACAGTGTTCTATATGACACAAGCATTCCTGACCGAGTTGAATTTCTGGCTCCGCTTGATAATATGCTATGGGACCGTAAATTAATTAAGGCGTTATTTGATTTTGAGTACTCTTGGGAAATCTATACCCCAGAACAAAAAAGGCGCTATGGATACTATGTTTTGCCGGTTCTATTTCGCAATGACTTGGTGGGAAGAATTGAACTGATTCGCGAGAAGAAGGCAAATCGGTTATTTGTTAAACAACTCTGGCTTGAAGATTCATTCTCAGTAACTCAGCCATTTATCGCTGAATTGGATTTAGCATTACTTCGTTTCAAGAATTTTAGCGAGGTTGGTGACCTAGTTATGTCACCACAAGTCGCAAAACAATTAATCGTCAAAATATAATCAAACAAGCATTCATTTTAGCGCTTGTCGAACCTTTAAAATGGTATAATGAAATCATGAAGATAACGAGGTCCTCCTATGTACGCTTACACTCTGTGTTTTATAAAACGAAATGATGAAATTTTGATGCTCAATCGTCAAAAAAAGCCCTGGAAAGGGGCTTGGAATGGCGTGGGGGGGAAAATTCAAACGGGTGAGACACCTCTGGAATGCGTTATCAGAGAGGTCTTTGAAGAAACCTCCATTACCGTGGACCCCACTAAAATATATGATAAAGGGGTACTAACTTGGACCAATTTTGAAGCCATTGGTGTCGGTCTCCATTTGTTCTTATATGAAGTGCCTCATGATTATCGTTTGGAGACGCCGATAAAAACCGATGAAGGTCTGTTAGATTGGAAAAAAATTGTCTGGATTAACGATTTTGAAAATGAAGGCATGGCTAAAAATATTCCCTATTTTTTGCCTACCCTCCTCACCAAAAACGAACGTTATCATTATCATTGCACCTTTGAAGAATCTCGATTAAAATCGGTCACCATTGAAGCTTGTCCATCGATGAACGCATAGTCGTTCTCAAGAAAGGGATTCACCCATGAAAAAATGGTTGTTAGCGCTCGTCGTATTATTATCATTTTCTTTGTTGGGGTGTGTTAATCAAACCGTCCTTTATTCCGACAATCTACCTTTTGTCTTGGATATGGAAAATGACACCCTTAAGATTTTACAACTGACGGATTTGCATTTGACGTATGGCATTGATTCCAATGACCGATTGACCTTTGACACGATTACCAATCTTGTCAAAAGTGATGATTTTGACTTGGTTGTCATCACAGGGGATCTATCGTTATCAACCTCGGGACCCAGTTTGTTTGTCCGGTTAATCAATCATATGGAATCGTTAGAAACGCCATGGACCTTTGTCTTTGGCAATCACGAAACGGATTATCATGACTATGAAGATTATTTGGCAAAAATTAAGAACACAGAATATCTTTATTTCAAAGTAGGGCCCGAAATGCAAGAAGGTGGCGTTGGCAACTTCGTGATTCGTTTTGATAAGGCAGGGGTTCCTTTTTACAATCTGTATTTTCTTGATTCTCACGCTGAAAGAGAAGAATATACCGAGAGTGAAGGTGAATATGGATATTTAAGCCTTTCACAGATTGAATGGTATGAAAACTTGGTTTCCACCGATTCCACCGATTCCGTCGTCTTCATGCACATTCCTTTGCGTCAGTTTATTGATTCAGAAGGGTATGTTGGCATCTTTAACGAAGATATGGTGTATGCACAAGGCATTGATACTGGTTTTTTTGATGCTATGGTTGAAAACGGACGGTCCAAAGGGGTGTTTGTGGGTCACGACCACCTCAACGATTTTTATGTTATCCAACAAGGTATTGTTTTAGCTTATGGAAGAATAACCGGTCATAATGCTTATGGAAACTTAGAACGCGGCGGACGTGTCATCGCAATTGATGCTTCAGGGATAATGAGTACCTATGTGTTGTTGGAAAGTGAGGCTATATCATGAACTTAAAAGATCGAATCTTAGTATTTTTATCCTCGATTTCGCTTTCCATCGTTTTATTTTGGTATTTTGGATGGTTGATTGTTTTTGGTCTACCGCTCATTGGATTAGGCTATGTGATTTTTGGGGGTAAGCGTCATGCTTGATCTCTTTGTCGGTGTCATGATTTACTCCTTGTGGATTGCCATCATCGGAGGGACGGCTGTGTTGTTCTCATTAAGACTTTGGATGGTCATTAAAACGAAATTGAAACTCAAAGAATCGTTGTGTGTTCTACTAATTCCCTGTTCGATTGGTTATTACCTAAAATTTCCTGAAAAGTCAAAATTTAAATCAATTTACCAAATTTTAGTGATTGTCTTTTTTATTTTAATGTTAATAGGATTCTTATTTGTCCTCTATACCCGCTATCTATAACTGAAATCGACCTGTTTGGGTCGATTTTTTTGTATAAAAAAGAACTTCCGAAGAAGTTCAAGGGTTAATTCACAATATCATATGGCCAATCAATAATGCCGCCTAAATCGTATAAATCTGTGTAGCCCATTTGGTCGAGTAATGTCACGGCCTGAGCACTGCGGTTTCCACTACGACAGTAGATGATATAAGTGGTATTTAAGTTTGGCATAATTTGTGCAGCGCTATTACTGATTTCATCAAGGGGAAGTAGCACGGCATTGGGAATATGACCTGCATCGTATTCGCTTTGCGTTCTGACATCAATGATAACGACCGAGGAATCTGCTTCAAGCAGCTCTTTGGCTTCAGCGGGGGTGATATCTTGCGGACTGTTCTTTGCATTTGTTCCAGTATTACACCCCATTAGAAAGAATAATAAGGTGAGGATTAGTAGGGCTTTTTTCATGGTGTTCCTCCAATATTGAAATTGATAAAAATTCATTTGATTAGCGTTCAATCAATACCGCTCTTAGCGGCAACGCTTCAACGCCAGCTATTTTTAACGGAAGTGCGACAAAATCGTAGGTTTTTGCTTGCACATTCTTTAAACGAAGTCCTTCCATAATAATGATGCCATTGCCTAATAAGGCATCATGCGTGGGATGATTGGGTTGATTGCGTTCAATCCCTAACCCGTCAATCCCAACGCCACGGATTTTTTTATCGACCAAATAATGGCTGGCGGCTTCGTTAACATAAATAAAATCAAATTCAAACAGCTCAGAATCGCTGTTTTTTGTTTTTAAAAGAATAAAATCATGGGGTTGAAAGTCTAAACTTAAAAGGTCGGTCACATCTATATGATCTTGAACATGAGATAAATCGAATACTTTTGCTTCTCCCAAAAAGGTTTCAAGAAGGACGTTATCGGAGTTCGCTCCCTCTTTAATGGTATGGAGTGGAAAATCAATATGCGTTCCGGTGTGCAAATTAAACGTTAAAACGGTTTCATTGACGCCGTTACTTTCAATCGTCGCCGAAGCCTTTAGCAAAGGACGTTTGGAATCGCGATTCTTATACACCGCCATTTTAGGTTCAATGGCCATCGAAATGTCGATTATTTTCAAAATATCTCCTCCCCAATCAGTTGATTAATCTGGTTTTTAAGGGTCTCATAGGATGAATATACCAATGGTTGGTATGGTTCTGCCTTAATTTCATCGATTATTTTCCAAGACGTTTCAATTTCATCCCAGCGGGTGAATAACGTTGAATTTCCTTTGATTAAGTCCAGCAGTAATCGTTCATAGGATTCTGGCTTGTTTCCAATATGCGCACAGTCGTGACAATAATCCATAGCCATCGAGTCGATTTGATTGGACAATCCAAATTTCTTAACATTTAATCGGAAAGTCACGCCTTCACCAGGGGCAACATTGATGATTAAGCGGTTTTTCATGATCGGTTGATTGGGCCAAAGCAACGCTTGTTCGGCGTTGTCTTTGAAGTCGATGATGATTTCTGATTTTTTTTCATCGAGCATCTTACCGGTTAAGAAGTAGAAGGGAACGTTTTTCCAACGCGGCGTATCGATATGGGTTTCTAAAAAAACAAACGTTTCAGTTTGAGACCCAATAGCAATGTTTTTTTCGGCTTGGTACCCAAGATATTGTCCCATCAAAATGCGGTTTTTATTCACCGACAAATGCTTTAATACTTTCACTTTTTCGGCTCTAATTCCTTGGTCATCAAACGATTTCGGAACCTCCATGGCAACGAGTGCAGCCATTTGCATTAAGTGGCTTTGGACCATGTCTTTTAAGGCACCCACATGATCATAATAATTTCCGCGGTTCATGACGCCTTCTTTTTCTTTAGCAATAATTGCGACTTTTTCAATGGCTTGGTGATTCCAATTGTGCTCAAATAACCGATTCGCAAACCGCATGACCAAGATATTTTGAATCATTTCTTTCCCTAAGTAGTGATCGACGCGGTAAATCTGTGATTCATCGAAATAACTCCATAAAAGGGCATTGATGGATTTGGCAGAGGATAAATCCTCACCAAACGGTTTTTCAAAGACAATTCGACCAGTTGGGTCATTCTTTTCAATTAATTTGGACTCACTAATCCCTTTGGCGATAGTCCCAAACAATTCGGGTCCTACCGCTAGGTAAAACAACCGTTCAGTATGAATCTGATCCTTCATTCGTTGATGAAGACGTTCATAACTTTGTGGCGAGAAAAAATCCATTTGGAAATACTCAACAATCTTGGCTAATTCATTCCAATCAATCAATTCTTTGACTTGTTCTTTGGCAATCGACAAATACTCACTCGTGGTATAGGGGCTTCTGGCAACACATAATATTTTGGTATCAACCGGTAATAACCCCTTGGCTTGAAGAGCGGCGAAGGCGGGAAGTAACTTTTTGTACATTAAGTTGCCGGTGGCCCCAAAAACAGCTAAATAAGTCTTCATTTTTTATACACGGCGTGTCCGCCAAACTCGTTTCTCATCGCCGCAACCACTTTTTCAGTGAACTTTAAATCATCTTTTGATTTATAACGGGCGTAAAGCGATTGTGTAATAACGGGCAGTGACACTTTGTGTTTCAATGCCGCTTCAACCATCCATTGCCCTTCGCCAGAATCATCCACACGACCTATAATTGCTTCAAGGGCTGGATCTTTGGAGAAAGCGTCGCGAACATTACGCATTAATAAGCCTTCAATGATGGATCCGTTGGACCACACTGACGCTATTTTTTGATAATCGATGTCAAAAGGACTGGCTTCCATCAATTCGAAGCCTTCACCGATGGCTTGCATCATTCCATATTCGATGCCGTTATGAACCATTTTAACAAAATGACCACTTCCGGGTTTTCCCACATGGGTGTAACCACCTTCTTTGGCGATGGCTTTGAAAACAAATTCGGCTTTTTGAACAACATCCCTATCGCCACCCACCATTAAGCAGGCGCCGTTTCGGGCACCGGTGGTTCCGCCTGAAGTACCGCAATCAATGAACCCTATTCCTTTTTTGAACAAGTCGTCATGACGACGAATCGAATCAAGGTATAAGGAATTTCCACCATCGATTAAAATGTCGTTTGAAGATAGTATCAACGATAACGTTTGAATCACCCCATCCACAATCGCTCCCGATGGAACCATAAGCCATATTAAGCGCGGTGATGGTAACTTTGAAACCAAATCTTCATAAGATACAGCGGTTTGAACTCCCTCTTTTGATAGTGATAAGACGGCTTCTTTAGAAATGTCATACGCAATGACGTTAATGTGTTTGTCTTTCATATTTAATGCTAAATTATACCCCATTTTACCTAGGCCAATTAATCCAATATTCATAGTGAACCTCCTTGAAATAACTATTCTCATTATACCATAAGTTGATTTATAGCATTTTGATGAGACATTTTTTCGTAAAAAAAAACGATCAATGATCTGATCGTTCAAAACAGATTAATTTGCGGCACAGCCGGTGAATACCAAAATGATGAAAGCAAAGTAGGCAATACAAGCACTCAAAGGAGTGATAAAGATTGATAATATCGATTTGCCAATTTTGATTCCCTTATCGATAGGTCTGATTTTAACGCCAAAATATATGACCAATATGAAACCAGCGATGAAATGCACGGCATGATAGTACAAGAAGAAGCCTGATGCCTCAACAATGATGGTCGGCACTGCTCTGACTGCTTGCGCAGCAAAATACCCCAATGCAAAAAAGGAAAGTGATAAAGTGACCATTAACCAAGTAACCCGGTAATAGATTTTTTGAAAACGATTAAACTGGATAATCTTTAAGTCTTCATTCATATAAATCCCCCCTAAATTCATTCTATCGCGAAAGATGGCCATTAGCAATCAAGACGGCTCTTGGGTGAATCGCCAATTGGGATAATTTATCGAACTGATTTTAATTGTTCACGGCTTTAGCAAAAAAATCTCATAAAATATTCATTCAAATTCAAAAAATAAGTGTTATAATTATTCATAGAAATACATTTGGTTCGTAGGAGATTATTTACGAACTGATTCCAAGGAGGAATCCATTCAATGACCCAATGGTGGGAAGCCATGAGTGCTTTCAAACAAATCATGTTTGTCTTGGCATCTGCTTCGACTTTTGTGATGATTGTTTTTATTATTTTAATGCTCATCGGTTTTGATGGTTCTGATTCGTTTGACGGGGACGTCGACGTCGATGTCGATTTACCGGATGGTGATGAAATCAATGATGTTCCACTCGTTGCACTTTCCGGATTGAAAATTCTAACCATTCGTGGGATTCTAGCATTTATCGCCGTAGGGTGTTGGACGGCTTTTGGACTCGCTGACTCGATGAACCATGTATTGGGATCTTTTATCGGTGCCATCGCCGGTGCGATTGCGGCCTATTTGCTTGCGATTGCATTCAGAGCTTCACTAAGACTTGAATCTGAAGGAAACTTAAATTATAAAAACGCAGTTGGCAAAATCGGGACCGTCTATATTAAAGTTCCTAAAAGTAATACGGGTGTTGGTAAAGTCAATTTGACATTCCAAGAACGTTATACCGAAATTGACGCTATCACGAATGAAACAGAGGATTTAAAGACGGGTACTCCCGTCGAAGTCGTTGGTTTGCACAGTGAAACAACGATTATTGTTAAAAAAGTTGCAAACGAACCAAAAAAATAAATAATAAAAGGAGAACACAATGAACCCCATTTTCTTAGCAGCCGGTGATTGGGCGGGATTGGTAGTCGCCATTATCGCTATTTTCTTCGGTGTCTTAGTTTTCATCGTTTATCGTGTCAAAAAATGTCCTTCTGACAAAATCATGGTTATCTATGGTAAAGTCGGGACCAACGAAGACGGCACGAATAAGTCCGCAACCTGCATCCATGGTGGCGTCAAATTTATCATTCCGTTTATTCAAGGCTATCAATTCTTAGATTTAAAACCGATTTCAATCATGGTTGACTTAAAAAACGCTCTTTCTCGTCAAAATATTCGTATCGATGTTCCCTCTAGTTTCACCGTCGGTATTTCGACAGAACCAGGAATCATGCAAAATGCCGCCGAACGCTTATTAGGATTAAACTCCAATGAAGTACTTGATTTGGCAAAAGATATTATCTTTGGACAATTGCGTTTAATCATCGCCACGATGGACATTGAAGAAATCAATACCGACCGTGACAAATTCTTAGAAGCTGTTTCGGGTAACGTCGAAACTGAACTCAAAAAAATCGGATTAAGACTTATTAACGTGAACGTCACCGACATCAATGATGAATCTGGTTATATTCAAGCATTAGGTAAAGAAGCCGCAGCGAAAGCCATCAATGATGCCAAAAAATCCGTTGCTGAAAAAAACAGAGATGGTTCGATTGGTGAAGCAAATGCCGTTAGAGACCAACGTATCCAAGTAGCCAGTGCCAACTCAACAGCGATCACGGGTGAAAACGAATCTTTAGGACATATCTCGCAATCCAACGCTAACCGCCGTGAAATTGAAGCTGAGGCTTTACGCCGTGCAATGACCGCTGAAAAACTCGCTACTGCAAAAGCATTAGAAGATGGCTATCTGGGTGAAAAAACCGCAGAATTAGCCCGCGCTGCTCGTGAAAAAGCGACGTTAGAAGCCGATGTCATCATCAAAACTGAAATTGACAAACAAAAACGCGTTTTAGAAGCTGAAGCTGCCGCCGAAGAAATCAGACGCAGAGCCCAAGGTGAAGCCGATGGTATCTATGCAAAGATGGAAGCACAAGCGCGTGGTTCTTTAGAAATATTATCCAAACAAGCGCAAGGCTTTAACGACTTGGTCAAAGCCGCTGGCAACAATCCAGACGCTGCCATTAAAATGCTCATTGCCGATAAACTTGAAGCATTGGTTAAGATTCAAGTAGAAGCCATCAAGAACTTGAAATTTGATAAGATTACCGTTTGGGATAATGGATCAGGTAAAGATGGCGCTTCTGCCACCTCAAACTTTGCTTCATCCTTAATGAAATCAATTCCGCCGATGAATGATTTGTTCAAAATGGCCGGCATGGATTTACCAAAATATTTAGGGGAAGACATTCAAACCGTCAATCCGACTCCAGCCGCTGAAGTCAAGACCGAAATTAAAAAATAATTGTCACTAAACGTCGCTCAATCGAGTGACGTTTTTCATTTCATCAAGTATTTTGAAGTCTTCACAAGTAAAGCAACCAGTTTTTCCATATCACGTGTATAATAGAATAAGGTTAAATCGATTATTTTTTAGTCTGTATTTCTTGCAAGACTTCATAAAATATAATATTACCACCGCGGTCAAATCCGCAGAAGGACTAAAATGGCTACTCATTTGTATAAACGCGTTAAGCAATACTTGGGCAATTATAAATACTCTTCAATGCAATACCTTGAAGCAGAAGACTTGGATGGGTATCAAATCATCGCCGAATCGAAAGATAGTTTTTTACTTCATGGTCGTAATGCAAGTCATCAACTATCGGAATTTCATTGGATGGCCAATGATTCTGCGCCACTTTTAGCCGCTATTCAAGCAACGACACTCAAAGGAATGATGACTTTTATTCCAAAATTATGGGTCGATGCCTTTCGGTTGGCGGGTTTTTCAACCTATGGAATTTTGAATGAGTATTGGCATGATGATATTGCCAAGACAACGTCTTTATTTATTAATCAATCTGCTTATGAAGTGTTGAAACCGCATGAAGCGCAACGGGCTTCTGAAGTGACCAAGTCCTGTTCTGGTCAAAGTCGTGAATTCCACGGTGAATCAAAAGAATGGATCTTGGAATGGTTATCTGATAAAACAACGAATGTTGATAACCGGGATAATCAAATCATCATTAAACGAGTCGAATCACAGATTGCCGGAATCATCGCAGTAACCATTTATGGGGATGATTCACCCAAAGGATCCGTTCTTTGGATTCGTGTCTTGGCAGTTGACCCCAACTATCAAGGAATTGGCATTGGCAATGAATTGGTTCGTCAAGCGCTGACTTATGGTGTGGAACACCATGCAAAACGGGCATTTCTTATGGCGGATGAACTAAATGGAGCAGCCATTCATATCTATCATAAGTTGGGATTCAGACCCAATACCAACGGACGTCAAATCGACATGATATTAGCATAATACATTGAAAGAACCTTCAAAAAGTTCTTTCTTTTTATTTAATCCTTTACGTGATAATTTCACTTTTTTGGGGCAACTCATGAGCGTCTTCATTGAGTAATTGATGTTATTCTAGTATAATAAAGTCAAAAAGGAGTGATAACCTTGAAAGAATATGTCGTACTTTCTAACGGATTAAGAATGCCTATTGTGGGATTTGGAACTTGGCAAATTAAAGAAGGTTCCGAAGTCGCAAATGCTGTAAAGGAAGCACTATTTTGTGGATATCGGCACATTGATACAGCCGCCATTTATGGCAATGAAACGGGTGTTGGCGAAGGAATAAGACTTTCTGGCATTCCTAGATCAGAAATCTTTCTAACGACCAAAGTCTGGAATTCAGACCAAGGATATGAATCAACTTTAAATGCTTTTTCTGAAAGCATCAAAAAGTTAGGAACGGACTATGTAGACCTTTATTTGATTCACTGGCCAGCAGTGAATCTATTCAGTGATTATCGCGAAAAAAACAAAGAAACATGGCGAGCCATGGAAAAACTATACCGTGAAGGAAAGGCTAAGGCCATAGGTGTTTGTAACTTTCTACCGCATCATTTGGATTTTTTACTTGAAAGTGCGCAAATACTTCCCATGGTCAATCAAATTGAATTACATCCAGGTAACCCTGCGGATGATGTGGTTGCTTATTGCAAGAACCGGCATATACAAGTTCAAGCTTACAGTCCAATGATGCGCGGAAAAGTCTTTGAAATTCCCTTATTACAACAATTAGCCATTCAATATCAAAGAACGATTCCACAAATTGTTTTAAGATGGATTCTGCAAAAGGGAATTGTCCCACTCACAAAATCCGTCACCCCCGAACGCATCAAAAGCAACATTCAATTATTTGATTTTACCTTATCTGAAGAAGATATGGAGGCGATGAAATCTCTATCGACCATTGGTCGGTTTGGAACACATCCCGACAAAGCCAGGTTTTAACAATTGCCACCCTATGGTGGCGTTTTTTTTGAATAATCTCGTTGTATAGGGCTATGAATCATCACAAATCAATGTTAAAATGGTGAAGAGTGATTCAAGAGTTAAAAAATATAAACGGGTAAAGGAACATGTCATGGAAAAATTACATAAATTATTCGAAAGTGTTCAAAATCCAAATATATTAGACATCGCTACCGGATCGGGACAATTCATTCATTTGATAACATCGTTAACGTCCAATTACCAAAAAATTATTGGAATTGATGCGTCGATTAATGCAATAAAAGTTGCGAAATCCCATTTTGAAAATCAAACGAATATTGAATTTTTATTAATGGATGCGACTAAACTTGATTTTGAAGAGAAAACATTTGACATTGTGACGCTCTCCAATTCGTTGCATCATTTTCAAAATGTGACATCCATTTTGATAGAGATCGAACGGGTGTTAAAACCTGGCGGTTGTTTGATTGTATGTGAAATGGTCTCAGAACCTTTGAACAACGCCCAAATCAGTCACCGTTTAATTCATCACTTTGCGGCGAAGATTGACCGTTCATTAGGAATGATTCACGATGAAACTTATTCAAAAAATAAAATTCTGGATTTGCTTCAAAACAACCCAAGATTATCGATTGATCAATCATGGGACTTAACAACAGAACCAGAATCGCTTGCCACTCAAGACCAGATTAATGGTCTCTTACAAACCCTGGACCGTCTCGTTGACCGACTTAAGGATGAATCGCTTAAACCTAGTTATAAGACGGAAGCAGAATCGATCAAAGAATATGTTTTAAAACACGGATTTGAATCGGCGACGGAATTTATCGTTGTCTTAAAAAAATAGGATGTTAAGAATCAAACGGAGGTATTACTTATGAGCAAAAAAATTGTTATTATTGGTGGCGTTGCCGGCGGTGCCACCACCGCAGCACGCTTGCGTAGATTGGATGAAACGGCCCAAATTATTATGGTTGAACGCGGCGAATACATCTCATTTGCCAATTGTGGGTTACCTTACTACATTGGTGGTGTCATTAAAAACCGGAGTAGTCTTATTGTTCAGTCGGTTCAAGAGATGTCAGAAAAATTTGCGTTAGATATTCGCACGAATTCTGAGGTTTTATCCATCGACCGTGCGAATAAAACTGTGACCATTAAAAAGGTCGATTTGAGTGAACCTTACACTGAAACCTATGATAAACTCGTCATTTCAACCGGTGCGAATCCGTTAAGACCGGGGATACCTGGCATCATGGATGCGAAGAATGTTTTTACGCTTAGAACCATCCCGGATACTGATGCCATTCATGATTTTATTCAATTCAATAAACCGAAAACGGCCATCGTCGTTGGCGGCGGTTTTATCGGCCTTGAAATGGCAGAAAATCTTCATCATTTAGGCCTTGATGTTACCATCGTCGAGATGGCAGATCAAGTCATGGCTCCCATTGACCGTGAAATGGCCGCCATTGTTCATCAACACATCGTTGATCAAGGAGTTCAATTAATCCTGAAAGATGGTGTCAAAGCGTTTGAAGAAGCGGGTAAGCGAATTGTATTAAGCAGCGGAACGGTTTTACAAAGTGATCTCACGATTTTATCCATTGGTGTCCGTCCTGAAAATCAATTGGCGAAAGCTTCAGGACTCGACTTAAGCAAAGCGGGTGGCATTAAAGTCAATCCATCCTTACAAACCTCAGACCCCGATATTTATGCCATAGGTGATACGTCCGAAGTGACGGATTACCTGTTTGGCAAACCAGCGATGATTCCATTGGCTGGTCCTGCCAATAAACAAGGTAGAATTGTCGCAGACCATATCAATGGACTGGCTAATAGCTATGTTGGGTCATTAGGCACCGCAATAGCGAAAGTTTTTGATTTGGCTGTGGGATCAACCGGCATGAATGAAAAAACACTGATTGCCAATCAAGTTCCGTATAAAGTTATTCACACCCACCCCGGTTCTCACGCTGGGTATTACCCAGGATCTTCAACCATTTCCATGAAGATTCTTTATCACCCCGAAACGTTCCAAATTTATGGCGCACAAGCCATAGGGGGTGAAGGCGTTGACAAACGTATTGATGTTATCGCAACGGCTCTATATGCAAAACTGAAAATAACGGATTTAAAAAACATCGATTTCGCTTACGCACCACCGTTCTCATCCGCCAAAGATGCGGTGAATATGCTTGGATTCGTGGCTGAAAACCTTGAGAATGACTTGATTGAAACCTATCAGTGGCACGAAATAGCGAAACTCGTGGAAGATAAAGCGTATTTCTTGGATGTTCGTGAACCAGTTGAATTTGAGTTGGGAGCTATTCTGAGTGCTCATAACATTCCTTTCACGCAAATCCGTGCAAGGATGAACGAAATTCCCAAGGATGCGCCCATCTATGTGTATTGCTTATCAGGGATTCGGGCTTATTCCGTCTGTCGTATTTTGTCCCAAAATGGGTATAACGTTAAAAACCTTGACGGTGGATATAAAACATATTTATGTACAACCGAAACAGCGAAACCCGCTTGTCATAAAGACATCGATGATTCTGGCTATATAAAAACAGAACTGGTGAAGGAGATTAAACTAATGGACAATAAGAACATTACTCTAAATGTGGATGCATGTGGACTCCAATGTCCTGGTCCCATCGTTCAATTATATAAAGCCCTCCAAACCGCCCAAGAGGGAGATGTCATTGAAATTACTGCCACCGATCCGGGTTTTTATAAGGATGTCAAAACGTGGGCAGATAAGACCGGAAATACGTTAATATCCTTGGAAAAAGGCGATAAAATTGTGACCGCCAAAATTCAAAAAGGGAAAGTTGCTTTATCTGAAAACAAAGACGTTGTCGTTTCTAATCAAAAAGAGAACACCACCATTGTCGTGTTCTCACAAGATTTAGATAAAGCTATCGCGGCCTTTATTATCGCTTCCGGAGCGGCTTCAATGGGTAAAAAAGTATCCTTATTCTTTACGTTCTGGGGATTAAACATTCTCCGTAAACCCAAACACGTCAAAGTCAAAAAATCCTTCATTGAAAAGATGTTTGGATTTATGATGCCAAGAGGGGTCAATCGGTTACCAATATCGAACATGAACATGCTGGGCATGGGTCCACTCATGATTAAAGGCATCATGAAAAAGAAAAACGTTGATTCCTTACAAGTCTTGATGAAAAACGCTCAAAGCATGGGCGTTAAAATTACGGCTTGTGCGATGTCGATGGATATCATGGGAATAAAAGCCGAAGAGTTGATCGATGGCATTGAGATTGCGGGTGTAGCAACATACCTAGGCGACACAACAGAAGCCAACCATAACCTCTTTATTTAACGATTTTCATAATGATGCCTTGGTTGATAAGGCGTCATTTTTCTTGTTTTTGAGTAATTCATCGCAAAAACCTTGCATTTAAAGGAAACCCGTATTAAAATCTAAGGACTGGATGTGAAACGATGAATTTAAAGAATGAAGAACTGCTTGGAAAAAGCAATGTCAAACGCGCCTTAATGACTTTATCGGTCCCCGCAATAATTGGAATGATGGTCAATGCCTTATATAATTTCGTTGATACGTTATTTGTCGCAAAAGGGGTTGGCGAAATCGCCATTGGCGGATTAGCCCTCGCATTCCCCATTCAAATGATTGTTATGGCGGTTGGATTGATGATTGGTATGGGGAGTGCTTCGGTGTTTTCCCGTGCGTTTGGACGTAAAGATTATGAAAAGATGGATGATTCAGTGAATACGGCGATCCGAATTGACTTAATTGGAGCGTTGATTTTTACCGTATTGGGTTTTATCTTTTTAGATGAGTTACTCTTGTTTTTTGGGGCTTCAGAATCCAATATTGGTTATGCAACCGATTATTTGGGAGTGATCCTGATTGGATTGGTTCCCTTATCTCTATCGATGGTTCTTAATAATTTGACAAGAGCCGAAGGCAGAGCAAACATAGCGATGATTTCGATGATGATAGGAACAGGATTAAACATCATACTTGATCCAATCTTTATTTTCGATTTTGGTTTCGGAATGGGCGTTAAAGGCGCAGCAATCGCCACGGTCATTTCGCAAGTAGTGGCGTTTATATATATTTTTATCGCCGCAACTTCCAAAAAATCATCCCTTAAAATCCACTTTAAAAATTGGCTCAAAATCGATTTAAAAATGACAAAAGAAATTCTTGTGATTGGGATGCCATCGTTTTTAAGGAACTCAATTGGTGCTTTTCTGGCCATTCTTATCTACCGGTTAATCAATTTTTATGCTGTAGGAGACCCGGGAATTTACATCTCCATTTATGGGGTTATCAACCGAGTAATGTCCTTTGTCTTTATGCCTGCCTTTGGTTTAATTCAAGGGTTAACCCCCATCGTAGGATATAATTTTGGCGCAAAGAATCATCAAAGGGTTCGAGAAGTCATCATTTATACCACGAAGATTATGATGATTTATTTCTTTGTCGGGTTCTTATTCGTTGAAGTTTTCGCAACGTCCATTTTTCGATTATTTAGCGAGAATGGAAGTTTGGAGTTTATCAATTACGGTTCAGAAGCGTTTCGTACGATAGCAATTGGATTCGTCGTCGTGGGCTTTCAAATCATTATAGGGGCGGTTTATCAAGCCATAGGATATCCGGTTCGGGCTATCTTAAGCGCTTTATCGCGTCAAGTCTTGTTTTTTATCCCTTTGGCCTTCCTTTTTTCTTCCCTTTGGGGACTTCAAGGGGTATGGATTAGTTTCGCTGCCGCCGATGTTTTATCGGGGATCATCAGCTTATTCTTATTAGTATACGAAATGCGAGCCATACAAGGGCAAATAATGACCCATCCTTTGAAGGACGCTCCCATCATTGAACCGCAAGAAATCTTAATGTGATTGTATAAAGACAAACGCCAACGTTTGTCTTTTTTATACTCATTTTCGCAAATAGTATGACAACAATTCAGCAAATTGATATAATAACGGTATCAATCACCTTAAAGGAACCTGCCAATGAAGGATACCATCAAACCACTTCTTAATAAGCAACAAATCAACGACCGTAACTGGACCATTTTCTTATTAATCTTTTATTTTCCTTTGGGGCTCCCATTGATGTGGATTGTCAGACCTTTTTCAAAAAGAACAAGGTGGATTATTTCTTTGTCTTTTCTTGGCGCTATTCTATTAGGATTTATTATGATTATCGTTTGGACAACCAGTCCTGGCTATCTTTACTAGCGAAACAATCTTGCGTCCGGTTTGACGACTTGGCGCGTTTAGGCTATAATGAATTCGGTTAAATCAAAACGGAGGTGTCATGATGAACCCTAATCAATGGATGTCATTGGCCATTCGGTATGCCAAAAAAGGGGAGGGGACCGTTTTCCACGAACCCTATGAAAGCCTCATTCTCGTGAGCGAAAATCACCTCGTGATGTCATGGCATAAAGGGGGATTACGATCTTTTCCGGATGCCCTGACCTTTCCTTCTGAGTTTCTAGGCGGAGACTTGTATTTACCTTATGAGATGGAACCGCATGAACTCTTGTTAAAGTGGATCTCTGAATCGAAAATAAAACAAATATTTATCGGTGTTTTGAATCAATCTTATCCCAAAGCGTTCAGTGATTGGGCCACAAATTACGGAATATCGGTTCATTTTGAGATTCAACTTGAACAATCACTCAAACTCAATGAAGTGTATCTTTATTCCCTTCATTCTAATATCCCATTTGTCACGTTATCCTTTGGAATGTCTCTTGATGGCAAAATTGCGACCAGGACAGGCGATTCCAAATACATTTCCGGTCCGCAATCGCGGCTATTTGTCCACCAGATTCGACATAGAAGTGAAGCCATTTTAGTGGGCATCAATACCGTATTGATTGATCATCCGCATTTGACAACAAGACTGGGCGATAAACGCGGAAAAGATGCACACCGTATCATTATGGATTCTACGTTGAAAATCTCACCTTCAGAACCCATCATTACCCAAAAATCAGACGCAAAAACTATTATCGTGACACGAAAAGACGCTGACCCAATCAAGAAACAAATGTTAATAAACCAAGGGGTCAAAATCATTGAAATAACCAATCCAAATAAACCCCTCGATTTACTAGAAATACTGATCAAACTGAAACAAGAAGGCATTTATTCTTTGATGGTTGAAGGCGGAAGCACCATCCATTATTCTTTTATCGAAAAGAAACTCTTTAACCGATTATACGCAACCATATCGCCCATCATCATCGGCGGTGAAACCGCAAAATCCGCTGTGGGTGGTCTAGGATTTGCGACATTAGCCGAATCAGTGAAGTTACAATTCATCCGTTGGCATAAAGCGGGTCCCGATTATATACTAGAGGCAACCCCTCAAATAGAACAGTAACAAAAAGGAGAACACCATGATAAAATATTTGACCATTGAAGAAAGTCTTGACTTATTAAAAGCCGGAGAAAAAATCATTTTAGTCGATGATGACAATTTGGATTCTGAGTGTCACTATGCGGCGATAGCCGAATGTGTTATTCAAGCCAATTTGTTAGAATCGTTTTGTCCTTATCAGGCAACGCCAACTATCGCCATTGGATATGAACGCTATGGACAAGTCAGTGGCGTCAAAAAGAACAGTAATTTCGAATATGATGAGGACTTTGTCAATCTTAGTTCTAAATCTGCCGCATCCCTAAAGGGAATGGCGGCGTTAAATGCCACTTTAATTGCTTTAATGAACGACAAAGCTAGCGTTCAAGATTTTCGCATGGGAGGCGACTTTCAAGTCGTATCGACCCGTCAAGGCGGGATCCTCAAAAGAGCAGCGACCGCCGAAGCGATTGTGGATCTTTGTTTGTTAGCGAAGAAACCACCGGTGGGTCTTCACTATGCGTTGGTTGATCAGGATGGTCAAGCGGTCACCGCCTCGTTCCTATCAAAAAGCAGTGATGAATATCATTTGTTCAAACTGTCGGACCTCATCTATTTTCGCCGTCAATCCGATGTTTTAATCGACCGAATTGCGGACGCCTTAATGCCTACCAAATACGGAGAATTCCGAATGGTCGGATTTGTAAACAAACTCAATGGCGAACATCATGTGGCTTTGGTCAAGGGGGATGTTACGACAGAAGAACCAGTGTTGGTTCGTGTCCACTCTGAATGTTTAACCGGGGACTCTTTTGGTTCGATGCGTTGCGATTGCGGCGAACAACTGCATACGGCGATGAGACGGATCGAAAAAGCGGGAAGAGGGATTATCTTATACATGCGTCAAGAAGGCAGAGGAATTGGCTTAATCAATAAAATTCGTGCCTATGCTTTACAAGATTTGGGATACGATACAGTAGAAGCAAACATCGCCTTAGGATTCCCCGATGATTTAAGAGATTACGGTATAGGTGCACAAATGCTGGTGGCACTAGGCGTTAAGAAAATGAAATTGATGACAAATAATCCGAAGAAAATTCATGGATTATCCGGGTATGGTATTGAGATTGTAAACCGAGTTAAAATTCAATTAAATCATAACGAACGCAATGAGTTTTATATGCGAACGAAACGCGAGAAAATGGGACACATCCTCAATTTTAAAGGCGATAAGAAAATTTAGATTATTCATAATCAGTATTCACCATAAAGACAGAATATTTCTGTCTTTTTTTTGATTATTATTTGATGATTCAGAGGTAAATCACGTTTCATTATTGGGTTAATTTGTGAAACACATTGAAAAAACGCATAAATTAGCGTATACTACATTTGAAAAAGAACCTGCTAATTTCTGAAAGATTCCAATATCAAAATCCAATTCAATCGCTAAATTTAGGGTTAGAACGAGGAGTTGACCCGTTAAAAATGCAAAGATTCAGCGATACATAAATTTGATATCATGTAAATTCAGAATGTAAGCGTTTTTCAAAAACTTTTTTATGAAATTGACTTGCAAATAAAGACACACGCGCATATAATTTATGATTAATTTATGGGGGGATACTTTAATGATTGGATATTACGTCAAGAGAATTTTGTCGGCCATATTGACCCTCTTCATCATCGCAACGTTGACTTTTTTTATGATGAGAGCAATCCCTGGCGGACCATTTACGAGAGAAAAAGCATTACCTGATCAAATTATTGCTCAGTTAAATGCCAAATACAATTTGGATGATCCCGTTATCGTTCAATACCTGAATTACATGAAAGGCATTGCAACATTTGACTTAGGACCTTCTTTTAAGGAACTTGGCCTAACTGTTAATGATTTAATTCGTCAAGGATTCCCCGGAAGTATGAAAGTTGGCTTGGTGGCGGTCATTTTGATTTTAGCCCTTGGCATACCCATTGGTATTGTCTCGGCATTAAAACAAAATACGTTGATAGACCATGCAGCAATGTTAATGGCAACCTTAGGGGTTACCATTCCTAGTTTCGTCGTAGCGACACTTTACATTTATCTCGTATCATCAAGAGTATCATGGATACCGATAACCGGGTTATCCAATCCGCTTGCCTATATTGGACCGGCGATTGCATTATCGGGTTATTCCTTATCGTTCGTTGCTCGCTTGACAAGATCCTCCATGTTGGAAGTCTTGAGACAAGATTATATCCGTACCGCTAGAGCCAATGGGCTTTCTGAAATGAAGGTTATTGGCAAGCATGCATTAAAGAATGCATTAATTCCGGTTGTAACGTATGTAGGTCCCATGGTTGCGGCTATTTTAACCGGTTCATTCGTCGTTGAAAGAATCTTCGCAATTAATGGTATTGGTCGTTATTTCGTTGAAAGCGTCAGTAACCGTGACTACACCGTGATTGTCGGTATGACCGTCTTCTACGCTGCTTTATACATTTTCATGGTTATGCTGGTAGATGTTGCTTATTCTCTCATTGACCCACGCATCAAATTGGGCAGAAGGACGGGTGACTAACATGCGTAATCCTGAATTTGAATTGGTAGATAGTACTAAAAAGGAAAGTAAAGAACAAACCCGTCGCAGTTTAACCTATTGGAAAGATGCTTGGCGCCGGTTAAAATCGAATAAGTTCGCAATGATGGGATTAAGCGGTGTTTTATTGATTATCCTATTTGGCGTTGTTGGACCGTGGTTCATGCCTTATAGTTATTCTGATCAAGACAACCGTTTTACGAATATTCCGCCTAGAATTGAAATTTATGAGATTGCTGAAGATACCTATGTCTATCTTTCTGGACAGTATAATTTAATCCTTGTTTCCGAAAAAGGGGAACTTTTAGACAAACTAGATCGGACAAACATGGATGCCATTAATAAAATTTATACTTATGATTTGAATGGCGAGTCCATTGAAATTGATTTCTCTTACCGTTTGTTAGAGGATGATGGTGGAATTGATTTTACCGCTACCTATCGTGATAAAACCGTCGAATTTCCTGCTAAAACCGTGAGTAACAAAACTTATGTTTGGGGTTCTGATAACTTAGGTAGAGATATGTTAACGCGGGTTATGTATGGAGCTCGTATTTCCTTAACTGTTGCTTTCGTTGCGACTCTCGTAGAATTGGTCATTGGCATATTCTATGGTGCCATTTCCGGTTTAGAAGGTGGCGTTGTGGATGATATCATGATGAGAGTCGTTGATATTATTAACTCAATCCCTCTGGTCTTATACGTCATATTATTAATGGTTATTATTGATAACCGAGGATTAGGAACCATTATTATTACACTGGGTACCGTCTACTGGGTTGGCATGGCCAGACTGGTCCGTGGACAAGTATTAGGATTAAAAGAACAAGAATATGTCTTGGCTGCCAGAACGATTGGCGTTTCTAAAACAAATATTATTATGAGACATCTCATTCCCAATGCGATGGGACCCATCATCGTCTCTATGACCATGATGATTCCTACCGCCGTATTCACTGAATCCTTCTTAAGCTTTATCGGTCTTGGCATTAGTGCTCCGCAAGCATCGTGGGGAACCTTAGCCAACGACGCACTTCCTGGGTTGAATACCTATCCTTACCAGTTATTTATCCCCGCCTTAGCCATTGCTTTAACAATGCTATCGTTTAACTTCTTAGGAGACGGCTTACGTTCAGCGCTGGATCCTAGACTGAGAAAGGGGTAAAAACATCATGAGTAAAGTCCTTGAAGTAAAAAATTTACGTACCACCTTTTTCACACATTTAGGGGAAGTTCAAGCCGTTAGAGGCATCAGTTTCGATTTAAATGACGGTGATATTTTAGGCATCGTGGGTGAATCGGGATCAGGAAAGAGTGTTACTTCCTTATCGATTATGGGTCTCGTTGATGATCCAGGCAAAATTGTCGATGGCGAAATTATCTTTGAAAACACGGATTTGACCAAACTTTCACAAGCGGAAATGTCGAATTTCCGTGGCAAGAAATTATCAATGATTTTCCAAGATCCCATGACGTCCATCAATCCAGCTTATACCATTGGCAATCAAATTCGGGAAGTTATTTTAAGACATACCGATATGACTAGAGAAGAAGCCAATGACCGGGCTTTAGAGCTATTGCGTTTGGTTGGAATTCCGGAACCAGAAGTTCGGATTAAAAATTATCCATATCAATTTTCTGGCGGGATGCGCCAAAGAGCATTAATTGCGATGGCAATTTCGTGTAATCCCCAATTGTTAATTGCGGATGAACCTACCACTGCCCTTGACGTTACCATTCAAGCCCAAATCCTAGAATTAATGCGTGAATTAAAAACCAAAATCAATTCTTCCATCATTTTAATAACGCACGACCTAGGTGTTATTTCCGAAATATGCAATAAAGTCATCGTTATGTATGGTGGCATGATTATGGAAAAAGCGGACGTTTTTAATTTGTTTGAAAAGCCGCAGCATCCTTACACCCAAGGATTATTGTTATCGGTTCCTAGAAACGTAACCGGAAAGAAAGCAAGATTGGTTCCCATCGAGGGTTCGCCCCCCGATTTAATGAGCCCGCCTTCCGGTTGTCCATTCTCACCACGTTGTTCCCACGCAATGGAAATCTGTTTAAAGAAAGCAGCTCCGCTTTTCAAAATATCTGAAACCCAGGAAGCATCCTGTTGGTTGCACCATAGAGACGCTCCGGATGTTGCCGGATACGAGAAAGTGAAAGGTGACATCTAATGGATGAACGTATTCCGTTATTAGAAGTAAAAAATCTAAAAAAGCACTTTGTCACCGGCATTTTAAAAAACAAGAAAACATTAACAGCCGTTGATGGCATTGATTTTGTGATTTACAAAGGCGAAACCTTTGGATTGGTCGGCGAGTCCGGTTGCGGTAAAACGACAATTGGTAGAACCATCATTCGCCTCTATCATCCAACCGACGGTGAAATTCTCTTTGATGGCGTGGATTTAGCCAAGATGACCGAAGCCGAACTAAAACCATACCGTAAAAAAATGCAAATGATTTTCCAAGATCCTTATGCTTCTTTAAACTCACGAATGACCGTTACGGACATTATCGCTGAAGGCATCGATACCCATCATTTATTAACAGGGGATGCTAAACAAGAACGGATTTATGAACTTCTTGAAAAAGTGGGACTAAAACGCGAGCATGCGAGCCGTTATCCGCATGAGTTCTCTGGCGGACAACGTCAACGAATTGGTATTGCGAGAGCTTTAGCTGTTAATCCAGAACTGATTATCTGCGATGAACCGATTTCAGCATTAGACGTCTCCATTCAAGCGCAAGTCGTTAATATGCTTGAGGACTTACAAGATGAGTTCCAATTGACGTATTTATTCATTGCCCATGACCTTTCGATGGTTCGCCACATCTCTGACCGCATTGGCGTAATGTACTTAGGAAAAATGATGGAAATTACGACGAGTGATGAACTCTACGAAAATGCCCTTCATCCTTATTCTAAATCGTTATTATCAGCCATTCCGGTTCCTGATCCCAAATCATCGATTCGTGAGCGCCGCGTCATTTTAAAGGGTGACGTTCCCAGCCCCATCAACCCGAAACCGGGTTGCCGATTTGCATCTCGCTGTCAATATGCAAAACCGAATTGTTTCCATGATACACCAGAATTAAGAGAAATTAAACCTGGTCACTTTGCCGCATGTCATTACATTGAAGAAATCAACAGTATTTAACACCTAAGGTGATTAAATAGAGATTCACAAATAAAATTGGAGGAGAAGAAGAAATGAAAAAATTGTTATCTGTATTAGCAGTATTGGCACTTGTATTCGGTATCGTCGCCTGCAATGGCAACGATGAATCGAACACATTGCACTGGAACATCGGTGCAGACCCATTAACAATTGATCCAACTTTGAATGGAGCATCGGATGGCGGAGACGTCATTAACCAAACATTTGAAGGTCTTGTTCGCGAAATCAACAGTGTGGTTTATCCTGGCGTCGCTGAATCATGGGAAACTTCCGCTGATGGTCTCACAGTTACATTCCATTTAAGAGAATCCAAATGGAGCGATGGTTCTGATTTAACGGCTCATGACTTTGTTTATTCTTGGCTAAGAGGGATGAACCCAGAAACAGCCAGCGAATATTCATGGATTTGGGAATATACGAACGTTGTTGGCGCTATGGATGCAGCTTTCTGGACGGATGTTTGCGATAACGTCACAGATGATTGCAATGAATACGACGATGATGGCGCATTAGTTGGTACCGACTATGCCGATGAATTAGACGACTCAACTGGATTGTCATTACAAGCAACGTTGGATGCAGTAGGTGTTTCCGCTCCTGATGATTTAACATTAGAAGTTGAATTAGTTTACCCAACTGCTTACTTTGTAAGCTTAATGGCTTTCTACCATTTCATGCCAGTTAAACAATCTGCTGTTGAAGCGGTTGGTGGCGAAGACGGATTATGGGCAAAAGACCCAGATTTAACCGTATCCAATGGACCATTCGTATTAACGAGCTATGTCGCTGGCGAAGGCCTCCGTTTGGAAAAGAACGAAGAATACTGGAATAAAAAAGAAGTGTACTTATCAGCAATCGAAGGCGAATTCGTAGACCTTGAAACCACAGCATATGCAAAATACAATGCTGGCGAATATGATTTCATTCCGTCTGTACCTTCAGTCATGATTCCTGACTTAGTCGCTTTAAGTGAAGAATTCTATGTATATCCGTTACTTGGAACATATTACTACAGTTTCAATCTTGATAAACCAGAATGGCAAAACGCAAATCTACGCAAAGCTTTAGCTTATGCTGTTGACCGTCAAGCCATCTGCGATGCTTTGTCAGCCGGCCAACTTCCAGCATCAGGATTCGTTCCTGCAGGATTTGCGGACAACACTGGTAAAGATTTCGCTGCAGAATCTGGTAATTATGGTTTTGAAGCTGGCGCCGGAACTCAAGATGAAGCAGTCGCATTGTTTGCTGTAGCTGCTGCTGAAATGGGTAAAACTGTTGCCGAACTTCAAGCTTACTTATTGGGCAAAGTTATTCTTTATAACACTTCAGAAGGACATAGAATGGTCGCTGAAATGGTACAAGAAAACTGGAAAGACGTTTTAGGTGTTGACTTAACACTTCAAAACCAAGAATGGGCTGTATTCCAAGATTCGAGAAAAGAAGGAGCATTCGACGTTGCACGTGGCGGATGGCTTACTGACTTTATGGATCCTGCTGGATTACTTGCTATATTCACAACTGGCAATGCATACAATGATCCAAAATTTGAAAATTCAGAATATGACACTTTAATGTCTGAATCGCAAGCTACAACCGATATGGCTGTTCACTTTGCAAAATTGTATGAAGCGCAAGATATTTTAATGGACGAAATGCCAATTGTCCCAATTTATTACTATTCGGATGTTATGATGGCGAAATCTTATCTTGTTAACTGGGGCCGTAGCGTTTTAGGTTCTGTTGACTTCACACATGCTAAATTAGAACGTTAATAATTTCTTAAGACTTAACTACAACCGGTTCAAACTGGTTGTAGTTTTTTTTGTACTTTTTCCCCAATTGACGTCATAATGTGGTAAACTATTGGTAGAGAATTCTAAACTTTATAACAAAATAACCTGAGGTGTTTTATGCGCGAATGGTCTTTATTTGATTTAATCGAAGGACTGAATGATGGAGTCATGACCTCTGAAGCGTTGGTACGCTTCTATTTAAATCAAATTGCCCGTCTTGATCCCTCGCTCAATGCGGTAGCGGAACTGAATCCAGATGCTTTAAAAATCGCAAAGAGAATGGATAAGGAGCGCAAGAATCATCATGTCCGCAGTTTACTTCATGGCATTCCTTTGCTCATCAAAGATAACATCAACACCCATGACCACATGCATACAACCGCCAATTCCTTGGCACTTTCTGACTTAATTGCGCCCTATGAAGCGTCGATTGTTAAAAAATTGAGAAAAGCAGGAGCCATTATTTTAGGAAAAGCCAATTTGTCAGAATTTGCCTATTTTATGAGTACCAATAAAATGCCTTCAGGGTATGGTTCGAGAAACGGTCAAGTCAAAAGCCCCTATGATTATCGCATTGATCCATTAGGGTCATCGACTGGTTCCGCAGTCGCGGTTGCGGCGAACATGATTCCGATTGCAATTGGAACCGAAACGAATGGGTCATTGATGGCTCCAGCGTATCAAAATTCGATCGTGTCGATGAAACCGACCTTAGGACTGGTTTCGCGTCATGGTATTATTCCCATTACCGCTAAACAAGATACAGCAGGACCCATGGCGAGAACCGTAGCGGAGTGCGCCGTTCTTTTAGATATCATTGCGGGAAGTGATCCCCTTGACGCGCAAACGAAAGAAGCTCACCTCGGTCAAAAAGCGTTAAGTTCGGCCTATAAACTAGATACAAACGGTAAAACAGTCGGCATTTTGTCGTTTTCAAAATATCCTTATGATGAAACCGACTTAGCCATCCTCCATGAAGCAAGATCGGTTTTGGCAGGAAGGGGTCTTAACGTCGTGGATGTTGAAATAAAACCCAACCCAATGAAAAATGATGTGACGATGATTCCGGAATTTAAACATGATTTGAATCGATATCTTCAAAGTGTCAAAGGATATACCAAAATGATCTCCCTTTCTGATATCATCGCTTTTAACAAAGAAGATCCGGAAAAGCGGATGAAATATGGTCAAACCATTTTAGAAGCAGCCGATCAAACCAGCGGTGATTTATTGGATGCAACCTATTTAGCAAACCGTGAATCCTTGCTCAAAGAAGCCAACCGTTTAGAAACCATGATGCAAGAACTTCATATTGATGCGTTGATCTCGACGAAATGGACGTCTTACGCCCCGATTGCGGGCAATCCTTCGATTTGTGTTCCAGCGAAACCGTTGATTGATTTAACCCCTAAATCGTTGATCTTCGTAGGGAAAAAATGGGATGATGCGTTGTTAATTGCGATTGCGCATACATATGAACAAGCCACCCACCACCGAATCCCGCCAAAGCTCGATTTAGTTGATAAAAAATAATGGTCTATAATCATAAAAATGTTGAAAATGGATATTTACGTGTGAATATGGTTGATGTATAATGATATTCGATTTATTACTTTTTGTTTTACATCTGATCGACTCGAAAGGAGTTTTGCTATAGAATCTATAGCATTGGTACTATGAAAAAACCAGTCGCAATTGTGGCCATTGTCATTCTGTTATTCGTTTCGGTCTTTGTTTTGCTTTCATTCATGAATGATTCCATTGAGATTCCTGAATACACCGCAGAAGTTACGTTAAATGCATCGGGTGATATGACGGTTGTCGAACGTTGGGATATGATTTATAATGATCCCCTTTCTGTCCGTTTCCGGGACATTAAGTATCACAAATTTGCTAACGACTATCCCTTGCCTTTCAGTGGGTCTAATACAGCAATCTTTGATGAAGATTCCGTTAGCGTACGTGTTTTCAAAGAGAATGTTGATGTCACGAATTCAGTTGATATCGGTTATTCGTTTGCTGGGGATTATGATGAACTGGGATACCCCGTTGCTTGTTACCCAAACACGACTCGCTGTGAATCAATCTTCGTTGATATGCGAAATGCTGGAGGGTTAGAAGGCAATGTTTCTTTTGAATATACTTACACCATTTTAGGAGCAGTAACCAGTTTTTCTGATATCTCCGAATTAAATTGGAGATTATTCGAATACGCTGAAGCAACCATTCAAAATGCAACCATTACCGTCAATTTACCAGCGAATACTTATTCGACAGAGGACCTTTATGTTTGGGGACACGGACTATCGAATGGAACCATTCAAATCGACTCAAGTTCTCAAGTATCCATGACCTTAAAAAACGTCAAAGACGGCGAGTTTTTAGAGTTTCGGATTTTAGCACCCAATACGTTATTTCCAACGATTAATGCTCGTAATATCTATATCGATTCTTTGATGAATAAAGAAGTTATTATCGATTATGAAGCCGATTTGGCCGTGCAAACGAACCGCCGAATCCTAATCGCTCAATTTGTTTTGGGCGGTGCCATTGCCTCCATCATCCTTATGGCAATAGTGACTTATTCTGTATACCAAAAATATGACAAAGAATATATTCCCCAGTTCCAAGGCGATTATTTCCGCGAATTGCCAAGTGATGAAACACCGGCGGAGATGAGTTACCTTTATTACATGAAAAAAATCAATGATGAGGATTTTACCGCTACTTTATTAGACCTAATTCGCCGTAAATACATTATAATAGATTATTCTGGACAGGATTTAACCGATAATGATGCGAACTTCGTCTTTACGCTAGACCAATCGATGAATCAAAGCAAGTTGCTTTCTCACGAGAAACAATTGATTAAATGGATTTTTAGCGTCATGGGTGATGGCAAAAAAGTGACCACCACACAGATTGAAAAATTTGGCAAACTTAATGTTTCCAACGCTGAACGGTTCCAAGACTCAGCGAAGGAATTTGTCTTTGCGGCAAAAAGAGAAGCTCGGAAACGGGATTATTTTGAATCCGGTTTCGATTCTAGAAAAGCCAAGGTAATGAGCTCTTTGTTTATCCCTGGATTGGTATTATTAGTGGCATTTTGGTCTCAAAACGCCTACATGCTTGATAACATGATTGCGATTGTTATTTGCATCGCCGTCATGGTCCTCTTCACCGGGTATGTTTATACCATTAAAAAACGTAGTGTCAATGGCAATGAACTTTATGCCAAATGGAAGGCCTTCCGTAACTTCTTGGTTGAGTTTGGCAACATGCAAGATTATCCTATCCCAGGTGTTGCGGTTTGGGAACACTACTTGGTCTATGCGACTTCGCTAAAATGTGCCGATTTGGTTATGGAGCAATTGAGAGTCAAATTACCTCAAACCGAAATGAATGAATCAGAGGGAACCTTCTTAGGACGTTCTTACTATATGGGACGAATGATGCCTTATCACCGATTAGGTCGTATCCAACAATCCTTTACAGCCGGAAGATCTAACTCCTTCCAAACTATTGCGGCTGCGAATGCGGCTAAGGTGTCGAGTGGCGGACGCGGCGGTGGATTTGGCGGCGGTAGTTCCTTTGGTGGCGGCGGTGGCGGCGGAAGAAGTCGCTAAGGGCTCTGTTTATGAGTATTAGCTTTTTTGTACTGATTATTCTAGGAATCATTGCAATAATAGGCATTGTCGCATATGTCGATCGCGACAAAAATGAGTAGTTTGTTATAGTATAGAAACACGCGGTATAACCGCTAAAGATAGAGAGGAGATTTAATAATATGGTTTTTGCAAGTATAGCTGGTACCATTACATGGATTGTCATTTTAGCTGTTGTCTTGTTGCTTGTGGTTTTTGTCATCAATATTTACAATCAACTCGTTGTCCTTCGTAACAAAGTAAAAAATAGTTGGAGCCAAATCGATGTTCAATTAAAACGTCGTTTTGACATGATCCCAAACCTCGTTGAAACCGTCAAAGGATACGCCAAACATGAGGAAAGTATTTTTGGCGAATTCGCCAGAGCCAGAGGACTTTATGCACAAGCCGCAAAAACTGGCGATGTTGCTCAAGCCGCTGAAGCTGAAAAAGGTGTTGCTGGTGCTTTAAGCCGTTTGCTCATGGTTCAAGAACAGTATCCAGAATTGAAAGCCAATGAAAACTTTCGTGATTTAATGGCACAGTTAAAAGATACTGAAGACAAGATTGCCTTCAACCGTCAGTTCTATAATGACACCGCGTTGAAACTCAACAACAAGATTGAATTGTTCCCTTCTAATCTAGTTGCTAAAATGTTTGGATTCAAATTGGCTACGTTCTTTGAAGTAACAGAAGCCGCTGAAAGAGAAGCAGTCAAAGTTAAATTTTAATCATTCATAACTCAAATAAAAAGCCCTTGGATAGCGATTATCCAAGGGCTTTTGATTCTAGTTCATCAGTAATTTTCTGGGTTATAATCAATGGAACATGAATCATAACGGAACTCAACAATGACTTTTCCGTTTTTGTTTAAAATTCCAACTTTTCCATCGAGAGTCGCATAGATGTAATCATCATCAAAGAAGTAAAGATAGGAATACAAGTAATCGATGACTTCCACATCTTTCATGGTTCTAACACCGTATTCACCGTTTCGTTTCGCCACGACCAAATCGCCATGTACTTGAATGATATCATCAGCCTCAAATGTTTTGCTGGTTTTGAGTGATTTTAAAGTAATGGTTGATCCTGTTTCTGGAACAAACAAGAGATAGAGGATATCAATGTCTGTAAGAATGTCATCCATCTCTTCGGAAGCAAGATCCTCCTGAGCGACTTCAAAATAGACATCGCCGTTTGCTTTAAAGATGGTGATGGCGGTGGGATCATAATTTTCATCTAAATCAGCCAATAAGATGAACGTGTCCATGAAGGCATAATCATCAAAAGTTCCTTCGCTGATTTCTTTTCCGCGATTGTTTATCAAATAATAACGATCATCTTTTTCGACAACATAAATGTTCCCATGAAGCATGACATCACTGAATCCTTCGGCAATAACCTCGCCTGATGTGTCAATGATGCTATAAACGGTTCCCCCGCCAACGAGATCTTTTCCGACAACGGCTTGTTTCAAAGCATTAAATTCTTCAGCATGGTTGTATTCAGCTTCGATTTTAACTTCTCCGGATTTATCAATATATCCGTACAATTCATTCGTTCCCGCAAAGTAAGCACGCCCTTCATAAAAATGTCCAGCAGTCTCAAAAGTGGGTTCGATTTCGATGTTTCCGCGCTTGTTAATGTAGCCAAATTTTCCGTCTTTAGAGACTCTTGCCAACCCATCTTGGAAGAAGGTATAGTATTCCAACGAATACACATATTCATCCTCCCCAGGAACATCATAGATGGCATCAACGATAATGTCACCATCGAGTTTCATCAGTCCGATTTTTGATTCTTCGACAAACCACAAGTACCCGGTTTCTAAATCATGATAAAGATACTCATAGTCATCTTCAAAACGGGTTACTCCATCTTTTCCAATTAAGTTGTATTGATTACTACGTTCTACGATGGCATAATCGCCTTTAAAAGCCCATGCGTTATCAAAGTAATAATCAATCACCTTGTCTCCTCTGGTATTAACGTATCCGTATCTTCCATCTTTTTCTACTGCGAGAAGCCCTTCACTAAACAAATTTACTGGTACATAGATTGAATTACAACCGGTAAGCAAAAACAAAATAGAAAAGCCAAACAGCATCAATTTTGAAGCAATTCCTCGTTTCATATTGTTCCTCCCCCTTGATTTATATAGTTTTATTATAGCGCTTCATTATTTTCTAGTATAGGGGAGTCCCATAAAAATAACACAAAAAAACAACGTTTCTTCTCGATTTTGATAGGTGATTCGAGAAATATAGATCATTGTTAAATATTAGTCAACAAAGATATTTTATTCGTTCTATTTGCAATGTAATATTTATCGATCAATCGATGATATATTTGTAAATCTTCTAGGATTATATTGAAATTTTAGTTATAATAGAACAAACATGATCATTTACTTCATTGACTCTGATCGGGAAGGGGTTGTTTACTCAATGGTTGTTGATCTATTTAGAAACGCGGTTCTGTTGTTTGGAATGATTTTTATTTATGGAGCAATGAACCTTCGTCCCGATGAGAAAAATCCGTATCGAAATATTGGTGTTGGCCTCCTAATCGGTTTTTTCACCGTCATGATTATGACCACTCCTTGGGTTTATGATACGGGAGCAGATGGCAGTATATTTTATGATACCCGGAGTGTTATTTTAAGTATCGCTGCCGCCTTTTTTAGCCCAATAGCGTCTTTAATTGCTATGGCTGCTGCGACCAGTTATCGAATCTATTTGGGAGGAGATGGGGTCATAGCCGGTGTTTTATCGATTTTGACATCAACAGGCATTGGTATGATTTGGCGTCTCGTTAGACATTCAAAAATCAAGAAAAATGTCTTTATCGAGTATTTGTTTTTGGGTTTGATTGTCCATATCGTCGTTGTGTTGTGTCAGTTGGCTCTCCCTTGGCCAAAGGCTTTTCTGGTCATCGAAACAATTGCGATTCCCTATTTGATTTTATATCCCATTGTGGGGGCGATGTTGGCTGTTGCGATGCGTAATCAGATTTCGAGACTGGACTCTGAGGAATTGCTTCGTCGATCAGCGGTTCTTTTACAATCTTCTCTAGAAAGTCCTTCTAACATGGTTATGTGTTCCTTAGACTCGAATTTTAATTACTTGGCATTTAATCGTAGTCACAGTAAATACGTTCTATCCGAATGGAATGTTCACTGTGAAATGGGCGATAACTTTTTAGAAGCCGTCACCGATGAAGCTGAACGTCAGGCCATTCATAATTTATTTGTGAATGCTCTTGCCGGTGAGTCAATGCATTATGTTTATAAGAGTAAAAGAAATCGTGTACAACAATACATTGATACAATGATTAGTCCAATATATGATGAGAAACACGCGGTGATTGGTCTTTCGATGTTTGGTCAAGACATTACCGAAAAGCGTCGAAAAGACGATGAGATTCTCTATATCAGTTACCATGATTTTCTAACGGGAATGTATAACCGTCGGTATTATAGCGAAACATTAGACCGATTATCACAATCGGATTTACCGGTGACCTTTGTTATAGGCGATATCAATGGATTGAAGATAACGAACGACGCTTTTGGACATTATTCTGGCGATGAGTTGCTGATGGCAATTGCGGACACTTTAAAGATTCAGTTCCGCAAGGAAGATATTTTGTGCCGTGTGGGTGGCGATGAATTTATAGCCATCATGAAAAAGACCAAAAAAGAAGTTGGGTTACAGATTATTGAAGAAATCCATACGAGTTTGAAGACCAAAGTCTTCAATGGCTTGAACGTGTCAGTGTCTTTTGGAATCAATACCATCAACGAAATGGTTGATCCTGTTAGTGCGATTAAACAAGCGGAAATGGAAATGTATAAGAATAAATTGTTTGATACATCCTCAGACCGTTCTGAAACCATTCGCGCTATCTTAAATACGTTATATGTGAAAAACCCAAGAGAAGAAAATCATTCTAGACGCGTAAGTGAATTATGTGCCCTCTTAGGTGAATACATGAAAATGAGCAATGATGAAATCAAGCAATTACGAGTCATCGGAAATTTGCATGACATTGGTAAAATTGCCATTGATGAAGGGGTTTTAAATAAGCCTGGTAAGTTAACCCCTGAAGAGTGGACACATATTCGCAGACACCCCGAAACCGGATACCGAATTTTGTCTGCTTCTCCGGATTATGTTGAAATCGCCGAAGATATTTTGTGCCATCACGAACGTTGGGATGGAACCGGTTATCCCAAAGGACTCAAAGGCGATAAAATCCCGCTTCATTCCCGGATCATCGCTTTAGCAGATGCCTACGATGCAATGACAGAAAATCGTCCGTATCGAAATTCATTAACCCCCGATGAAGCCTTAAGAGAAATAATAGTCAATGCAGGAACGCAATTTGACCCCCATCTCGCGATAGAATTCGCGAACATGATTAAAGATAACTTTGGAATTGAGAATTAGTTTTAAGGAATATTATATTTGATTGTTGTATTTCTAGGATGATTGCCCTCATTGGCAGTCATCTTTTTTGTTGAATAGGTTTAATCATGGGTTATGATGAAAGGAAAAAGAACTTTTTTTCGCAATTTTTGGACTTTTTTCCTGAAAGTCCGTGGTCAAACACCTTTTAAGGTGATATAATATCAATACTAAAAAACTTCATTTTTTACAATGACGAGGAACACAAAATTGATTTAATTACTCCCATATTTTTTTTATCGGCTATTTAGGCTCAATATGAGGTGTAACATCACATGGCACAAGGGATCATTCTCGCCGGCGGCTTTTCAAGTCGCATTGGAATGAATAAGATGACTTTGCCCTTTCGCGACAAGCCATTAATCTGTCAAACGATTGCTTCAATGGCCCCATCCGTGTCGCAAATTTTTGTCGTTACCGGACATTATCACGATGATATATATCGTGCCATTAAAGACATCCCCAATGCTACAGTTATATATAACCCAAACCATTCTTTAGGAATGTTCACGTCCGTATTAGCGGGAATTGAACATGTTTCTGAAGATGTTTTTATCATTCCTGGAGATTATCCCTTGGTTTTATCTTCCACATATCAACTTCTTTTAAATGCCAATGGGATTCAAAGAGTCCCCACTTTTCAGGGGCGAAGGGGTCATCCGCTTTTCATAACGAAACCCCTGGTCGAAGCTTTAAAAGTTGAACCTAAAGAATCCAATTTGAAAGCTTTTCGAAACCGATACAATCTAGCACTTGTAGAAACCAACGACCCAGGCATTCTCATTGATATTGACACAATAGAAGACCATCAGTCCCTTTTGGGACATGAAGAAAGGATTTGATTGTTATGGAAGTCAAACAATATTTGAAGCCAACATCCTTAGAAGAAGCGTATCAACACCTCATGAAAGAGGCAAACAATCATTTAATTGGGGGAGGCATGTGGATTAAAAACACACTTAAATCGGTAGATACCCTCATCGAATTAAATGATTTGGTGTTAGGGTCC
The DNA here is from genome assembly GCA_942493185.1 of uncultured Caryophanales bacterium. Lineage (GTDB taxonomy): Bacteria > Bacillota_I > Bacilli_A > Izemoplasmatales > Hujiaoplasmataceae > UBA5603. The sequence continues at coordinate 469,098 of OW818673.1, forward strand.
ATTATTGAATCGCCAAAGATTATCACCATAGGATCCATGACGACCTTAAGACAACTAGAAATCGACCCAGCCATCAGTTGTTTAGGCAATGGATTATTGTCTAGAAGTGCCCAAAGCATTATGGGAGTGACACTGAGAAATGCGGCTACCATCGGCGGAACCATTGTGGGCGGTTATGCATTTTCGGATTTAATTCCCGCTCTTTTGGTGCTCGATGCTATGTTGGTCTTTTATAAACAAGGACGGATTTCATTGTCCGATTATTTGGCGATGGAAGTAAAACCAAAAGATATTTTAATCAGCGTCGAAATCAAAAAACACGAATGTGAAGGATATTTTCATAAAGTCGCAAACACCGCTTTAGATTTCGCAATTCTAAATGTCGCTATCCTTAAATGTAAGTCGGGTTTTAGAATTGCGGTTGGATCTCGCCCAGGGATAGCGACCTTATCCAAAAAAGCGATGAACTACCTCTCGAAAGCCAAAGAATTAACGACAGAAGTCATTGATCAAGCGGTTCAAATGGTGATTGAAGAGCTACCGTTTGGATCAAATTTCCGTGCTTCCGCTGAATATCGTCAAGAAATAGCGTCTGTCTATCTTAAGAGAGGACTTCTAGAGGTGATGAGCCATGCAAGTTAAACTCATTGTGAACGGTGAAACAAAAGTATTTGAAGTTGAGTTAGGTGAGTTTTTACTCGATACCTTACGCAAAAATCATTACATTTCCGTACGCCGTGGCTGTGATTCTACCAGTTGTGGTGTATGTACCGTGTTAATCGAAGGAAAACCGATGCCCTCTTGTTCGGTTTTAACTGTTCGATTATCCGGTAAATCGATTACAACCGTTGAAGGAATTCAGAAAGAAGCCGAAAAACTAGCAACTTATTTTGGCAATGAAGGCGCTGATCAATGTGGTTTTTGTAACCCATCGATGGCTCTTATCGTCTATGCTATGAAAAAAGAATTAAAAAACCCAACTCTTGAAGAAATTAAATCCTACTTGGTTGGAAACCTTTGTCGGTGCACCGGCTACCAAGCGCAACACATCGCCATTCAACACTATTTGGAGGACCACTCATGAAAGTAGTCAACCAATTAACCCCCTCTATAGATGGTAAAGGATTGATGATGGGACGATCTGGGTATAGCGATGATTTCGCAGAACCCAATTCCCTGATTATAAAAGTCCTTAGAAGCCCCCATGCTCACGCTAGAATTATCTCGATTGATGATTCGAAAGCCAAAGCACTCGAAGGCGTCGAATTAATTCTGACGCACAAAGATTTTAAACGCATCGCCTTTACTCGTGCTGGTCAAGGCTATCCCGAACCCTCCCCGCATGACAAATTTGTATTTGATCAAGTTGTCAGATATGTCGGCGACGAAGTCTTATGTGTTGCGGCTATCAGTGAAGACATCGCTATTAAAGCGCTCAAATTAATAAAAGTCGAATATGAATTATTGCCCGCTGTGTTGGATTTTGAACAAGCCAAAGACAATCCTTCCATTCTTCATCCAGAATCGGATATTTGTGAGATGTTTCCCATCGGATTTAAGCCCAAACAAAATGTTGCAGCAAGTTATCATATGCACATTGGCAACGTTACGAAATCAATCCAAGCCTCAGATGTTGTCATAAAACAATCATTTTATACCCAAGCTCAGGCGCATTCAATGATGGAACCTCATACCGTGAATAGCCGTTTTGATTATCAAAACCGGCTCATTCTTTATTCATCAACGCAAACTCCTGTCCATGTGAGACGGATCATTAGTCAGGCATTAGAATTTCCACTCAGTCGCATTCGGGTTATTAAACCCCGTGTTGGTGGCGGATTCGGCGGAAAACAAGCTATTCATGGCGAAATTATCTGTTCCGCCGTCAGTATTCGTACAGGAAAACCGGCGAAATTAACTTATACCCGCCAAGAAGTCTTTGAATCGAGTTATACCCGTCATCCAATGCGTCTTGATATTACCTTAGGAGCAACGAAGGACGGTCGGTTAAAAGCCATTGATTGTTATGTCTTATCTGATACTGGTGCGTACGGTGAACACGCTTTAACGGTGTTCATGGTGGCTGGTTCCAAAGTATTGCCTCTCTATAATAAAGTAGATTCAGTCCGTTTCCATGGAGATGTGGTTTATACAAACCATACCCCAGCCGGAGCGTTTAGAGGATATGGCGCCATCCAAGGAAACTTTGCTTTGGAATCGGCTGTGGATATCCTTTGTCAAAAATTACAGATGGACCCAATCAAGTTCCGTCAAAAGAACATGATGAAAGAAGGCGAAACAAGTCCTATTTTCGCCATCATGGGGGAAGGAACCGAAGGAACCGCAATGGTTATGGAATCCTGCAAATTAGACTATTGCGTGAAAAGAGGACTCGAGTTAATCGATTGGAAGAAGCACTTAAATGAAGTTAATAATCCTATCAAAAAAGGATACGGAATGGCCATTGCGATGCAAGGAAGTGGCATTCCCTACATTGATATGGGGTCTGCGACGATAAAACTCAACGATGATGGCTTTTACAACTTATTGGTTGGGGCCACTGAAATTGGTCAAGGTAGTGATACGGTATTAGCGCAAATCGCCGCTGAAGAATTGATGACGTCAGTCGATAAAGTCATCGTCTATTCTTCTGATACCGATTTGACGCCGTTTGATACCGGAGCGTATGCCTCTTCAACGACCTATGTATCAGGAAATGCCGTCGTAAAAGCAGCGGCTACAATGAAAAAACAATTGGTGATTGAAGCGGGTTTGGCCCTTCATTGTCCGGAAGAGTACATCGATTTTGATGGTGAAATATTCGTCAATAAATTGAATAAAGAATCCATTACCCTAAAGGCGTTATCAAATCGTTTGTATTATAATCATGATCAAAAACAATTAATGGTAACCGAAAGTTATGTGGGACACAAATCGCCCCCGCCTTTCATGGCTGGCTTCGCTGAAGTTAGTGTTGATACCGAGACTGGTGAAGTGAAAGTCGAACATTATGCCAGTGTCGTGGATTGCGGGACAACCATTAATCCAAAACTAGCCAAAGGTCAGGTTGAGGGAGCCATCGTTCAAGGAATGGGAATGACGCTTTATGAACGCGTATTACATTCTACCTCAGGAAAACTGATCACGCATGATTTTATGTCATATCATATTCCAACGCGGTTGGATATTCCCAAACTGACGACTGAATTTGCGGAGAGTTATGAAAATTCAGGGCCATTTGGCGCTAAATCCGTGGGTGAAATTGGGATTGACACACCTCCCGCTGTCATCACTAATGCAATTTTTGATGCTTGCGGCGTTCGGATGACCAAATTGCCGGTAACACCGGAGCATTTATTAGCAGAAATTAAGAAATTAAAGGAGAATAAGCAATGAAACTATCAAAAACTCAACTCATCGTCGCGATGATATTTTATGGGGCACTATGGGGGATTGTGGAAGCCAGTGTGGGATATTTACTCCATTTTTTACCTTCGCTGATAGCCGGAACCATTCTGTTTCCGTTCGCCGCATTGATTCTTTCGAAAGCATATCAAAAATGTGGTTCGAACTGGGCTTTACTCGGCGTTGGTTTTATTGCGGCCGCAATCAAATCATTTGATTTTCTATTACCCGTTATGAACGTTTTTAAAGTCATTAATCCAATGATTTCAATCGTATTAGAAGCATTAATGGTCTTCGCGGTCATAAACGTGATGAATCGTTCGAATGTCGCTCATAAAGTCGGCGCTTTATTCATTGCAAGTTTTGGCTGGCGAGCATTGTTTTTAGCGTCCTTTGGCATTCAAATGATGATTTCTGGATATGCCGCTCCGCAAATTCAATCCTTGAGTGCAATCGCTGATTTTATCTTCCTCAGCGGATCACTAAGTGCAATGATAGGAATGGTACTATTCGTACTTGACCATCTCGTTTCAAAAAAATGGAATTTGGTCATTAAGATAACACCCCTCGTGTCCGCCATCACCACCGTATTTGCGATTATATTGACCTTGGTCTTATAACCAAAGGAAGGATCGTCCGCTATGGAAAACATCTACGAATTTCTATTATCATTACAAAAACAAGGCATTCCCGCTATGACTGTGACCGTTGTCGAGAAAACGGGTGAAGGCCCGGTTGAAGTCGGCAAGAAGATGGTGGTAGGGGAAAATTTAACAGCCATTGGTACTGTGGGTGGAGGAGCCTTGGAGTTCTTTGCGCGCGAAAAATGTAAAGAACTCATTAAATCGCGGACAAACTTATTAGAACGTTATTTGTTAAATGAAGGAAAAGTATTGCCAGATACCACCACATTGCCGATGGCATGTGGGGGAATTGCGACGTTATTTTATGAATATGTCGGCGCAAAAGAATATGTGTATGTGTTTGGAGCCGGTCATGTGGGACAAGCGTTGGTCTCTGTTTTAAAAACAATGCCTTTCCATGTGAGTGTCATCGATGATCGTCAAGAAGTCATCGATGTGTTCAAAGGGGCCGACTTATTATATCCCATGCCGTTCGTCGAATTTATTGAAAAACAGGGGATAAAACCTGGTAGTTTTGTGGTTGTGTGCACCCCTTCTCATCATTATGATTATCATGTCATAAACAAAATATTAGAACTTAAGTTAAAACCAAAATACGTTGGAATGCTTTGTTCTGCCAAAAAACTGAATGAATATTTGGCTAAAACGTATGAAACATTTGGTCATGATGTGGACTTATCAAATTTTTATTCACCGGTCGGCCTTGATTTAGGCGGTGGAACGCCAGCTGAAATCGCCATATCGATTGTTTCAGAAATATTGGCCGTCAGTCATGATAAAACCACCAATCAACATATGCGGGAGACAACCCATGGTGTACCTCGTTACTGGTAGAATCAATTCTGGAAAAACGACGAAAATGAAGCAGTTGCACGATGAGTTCCAAGGTGACGGATTCATTGCGGTGAAATCAATGGACCGCTCGACGGTGGTCAAATTTGAGGCTTACCGGTTATCGACCAACGAAACGATGTTGCTGGCGATGTCTAAAACTTATTATAAAGGGGAGTTTCCGATTGTTTGCGAAATTGGACCCTACGTTTTTAACCTTCACGCCATCGAATGGATTGAAAAAACAATCGATATATTGATTCAAAACGGCATTCATCCGCTTTTTTTAGATGAAGTGGGGATGTTAGAAATCAATGATCAATGCTTTTCACCAATCATAAAAAGAATGTTATTGAGCCATTTGGATTGTTATTTCTCTTTAAGAGAAGATTTATTAGTCCCTTTTGTCGAACATTTTTATATCACAGACTTTCAAGTGATTTAAAGGGAGCGTTAATCATGTATGACGTTAGAATTATCAATGGGTTGATTTGGATTGATGGTGATTTTAGGAGGACCAATGTATATGTCATGGGTCAAAAAATCGCTTGTCTTTCCGCTGCACTGTATGACTCTTATGAAACCATTGATGCCCTCAATCAATACGTGATTCCCGGCATCATCGATCCCCATGTTCATTTCGCGCTTGGATCCGGTGAAAGACGATCAAAAGATGATTTTTTGACGGGCTCTGCCTGTGCCATTCATGGGGGAGTCACCACAATAATCGATTTTTTAGATCCTGCCTCCAACGCCGAAGAACTTGGAAAAAATTATCATTCAAGATTAAAACAAGCCAAAGATTGTTTGGTTGACTATAAGTTTCATGCGACGATAAAAGCACCCAATGATTCACTAGAGGATTTCGTCTTCAAAATGGAACAATTGGGGCTATCGACCCTCAAATTATTTACAACCTATTCTGATTCAAACCGCAAAACCGATGATGAATCGATTAAATCGTTATTGAAACTTTCTAAAACCCATCCATTTACGTTATTGGCTCACATCGAAAATGATCAAATGATTGATTTAAATCCTGATTTTCCTTACCAGTTATTAAACTTATCGCGTCCTTCATTGGCTGAAGCCGAAGAAGCTATGAAACTCGCCGGATTTGTGAAGCAAACCGGGGGAAAACTCTATATGGTCCATTGTTCAAGTGGAACCACTTTAGCGAAACTTATCCACAAATATCCAGAATTAATCAATCATAAAATGTTTATCGAGAGTTGTCCTCACTATTTTGAATTTACCGAAGATGCTCTAAAACGCAGTGATGGATACTTATATACGATGGCACCGCCCTTAAGAAGTGTTTCTGAACAAGCAAAACTAATCGAACACATTGAGGATATTGATTGTATCGGCACAGATCATTGTTCTTACGACATCGCCCTGAAACACAGAAATCTACTGTGTGATATTCCGCTGGGAATCGGGGGAGTGGAACATGCTTTTACAGTGTTATATTCTCGATTCGGCGATAAAATTATTGATAAAATGACGATTAATGTGGCTAAAATTCATGGTTTATCCGCCAAAGGACGCATTAAAGAAGGGTTTGATGCGGACTTTGCAATATTCGAAAAATGTCCTCCCTACAATATTATGACCAGTCATACAGCCGCAGATAATGATGTCTACTTAGGAATGAGAGTAACGACGAAGGTCCAAAGAACCATTCTACGAGGAAAGACCATTATGAACGGTAACGAACTATTGCCAAGCCAAGGATTGCTTCTAAAGGGGGATTTATAACATGGTTAAAGCCCTAATTAACGCCACACTTTATGATTATGAAACTTTCCAAAAGGATGTTTATGTGCTTTTTGATAAACAAATCTTTGAGATAGGTCCCATGAAAGATTTTATTGACCATGATTACGAAATCATAAACTGTGAAAAACATCTGGTTATTCCCAATTTTGTCCTATCACATACGCATATTTATTCAACGTTCGCTAGAGGATTATCTTTGCCCTTTCATCCCAAAAACTTTCAAGACATTTTAGATCAATTATGGTGGAAAATCGATTCACAAATTGACCATGATATCATCACGTCAAGTGCCATTATCTATGGGACAGAGTGTCTCAAAAGGGGAATTACGACCCTCATCGACCATCACGCTTCCAACAAAGATATCTATGGTTCTCTCAGTTCTTTAAAACATGTCATTGTGGATACAATTGGATTACGAGGGGCTTTTTGTTTTGAAACCAGTGACCGGTTTGATGTTCCAATGTGCATCAAAGAAAACCTTGATTTTGCGAATGCCAATCATTCTTCGCATTCAAGAGGGTTATTTGGACTACATGCTTCAATGTCCCTTTCTGAAGAATCACTTCGTTCAGTCAAAGAAGCCGTTGGCGATTTGCCCATTCACATTCATGTCGCTGAATCCTTAATGGATCAAGCCGATTCGATGACGAACTATCATGAAACGGTGATAGAACGGCTTAATCGACACGGGTTACTAAACAAAAATTCGTTGTTGGTTCATTGTGTTCATGTGACGGACCGTGACTTAGATATTATTAAAGCGAGAGAGTGTAACATTGTCATCAATCTTACGTCCAATATGAATAATGGCGTTGGGTTACCAGACATAAAGAAGATGATTCAAAAGCAGATTCCCATTCTTGTAGGAAACGATGGATTATCGACTTCCATCACGAATGAATATCAAGCCCTCTATTTCTTGTCTCATCATCAAAATCAATCGCCTTTAGCAATGTCTCCCAATGATTTACTTCCATTCATAAAAGCGGGATATGACTACGCTAATCAAATGTTTGACATCCATATCGGTCGTTTCTTGCCAAAATACGACGCCGATTTTCAAATCATTCCCTATATCCCTCCCACCCCCATGCATTTAGACAATGCTTTTGGGCATTTATTCTTTGGTCTATTTGATAGTTTCCGACCCAAACATGTCTTTGTCGGTGGGATTCAATTGGTCAAATATTATCAAGTCGAAAAGAAACTCGAGCCGCTCATCGAATCGGCGATTAATCAAGCCGAAATTTTATGGGACCGTCTCAAACAGGAGGATCAGTGATGAACTTAAAAACAAGTTTTGATGGAATTACTTTACAAAATCCCTTGATGCCAGCTTCTGGCCCCTTAGTGGGTGATTTAGAAAAATTACGGTTTATGCAATCGGAGGGATTAGGAGCCGTCGTTACAAAAACGATCTCCACCAAATTGCCTAACATTCCTAAACCCTGTATTTACGGGGATAAAGAATTTATTATGAATAGCGAACTTTGGAGCGAACTTCCTTATCAAGAATGGGTTAATGAGATTTTGCCTGCTTATGTCAAAACAAAGGATCGACCCTTGATCATCTCTGTAGGTTATTCTGAATCCGATATGAATACCTTAATTCCGTTGCTAGATCCCTTTGCGGATGCATTTGAAGTTTCGACACATTATGTAGGAACCAATCTTGATGTAATCGAGGGTATTGTCAAAACCATTCGTTCGCATACCATCAAACCGATTTACATGAAGATTAGTCCGCATATACCACAACCTGAATTATTCGCTAAAACCATTAAAAAAGCAGGAGCGAATGGAATCGTTGCGATTAATTCGTTGGGACCTACCATGAAAATAGATGTGGCTTCCCGAAAAATCGTTTATGGAAATGACATGGGATATGTATGGACGAGTGGCCCGGTCATCAAGCATTTAGCACAAGCCATTGTGTATAAAATCAAACAAGCGGAACCTGATTTAACCGTTATTGGCACGGGTGGCGTCAAAAGTGCAGAAGATGTGATTGAGTTCTTATTAGCCGGCGCTTCTGCCGTTCAAATGCTTTCAGGTGCCCTTTTAAAAGGAAAAAAACTGTACTCTAAAATAATCGCTGATTTACCTAAAGTCATGGAAAAATATGGATTTTCAAGTGTTGAAGAAATTCGAAGAACCGTTTTAGAACGTAAGGTTGATTATGTTGGTAAAGTTCCTACTTTGATCAAGGAACAATGCATTGCCTGCAAACTATGCATGGATATTTGTCCATACTTCGCTATTACTTATCCGAATATCATCACCATAGACCCAGACAAATGCTCACGATGCGGGTTATGTGTTGCCAAATGTCCCACGAACGCCCTTCAGTTTAAATAATCAAAGGAGTAAATTTATGACCGATATTTCCAAATCCATTCCAAAAGTCGATGCAAAAGCAAAAATTTCCGGTGAGGCACTCTATGTGAGTGACTTGATGAAACCGGGAATGCTTTTTGCGAAGACTTTAAGGAGCAGTATCGCAAAAGGAACGATGCTTCGCATTGACAAACCCGTCCTTCCGGAAGGGTACTTTATCGTGGACCGCTCCGATATTCATGCCAGAAATACGGTCAAGATTATCTTTGATGACATGCCATATTATGCAAAAGACACCATTGAACATTATGGCGAACCGATTCTCTTGGTGATAGGACCTGATAAAGCAGTTATCGCTGAGATTATGAAACAAATACATATCGAGTATGAGTCTCTTGAGCCTACCTTGGAATATCAAAAGTCATCGGTCCATTATGAATTCAAAAAAGGAAATCCTGAACTAGAATTTGAAAAAGTGGCCACTACCTTTGAAAGAACCTACGAAACAGGGTATCAGGAACAAGCCTATATAGAACCACAAGGTATGTTATGTTACCCAGAAGAAGATGGAAAAATAACACTAGTCGGGTCATTGCAGTGTCCTTATTATGTGAAAAATGCTGTTATTCATGCCCTTGATTGTCCGGCTGATAAAGTGAGAGTCATTCAATCGGTTGTGGGCGGAGCGTTTGGTGGCAAAGAAGAATTTCCGTCTTTGATTGCCTGTCAACTAGCCGTCGCTGTTCAAAAGATTAAACGTCCCATTAAATTAATCTATGAACGCGAAGAAGATATCATCGCTTCAACGAAGCGGCATCCTTCAACGATTACTATGAAAGCTGCCATCGATTCAAACCATAACGTCGTCGCTTTAAAAGCGTGGGTTCGATTAAACGGCGGAGCTTATCTTGGCCTTTCCAATGTGGTTTTATCAAGAGCCATGATTGCCGCATCTGGTGCGTACACCATCAAAAATATCGCTGTTGCCGGCGATGTATATCGAACAAATACCGTCCCAACCGGAGCGTTCAGAGGATTTGGTGCTCCACAAATGTTGTTCGCAATCGAGATGTTTATGCATCATATTGCGAAAGAAACAAAACAAGATCCCTTCCTTTTTAGAATGCGGCATTTGGCTAAACAAGGCGATAATACATCGACATCAGGAACCTTTAGAGATCCCATTATTATGGGAGACCTCATTCATAAAGTTGTCGAAAAGACAAATTACCATGATAAGGTCAACCGTTATACATTACCAAATTCTTTCAAAGGCATTGGAATGAGTTTTTTCCTGCATGGGTGCGGATTTACCGGTTCCGGTGAATCGACACACATTAACGCAGTGGTAAAACTCCATAAAACCTCAAAAGATATTACTGAAATATTAATCGCAGCCGTTGACATGGGCCAAGGTGTTAAAACAACCATGATAAAAATCGTTGCGAATATCTTGCACGTTCCCATGAATCAAGTGGTTTTCGATTATCCAGATACCGACTTCGTTCCCGATTCTGGTCCCACCGTTGCATCCAGAACGATGATGATTGTCGGAGGACTCGTTGCGAGAGCAGCGAAAAAGCTAAAAGATGAATGGCAAAAAGGAGTAGACCAAATCATCACTGAAAAGTATGCCCAACCCAGTTATATCCAGTGGAATGATCAAACCTTTGAAGGGGATGCTTATCCTGCTTATTCATGGGGTGTGAATGTGGTCGAAGTAGAGGTTGACCCCTTTACCTATATGGTTAATGTTGTGCAAGTAACCAGCGCCTATGATTTAGGAAAAGCCATTGATGAACGCATCATCTTAGGTCAAGCCGATGGTGGAGTGACGCAAGGAATTGCTTTTGGGTACTTGGAAAACATGACCAGTAAAAACGGACTTATTCAGCAAAAGAATTTGACCGATTATATCATACCCACCTCACTGGATGTTCCCAAGATGAAAACGTTTATCATTGATAATCCGTATCCTTTAGGACCATATGGGGCTAAAGGAGCCGGAGAATTAACGTTGGTCGGCGGTGCTCCAGCCGTCGCTTTGGCCATTGAAATGGCGATCAAACATCCCATCACCAAAATCCCGGCAACGCCGGAATATATAATGGAGTTGACGAATCATGAAAACCATTGATTTTATCTTGAATGGTCACGCTGTTTCAGTGCCTTTTGAACCCACCCGTCGGTTGCTGGATGTCTTGCGCAATGATTTTCATTTGTTGGGTGTGAAAGAAGGCTGTGGCGAGGGTGAATGTGGTGCTTGTAGCATCCTCCTCAATCATCATGTGGTCAATTCCTGTTTGTTACCCCTTGGGAATGTAATGGGGTGTGAGGTATTAACGATTGAAGGATTTAAATCAAGTAAGCGTTATGAGGTCATTGAAGCGTCTTATATTGAAGCAGGAGCGGTTCAATGCGGTTTTTGTACCCCCGGAATGGTCATGGCAACCGAATCGTTATTGCATACTAACCCCCAAGCAACCGAACAAGAAATCAAGATTGCCTTATCGGGGAATTTATGTCGGTGCACCGGGTATAATATGATCATTGAAGCGGTCAAGTTGGCGCAAAGTAAGGGGGCGGGTTTATGGTGATTCACCAAATTCCCAAATCCTTAATAGAAGCTCTGACTCTCATCGAAAATGATGATTACAAAATCATGGCAGGCGGAACCGATGTTATGGTTCAATATCGCAATCATGAAGGGACCTTGCCGAAGATTTTAAAACCTGTTTTGTTCTTAAATCAAATTGAAGAACTAAAATACATAAAGGTGTCTAACCAATCGTTATTGATTGGGGCGATGACGCCCATGGATGAGATTATGGCGGATGTCACTGTGCCCGTGATTTTGAGAGAAACGATTGAAGAAATCGCTGCACCAGGGATCAGACATTTGGCGACGCTAGGGGGAAACATTGTCAATGCTAGTCCCGCTGCGGACGCCGTATGCACATTAATTGCTCTCGATGCTTCGGTCAAACTCCAATCGACGAAACAGACGCGGATAATAAAAATCGATGATTTTATTATAGGACCTAAAAAAACAAACATACTTCCTAATGAACTAGTGACTGAAATTATCATTCCCCTTAAGAAAACGTCCTACGCAAGATTTTTCAAGGTCGGTGGTCGAAAAGCAGATGCCATTTCAAAAGTATCGGTTGCGGCCATTATTGATGTATCGAGTGGATTAATCGAACACTGGCGACTAGCATTTGGCGCTGTGGGACCCACAGTGGTTCACCATAGTGACATGGATCATCAATGGATAGGTCTCTCGGTGGAATCAATGAAACAAGATCCAGATAAGGTATTAGGCTGTTATTCACCCATCATAAAACCGATTGATGACCAACGGTCAACGGCTCTTTACCGAAAAACCGTTGCACTCAATCTCGTAAAACAAGTGATACAAGACTTATAATTTTTGAAGAGGTGGCTTATGCAAAAATCAGAATTGATTCGAGTCGCTAGCGGTCAAAAACCCGCTGAATTGGTTTTAAAAAACGCGAAAATCATCAATGTTTTTTCAGCCACTCTTGAACAAGGAGATATCGCTATTTATAATGGATATATCGCTGGAATTGGCAATTATCACGGAGTTTCTGAAGTTGATTTGAAAGGGGCATACGTAGCACCTGGTTTCATTGACGGACACGTTCACATCGAGTCGTCAATGTTGGTTCCCCATCAGTTTGCGCGTTTGGTTATTCCCTTTGGGACCACCTCTGTCATCGCAGATCCTCATGAAATCGCCAATGTTGCTGGAATTGAAGGCATCCGTTTTATGCTAGAAAGCGCCAAAAAGACGCCCCTAGATGTTTATATCATGATTCCCTCTTGCGTACCAGCGACGGTTTTTGAAACGTCTGGGGCAACCATAGGGTTAGAGGATGTTTTAAAAATCAAAAAAATGGATCACATTTTGGGCTTAGGAGAAGTCATGAATTATCCTTCGGTCATTGGGTGCGATTCTGAGATGTTAGGAAAAATCGAATCGATGAGCCCATTGACCATTGACGGGCACTCGCCGTCAGTTCAAGGTCTTGATTTAAATGCATACATAGCCGCTGGAATCTCTACAGACCATGAAGCCTCCACTTTATCGGAATTAGAAGAGCGTGTTAATAAAGGGGTCTATGTCCATCTCCGCGAAGGATCGCAAACAAAAAACGAATTGACTTTATTGAAAGGTGTCACTGTTGAAAATAAGCATCGACTACTTTTCTGTACGGATGATAAGCATCCCGAAGACATTGCGTCTGAAGGTCATATCAACTTTAATGTCAATCTCGCCATTCAAAATGGCATTAGTCCGTTCTGGGCAATTCAAATGGCGACCATTAATGTGGCAACTTGTTATCAAATTCCGCACTTAGGTGCTATAGCTCCAGGATATCTCGCCGATTTAATAGTTTTTGATTCGTTAACCCAGATTACCCCAAAACAAGTCTATAAAAAAGGGCAAAAGGTATCTGAAAATGGGAAACCCCTTTTTCAAACATCACCTATTGAAGGCGTTTCAGTCGAAAATAGTGTCAAACTGAATCTACATAATATTGACTTTACCTTGAAACTAAAATCAAACCGAGTTCATGTGATAGGATTGATTGATAATAATGTGACCACGAAAGATTTAATAACCGAGGTTCTTACACATAATCATGTTTATGTTCCAGATCCCAATCGTGATATCTTGAAATTAGGGGTCATTGAACGTCACCATCTCACTGGCAATATCGGATTGGGTTTGGTTTCGGGATATGGGCTTAAAAACGGAGCGGTTGCGATGACGATTGCCCATGATTCGCATAATTTATTGGTGATAGGAGATAATGATTCCGATATGTTGCTTGCAGTTCAAGAGGTCTACCGGATGCAAGGCGGAATCGCCTTGGTCAACCGAGGCATCGTCATGGATTCTTTATGCCTTGAAGTAGGCGGATTAATGACACAAAAAGATTGTAAATTGGTCCGTGATAAATTGCATAACATGGAATTAATTGCCCGTAGCATGGGCGTTAAAGATGAAATTGTCGATCCGTTTTTAGCACTGGCTTTTCTATCCTTACCCGTTATACCCGACATAAAATTGACCGATAAAGGTTTGTTTGATCTCAATCAGTTTAAATTGATTACAATTGAAGCAGGTGAATAATTTGAATTTCGTTAAAGACTATGTCTGTACCCTATGTCATAAACACTATGACCCACTGCCAAATCTATTGACCTGCCCTGATTGCGGTGAAGTGGGTATATTAGAAATTGAGTATGATTATCAAGCGATGAAGCAAGTTGTAAACAAAGCCTATTTTCATAACAACAAGGATTTTTCCATGTGGCGATATCTGCCGATGATGAGTTTAAATCAACCACCGGTAAATCCTTTAAAAGTAGGATGGACTCCCTTATATCCCTCTAACCGACTTCATCAAGCGATTGGCATAAAGACGTTATATATCAAAGATGAAGGGCTTAATCCCACCGCCTCATTGAAAGACCGAGCTTCAGCCGTCGCTGTTCAAAAGGCGATTGAGTTGGGTGAAACGACCATCGCCTGCAGTTCGACTGGGAACGCCGCTTCCAGCCTTGCTGGTAACGCGGCAAGAATGGGACTCAAATCAGTCATATTTGTTCCAAAACGCGCCCCGATTGGAAAACTCACTCAGTTGCTTATATTCGGTGCAACAGTCATCAGCGTTGAAGGCGATTATAAAGATGCGTTTAATCTTTCGAAGAAAGCAATCAATCATTATGGTTGGTATAACCGAAATGCAGCAATCAATCCACATCTCGTTGAAGGAAAAAAGACCGTTGCTTTAGAAATCGCCGAACAACTCGATTTCAAACCCACCGATTGGGTGGTTGTATCGGTGGGGGACGGTTGTACGGTTGCGGGCGTCTATAAAGGGTTTTATGATTTGTTTCAGCTTGGATTAATTTCCAAAATTCCTAAAATACTCGGCGTTCAAGCGGAAGGATGTGCCCCGTTCGTGGAAGCCAGTTTAGAACATCGCGGATTACAAGAAACCGAAGAATTAAGCATCGCCGATTCGATTGCGGTGGGAATCCCCCGTAATCCAACGAAGGCGATTCATGCAATAGAAGCATCAAAAGGAGCTTGGATTGCTGTTTCTGATCAAGCAATATTATCAGCCATGGCTTTGCTTGGTAAAACCGAAGGGATATTCGGGGAACCAGCAGGCGTAGCTGGTCTTGCGGGGTTAATGAAGGCGTTAAACACCGGAATCATCCAGCATCACGAGTCAGCGACCATCCTTGTGACAGGAAATGGACTTAAAGATACCGTTTCTGGACAACAGGCCATCAACGGACCCATCCGCATCAAACCGGATCTGTCCTTATTGATAGAAATCATGAATGAAAAGACAAAAGAGGTGTAACAATGAGTAAAATTCCATTTGGTCCTACGTACGAAGAAATGCTTCATCCAAAGACTATTGACAAAGAAATTCGGAAACAAGCCTTAAAAGCAAAAGCAGAAAATGAATTAGACCCGCTTAATCTATTTAATATTACTTGGAAGAACGACCATGACGTCGTCAATAAAATTGTGCTACCAAAGGCACTAACGGGCGTTGAAGCAAACATCGTCGTTATGTTGGGAAAATATTTTCCGTCTGGCTCACACAAAGTGGGACCCGCTTATTCAACCTTAATTGAAGGCTGTGTTGATGGTACGATATTACCCGGAAAACATACGATTTTAGGACCATCGACCGGAAATTTTGGCATTGGAGTGTCTTATATTTGTAACCTGATGAAGTATGATGCTATCGTCATTATGCCTGATAATATGAGTAAGGAACGGTATGACCGTATTCGCCGTTACGGCGCTAAATTGGATTTAACACCGGGAACAGAATCAGATGTCATTTTGACATTAGAGCGGACATTTGAACTAAAAAAGAATCCAAATAACCGAGCTTTGGCTCAGTTCGAACTAATGCCAAACTATCGTTTTCATCGTTATGTGACTGGAAATTCAGCCATTGAAGCGGTTCAAGGCATCGGCAATTCTCGGATTGCCTGCTTTACTTCCGCTCCTGGGTCAGCCGGAACGATTGCGGCGGGAGACGAAATCAAAGTTGCGTTCCCAGAAGCAAAAATAGTGGCGCTAGAACCGTATGAATGTTCGACATTGATGAATGGCGGTGTGGGACAACACCGAATTGAAGGCATTGGCGACAAGATGATTACGTTAATTCATAATGTATTAACGACTGATTTCGTTTGTTTGATTAAAGATGATGATGCCGTTAGAGGACTCAAAGTCATCCAGGATGGACAAAAAGTATTAGAAGAAGCCGGGATTGATTCAAAAACTGTTTTATCAATGAAAGATTTGTTTGGGGTGTCCGGAATTTGTAATATTTTAGGCGCCATCAAAATGGCGAAATATTTAAAATTAGGCCCCCAAGATAACATCGTAACCATCGCAACCGATGGATTTGATCGGTATCCTTCTGTTTTAGAAGATTTAGAAAAACGGTACTTAGAGACCGTCGATTTTGTGAAACGTCGTTGGTTTAATGATATCTTTATCAAAGCCGACACGGCAGACATCGTTGATTATCGAACCAATGCACAAAAAGAAAAATTGTTTGCCAGAAAAGAAGCAGACTGGCTTAAATTTGGATATCCACAAAGTTTACTCGATTCGATGCGTCATATGGATTATTGGAATCATGAATATCATAAAGTCATCGAATATGACGAAAAAATCAAAGCCATGAGGTCTTTATAATGAGTGATAAACTTTATCAAGATATCTTAAAACGCGCCGACCATTATAAAGCCGATATCACTGCTTTTTTACGGGACATGATTCGCATTCCCTCTGAATCCGCTGATGAAGCCCTGGTGATTGAACGCATACGCAAAGAAATGGTCAAAGTCGGGTTTGACAAAATCAAGATAGATAAAATGGGAAACATTTTAGGATATCTTGGAACAGGCAAACATTTGATTGCGATGGATGCCCACATTGATACCGTCGGCATCGGTGATCGCAAATTATGGCATTTTGATCCGTATGAAGGCTATGAAGATGAAAACATCATCATTGGCCGCGGCGGGTCTGATCAAGAGGGTGGAATGGCCTCCATGGTATACGCCGCCAAGATTATCAAAGATTTGAATCTCTTAGGCGACTATACGCTTTTGGTCACTGGAACCGTCCAAGAAGAAGATTGTGATGGCCTTTGTTGGCAATATATCATCGAAGAAGATAAAATTCGCCCTGAGTTTGTCGTTATAACCGAACCAACCAGTTTAAATATCTACCGTGGTCATCGCGGAAGAATGGAAATTAAAGTCTCGGTTTCAGGGGTTTCATGTCATGGCAGTGCTCCTGAACGTGGCGATAACGCTATTTTTAAAATGGCCCCCATCTTACAAGAGTTGGAAGCACTTCATAAACGGCTGAAAGACGACTTTTTCTTAGGCAAAGGGTCCTTAACCGTAAGCGAGATTTTCTTTACCTCTCCCTCCCGTTGTGCCGTTGCTGATTCGTGTGCCATTAGTGTAGACAGACGGTTAACCGCTGGCGAAACTTATCAATCGGCGATAGCCGAAATTGAAGCCTTGCCCTCCGTTCAGAAGGCAAAGGCAAAGGTAGAAATGTATGATTATGCCAAACCTTCATACACCGGTCTCGTTTATCCCACCAAAGCGTTCTTCCCAACGTGGGTTTTAGAGGCGCAACACCCTGCCTGTCAAACGTTGGTTGATAGTTATAAACTCTTATTCAATACCGAACCGATTGTTGACAAATGGACCTTCTCAACCAATGCCGTTTCGATTATGGGACGTTATAATATTCCGTGTGTCGGGTTTGGCCCTGGTCACGAAAATGAAGCTCATGCGCCAAACGAAAAAACGTTCAAAGACGAGCTTGTAAAAGCCGCTGCGATGTACGCCGCAATCCCCCTAAACTACTTAAAAACGATTCAACATAAGGAGAATAAATAAAAAAATATGGAACCACTATTTAAAGGCAGACATTTTATCACGTTAGAAGAATGGACCAAACCCGAAATTGACAAATTGCTGGAAGTCTCTTTTACTCTGAAGCATCATTTTAAAAGCAACATTCCTACCCCGTATCTCACCAACAAAACGGCTTTCTTAATGTTTTTTGAACAATCGACGAGAACCCGTAATTCAATGGAATCGGGTTTAGCCCAATTAGGCGGCCACGCCACATTCCTTGATACGTCAATGATGCAAATCTCGCATGGCGAGTCGGCGAAAGACACAGCGATTATTTTATCGTCCTATGGCCACGGAATTGCCTGTAGAAACTGTTTTTGGGGAATTGGCAATAAGTACCTTCGTGAGATGGCGCAGTACTCCAGCGTTCCCATTATGAACCTTCAAGATGATTTATATCATCCCATGCAAGCATTGGCCGATTTAATGACCATTCAAGAAGTCTATCCCACCACGAAACATTTGAAAGTATCTATTATTTGGGCTTACGCAACGACCCATAAAAAACCCATAAGTGTGCCCTTATCACAAATCTTGTTATTCCCCCGATATGCGATGGATGTCACTTTAGCCTATCCAGTGGGTTATGAACTTCCGGATTGGGCGATTGAAAAAGCGAAAAAGAATGCACTTGAAAATGGCGGTACCTTTAGAATCACCCATGATATGAAAGAAGCCTTTAAAGGCGCCGATATTGTCATTCCCAAGAACTGGGGTTCTTGGGTCTCGAATCCTTCTAAAGATGTTGTTGATGATTTGCTCATCAAAAACAAACTTTGGAAATGTACAGAAGAAATGATTGCTTTAGCGAGTCCGAATGCTAAATACATGCATGCCTTACCCGCTGATAGAGGCAACGAAGTAGAAGATTCCGTTATTGATGGTCCGCACTCCATTGTTTATCAAGAAGCTGAAAACCGTCTCCATACCGCAAAAGCTGTCATGGCTATGACGATGGGAAATAAATAATAACGATACAACAAAAAAATCCAACTTTAGTTTCAGTTGGATTTTTGCTTTATTATAGGGTTTCTTTAAGCGCCAGTAGGGTGGTTTCGTACACATGTTTTTTGGGATGAGCAAGGGCTTCAGAGACATGAACGGCGGGACCTACGACTGAATATGCCCCTGTGAGTCCTTTGGGATACGCCGAAGGTTCAATGTCTTTAATTTGTCCCGCAATGGCAATGCAGGGAACAGAATGATCAAAACAATGTTTCGCAATGCCATCGATGGCTTTTCCCTTTAAACTTTGGGAATCCAAACGACCTTCACCGGTGATGACGAGGTCCGCATTTATTAAATGATCATCAAATTGAAGTCCCTCAAGGATGGCTTCAATGCCACTTCTGAGGGTTGCATTCAAGAAACACATCACGCTGACGGGGGTTCCACCGGCTGCGCCAGCTCCAGGAAAGTCTGTATTAAAGTCATAGCGTTCTTTTAGAAAATTGGAATAGGACATGAGATTGTGGTCTAACTCTTCAACCATCAAGGCATCGGCTCCTTTTTGGGCGGCGAATACTTTCGCTGCACCCAAGGGGCCGTAAAGGGGATTTGTGACATCGGACAAAATGGTGATTGAAACGGATTTGACTGCTTCTAAAACGTGTGAATCATCAATTCGATGGATGTTTGATAGGTTTGATCCGTTTGGTGAAAACAAATGATCATCGTGATCATAAAAACGATATCCCAGTGCTTCGATGAGACCCGTTCCGGCATCGTTTGTTGCGCTTCCTCCCAAACCTAAATAGATGCTTTTGATGCCTTTAGAAATGGCGTGAAGGATTTGTTCGCCGACCCCTCTTGTGGAGGCAATACTGGGATTGGGTTGATCTTGAACCAAGTGTAATCCAGCGGTAGTAGCGAGTTCTATAAGAGCAGTGCCGTTCTTTAAAAGTCCATAATAACTTCGGATGGGTCTTAAGAATGGGTCGTGGGTCATTAACGATACTTTTTTACCTTTTTTAGCCAATAACCATGCATCTACAAAGCCCTCGCCCCCATCTGAAATCGGAAGCGATACTATTTCACAGTCTGGATAAAGGGAATGAATGGCATCTTTCATCACTTTGATGACTTCGATAGAGGATAATGACCCTTTAAAAGAGGCGGGTATTAACACGACTTTTTTCATCGAGCAACCCTCGATTTTAAATCAGATTCAAACACATGGTGCCCGAGTTTTTGCGTCTTCTTGACCCATAATTTTGGTAGTAAGGACGAGTTCATGCGAATCATTTCTATTTGTGGTCGATATTTTTCCACAAAATCGGATTCTAGTTCTGAGGCATATTTGACAAATGCGACGATGTGGTCCACATCGGGATTGAGCGCTTGTAAAATGGCTTCGTCCTCAACCAATTGATCTTGAATGAGGTGAAGTTGGCTTTGATAGTCTTTTTGATCAATTAATCCCGCATAAATGGCTCTTACCAAATATTCACGGTCCAGCCAATAGGTTAACGCTTCTTCTTGATTATCAAAAACCGGTGGAAGCTCTAACCCAAAATAGGTGGGTTTGTAAATAGACAAACAAGGGGTACTACATCCCGTTAACCAAAGGGTCGTGATGGCTTTCCGGTGATGAATAATCATGGAAGAAGTGGTGTGATCTCCCAACAAACTTTTATGCATACATACACTGCGAACACTCCCTTTTTGATAAAGGGATGCTTCATCGCGTAAATCATGGGTTTTTAAGATTGACATCATTGAATGGACATCAAACGGGGAGGTTTGTAAAAGTGCACTGGCGGCACACTGACGGTTCTTTGAACCGGAGAAGTGGGTGAAGAGGGGTTCCGTATGGGTTTTGGCAAAATCAAGAACGGGCTCTGATTGACTCATATCTTCTAAGTGAAGTGATAACCGATTAGAGATGTTTCCGGATTGACCAATTTCCTGTTTGGTCCAAGCAGTGCCCGATGTTTCTAAAATGAAACGATGTTTGGCATCGGCGATTAAGAATGAGTTATCATAATAAAAGGGTTTGTCAAAACCACAGTTTCCACCCTGTCCATGCTTTTTAATTAGTTCAATAATCGTATTGAGGGCATCAGAGGCGCTACTACAACGTTCTAAGGCCAATCGGATTAAATCCATTCCCAATAACCGCTCTGTTTTCTTTCCTTTTGAGGTTGTAAATACCGCTTCATTGCCAATGAAAACACCCTGATCATTGATTCCCATCTCGCCACCCCACATCCAACTGGGTTTGACAAGGACGATGGCGTGTGTATAGGATACCTGCGGTATTTCAATATAGGTGCATTTAAGGACTGTTTCAGTGGTTTTTTTGGCAGGAAAAAAGACCGTTAAATTCGGTTCATTGGGACTTCTGTCACTATTCTTACCGAAGATGTATCCACCTTCAATTGCCCGAATCATCGTGTCGCACATGATAATCCTCCAATGAAACTGGTTTTGCAAAACAAAGAAGTACTATAATATTCATTATAGGGTGTAACGTACTTAATGTCAATGTAAGTACAAAATCCAAGAGGATTAAAACATTGTTTCGCTATCTGCATTGGTCTTGAGGATTGAATGGATTTTTGTTTACAAACGGAGGATTTTATTATAAAATACATTAAACCGTATATGTTTGGCGATTGGGCCATTCGTCTCTACGCCATGACCGGAATCGTGGCACTACGGCAAATGAAATGAATCGTTTTTGACGATGCTTATTTCAGGATGCCCAGAGACTTCGGGCATCTTTTTTTTTTATAATCCATAAGGAGTGATTTGTGTGCGATTTGAAGAGAATTTGAAGTTAGGGTTAACGTTCGATGATATTTTATTGGTTCCACAAATGTCTCAAGTTATGCCATCAGAGGTCGATATCAGAACAAGGTTGACACGGAGAATATTTCTCAATATTCCCATCCTTTCAGCCGCCATGGATACGGTCACCGAATACGAAATGGCCATTGCGATTGCCAGAGAAGGTGGCATTGGTTTTATCCATAAAAACATGTCCATTAAAAATCAAGCCCATCAAGTTGATTTGGTGAAACGCAGTGAATCGGGTATGATTATCAATCCCATCACGTTATCCATTCATTCCACGGTTTACGAAGCAGAAATGATATTAAAGCAATATAAGATCAGCGGACTACCGGTTGTTAATCAAGAAGGAATCTTATTAGGAATTGTCACCAATCGCGATTTAAAGTATTTAGAACTTGATGATACTCCCGTCTCGAGCGTAATGACCAAAGAAGGGCTTATCACCGCAACCATGGGAACAACCCTTGCGGAAGCGAAAAAAATTTTATGGGAACATCGCATCGAAAAATTACCTATAGTGGATGAGTCCTTTCATTTAAAAGGCCTGATCACCAGCAAGGATATTGACAATGTTATTCAATATCCTCATGCCTGTAAAGATGAAAAGGGCCGTCTCCGTGTTGGGGCAGCGGTGGGAGTCAGTGCCGATGTGCTTCAAAGAGTCAAAGCCTTGGTTGATGCACATGTGGATGTCATCGTATTGGATTCTGCCCATGCCCATTCGCAAAATGTCATTGAGACCATCAAAAAAATTAAAAAAGTCTTTCCGACTCTGGAATTGATAGCTGGAAACATTGTGACAGCTGAGGCAGCAAAAGCCTTAATTGAAGCAGGAGCCGATGCTTTGAAAGTAGGGATTGGACCAGGGTCCATTTGTACCACTCGGGTGATTGCCGGTGTGGGAGTCCCACAAATAACGGCCATTCAAGACGTTTATCAAGTCGCAAAAACGGAAGATATCCCCATTATTGCGGATGGAGGTATTAAATTCTCAGGTGATATAGTCAAAGCCTTAGCGGTGGGCGCTCAAACGATCATGCTTGGAAGTTTACTGGCTGGTTGTAAAGAAGCTCCCGGCGAAGAAATCATATTTCAGGGTCGCCGGTTTAAAGTTTATGTGGGAATGGGATCGCTTGTCGCAATGAGACGAGGGTCGAATGACCGCTATTTCCAAGAAAAAATCACGGAAGCAAAGAAACTGGTCCCCGAAGGAATTGAAGGTCGAGTCCCCTATAAGGGTGAAACAAAAGACATGATTTACCAACTCTGCGGCGGACTTCGTTCCGGGATGGGCTATTGTGGTGCAAAAACAATTGATGATTTGCAGCGGACTGCCAAATTCGTTCAAATTACCAGTGCGGGATTGACGGAGAGTCATCCCCATGACATAGAAATCACCCAAGAAGCCCCCAATTATTCTAAACAATAATGAAGATATCCAAATACCAACGCATCATCGTTTTGGATTTTGGCAGCCAATATAATCAATTAATCGTACGCAGAGTTCGGGAACTCGGTGTTTATTCAGAGTTATTACCGCATGATACCGTTTTAAAAGACCTTCCTGATTTTGACAACGTGTCAGGTATTATTTTATCGGGAGGTCCGAAATCCGTCTATGATGCCGATGCTTTTTTAGTCGACAAGTCATTGTTCGATTTAAATATTCCCATTTTGGGCATTTGTTATGGGATGCAATTGATGGTTCATACTTTGGGTGGAAGGGTTCTTCCTTCCGCGACGAAAGAATATGGTAAGAAAACCGTTAAGATTATCCAAAATGATCCACTTTTGGAGGGAATTTTCAATCCAACAACCGTGTGGATGAGCCATGGCGATGAAGTCATAGACTTAGGAGAAAATTTTCAAGCATTGGCGTATTCTGATGAAGGAACCATCAGCATCATTCGTCATCATTCTTTAAAATTGTATGGTGTTCAGTTTCACCCTGAGGTGCAGCATACCATCCAAGGCATGTTCTTCCTCAATAACTTTGTAAAAAACATTTGCAAAATCCAACAAGAATGGACATATGATGCATTTATTCAAGATAAAATTATGGAAATCCAGTCTATAGTAAAAGATCAAAGAGTCTTAATGGGGGTTTCTGGAGGCGTTGATTCCAGTGTCGCGGCAGTTCTAATTCATAAGGCCATTGGAAGTCAACTGACTTGTATATTCATTGACCATGGATTATTAAGAAAAAACGAGGCTGAACAAGTCATGAAGACGTTTAAAGAAATCTATGGCATTCAAGTTCATAAGATTGATGCTCAAAAGCAATTTTTAGAGAAACTGAAAGGAATTTCTGACCCGGAAGCGAAGCGCAAAATAATCGGAGGCGAATTTATTCGAGTATTTGCGGATGAAGCCAAAAAAATCGGCGATTTTCAATTTTTAGGACAAGGGACGCTCTATACCGATATTATTGAATCGGGTACAAAAACCGCCGCAACCATCAAGTCCCATCATAATGTGGGTGGATTGCCCAAAGATATGGCATTTAAACTGATTGAACCCCTCAATCGATTATTTAAAGATGAGGTAAGATTGTTGGGAGCTGCATTAGGAATCCATTCAAAACTTCTTAACCGTCAGCCTTTTCCTGGTCCAGGATTAGCTATTCGAATTTTGGGAGATATCACCGATTCAAAACTAAGAATCGTACGTGAATCAGATGCTATTTTACATGAAGAAATCTCAAAAGCACATCTAGACAGCGCCGTATGGCAATATTTTACCATTCTTCCTGGCATCCAAAGTGTTGGCGTTATGGGGGATGCAAGAACGTATCTTGAAACCATTGTGATTAGAGCAGTGACCAGCATTGACGGTATGACCGCCGATTGGGCAAGACTGCCATATGAGGTTTTGGATTCAATCAGTCGCAGGATTGTTAACGAAGTTTCTGGATGCAATCGGGTTGTTTATGATGTCACATCAAAACCACCCTCAACGATTGAATGGGAATAATGCATTGATCCTTGATATATCGGTTATTTTTGATTTACGAAAATTATGTTTTAAGGTATAATCATTTTTAAGTCATCTTTACACGGAGAATGTTCTCATGGCCGATATGCAAATCGACAGACAAAAAATCAAAGAAGATATGATTACCAAAAATCAGTATGAAATGCAAAAAGACTTGTTAAAACAAAGACGGTTAAGAATCTTTGTGATGAGCATCTTATTGGCAGCGTTGTTATTGACGGTGGTCTATGGAACGTTAGAAAATCCGTTTTATTATACCTTTAGTAATATCGGTAATTTTTTCGATTACAGGGTGTTCTTTATTGTATGGGCACTCGTTTCAGGAATGGCCATTCAAAGTGCGATTATTGCACTTTATCAACTTGAGGGTTATCAGGCAAAATTAAAATACTGGTTTGTCGGTTTAGCCTCTGGATTTTTAGTGCTCACAGCATTAATTCCAGCCCTTAAAGATATTTATCCGTTTTGGCACTGGCTCCATACAGCGTGTGCTGTCATCCATGCATTTTTCATGCTACTAGCCTTAAACCCGTTTGTAAACTGGGTCAGTCGTGAAAATCCCCGGTTGCGATCAACGCTCAAAATATGGCAAGTGATTATTTGGGTTGGGTCGTTAATTCCCTTACTATTGTTTGGAAAATCGGGATTGTTCGAGATGTGGTTTTTTGTGACGGTCATCCTGTTTTTATTGTATTTAAGTTTAGTCTTGTTTGAAGAAAAAATCGTGAAGATGAGTGTTGCCTTTCTAAAAGATGAAGACAATCTTAATTTAGCCATCGAAAAGATCTTTGTTAACTTGGATGCAAAAAAGAAAGCAACAAAGGACTCTTCAAAGTAGCGATATTATTGTGGTAATTTTCGTTAACTTTTGCTGGCAATATCGACCCTGATTTGGTAAAATAGAAATTACGGGGCCGTAGCTCAGCTGGGAGAGCGCTAGCATGGCATGTTAGAGGTCGCGAGTTCGATCCTCGTCGGCTCCACCATATAATAAGCATAGGTTTGATACAATCGTATCAAGCTTTTTTTCTTTGCAGAAAGGGAGATTTTTCCCTATCTGAAAATACCCAAAACACTATTATAACTGAAATCATGTTTTTTTCTTGCGTGTTATTCGGTCGATATCTAACTATTTAACGATTACCTAACTTTTTAACGATTAGGAATAAAATGTTGTTTGAATAAAAAAATAAACAAGATGCGATATTGACATTTGATTATTAGAGTGTTAATATTCATTTATAAACATAACGAAAAACGATGTGTAGGAGCGTTTGATGAACGATTATTTAACCTATGAATTGAATAACCATACAATCTAAGTTATTCGAATCAACGGAAATCAAATTATCTTACCCAACAATCCAAACCTGACAATCAAAGATTTGAAACGAATTTTCTTAAAAAATCATATGGGTGATGAAATACCCTTTCAAATAACGTATAGTAAGGATCACTTCAAAACAATATTTATAAGTATACATGCATCAAGTCAGTGTAACATGAAGTGCAAATACCGATTCATGCAAAATAGACATGATGTGAATATAGCTATCGATGAAGTCAAACGTTACATCGATTTTAATATATTCTTGATTTGTTATTTCTGAATAGTTAGTTGGGATTCAAATATAAACATTTTCTATTTTATTGCGAGATTCGTACATAATAAAAGGAAGGCATTAATATGAAATAAATCATTGTTTTGTTTTTATTGTGTTGCTGTACTTTGATCCATAGTAATATTGTTTATGCATCTACTTTCAAGGAAAACAATTCCACTATTTCTGCATTACAAGGAGCAAATTACGTCTGTGAAAATATCTATTTTGTAAATGAACTGGCTTTTTATTTCGGATATGAGACAAATATTGAATCGTGTTCTTATCAAAAAATTACTGTAATAATGGGCTTTTCTCAAGCCGAAGAAGGTTCATTGGTTCTATTTGATCACTACAAAGGATATCTGATATTGGGTGCAAATTTCAATATTTACGACCTAAGTTTTGAAATTTCTGACTCTATCTCTGAAATGATAGGTAATATTGAACACTATGATCTATATCGGGGGTTTTCGAGCCTAAATCGGATAGACAAAAATTACGAATATGAAATGAGTTCGGCCGTTATAAACGATGGTACTACCCAAGAAGGAATCGTTCTAGATAGAGATTTATATGTTGATCAGGAATATGGAGAACAATACTCTTTGTATAGATACTCACTCTCCTCGGGAAGAGCAGGATTTACTCAAGGTGCATTGTCTGTTTATGAAGAAGTTTTCGATATTGATGATGATGGGTCTGTAGATTATGCAAGCAGCGAAGGCAATTGTGCAACAGTTTCAGCGTATAATTACTTGACATTTCTTAAGTATGACAAATCTTATTCAGCTCTCCCATATGCATATACTACTTTTGCTTATAATCCCGCAATTTATGAAGGTTCTTTGTATTTTGAGATGAGACAAGAAGATAATTACTGGATATATGATGGACACTTCTATTTTGGAGAAGTAAAACCCATAAAACAATTTTCCTACCTTTATAATGAGACTCGTCAAGCGGCAATAGACGTCAATGCATATCCATGGGGGCTTAACGTTTGGCAAACAAGGGATGTTGTGAATAACGTATTAAGTAATCATGGGTACACCAATGCACATCATAGTGTTATTGAGGTACCAACATCGACTACTGTCACAAACAACATCAACGCTGGAAACGGATTTATTATGAGTATGTTACTTGATAATGTCTATGGTACCCACGAGGTATTTGTGACAGGCTATTATACCTATCTTTGGGTCCAAAAGTTTCTTTTCTTTAACATTAATCATTATGTTTTCCTGCTTGATATTAGAGATGGTTGGGGTGCTGGAAGTAGATATTATGATTTTTCTATAACAGGTAGAGCACTTACGATAGCTTTCATTACAAAAGACTAGCTAACGGAGGACAATATGAAAAAGAAACTCTATACTTATTTCGTTTTTTTAATTGCCTTGATCATTTCAGGATGTTCCAAACCTAGTCTATCTTATTTTTTAAATAAGGGCGACACTTTTGAAAACGCAAGTATAAAACTATCACTCAATGAAGTATGTATAAATGGAAATCAAGTTTCTTTCGAACTGCAATATATCAAATATAAGTCAATTTTGCCCAATGTGTCCATTTCGAATATCGATTTTACTTATGGTGAGAGCGCCTTTGATTATATGCAATTGAGCGAGTATGAGTCTGACGAAATATATTTCACAAGCATAGATGGAGTAAAAACAGATCTAAGTACCTTTGATTTTATAGCAAACCAAACCTATACAATTGTTCTAACAATCGATTATGAATATTTTCTTAACGATCAAGTCACTTCTGAGGTGGAAACTGGCATCGATTTTAGTTCGATTGTAATCTATTTAGATGTATCAACATATCATTTGAGATTACGTTCACAGAAGTAAAAACCAAATTGCACCGCTTGAGTAATCTACATTAATACTAGGCACAATCTACAATTAACCAATGACGTAAATTTATAGATTGGTAGGGTTATCTTATTATAAAGCTGAGAGAAGCACTTAATACTTTTGGCGATATTGATTTTTAAAAGAAAGCGGATATACTTGGGGTTGAAGGGATGTTTAAATCCTTGGGGCTCGACCTCGCAAAAAATCTTGGCACTTTCGAGTGCATCAAGATTCATCCCTTCCTTCAAGAAACATCTAGCCGAGAGCCGCCACTGCGGGCTCCCGGCTTTTCATTTTGACCGACGGGTCAGGATGAAAAGGATTGGCAACAATGGGCGGCTGGTATGGGGAGTCAATAACTCGCGATTAATAATGGATTGGTTCGGAAGTTTAACAATTGATCAATGATATCGTATGCATAGAAATTCGAAAAATAATTGTACAACAATCGTAGAATGTTATTAGCGTATATATTATTTTATAATATGTCTCTTATGTATTATTATCACCTTTCGGGTATAAAAATTGATAAAAACATAGAAAATACACCCTATAGGGATTATTTTGTATATTTTATTTGACATTCGCCCCGAAAGGGTATAGAATATACTTATAAACTACAGGTAAAGGAGAAAATATATGAACAAGATAGCTGAATATATAAAGAAACAACGCAAAGTAGCGGGGTTAACGCAAGAACAGTTTGCCATTCGCTCAGGTCTTGGTCTTCGCTTTATCCGTGAGCTAGAACAGGGTAAAGAAACAGTGCGCTTGGACAAAGTTAATGTTGCGCTTTCTATGTTTGATATGGAAGCAGTGCCCGGTAAGAAGGAGAAAATTTCATGAGTGCTTTCAGAAAAGCGCATGTATATATTCGAGATTTTTTTGCTGGCGTTCTTGAGGAAACCGATGAAGGATATTCTTTTTCTTACGATTTGGACTATATCAAAAGTGAAAACGCGGTGCCGGTATCACTTACTTTGCCGATTCAAAACGAGAGATTCAGTTCAAGGACCCTGTTTTCTTTTTTTGACGGTTTAATTCCAGAGGGATGGCTTTTAAATATTGTCACCCGAAACTGGAAGATTCCAGAAAACGATCGATTTGCAGTGTTGCTTGTCGCATGCAAGGACCCTATAGGCAATGTCAGTATCAAGGAGGAGTGCGTATGAAATGCTTATGCTGCGGAAAAACCTTACGAACAGAAAATGAATCCGGCTGGCACAAGAGCTGCATTCTAAAATTTTTTGGAACTACTCAGATACCCAAAATCGAGATGAACGACAGCACATTGGAGAGGCTTGCCAACGAAAGCGTCGGAAAAGGCTACACAGTTCCCGGTGTTCAAAAGAAGTTATCATTACATTTGTTGTCGGAAGGTGACACGCCAAGACTTACTCTTGTTAACTACCCTACCGGATATATTCTAAAACCTCAGGTGGATCAATTTGAGGCGCTACCAGAATCTGAGCACCTTGTGATGTGCATGGCGGATGAGGTCGGTATTGCAACAGTTCCTCATGCCTTAATCCAAAATGGAAACACTTATGCGTATATCACAAAAAGGATTGACCGTGTCTTTTACAAAGACCGTGTAGATAAACTCGCTATGGAAGATTTCTGTCAACTGGATTTTAGATTGACACGGGATAAATATCACGGATCATATGAACAGTGCGGAAAAATCATTAAACGTTATTCCGAAAGAAGCAAACTTGATTTGTCCGAGTTATTTATTCGCATTGTTTTTTTATACATCACCGGAAATTCAGACATGCATCTGAAGAATTTTTCATTAATTGAAACGGCAGTAGGAAGCATGCAATATGTACTGTCTGCGGCTTATGATCTCTTGCCTGTAAAAGTAAACATGCCGGAAGATGAAGAAGATTTTGCATTAGCTATGAACGGCAAAAAAACGAATATTCGAAAGAATGACTTCTTTTTGTTTGCTGAGAATATAGGTATTTCCAAAGATACAACTCAAAAATTGATATCTCAGTTGGTTGTCCAAAAGGATATGCTTCAGACAATGTGTATGGAATCATATCTGCCGGATCATCTGAAAAAAACATTTTCAGAGTTGATTGAAAAGCGATGTTCTGTATTGATGAGTTAAGCGAATATAATATTTGATTATACCTACCATGACAAGTAAAATCGGGGTTCGTGATTGTATCAAAATAGGTTATACAATCCATATAATATGCATAGGTTTGATACAATAGAAGTTACGTATTAAACCTTTTTTTATTGCTAAAACTACGGTTAAAGGGAGTAAAAAACACAATAATAAAAATGAATTGGTATGGTTTTTAATCAGTGGGTAAGTTATGGTATCATATGGGTACAAACTGAAGGGAAGAAAAACTATGCCAAGTAATAATAGTAAATATACAGATGAAATGAGAGAACGGACTGTTCTCCATATTTTGAATTCAGGGAAATCAGCGACAGCGGTCGCAGAAGAACTTGGAATTGATACAAACACCGTATGCAAGTGGGTCAGAGAGTATCGACGTAAGAATAACATGCCAAGTCCAACCATTGCGAGAGCTATGGAACGGACTGTGAGAATTCAGGATCCAGGAGACATAAAACGAAAGCTAAGAGAAATTGAGAATCGGCTTAAACAAAAAGAAAAAGAATTGATAGAGGAAAGAGAGAATGTCGAGATTCTTAAAAAATCCCTGCACATCTTTATGCGAGCACGCGACTGAAATGCGAGGCGATGAAACGCCTCGACTCCCGATACAGCGTGCGAAAGATGTGCAAAGTGCTGGGAGTCAGTGAAAAACAATATTACCAATGGCGAATCCAAGAAGAGAATCGAACGGGTAGGCGCTTGGAAGAATTTGAATTGGTTCAAGCCGTTGAAGATGCGTTTCACGCAAGCGATGATGTGAAGGATGTCGGAAGATTATGAGGGAACTCAAAGAAGCAGGAATCGCGGTTAGCGAATGGAAAGTGCGTCGCATCATGCGACAGCACGGATTTTATTCAGTCACACAGCGAAAGTATAAACCATACCGTCATCATCAGGAAACAAATCCCTATAAAGAAGACCTTGTGAAACAGAACTTTCGCCCAGAAGCACCGAACATCATATGGGCGGGAGACATCACGTACATCAAGACAAAAATCGGTTGGGTTTATTTGGCGGTCGTTTTAGATTTGTACAACCGAGAAGTCATTGGTTATGCGACCAGTCTTAAAATAGATACGGAACTTGTGAAACGAGCACTTGGGGAAGCAATTGGACGGTATCCGGATACCGAAGGAACAATTTTCCACAGCGATCGTGGCACCCAGTATGCGAGCGCAGGGTATCAAAACGCTTTGGTAGCAAACAAGATGCGAGGAAGTATGTCTAGAGGCGGGTGTCCCTATGACAACTCCTGTGTTGAGAGTTTCTTCGCACAGTTGAAGAAGGAAAGAATCTACCGACGAAACTATCATGACATTAACGAGGTGAACGCCGACCTGTTTGATTACATCGAACTCTTTTACAATCGGAAGCGGATTCACTCGACGCTTGATTATCAAACACCGATTGGGTACAGATTTAGTAATAGACCTTTATTTTTTGGTATTTAAGTGTTATTATAAATAAAAATGAATGGATTCAAAACAATACAAAGGTACCAAGACGCACAAACACAAGACCACTGATTAAAAACCACTTAATCCATACTGATAATACAAAATACACTTATGAAGATATGTACTTTGATTTGAATGAAAACATCGAATATAATGGTTCATTCGAGTTGGTGTACGATGGAAACGGAAATGTACTCAATGCAAATACCGACTACCTTGTATTGTATACTTACAATCTAGGAACAGAAGAGTCTAATCCGGAATCAGGCCTAGCAAACGCCCACTATATTCGAGATGTATATCCGTATTTGGTTTGGGGTAACAATGAAGATGATTATCAAAACTACTCAGCTTTTGAAAGGTTTGTTTGGGATAAAGCGTCTTGGGTGCTAAATCCAACCGCAAGGAATTCTTCCGGAACGACATTAACAGATATGTATCTAAATCCTATAGGGAACAATGGTACCCTATCAATCCCTATTACATTTATTAGCAATCCCTATGGATGGTCCTTATATTTTGATTATATAGAAGAACAAGAAATTCACGAAGATAATTTCACAAATATTAATTGGAGTACATTTATAATAAATGTATATTCCGAAGTTCCCGGGGTTGTAACCAAGTTTGAATATGAAGATAATGTGGATTATAAAAATCCGGGTAAATATTCTGTCACAGTAGGTATAATTGATGCGAGTCAAAACGTGAGAATGCAAACATTTAATGTAATTGTCCTAAAGAAAGTTATTATTCCAAGTTGTTAAAAGGACATGATATTTGTAAACTATTTATGCATTAAAAATATTATCGATTTGGGAGGGTAACTTATGAAAAAGAATAATCTTTTTATTGTTATTGGAGTATTCATTATTTCTATAATTGTCAGTATAATTTCAGGATTTCTACAACGCAAAGGGGCATACTCATCATTTTACATTTTGACAGACATTATAGGTTTTTTTACTTTACCAGCAGCTTTCATTCTATTTTATCTGTTTAGTAGAGTGAAGGTTCACAATTATTTGGGTTCAAAAAAAAATATGACAAGTATCCTATGGTCTATCTATTTGCCTATTGTGATAACATTTCATTTCCTTATACTTAATTTAATTGTCCATTTGCCAGTAACAGATATGTCAGATCATTGGTTTCTTTGGTTAATACCAATTCCATTTCTTATGTTTAGTTTATATATTAAGTTGAAAGCACAATACAAATACACTAACCTTATTGTCTATATCATAACGGGAGTTTGCGCCTTTTTTTACATTTATCTTTATTTTGGACTTATGCTAATTGGAAACCATGTTTAGACTAATAATTCAAGTGAGAAGATATTTCCAATAACTTATCACTTATTTTGAATTCAGTAGTTTTTTGGGTTGGTTGGTTTTAGAACAGTGCCTTGACAATTAATAGTTTGTAACATATAATGATTTTTCTTTTTCAATTTGTTTTCATTATAGGTGGGTTCTGATACAAGATGCTTAGAAATAGATGAATGCTAAAATCTCATCATTGGTGCTAAAATCCTCACGATTTGAAGCTATGGTGCTAAAAATTATATTAAGCCCCCTATACCTTAGACAACGAAGCTGAGGGGATTCGAACAATAGAATTTTGTTGTTATATTGTAAATATGTTACTTTGGGAAAGTCTAGGAACTTTTGTATAGCACTTCAACTAAATTGATGCAGATAGAGCGAGTAAACATATTTAATGTGATTCATTGCATTTCCGTTGATAATTCTGAAAGGCTGTATTTGACGTTAAATATACTATATATATAGGGGTGCGTAACTTTTAGCAGGGGTGCGAAAAATTCTACTAGGGGTGCGTAATTGTATCAAAATAGGTCATGCAACACATTTTTGAAAGTTTTGGTCTGATACGATATGTATTAGACTTTTTTTTATGCAGAAAAGGGGATTTACCCCTATCTGCCAAATTCTGAATCAATTATTTGAGTCAAAAACCGAGCCCTTTCTGGTCTGCATTTTTATCGCTATCCAACCTTTTAACGATTACTTAACCATTTACACGATTACCTAACAATTTAACGATTGCCAAAAGAGTTTCAAAATTTTACCAAAAAGTAAAAGAATTCATAGTTTTGGGATTTCGGATTTGCAAACGAGTGATTCCCAAAAAAATAAAAAAATTATAGTTTTGGGAAAAATGTGGTATAATGTGTGTGGTGATAATAATGAAAATCATAGAAAGAAAACAATACCTGAGCGAGTTGCTATCATTAAAAAATAAGCCGGATATTAAAATCATAACAGGTGTTAGACGCGCTGGAAAATCAATGTTGTTGAATGAATACATTAAAGTAATACAGAGTGTCGAAAAAGATGCAAACATCATCAGAGTAGATTTTAATCGGATTATGTTTGATGATATTAAAGAGTATAAAAAATTACACGCTTATATCAATGAAAGACATGTACCCAAGGTAAATAATTATGTGTTCATCGATGAAGTTCAAATGTGTGATAAATTTGAGTTAGCCGTGAACGATCTTTATGAATCAAAAGAGTTTGATATCTACATAACAGGATCTAATGCATTTTTGCTATCGAGTGATTTAGCGACACTTTTTACGGGTAGATACTTTGAGATAGAGGTATTTCCGTTTTCATTTTCTGAATACTGTGAATATTACGATTACAATAATATCAATGATGCTTTTGACAAATATACCATCGAAGGTGGCTTTGCTGGAAGTTATCTGTATGATTCGGATAAACAAAAATTGGATTATATTGCAAATATCTTGGATGTTGTAGTCTTAAAAGATATCATGAAAAAAAATGGCGTGACTGATAAAGTAGCGATGGAGAATATTGTTGCTTTTCTACTAGATAACATCTCAAATCTTACCACACCAAGTAAAATAACGAACAAGCTCAATGAAGACGGCATATCAATCGACCATAAAACAGTAAGAAATTACATTTCTTATTTGTGCGAAGGATTTGTGTTCTATAAAATCAAGAGATTTGATATTCGTGGGAATGGGTATTTAAAGACAAATGAAAAATACTATATCGTGGATCAAGGATTTCGATATGCAAAGCTTGGGAAAAGATATTTTGATTATGGTAGGCTTTACGAAAATATCGTAGCTCTTGAATTATTGAGACGAGGGTATGATCTTTATGTTGGAAAGTTATATCAAAAAGAGATAGATTTCGTGGCAATCAGAGGATCCGAAAAAATATACATTCAAGTATCTGACAATATAACAAGAGAAGAAACCCTCGAAAGAGAATTGACGCCATTACGACAAATTAACGATGCCTATCCTAAGATTTTGATAGCAAATACAAGACACGATGTGTATGATATTTGCGGAATAAAAGTTTTTGATATTGCACGATGGTTAATCCATAATTGAGATATGTTGATTTGTGGAGTTATGAGTCTTTGTATACAAACAAACAATATGGAAAGTTGGAAACTGAATAATGACTAGAAAATCTGTTTTTGTTGCTAATGAAGTATTCCTAGACAAGGGAAATTTCAGCAATCCAATCACCACACTGGACCATAAATTGATCACATTTTATCCAAACTTTTATTCAGCAGATTACGACTTAAGGATTATTGATCATAAGTTGCCTACATATCCGCGAACAATAGATTTTCAAAGATTGAAAGAAGAATTACCGGTATTATTCCATGATCCTTATGTAGCAGTTGCTTTACCAAGTATAGAGTCACTAAAAGAAATATGTCTTAATAAAAAGGTGAAAAATGTATTTTTAAATGATTTTTCTCTTGATCATTTCAATTACATCGCTCCATATATTAAAGAGACGACTGAAATATTGTATTTATTTAAATGCAACTTAATCAATGATTTATCGATTCTATCGGATTTTACTAATTTAAAGTGTGTACATATTTATTGGAATAACAAGTTAGAAACGCTATGGAATATGGAAAAAAATGTCAATTTAAAAGTCGTGTCATTTATATTTACAACAAAGTTAAAGAATGTTGAAGCATTAACAAAATCAACGGTTGAATATATAACACTTGATGGAGAAAGTCCTTCAACATATATTGTTAATCATCAATTTGCAGATTTATCAATATTTCAAAGGATTCCCAATTTAAAATGTTTATCGATCAACTATAAAAATCTCATTATAAATTATTAAACTATATCAATGAAATGAAGGATATTCTCGAATTCATCGCATAGATTAACTGGATATTTTTACGGAATTTGTTGGCTATCAAGATGTAATTCTCAATTCATTAGAGACTATCTGAAATTTGCTAAAGGTGCTGTAAAAAAGATAGGGTGCTGTAAATTTTGCTAGGGTGCGTAATTGTATTAAAATAGATCATGCAACCCACATAATAAGCATAGGTTTGATACAATAAAAGTTACGTATTAACCCTTTTTTAATTGCTAAAACTACGGTTAAAGGGAGTAAAAATACAAAATTAAAAAAAACAGTATCCTTAATCCTTAATTGATTACGTAGTTGTATAAGCTGATAAAGAACCTATGAATAATTCGGAGGATTTTAAAATGAAGAATTTTAATCAAGTCTATGTTAAAAACAGTTTTGAAGCAGCTAGATTTTACTGTAAAGCATTTGGTGCTGAGATTACGAAAGCGTTTATTACCAAAGATAATACCGCTTATGAACATTGTGAGTTATCGGTTAATGGAGAAGGTTTTTTAGCAATTTCTGAATCTAACAATCCATGTGAAATCAACATTGTCCATAAGAACAAGTGGGATACCATGACATTTAATGTTTTTGAAATGGAAAGCGAAGAAATTTTTGATAATGCATATAATGTCTTAAGTGATTGTGGGGTTGTTCTTGTTCCAATTAATGAGTTTCCATGGAGTAAAAAATGTGCTACCATCATTGATAAATTTGGCGTATGTTGGTGGATTTCTATCTGATAAACCATAAATAATGGATTACGAAGAAAATAGAGATGAGCATTAATATATAAATAGGTAATGTTTTCCACATTTAAAACAAGGGTGCACAATTATTGCTAGGAGTGCGTTGTTGTATCAAAACAAGTAAACAATCACATATTGAAAGCATAGGTTTGATATAAAAGTATCAGGCCTTTTTTATATTAAAGCTAAGAGTTATTCACTCCAGTATCACGACTTTATTACGAGTGAATCGGTTTTCTGGCATCTGTAGTATTCCAAGGCAATATTTTTTATAGTTCTGTCGTAAGATTATTTTGTTGCATTTACTTTACAAATTAACATTTATCATTATATTAATCATTATTATTGACATAAATTCATAGAATGTATATACTGTATATGTTCGATATGAACAGATAGAGGTGCTTTATGAATTACATTGAAGTTCAGGAACTTACCAAAACCTATAAAACATTCAAACTTGATCATGCATCAATGATCTTGCCAATGGGCTACATCATGGGCTTTATCGGCGAAAACGGAGCTGGAAAGACGACATTTCTCAGAACAATGCTAAAACTAACGAACAGAGAAGAAGGAACGATTCACTTATTGGGCAAAGACATGGATACTGATGAAATCGATATCAAACAAGAAATCAGTTTTATGTCTGGTGATGCAATTTTCTATCCTAAAAGCAAACTCTCTTCCATCACCAAATCATTCAGTCTATTCTACAAAAATTGGGATAACGATCTTTATCAGAAATATCTTCAGGACTTCAAGATTGATGAAAACAAAAGAATCAATGAACTCTCACAAGGTATGCGAATCAAATATAATTTAGCGCTTGCTTTGAGCCATCAAGCAAAATTGTTGATATTAGATGAACCCACTAGTGGGCTAGATCCTGTCGCAAGGGAAATGTTACTCGAAGTCTTTCAATCAATCGTCGAAAACGGTGATGTTTCAATCCTTTTTTCCACCCATATTACTTCAGATTTAGAAAAGTGTGCCGATTACATCTCAATGATTCAAAACGGTAAAATTCTCATGACTTCGACAAAAGACGATTTGATTGATTCCTTCTTTGTCGTTTCAGGAGGGACAAGCCAACTTGAAAAGATTAAATCAAAATTGGTATCTTTTAAAACAAATTCACTAGGATTCACCGGACTGATTGCTTCGAAGGAAATCGATCGTTTGGAAGGATATACCCTCAAGAAACCAACCCTTGACGATCTCATCATTTATCATTCAACTTACAGAGGTGCGCATCATGATTAAACTTATGAAAAAGGAATTACTAATAAATCTATATCCTATCTATTTTTTAATTCCACTCTTTGCGGGATTGTTGATGTTTATTCCACAATGGATCTATACAGTTGCTTTCTTATATTACTTTTGGATTAGTGTTCCCAATTTGTTTGGCAGTTACAATCAACAACGCGATTTAGTATTCACGCAGATGCTTCCCGTTAGAAGAAAAGATATCGTGACATCCCGTATTTGTGTGAGTTTGTGTCTTCAAACACTTCATTTGGTCCTTGGCGTTATTTTTGGCATATTGCATAATGTAGTTTACGGTTCGTTTAATTTCTCTATGGACATCACTCCAGCATTCTTTGGCATTGTTTTGCTCATCTTCGCAGGATTTAATCTACTATTTTTTCCGATGTACTTTAAGACTGGATATCGTTATGGTAAAGGATTATTGTTTGGATCAATTTATACCATGGTTATTGCTCTTGGCGCAGAAATGTTAAACGCATTTGTTCCATCCATCAACGCTTTGCTTGAATCCCCCACTTTAATCTTGTGGCAATGGATGATCCTTGTTATCGGTTTATTGATATACATAGTGGCAAATCTCTTTGCAATTCGACAAAGTGTTAAGCATTTCAACGAGTTGATCTGATGAAATCGATCGTTTTATCGGTAGAATCTAATCTGCCAATTTATGAGCAAATCTACAATCAAATCGTTGCACAGATTCTCTTAGGTGATCTCAAGGCAAACTACATGCTACCATCAATTCGTTCTGCAGCCAAGGAACTTGGTGTCAGTGTCATTACGATAAACCGGACTTGGGATGATTTGGAGCGAGATGGTTATATCTACACGACGCCTGGAAAGGGAACATTTGTGAATCAATTGAATCCCAATCAAATCCACGATAAACGTATTCAGATTCTTAAAGACAATCTAGTTACAAATTTGATTTATTTTAAAAATTTGGGATTCAAAAAGGAAGACATCGAGAAAATTATTGAAGAAGTATTCGATGATAAATAGAATAGATCTTTGATAACCAAATTGTATGAAGATAAAAAGTATCACACATTAACAGCTAAAGCATTGACACATTGTGTGAATGCTTTTTTCGATTTTATTAACGATGAAATTAGGCAAATATATTGTAGAAATTATACTAAATGATATAATTAAATAAATATTTAGTGAAATAACAAAAAGGAGTTGAGACGATGTCACACGCAATCAGTAAGAAATTAGCGTATTTTTGTTTGTTCATCATCTTTGCGTTATTGATTGAAATCGTCAATTTTAAACTCTTAGGTTTTGGAATTGTTCCCGAATTCAATATTTTTAATCTTGCCTTTATGTTAATTTTAGGAACACTCTTTTTAATCATTCCTGCTCCAGAAATCCAGTTTGCAGTGCAAATCGTTATCTTGATTGCCCAAATGGCCATTTCTGTGGTCAATGTTAACTTAATGGCCATTACCGGAGAAATCTTCTTTTGGGATATGTTAGCATTAATGGAAGAAGGTGCCAATGCCTTAGAGGGCGCAACCAATATTTTAAATTTCTCATCGCTTTGGATATACGCCGCCATTACGCTCATTATTTTTATCGTTCATTACTTTACGAGGAAAGCCATTGACCGAAAGCCAGAAAAACCTTATGTTAAATCAACACGAAACAAAGAAACCTTCCTTGTCTCATTTATAGCAGCGGTGATCTTGTTTGGGACAGGATTAATCATCCAAAATGCTGGATATAACCAATTGACCAAAGACTTAGATTCGCAGACTGAAGCTGAGATTTTATCAAGCGATGCATATCTCTACGAAACAATGTTTCAACCGGAATCGACTTTAAAGAACTTTGGAACGTACACCTATTATGTAAAAGGCCTTTCTTTTTATTTAGGAATTGAAGGAAACACTGAATCAAGCGGATCTTTAATTGAAGATTATTTGGCGGATGGCCAATATGAAACCAATGAGTACACCGGCATTTCTGAAGGAAACAATGTCATCATGATTTTACTAGAGTCATTTGAGTATTTTGCTATTTCAGAAGAATTTACACCGACCCTTTACAAACTTTTCTATGAAGATGGTGTCTTATTATCCAATTTTTATGCGAAGACAAAAACCGACGCCGCTGAAGGAATTAGTTTGTTTGGTAGTTATCCGGCCACCGGTTCACTCTTCCGCAATTACCAGTTTAATGAACACCCTACTTCACTTCCCAACATGTTAAGAGACAATACTTCTTTAGAAAGAATTGTGTCGTACCATCATAACGATGGCTCATTCTATAACCGCGATAAAGCCCATGAAGTGTTTGGCTTTGATAATCATGTCGATCTCGATGAGATGGACATTCCAGAAGCCGAAGATACTTGGGTGAATTCGGATTTGGATTTATTAAACGACCAAGTCGGGGCCATGATTCCGGATACTGATACGTTCTTTACGTTTATTACGACCTTTAGTATGCATGGAGGGTACGAAACCCGCGATGCATACGAAGAGGAGTATGACTATTTCGATTCAATTGATTACCATACTGACGATACCTATTATGATGAATATCTAAGAACCTATATCGCTGGG
This sequence comes from uncultured Caryophanales bacterium, assembly GCA_942493185.1. GTDB lineage: Bacteria > Bacillota_I > Bacilli_A > Izemoplasmatales > Hujiaoplasmataceae > UBA5603. Next base: position 509,778 of record OW818673.1, read on the forward strand.
GCAATGGATTTAGATAAAGCCTTAGAAGTCATGTTTGCCCGTTTAGATGCGACCAATCATCTAGACGATACCACTGTTGTCTTATTTGCGGACCATTTTGCATATTATTATGGGCTATCCTATATGGCCAGAGGCATTGATTCAAGGGATGAAACATACATCGAACGCTATCATATTCCCGCTTTGATATACGATACCAAACTCAAAGCGGCGATGACCGCTAACGGCGAAACTGAGGTAAACAAATTTACATCAGCTGCGGATTTAACTCCCACAATTCTCAATTTACTGGGTATTGATTTCAATCCCAATTGGTATGTAGGAGCGGATATCTTTAGCAATACACAAACCGTTGTCATCTCCAAATCCGGTGGTATTTTTAACGATAAATTCTACACCGAAGATGGTGAAATGGTCCTTTATGTCAAAGAAGGCGTCACCATTCAAGATTGGTATGATTTCCAAGCGGCGATGGTAGCGACGATGAAACGAAGAGAACATCTAAACTTGATATATTTTATTGATTATTATGGCAGTTTGCCAGAGGATTTAGATACGACCTTAGGTACCCCATAAAACAAAAAGCAATCCTTCGGGACTGCTTTTTTTGATGGTAAAGGTTATACGTTTTCAATCCATCCTTCAGGGGCTTCAATATCGCCGAACTGAATACCAACCAATAAATCATACAATTGTTTGGTTATTTTTCCCGCTACCTGGGGATCGCCAAAGGTGTGCAAAACACCCTTATATTCGATACCACCGATGGGAGTGATGATGGCGGCGGTGCCGCACGTTGCGGCCTCTTGAAGTTCATCGAGTCTATCTACGTAAATATCCGTCTCTAAGACTTCAAGGTGCAAGTAATTTTTGGCAATGTCAATCAACGAACGTTTTGTGACGGAAGGCAAAATAGACTCAGATTGTGGTGTGACAAAGACTCCAGACTTCGTGATGCCAAAGAAATTCGCCGCGCCACCTTCATCAATTTTGGTATGAGTCGCTGGATCTAAATAAAGACAATCAGCGAAGCCCCGACTTTTCGCAACGCCATTGGGCCTAAAACTCGCCGCGTAGTTGCCCCCTACTTTAACATCGCCTGTGCCTTTGGCAGCCGCACGGTCATAATCAGAAATCAAAAATTTGGCTGGCGTCAATCCGGTTTTGAAGAACAAGCCGACGGGCATCGTCGCAACGCCCCAAACATATTGCTTTGAAGGAGCTAAGACTAGGTTAGTGCCAATTCCCAACATAAAAGGACGAACATAAAGCGTTGCTTTTGATTCGTATGGGGGAGAGTATTCACTGTTTGCTTCAATACAGACTTTGATGGCATGGATGAATTCTTCAATGGGAATGATGGGCATTAATAAGCGTTTGCAGGATTCTTGGAAGCGTTTTGCATTCTCATAAGGACGGAATAACTGAATCCCTCCGTCTTTGCGGCGATACGCTTTCATGCCTTCAAAGGCTTGTTGCCCATATTGGATGCCGGTCGATAAAATATCCAGAGTCAACGTATGTCCGGCTTCTAAACGTCCTTCCTCCCAACCCCCATCATGATAATAGGAGATGTAGTGGTAAGGAGTATTTATGGGTAAGAATGAGAGATTTGAAAAATCGATGGAATTGGAAGGGGCTTTAATCATGAGAGGTATCCTTTCGAAGGGGAAGCATCAGTTGCATTATATAAGTGTCAAAATATTGATCATTGATTTTTACGTGTCTTTCGTGACGACCAAGGGTTTGAAAACCACATTTATGATATAGATGAACGGCGTGTTCGTTATCGGTGCGAACACTTAACATAATGTTTGAGACGACTTTTCCATTCTTGGCAAAGTCGATTAAGGCTTGCATCATCGCCGTAGCGACGCCTTGGTGCCAATATGCTTTTTTTACCGAGAGTCCGATTTCAGCATTGTGCCTGATTCTGGGTCGATCGATGCCGGAAAGCGATCCGGCACTGATGATTTCATCATCCACGATACCAAGAAGCATGGTATAATGTTCTAACGCCGAAACTTTATTCAAATAGGCTATCTCTTCCGCTTCAGTCAAGGGAATGCCTTCACTGCCAAACGTCAGATTTCCTGATTCGCCGCCCACTTTTTTGAGATATCCAAGCAACTCTTTTGCATCAGTACCAGTGGCTTTGCGAATCATCATTATTTTATTATTTTTTAGTACGACTGAAATCATTATTATCACCTATTGACATCTTACACTATTCGAGTGGTTTTGAAAATATGCTCAATGAAAAAAAATACTTTCTCGCAAGAAAGATAGAAAAAAAGAAGATGATATGGTATTATATTTCTTAACGCAGGAGGATACATCATGCCCATACTGATTAAAAACGGAACCCTCTACAACGGCACAAAAGATGCGCCGTTGATTCAAGATGTATTGATTGAAAAAGGAATCATCAAAAAAATTGGGAAAGATATCCCTCAAGGAAAAGCAACCGTCATCGACGCTACCGGACTCTGTGTAGCGCCAGGTTTTATCGACGCTCATTCGCATAATGATTTTTCATTTGATAAAGAGAATGCCTCAATTGCTATTTTACCTTTTTTAAAACAAGGTATTACCACACAGGTGGTTGGTAACTGTGGGTTTAGCGCCTATGGGGTTCATAAAGAATCGGTTCACAAAGATAAAATTGGCGGGAAATTATTCAAAGCGACCAAACCAGGAAGCCTTGAAGACTATATTAAAATGACCGAAGGAAAATTGGATGCGAACGTTGTTCCATTAGTAGGACATGGAACGACCCGAATTGCTTTAGCGGGATATGAATCTCGCGAGTTAACTCGCTATGAGTATGCAAAACAATTGGAAATCTTGGAAGAAAACTTAAAAGCCGGTGCCTTTGGCGGTTCTTTGGGGTTAATGTATGTTCCCGGAATGTTTGCGCCGAAAGACGAATTGATTGCTTTCGCAGAAGTTGTCAAAAAATACGATGGCATCTTGACCATTCATCCCAGAGCCTGTTCAAAAGTGGCGTTAGGCTATCCACTCTTCAGCAAATCCCATATTGAACAAGGATTGGATGAAGTCATCGAAATTATGGAGAAAACCGGTGTTAGAACCGAATATTCGCATCTCATTTTTGTGGGAAAAGCCTCTTGGAAATCGGTTGAACCCATGCTTGAAAAATTCCATGAAGAACGTAAAAAAGGATTTGATATTGCTTATGATATGTACCCTTTCACCTTTGGGGCCAGTGTAATTACCGTGGTCCTTCCGGCGTGGTATTTAAAACTAACAGAGGAAGAAAAAAAGCAAAAACTGAACCGGTTAAAACTTAAAACAATCATCAATGTGACAAAAAAACTATTAGGACTTGAATTTTCTGATATGACGGTCGCTTATATTGGCCCTACATATCCCCAGTATGAAGGCCATACCATCTCAGAAATTGCCAAAATGGAACAAGCTTCTGAATTTGATACGTATCTGAAATTGGTTGATTTATCAAAAGGTGAAGGACGGATTATGGTTGATCAGTACTACAGTGAAGCCATTATTCAAAAACTGATGGACGATGATTTATCGGTTTTCATGACGGATGCTTGGTATGAAGCAAGTGGAACGCAAAATGCCGGAACGTATCAAGCCATGCCTTATTTTATTCAAAAAGCCAAGGAAAGACGATTACCACTGCAAAATATCATCCATAAGATGACGGGCGCAACGGCAGAACGGTTTAAAATTGCGGACCGAGGTTTCTTGAAAGAAGGGTATTGTGCGGATGTGACGATTTTTGATGAAAAAGCCATCATCGTCAATCCGAAAGTCGCTGATGCGACCCCTTCAGGAATTACCCATGTGATCGTGAATGGTGAAATAACGATTGATCATGGAAAATTCTTAAAACCAAAGTCAGGAAAAGTATTGCGTAAAAAAATATGGTAATAAAAATGCGGTGTCCTTTTGGAACATCGCATTTTCTTTAGTTAAAACGTTCTGGATAGCATTTTCGCATTGTTTCTTCAATGCTGGTGTAGAGGTCTTTTCCGCCGGTAAATCCCAAACTAGAAAAGCCAAGGCGTTCCATCATAAAATCAGGATCAATGTAAAACTTTCGATTTAGAACCTCGATCATAAGAAGCCGGTGATCTAGACCGCTTTCTTTGCCTTCAAGACGGTAATTTTTGTCGATTTTACCGGCAAAGAGAGAGGCTAACCAAGGTGATACATTCTTATAGGGACGATGGTCACCGATGGCATTCATCATGGTTTCTATCAGATGTCTGTATGTGAAATTTACTAACCCAATGGGATACATGACTCCGGATTCGCCATTAAAACTGCATGCCACAATGGCCTCAGCCACGCCCTCAACCGAAATCGCTGCAGTACCCCCACCTTTGGGAAATTGAAGTGATTTTTTCCCTTCGAAAAAGGATAAAAAATGGGTACGCCAAAGAGGCGTTCTTTTTGGCATTACGCCAAATATGAAGGGCAATTCCAACATCATGACATCGAAGAAACCGGGTTCTTCTAAAGCAATGATTGTCAATTCCTGTTCGATACGAGCTTTAATATAGGGATGATGTTTTGATAATTGTGATTTATAAACACGGTCAAAATGAGAGAAGTACGAGTTTAAGACAATACAACGCTTTATTCCGGCCGCTTTGGCCGCTGAACAGATTTTTTCGCATTGAACGACCAAACGTTCATGAAAAAAATCATAGGCGGGTGCGTCTGGTACCACACGGTCATCTGGACCCAAAGCATAGACAAAGGTGTCATAATTTTTATTGCCCAACACTTCAGTAATGTCATTTTGAGTCATTTTGAACAAATTACCAAAATGTAAGTCGACTTCTTTGGGATACCATTCGTCTAACTCAATTTCATTGGGTAACGCGATGGTTCCCACTTCAATGTTTTTGGATAAGAACAACTTTGCGGCGTGGTACCCGATGAATCCGGTACCACCAGCGATAAAGACTTTTTTTGTTTCATGAGGCATGTTTATGACACCTCCGATAAGGACAAAAAGGCCAAGGAATCATTTGTTTCGTAGGATAAAATCTTCATAACCGCAAACACATCGTTTTTGGAGAAGTCGAAGTGAAGGATGTCAATAATTTGGCATTTCATCATGACTTTGGCATGATCAATCAAAAGGGCACCTTCAAGATTGGCGGTTTTAACCGATGCAAATTTATCGAATTGGTCGCTATGGTGATTGCCAAAGATTAGGGCGATTGGAGCTTGATTCGATGCAAGTGAACTCACTCCGACAAAGTCGCCTTTATGGAGTTGACGTCCCGTGACGGATCCCTCGCCGATTAAAACCGAAATGACGTCATAATCCAGCATTTGTGCCCAAGCAGCACACATGCCATATTTGCGATGATTTTTTTCTAAAGCAATGATATTACAACCCATATTAAAAGCAGCTAAGGACATTGTTATTCCTCCTTACTATGCGTCCATTATAAACCCATTTTGGTTGTTAGTAAACCGCGCACGAAAAAAGAAAATAAGTTTTTTGTTTCATGGTTATTTTGAGCGTATAATCAGTCAAAAAAACAATATTTTATAGAAATCAAAAAAAATAAAAAAAGGTATTGTGTTTTGCACACTACTATGCTATTCTAATAGTGTGTATAACACAGTAAGGGGGGATTCCATGAATTCTCAATTTAAAAAAGGTATTATCGAGATGTGTGTGATTGCGGTCGTGAGTGAAAAAGATAAATACGGATTTGAGGTCATCGATACCTTGTCAAAAGCCATCGATGTCAATGAAAACACCGTTTATCCCATCTTACGCCGATTGACGGATCAAGGCTATTTCACAACCTACACCGAATCAACCACGTTAGGAGCACCAAGAAAATACTTTAAAATTACTCAAGATGGCATCCAAAAGATGGATGAATACCGCAGGGAGTGGCAACAATTTTTAGCAGGAGTTTTCAAAATTATGGGGGGAACAAACAATGAAAAATCAGTATCTGAATGAATTAAGATCGATTTTAAATCAATTTGAAATGAGTCAAACTGAGCGTGAAGACATTTTAAATGATTACTCAACCATGTATCAAGATGGATTGGATAAAGGAATGTCGGATAAAGAAGTCGTAGAACTTTTAGGTACTCCTGAAAAAGTCGGAAACGCTTTATCAGATGAATATCCAAGAGAAGCCAATCATCAATCGATGCGTGGCAATAAAATCGTCGCATTAATGCCGTTTTTAGCCACCATCGCTTTCTTTATTTTAGGGTTTTACTTCGACCTTTGGCATCCGGGATGGATGGTTTTCTTAGCCATACCGGTCACTGCTATTTTAATCGGCTTCTTTAATCATAAAAACGAACACACCTTAACCGCCTTGTCACCTTTTATTGCGGTAGTCTTCTATCTATTTATGGGATTTGCCTTTAACATTTGGCATCCTACATGGTTGGTCTTCTTAATTATTCCTGTGATTGCCATCCTCAATTCATTTAGAGCGTATGATGGCATCGGACGTCCTAGAAAAACGTTGGATGGTTTAATCGCCTTATCGCCATTCATTGCTGTATCAACGTTTTTGTTGGTTGGATTTTATGCGAACGTTTGGAATCCCACTTGGCTGATTTTCTTATTAACGCCAATGTTGGCCCTTCTTTACGTGAAACCAAGATGGAAATTAGTTTTAATGGAAGGTTCATTTCTATTAGCCATTGGCATTTATCTTTATGTTGGATACACCATGAATGATTGGTGGTTAGGGGCATTAGGTTTCTTAATTCCTCTGATTGTCGGTGTTCTGACGCATGAAGTATCCTTTTCATTCGGAGGAGGATCAATGCTGGACAAGTTAACCTTTTTAGGATGTATCATCATTTATGCATTGGGAGGCGTATTCTTCGATGCTTGGGGTTATTTGTGGATGATTTTCTTATTGATTCCCGTGATTGCAATTTTAAGCCATGGTCCAAAGAAACACCGTTTTGTGGCTATCACCCCTTTTATTGCGGTTGTAACCTTCTTTTCATTGGGCTATATTTGGGGATTATGGGAAGTTTCTTGGTTAGCGTTTTTATTGATTCCAATCGCTGGAATATTAGACAAGTAATTGGGCTTTTTTATATGAATGTTTTGCCACCCTTTGGGGTGGCTTTTTACTTCTTGATGATTCTTGATGATTTGTGGTAAAAGTGCTATAATAAATACACTATATGAAACGAAGGAGACCCTTGATGAATGCATGGATAATTCCGGATATAAATCGCTTATATTTTGACACTGACCGGAATGATTATCTGGGTCGTAAAGCTTCAAAACTCGCTATCATGGCAACCATTGATAAGAACCTTCCGGCCTCTATCCGTTATCAAATTATCCAACTAGAAGCCATCATTGCCTCATCTCATATCAAAAAAGCATCCAAACTTCACCAACAAATAACAGAAGCTATAAAACAAGTATCCGATGACGAATTACATGCCATGTATCATATTGCGACTGGTTCTTTATTACTTGCGAAAGATCATGTCATTGAAGCAATAGAAGCCTTTGCGACGGGGTTGGATTTGGCGAAAAAATTTGAAAATTCCTTCATTTACTCGGTTGGCAGTATATGGCGAGAAATGGCGATTATTCATTTTTATGAGTCTTCAGCTATCGACCATTTAAAAGAAATGATTTCAACCTATGAAAACAAAGATTCTTCTTGGGAAAAATCAATGATTTCTGCCTATTTTTTGATGGGTTCCTACCGACTCAACAGACCTGTCGATATCAACTATTTTCAAGCATTACTTTCTGGGTTAAGTCCTGAATTTCCGGGACCTCTGGCACAATTCTTATCCGCCGCTTGTTTGCTTGATTTGATCAATGATAATGATTTATTAAAGATTGCCGAAGATATTATGAAATATGCGTTAAGATGCCAAGGAATGAAAGGGGAACCTTTGATTCTTCTGGAGTTCGCCAATAAAAATCAAAAATTCATTGAAAACTCTTTATTATTTCCTGCGTTTCAAGCGTGGTTAGATCGATACGTTAAACCCCTTCAAGAGGCACAAAACGAAGAAGCAAAAGCGCTATTTGCGCATTTGCCGGATGAGCCCATTATGGCGACTCAAAGCTGTTTATCTTGTGATAATCGCTGTTGTTATGATGGCGTTTATGTCACCTATGCCGAAGAGGCGAAAATCAGGGATTTTATGATGAAGTATCCCGATGAGTTTAAACACGTTCCAACCAATTTCTTAGAAAAGGGAGAATGGGAATTTCTATTTGGCGGAAACCGGACCATTCGGGTTCCTCATGAATACTCCCGACCCGATTTTCCTCGCCATTTTCAAAAGACCATTTGTGTCTTTGCACTTCCAAACGGACTTTGTTCCTTGCAACAATCCGCCGTTAAACACGGAATGCATCCTTGGAGTTTAAAACCGGAACTATGTTGGGAATTTCCATTGGTGGGACTATTCAATGAGGATGCGTTCAATCATCCCCACTATTTTGATCAACCAGATCCACACTATTTTAGTGAAGAAGAACCGGGATATTTGTCCTTTTTACCTTGCGCTAAAACGGACGCTTCTGGGCTATCTTGGAAACGCCTTTATAAGAATGAATTACAATATTATCTGGCTAAAAAGGCCAAAAAAGAATAATTATTTCGTTTAGACGAGAAAGAAGCCACTATGAAATTAATCAGTTATCAAGGGAAATCTCCCACTGTTTCTCCTAAAGCAAAGATCCTTCAAGGAGCTATTATCACCGGCGATGTTGTCTTAAAAGACTATGTCAGTGTTTGGTTTAATGCTGTTATCCGTGGTGACATGGCAGGGGTTCAAATTGGTGAATTTACCAACATTCAAGACAATGCGATGATCCATACCAATACCAATAAACCCACATTGATTGGCAATAATGTGACAATTGGTCATGGTGCGATCATTCATGCTTGTACCATTGGCAATAATGCCTTGATTGGAATGGGAAGCGTTATATTAGATGGAGCCGTCATCGGTGATGGTGCGATGATTGGCGCCGGAACGATTGTTCCTCCCGGAAAAACGATTCCGCCAAAGATGTTGGCCTATGGAAACCCCATGCAAATCACAAGACAATTAACCGAAGCCGAAATTAACGCAAACATCCAAAATAGTGTCAATTACGTCGTAATGGCCAAAAATTACCCCGATGGCGAATAATAATCGGTTTTTTCTTGAATCACCAAGATTAAAACTTATTCCTCTTACAATAACCGAACTTCGTACGCTACTTCATTCTGTGCCTGAATTTGAGCAATTGACTAAAATGATTTATGCGGCTAACGATTTATCTTGCCATCTCATAAATGTGTTTACCTCACAACTGCACAAGATGGAAGAAACGCCCAATGATTGGCTATGGCTGACATTTTGGATGATTTTGTCCAAAGAAACCAATCAGATTATGGGGAGTATTGATTTTAAAGGTTGTCCGGATTCACAAAAATCGGTTGAAATTGGTTATGGGCTAGGGGAAGACTTCCGTCACCTGGGTTACATGAAAGAAGCGTGTCATACGTTATGTGATTATGGGTTTTCACAAGGACTAAAAGCCATAACCGCTGAAACTGACTTTGATAATAAGCCCTCAGAAAAAGTACTAACGTCCAATGGATTCGCCCTCACGCATCAGACAAATCAATCAAACTGGTGGATTTTAAAACCGTAACCACCATAATAGTTTAAAAAGTAGCTTGCTGATAAAGACGATTCCTCAAAAATCGTCTTTTTTTATTCATAAAAATCCTTTACTGGTCTTCCAATCCCAAAGTATCGGTACTATAATGAAATCAAAGGGGGGTTATCAATGAATATCGAATTGTTAAAAGAAGCGCGAATTTGTGATGTGCGAGACCTTACATGTAGAGTTCAAATTTCTTACTCTGATATTGGTAAAGCGATGCGCATAGCTAGTGGAATTCCCACATCGGCGGGAATTGATGGAATACTGGGGGTGTTTGAAGAACAATTGGTTTGTTTCGAACTGAGTCTTTTTAATACCAAACCGACAAAAGAAGTTTTTCGATTGAATTTTAATGAAATCAAAAATCATGAACTTAAAAAAGGATTTTTAGGGTTGTCTTATTTAATGATTGTCGATACTGAATCAAGACGTTATAAACTCATTGCAACCTTGAGCAAAAAGACGCAATTAGAAGCCATTATGGCAGCCACAAAAAAAGCATAAAAATCAAGCGGGATGCCATTTTATCCCGCTTATTCTTTTATTTGAATGTTTATTTAAAGCATTTACCCTATTATTTGGGTATTTTTTGATACAATAGAATCATAAACTTAGAACTTATAAGGAGGATTTTATGATTTCAATCGATTTTACTCAAAACTCAGAAAAAAACTCATATAAATTATTGATTGGAAGTGTGTTGCCAAGGCCTATCGCCTTCGTCACTAGCAAATCGATCCAAGGGGTCCTCAATGGATCACCCTTTAGTTATTTTAATGTGGTATCTTCTGAACCGCCGTTATTATCCATATCTATCCGTAAAGAGGGTGTGGCGTTAAAAGATACGGCTAGAAACATCCTTGATTTAAAAGCATTTGTGGTTCACATTGTGTCTGGAAACTATTTAAATGAAGTGAATCAATCCTCAGCGCCTTATCCTTCAGAGGTCAGTGAAATTACATCGGTAGGACTAACGCCAGTGAAAAGTCAAAAGATTGATGTTGAGGGCATTAAAGAAGCGAAGATTCGCTTTGAGTGTGTCTTAGAAAAAGCAGTCGATTTAGAAGGATCAACACTCATTATTGGTCGGGTCGTTGTAGCCCATTTTGATGAAAAGGTCTATGAAAATGGACATATCAATTTGAATGCTTTAGACCCGATTTCAAGATTGGCTGGCAATACCTATGGTCGAGTGGGAGAAATCATAACCATGGATAGACCCATACTGAAGTAAGAGATTAAAACCTGTGAATTCTCACGTTTAAATAACCTTTTGAAAACGCCTTCCATCGATATCTTTTCCCCAAAATCCATGATATAATATAATAGGTAATTCGGATATGAATTATTGCGGAAAAGGGGTTATAACAATGTTTTGGGAAAACCTATGGGAAATTTTGACGGTGACGTCGATTTGGGAATTATTGATTATTTTATTTGCGAAAATTATTGAAGTGGCGATTGGCACTTTAAGGAATATCTTGATTGTTAAGGGATATAAAACTCCTGGCTTTTTCTTGGCGTTGGTCGAAATCATGCTTTGGGTCTTTGTGGCTTCTCAAGTGATAAACGGTTTGGCCGAATCCCCCATGAAAGGAATTGCTTATGGTTTGGGTTTTGCGGCAGGCGTATATTTGGGTTCCATGTTGGAAACGGCTTTGGCAGTCGGTAAAATTCAGATTCAAGCCATCACATCGGCTGATAAAGCAAAACCACTGGCTGATAAATTAAGAGAGCTGGGTTGTGGGGTTACAACGGTGGATGCGATGGGTCGAGTTGATAAGAAATCGATTCTCTTAATCTATACAAACAGACGCGGTTCTCAAAAGATCGTGGATGAAATCTTGTTATTAGAACCTCACGCCATGGTGGCTTTGGACGATGTTTCAAACATGGTTGGCGGATATATACGTTCGGGAAAATCAATCATAAAATAAGAAAAAGTGCACATCCGCAGATGTGCACTTTTTTAGTAATTGGTTTTGTGGACGTGCCGATATTCTTCAAAGAGTTTTAAACAGTCTAATCGATCGATTTCAAGCATTTGTGTGGCTTTCTTGCCATCTTCATAGAACCGTTTATCGCGAAATCCGATATTTTCGGTGTCTTGGACGGTACAACCATAATAGACTTTTGAAATATTCGCCCAAAGAATCGCCCCTAAACACATAGGGCAAGGTTCGGCAGTGGTGTAAAGCGAACATCCGGTTAAATCGAACGTTTTTAATTTCTTACAGGCTTTGCGAATGGCATCAATCTCTCCGTGTTGCGTTGGGTCTAAATTGACGACGACATGATTATGGCCTTTAGAAATGACCAATCCATCTCTGACAATGACCGCTCCAAAAGGGCCTCCATGTTCCGATAAAATGCCTTTTTCAGCTTCTTTGATGGCTAATTTCATGAATTTGTCCATATCATCACTCCCCGTATTTTCGAATTCATTATATCATGTAGTTTTTAAATTGTAAGTATGACCTGGAAAAATTGTTATCAAATAATGGCTTTGTTTTTTCCTTACTATGTAAAAATTGATTTGATAATGATACAATAATAATTGAAGGTGAGATGATCATATGAGATTTCAGTGGTTTTCTACTTCGAAATTAGCGATGGCTCATTACGCTTGCATCCTCGCTAGTAGCATCATGTTAGGTCTGTTCTACGTCATTGTCATTTTGTTTAATCCCGATGGTGGCGAACGTTTCTTTGACAACTTAGCGTTGGCTCTCCCGATTTTGTTTGTTTGGATTTTTGGTTCCGCTGGTTTCTTTATAGGTATCGCGGCATTAATCAAGGATTTGGAAAAATCCATCATTGTTTTGATCTTGACATTGATTTGCGGGTTTATTCTATGGTGGGGTTTGATGGAAGTACTGGTTGAACATTAAAAATCGGTTAAGGGAGCAAAGATTACTCGATGATAAAAGAACTACAAACAAACTTGATATCTTACTATGATGAATTTGGTCGCAATTTACCTTGGCGACTCAATAAAGACCCTTACCGAATTTGGGTTTCAGAAATCATGTTACAACAAACACAAGTGAAAACCGTTATTCCTTATTATGAGGGATTTCTTAAACGTCTCCCAACGGTTTCTGATTTGGCATCGATTGAAGAATCGGAATTGATGAAATTATGGGAAGGGTTAGGGTATTACTCGCGGGTTAAAAATATGCAAAAAGCCGCAAAAATCATCTGCAACAGGGATAACCATGAACTCCCAAAAACATTCGAAGGGTTATTATCGTTGCCAGGAATTGGCGTTTATACGGCCGGAGCGATTGCATCGATGGCGTATGAACTCAAAGTTCCCGCCATCGATGGGAACGTGATTAGAGTCATTTCACGCTACTTTGGCAAACCTTATTCGCTTCAAGAAATTCAACAGCTCATGCCAACTCTATTACCCAATCATCGCATTGGCGATTTTAATCAAGCCTTGATGGATGTGGGGGCTGGCATTTGTTTGCCTATAGCGAAACCATTATGCCTCCAATGTCCCTTACAATCCAACTGTATTGCGAACCTTTTAAAGTTGACAGATATAATACCTGAGAAAATAAAGAAACCAAAACGTTCCATCGAAGAGAAGACCCTCATCGTCTTATCATCTAAGAATCGTTATGCGATAACGAAACGTCCTGAGAAAGGACTCTTATCCGGTTTGTGGGAATTTCCCATGTTTGAGGGCAATTTAAATCAAATAGAGTTAAGAAATAAGCTTGAAGAAATGGGTATTTTTGTTCATGATATTCGCTTCCTTTTAAAGTTTAAACATGGATTTACCCATAAAGAGTGGGTTATATATGGGTATGAAGCCGAGTTATTAGGCGATATACAAACACTACCGAAGTGGACATTTGCGACAAAAGCCGAATTGGAACAAACTTATTCACTGTCGTCGTTATACAAGAAACTTCTGGAGGGACTATTATGAATGCTAAAACCCTCAAATGGATTGGCATTATCACTATGACCATCGATCATATTGGCTTTCATTTAATCCCGGATGGAACACTCAATATTATTTTGCGGTCCATTGGCAGGATAGCGTACCCTCTGTTTGCTTTCATGATCGCTGAAGGCTTTCACCATACGAGCAACGTTCGCCGTTACTTGTTACGATTATTGATTCCGGCTGTCTTGTTTGAACTCATTATCATAGGGTTTTATTTGCTAACGGGTGAAAATTATATCCTCGAAGTCAATGTCTTTATTCCTTTGTTTCTCGGTTTATTCTGCTTGTATTTGTGGTCAAAAGGGCATTGGGCAATCCGATTAATCATTCTTCCCATCTTATTTTTATCCGAATATCTCCAAATTTCATATGGGGTTTACGGGTTAATGATCATCTTAATCTTTGGATTAATCCCTTCAATCCCCAGACAGTTAGAGGCATTCATTTTGTTAAGCTTATTTATCATTAGTTGGCCGTTGTTAACGAGTTTAGGATTAGAAGACTATGCAAAATATGATGCCATCCAATGGTTTTCGATTCTTGCATTTATCCCCATTATCCTCTATAATGGCAAACAAGGTCATTTTAATAAGTGGTTTTTCTATGCGTATTACCCCGTACATCTCGGCATTATTATGGTTATAAAATATTTGATAGGATGAGACAATTATGAGAAAACATCGTTTATATGGGTTTGCGGTCATTGGTTTAATTTATGTATTGGCATTTTTATTGGGTTTGACCTTATTTGGAATGGTTCTTCCTTATACGACGATTTATGTTGCGGTTTTGATTGCGGACATCGCAGCGACCGTCTTTGTTTATTTGACGGGGTTATTGGTTAAGAATACATCCGTTTATGATCCTTATTGGAGCGTTCAACCCATTGTCATTGTCATGCTTTTATTAACCCGTTTTCAAGTGTTTAATTTAGGAATAGTCTTAATGATTGTTGCGTTGCTTTATTGGGGCATTCGCTTAACGGCCAATTGGGCTTATACGTTTGATTCCTTGGAGTCCCAAGATTGGCGATATGACATGTTAAAAGAAAAAACGGGGAAGTTTTACCCGCTCATTAGTTTGATTGGCATCAACCTTTTTCCTACGTTGATTGTGTATTTGGCGGTACTACCGGCCATGATTTTTATGGAGTCCGGTGGATTTAATCTTTTTACGTTGTTCGGTTTTATGGTGTGCCTTTTAGCGGCTTCTTTACAACTATTCGCTGACATTCAAATGCAGCGTTATCGTAAAAGTCCGCACGACAAATCAAAAATCATTGATGTGGGTTTATGGAAATATTCAAGACATCCAAACTATTTAGGCGAGATTTTAATGTGGTGGGGTGTTTTCATCATGATGTTTTCGGTGAATACCACGTTGTGGATTTATGGCATTGGCGCCTTATTAAATACAGGAATGTTTTTCTTCATTAGCATTCCCATGGCTGAAAAACGATTAGCGGGCTATAAACAAGGCTTTGAGGAATATAAAAATCGAACGAGAGTATTGCTACCAATCAAAAAACGTGAATCATAAGGAGGTTCTATGGAACGACCCATTACGAAGTCACATTTTTTGAAAGTGTATTTTGATTATATCGGTTGGACTTTTCATGACAACGTCGCTTTTATGGAAGATGGGACGCTCAGTCACATCAGTCCACTTCGAATCACTCGGTCACAATCCCAAGTGATGATTGCGTATCACCCTTCTATCATTATTGATCAAACAAAGATCTCCTCTGAAATGGCGAATCAAGAGATTATTGAAGTTTTGTTTGGCCCAAACGTACACTATTTAGAACATCAATCCTTTGTGATGTTTTCTAGCGAGGGACTATTTTTACCTACCGTGGATGGCTTAGCGATTGAGACGTTACCCGCAGAACGCAAACTGGACTTGGGAAAACTTAAATCAGTTTGTACCAAAGAAGAAGTAATGGCCTCACAAGTCGGCTTAGAGGATGATTTCATTATCGGGATTTACCATCAAAAGGATTTATTGGCAGCGGGGTCATTATGGTATTTAGGCGACGATTTGGCCGATATTCATTTGTTGACGCATCCGAAATTCCGTTCAATTGGTCTTGGAAAAATCCTATTGATGTCATTGATTAATCGGGCTTTCCATATGGAGAAAATTCCAATGGTGAGAGGAAACCTGAATGATTCAGCGGCTTATCGGGTAGCGAAGACTTGTGGGCTAACTGAAGCATTATCCCATTTTGAGATTGAACTAATGCAGTAATAAATGAAGAAACTCATTTCTCCAATTTTGCGAAACTCTCCTAAAAGAGTCTCGCTTTTTTTTCGTGTTCATCGGTCCCTTTTATGTTGTGATTCACACGAATAAATGGTATCATATCAATAGATGTAAGCGTAATCATTCAGGGGGTTCGCCTTTTTTTGCGAATCACAAAGAAAACAGGGGTAGAAAATGATCATACTAGATGGAAAGAGTTTAAATCTTGAGAGTTTTGTTAAGGTTGCGAGGGGCAAAGAAACCGTCGTAATTTCTGAAACAAGTAAAAATGCGGTTAATGCGGCAAGGGAGTATGTTGAAACCGTTGTGAATGGCGATCGCGCCATTTATGGAATTAACACCGGATTTGGGAAATTATCAGATGTCCGGATAAAAGCCTGTGACGTCAATCATTTACAAAAAAACTTACTGATGAGCCACGCCTGTGGTGTGGGTCCGGTATTACCTTCAGAAATCGTTCGGGGAATGATGGTTTTAAGAATCAATGCCCTTATCAAAGGGTATAGTGGAATACGTTTGGAAACCATCGAAAAAATGCTTGAATTACTGAACAAGGATATCATTCCCATCGTCTTTGAAAAAGGAAGTTTGGGAGCTTCTGGGGATTTAGCTCCTTTATCGCATATGAGTTTGCCATTGATTGGACTCGGAGAAGTAACCTATCAAGGCGCTCGTATGGCGACCATCGATGCGTTTAATCTCGCCAATATTACCCCACTTTCGTCGCTTGAAGCAAAAGAAGGCTTGTCATTAATCAACGGAACGCAAGCCATGACTTCGATGGGGGCATTAACCCTTTATGATGCCTTTAAAATAGAACGCCTTGCGACGTTATCGCTCTCGATGACGATGGAAGCGTTGGAGGGTATTATTGATGCATTTGATCCCAGAGTTCATGAAGTAAGAGGACATAAGGGTCAAATTCAAATTGCAAAAGCAGTTATTAATAACTTAAAAGGCAGTCGTAACGTGGGCCATCAAGGCGAAAAACGCGTTCAAGATGCGTATTCATTGCGGTGTTCACCGCAAGTTCATGGGGCCGTCCTCGATACCTTAAATTATGTGCATAACATTGTCCTAACCGAGATGAACGCTGTGACCGATAATCCCATCGTGTTCGCTGATCAAAAATCAGTTATTAGCGCTGGTAACTTTCACGGAGAACCATTGGCGTTTGCCTTTGACTTTTTAGGAATCGCCTTATCAGAACTCGCCAACATTTCCGAAAGACGGATTGAACGTTTGGTGAACCCTGCTTTATCCAATGGATTACCAGCCTTTTTAAGTCATCAATCGGGATTGAATTCCGGATTTATGATTGTCCAGTATAGTGCAGCATCCTTAGTCAGTGAAAATAAAGTCTTGGCCCATCCGGCATCGGTCGACTCGATTCCTTCTTCAGCGAATCAAGAAGATCATGTTTCCATGGGTTCTATCGCTGCGAATAAAGCCAGAACCATTTTGACCAACGTCCAAAAAGTCGTGGGGATGGAGTTTTTTGCAAGTTCACAAGCCATCGATCTACGGAACGGATCTGATCGTTTAGGAACTTCAACCCGTAAAGCTTATAAAGCTATCAGAAGAATCGTTCCTTATATCAACGACGATGTTGTGATGTATCCGAATATTCATAAAATTGAAGAGTTGATTACTTCTGGAAACATCTATAAAGAAGTCTATGGGGAGGCTAAACAATGAGTGAAGCTTTTTCCCTAAAATCCCTTTTTCCGGTTTTACCGCCAAAACCGGAATTTCAAGAAGGAATTAGAAGAGCCCCGAAGCGGACGTTCACATTGTCAGCTTCTGAAACGAAACAAGCGTTAAAAAATGCATTAAGATATATTCCAACGGAGTGGCATCATGAACTTGCTAAAGAATTTTTAGATGAATTATTATCCATGGGACGAATTTATGGTTACCGGTTCCGCCCCAATGGACGAATCTACGGAAAACCCATCGATGAATATCAAGCCAACACCTTGCAAGGCAAAGCCTTCCAAGTCATGATTGATAACAATCTTGATTTTGAAGTCGCCCTTTACCCGTATGAGTTGATTACGTATGGTGAAACCGGTGCGGTGATGCAAAACTGGATGCAGTACCATTTAATCAAACATTATCTGCAAATCATGACGAATGAGCAAACCTTGGTCGTCCAAAGTGGTCATCCGTTAGGACTCTTTCCTTCTTCTAAAAGTTCGCCTCGCGTGATGATTACCAACGGTTTATTGATTGGTGAATTTGACAACTTAGACCAATGGAACCGTTTGGTCGCCATGGGGGTTTCTTCTTACGGTCAAATGACCGCCGGTGGATGGATGTATATCGGTCCTCAAGGGATTGTTCATGGCACCTATTCAACGTTATTAAATGCCGGCAGAAGCAAACTGCACATCCCTGATTCAGAAGATCTTAAAGGGGTTTTATTCGTTTCATCTGGGCTTGGTGGCATGAGCGGAGCGCAAGGCAAAGCGGTTAAAATCGCTGGCGGTGTGGGCATCATCGCTGAAGTTGATCAATCCCGTATTGATACCCGATATAAACAAGGGTGGATTGATCAAGTATATGATAACCCTGCGGAAGCGTATAAAGCCGCAAGAATAGCGATAAAACAAAAAGCACCTATGGCGATTGCGTATCATGGGAATATCGTTGATTTGTTGGAATATGGCATTAAAATCCGTCAACACATTGATTTATTAAGCGACCAAACCAGTTGTCATGCGGTTTATGAGGGCGGATATACTCCCCAAGGTATGACGTTCGAAGAACGGACATCGCTCTTAAAATCCGACAAAGACTTATTTATTTCGAAAGTGAATGACGGATTAAAACGTCATTTTGAGGCCATAAAAGTTTTGAAAGATGCTGGAACCTATTTCTTTGATTATGGCAATAGTTTTATGAAAGCCATTTTTGATGCGAAGGTTTTTGAGATATGCAAAAACAAAGAAAACACCTTAGACGGGTTTATATGGCCATCGTATGTAGAAGATATCATGGGGCCATTGCTCTTTGATTATGGTTATGGACCATTCCGTTGGGTTTGCCTATCGGGAAAAGAAACAGATTTAGAAAAGACGGATCAAGCAGCGATGGATTGTATCGATAAAGCCCGTCGTTTCCAAGATTTAGACAATTATAACTGGATTAAGAATGCGAAAGCGAACCAATTGGTGGTTGGCACAAAAGCCAGAATTTTGTATCAAGACGCTGAAGGTCGGTTAAAAATCGCCTTAAAGTTTAATGAAATGGTTCGAAACCATGAAGTAGGACCCATTATGCTGGGAAGAGATCATCACGATACGGGCGGAACCGATTCGCCGTTTAGAGAAACATCCAACATCAAAGATGGATCGAATTTGACCGCTGATATGGCAACCCAAGTCGCATTAGGCAATGCCAGCAGAGGGATGAGTTTGGTGGCACTCCATAACGGAGGCGGCGTTGGCATAGGAAAAGCCATCAACGGCGGATATGGCATGGTCTTGGATGGAACCGTTGAAACGGATGAAATTCTAAAAACTGCGATGGCGTTTGATGTCATGGCAGGGGTTTCTCGACGGGCGTGGGCACAAAATAAAAACGCCATCGAAGCCACAAAAACCTATCTTTCAAATCACGATAATACCTTTATCACCTTGGCTAATCCTACAAACACATCTATGTTAGAGGATTTGGTCAAACAATATTACATCAAGGGAGGAAATTAATATGGCTAAAATCATCGAATGTGTTCCCAACTTTTCCGAAGGACGAGATCTACAAAAGGTCAAACGCATCGTTTCACCATTTGAAAATCAATCTCGTTTTAAAATGATTTCTTATGAACCGGATTCAGATTATAACCGTACCGTCGTCACCTTGATTGGCGAAGCGGAAGCGATTATGGCCGCTTTAATCCCCTTTGTACAAATAGCGATTGAAGAAATTGACATGAATGTGCAAAAAGGCGAACATCCCCGGATTGGTGCGGTGGATGTGATTCCCTTTATTCCCATTCAAGATGTCACGATTGAAGAATGCATTGAGTATTCGCATCAAACCGCAAAAGTCTTAAGTGAGCGCTTCAACATTCCGATTTTCATGTATGCGAAATCAGCGAGCTGTGAAGAAAGAGTGTCCTTACCCAATATTCGTAAAGGCGAATATGAAGGCATGATTTCAAAAATTACCGAACCCGAATGGTATCCCGATTACGGTCAACCGAAGACACATCCTACTTTTGGGTCGGTTGCGGTTGGCGCGAGACCGATTTTGGTGGCTTACAACCTCGATTTGGCAACCGACAATGAGAAAGTTGCAAATGCGATAGCCAAAGCCATCCGTCAATCATCTGGTGGCTTTCAACACATTCAAGCCGGGCCGGCTTTTTTAGAAGTCAGAGGTCATATGCAAGTCACGATGAATATTCTCGATTACACCAAAAATCCGATGTATCGCATTTTTGAAGTGGTGAAATTTGAAGCCAAAAGATTCCATGTGGACGTTCCTTCAGCGGAAATAATTGGACTTATTCCACAAGCGGCACTTTTAGATTCTATTAAGTATTACTTACAAGTAGAAGGACTTCCCTACGATAAAAATATGTCTTATCAAACGATGACCGCTCTTGCGATTCAATACTTAAAATTACGTGATTTTAGCCAAGAAAAGATCATTGAAACCTACATTTAGGAGGGTTCTATGTCGCATTTAATTATTCACAATATTAAAACCTTGTATACCTCCCAAGGCAATACCCCCTTAAAAGGAGACAGACAAGGTGAAATGACAGCCATTGATCAGGCGTTTATTGTCATCAATCATGACAAGATTGTCATGGTGGGTCAAGGAAATTACAAGAAATACATCCAAAGCGATACGATATTTCATGATGCCTTGGGCGCCATTGCGGTTCCAGGATTGATTGATTCTCATACGCATCTTGTCCATGGCGGATCCCGTGAGGCCGAATTTGCGATGAAAATCAAAGGAGTTCCTTACTTGGATATCTTAAAAAGCGGCGGGGGAATCCATTCAACAGTTGAAAAAACACGAAGAACGTCCTTTGACGATTTATACCATCAAGCCAAGCACTCTCTCGATTTAATGATGACTTTTGGGGTCACCACGATTGAAGCAAAAAGTGGTTATGGTTTAAATTTGGATACGGAATTAAAACAATTAAAAGTTGCCAAAAAATTAAATGAAACGCATCCCATCGATATTGTATCGACGTATATGGGAGCTCATGCGATTCCCACAGAGTATCAAAGTAGCCGCGCCGATTATATCGAACAAATCATCAACGATTTAGAAACCATCGCTAAGCTGCATTTGGCAGAAGCCGTAGATGTCTTTTGTGAGACCGATGTTTTTTCTTTAGAAGAAACCCGACAAATTCTGACAAAGGCAAAAGAAATCGGATTTCAAGTGCGGATGCACGCCGATGAAATCAATTCTATTGGCGGAGCGGGTTTGGCTGTTGATTTGAATGCGAGCAGTGCCGACCATTTGATGGCGATTGATGAAAACGACATCGAAAAACTTGCGGCTTCGCAAACCATCGCCAATTTACTGCCCATGACCTCTTTTTATCTCAATAAACCCTACGCCAACGGTCGCAAACTATTAAGCTCTGGGGCAGCGGTTGCGATATCAAGCGATTATAATCCTGGAAGTGCCCCCAGTGAAAATTTCCAATTTGCCATGCAACTAGCGGCGAACAAGATGTCATTAACGGCGAATGAAATACTAAATGCGGTTACGTTGAATGCGGCGTGCGTGTTGGGAAAAAGCCAACACATTGGGACCCTTGAAACAGGGAAACAAGCCGACATTGTTTTGTTAAAGATTCCGAATTTAGAGTATTTTTTCTATCATTTTGGTATCAATCATACCCAAGATGTCTTTAAAAACGGACAATTGGTCGTACATAATCAAAATATTGTATCGGAGGTATCACAATGAAATTAATGGATATGACGCTTTTAGAATTTCAAAACGCCGTCGATTCCGATAACGCCGTTCCCGGCGGTGGATCAGTTTCTGCTTTTGCTGGGTCTTTAGGGGCTGCGTTAGGCGGAATGGTGGGGAAATTGACGTTACCCAAGAAGAAGTTTCTGGCATTGGATGAATCAATTAAAACGGAATTTATGAAGAAATTAGCCCAAATCAACCAAGTCAAACACGAACTATCACTTTTGGTTGATAAGGATACAGAAGCCTATCAAATGATCATGGATGCCTACAAACTGCCTAAAGTAACAGAAGGAGAAGTGGCCATCCGGAATCAAAAGATTTTAGAAGGAACCAAAGCAGCCATTAAAGTACCTTTCCAAGTCGCGATGATTTCATTAGAAGCTATGACTTGTTTGGATTTTATTCTGACCTATGGAAATCAATCCGCTGCCTCTGATTTAGGGGTAGCCGGTTTAATGTTGCTCACCGCTTTGGAAGGGGCATTAATGAATGTTAGAATCAATCTTCCAGGACTCGACAGCGAAGAAAGCAAACATTTCTACCGAAGCAATGCCATAGCAATGATTGAACAAGGAGAAGCCTTAAAAAAAGCCTTGATTGATAAAGTGATGAACAAAATAGGAGCATAAAAGTCTAAAGACGCTGTTTTGGCGTCTTTTTTTTGATTTTTTTTGTGAATTTCTGTGATGATTTATGGCTTTGAAGCATTGAATTAGCGAACTTTGAGTGGTAAAATGAGGAAGAAAAGAGGTGGGCCAATGCTTGAACGTCGCGAACGATTATTAAGAATGCAAACACAGCGTAAACGCCATTTGATTCGCCGGCTTTTAACGAGTTTGGCAGTCACGACGGTAGCGGTTGTAGCAACCCTCACCATGGCCTCCACCCCTCCGAGTGCCACCATCGAACGGATTGGTTCGCTAGGCAACCGTATTTACTACACCGTTATCATCAAAGACACGGAATCGGCGTTAAATCCAGAATCCTTAAAAATGATTGCCTCTAATCAGTTAGAAAACCATGAGGTCTTGTTAAAGACAGGTGAAAATACCGGGGTTATTGAGAATTTGTCGGAGGATACAGAGTATGTTCTCAAAGTTGTTGGCAGTACCGGGTATGGCAGTGAAACGCTTGCCAAAGCGGAAGTCACCACCGAAGATTCTCCCGGTGGAGCTATCTTAACAACAACCCTCTTGCCGTTTGACCCAGCGGATGAATATCATTACTATTTAACATACGATGTGAGAGTGATGTATCAAGATCCGTTTACAGAGTATAAATCGGTTGTCTTCAAATGGACGACAGTGTCCTCAATCGATTATTCGGCCGATATGGATTTAACAGCATTATCATATACAACCGAACTTTTAACTTCAACCGATCAAACTTTTCAGTTACAGGATATATCCAATTACAACGTTTATGTCATTTTGATTTTAGAAGCAACAACCTTTGATAATGGGAGTCTTGTCCTCGATACGTACATCACCAAAACCCCGCTAAACATCGAAGCATCCCTCTATGTGACCGATGCATCGTATTCATCGCTTTGGGTCATGGTCTATCCCGACTTTCAAGCCGTCGAGGGTATCCGTTATGAACTAGAACTCTACGAGGGGGATGAATTGATAGAAGTCCAAACGGTTAGTGAGAGCATTGTAGAACCGCATTACGATCAAAAGCAGTATCTATTTGAAACCTTAAAAACCGATTTTACTTATATGTTACGGTTAATAGCTTATTATATTGATCCAGATACTGGCCAAGACACCAGCAAAGAAGTGAACCGAGTTTCTGCCCAAACAACGCCCTATTATGAGGTTTATGCCGACCTGAATGACTTAGGCGAGTTTGTCCAAATTGATTTATTAGTCCACGATCCTTCAAACTTCATCCATAATTTTACTTATGTGCTTTATGATTATACGTCAGGTGAGCGTGTCTATCTATCGCAAGCAGAGATTGTCATGACCAGGGATTTAAACGATGATAAAGTATCCAGTTTTGAAGTTTATATCCCGTTAGGCATCACCGAATATGTCATATCGATTCAAGCGAATAAACAAATGTCCCCCACGTTAACATATTATTCAAAACTCGTTGAAATCATGACCATAGAATAAAAAGGAGCCCATATGAACATAAAATCAAAAAACAAGCAAGAGAAAATCAAGTTAATCGTGCTTTCCGCCGTGGTATTGGCATTTGTGCTGATCTCCATCTTAGCCGGTGTCTTATTCCCCGATTCATGGTTTGCCAATTTTATTGAAAGTACCATCGGTAAATTCTTTAATCTTTATGACTTTTTCGCCAACAATTATGTAACCATCATCGAAAGTGTGACGATTGCATTCTTCATCTGGTTGATTACCTTGGGATTAAGACTGCTTATTTCGGTTTTTACCCGCAAAAACTCTCGTAGTGAAACAGTTGCGGTTATCTTAAGAAGCATGATGAACTACTTGGCTGTGGTTGTGGCAATCTTCATGATTTTATCCGCATGGGGCGTTGAAACAAAAACGTTATTGGCTGGCGCCGGAATCATAGGATTGGCATTATCGTTTGGGGCTCAAAGTTTGATTGAAGACGTGATTGCCGGTTTGTTCATCATATTCGAAAATCAGTTTTCGATTGGCGATATCATTGAAATCAACGATTTTAGGGGAACCGTGTTAGATATTGGCGTCAGAGTCACAAAGTTTGAAGACATGAACGGGGATATTAAAATTGTCAATAACTCAGACATTCGTGGCGCGATTAACACGTCGGCGGATTTATCAAATGCCATCTGTGATATCTCGATTAGTTATAGCGCTGATCTAGAAAAGGTAGAAAAAATAATTCATGATAATCTCGCTTCCATCAAAGAAAAAATCCCAGACATAATAGAAGGACCTACTTATCGCGGGGTACAAGAGTTAGGCAATTCCGCTGTCGTCATCCGAATTTACTCCAGAACCCATGAAAAGAAGAAATACCAAGTTGTTCGCGATTTAAATCGTGAAATGAAACTCCTATTCGATAAACACGGGATTGAAATACCATTTCCACAAATCGTCGTTCACCAAGAAAAACCGAAAGAATAATCAACACCCCGAATCCAAATGTTCGGGGTGTTTTTTTTGAAAAAATGATGTTATTTCGGCAATAATCATTTTCACCATTGGGCGTTCCTTTATACCCCACTGGAATGTGACAACTTTCGAAAAACGACAATTGAAACTCCCTATTCTATATGGTATAATAGCATAGGGTAAAAACGCTTTCAAACCGAAGGAGACATCATTTTGAAATCAATCGTTATCGGGGTCATCGGAGCCGATGTCCACGCTGTTGGCAACAAAATCATTGAGTACACTTTGACCAACTCAGGATATAACGTCATCAACATCGGAGTACTATCAACACAAGAAGATTTTATCAACGCCGCCATTGAATCAGATGCGGATTTAATCTTAGTTTCAAGTTTGTATGGACACGGAGAGATTGATTGCCGTGGGATGCGTCAAAAATGCATCGAATCTGGCATTGGCGACATTTTTCTATACGTAGGCGGCAATATTGTCGTTGGCAAACAAGATTTCACTGAAGTCAAAGAACGTTTCTTAAAAATGGGATTCAACCGCGTCTTTCCACCGGGAACCTCCATTGATATGGCATTAAACGACATCAAAACTGATTTGGGTGAGTAAGATGGCCAAGTATTTATTAATCGATTTTGGGTCGACCTTTACCAAATTAACGGCGGTCGATTCTGAAATCGGTGACATCATTGCGAGCGCTAGCCACTTTACAACGGTTGATAGTGATATCACCGTGGGGTATAAAAATGCATTGGACCGGTTGTACGAAATTCTCGGCGGACCAATGGTTTTTGACCATATCGTTGCTTGTTCAAGCGCAGCAGGCGGACTTAAAATGGCAGCGATCGGCCTGGTTGAAGAATTAACGGTCGAAGCGGCGAAACGGGTTTGTTTAGGGGCAGGGGCCAAAGTCGATTTGGTCTTTTCGCATCATTTAAATAAATCCGAAGTCGAAGCGATCAAATCCAAAAAAATCGATATCGTTTTATTGGCAGGCGGATCTGATGGAGGAAACTCTGAATGTGTGTTATACAATGCAAAACTATTGGGAGAAGCACAGTTATCGATTCCAATTGTCTATGCCGGTAATAAATCGGTTCAAGACGAAATCAAAGAGATTTTTAACCAATATGGCATCGATGGATACATCGTCGATAACGTTATGCCTAAAATCAATCAACTGAATATCAAACAAGCCAGAGATAAAATCCGGGATATCTTCCTGAAACGAATCATTGAAGCAAAAGGCATCAAGAAAATCGAAAGTGAAATTGAAAGAGTCGTTTTGCCAACCCCTGAAGCGTGTCTTCGTGCCTGTGAATTGCTGGCCAAAGGCTATTTACATGAACCCGGAATGGGCGAAATCGTCGTCGTCGATGTTGGCGGCGCAACCACCGATTTATATTCTATCAGCGAACCCTCTAAACGAGGAGACGTCATCTTGACGGGATTAGAAGAGCCTTATGCCAAAAGAACGGTTGAAGGCGATCTGGGAATGCGTTACTCAGCCACTGGCATCTTAAAAGCATTAACCAAAGAAGAAATTCAAATGATCAACCTTGAAAAAGGGATTGACATCGAAACCGAAATCAATAACCGATTTAACAATGTTTCCATGTTGCCATCCAATGTTCAAGAAGCATTTGTGGATGGATTATTGGCGGAAATGTGTGTCTATAAAGCCATGAACCGCCATGCGGGAAGAATGGAAGAAATCTATACACCGATGGGGATGGTTCATCATCAAACCGGAAAAGATTTATCGGATATTGAAGTGGTCATCGGAACCGGTGGGGTTATCATCAAATCAAAAGATCCAAAACAAATCTTAGCGAAAACGACCAACGTCTTTCGCAATGAGTTTGAATTGAGACCAAGACGTCCCAAATTTTACATCGATTCCAAATATTCGCTTTATGCCATGGGGCTATTGAGTGAATACGAACCGTTGCTCGCATTAAGAATTATGAAAAAATATATGACTGAAGTATAGTATTTGCACCATGAGAGGACATTACCATGCTAAAAAACAAAAAATGGACCGAAGAAGAATTTCTCGCTGAACGCCAAAAAGTACTATCGGCTTGGATTACGGGATCTGATCCTGATTTGGACTTTGAAAAATCCATCCCGTATTTGAAGGCGATTCCGGAAGAGAAAAACTTCGCTTTAAAATTGGTGAAAGCCAAACACCAAGGCTTGACCTTGGTACAACCCCGTGCGGGTGTACCGGTTTTATCCGAACACATAAAGTTATTACAAAGTTTAATAGCCTCTGGAGCGGACTTTGTCCCCTCCACGATTGACTCTTATACGCGTCAAAATCGATATCAAGAAGCTGAAAACGGCATTAAGGAAAGCGAAATTGCCCACCGTGCCATGTTAAACGGATTTCCAGCCGTCAACCATGGTGTGAAAGGCTGTAAAGCCGTATTTGAAGCTGTCAGTGTTCCTATTCAAGCGCGTCATGGAACGCCGGATGCACGGTTGTTATCAGAAATCATTCACGCTTCGGGTTGGACTTCAAATGAAGGTGGGGGCATTTCTTACAACATTCCTTACGCAAAAAGCGTCTCTTTAGAAACCACGATTCGTAACTGGCAATATGTGGATCGTTTGGTGGGCTATTATGAAGATTACGGTGTAACGATAAACCGTGAACCTTTTGGACCCCTCACTGGAACGTTGGTTCCACCATGTATTTCCAACACCGTTCAAATATGTGAAGCCTTATTAGCAGCGGAACAAGGCGTAAAAAACATTACTGTAGGGTATGGAATGGGTGGAAATGTGCTTCAGGACATTGCCGCAATTCGGACTTTGCAAAAACAAACAGAATCGTATTTAAGCAAATACGGTTATAAGAATATGGTTATCACCACGGTGTTCCATCAGTGGATGGGGGGATTCCCGGCGGATGAAGCAATGGCAACGGGACTAATTGCCATGTCATCAACCGTTGCTGCTTTATCAAAAGCGACCAAAATGATTACCAAATCACCGCATGAATCCATTGGGATTCCGACAGCGGAAGCGAATGGTCAAGGCATTAAAGCCTCGAAGTTTGTCGTTAATTTATTAAGAGATCAAAAGTTCCCAGAATCCATGGAACTTTCCATGGAAATGTCCCAAATCGAGAGCGAAGTCGATTGCTTAATGCAAGCGATTTTCGAAGTCGGTGACGGCGATTTGGCTCAAGGCATCGTCAAAGCATTCGAACAAGGCATCTTAGATGTTCCCTTTGCCCCTTCAAAATTCAATGCCGGTAAAGTTTTGCCCGCCAGAGACAATGATGGATTTATCCGGATTCTGGAATTTGGCAATTTAGGTCTTCCTGAAGTTATTAAAGCGCATCACCGTGCAAAAATTCGCGAACGTGCAGAATTTGAACACCGTCCCATTTCCTTCCAACTGACGATTGATGATGTCAACGCAGTCGCTAGCGGCCACTTGATTGGTCGCGGCAAGAAAGCATAGCGCGAGGCTAACGATGAAAATTAAAAATGTGATTTTAACCCCTTCTTTTACAGGATTTTATTTTGATGATCAAAAAGCAATTAAGGCCGGCGCTGAGCACGATGGGTTCTTTTATGTAGGCGATCCAGTGACACCCGGGTTCTCCAAAGTGCGTCAAAGCGGGGAAGCCATTAGTGTTCAAATCATCTTAGAAGACGGAACGGTTGGAACCGGCGATTGTGCGGCGGTTCAATATTCTGGTACCGGTGGACGTGACCCCTTATTTCTTGCAAAAGACTTCATTCCGTTTTTAAATAAGAAAGTGGTTCCGCTCTTAATTGGCGAAGAAGCCGATTCTTTCCGCCGGTTGGCAGAGAAGTATGATAACTTACTCGTTGATGGCAAAAGACTTCACACGGCGATTCGTTATGGGCTGACACAAGCGTTCTTATCGTTGGTCGCAAATCACCAAAAATTAACCCGTGCCGAAATCATTCGCAAAGAATATAAGATTAAAGATAAAATCTATAAACCGGTCCCCATTTTTTCTCAAAGTGGTGACGAACGTTATACAAACGTTGATAAAATGATCTTAAAAGGGTCTGATGTCCTTCCTCATGCGTTGATTAACCATGTCAAAACAAAACTGGGCGAAAAGGGCGAATTGTTAGCGGAATATGTCGCTTGGCTTCGTGACCGTATTTTATCGCACCGTGTGGATTCAAAATACCTACCGGTTTTCCACATCGACGTTTATGGAACCATTGGCATTGCGTTTCATAATGATTTTGAAAAGATTGGCAAATATTTATTGGAATTAGAACAAATCGCCAAACCATTCTCTATTCGCATTGAAGGTCCCGTTGATACGGGTGACCGCGAAGGTACCTTGCAAGCGTTAAAAATCCTGACGAAAATGATGGATGATGCTGGTAGCAAACTTGAAATCGTTGCGGATGAATGGTGCAATACGTTAGAAGATATCCGTGATTTCGCGGATCAAAAAGCTGGACATATGTTACAAATTAAGACACCGGATTTAGGCGGAGTCAATAACGTCGTTGAGGCGATATTGTATTGTAACAAAATGAAGATTGGGTCATATTGCGGCGGTACCTGCAATGAAACCAATATCAGCGCCGAAACCACCACGAATATCGCCATTGCTTGTAAAGCCGATCAATGTTTGGCTAAACCGGGAATGTCCGTTGATGATGGATTTATGATTGTTAAAAACGAAATGAATCGCGTTATCGCGTTGGCAAATTCAAGATAAAAAAGGATGATTTTTAATGAAAATCGGCATCGCCGGCAGTTTGGAATCAAATGATGTCCTCATCACCATCAAAGAAAGCAACCAATTAACCATTAAGGTTACTTCCATCGTTGATGCTTTTTACCATGACCAAATTGTATCGGTGATTGAACAAACATTGAAAGATCTCAATCAAGAACATCTAGAGGTTGAATGTATTGATAAAGGGGCCTTGGATTACACCATTAAAGCCCGTTTATTGACCGCTTTACACCGGATGGAGGGAAATCGTGAATAGAAGTTACTTGTTCATTCCGGGTAATAATCCGGCGATGTTACAAAACGCGGATATCTTTGGAGCGGACGCGGTCATTTTCGATTTAGAAGATGCCGTCAGCATGAGTGAAAAAGATGCCGCGAGACGGTTGATGAGTTCGTTTTTCGCAACGCTTGCCAATCCTCCTTACGAAGTTTATGTCCGGATTAACTCAGTAGCGATTTCGCTAGGAGCAGAAGATCTTAATATGATTATGAGCCACCATATCGATGGCATCGTCCTTCCAAAGGCCTCGACCAAAGACATCAAGGAGTTGACAAAACTGCTTGAGACCTTTGAAAACGCTAGAAGAATCTCTAAAAAAATCCGAATTATTCCTATCATTGAAACGGCAAAAGCGGTCTTAGAGATCAATGCCATTGCCCAGCTTCCCAGGGTATCAGGATTATTGCTTGGCGCCGAAGACTTAACTGGTGATATGGAGATTGAAAGAACCAAGATTGGCCATGAAATCGAGTATCCAAGAGCAAAGATGGCGTATGCCTGCAAGGCATATGGCATTGATGCCATTGATACGCCTTTTACCGATGTGACCGACGAAGAAGGATTGCTTAAAGACGCACAAAATGCGCTGGGACTGGGAATGAAAGCCAAGTGTGCCATTCATCCCAACCAAATCGATTCGATTAATGCTGTTTTTTCACCATCATCCAATGCGATTGATTATGCTAAACGAATCATAGAAGCAAGCCTTGATGCTGAAAAAAGACATTTGGGTGTCTTTAGTTTAGATGGCAAAATGGTGGATAAGCCCGTCATTGATCGGGCAAAAAAACTGATTGAAAAAGCTCGTCATTTCGGCTTATTGGGAGGCAATGATGATAAATAGCTTAAGAAGAGATATCCCACATGTAGGAACGCCTTTTACCTCTAGCGATCGTTATCTTCATACATCGCGTCAATTGATTATGGAAAAAACCACCTCTGAAACCGTGGTTTTTTTAAATAGTATTTCTGAAGTTTTTGATCGACTAAAGATCACCAATGGCATGACTTTCTCCTTTCATCATCACTTAAGAAATGGTGATAAAGTCATCAATATGGTGGCTGAGGAAGTCCTGAGCCGGGATTTAAAAGATATGACCTTCGCACCCTCTTCCATTTTCCCCAACCATGCGATTCTTTCTAAGTTAATAACAGAGGGACATATAACAAACATCGTGACCAACTATCTCAATGGTCCGGTTGCGAAAACCATTGGAGAAGGATCCTTAAAAGGCAATTTGATTATGGATACCCATGGGGGTCGTGCCAGAGCCATCGAATCGGGTGACTTGCCTATCGATGTTGCCTTTATCGCAACACCGGCTGTGGATAGGAAAGGAAATGGCTCGGGTAAATTTGGCCCAAATGCATGTGGAACGTTGGGTTATGCCATTCCTGATTTAAAATATGCTAAAAAAGTCGTCCTGATCACGGATTATCAAACGGACCAAATCGTTGAACCCGAACTTGATTACCGCTATGTCGATTATGTGGTCAAAGTTGACAAAATCGGCGATGCAGAAGGAATTGTTTCCGGCACGACAAAAATCACGAGAGACCCCGTTGGACGTAAAATTGCCAGAGACACCACCAAATTATTAATTGAACTTGGATTAATAAAAGATGAATTTTCGATGCAAACTGGCGCAGGGGGAATCTCATTAGCTGTCGTCGAATATGTCAAACAATACATGATTTCAAACAATATAAAAGCCCGTTTTGCTTCAGGGGGAATCACGGGGCAATACGTTGATATGCTCGAAAATGGATTAGTCACAACCTTGTACGATGTCCAATGTTTTGATTTAAAAGCCGCAAGATCTTACCGCGAAAATCGTCGTCATTTGGCGATTTCCGCCTCTAAATACGGAAATCCATTTGAAGATAATCCCATTGTAAATGACCTTGATTTTGTGATATTGGGAGCGACCGAAGTTGACCTTGATTTTAATGTCAATGTCACCACGGATTCATTGGGTGAAATCATCGGCGGATCCGGTGGACATGCGGATACGGCTCATGGAGCGAAGGTATCCATCATTGTCACCAATTTGTTAAAAGCTCGGTTGCCGATTATTAAAGAACGTGTGACCACGGTGACGACCCCGGGATCTGATATCGATATGATTGTGACCGAACGAGGGATTGCGATCAACCCGATAAGAACAGATCTCATCGAAAAATTGAAGCATTCATCCTTACAAATCATGACGATTTCAGAGTTGATGTCTTTGGCTCATGACATCGCGGGTGTACCAAAAACACCTCCTTGTTCCTTGAAGCCTATTGGCTACGTACGGTATCGGGATGGTTCAATCATTGATACACTTTATCAAAAATAATCATCATTGAAAGGAGGATTTCCATGATTAAACAAGCGATTTTAACCAAAGAAAAAGAACTCGTAAAGAATTTTTTGGCTGGTTATGATTTAGGCTATAGCAATCTTGATGAAAGCTATTATATGGATGATCAAGAAGGCATCATTGCGACCTTGTCCCTTGATGGAAATATCCTCAAAGGACTCGCAACGAATCCCACTTATCGCGGGGAAAACCTAGCGGGAGAGTTGGTCGGATTTGCGATCAATCTTTTAAGAGAAAGAAGCATTTATTCTTATCACGTTTTCACAAAGTCAGAGTATATCTTTGTTTTTTCATCAATGGGATTTCGTTTGTTGGCGGACACCGGAAAAGTTGCTTTTATGGAAGGTGGCGTCGATCACATTGAAGAGGTCATTCATGATATTCAAAAACAAGCCGAAAGCCATTTTGGCATTGCGTTAAAAAATCATGACATCGGGACCATCGTTGTCAATTGCAATCCCATCACGTTGGGACATTATCAATTGATCGAAAATGCGTCGAAGGACCATGAATATTTATTGGTCTTTGTTGTTGAGACGGATGAATCCACTTTTACATATAAAGAACGATTTAGTTTGGTCTATTTGGCCTTAAAACCGCTTGCCAATGTTCTTGTTTTACCATCCACAAATTACATTGTATCCAAATCGACATTTCCAAGTTATTTCTTAAAACGCCTTGATGATCGAGAAAAAGAACATGCCATGCTCGATGCTCTCATTTTCAAACACTATTTTATGCCTCTTTTAAACATTCGGTTGCGCCATGTAGGAACGGAAACCGATGCGGTGATGGTAGCGTATAATACCATTTTAAAAGAAACGTTAGGTAATCAACTTAAAGAAATCGAACGTTATAGACAAGATGAAGTCATTATCTCGGCTTCTTTGGTCAGACGTTTGATGAATGAAAACAAGATTGATGAAGCTTTGACTTATGTACCTAACGCAATTCGTCCGCTTTTGCGGGGAATCATGATGGAAAAACATGGGAAATAAAGCCGAAGAAATTCTCCGTGACCGCGAACGCCGTCACGGGTTCATCCTTCCCTATTTAAAAAATGGTCAGGTCGTAGTGACGATTAAAGCCAATATCCCCGGCCCAGACAAACGCCTAAACATCGCTTATTTATTGATCACCTATTTTGCCCAAAAACTGAATGAGTTGCCTCTCATCGAAAAACACCGCCTAGATGGCCCAGATGGCCCAGAGTGGATTTATATCGTTTCTAGTCATGATCCCTTAGCCATCAAAGCGTATTGCGTGGCTCTTGAAGAACAAAATCCGTATGGCCGTTTTGTGGACCTTGATGTCCATGATAATCCCCATAGAAGTCTCTCAAGATCGAAACTAAGACCTTGTATGTTATGCGATAAACCAGCGTTTGACTGTAGTCGAAACCAGACACACAAGTTATCTGATTTACTGAATTATATGCAACAAGAAATCTATCAAGCCGTGCAAAGAGACGTCACGAAGTGTATTGATCAAGCAATGATGATGGAACTTAACTTAGACCCTAAATTTGGATTGGTCACCCCCACGTCCAATGGATCACATCCGGATATGAATTACGCTTTGATGATTCAAGCGAAAGAAGCGATTACACCTTATTTTGTGGATATGTTTCAACTAGGCTGGAATTCACGCGATTTGAGCGTTTTGTTTAATGGCGCTAGAACGATTGGCAAAAAAGCCGAAACAGCGATGTTGGTCGCTACAAACGGCGTTAATGCCTATAAAGGTCTCATCTTCAATTTAGGGATGATTGTTTCGGCGCTGGGTTATCTTTTGAAAGAAAAAAGAGGGGACTTATTTCGAATTGTTCGTTTAATGGCGGTTGAAATCCAAAATGACTTTGAATATTCTCCTAAAACCTCTGGACTGAATGCGTTTCATCAGTATGGTGTTAAAGGTGCAAGAGGAGAAGCCATTGATGGCTTTCCAACCCTTCGAAAATTGTTACCGGTTTGTTCGGATTTAACAAAAGAATCATTAATGAAGACCCTCATCGAAGCCATAAAAATCATGGATGATACGGTATTAATTAAGCGGGCTAAAACCCTGCAAAGTGCCAACGATATAAAGACCTGGTTTAAATCTATCGACCCTAAAGATGATACTGCCCTTCAGCTACTGACTTCAAGATGTATCTCGGCTAATCTTAGTTTTGGCGGGGCAGCCGACCTGTTGGTTCTTACGGTGTTTTATAAACTGATTGATAAAATATTCGCGCTAGAAGATTATATTGAATTTTAATTAAAAATTGTGGCGTTTTCTGCTTTCATTTGATATAATCTATAATGCCCGGGAAGTAGCTTAGCTTGGTAGAGCGCTTGGATGGGGTCCAAGAGGTCGCAGGTTCAAATCCTGTCTTTCCGACCATTTTGATGTTTTCATAGGTAAAACCTATGATTTTGGTACCATTTCACACGAAATGGTACCTTTTTTTTTGCTGTTTTTTCCAAAAAACCTAGTTTTAGTCTAAAATGGGGTTCAAAATGGGGTTCAAAAAATATCGCTATTTTTTCTTAGTTTTGGCCATTTTAGCGATTTGCTCTTGTTGAATTGGTATGGTTTTTAATCAGTGGGTAAGTTATGGTATCATATGGGTACAAACTGAAGGGAAGAAAAACTATGCCAAGTAATAATAGTAAATATACAGATGAAATGAGAGAACGGACTGTTCTCCATATTTTGAATTCAGGGAAATCAGCGACAGCGGTCGCAGAAGAACTTGGAATTGATACAAACACCGTCTGCAAGTGGGTAAGAGAGTATCGACGTAAGAATAACATGCCAAGTCCAACCGTTGCGAGAGCTATGGAACGGACTGTGAGAATTCAGGATCCAGGAGACATGAAACGAAAGCTAAGAGAAATTGAGAATCGGCTTAAACAAAAAGAAAAAGAATTGATTGAGGAAAGAGAGAATGTCGAGATTCTAAAAAAATCCCTGCACATCTTTATGCGAGCACGCGACTGAAATGCGAGGCGATGAAACGCCTCGACTCCCGATACAGCGTGCGAAAGATGTGCAAAGTGCTGGGAGTCAGTGAAAAACAATATTACCAATGGCGAATCCAAGAAGAGAATCGAACGGGTAGGCGCTTGGAAGAATTTGAATTGGTTCAAGCCGTTGAAGATGCGTTTCACGCAAGCGATGATGCCTACGGATGTCGGAAGATTATGAGGGAACTCAAAGAAGCAGGAATCGCGGTTAGCGAATGGAAAGTGCGTCGCATCATGCGACAGCACGGATTTTATTCGGTCACACAGCGAAAGTATAAACCATACCGTCATCATCAGGAAACAAATCCCTATAAAGAAGACCTTGTGAAACAGAACTTTCGCCCAGAAGCACCGAACATCATATGGGCGGGAGACATCACGTACATCAAGACAAAAATCGGTTGGGTTTATTTGGCGGTCGTTTTAGATTTGTACAACCGAGAAGTCATTGGTTATGCGACCAGTCTTAAAATAGATACGGAACTTGTGAAACGAGCACTTGGGGAAGCAATTGGACGGTATCCGGATACCGAAGGAACAATTTTCCACAGCGATCGTGGCACCCAGTATGCGAGCGCAGGGTATCAAAACGCTTTGGTAGCAAACAAAATGCGAGGTAGTATGTCTAGAGGCGGGTGTCCCTATGACAACTCCTGTGTTGAGAGTTTCTTCGCACAGTTGAAGAAGGAAAGAATCTACCGACGAAACTATCATGACATTAACGAGGTGAACGCCGACCTGTTTGATTACATCGAACTCTTTTACAATCGGAAGCGGATTCACTCGACGCTTGATTATAAAACACCGATTGGGTACAGATTTAGTAATAGACCTTTATTTTTTGGTATTTAAGTGTTATTATAAATAAAAATGAATGGATTCAAAACAATACAAAGGTACCAAGACGCACAAACACAAGACCACTGATTAAAAACCACTTAATCCAATTAGGGTTTGACAAAATTCGGAGATGAAAATGAAAAAAAATATTGAAAGAATTAAATCACAATATCGTTTTCCTACATATCCTTTTTTTGATTTTCTTCTTGTCTTTTTAAGTTCCATTTTAGTATTTATGCTCGGACAGTTCAATTCCATTATTATTCCCATTCTTTGTACAACCATCGTCGCAAGCTATGTAATATGTTTGGGTAATGGAAGAATAAGTATGAATATTGAAGATTGTCGGTTTACAATTTTTTATGAAACAATTAAGTATAAGTTCTTCATATATAACACTTGTACTTCAGATTTTCCTCTGAAAATGTCAAAAGTGGATTATATATATCAAATAATAGGACTAATCCTTTTGCCAATAGGTTGGCTTCTTAGTGGAGTGTGCATTCTCATGAACTACCTTTTTTCTTTAGAAGAAAAATGGTCGGAATTGATTCGAACGCCCCTTTCAATAACGATTTTTATTTACTCGATGATAATAGTTGTTCTGGCGTCGATTTTTCGTCTCTTTTTTTCAATATATGAAGAATCTTGGTGCAAAAAAAGCAAAACAAAAAAACGCACATAAAGTTTGAGCTGAAATTGGACTGGTATGGTTATTGGTCAGAGACTAACTATCTTCTGTCAATCGGTTTTTATTAATATATCTATGTAACGGCAAAAAAACCCTCATGAATGGCGAATTGAAGGAACCGTATATACAGCAAGTAATTTGCTGGGAAATACTGTTTCCAACCAATTTGTTAAGCCATATGTTGTTTTGTTTGTTGATTCAACTCTATATTATTTTTCTGATACTCAAAAGGATAAATTCATTTCTGCCTTAAACCCAAATGGGTGATTGGAGAAAAAATGAAAGAAAATTGGTATCCATGCGTCAACTTGATTCAGCGGATAATTTACATTCTGTCCACAATAATACCCTACATTGTTTTTTTTGGGTCTGGAATCTATTTTTCGATCTTTGGATTTTCTTTTAACTGGATGGGTTTCTTTCTTCTGATTATATTTGCTTCCGTTCTACTCTCTGGTTTTCTCTTTTATTTGTTTGCATCCAAAATAACTTCGAAGAATTTCCTGTCAATTGAAAAAGGGGAATTATTTAAATTATTTTTTAAACGACTTTATTATCCGCTTTCTCCGGCAAAAAAAATGACAATTCCCTTTTTGGAGCGATTTCTGAAAAAAAAGAAATTCATCATTGATGAAAGCGAGTTATTCTATACTCGTCATTTTAATCATTATTTTTTATGGACCCTTCATCAATGGTTTCAGCCCCATTTTTCTGATTTTTCATATCGTGTTTTTGTTTTGAACAATATTGATCAACTAAAAAGAATTAAAGAGTTGAACCTCAGCAAGCAGGACAATGTTTTTGATATCATACTCATCTCCGAAAGGGCATCGACTTACACGGAAAATTTTGATTTTTCTCATTTCACGATTGTGGTTGATTTTGCAGGGGGAGGGGTTAAAAATATCCAGTGGAACACCATTTCTACCACCTCTGTTTCTCCATACCTAGATTTCTTTTCGAAGAGTTTATTGATCTTATTCAAAAAAAAGGAATTCCCAATATTTTTGGTTTCAAATTCCTACCAAGTTTTTCGTTTTTTTCGCTTATATTTCATGAGCTTTTAAACTTTCTTATTGACATGGCTTTTTGTTAATGCTCACGATTTCAAATGATAATGTAGGTCAATGACTCAGACATGTAATATCACATTTCAATACTTGGAATAAGTGTTTTTTTCAGTGCGTAACCATGATATCCTATGGGTTCAAACCGAGAGTGGATTGATATGGTGTTTTATCAGTGGGTTCCCCATAATATCATGATGAGCTATGACATAATCGTGAGATGAAACAGGAAGGATGGAGAGATGATTATCAGCAAAGAGCCTTGGCAGTTGGCCGGAGTTATCAAATTTTGTGAGTAAACGAGGTTCATAATGGAGGGCTTTTATTTGAGCGGCAGAAATAAAGCACTTTCCGTTAAGAACAATTTCGTCAAGAATATTGTATGTATGGAATAAATTTTCCCAAGCTAAATCAAGTTTTGATGGCATAATTAATAGTTTCTAATCAGTATTTCTTCAATTTCGCCGCGATTATTACCATCAGAATTAATACTCCTTTTTGCTTTGACAATGAATTTTCCGTACTTTTGAATGTAATCATCGTATAAGTTCGTTATGAAAGGGGTTGCATCATTAATTCAGGAGTAAACCTATAAAAGCGCGACTAATGCGCTCTTTTTAGTTGGAAAATATCGGCTTTTTTTCAAATAAATAGAGTAATACAATTATTGATTAAGATGATTTAATATTTTTGAGGTGAGACCATGAGCGAGATTGAGGCTTTAAGATGCGCTAAAGAAAAAGGATTTATAGCTGTATCGGTATTTTTTAGTGATGAGTTTTCCGGCATTGATAGTGTGATAAAAGATGTAGAAATGGACTTGGATAATCCTTTATTGGATCAAATGGAAGATTACAAATTTACCTTAGTCGGGAATGTAATTACAAAAACAAAATACGGAATGACAAAAGCTGTGTATGAACTAAAATAAAACAATAAATGCAATGTAAGGATTCTGCAGTTAATAACTAGGATTTTGGGGTACAATTCGGTCTTGTTTGGTATATTGAAAGCAAATTGGGGTTCAAAACGGGGTTCATTGCAGGGGGCGTGCAATCAGAAAGCGCTAAACATGGGCTTTAGTACGTTATTTATTGTCTTGCATGGGGTCCCAGAGGTCGCAGGTTCAAATCCTGTCTTTCCGACCATTTGTTCATATGGCTGATGTTTATGACATCTGCTTTTTCTTTTCTTAATCACGAATAGGGATTGATATTTGGGGCTTTTTGCGTTAAAATTGATAATACAAATATTTGATATGCAGGTGTCGTATAATGGTCATTACGTCTGCTTCCCAAGCAGAACATGGGGGTTCGATTCCCCTCGCTTGCTCCAATGCCATTGACTCTTTGTGAACCCTCACAAAGAGTTTTTCTTTTTATTGTTAAGGATTATGACTTTTAGGGATGGTAAAGCTGTGGTATAATCACATTAAGGGTCAAATTGTATGTAGTCCCTTAGAAAAGGAGTATTCTATGAAAGAAATCGATATTGAAACATGGCCAAGAAAAGAACACTTCGAATTTTTCAGTCGAATTGCTTACCCGTTTTACTCATTGACCGTTGACATTGATGTGTCTGCCTTTCATAAATTTGTGAAACGCAATCAATTATCGTTTTATTACTCCATGATTTATTTATCTACGAAGGCAATGAACCAAGTTGAGGCTTTCCGATATCGCATTAGAGGCGAAAAAATCGTGTTATTGGACGATTTAATCCCTTCCTTCACCGATATGCCAAAAGGGAGCGACTTGTTTTGTATTACCAATGTTGCACTAACACCCACGATTTATGATTACACCTCCGCGTGCAAAAATGCAGTTGAAAATCAAAAACAGTATTTTCCAACCGCAAAAGACGAATCGTTTGATCATTATATCTATTACTCCTCCGTCCCTTGGATCCATTTCACCTCTGTGACTCACGAAATGGATGCGAATAAAGATGATGCAATTACAAGGATAACCTTTGGAAAGTTTGAAAAGAAAGATGAGGCATTAATGATGCCCATTTCAATTGCGGCGAATCATCGATTCGTCGACGGACTTCATATTCATCAATATTTGAATTTATTACAAGCATCGCTCAATCAATTAAACTAAAAAAATAACGCCAGGATTCCCCTGACGTTATATTTTTATCAATTCACGAATCACTGCTAAAACAGTATTAACGGCTAACTTCAGTTCAATCGTGGGCATTCCCACTGGATTAACTTGATGCGATAGTCTTGGCAAATGAATGAACCCCACTTTCGTTGCCATCATAAGTTCAATGACTGCTTGAAGACTAGAATATAAAGCTAAATTACAAATAAAGGACCCCGCAGACTCTGATAAAGCAATCGGGTAACCTAAGGAAGATAGATGATCCACAATGTTTTTAGAACCCAGTGTTTCAATCAGATCCTCATTTCCTCCTACTGCTATGGGTTGCCCGTTCATGGTAACGCCATGATTGTCGGGAACGGTCGACGCCATTTTGTTAACCCCGCGATATTCCAAATTAACCAAAGGTCTATTTCCTGCTTCTCCCATATGAATGACGATATCAGGATGATGTTGAATAAGCAATTGCCTGTAGATTTTATTGTCATATATAACGGGTAATACGGCTTTAATGAGCGTAAGACCTTCGATAGTATCGGGAATGGCATTTAAGACGTCTAGTGAAGCATTTTCGGTTAATTTGTTAAAAGGTTCGAATGCTGTGAGTAGAAGTATCATGATTTGCTCCTTTTGAAGAGATGAGATAATAAGATAGGATTGTCATGATTATATCGCAAAACAACGATTCTCACAATCGGTCTCTTTAAATTCAATTCAATACTCGGCTTTAATGGTTATTTTAAGTCGATTTTATTATGAAAATAGTCAATAAAGCCCGAAATTAAGGGAAATAATGGCGCTTTGAACACTTTTCCTATTAAAAATGGACCAAATGAGATATAATAAATTTATACTTCACATGAGAAGGATTTGATGCTATGCAATTCGCTATTGTGTTAGGATTTGACAAAATCAAACAAATCGACGATGTTGTCGAAAAAATTGCTAAAGAAGTGAATCCATTCTTTAATGAATCGGGTTATTTTCCCCACGTAACACTGATTGTTTATGAAGCTGATTCGGTTGAATCCGTTAAAAAGTTTTACGCCATCCGTCCCTTTAAACTCCAAATCAAAACCAAAGGCATTAGCGGTTTTCAGGGTGAAAAATCAACGGTCTTTATCGATGTCGACAAAGACAAAGATTTAGCAAAGTTGCACGATAAATATTTAAGAATAACAGATATTGAACTAAGTGAATATTCAACGATTGAAAATTATCATCCGCATATAACTTTGGCCACTGATTTAACTGAGGAAGAACGCATCGCAGCGACGAAAATCGCCGAATCGATTCGCATCCCAAAGACCATTACGCCGACGCATGTTTCATTGATTGACGCTACTTCAAAACCCTATAAGGTTATAGGAACTGTGGTCATTCGCTAAGCACTATTCAAGGAGGTATTATCCTATGAAAATCACGAAACTTCATCAGGTTTCTACCAAAATGGGAGATCAAGGTTTTTCTGCGAACTATGTGAACGAAAAGTTTAGAAAAGATAACATCTTATTTGATGTTTTAGGAACCAGCGATGAATTGTCAAGCTGGTTAGGACTCACCTATCACTATGCGAAATATGAACCCATATTAGAAATCCAAAAAGCATTACAATCGATGAATTCTTTGATTGCGAGTACCCCTGTGAAAGTTCAAGGGGGTCCTGGGAAAATTGAAGCTTGGAGCGAAACGTATTTGGCATTTGTGGAAGAAGAGGAACAACGACTTTTAACACTTCATCCCATTGAAGGACGCTTTGTTTTGCCGGGAAGTGAAGCAAGTTTGCCAGGGGCTTACTTTGATATGGCAAGGGCCATTTGTAGACGCGCTGAACGAAAAGTTGTCAAGTATATCAATGAAAGTGGACGCGATGATTTGTGGTCGGTTTTGAAATATATCAACCGACTCAGCGATCTGTTGTTTGTCTTAGCGAGAACCGTGTAAAAAAGGACCATACTTTGCGAACATTTTCCTTGAAATGTCCGCAAAATATAGTATAATAGTTTATGCGTGTGGAGCTATAGCTCAGCGGGAGAGCATCTGCTTGACGTGCAGAGGGTCGTGGGTTCAATCCCCTCTGGCTCCACCATTTATGTCATTAAAAGAGATTCGTTTGAATCTCTTTTTTGTTTCAAAAATCCTATTTTAAATTATTTAGTGTACAATATTTAATTGATTGTTTTTGGTCTTATAGAATCTTAGCAGAAAATTAATATGTGAGTGGCCATTGAGATCTTAATGATGAAGGAAGTCGTTCTTGAGTTTTCAAGTTATGATTGGGTACGGATTTGGAAGTAGACCTTTATTTTCTTGCATTTTAATGATATTATATTTAAAAATGTGCGGGCACTAATCATATAGATTTGACCAAGAAGCACGAACGATTTTTCTTAATTTAAATGCTTTTTTAACTACATTTTTTAGAGATATCGGTATTTCAATATGGATAGAACAATGAAGAGGAAAACCACTAATTATGCCTGACAAAATCTCATTTGAATTGGAAACGAGTGATAGTGAACTTCGCGATGGACTGACTGGCTTGTACAATCAGAAGTTTTTCCACGATGAATTGAGTCGTATCGACACTGCTATCCATCTCCCATTGACAATTCTCCTCTGTGATGTCAATCAACTGAAATTGATTAACGATGCCATGGGATACGCAACAGGAGATAAACTTCTAAAGTCGATTGCCGCGATACTATCAAATACTTGTCGTAATGGTGACGTTTTAGCACGGATTGCAAATGATGAATTTGCGATTCTTTTGCCGAAAACCGATGAGCCCACCGTCGAACTCATGATAGAGACAATGACCAATCAACTTGTCAATGATCGGCAAAATATCCTGAAAGCAACCGTTTCTTTTGGATACAAAACAAAGCATGATCTCCATGAAACAATGAAGGATGTTCTCCATGAGGCTTATCGAGATTTGAACCAAAAGAAAACAGACCAACAGGATTTGATGGTTGGAAAAACAGTATTGATGATTTTGAAGACGTTGTTTGCACGAAACCGGTATGAACGAGATCACTCGAAAAACGTGGGAATACTCTGTGAAAAAATGGGACGATATCTCGGGATGAATCCGGTGGAGATTCATCGTTTGAAAGTTGCTGGAGTGATGCACGACATTGGCAAAATTGCTATTGACGAGGCCATATTACACAAAAAAGGTAAATTGACCCGAGCAGAATGGGTCAAAGTTAAAAACCATTCAGAAACGGGTTATTTCATCCTTAATTCAACCTCTAAATTTTCTAAGATTGCTCCTACGGTACTGCAACACCATGAAAGGTGGGACGGGACCGGATATCCTAACCGCTTGAAAGGTGAAGCAATTCTACTTAACGCTAGAATCATCGCAGTGGTAGAAACCTTTGACACCCTGACCTCGAAAAGGGAATACCGGAAACCTATGACGAAAAAAGAAGCTTTGGTAGAAATTATGAGCTGTTCGGGGATGCAATTCGATCCATCAATTGTCAAAACCTTTATCGAACACTTCTCGAAAGAATGAACCGGGTCATCTTGTGTGCTGAAGATTCTTTTATTGGTGCTAATATCTATTGGCTTCTTGATATAAATGCATCTTTGACCTCAATTGAAGAGGGTATCACTGAAGGTATTATAACCTTTTCTCATCGAGTCACTAGTTATGTCATTGTTCGATATGGTGCAATTCCTTCAATGCCATCGCAACAAGATCTTGATTAAATAGGATAGCAATCGCTATCCTTTTTTTTA
This sequence comes from uncultured Caryophanales bacterium, assembly GCA_942493185.1. Lineage (GTDB taxonomy): Bacteria > Bacillota_I > Bacilli_A > Izemoplasmatales > Hujiaoplasmataceae > UBA5603. Next base: position 553,629 of record OW818673.1, read on the forward strand.
TGAGTAAAATATGGCAACCGTAAAAAAATTTAGCAGAAATGACAGTCAAATAAGTGTAAAATACTCGTTCTTGAATTCGGGCTAATTGAAGATTGTATATAAAATAAGGAGAAAGTATATAGATGTATTGAACACATGTTAGAAATATCACTCAGTTCAGATAATGCCGCTAATTAGCGATTACACGCATATGACGAAGATTATAATCTGAGTTTAATACGCGAAAATAATGCATCTATATTAGAAATATCTCACATTGCGAACAAACTATAACAATAGTATTGCTTTATAACAATTTTCGAGTATAATAGGAGTATCTTTCTTCCCTAGAGGTGTGCAAAATGAATGATATCCAACGCTATCTTGATGAAGCCATTGGGTCAAAATACCATCTAAGACCTTATAAATGGAAGTCACAACTTGACTTAGAACTTCAAAATTATGAGATGCTACTGTTTGATTTGTTTGGGGTGGAGTATTTGTTGGTCTTCTTGCCTGATTTTACTTTACCTTATGGACTACTCAAAAATCGGTTAGAACGGATTGAGACTCAAAGCAGTCAACGAGTCGTATTGACATTTGATAAGATTGCTTCAAAGGACCGGAAAAAATTGATCGCAGATATGGTCCCATTTATAGTCCCTGATTCACAGATTTTTATACCACGTTATTTCATCAGTTTGAAGGAATCCTTTGCCAAACCTCAAGAGCCTATATCGACGTTTTCTCCAGCCGAACAAGTGGTTTTTTTATATTTGTTTTATCAACCCGCCCGCGATTTTACTGGTGCATTTTTAGCGAAAGTTTTGAACTATTCCCCCATGAGCTTATCAAGAATATTAAATCGATTTGAACAAACGGGACTGTTAAAATCAAAGGGAATTCATACGGCTAAAACGTATTTTCGAATTGGAAGAACTGAATTCTATGACCAAGGGAAACCCTACCTCTTTAATCCAATCGCTGAAAAAGTAAGACTTCCAAAGAATCATCCTGTATTGTACCGCTTGCCAAAATCAGGCATCAACGTGCTTGAAGCTTTAATTGATGCACCAACCCTAACCTACACAGAAAGTTTGGCCATGGGTCGTGCAGAGTATCATATGGCGAAAAGTCCGAGAGTACAAGGAGGACAGGGCTGGTCCTTAGAAACGATCGAACTTGAAATATGGAAGTATTCACCCACTGTCTTCAGTCAAGACGGTTACGTAGATGGTTTATCTTTGATTTTATCAATGAGTGATACACCGGACATTCACATTAGGCGGATGATTGCCGAACTGGAATATCGGATTACCCAAGAATAAAAAACATGAATGCTACCATAAGAAGGTGGCATTTTTTATATAAAAAAAGATGGGAGATTAGTCCCATCTTCTTGGATCACCCTTAATGGTATCCAGGAAATCCATATCCACTTTCTTAATTTCAAAGTCCACTTGCGTATTTTCAATAATTCGTTTTTCATGGGTCGATTTTGGAAGCGGTGCAGTTCCTTTTTGAAGGCAATATCGAATACAAATCTGGGCGGGAGAAACATGGTATTTTTCAGCGACTTTGATGATATCCGGATTGGACAAGAGATAACCGATTCCAAGTGGTGAATATGCTTCAATAAAGATGTTTTTCTTTTCGCAGTAATCGATGGTTGCTTTTTGATCAATCCCGATAAAATAACCGATTTGATTGACATGGGGCGTTATTTCACAATGATTTAACAGATTCTCGATGTCATCCGGCGAGAAGTTTGAAACTCCTATAGCGCGAATTCGTCCGTCTTTATAAAGTTTTTCCATCGCTTTCCAAGCTTGAATATTTCCTTCTTTACAATCTTTTCCCATTTCACTCCATGGCCATGGCGCGTGAATTAAGAATAAATCGAGATAGTCAAATTTCAAAAGTGACATGGTCTTTTCAAAAGCGGCTAATGCGCCTTCATAAGTTTTGATATGCGATTCTAGTTTTGAAGTGACAAAGATTTCTGAACGTGGAATTTTTGAATCGAGGATGGCTTTTGCGACACTTTCTTCATTGCCATATCCTTCAGCGGTATCAATGTGACGATACCCATTTTTCAAAGCCAGCAAAACGGATTGATAAGCTTCTTGTCCGTTCGCTACTTGCCACGTGCCAAATCCGATTTTTGGTAGTTTGATTCCATTTGATAATGTGTAAAATTGATTGAGTGTTTTCATTAGATCCTCCTATTTAATACTATAATACCTAATACTGAACTGATTAGAAAGTGATTTGATGTTATTTTATTTTCGGTTGTTCAAGGCGTCTTGTTATAATTGGAATGCCATATATGATTCCAAAGAAAAAGGCAAAGATTAAAGTGTAGATCAAGAAATAGGTTTGATCTGATCCAAATGGCAAGGCGTTTTCCATGAGGTACATGTAGTTGGAATCTGTATTTGGGAAAAAAAGCAAATTCGCAATCATTGCCCAAGCCATTAAAACGAGAATTCCGACTAAAACTTTCCAAGATTCTTTAAAATCAAATTTAAAGCGGTTTGTGGCTGCTTCATAAATCGGCACAAGAATTAAGATGGAATGCGCAGCCATTCCCTCTAGCGTCCAAAACGTCATAAAACGACTGTCGAAATATTCACCCATTAACATCGTGATAACGCCACCCATGATGGCTAAAACAAAGACGGGAGTTTTTATTTTCTTCCAATCGAAAACAATGGTCAGTGGCAATAAAAACGTTAAGACTGTGCACATGTGGAATGGAAATGCTCTTGTCCAGGGTGTTTCGACGCCAATAATGGCCCGTAATGATTGATGAAAAAAGCGGATTGAAAACAAGGATATAACCAAAAAATATACAATCTTTTTTCCAACTTTTGGGTACTTGCGAAATAAGACATATCCGCCAATCGCTAGGATTATAACAATCAATATCCATAGAAAGTGACGCCACCCAAATGAACCCTCGCCCAATGTATCCGAAAAAGAGGAAACATTGCCGTTGTTATTAAAATATCCAAAAAACTTTACGATAAAATCCCAAACCATCGATATCCTCCTGCCAATAAATAATCCATTTTGATTATATCATAGACGATATTTAAAAAGATAGAAAAAAAGGAAGTCACCTTGAAGAAGGCAACTTCCTTAATAGAATTATTTAGTCGAAGGCAGCTTTGATTGCATTGGAGATGGAATCAAGCAATGAATCTTGGTCAAGCGGTTCTTGTTCACCGGTGGTGGTAACATCGGGAGTCGTTGTTGTGTCTTTTGAACAGGCGAATGCACCTAAGAGGATACCGAACGCTAAAAGAATCAATAGGACTTTTTTCATCTTACACGCCTCCATACGCCGAAATGACAATATTTAAACTTGGTTCTTCAGCATAAGTGCCCACCATAAATGGCATTTCCAAACCGGTGTTGTCGAATAATTTCCAAGTGTCTAATGTCAAATCGTGGTAAACCGTCATTTCTTGGCTGCCACTTTGAAGAATATCCATATCTTTAAAGACGCCAACGGCTGGATCAATTAAGATATGGGAAGCAAATCCCCATTGAACGGATACACTTGGATAGAAAGTATAGTTGTTGACCAAAAATTGGAGTAAATCAACATCCGCTTCATTGGTAATAATCAAAACATTTCCTGACCCTGAAGAAGGTACACCATCTTTCACAAATTCCAGTGCGCCAACGTAAACGGTTAAAACGTCACCGAGTTCCACTTGATTATAGAGTAATGAAGTGGACGAGGGAAGAACGGTGATTTCGACATCAAAACGAAAGGCTTCCACAATCGTAATCGAATCAAATGGATAGAGTAAATCTTCCGCTTTTGCAATGTCAACGGCCCTAAATTGTAAAGCAAGCAGTGTAAATACGAACAAAATTAGCAATTTTTTCATAATTTATCCTCCTTGGCTTCATCTTATCACTTCATAATGGAGATGTCAACCGACCTATTGGTAACATTTTTATGATGTGAGTCAATAAAAAAGAGACGCATTTGCATCTCTTAATGGTACGTTACTGAGGATAGGTGTATTTGAACGGTGGATTTGGTCCAGATTCGGGATCAACAATCGCTGGGACAACCCCATAACTTAGTAGTAAATTGGGATCAAGACTGGTATTATCGGTGACATCTGTGGACAATAAAGCAGTAACAGTTTCTGAATAGACACCCCCAGTAATTAATGTATAAGATCCATTACCATCAAATACTGTAAAACCTTGAGAAATGAAATAGCCGTACCCCGATACTTCCTTGCTCAATACAATATTTCCCCCCGCAAAAATAAAAGTTGGTCGCGATACGGTGCCGAGATTAACCGTTGAGTTGGTGGTTTGAACCGCGATCCCATCACGGATATAAAATGTTCCCCGCAAATTAAACGTTCGATTGCTTCCAGATAATGTTAAACTTCCATCAATGATGACATTTCCCGTAATGGTTGCGCTGGTGCTAAGGGTCAAGTTACCATCAACGATGAGGAGATATCCCGTTGGTATGGTCAAACTTTTAGACAATGTAAGATTTCCGTTGATAATCCAATGGCCAGAAACGGTTGGTTTAGATTGATTAGTTAAGGTGGTAGCGGTTTTTAATGAGTAATAGGTTGGGGCCAATGACCTTGCATAAGTGATGATGCTTGCCCAGTTTGTAAACTCTGTTTGCGGGGTTAAAGAAGGAAACGTTGTATCAAGAAATTCTGGGAAAAACCCTTCTAATAGAGTCGTATTATTGATAAAGGGATTCAAAGTGAATGACGGCTCTGTTCCCATGTAATCAAAAACTTCGGTATAAGTTGTTATTTGATCTGCCGCATTCGTAATATAACTCGTAATTGGGACAGAACCAACCACACTTGATTCCACCATCCAGATATCATCAGAATAAGTTGTTATCGTGACACCCATGTACGTAGCCAAATTGGATAGGTAGGTTGGATCAACGTTTTGGTCCCTTACAATAATCTTAACCGTTGCGTCAACTTTTTGAACCGCATTGATATAAGCTTCAGAAGCCTCTACGGTAACATCAATCGCTTGAGATTGAAAAACGGCGTAGGATAACAGCGTTGAAACAATCGCAAGCACAAAGGTTACAATTCCCAACATCAAAGGTAAACTCATGCCTTGATGGTTTTTAAGTAATTTCATTGGCTTCCTCCTTTCAAAAAGTGGATTATTTAGGCTGGAACTGCTTGAATTTCAAATGAATTTGAGGTTGAAAAATGAAAGACTTCCCCGGTTGGCGCAAGCAAATTGATTTGAATGAGAATTTGCACAAGTCCTGCCGTTTCGGTTATTGTAATGGCGCTTGAAGCATCTAGGGTAAATCCGTTTGGAACCTGAAGAACTCCATCGATGTATAACTGGCTATTAAGCAGTTCAATTTCTAAGGTTAGTGGTGGAACATGTTCTTGTAGGATTAAGGATGTAGTGATTGTATCCAATACATAATCAAAATGGTTTTCTAGGGTAATGCAATTGGAAGCGGCACACAAGGAATAATCTGTGGCTTTAAACTCTCTTAATTTGGTATCGAGTGCCGATATGATAATCAGTCCTTCGGTATTGGCTCTTGAGTTTAAAGCAATGTCCCGATTTGCATTCGATATCACCGATATAAATAACGCTGTCAGGGAAGCAATAATCCCCATTAAGACAATGGCCCCCAGTAATTCGATTAAAGTGACACCCCGTTTATTCATAAATGATTCCTTCAATAATGATGGTTCTTGAGGAGTAGTAATTAATGATGACTTCAAAGTGAATAACTTGATATAAGGCGCTTTCAGACGTAGGGGCTAAAAAGCGAAGGGTGACGTTGGTGTCGTAGACATCTCCGCCGTTCGTATAAGTAAACAAACTGCACGTAAAGGGAGCAGATGAAGATACACAGGTAGAAGAAGTGACGAGGATGTCAGAAGAGCCCATCCAGGCATCCATTTCTGCATATGTCGTATCATTGATTAAATCATCACGAATGCGAGCTCCAACCTCGGATGCCAAAATTTTTTCGTTAGCGGCAACGGTATGATTTCTAATATTGATGATGATGGAAATAGCACTGGTAAGGACCAAGGTGATGATAAAAATGGAAGCGACCGCTTCAACAAGCGTAAAACCTCGTTTATTGAGTCGAAACATTGTTACCACCTCCTTAATAAATTCTATATTTATTATATTATATTTTCGTCTATTTCGGCAAATATATTGAAAAATAGCCATTTCTTTTATGATATATATGAAATATTCGGTTGTGAATAGGCCATATTTTGATATAATAAGACTGATTAGGAGTGATGACCTTGAACAAAATTATGGCTATCATAAAACGCAATCTCTATTTCTCCCTGACAATCCTTGTTTTAGCGGCTGCCTTGGCATTTTCTGCGGCCACTTTTGCGTTGTTGGGTTTTGGAAATAATGATGATCAAACAAGCGTTGGGCATCTCTATTTAGGCGAATATGAACAAGACCAATATGGGACAATTTTAACGCAAAAAATCAACAGTTGGAAAATTGCGGCTGATTATAAAATGACCTTTCAAGGGTACGAACTACCCATTGATTTAGATTTATTTGATTTTGATGTGACGACCACGGTGAATCAAATTGTACAAAATGAATTGAATTCGGCCTATTTTACGTTATCTGAAGCCAATCAAGCAACACTGGTCTCTGAAATCAGTGTCCAATTTACAGCTTTTTTAGCCTCTCACTTTGATTTTCAACAATTCTTAGTGGATGTAAACAAAGACCTAAGTTCATTAAAATCGAAAAAGACGTATGACTTCATTGATTACCTTGATCCTGCTATTTATGATAACGAACTCAATTCCGTCGATGTGACGCAAATTAATGAAACAGACGTTGATGCCATTGTCGATTTCTTCTCGCAAATTGATATTTTAGCGCATGAACGTTTCTCGTTATTAACGGCATTAGCCGACTATGATTTATCCAATGAACAAAAAAGCATCATCGCTTCAGCAATTGAAGCATTATCCCTTAATACCAGTTTTTCAGGGTATATTTTCCAGCAATATACCACGCTTCCATCGTGGGCAGAATCGGGGATGAATGTTCGAATTTTACAAGTGAGCGGGACCGATTTTTCCTTCTATAATGACATGGCTTACGATTTTAAGATCATTGTTGAAAAAGTAGGAGAAACAACCCTTCGTTTCAAACTATTAGGAATTCCATACATAACCTCTTATTCCACTGAAGCCGTAATATCAAACAGTGTGGCGTATGAAACGTTGTATGTGGAGGATTTATCCTTAAATGCTGCGACACCCAATGTCGTCATTGTCGATACACTGACAGAAACGACTTATACTCTCTTAACCCAAGCCGGTGAAAACGGCCAAGTCATCACGTTTGTAAGAACCATCACCCCATTAGGCGGAACGCCGATGGACGTTGTGTTATTTGGTGAACAAGTGATTCCGGTGAACGAAATTATCCTCGAACACGTTGTTTCAAAGGTTGGTGACTAAGATGGCACTCAAACGCATTGGCGATATCTTATTAAAAGAAAATATTATTACCGACGCTGAACTCAAAGAAGCTTTGTCCAAGCAAAAACCGGATGAACGACTGGGTGAAACGTTGGTCCGTTTAAAAATGACGACGGAAATGCAAATATTAAAAGCGTTAGAAGGCTCTTCAGGCGTTCAACGAATTTCACTTTCGACTTTCACGATTGATGGCCAAGTATTACAATTGGTTGATGAATCGTTTTGTCGCAGAAATGTCATCATTCCTTTAAGAATTGATGGCAATAAATTAATGTTCGCTACCTCTGATCCCTTAGATTTTTCTGTTATCGAGGAACTCAGAATGATGACGGGTTATCGTCCAAAAGCCTATTCTGCGCCTAAAAATGACATTATTACTCAAATCGAAAAATATTATGGTTTCACCAGGACGTTAGAAGCACTCGGTGTAAAACAAAACATTGTTACCGAAGAAACCAGCGCCGAAGAAGATAATTACGATGAGACACCGATGGTTAAACTGGTGAACCAGATTTTAACCTCTGCCGTCTTCCAACGCGCGAGTGACATTCACATTGACCCGCTTGATGAAAAGACGTTGGTCAGGTACCGTGTTGATGGCGTCTTAGACGTTGTCAGAGAATTCCCCATCAAAATCCATAATCAAATGGTGAGCCGGATAAAAGTTATGTCCGGAATGGACATTACCGAAACAAGAATTCCTCAAGACGGCCGAATTCAAACATTAATTCAACAAAAAACCTTGGATTTACGTATTTCAACCTTGCCCACGGTTCGCGGCGAGAAAGTCGTTATGCGTATCTTGGATTTGTCGGGATCGATGAACCGGATAAATACCTTAGGCCTAAGTCCCATCGAAGAGCGTCATGTTCATAACATGATTTCTCAACCAAACGGCATTGTTTTGGTCAGTGGTCCGACCGGTTCTGGTAAAACCACAACCTTATATGCTTGTCTAAATGAACTTAATAATCCCAATGTAAACATTGTGACGGTTGAAGACCCGGTCGAAATTAAAATGGCCGGTGTCAATCAAGTGCAAGTTCATCCTGATGTCCAACTCACATTTGCGAAAGCCTTACGTTCGATTTTGCGTCAAGACCCGAACATCATTATGATCGGTGAAATTCGTGACGTTGAAACCGCAGAAATCTCGATTCGTGCGTCTTTAACGGGACACTTGGTCTTATCAACCATCCATACGAATAATGCGATTAAAACCATTACACGCTTGCTAGATATGGATATTGAACCCTTCTTAATTGCTTCGTCGCTTTCAGGGATTATTTCGCAACGTTTGGTTCGCCGACTTTGTCCAGAATGTAGCTACCATGAAGAATCATCCCCTTCAGAAAATGCAATGTTTGAAAAGTATGGCATGAAAGTCGCAAAAGTGAAACGTGCCAAAGGGTGTCCTTCTTGTAACTACAAAGGATATGCCGGTCGCGTTGGTATCTTTGAGGTATTGCCCATCTCCAAAGATATGCAAAAACTGATTTCCATCAACGCGCCAATGGATCAATTAGAAAAACAAGCCAAAGACGATGGATTAATCACCATCCTTCAGTCAGGTCTTGAAAAAGTTAAAAACGGTATTACAACCTTAGAAGAAGTCTTAAAAGTTGCCAGCGAATAGGAGGTGAATTGTTTGGAACTCCGTAATTTCAAATATGTGGCGATTAACGCCGATGGTAAGATTGTTAAGGGTTCCATTGAAGCCTTAAACAAAAATGTCAGTATGAAATTTTTACAAACAAAAAACTACACTGTCAAAAGTTTGACGGAGTATACCAACGTTTTATCAAAACTTTCATCCATTTCCTTTGGCAGTTTGTTAAAAGGCAAGCAATTGATTTTCTTTTTAAAACAACTTGGCTCCTTACTCAATGCGGGTGTCAATATTATGGTGGCATTGGAACTATTGGCTTTGCAACAAGAAAGCCGGTCATTAAGAAAGTTGTATTTCGAACTATATCAGCAAGTCTATAACGGATATGCGTTTTCAAAGGCGTTGTCAAAACGTCCTAAAGAATTTCCAAGCATGTTGGTTCAAATGGTTGAAATCGGTGAACTTTCGGGTGATTTGCCTAAAACCGTGTTAAGAATGGCCGATTATTATGAAAACCAGATGAAAATATCGGCGGGTATTAAAGGGGCCATTCGCATGCCAATCATCTATTTGATTGCGGCAATTCTCATCAGTATTGGAATGCTTTTATTTGTCTTTCCCAATATTATGGATTTGTTTTCATCCTTTGAAGGCGCAAAATTACCAGGTATTACCCAATTCTTTATCGATACGGGTGATTTCGTCGCGGCTTACGCTTTGCCTATTTTTGGGGTACTCGTTTTAATCATTGCCTTGTTTTACCTATTAAACCGGCATGTACCCGCTTTCCATTACGCCATGGCCGTATTTACGTTGAGGATTCCAATCTTTGGCCGATTATTACAGATGAGCAATCAAATCATGATTGCGAATTCCTTATCACAAATGTTGTCCTCAGGGATTAATTCCATTAAAGCATTACAAACAATTAAAGGCTTAATCAGTAACGTCGTTTACAAAGAATTAATCATAAAGACACTAACCTATATCGAAGATGGTAAATCATTTTCAAAGGCCTTTGAAGAATCAAAGTACATTGATCCCATCATGTCAAAGATGATTGCGACCGGAGAAAAAACCGGAGATATCCCCACGTTACTTCACAATTTGTCAATTTATTACAACGGCATCTCCGAATTAAGAGTCGAACAATTAAAGAATTCTTTACAACCAATTTTACTTTTAATTGTCTACGCTATTGTCGGTGTGATGATTTTGGCGATAATGCTACCGATGATAACCCTTGGGGGCCAAATTTAGGTTCATTTATCGATTCATCCCCATGTTTATACTTGACTTATTTTCTAGAAGTGATAGAATTAGTAGAAGAAAATATAATAAATTAAAAGGAGAAATAAAATGTTCGCATTATTAAAAAACAAAAAAGGTGTTACCTTAGTTGAATTACTCGCAGTTATCGTCATTATGGGAATCATCGCCGCTATCGCTATTCCTACTATTGGCAATTTAATCGAAAATCAAAGACAAAACGCCGCTCAAGCTGAATGGACATCCATCGTTGAAGCTGCTAGAATGTATGCTACTGCAAACCCAACCGATGCTGATATTACGTTCCAAGACCTAGTTGATGATGCTTTTATCTCTGGCGTTGAATTAGAAAAACCACTAAATACAGCTTATACCGGATCTTTATTTGATAATGCTGATGGTGTTATTTCCTTAGATGCTGCAGCAACAGGCTTATTCATCAACGATTTAGCCATTAACGCCGTATTAGAATAGTTTCAATACAAACTAAAAGTTCTCTCACGAGGACTTTTTTTATTTTAAGGGTTTATTGATTAACCTTTGCTTGTTTGATGGATGATAAATTGATATAATAATAGAAAGGAGTTGTGTAAAATATGCAATTTTTACACTACACGAAGAAATGACGTTATTATACTCGATTTTCATCTTTATATTTGGTGCTCTCATGGCGTCCTTCTTTCATCTAATTGCCCAAAGAGTGCCCGCTAAAGAATCCATTACGGGAAGAAGTTACTGTCCAAAATGCCATCATCAACTTCGTTTCATTGATGTGATGCCGATCTTAGGTTATATTATTAACCGTGGGAGATGCCATTACTGTCAAAAGAAGATTGATATCGCGCACTTAATCGTGGAATTATTAGGGGGTTTTTTATTTACATTCGCCTACTTGATGATTGGGTTTGAGTTAGAACTCCTGGCGGCACTCATCATCATTTCTGTTCTCCTGATTGAAAGCATTAGCGATGCCTATTCGATGACCGTGCTTGACAGAGTCTGGATAATTGGCATCATTCCCTTGATGATTATAAGAATTATTCAGGGAAATTTCTGGGACTATTTGGTTTCAAGTATAAGTCTCTTTGGGTTTCTCTATCTTTTGGCATTACTAGGTAAATGGATTATGAAGAAAGATGCCATTGGCGGTGGCGATATCAAACTGTATTTATTCATTGGGATGGGGTTATTGTTACCAAACAATGTGTTATCGCTGTTCATCGCTGCTTTATTTGGATTAGTTTATGCTTTGTTTCGAAGAAATAAGAAAAATGACTATATTGCCTTGGTCCCGTTTATCTTTTTGGGAGTATTCATTGCATATTATTATGGCGATTTGCTTCTTGAATCATATATGAAATGGTTGGGGATGGGATATTGATGAAAAAAAACAAACAGGAATTGAGCGTTTTTGTAACCGATGAATCCGTCGGTTATTTCCAATTAAACCAAAAGGATCCTCAAGTTTCTAACCGGGGACAAGTGAAGTTCGAATCCGGTCTCATCGAGAATGGGTACATTGTCGATGCGATGGGGTTTTTCTTGTTACTGAAAGACGAATTTAAAGACAAGCTCTTAAAACCCAGTAAAGTCCGACTTGTCATCCATGAACAAAATGTTCTCATTCGCGAATTAACCATTAAAAAAACGGATTTACAGAAAAAAAGTATCGAAACATATCTGTTGGAACAAAAAGGAAAAGTGTTGCATTATCCCTTCCTTTCTCCTGCGATTTCTCATCATGTTATCTCAGAATCCCCAGAGGAATTTAATGTTTTAGTCTTTATTTGTGATCAAAAACTGTTAAACGATTATTACGACATCTTTGAACGCCTTGGCGTCAAGGATTTATCATTTGATGTCCCCTCAATGGCACTTTACCAACAATATACCAAAAAAACCGAGTATAATCTTGCTAATACCTTGTTGGTACTGGTTTATGAACGAATGCTTTCCATTCATATCATTGAGAATGGAAATCCCATCTTTAGCATGATTGAAGAATGCGATGGATCCGGCGATGCTTTTTATGACACCATTGAAAACTATATTGAAAGAATTGCGAATTATTATCGGTACAATCTGCGAAAAGACAAAAGTAGCATCTATAATGCCTTAATATTCAACTTGACGGAGCGGATTGAACAACCCCGTTTCATTGAAAAGATGGGCCTAAGACTGAATGCGTTTATAACCACTCTCGTGGATTTAAATGAAGTGGATCCTTTATTGGTTGGTCGTCCAAAATCATGTTATGTCCCGTTTGCTTCAAGCAAATTAGCGATGGAATCACCCAAATTCAAATTCAATTTTAACATTGACCGCATTTCTAAATCCCGTTTATACGCCAATTATTTATTGGTTCTGGCTTTAGCCATATTTTCCATCGTTTCTTTGCTTTACATTCCCTATCAAACGTTACAATCGAGCATCAATGACCAACAAAACGTGAATGACAATCTCAATCATTTGTTGGATGATTTAGTCAGCGAGTTACCGAACAATGAAACCCATTCGCCAACTGAGATTGATTATAATGACGTTTATGATTATATCAATGATGAAAGTATCTCACCCACGTCCAAATTAAACGACTTATTTGGGTTGCTATCGGGAACGGTTGAGATTACTCATTATTCAATTAATAGCCAAGATTCGGAAATCACTTTATCAATCAGTGCGACGTCAGAAGCCGATTTATATGAGTACCTCATCGATATTTATGAAACCTACGGTATTATTGAAGGCGTAATTGATGATTCCAGATGGATTATACTCCAACCTTCATATACTCTCCAATCCGCTTTTGTGATGGAGGTGACCATTCTTTATGCGTAAGCAAGATGTCTTTGGACGCAAATTGAATCAAGCAAGACCGTATTTCTTTATCGTTCTCATCTTCGCCATTGTCGTGCCCTTTCACTTCTTAATTAAGAACCTTCAAGGAGAACGACTTGCCAATCTAGAAACTGAGGAGTTGGCCATTCAAGCTCAAATCGATGCAATTTTGGAAGATGACCAAATTGATACGATTCGTGAAATCGGTGAATTACTCCCTTATCTACCCAATACGTATACTCGTTCGGTTGTGACGAACGAACTGACATATGTTCGTAATTTGGTGGGATTAAGCAATGCCGAAAATTACCAATTGTCTTTTGATGAAGAAGCTGATTCTCCCTTTGAAGATGATTTAGCGGGCAATGTCCAATTTGTAAAAATGACGATTTCGATGACGATGCCCGATTCAGATTCCATATTTGATTATTTGGATGCGTTGATGGATCAAGACCGGCTATACTACATTGATCAATTAACAATCAATTTAACCATCACGAATGAGGCAGTCATGAGTTTGACGCTTTATACCTTTTACAATAACGTCGATATTCAATAAGTTTCATGTTCCGACCATTTCGATTCCTCGAATGGTCGGTTTTATTTCATTATAGGAGTTTTTTTTATTGCACGCACGCGCGCATTATGAGACTGAATAAAAAAAGTGTCTGTTTCGAAAAAAAATAGTTGAAATATTGGCTCACTTCAGTTAAAATAGAAGTGCTGACAAATTCGGTCTAGCGCAGGTGTAGTATAATGGTTATTATGACTGCTTGCCATGCAGTAGATGGGGGTTCGATTCCCCTCGCTTGCTCCAAAAGAAATCAAACGATCGCTAAGGCGGTCGTTTTTATTTTTTTACGATAATCCTTGTGAAAAATGAATATGAGTGTTACATTTAGTTACATCAGAGGTGAGTGATAATATGATTCATCTAAAAAGAATCGAGATAAAAGCAGACGGGCAAACCACCTATCCTTTTTCGCTTCCTTGGATCAAAAATACAACATCAATCGAATTTACGTCACCGGTAACGGTTTTTGTGGGTGAAAACGGCTGTGGAAAATCAACCCTCATGGATTTACTCGCTACCTCCCTTAATTTGTACCGAATTACTTCAGACGATGTCTTTGCACCAAATCCTATGGCAATTCCAGCGAGATCTATAAAACCTTTTTTTACATTGACGCGTCCATTGGGTTTCTTCTTTGAAGCAGAGGCGTTTATTACCTATATCCACTTTTTAACCAAAGAAAAAGAATTGGCTAAAGCTGAATTAAAACGTGTTCAAAAAGAGTATGCGAATAAATCTGATTACGCAAAAACAATGGCGTCGGTTCCGCACGCAAAATCGCTGGGCGAACTGGAAAACATGTATGAAAATGACTTGTCAATGCGCTCGCATGGAGAAGCGTATCTTGATTTCTTTGCATCAAGATTAAAACCAAAACAACTCTATTTGCTCGACGAACCAGAAACTCCACTTTCAACCCAAAATCAATTGACACTTTTAGCGATGATGAAAGAAGCGGTGGAATTGGATTGTCAGTTCATCATCGCCACCCATTCTCCCATTATCATGGCGTATCCTGAGGCGACAATCTATGAAATTGGAAAGAATGACATTAAAACGGTTCTTTTTGACGAAATTGAAAGTGTTCAGTTGCTAAAACAGTTTTTGAATCAACCGGGTCAATTTATTCGTCATTTGTAGAAAGGGACATCATGAAAGCCATTTATTACGACAAACGCTATTTCCTGTTACCAAAACCCCACTTATCCTTATCCAGTTTCGTTCGCGAAACGGATTTTTCGTTTTCTGTAGAATTAGATGAACTCCTTGAAAAAGATTGTTTAGCGCCCTATTTTACGCCAGAATCATTAAAAAAATCAACGATACTCATTAAAGAACCCAAGTATATGGCATTGGTTGATGTTACGATACTAGAACGAAGTGTATACAATAATCAATTGAAAGAAATCGTCAAAGACCATTGCAACGGGTGTTTAAGATATGGCAATGATTACGAGGATTTAACGGGTCATTTTGAAGAAATGTCCTTGGATGGAGTATGTTTTGAACGTGATGAATTGAATACGTGGGTGCCTGCCTATGGATTCATGTATTTTTGGCGTGTATTCAAGCATTTACAACCCAAGATTGAGAAGTTGATTCTCAAGAAAAGATTCCACCGTGCGGAATCAATTTTACAAAAATATGCGCAACTTCCGGGATTTTGTCAATTCTTTGTGCGATATTATGACAATCACTTTCATTTTTATGTGACACCCTTCGAACAACCCATCAGTCGTTTATTTATTGATTTCTTTATTCGCGTGGGAAAAAGTTTTATGATTGACAATTGGATCATTCATCCTTATCTTGATAAGGGTGGTTTCAAAAGACAAACATCCTTAAAAAGTGATCAAATAACCAAAAATCCGCCGTTAGTGATTGTTAAACCCTTGACTTCAGAAGGATTTAAACAGATCATATTCGTTCTGATTAATCCTTACAAAGAGTCCACAAAACAACTGGTTCAAAATTATCTTGCGTTGGTGGAAAAAGTGGGTGAGGACCGATTCTTATCGATCATCGAGGAGTTTTATTACATTGATGATACGGGATTTGATCTTTTGAGTCATGTCAAACGACTGGATATGCACTCCATTGAATCAAGCCAACCCTTAACCCCGACACAACTGGACTTATGGATTAAAACAAAGGAAACACAGTATAGTGAATTGAACCGACCTTATCCAAACGCGTTTTATCAAACGGCACAAACAGACAATGGTTTTTTTCATGAATCACCGTATTTTTCAGAGGTAAGAACCATCACTTCAAGAATATTGCCTTATGATTTTGATCGGTTATATGGCGAAGGCGGATACTTAGAACGTGTTATGGAGCATGGCGTGCAAGTGGGAACGTTATTTTTTAAACTGAAAGGTTCCTTAGAAGAACAACATCAAGATACCTTAAAAATTGAACGTGTTATCGAGGATGAATTTTTTAACGCTTTACTGGGTGAAAAAATCAGCACTTATCAAGGAGAAAACACCCTCATGGTCAATTTTTTCATCATGAATCCTTGGTTGATGCGAAAAAAGATTCGGGATATATCGCCTTTCCTCCGTTTGTTTGAGGCTAAGTATGGCGAGTATTTCGGTAATTCAGAAGCGTTATTTCATGTGAATTATCTTTTAGATAAGGTTCAAGAATCCTAACCCCAAAAACGCTCAGAAAAAAGAGCGTTTTTTTTGATTTCTCCATCAAAAATATCGAGCAAAAAAAATAATATGTGATATAATGGTTTTTGGATGTAAGCGTTTGTATAAAATAGATTGCCAAGGAGAAGAACATATGACAGAAGCTACAAAAACATTGAAAATGATGGCGGTTGTAAAAGACCGTCCGGAAGTCGGCTTCACCGTTGTCGAAAAAACTATTACCACCGATTTGACAGACCATGAAGTTTTGGTTAAAGTTTCATCCGCATCTTTTTGCGGGACTGATTACCATATTTATTCATGGGACGCTTGGTCGCAACGTCGTTTGAAATTACCGTTAACCGTTGGACATGAATTCAGCGGTAAAATTATTAAGATTGGCAATAAAGTTACCCGTGTCAAAGTGGGCGACATCATCAGTGCCGAAACTCATATTATTTGCGGCAAATGTGAATTCTGTTTAAGAGGCGAAGGACACATCTGTGAAAACACGAAAATCATCGGCGTAGACACCGACGGATGTTTCGCCAATTATCTCAAAATGCCGGAAGCCAATTGTTTTATCAATAGCCCGGATGTTAATCCCCTTCACCTTTCCGTTCAAGAACCTTTGGGAAACGCCGTTCACACCGTCACACATTTTGATGTTAAAAATAAGAGTGTTGCGATTGTTGGATGTGGTCCAATTGGGTTACTCGGAATTGATGTTGCAAAAGCCTATGGCGCTAAACAAGTCATCGCCATTGAAATCAATGAATATCGCCGTAATTTAGCAAAAGAACTTGGCGCAGAAGCCATTATCAATCCTTTGGTTGATGATGTCATTGCCAAAGTTAAGGCCGCGACGAATGGAAAAGGTGTCGATGTTGTCTGTGAATTTTCTGGCAATAAAACCGCCATTGAACAAGCGTTTAAATATATCAAAGCCGGTGGTGGAATGAGCATGCTTGGCTTGCCATCCAAAAATATCGAAATTAACTTAGCGGACGATGTGGTCTTTAAAGGTATCTCGATTTATGGGGTTGTAGGACGTCGCATCTATGATACATGGTACCAAGTAAAAGACCTCATTGATCATAATAAACTCCACCTTGATAAGATTATCACCCATACTTTTGCCTTAAAAGACATCAATGAAGCCGCAAAGGTAATGGGCTCTGGCAATAGTGGTAAAATCGTTTTGATTCCGGGGAATCTATAATGGATAAATTAGCCTTTATCGATAAGAAAATAGCCGATTTAAAAGAACAAGGGGTTTATCGTATCTTACCGGTGAATCAAGGTCCTTGTGCCAATATTATTCATCTCAAAGGCAAAGAAATCGTCAATTTATCGGCCAACAACTATTTGGGATTAGCCACTCATCCAAGAGTCATCGCTGCGGCTAAAGCTGCCGTTGACAAATATGGAGCCGGGGCTGGTTCAGTTCGCACGATTGTGGGTAATCAAGATTTGCTAGAACAATTGGAAGATGAATTAGCGAAATTTAAAGGGGAAGAAGCCGTCACTGTTTTTCAGTCCGGACTCAATTGTAATATAGGCGTCATCCAAGCGTTGACGGACGTCGGCGATTTAATCATCAGCGACGAACTCAACCACGCTTCGATTATCGATGGCGTTAAATTATCCAAAGCAGACCGTGCCGTGTTTAAACATGGCGATATGGTGGATTTAGAGAAAGTCTTAGAAACAAGAAGAAAAGATTATGCGCAAGTCTTCATTATCACCGACGGTGTCTTTTCAATGGACGGCGATTTAGCCAAATTGCCAGAAATTGTTCAATTAGCGAACAAATACAATGCCTTGACCTATGTGGATGATGCGCACGGATCGGGTGTATTAGGAGCTCAAGGACGTGGGACTGTGGATCATTTCCACCTACACGGACAAGTCGATATCATCGTGGGCACTTTATCAAAAGCAGTGGGTGTAATCGGTGGGTATGTATGTTCGAAGAAGAATGTCAAAGAATGGTTGCTTCACCGCGCCAGACCATTGCTTTTCTCAACGGCTTTACCACCCGGGTTGGTGCGGCGATTGAATCCATCAAAATACTTTCAGAGTCGGATGCCTATACGAAAAAGCTTTGGAGTAATGCACAATACTTTAAAACAGGCATGAAAAACCTGGGATTTAATATCGGTCATAGTGAAACGCCAATTACCCCCGTCATGATTGGCGATGAAGCCAAAACAATGGCTTTTTCGAAGGCTTTATTAGAAGAAGGGGTCTTTGTCTCTGGAATCGTGTTTCCAACCGTCGCGAAAGGCAAAGGTCGCTTAAGAGTCATGCTTAGCGCCAGCCATACCCTTTGTGATTTGGCCTTCGCACTAGAAAAGTTTGAAAAAGTTGGCTTGCAACTCGGCGTCATTGAACGCTAAACTCGTGAAAGTCCTTCAGTTCATAGGTTTTATAATACTGGTCATCACTGCTCAAGTCTTACTGGTTATAACGCTCATTGACACTTCGTATTTTTTGCCAATGTTTAATGCAATATTGACCATTAATCTACTGATGCTTTTTGCTATGGTGATTCGGTGGAGAATCGATATTAAATCGGAACGTCCCCCCTACTCAAAAACTGATTTGTTGGATTTTATAGCGGTTGTGCTTGCGTGTTTTATAACGTATTTATTGCACAACTATATCCCATTTATCTCCTCCGTTTTAGCGAGTGCAGGGGTAGGCTTGTTAGGAAGTTTGTTCGCAAAGGACCATGAAAAAGCTATTTATGCTGGATCATTTGCCGGAATGGCGGCCCTCACTGTGTTTCCAATGGTGCCGTTTGCGTTCCTTGCCCTGGTGGTAGGAATCGTATTTGTCCTCACCAAACCCTTATTTAAGGGCGTTGGCGGTAAATTAGGGACAGTGGCCTTTGTAGGAGCACTCTTCATTGGATTACTATGGAATGCCCCCTTTTCAACGGGTATCCACTTTAATGATTTTGAACTCTTCGCTTTAATCGCCATTGGAATTTTTGCGGCGATTTTAACAAGATTATTATCAAATATAATAAAAATTTCTGTGGTCTTTTCAAGTTCGTTGGTCGGAGTCCTCCTCGCATTGATTTTTGATTATCTGCCATTTGGATTATCGCCTTATTTGGCTATTTGCGGATTTGGGGCAAGTTTCGTGGGAATGAGCGATGAAACCCAGATTAAGTCCTTGTTTATGTTGGGTTTGGGCGGATTATTCTTCTCTATTATCTATGCTAGCGGAATGGGTGTTCTTGGCGGAGCAGGAGGGAAACTTGGAACCTCCGCTTTCATTGCTTCATCCGCTGTCATCGGTCTTATTCAATTGTTCCCAAAGAAGAAAAACACCGGTTCTGAAGTTATCAATTCAACAAAATAATCGACAGACAGGCAAATTGCCTGTTTTCTTTTTACGAAATATTGAGTAACTCATGTTTATTCATGGTACAATAGAATGATAAAAGAGGTGGTCTTGAATGTCCCTTTATTCTGATTTTTCCCCATATTATGACCGCATATTTCCGGTCGATATGGACACGGTTGCTTATTTAAAAAAACAATTCATGATGGCCGAACGGGTATTAGACCTAGGAACTGGCTCTGGCGGATATGCCATTGAGCTAGCTAAAAAAGGATTGAAAATGGAAGCCATAGATTTTGATCCTTCTATGATTGAAATTGCAAAATCCAAAGCCCTATTACAAAGAGTCCACGTCGATTTTAGCGTGGGAGATATGGTAAAGCTTGATACGTCCGAGCGATATGATGGCATTTATTGTATCGGGAATACCTTGGTTCATTTAAACACCAAAATCGATTTTAAAAGGGTGTTAGGAAACATCTATGATGCTTTAAAATCAGATGGAACGTTTGTGATGCAAATCGTCAATTACGACAGAATCCTAGACCATCACATCACCAGTTTACCCACAATCCAGGCCGACAAGACTGAATTTATCCGTAATTATGAATTGTCTGAGGGTAAAATATTATTTAAAATAAAGCTTTCTACTGAAGTTGGTGTATTTGAGAACTCAGTCAGTTTGTTGCCAATTCGTCAATCGGAAATCTTTCAAATGATGACACAAATCGGATTCAAAGAAGTTCGCAGTTTTGGTGGTTTTGACGCTTCTTATTTTGATCACAATTCCTCATTCATGTTGGTTATGAAAGGTCATAAATTATGAAAAGTCTCGAAGAATACAAAGATGAATATGCCATTTATGATAAGAAAGCCAAAATCGGAACGACCATTATCATTATTTCGTTTTTGTTGTTTTTGCCCTCTGGTGGCATTGGTTTTTCCTCAGGATTATTTTTTCTTCCGTTTCTTGTGATGGCAGGCTTCATGGCTGGAGGCGTTATTTCCGGCATTTATCACAACAAAATGAAATTATTGATCAATGAGTTTAAAACCCAGTATATGCCCAAGGCGATTGAATCGATTCTTCCTGGTTCTGAATTCAATGTCAATGGCGGATTTGATGAGATGGAGCTTTATCGCTCAAGAATCCTTTCAAAAGCGGATCGCTACCACACGGAAGATCAGTTTATCGGAGAGTGGGATGGCATCAAATTTAAAACAGCCGATGTCACGTTAAAAGATGTTAGAAGTAATGGAAAGTCTACAACCGTGGTCACTGTTTTTCAAGGCAGGGTGTATCGCCTTGATTTCCCAATACCGTTTTTAACGGATATGCTCGTCTATCAAAACCGTTTTATTGTTAAGTGGGGATTTGGGGAATTCGAACAAGTCGAGACTGAATCCATCGATTTCAACCATTCCTTTCAAGTTTTAGCGAAGGATTCTTTAAATGCTTTTCGAATCTTAAAACCAGATTTTATGGAAAAACTTATGGCGTTAGACCAACAAACGGTTCATAAAATTGCGTTATCGTTTCAAGGAGAACATTTGTATATTGCGATTGATACACGAGAAGACACCTTGGATTATGAATCAAAATTGGCGGTCCTAGATACACCGACATTAGCTTTTGAAAAAACGCTTCAATTAATCAAAGATTTTATTGCTTTTTTTAAAGTACTGGATCGCTCCTAATAATTCGTTTATTTTCCAATAATTTCATGAGAGTCCATTGGCAAAGCCAATTAATTCACTTATAATACATATATAGGCAGGAGGGTTTATCATGAGAGATATTAAAATCGCCGATTTAGCTAAATTTGTCGACATTACCCCCGTTTTGAAACTTGAAAAGATCGAACGTGGCTGGAGTGAGGATACAAAATATATCGTCACTGCCAAAAAAGGAAAGTACATTTTAAGAGTATCGGATATTTCGTATTTAAAACGGAAAGCCAAAGAAATCAGTGTCATCGAGTTGGTCAGCACTTTGAACGTCAATACACCGAAGTTCATTGAGCTACAAACCTTAGAAGACATGATTTTAATGTTGCTCACGTTCGTTGAGGGCGAAGATGCAATAAGGGTTATTCCTACCTTACCGTCCGCAACCCAATACCGGTTAGGGTATGCTTCCGGCAGAATTCTATGGTCTATTCATCATTTAACCCATAACTTATACCAAGAGTCTGATTTTATTAAAATGAAAACCAAAATATTGGATCGACTTGCCCGGTATGAATCCTCAAAATACTGTAACGCCGACGATAAAGTCGTCTTAAAATTTGTGAGAGAAAACATTGATGTCTTGAAAGACATGAATGTCAGATTGAATCATGGCGATTATCATATTGGCAATATGATTATCGATGAAGCCCTTTCCTTAGGCGTCATTGATTTTAACCGTTTTGATTATGAAGATACCATTAAAGAATTTGTCAGTGTTTTGACCTTTTCAAAAAACGCCTCCATTCCCTTTACCAGAGGTCAATTAAACGGATATTATCAAGATGGAATCCCCAAAATGTTCTGGAAAAAAATTAAAATATATTTAGCTTATAATGCCATGTATTCTGTTTTATGGGCTGAACCGTATGGAGAAGAAGAAATTAATTATATGCTTTCAAGAAAACAAATTCTCTATTTTGAATATGACCTTTTCAAAAAGGAAAAACCCGACTGGGTCAAAGGATAATCGGGTTCGGTATTTGCCATGGTCACACAAGCAAAAATTAACGCTTTACGGATGCTAAGACTTCATTTTGATGAACGCATCGACCGTGAAGCTTATCAACAATTATTCCGACTAATGAGTCCGGTGATGCCGGAGTTTTGGTCCATGCCAGGTAATCCGCCGGTGATTCAACACCGTGCGGATTTTTCTGATTTTCAGTACAATGATAAACTGAGAAGTCGCCGTGAAATCGTTAAAGGTCGTTTTCAAAATGGATCCATTGCTTATGTTTATTTTGATGAATTGGAATTGTTTGCGGCGCTTTATCAAAAACCAATCCAAAAGATGAATGCAGAAGAACATCGAATAATGGACCTTTTGGAACATGAAGGTCCGATCAATGTTAAGGGGATGAAGGAAGTACTTGGAATGTATGTCAAGGACATCACTCCCATCCTTCACCGCTTACAACTATCCTATAAAGTTTTCGAAGATCAAAGAAGTGTGGATTGGGACCGTGGTTGGTATGCGTTTGAACGCGAATTTCCTGATTTTAAATTAGATCGTTATTCGTTTGAAGAAGCCCTTCAAATCGTTTTGAAACGATTTCAAGTGCTGATGGGGTGGTTTGAAATATCCCATGCTCAATCCTTTTATCGTCTGCCAATCAAACAAATCACCTTGGCACTCTATCAGTTGGTAGAAACCGGGGTATTTGTAAAAATCGACGTTGAAGGTAAAACGGGGTATACTTCACAAGCCGATTACGAGTTATTAAATGATGACTCATTTCAATTTCTCCCCCTTGGGACGTATTGTATCAACCGAAGTGATTTTTACGCAAAATCTTTAGAAGTTGAACTGAAATCAAGGTTTCCAAAGGCTGAGAATGAACCCATGTTTTATATCCTCCATGACGGCGACATCAAAGGCTGTGTCATGGGACATTTTAAAATAGGTCCCAATGTTATTGAAGACATCGTTTTTGACCGAGATCAAGCCTTAATGAAGGCCTGTTTTTCCCAAGTGGTCAAAGCCGTAGGCAAGGTAGCGGATTTATCAGTGAGTCCAATTTTAAGGTATCAGGGGGTGAAGTTATGAAGACGTCGTGGGGTAAACGACCCATCATTGCATTCGTATACCGTGTTCTCTTTATTATTTTTTGTTCATGGGGACTGATTTTAAACTTTGCAAAATGGGAATCCCCGTTTATGACCACTTTATCGTATTACACCATCCAAAGCAACCTTTTTTGTTTGGTTTTGTTTATTGATTTACTCGTGCGAAAGATTAGAAAACAACCTTTAACTCCGCTCTTTCATTCTGTTAAAGGGGGATTCACGGTGATGATTTTTATTACGTTCTTCATTTATCACTTTGTGTTACGTCCGGGAATAATTGCTTCGGGTGTCGATTACCAAGTGTATCAATGGTCCGACATCTTAGTCCATTACATAGCACCGCTGATGGTTGTTATCGATCATTTTATCTTTGATGAATTAAAACCCTATCACCGAATCGACCCGATTCGTTGGCTCGCTATTCCGTTGGGATACTGGGTATATACCCTCATTTTCGCGGCATTGGGTGGAAGATATATCATCAACGATTATGTTTCGAGATATCCCTATTTTTTCTTGAATGTTGAAGAGTTGGGTGTTCTTTGGGTCAGTATTTCGATTATCACGATTTCTCTCTTTTATGTAGGAACTGGATACGGATTGATTCAGTTAGACCGTTTAATTCTAAAATATCGTCAGAAACACTAATTTTATAAGACTATACTAGGAGTATATTATGCAAACCAATAAAAGTTCGTTTTTGAAGTTTACGGCAATTTCTGCCATTTTAATGATGTTCATTATCCCGACACAAGTGTTGGTTTTTGTCTTGATTCCGCCTCCCGATTCGGTTTTAGGATTCTATGAACTCTTCCAAGAAAGTGCCTTAAAAGGATTATTAAGTCTGGATTTATTGTACCTTCTCAATAACCTTTTCTTAATCCCCATTTACATAGCTCTCTACATGACCCTTAAAAAAAATAGCCCTACTTGGTCGCTTCTCGCCCTCATTTTGGCAGTAATTGGAATTGCGACATACTATCCCAGTAATCCGGCTTTTGAGTTCTTAACGTTGGCGAAACAATATGCTCTCTCCACAAATCCCAATGATCAAGTTGCCTTGTTAGGTGCGAGTGAAGCATTACTAGCAGGTTACACTGGGACGGCCTTTAATGCCTATTACGTTTTAAATGCCCTTTCGTTGTTTGTTTTTTCCGGATTGATGTTTCAATCGAAACTTTATACGAAAACGACCTCCGTTTTTGGACTCATCGCTGCTATCTTTATGGTCATCCCCTCGACAGCGGGATTGTTAGGGTTAATCTTCTCATTGCTATCGCTTATTCCATGGACAATATTCTTAATCTTACTGGTTAAAACCTATTTAAGACCCGAAGATGTGCTTGAAATTTAATGTTGATTCTGATAAATCCACCCAATAATAAGTGTGGTTTTTTTCTATATTAAAAAAGTAATTTATCGAATCGATTGTTCGTAATGGAGAGACTTGTTATAATGGTAGTGCAAGGAGTGAGTAAAAATTTGGAAAAATATATTGATGTCAAACAAACCATTTATCAAATCGTAACCGCCTATCCGGAGATTGTCGAGATCTTAAAAAATATCGGTTTTACCGAAATTATCAAACCGGGAATGATCTCTACTATGGGACGGTTCATGACCCTAAAACAAGGTTGTTCGCTTCGCAAAATCGATTACGACCAATTAAAAACAAGATTGAGTGAACAAGGTTATATCCTAAAGGAGGATGACTTATGAGTGAATTAATCAATAACTCCGAAAAACGCCAAGAAATACTAAAGAAAATCATTAAAAGCATTCACGAAGGGCGTCCGATTGAACAGGCAAAAGCGGACTTCCAAGCCCATTTCAGCGAAGTGTCAACCGCTGAAATTTCGCAGATGGAACAAGGCTTAATCAAAGAAGGAATGCCCATCGAAGAAGTTCAAAGACTTTG
Source organism: uncultured Caryophanales bacterium (assembly GCA_942493185.1). GTDB lineage: Bacteria > Bacillota_I > Bacilli_A > Izemoplasmatales > Hujiaoplasmataceae > UBA5603. The sequence goes on from OW818673.1 coordinate 579,145, forward strand.
TGATGTCCACGCTTCGGTTTTCGAAGGCTCGATTTCTGATATTCATGCTCCAAAAGATCACACCAAAATACCCGGGCATCCCGTCCAAGTATTCATGGAAGAAAACGAACGAATTGAAGCCTTAATCAAAAACGAAATTGACCCCTATCTTCATAAAACCGGACCCACCCCAATCTTAATGTTACGGGTTGGATTTGACCGGTTGACAGAGATTCATAAACACTATGCCAGAAAAGAATATCTCTTTTTCCCGAACTTAGAGAAAAAGGGCATTGACGGGCCACCCAAAGTCATGTGGGCCGTCGATGATGAAATTCGTGCTGATATCAAATCTGTGCAAAACACATTGTCCCAAGTTGGATATGATTATAATCAGGTAATGGAAAAAATCGATGTCACGCTGAAAAAAATTCGGGACATGATTTTCAAAGAAAATAATATCTTGATTCCATTATTGGTAGAAACACTTTCGTTCTTTGATTGGGTCGTCATCGATGGGGCTACACCTGAAATAGGATACTTTATCGAAAAACCCAAATTTTCATGGAAGGCAGAAAAACCGAAGACAGAGACTGAGACAAAAACCATCAATGCTTCACAAGGGGATGTTTTATTCGATGCTGGAAGTTTATCAGTAGAACAAGTCAATGCGATGTTAAATACACTTCCACTTGATTTAACGTTCGTTGATAAAGAAGGAAGAGTTCGTTACTTCACCCAAGGAAAAGAACGCATCTTTGACCGTCCAATTACCATCATTGGCAGACATGTCAGCATGTGCCATCCACCGACCTCTGTGCATGTCGTCGAAGGCATCATCAAAAGTTTTGAATCCGGAGAAAAAGAGCATGAAGACTTTTGGATTCGCATGAAAGATAAATTTGTTTATATTCGTTATTTCGCCGTTCGTAATCAATTAGGCGAGTATTTAGGCACCTTAGAAATCACGCAAGATATAAAACCAATCACCGAACTTGTTGGTGAAAAACGTTTGGTTAGTAAATAACCACTTCTAATATGAAAGCACAGAACCCTTGTGCTTTCTTTTTTTTGGAATGAAAACACTTTTATCATCGTCTGTGACCCTCCCTTATTAAAAAGAGACTATAATGATATCGTAAGCGAGGTTTTAAGGATGAAATTAATTAAACAGATTTTTGTGATATTGTTATTCTATGTCTTGGGTGAAATAGCCGCCTTAGGGATTAAAACGCTCTTTCCTGGGGTTTTTGTGCCTGGAACCATTATTGGGATGGGTTTCTTACTCGTTGCGCTAGCAAGCAAAAAATTGCCGTTAACGACCGTGGATGATGTGGGCTCGTTTTTGACCAATAACATGGCATTTTTCTTTATCCCCGCAGCGGTTTCGGTCTTGGAATATTTGGATTTGTTAAAAAACTCAATTGGTAAAATACTTCTTATTATCGTCATTTCGATTTTGTTTAGTTTCGCCATGGTTTCTTTATCGGTAAAATTAACGATTTATCTTCAAAAGAAATATGCCAAAAAGACGGAGGAGCCTCATGCGTGATATTTTATCCTCCCAAGCGTTTGGGATCATGTTAACGTTGTTATTTTATCTTTTGGGGGGCTTTTTATACCGAAAGACCAAGTGGCCCATCTTTAGTCCCTTATTGGTCGCTACATTATTATTAATGGGGTACATTTTGATTGCGGACATCGATATGAACACTTTTTTAACCGATTTGTCTGGTATTCATTTGTTTTTAGGGCCATTAATCGTATCTTTGGCGGTGCCGATTGTCAAACAATTCAATCTTATTAAGAAAAATATATTGCCTATCGTGGTAGGTTCTATCGTGGGGGCGGCGACGTCCATTTTAGCGGTTTATGTTTTAGGCGATTGGTTACATCTTGATCAAGAAATTTTATATTCGATTATCCCTAAAGCATCCACAACCCCAATCGCCATTGAAGTGTCTGAACAAATTGGGGGCATCCGGGCGATTACAGTCGCGGTTGTGGTGATGACGGCGGTCATAGGGGCGGTTATCATTCCCATCGTTGTTAAACTCTTAAAAATTACCGACCCACGCATCATTGGCATGGGATTGGGAACCACGTCTCAAGCGGTTGGAACGGCAAAAGCGTTAGAAATCGACGCCACTGCCGGAGCGATTTCCGGTGTTGCATTGGTTTTTACGGGGATTGTGACAGCATTAATAGCATTATTTATTCACTAATTCAAATTAAAGAATAAAGAAAAATCTCGGAAGCCACTTGGCAACCGAGAATTTTTTTTATTTTATTTGTGTAAAAGAAGAATCATTTCGCGAAGTGTTTTAGCGGCGACAGCCGTTGATCCGCCAGAGGCATCGAGCATAGGAGCGAGTTCGACAATGTCGGCTCCTACGATGTTGTTCAGTTTCGCAAATTCATCCATCGCGCCTAACAGTTCTTTATACGTCATTCCACCGGCTTCTGGCGTTCCTGTGCCAGGAAAGACGGAAGGATCAAGGACATCTAAGTCGATGGTGATGTAAACTGGTTTGTTTTTTATTTTTTGGACGGCTTCTGGTAATCCGACGAAATCGAATTTACGAAGGGTCGTATGTCCTTCAGCAGCCCATTTGAATTCAGAGGAATCTCCGCTTCGAATGCCAAATTGATAAATGCGGCCATCGCCCAATAAGTCGTAGCAACGTCTTAACACGGTAGCATGCGATAACTTACGACCGAAAAAGGTGTCACGAAGATCGGTGTGAGCATCCAAATGGATGATATGAAGATCCGGATACTTTTCGACCATGGCTTCAATCACCGGTAGGGTTACCAAGTGTTCGCCGCCAATCATCATGGGTTTCTTTTGATCTTTCAAGATTTTTTCGGTGGTTTTGCGAATAACTTTGAGCGCCGCTTCAACACTCCCGATGGGTAAGTCTAAATCACCGATGTCGGTGGTTTTATAATCTTTTAAATCCATGTTTCGGTAAGGGCTATACCATTCTACGCCAAATGAATCGACGCGAATTGCGTTGCCGGCAAACCGTGTGCCAGGACGAAACGAAGTGGTTGAGTCCATTGGCGAGGAAAATATCACGACACTGGCTTCTTTATATTCACTGGTGCAACTTTGAAACGAGAGATCTACTTTTTTAAAATTCATCATCTTCACCTTCCCATTTAGTCCAGTTATCTTTATCAACGACTTTGACACAGCCGTTGTCCAAGTCGCAGTGGAGAATCGAACCGTTGTCCACATAGAACTTGATATCTTCTAAAACTTCATCGCTGATGATTTCACCTGGGACAACCATGGGGATGCCCGGTGGATAAATCATGATCATTTCCGCTGCGATTTGACCGCCGGCTTCCATAATAGGAACCTGCAGTTTTGGGGCATGGAAGGCATCACGAGGACGACTATACGTTTCAGGGAAAGAATAAGAGAACTTAATTTTTGGCAGTTTGTGCCGGATTTTGTAATAACGTTTGGATAAATCTTTGAGTGCCAAAATCAGATTGTCTAAATCATCCTTTGTGGTCGCAACCGAGAGGACGGCTAAAATCAAATGCGATTCAGCCAGTTCTAATTGGATGTTAAACTTCCGACGTAATTCTTTATAAGCTTCAAAACCGGTAATTCCCAGTTCAGAAACTTTTACAACCAACCGCATTTCATCAAAGTCAAAGTTGCCTCTTTGATGAACATACTCCCGGTCAACCACGGATATACCTGGGATTTGTTGGATTTTCACTCTGGCTTTGCCTGCAAGAGTCAATACTTTTTCAATGCGATCTTTTCCTTCAAAATACATTTGTTTGCGGGCAACATCAATGGAAGCAATCAGTAAAGAAGAAGGAGAGGTGCTTTGTAACATATTTAATGTGGATTGTAAACGAGAGTGGTCAACACGGTCGCCTTGGGCTAAAAGCAATGAACTTTGGGTTAAGGAACCCGCTGTTTTATGCATGGATGTTGCGGATAAATCACAACCGGCGTCCATCGCCGAAAGAGGCAATAAATCAGAGAAATAGAAGTCAGCGCCATGGGCTTCGTCGGCTAAAACGAGCATACCGGCTTCATGGGCATATTCGGTAATTTTTTGAAGTTCACTGGTCAAACCAAAATAGGTTGGATTGATAATGAATATAGCTTTGGCATCGGGGTGTTTATCGATGGCCCGTTTGGCGCTGGCAAAAGATATCCCGTTGGCAATGCCTAAATCTGAATCTATATCTGGTTTAATAAAAACAGGCATCGCACCCGACAAGATTAAGGCGTTGATGACCGATTTGTGAACATTACGAGGCATGATGATTTTTTCTTTGGCTCTGACAGAGGCCATAATCATCGCTAAGATCCCTACGGTGGTACCATTGACTAAAAAATACGCTTTTTTAGCATGAAATGCTTCGGCTGCCAGTTGCATGGCTTCTTTGATAACCCCGGTTGGATGACCAAGGGTATCAAGACCCAATGGAGCATTGGAGTCGAGGATGTACATATTTTGTCCGGCGAAATCAATCATTTCTTGGGCGAGGCGGCCAAGTTTATGACCAGGAACGTCGAAGGGGGTTGGATTGCTCGTGCCGTATTCTTTTAATTTTGTGAAAAACGGGGTTTGATTTTGTCGGTCGTCCTTCAATTCTGTTATACCACCTTTCTTGGGTAGGGCTTCATTTTTGTGTCTTTAGAACAGGTCTTCTATCTTTTAAAAACGTTGGGTTTTTTGCTTCATAAAAAAGATGAATGCAATATCATATTATCATTAAATTTCCAGATGTCAACCATAAATACTTACAGGATAAAAAAAGTGTAAAATCTTGTTTAAAAATTCGATAGGTATGCTATAATATTTTGAGGAAAGATTATTGCGGTTGTGGCGAAACGGCAGACGCGCTATCTTCAGGCGGTAGTGTCAACAGACATGTGGGTTCAAATCCCATCAACCGCACCAACGTACTCTCTTTTTATCTAGAGTTGTTAAAGAAATAATCTTATCCAAAATTAACATGTTTTTTGCTCATCACAAAAATACATGCTCTTGCGGTCGTGGCGAAACTGGCAGACGCGCTACTTTGAGGGGGTAGTGCCGAAAGGCGTGTGGGTTCAAATCCCATCGACCGCACCATAATGAAATGATAGGTTTGATACATTTGTATTAAGCCTTTTTTTTTATATAAAAACGACTTTTGGACTCTCGTTTAAACGAGACCATCACAGGCATTTCGGTTATAAAAAGCATTTCAACATATCTATTTAGATACGTCATAGCAATCACTTGACCAAGAATATCACATACGTTGGGAATAAACGATTAGCACAGATATATAAAATATTTCTAATTTCTTTTTAGCCAAGCGGGTGTTTGCGAACTGGTTCGTTAATAAGCCATGAAATGGGCACCCAATATTGCTAAAATGAAATGTAAATCCTTCTTTACAGTGCGAATAACTGTCGATTTTAGATGATTTTTGATGCAATTCTATTAAACGATTTCTTTATTAAAAGAATATGATAGAATATAAGAAATATATAATATCCAAAAAAAGATTTTCTTTTCATGCAAATAACTTATTGATAAAAATATGAGTTGCACTAAATCAAAAATAAAGTCATATATTTACTTGTGTTAATCCAGTTAAGGGGGATATGTATGAACTTAAAAAAGATTTTAAACCAAGAAAACGAACAACTATTTTTGAAATCAGTTCAATTCACAAATCCTAAATACCTAAGAGGCGTCTTTATTGTATTTATCTTACTATACGCCGCATTTTTCTATGTCGATTTGCAATATTTTCCAAATCAAATCAGACTCCTGTTTTTTATACGTTTTGGGATTGTTATTCCTGTATTACTCATGACAATGATATTGAGCTTTTCTAAATCATTCATAAAATACAGTCAATATATTCTTGCATTCAGTTTTCTGATTGGCGGTTTAGGAATTGCCTACATGCTAATTCTAAATCCAGAAAATATCATCTACGGGGGAGGGCTCTTCATTGTTCTCTTTTCGGGATACTTACTCATTCAGCTTAGATTTATTTATGCATCTTTGTCTGGAAATATAATCATATCTTTCTATATCATTGGATTTTTTATCGAATATCAAGAACTCACCACAACACTTATCTTTAGTTCGATTTTTTTTGTTTCAGCCAACGTCATTGGAATGATTGGATCGTATAATATTGAAAAATCAAATAGAATTCAATATATTAACACCATCAAACTGACAGACTACAATATTCTATTACAACAACAATATACTGAAAAAAATGAACAACTCGAACGATTAGAACTGTCTGTGAATGAAAACGAATCGCTTCAAAGAATAAACCATGAATTTGATTTGCTAGCCCAGTCACTGAAATCGAGTGAAGAAAAATTCAGGAAACTATTTGAACAAGCCCCTTTCGGATATCAATCATTAGATGAGGAAGGTCACTTTATAGAAGTAAATAAGAAATGGCTTGAAATCATGGGTTACCAAAGAGAAGAAGTCATTGGAAACTGGTTTGGTGATTTTTTAGTACCGAATATGAAAGAAAATTTTCAAGAACGATTTAAGATGTTTAAGAAATATGGGTCAATACATTCTGAGTTTCCAATGATGACTAAGCAAGGAGAAACCATTTTTGTAGGCTTTGATGGAAAAGTGTCTTATGATGAAAATGGTTCTTTTATACAAACACACTGCACCGTTTCCGATATTACGTTATCTAAGATAGCCATGGATAGATTAAAACAAAGTGAGGAGCAATATCGACTTTTAACTTCTGAAATGCAATTAGGACTTGCGCTTCATGAAATTATTCTGGATAATCAAGGAATACCAGTTGATTATCGTTTTATTAGTATTAATGATGCGTACGAGCAACTAACCGGACTCAAGAGAGAGGCTGTTATTGGCAAGACAGTTTTAGAAGTGTTGCCCAACTTAGAGCAAGAGTGGATACATAAATTTGGGGAAGTAGCCTTAACTGGAAAGTCAATTCAGTACGAGAATTATTCCAAAGAACTAGGAAAATATTATTCTACTTCTTCATACTGTCCAAAGAAAGGACAATTTGCAGTCATAGTAGAAGATGTCACGTACCGTGTTATGGCTGAAAACGAGCTTAGAAAAAAACACAAAGATTTATTAACTTCACAAAAAGTGGCTCGTCTTGGAACTTGGAGATTAGATGTTAAGACGAATCAGGTTACCTGGTCAGAGGAACTATATAAAATGTATGGATTTGATCCAAGTCAACCAGTTCCTCCATATACTGAACATATGAAATTATTTACCAAAGAAAGTTGGGACAAACTATCCTATGCCCTTGCCTTAACCAGTACAAAGGGAATTCCATATGAATTAGAATTAGAAATGGCATTAGAAAGTAATAAGAAAGCCTGGATGTGGGTTCGGGGTGAGGCTGAGTACAATCTTCAAGGTGAAATTGTGTCCCTGACAGGCGCGGCCCAAGATATTACTGAGCGCAAAATTCAAGAAGAACAACTTATAAGAAAAGAAAATGAGAAAAGCAGAATCATCTCTAATTTACCAGGGGTTTCCTATAAATGTAAATTTGATGAATCATGGACAATGCTATTCATGTCTGATGCCTGTGAAAAATTGACAGGCTATTCTTCGTCTGATCTTGTTGATAATAAAGTCGTTTCATTTAATGATCTCATATTACCTAAATATAGAGATTATCTAGTAAACCAATGGAATGAAGCTAGAGCATTTAACCAACCCTGTAATGTAGAGTATGAACTACTAAAAAAAGATGGAACTCGAATATGGATTTGGGAAAAAGGAACCGTCTTCTTTCAAGATAACGAGTGGTATATCGAAGGATTTTTAATGGATATTACGAGCCGAAAACGCAGTGAAGACCAACTCACTTTTGTTAGTAACCATGATTATCTTACCAACCTTTATAATCGTCGATATTTTGTCAATTCTTTCAATTCATTTATCTCCAAAGGCCTTGTTTCAATCGGTTTGATCATGATTGATATAAACGGACTCAAAATCATTAATGATGCTTACGGCCATGTTAAAGGCGATGAAGCAATAAAACGTGTTTCAAATCTGTTGATGGACATATTCAATCAAGAAGATGAAGTTGTCGCAAGAATTGGTGGCGATGAATTTGCGATTCTATTGACAAATAAAACGGCTGAAGAAATGCAATTCTATAAAGATAAATTGATCGAGTTTTCAAAGAATATGAGCGTCAATAATGTCCAAGTTTCGCTAGCGGTCGGATATGAAATTCTTAAAGAATCTGACCATGGGATTGATGAACTCCTAAGTAGAGCAGAAAAACAATTATATAGACATAAAGTCACAGTCGGTGAAAGTATACGAAATCATGCCATCAAAGCTATATTTAATACATTAACCGATAAGTATCAAGAAGAAAAAGCACATTCTGCGAAAGTAAGTCTTTACTGTAAACAAATTGGAACGCTCCTAGGGCTGGATAAAGAGGACATCGATATATTAGAACTTGCTGGTATGTATCATGATATTGGCAAAATCTCTTTACCAGATGCTATTCTAGATAAACCAGGCAAATTGACTGAGGAGGAATATGACGTAGTTAAGACCCATACACAAATAGGGTATCAAATCTTAAGAGCAGCGGATGAATATTCCGGAATAGCAGAGTTTGCTTTGTCACATCACGAAAGATGGGATGGAAGAGGATATCCAAAAAAACTAAAAGGCGAGGAAATACCACTTTTCTCAAGGATTATATGTGTTGCTGACTCATTCGAAGCGATGACATCAAATAGACCATATCGAAAAGGAATGCCGATAGAAGATGCGATAATAGAGATTAAAAAATGTTCAGGAAGTCAGTTTGATCCAAAAATAGCAAATGTATTTATATCAGTGTTGTTAAATAACTAGTAGAGCGAGAAAATAATTCGCTTTTGGTTGAAGGACGATATATAACAAGCAACTAATTCGCATTTTAACCCCTTTAACGCAAGGTTTTGTATTTATAGTCATGGAAAAGCATCAATAAGTCTCATCCAAAATCAACTACAAAAAAAAATGATATACTGACGCTATCAGTTCTATCATTATTGAGACAAAAACATATATATAAGTTCTGTAAAAAGTAGTGTAAAAATTTTAACAATCTAAAAAAACTCCGTTTGGAGTTTTTTTCTCACTTAACAGCATATCAATGTACAAATAAGCATTTTGATATAGGGTATAGGTCAAATGTTAACACAGGATATGAAGAGCGCCACTTACCTAATGCGGTAAATGGCGCTTTTTTGTTTGTGGGTTGAAATCCCGCCCTGACGGAAAATGACGGATTTTTAGGCGTTTTTAAAGGATCTGATGATGGAAGGCGAATAGGGTAATAAATCATCTATTTCTTTCCGATGAATGTTATCCAGGACGTATTCGAGGTATTTCGAGACGTTCAGATCGTTGATTCTGGCGGTACGGATGATTGAAAACAAGAGGGTGCTGTATCTCGCCCCATCATACGATCCTGCGGTCATGAACACTTTTCGATTGATTATGAAAGTAGATTAAGTGATTATTATTGATTGGCATAGTTTTATAAGAGTTGGTTGACGTACCATATGTACAGGTGGATTGGTATGGTTATGAATCAGTGATTAGTTTATAAAAATATATTGTGACGATCATAGAGTATGTGAAGCAGACACGAGTCGTCCGAATTGGTTGAATATAAGCAGTTTTGCTATAACAGTTCAAATATTTAATTTGGTATATTCGTAATTTCAAACGGAATAATTTTCAGTTTTTCGCTTAACATAGCCCTCAACAAGTGATATAATAGATAAAAAAAACTATCCAAGGGAGAAATACCATGTCAATCGCATTTGAAGTAACAGAAAAAGAACCGATGTCCATGGCTGTGGTCTTCGGAACTGAAGAAGCAAAAGCAGATGAAAACCTAGCCGCTTTTCTGAAAACCATCAATGTTGGCGAAACAAAGCATTATTTTAATCAAATGGCAGTCAAGCAAAGAGGAGTCCGGACAATTACCCATGTAAAATTCGCCATTGTCCCTGCAGAAACAAAAAAAGCCGGCGCAACCATGGTTGTGAATCTTCCCGCCCAAAAGTACCTCATCGTTTTGGTCGATGCAGACAGTTTTGATCAATTTATTGATGGTGTATACAAAACTGATTTGGAAAATGCTCTGCTAGCTAGATCATGTAAAATCGATTTTTCCCGAACCTTGCCATTTGGAGAACGTACGGAATCCGGATCGTATCAATTCTATATGCCGATAAAATAAACTATTTTCAAATCGAGTGGCTCAAGAAAGGTCTGTCGGGAAAACAGTGTTTCACCAACAAAGTCTAACATACCAATTTTTGGAAACCTGATTGATAATTGAAATCATTCCCGATGGACAATAAATCGATGTTATATTATCCATAAATAAGTGGGATTTTTTGATATTTGTCATACTGGATTGGTATGGTTAGTATTCAATAGTACGCCGTGTTTTCATTTTTTGTACACCAAAGTTGGTAATTCCATGTCAACAAATAACTCAAGATGAGAAAAAAGAACGCATTTGGTATGTCGAAATGCAACCCGGGTATGAAAGTAAACATCTACTTGTATCATACAATGAATATAACTGCTACTTGGGTATGACAGATCAGTAATAAAAGCAACTTGGGTATGACAGTTCATCGATAACTTAGAACAGATGCAGAAATGCGCCTGTTTTTTTTAATTATTGGCGAGTCTAGCCGTCACATGTCGGCTATTTTTTTTCACCGACTTCTATTATAGTTGAAATAACGAAACTTCAATCTTGATACATTAAACGAGAATTGTATACAGGAAAGTAATCGTTCTTCATTTCAAAAAAACATAGAGTTTTTAATAATACATGTGAAAGAATACACATTGGAACCCAGGCTTTTTGGTGCAAATACACATAAGCATTGATTAAATTCATATAATTCTCTACGACTTATCAGACATACGTCGATTCCACTAAAGGGGGTCGCAAAACAGCCAAAATTGACATTGGTATATTATTGTTGCGAAACCATTATGATAATCAAAAATAGAGTGTTATAATTTTGAGAGAATGTGGAGGTGAATAACTAATGGATTTGGATCACGATCGAATGCGATTTGGCAATTTGGATGTACTACACATTTTTCCAGCGAGAAATTCGAGCGTGCGCACGAAAATGTTAGTTAGTCATACTCAAATTGCCTTCTAGAACTAAAATTATTAGGAGGAAAAGAAAAATGAGAAATGGAACAAAACGTACGACTCTTCAGGGATGTGTCAACCATGATTAGACAATATTTGGAGAACAACAAAAAGCTAGAAAAAACGGACATCATTATTTCTGAATCAAGTGGATTAGTTATTGGCTCATGGATTGAAGTAACGTCACCAACAAGTCTGGAAATAGAATGGTTAAAGTCAAAACTAAATGTGCCAACTGAGTTTATCACGAGTGCACTAGATGAAGAAGAAACCGCACACATTGATAACGAAGACAACGCAAAACTAATCGTACTCGATGTCCCACTCTATGACCCGATTAAAAATAATAAATATGCTTATACCACAACCCCATTTGCGATAATTCATACTGAGGATCACTTTATAACAGTTAGCGCTCAAGAGACCTATTTTATCAAAGATATAATCAGTAAAAACAAAAAAATAGAACCACACAAAATTGTAAGGTTGACATTATTGTTTTTATATAGATTAGCAGTGACTTATATTTCTTTCCTGAAAAAAATGGATAGTCAAACAAAGGAAGTAGAAAAACAACTTCACAATTCATTGCGAAATAAAGAACTTTTCGATTTAATGGAGCTCAACAAATCGCTTGTTTATTTCTCAAATTCGTTAAACTCAAACAAAGTAGTCGTCCATAAATTGACAAGAAGCCCTGAATTCAAGAAATTCGAGGATGACTTCGACTTGCTTGAAGACACCGAGATTGAATTTAATCAAGCAATTGAAATGTGTTCCGTTTATCGAGATATTTTAGCCGGTATGATGGATGCATTTGCTTCAATTATTTCTAACAATTTAAACATTGTTATGAAGGTCCTGGCGGTCATCACAATTGTACTTTCTATTCCGACGCTCGTTGCCTCATTTTTTGGGATGAACTTCAGTTTTATACCACTATCTGACACAAGCACTGGTTTTTATATCACAGTCATTTGCAGTTTTATTTTGTCGGCATTTGGGGCGATTATCTTAGTAAAAATGACAAACAAAATTAAATAAACTCTTTTTATAGATTCCATCAAAGGATGTGAAGAACCGATGATTATTTTGAAATCACTCACAAAAGAGAGTTGGAAGTTATGGTTATCAGAGCATGTTAATCATGAAGGAATTTGGATTCAGTTCGAGAAAAATAAAGATTCTTTAACAATCAAACCAGAAGATGCTTTGGATGTTGCTTTATGTTATGGTTGGATTGATGGTATCATGAAAAAGGTTGATGATGCGTATTATATCAAGTATTTCACGAAAAGAAGACCGAAAAGCATTTGGTCAACCAAAAATAAAGCCTCTGTTGAGCGATTGATTCAAAGTAAAGAGATGACGGAACATGGACTAAAAGTCATCGAAATTGCAAAAAAGAATGGGCAATGGGAACAAGCTGATAATTTGCCAAAAGGGTTTGATCTTAACGAGTTTATAGATCAACTCATCAAACATCCGAAAGCTTATGAAAACTATTCAAAGATGGCTCCTTCTTCACAAAAACTCTTTCAGTATCATTATTTCTCGGCAAAAAGAGAAGAAACCAAAGCAAAACGCATTGAAGATATCCTACACCGACTTGAACAAAATATAAAAAATGTTATGTAATAAGAATCTCTCATTTATTTGAAACCTGTAAATGTATAGATATCAGTTGAGAAGGTTTTCTTATCCATTAAAGCTGACTTAATTGCAAATGAACCCAATCAATCAGTATAAACTCCTTTATTGGAGTTTTTTGATTTTTAACGAATGATAAATCGATGATTCTAGTATGCTTCATTATCAAATATTAAATTAGTGAAGATATTTTTCCCTGTAAGGGTGTATAATTTTGATAAATACTCGAAAAATAGGATTTATTACTTGTAAAAATTTAATAAAACGTTAAAATTTATACTATGTATCATTGCTTTTTCTGGGCAAATTTCGATTCGTAGATATTGTTCTTTTAGAATATATGGGGGAACCAACAATGAAAGATTTATTGAAAAAACCATGGTTTTTAGGCCTTATAATGATGGGGTTATTGTTCATTGTCTTTTTACTCAATCTTTGGATCATGTCGATAGAGCTACTTTGGCCATATCAAGGCGATTTATGGGAGTTGGCGTTAGATTTCACCAGTGGTGATTTCGTTGCAATCTTTGCATTTATCTTTAAGATTTTATTCTTTATTTCGATTGGACCCATTCTATTCTCCGGATATAGCATCTTAAAAAAGAATAATAAAGGCTTTTTTGTCGCCATCATCTATTTCATTGCCTTTGAGACCTTGCTGATTGTCTTTCAATCGATCTATCAATATTTATCGGTATTTGCGTTGGTATTGATTATCCTGAATATTGTCTTTTCGGTTGGAACCGTTGTATTACTCATCTTTAGAGGGAAAGAACTCAGTCAATTGATTGATTTTAAAAAAAGTGATAAAGAAATAACGTTAGCGTCCTCTAAAATCCCGTTGTCAATTCTTGTTGCTGATATGGTTGCGGTCGTCATCTTGTTAACGACTTTTTTGATTCCACTGTACTCCGTTCAAGTGTCAGGAGACCTTTATTTTGGCATCTTAGCGAATGTCTTATTTTCTGGTGAAACGAAGCTCGAAATAATTATTTACTTTTTAGTCAATTTTGCGTTGTTTTTAAGCGTTATTCTTTATTTTGCTCATGGAATCTCCTATTACTTTTACGATAAAACCACGTTCATTAGAAAGTCAAAAACGTTGATGTCATTGATATTTACGGTCACCTTGTTATTTTTCTTGATGGGTTTGATCATGGTTATCTATCATACGTTGATTGATAACTTGGCTCAAACGGTATCATATCTGCCCATGCTTTTTATGAGTGGGCTCATCTTTCTATTTTCCGTTTTTATCGGTAAATTTCATGCGGTTAATCATACGGTAAATGGGGATGTTTCGCTCAAGTACGCCAAAATTGAATCACTGATTTATGTTATGATTTTAACAGCAATCAATGGTGTTATGTTAATATTCAATGTGATTAAAATTACCATTGTGTCGGGTACATATTCAGAAAATGTCAATTTGACGGGAATTGAAATATTAAGAGATTATGCTAGTTTGGACCCCGGATATCGTTTTATTGCTTTTGTTTTGGTGGTCATGTTGGTTTCTTCTAGTATTGGTCTCGTCGTCGCTATCGCAAGTTATCTTGCGAAATACAGACGATTTGATTCTGTGATTAAATCAACCGCATTCTTAAATATTTTCTTTGTTTTTATCATCAGTATTTCTGGTTTTTACTTCCAAATCGGTCAAGAGATTGATAAAGCCGTTATGCTGGATATTTTCGCTTTTTATGGAATTAATATTCCAGGAAGTTTGACGGATTATGAATACTTAATTAGTACGGATGCCTTATATGCCCTTATCGCATCGGTTACAATCTTAGTGATCATGTTCATTAGAAAAGCCTTTGACCGTGATGAAATCAATGCTTCCTTAGGGGGTATGCTTCCGTCAGAGGGCCATGTCCTCGCTGAAGAAGAGACTAAATCAACTGATGTCGATAATGAAGAATCTTTCAATAACTTTGATCCATGTCCGGCCTTCACCGAACTTGATTTAAAGGTTGATATGTTCAAACAAGATTTAGAGAAACGAAAATCTTTGAAAACAAAGGACACCTCTTTAAATAGTTTGATTCATTTTGTGGTTGAGTATGCGAGAAATTCAAGATTACATCTTTCTTACACCGAAGAAGACATCGCTACCTTCGTTTCTGGACTTGGCGCAAGTAAATTATCAATCCTTCAAGGAATGTCAGGTACCGGAAAAACAAGCCTTCCAAAGATTTTTTCTGAGGCAATTTTTGCGAACTGCGATATTATCGAAGTTGAATCTTCTTGGAAGGATAAGAACGAACTATTGGGTTATTACAATGAATTCTCAATGAAATATACGCCTAAAAAATTTACGTTGGCTTTATACAAGGCCGCCCTCAATAAAGAAATCTTCACCTTTATTTTACTCGACGAAATGAATCTATCAAGAATTGAGTATTACTTCTCTGATTTTCTGTCTTTGATGGAAAATGAAGAGCATCAAAGAGAACTCAAACTCATCAATATCAAATTGAACCGAAGAGAAGAGGGTAACGAATTTGAGTATCTTGCTTTGGACAATGGCCATACGTTAAAAATTCCATCAAACGTATGGTTTATCGGCACAGCAAACAGGGATGAATCAACCTTCGTGATCTCTGATAAAGTGTATGACCGTGCACAAACAATGAATTTTACGAAACGGGCACAAAAAGTACGTAATTATGCCAATCCAATTTCGCAACAGTTTTATGATTATCAAACCTTTAATAACCTGTTACTTCAAGCCAAGCAAAAAGGTAAATTTGACGCCGAGAACAGCGAACTCATCAGAAGTGTTGAAGCCTTGTTAGCACCGTTCAATATTTCGTTTGGTAACCGGATCTTAAAGCAAATCGAAGATTTTGTTAATATTTACAAAGCTTGTTTTGAAAATGATAATGTCGAAAGCGAAGCCATTGAAAAAATTCTATTGAGTAAAGTGGTCTCCAAACTGGAGGTCAAAACCATTGATGATAAAGAAAAACTAGAGATGGAGTTCGAAAAGCTGAACTTACATGAATGCGTCGCATTCATCAAACGTCTGGATAATGAGTAACGTAGAAAAAAATTTCATGAACATTAGCGATGAAGATTATTATCGCTTTTCTTCATTGTTAAAAGATATTCAATCGTTTGTGGAAAAGCATCAAAATGTGTCTTACATCGAATTTGATTATTATGTTGTTCATGATATGACGTTGTTTTCGGTTGAACCGGATTTCGATTTTGCGAAGTTGGAAAATTCGATTCATTTAATCCGTAAATCAACCCCCGCAATCAAGCGAATCTTTAGCAAACCGATTATCGTCCTAAAAGATAGCGATGATGTTTTACCCGTTGAAAACGCCAGAATCATCAATCAAAATACATTGCTTCATCTAGCAAATCATAGTCAATATGTTTCAAATTTAACGAGTAGCGGTGTGAAACCGAGAAAATTGTTAACTCGGATCTATGAGGATGATTATAGCATTTATGAGAATGTGATTTTCTGCAATTTTATTGATGAGATACTTACGCTAATCAAGGAGAACCGGAGAACCTTGAACAGTTTACTGTATGCGAGCAATATTATGCGCTTTAATTTACTTGAAAAGATTAATCACGTCAATTATTTTTTGGCGCTTGGGAAACTACATACGGGGTACATTCGTGATTTTAGCCAGTATTTCATCAAATCCAAAGAATTATTGAGTGAACTAACTTTAATCAAAGACGCAATCAATCCTAGGTTAAGTAGACCCATTTATCTTAAAAATGTTAATCGCAGTCGAAAATTATCGCTAAAAAAAACCAACATCTTTTTAATGCAAAAGGATTATCATCAAGTCTTCAAAACGTATAAGTATCTTTTAACCAACCAAATCATAACCAAAGAATCGAACGTTCCCAAGGATTATGATTTGTTAATCAGAAATTATTTGCTTTACGTTCAAATATTGACAATTTTCGCAGTTGGACACTTCAATTTTGAAATTGATCCCAAGGTCAAAATTAATCTAGTTTTATTAAACGTAACATTTGCCTTCAAAGGATGGAAATTAAGAATTGTCAACGCCAATAAAAAGAACATTGTCCTGCATTTTACCAAAGATATAACATATAAGGTCATGATTGTAGCGAACACTTATGATCCCGTCGAAGTAGGAAAATACGTAAAACGGTATAGCATTGATGAAGTGGTCGTTGCCAATCAATTTGAAGAAGATTACCTTGAACGCGATGATGTCTATATTAGCATGCAGGATGTCGACTCGTTTAGAAGAATCCAGCAGATTGTTCTTAAAGGCATGATTTATTCCGATACATCACGCGATATCTGTCCGTTTTGCGGGGGAAAACTTCATAAAGAACAATACCATAATGTCTACCAATGCAATGATTGTATGACGCAAATCAAAGAAATGGTTTGTGGGGAAACCCAAAAGCCATTCTTCTATACCGACAATGCCCATCTAAAAAAATATGCCATTAACAAGACCGATTATAAACATGATGAATACTGGTTCTACAAAAAACAAATAGAATCAGCGATGTACTTTCGAAACATTACGAAAATCAACCATAAGGCCGAAATTATTTGTCCGTTTTGTAATAAAGTTCATGAACATTAAGGTGTTGTTTAACTAATTATCATTAAGTGATGATGAAAGAAGCGTGATTATTTTGAAAGCAAGAGATGAATATTATAGTAAATTTATTGCTTGTCTTATTATGGCCGGCGTCTTTTCAATAGGTGCACCACTGTTGTTACCCGGTATGGCAAATATTACAATTGTAACCTCACTGCTTTGGGGACTTGGATTTGGGGCTATGTTTTTGCTTGTCGCTTGGGCAAATTACGCCGCATACAAGAGCGATTTGAATCGAGAACTCACAAAAGATCAACGTATTAAACAACTCGAAGAAGAAAATCGCAAGCTAAAGAATCAACAATAGTTCAAATGGTTTTTTTTGTAAGTACGTCTGAATCTTAAGACCAGAAATGGGCTCAGTTTACGATAAAATCTTAAATTAATGATCAATAGGTTTTTTTGAGGATGCATAAACACCATTGCTTAAGTGTTTTAGCATCTTTTTTTATTTTTTTCGTGTGGGTTTATTCAGCGTGAATAACTCTCTATAGATGACAATCATACAAAACCCTAAATTCCTAACTTGAATCCTAATGGAATCATTTAAAAAAACGCTAAACTTGATTTCGGTCAAGGAATTGTATGAATGTTGAGCGTATACTGAAATTAGAAAGGGTGATACATATGAAAAAAACAACACTACAATTAGAAACAGTAACATGTCCCTCTTGCATCAGAAAAATTGAAGGTACCGTCAGCAGACAAAAAGGAGTCAGTAGCGCCATCGTAAAATTTAACTCATCAAAAGTCGAAATCGATCACGATGAACAAATCGTTAGCGTCGACGCATTAAAAGAATTAGTTTCAAAATTAGGATATACTGTTTTAAACGTTCGATGAACCGATTAAAGAAAAACGCATCTATCATAGGTCTATCCTTTTTGTTTCTTGTTGCTTTGGTCCTTAATGAAACAGCGAAAACACATTTCGTGACAATCATACTCATGTCTGTTTTGACATTCCTCGCCGGATTTCATATTTTTAAACAAGCTCTCATGGATTTAAGATACAAAATAATCGGGATTGATTTACTCGTGACGATTGCGGTTGTATCAGCGTTCATTATCGGCGACTATTTCGAAGCGGCGGCGGTCACGTACCTCTTTACGCTCGGGCATATCCTAGAAAAAAGGTCTTTAGAGAAAACCCGAAGCGCGCTCAAATCGTTGATGGACTTAAAACCCTCTTTTGCAAGAATCATCAAAGATGAATCGGAAACCATGGTTCCATTAGAGGTAATAAAACAAGGAGACATCTTGTTGGTCAAACCAGGCGAAAAAATCCCCACCGATGGCATTATCATCGAAGGAACAGTCTTAATTGACGAACAAATGATGACTGGTGAATCGATGCCCATTGAAAAAAATGTGGGTGATGAAGTCATCGGGTCAACCATTTTAAAGACCGGATACATCAAGATGCGAACCACTGCCACTTTGGATGATACAACGTTATCCCGAATCATCCACATGGTCGAAGAAGCCCAAGATAAAAAAGCATCAACGCAAAAATTCATGGAGCGTTTTTCGAAGTATTACACACCGTTTGTGGTGGTTTTAGCTATCATTACTTTTGCCATCACATGGGACATCCGGTTAGCCATTACCTTGCTTGTCATTGCTTGTCCAGGGGCTTTGGTTATTGCCACCCCAGTTTCTTACGTTGCTGGAATTGGCAACGCAGCCAAAAAAGGGATTTTATTTAAAGGGGGAGATTCGATTGAACGTTTATCGAAAGGGTCTATCCTATTCTTTGATAAAACCGGAACGTTGACGCAGGGAAAACCGACTCTCCAGTCGATTATATCGTATGGAGATGATGAAGCTTATTTATTGAAAGTTGCTTCGATTGGGGAATCCTTTAGCGAACATCCTTTATCAAAAGCGATTTTGGAAGCTGCGGATGAAAAAAAGATCGTTCATTTAGAAACACCCAAAGAACTGAAGATGGTGATTGGAAAAGGAATCACTTTCGAGTATAATAAAGATAAGTTTGCTATCGGAAATAAAGCTTTAATGACTTTCATCATTCCCCGTTATGTGGAAGAAGATATTCAAAAGTTGGAAGAATTAGGGATAACGACGCTCATACTATCGAGAAATGACCAAATAATCGGTCTCTTTGGTATCGCAGATGGAATTCGTCAAGAATCTAAAAATACGATCCAAAAGATTAAAAAATATGGTTTTAAGAAATCAATCATGTTAACGGGCGATCAAGAACGCGTTGCCAAGCACATCGCTTTTGAATTAGGTTTGGATGCTTATTATGCCGGGCTGCTCCCAGAAGAAAAAGCAACGATTATACAGTCCTATCGTCAGGAAAAATACCATACCGTGTTTGTAGGGGATGGTATCAATGATGCTTTGGCTTTTATCGAAGCGGATGCGTCCGTTGCGATTGGTGGGTTGGGAAAAGATTTAGCAATGGAAACTGCGGACGTGGTTTTGATTGGCGAACGGATTGAGAAATTAGTTGAAGCGATTAAAATCAGTAAAAAAGTACGTTTGAACATGATTGAAAACATTGGCTTTGCGTTATTCGTTGTCCTTATTCTCATGGTAGGAGTCCTCTTTAATTGGGTTACGATGTCCATTGGAATGCTCATTCACGAGTTGTCGGTATTAATAGTGTTGATGAACGCCATTCGTTTATTACGATATGATTTAAGAGGTGTCTATGGAAAAAGACTTAGAACCAAGCAACTGCATAAAGGCAGTACCCATATTTAAAAATTTATCGGATTCCGAATTGAATGAGATTATTTTTATTTCAAGGCATCGTCTTTATCACAAGGGTGATTTTATTTATCAAGCGGGAGACCAATTGAAAAGTCTCTTTGTGATTCACCAAGGAAAAATAAAAATAACCCGATATTCTGATGAAGGAAAAGAACAGGTCATAAGAATTTTGTCCTCTGGCGAATTTTTAGGGGAGTTGGCTTTATTTAATGATGCGTTGGTCTCAACGTATGCGGAAGCCATCGAACCCACAATTATCTGTTTGGTGGACAATAAAAGACTAAAAAATTTAATGTCAAAAAGTCCCACAATTTCTTATAAAATGTTAAATGAATTATCAAATCGATTGGAAAAAGCTGAAGCACTGATTGAACATAATAACTTGTACTCGGCTTTGGCCAAAGTGGCGAAGTATCTTCTTGATTTAGAAGTAAATCACCTGGCAAAGTTACCATCAACGAAAGTCAATTTGGCTTCACAATTGGGGATTACCCCTGAAACACTGAGTCGAAAGTTGAAAGAGTTGGAACAAAAAAGGCTCATCGAAGTCATTGATAATCGAACTCTGAAAATCAACAATCGATATGAACTAGAAATCATCGTTAATCCGGATCAACTATAAAAAATGGCCGACATCGAACTCGGCCATTTTTATTTATGAGAGACATCGTTTAAGAGACCATCAAAGGTTTTTGAATCCACTCGTTTGAAAAAAACAAAAGGGTCTTTAAATGCTAGGGGTGGATTTTGATCTTTGTGCCCCAAAAACCCAGTTTTTTTGAATCACAAAACTGCCAATAAAGAGTATAAAATCGACGATGAGTTTAATCCATGTTAAGTGAATTGGGAGTACTGACAATAAGGTAACGAAGGTGATGCTGAGTCCCAATTGTAATAGGTATAAGAGAAAGTAGCGGATAAATTGACGTTTTATGGAACCTAGGTTTTTAAAACTCCAGCGGCGATTTAATAAGAAATTTAATATCCCCGATACAATTCGTGCGATGACTGTCGCAATAAAAACCACTTTCAGAATTGAATCATTTAGTAATAACGAAATGAGCGTAAATAGTCCAATGTCAACGCCTGCACATAACAAAGAGGATAAAGCAAACTTAATGGGTTCTTTGTAAATTCTTACCGAATCGACAAAGGGACGAAAATGCGAAGAAGCATTGCTATCAAGATACACCGTGGAAATGGGGATCATCATCAAAGGATGACCCAGTTTCGCGGCGGTGGTAAGAAATGTCATTTCATAATCGTACCGATTTTCTTGAATCGAAAGGGCTAGTGTTGTTAAGGCTTTAGGAATTCCTCTTAACCCTGTTTGGGTATCATGACAGGCAATCCCAGTGGTTAATTTAAAGTAGAAGGATGAAAAGCGATTCCCCATTCGGCTTTTTTTAGGAACGTCTGGGGATGAAAAATCGCGTGAACCTAATATCAGCGAGGTTGGATTTTGAGAGAGTGTATGAGAGACATTCAAGATATCTTGGGCTTGGTGTTGTCCATCGGCATCACAAGTGATATACCCTTCAATCGTTGGAAAAGAATTATATGCATATTGAATACCGGTTTTAATCGCGGCGCCTTTTCCTAAATTAATAGGATGATGTATTACATGGCATCCCATTGATTCTATCGTAGAAAAAAGGGAGGATTTATCGGCTTGACTTCCATCATCAATGACAATGATAGTGGATATATTTAATGAAACCAACTCTTTCACCAATTGAAGCAATAGATCGTTTGGTTGGTACGCTGGAATAATAATGGCATTCATAGTAAGCCCTCTTGTTACATAATTTCTATAGATTTTGGAACTACTTTTGTTTAGATTTGAGCGATTTGAAAATAATGAGAAGGATTGAACCGGCGAACAAAACATAACTGGCAAAGAAGAAAACGTTGACCAATTCTGCTTCTGAACCATAAATATCGAATACGCCATGTAACAAAAATCCGATGATGAGAGTCGCAATTGCCATTCGCCAAAGTTGTTTTGCCCATTCATCAATGGGAGGAAAAGCCATTAAGACGAGGGAGCCGATTCCTCCTAAAATCAGTGGAATTGCGAAAGCAAATTGCATATAGAGTGATGATACTCCGTGTGCGAAAAGCGAGTAGATAAAATTGAAAAGCAGGAGAAAAGTACTGATAGTAAAATAGTTTATTGCCCGATACACAGGGACTAATCTATCTCCGGATATATACACAGTCGCCAACCTTCCTTTCAGTTCCCTCGCTGGGACGATTGATGACTTCTCCGTTAAACCACATCGTAGCGGATCCACCACCATCAAAATTGTAGGCATTATAACACCCTAATGAGACCATAATATCTGCCAATTCTTCAATATCGGCTCCGTGTGAAAGTTCGGTTCTGCCATCGACACATACAAACATATAATGAAAATTATCCACAACACCAAAGGCGGATCTTGGATTATTGACCGCATCTCTGGCTAATCCATCATTGACCGTCGCCACATAGGTGCCATCGATGATGAGCGGCGGACCAAAAGACCATAATTGCCACGCTCCTTGGTCGAATACGGATTCAACAGATCGACTCGATTCTGGGAAGATGGAGACACTGCCATCCAACCAAAGGGCAATGGCACTGCGATTGCTGGTGGTGGTTCTTAAGAGTTGACCATTGCGGATAACATATCCGCTGCTATAATGCGATGCATAATCAGAGTTGATTGCGAAGATGGCATCATGTTCTTCAGCCATCGTAGAGACCGTTTGAGTTATATTAGACCCACCAAAGGTATTAAAGGCAAATGCCGATAAAATGGTATAAGCATCTAAAACCACGACATCCGCCACGTACACATCAGAATTCGTTGCACGAATCTTATATACAGTGATTAAAACGGTTTCGGTTGTGTACGTTCCTATGATGGTTCCTTCACTTAATACTTGGGGAACGGTCCCAGGATATACCAATCCTTGCGGAGCGGTGGTTGTTGTTGTAGTGGAAGATTCGGTTGACGTTTCTGAATCAAGGGTTGTTTGCGATGTTTGAGTAGAAGTGGTCATTGTAGTGGTGGTTGTTCTTGTAATCACCGGTTCTTCAATGATGATGCCACCATGTGGGATGACGAATTCGTATAAAAGGACAAAGGTGGAGAACAAAAAAAGAAGGGTATAAAACCCTACGATAATCAAGGTTGTTTTCTTAGGAATGAATGGCATCGTAATCGACCTGGAGTAGACCTTTCGTTTAAATAATGATTGACTCAATAGAGTCATAGATTCTTAAATACGCATCTATTATAGCATTGTTTTACAAAATATATTCCATTTTATTATGGATTGAAAAAGCAAAATTAAAATGGAAATATCTGACTCTCTATCCGGAAAAATCAAACCATCAAAAAAATCTCCTTAAAATGGAATGATTTTTGCTTGTGCAAAACCATTACCATAGGAGATTTTTGTTTGATTGATATGATTTAAGCACCGATGACGCGGTTCCGACCTTCTTTTTTGGCTGTATACATCCGCTTGTCAGCTTTATTAATCAATTCGTCTAACGATGTTTCATCCTCTAATGCTTTTATGCCAATGGAAACGGTGACTTTGATGGCATCAGTCAGGGAGATTTCAAATAATTCTTTGGCCAAATCTTGATTGATATTTTCAGCGACATGAATGGCATCTTGTGCGCTCATATGATCTAATCCAATCAAAAATTCGTCTCCGCCATATCTTCCAATGACATCATGAATTCTAAGCTTTGACTTGATGGATTGGGCTATTTTAGTTAAGACTAAGTCTCCAGCCGCATGGCCATATTGGTCGTTGATGGCTTTAAAGTCATCAATATCAATCATCATGACAGAAAGGGGAAAGTTCTTGGATTTTGCCTGTGTAAATATATCGTTCAGTACTTGATAAGCGTATTGACGGTTGTAGGTATTGCACAAAAAATCGTTTTGTGCCATTCTCATCATCAGTTGTCCTTCTATTTTTTCCGTTACATCCATGCAACTACCAATAAAGCCAATGAATTTACCGGTTTTATCATAAAAAGGAACACCACGGTCGTTAATCCAGCGATATTCACCGTGTTTGTTTTTAAGACGGTAATCCATTTCAAAACGAGTTTGATTATGGAAATTATCCAAATAGATTTTGACACATCGGTCTAAATCATCAGGATGAACGCCTTCTGCCCACCCAAATCCCGCTTCTTGTTCAGCGGTTCTACCAGTAAAATCTAACCATGTTTTATTAAAATAATCGCATTTGGTTGTTAGGTTAGCACGCCAAATCATGTTTGGCGAAGATTCAACGATGAGACGGTATTGTTCTAAGTTCATTGGCATAGTGGGTCTCCTAGATGAAAAGATTCATGTGAACTCAGTATAACGGAAAAAAAGCGAATATTCAAGGCTATTATCAAACGATTAGTTCAAAAATGGGATAGAGGATGAAAAGAATTACGATTAAACAAGAATTGAAGTGGTTTTCTGCGTTATTTGGCATGATTTGGTGTTAAATATATCACAATATTTTAAAGAATGAATGACATAATTATGGGATTATGATACTATTTATTTGTTTACAAAGTCATAGTATAAGAGGTCACATATGAACCAAATTAAGAACTCCATGACTGATTGGCTAATGTCGGGTGATGTATCAATACAATATCATACGGCTAAATGGCTCTTAGAAGCTAAACAAAGCGAGCTTGTCCCTTTACGTAAAAGAATCGCTTCTGAAGGATTCGGCTTAAATCTGATGAACCGAAGGAACAACGAAACCAAAATGTGGGGAGAAGGGATTTATTCTCCAAAATGGATCTCAACCCACTACACATTGCTAGAGTTGCTCAATATAGGGTATGACATGGATCAAGAACTCATTCGAGAAAGCGCACTATTATTATTGAATTCGATGTGGATTAACAAAGGCGAATACCGGAAGCATCGTTATCAAGATTTGTGTGTCACGGCAATGATTTTGCAAATATGTGTCAATGCCCATCTACATCACCCAAAACTGTTAGAAATTGTTGATTATATTCTTGAGCATCAATACCCAGATGGGGGATGGAACTGTCAGTGGCAAAATGGGGATTTACACAGTTCACTCCATACGACACTATCAGTACTAGAAGCTTTTCGTGATTTTGAAAAGCATCAGTATCCTTGTAAAATCCTTGAAGTTCAGGCGAGTGTAGAACCGGCCATCGAGTTTATGCTTAAGAAACATTTGTTTTTAAGCGTCCATGATGGTCAGATTATCGATCCTAAAATGATGCTTTTGTCTTTTCCAACCCATTGGTGCTATGATGTTTTAAGAGTGTTGGTCTATTTGACGTCCATTGATTGGCCTTATGACGAACGCATGAAAGAAGCGATTGACTTTATTCTCTCTAAAAAAACGGTCAACAACCGCTGGAAATTAGAAACTGCAAGAAGAAACAAGATTCACTTTGCGATGGAACCACAAGGCAAGGAAAGCCGTTGGAACACATTGAGGGTGTTGTATGTGTTAAAAAAATATCGTAAGGATGAATTTGATAAAATAATGAGTATATAATGGACTCCCAAATCATATTTTATGAACAAGCACGCAAATTGTGCTTGTTTTTACTTTTAGGAAACCTTTTGTTGAGAAATACCGTGATTTGTGGTAGCATTGTTGTAGAGTTCTAACATGCTTTGGAACAGAGTTTTCTAAGGAGGTCATGAAATGACAGGTCAGTTTTCCAAATATCTTAAACGCAAAAAACCGCTTCTTAAGCAATTGATTGCGTTGCTTCAACAAAAATACGCTTACGTCAGTATTTTAGCCACCGATGTCAGTGGGACAAGCATCTCGGTCGATAAAACGACAACGAACGTCTCCCCATCCGGTATCACCGAATCGGGATTCGTGATTAAGGTGTTTAATGGGGCCGTATACAGTGAGTTATCGGTCAATCAAATCGAAGAAAAATCGATTCCTTCAATCCTTGATATCATCGATCGATTGGTTCAATCGAAAAGTAGTATTCCATCCGTCAAAGTTCAACCGTTAAAGGAAGAACCAATGACAAAAAGCTTTGTTCGTAAAAATGAAGGAAAGTCATTATCGACTTCCGAGATTATTACCCTACTGAAATCATATGTAGAGGAAACCCTCAAAGAATCTCCCCTTATTGTCAATGCTCGGGCAAGCATTGAAACCACCGAATTATCCAAATTATTTTTATCTAGCGCAAAAGATCTCGAACAGTACTATACTTGGAGTAACCCCAGGTCGTTTGTTTTAGTGAGACGTGAATCGAATACCAAATATGCTTATGATGGATTTGGTGATAATTCGGTTCAAAGAGCGTTAAAAGCATTAAAGAAAATTATGCCTGAAACAGCAAAATTGGCCGTCGAATTGCTAGATTCAGTTCCACCAAAGCCTGGTTTTTATGATGTTATCACCGATCCCTCCATTACCGGTTTGATTGCCCATGAAGCGTTTGGTCATGGCGTCGAAATGGATATGTTTGTCAGAGACCGTGCTCGGTCTCAAGACTATTTTAACAAACCCGTCGCATCACCGCTCGTAACCATGCACGATGGAGCCGCATCAACCTTTTCAGTGGCGTCCTACTTTTTTGATGATGACGGTGTGTTAGCGCAAGACACAAAAATCATCGATAAAGGCATCTTAAAAAGTGGCATATCAGATGCACTTTCTGCCTTAGAATTAGGCAAAAATCCCACGGGAAATGGTCGCCGTGAATCGTACAAAAGAAAAGCGTATACCCGGATGACCAATACTTATTTTGAAGCCGGACAAGATAGCCTCGCTTCCATGATCAAATCGATTAAATTTGGCTATTTACTATCAAAAACCAACAATGGCATGGAAGATCCTAAAAACTGGGGCATTCAATGCACAGCCGATTATGCCCGTGAAATTGTAAACGGAAAACTCACCGGAAAAATAGTTTCACCGGTGGTCATGAGCGGCTACGTTATTGATTTGCTGAATTCAATCACCGCGGTTTCGACCGACTTTGAAGTCATTGGCAGTGGGTCTTGCGGTAAAGGCTATAAAGAATGGGTTCGTGTCAGTGATGGGGGACCGTATTTGAAAGCAAAGGTGAAAATCGGATGATTAAGCAATTGATAAAAGCATTAAAAGAGAATGTCCGTGTGACCGATTGGTTAATCAATGAGGTAGAAACCGAAAGTTCACAAGCCTTTTATGTCTTACAAAAACTAGAAACAACGAGAGTTGTAAAAACGCTTGAGTATACAGTAACCGTTTATCACCGTTTTTCCGAAAATGGTCAAGATTATTTGGGGTCTTCGTCCTTTGCATTAAGTCATAAACTAGCCAAATCCGAATTGGCGAAAAAGATTGAAGAAGCCGTTTTTGCGGCTACCTTGATTAAAAATAAAGCTTTTCAGTTGGTCAAAGGCATTCAGAAACGGGTTTGGAGAGAAAAACCGTATGAAGTGTCTCCTTTTGAAGCGATTGATCAAATCGCGAAGACCTTCTTTAGCGTATCAAAACCAGAAGTAAGATTTAACTCTTTAGAAGTATTTCTATCGCAAACCACGAATCACATCGTGAATTCCTTGGGAGTCGACTTAAAAAATACACTTTACAAAATTGACGTTGAAGCAATTCCTTCTTATGATGGAAAAGATCAAAAGGTCGAATTGTATAAATTCTATCATTACAAAGAACTGAACTTTGATCTCATCTTGAGTGATGCAACACATGCTTTAGAAGATGTTACGACGAGATACCTGGCAAAACCAATCGCAATGACCGGCACTCTTGATGTCCTCTTAAAGGATCAAGATGTCGCTGAATTCTTTGATAATTTATTGTCTGATTATTCCTACGATTCCATCTATAAAGGTTACACGGACAAAGTCATTGGGGATATGGTTCAAAAAACCATCGAAGAAGATGCTCTGACCGTGGGTTATACCACTTCATCAAAAGCGGTTGCCTTTGATAAAGATGGCGTACTATTGAAACCGCTCACCATCATCGAACAAGGTAAATTGGTTCAATATTATGGTTCGAATCAGTATGCGAATTATTTAAACATCGATCCATCTGGTCTTTTAGACACGATTCAAGTTTCAAAGGGTAAAACCCCCGTGTCTCGATTAAAAGCAAAGCCACATCTTGAAATTATTGCCTTATCTGGCATTCAAATTGATATGTACCGAGGATATATTGGCGGTGAAGTCCGATTGGCCGTTTATTTTGATGGGAAACAGTATTTCCCTGTCAGCGGGTTCTCCTTTAGTGGCAATATCGACCAATGCTTAACATCGATAAAATTATCGAAAGAAACCGTAAAATTATCAAGTTATGTAGGACCTAAGGTTATAAAATTAACCAACATGGAAATTATTTAGAGAATTATTTGAACGCAGCTCTCAAGAGATGCGTTCTTTTTTTTGTTCGAAGATTATTTATCGTAATAGTTCTTAGATTTATTGATGTTCATAAGAGACAAATATGTTTAATATAAGATGCGACCGTTGTAAATTGCTTGGATATAGGAATGTTTACAGAACCCTTAAGGGTTCTATCTCTAAATGACTATGAATTATCCCTAAAATCGAGTATAATAATAGTATATAAATAGTAGAACGGAGGGTAAAATGCATTTTAAAGAAGTGAAAGGCATTCTCTCCGCTCAAAATGGTATGAACCTTTACCGCGGCTGTTCGCATGGGTGTATTTATTGTGATTCGAGAAGTGTTTGTTACCAAATCGATCATGATTTTGAAGACATCGAAGTCAAAATCAATGCCCCTGAGTTACTAGAAAAAGCACTTTTAAAGAAACGACATAAAACCATGATTGGCACCGGTTCAATGGGGGATCCTTACATTCCACTAGAAGAACAATTGAATTTGACCAGACGTTGTTTAGAAATCATTGAAAAACATGGATTCGGGGTTACCGTTCTTACCAAGTCAAGCCTCATTTTACGGGATTTGGAACTATTAAAACGAATTAATGTAAAAGCGCGGGTGGTCGTCCAAATGACACTCACTACTTATGATGAAACTTTATGTAAAATCATTGAACCAAATGTGGCTTCGACCAAAGAACGGTTCGAAACATTAAAAATTCTTAACGACAACGGCATCACGGCGGTTGTTTGGCTTTGTCCTATTTTACCGTTTATCAATGATACCGAAGAAAATCTTCGCGGGATTTTATCGTACTGCATTGAAGCTAACGTGAAAGGAATTATCTGTTTTGGCATGGGGGTTACTTTAAGAGAAGGGGACCGAGAGTATTTCTATCAGAAACTCGATGAACATTTCCCGGGGTTAAAAGCCAAGTACATAAAAATGTATGGTGAACGATATTCGGTGGAAAGTCCAAATAATCTAGAACTCATGAAACTATTCACACAAATCTGCCAAGAGCATCACATATTATCCATTCCAAACGAAGTGTTTGCGTATCTTCGTGAATTTGATGAGAAACAAGCGTTTGAACAATTGACCTTATTTTAAAAATAAATGAGACTTTCACATTGGAAAGTCTCATCTTTATATTATGGTTTAATGTACAAATAGCCTTGAGTCTGTAATAATGCAATATCATAGACCCCACTTTGAACGATTTGGGCGACCTTATGGATATTCTGTGTATCCAACTCGCGATGCATAATGGATTGATGACATACGTGGTAATCAATAGCGGGAATATACCGCGATTCTGAATCAAAGAAGTATTCGACGGCTTCAGAATTAGCGACAATAATGATTTTAATGCTGGGATCGATTTTTATGAGATTTAGAGCGTTTTTTGTTGCAAGACTCCATTTTTTTGTTTCATCAACGTGAATGACAATTTTCATAAGATCATCTCCTCAGTTTTTATTATAGCATTTTTAAGAAAACAATAAACCCAACAACGAGGTTTTTTGAGTAGACTGCGCATATAATAGTGGGATTTCCTTAAAATAGTGTACAATAGAGGTATCTATTCAATATTGAACGCGAATTTAGTTTATGAGGAGTCGCTATGAAAAAAACAAAGTACAATATTCATTCTGATTTCCTAGTCCTTCGATATTTGCATATGCCAAAAGACATGCGAATTATGGGCATGGCGAATAAAGTGGCGAAGT
The DNA here is from genome assembly GCA_942493185.1 of uncultured Caryophanales bacterium. GTDB lineage: Bacteria > Bacillota_I > Bacilli_A > Izemoplasmatales > Hujiaoplasmataceae > UBA5603. Next base: position 609,504 of record OW818673.1, read on the forward strand.
TGGCATATAAAGCCGTCCATGTGCCAAAAACCATTCGTTATCAAAAATTCGACATAGGAACAAGGGATGGAGGAACCATTACACTTGATTTTTTCACACCAAAAAATGTGAATGGACCATTAAAATGTTTAATCTATTTTCCGGGCGGTGGATTTTTAATGCCCGCTGCGCATGTGCATAAACGAAATGTTATGCACATGGTTGAAACTGCACAAATCGCTTGTGTGATTGTTCATTACCGTTTGGCACCAAAATATGCATTTCCAACTGCATTATATGATGCATTAGATGCAACGGAGCATCTTTATAAAAATGCAAAATCGTACGGTATCGACGCTACGAGAATGGGCCTTGGGGGAGATTCAGCGGGTGGAAATCTGGCTTGCGCAGTATCGCTCTATAATCAAGACCATGAGCAATATCCATTTCAGCCATTGTTATTGATATATCCTGGATTGGATGAAGGAAGAGCCTCCTATTCTAGACAAACCTACACCGACACACCCATGTTTAACGCCGACATGTTTGATTTTATCGGCAAAAGTTATTATAAAAACGGGTTATTTGGGTTAGAAAAATATGCTTTTCCGTTAACCCACGAGAATCCTAAAGGCGTAGGACCAGTTTATCTTGAAACGGCTGAGTACGATTGCCTTCATGATGATGGCATTTTGTTTTATGAGAAGTTAAAGAAATTGAACGTTCAAGTCGAACTAAACGATACCAAAGGCACCGTTCATGGCTATGATGCCATTAAGAATAGCGACATTGTCAAAGAAAGCATTCGCTTACGAATTGAATTTTTAAAAGCATATTTATAAAAGTCAAAGGTCGATTCCATCAGGATTCGTCCTTTTTTATGGATATTTTCTCGATTGCATTGATATCGCCTTAACAAAGTATTAAGACTTGGTGTAAAATGAAAGAGATGACACGATAGAAAGATGAAGAATATGAAAACATGTTTGATTGTTTGCGGACATTTAGCCGCCCTTAAAACCACCGTTTCACAACGGCTGAGCCATGACTTAAAGATTCCTTGTTTAAACAAGGATACCTTAAAAGAGACGCTGGTGGACACCATTGGATTTTCTAACCGTGAGGAAAATCTAAAATTGTCACTTGCGACGTTTGAACTAATGAAATTCTTGATGGTTCAATGGCTCGAAACACAAGATTTACTCATTCTTGAAAGCAATTTTAAACCTCATGAAATTGATGTTTTAAAAAAGTCCGCAGAAGCAAAACACATTCATCTTGTTTTCTTGTTTTTAACGGGGGAACCTCACATTTTATATGAACGATATGTTCAAAGACAACCCCATCGTCACCCCGCGCATACGTCCGTTGGATTGATGACGTTTGAAACATTCGTAAAATCAATGGCTCCTTTTGATTTCAATCTATATGGACCGAATGGACGGGTGGTTGATACAACCAAGATGGATGAAATAAAGTATCAAGAGGTCCTAAATCAGGTTCGATCGCTCATGCAATAAATGTATCATTAGGGGACTATCTGTGATACAATGGTAAAGTCAATAATTCATAACGAATCTAGCAATTACAAAACGCAATTCAATGATAAATCTTGAAAGGACCGTCCAATGAAAGATTCTTGGTCATATGATGCAAAATGGCTACGTCTCGATAATGCGGCCAAAATTTATCCGGTTGTTGCGACCGTTAAAAACAGCGGGGTTTTTCGAATTGCGGCGAGATTGAATGATATCATCGATCCTGTTCGTCTGCAACAAGCAGTTTGGGATTGCAAAGTTCGGTTTCCGGCATTTTACGTAAAACTTCGAGAAGGACTCTTTTGGTTCTATTATGAACCGAATACTCAACCCGCCATCATTCGCAAGGAATCGCCTTACATCTGTGAGGCCATCAATCAACATCGCAATAACAATTATCTATTCACGTTCTTTTATTATGAAAACCGGATTAGTTTAGAAGTTTTTCATAGTTTGTCCGATGGAACAGGGGCTTTTGCGCTTCTAAAAGCGGTCATTTATCGATATTTGGAATTGATGGGTCATAAACTTGAAAACGATGGGTCTATCTTGTCCATTACTGACCGACCCACATGGCAAGAATCTGAAGACTCCTATAATGCATTATTTACCGATAAGGCGAGAGAAAAACTCAATAATAGAAGGGCTTACCGAATCACGGGTGAACGATTTAAGAATCCTCTAGGACTGGGAATTATTACCGCTACTTTAGAAACAGAGGCCTTAAAGCGACTTTGTAAAACAAATAACGCCACGGTATCCGAATATTTGGTTTCGTTGTTAAATTATTCCGTCATTCACACGGGAAACAAGAAAGCGATGATGAAACACCCGATTCGCATCAGCGTGCCCGTCAACATGCGAAAATTCTTATATTCGCAAAGCATTAGAAACTTTTCACTTTATTTCAATACTTGCATCAAGTATCAAGGCGAGGATTGGGATTTTGAAACCGTGCTAAAGAACGTCCAATCGCAATTTAAAACCGAATTGACGTTAGAACGTTTGCAACAACGTTTGAATCAAAACGTCCGCTTTGAAAAGAATGTGATTATTAAAATCATGCCACTAATCTTAAAAAAAATCCTCTTTAAAATTGGCTATGCGTTCATTGGACATTTGCCAACCACGATGTCCGTGACCAACTTTGGCGAAATCAAATTGCCAGAATCAGTTGGCGCAAATGTTGAATCATTCGAATTTAACCTCGCATCCGGAAAAAAGCCCGGTCTCGCGGTCAACTCATACAACGGAAAAACAAGATTAATCTTCAATCGGTGTTTTGTATCCACCGAGATAGAACGAACATTTTTGTCTTTTTTGAGTGAAAAAGGTTTAAAAGTTATCATAGAAACAAACAACTGGCGATAATTGATTTGGGTGAAGCAATGTTTCATTTCCAACATATTATGAACCAATCAGATTTAAAAGGAGAACCACTAATTTATGACATTTGAACAACTACACATTATCAAACCTATACTCGATGCTTTGGTCACCGAGGGATATACCGTTCCAACCCCCATCCAAGAAGCAGCGATTCCGGTATTATTACAAGGGAGCGATCTTTTAGGTAGCGCACAAACCGGCACGGGGAAGACTGCCGCTTTTGCGATTCCGATTTTACAAAAACTCTATTCGCCTTCCAATTTACCAAGACGCTTGCGTCAAATCAAAGCGTTGGTATTAACCCCCACAAGGGAGCTCGCCGCACAAATTCAAGACAGTTTCCGCAATTATGGGAAAAACTTGGGTGTCAAGTCGGTGGTCATTTTTGGTGGGGTGAAACAAAAACCTCAAACCGAAGCTTTGCAGGCAGGTCTTGATGTTTTAATCGCTACTCCTGGAAGATTACTTGACTTAATGAATCAAGGATTCGTGGATTTAAGAAACATCGAGTATTTTGTACTTGATGAAGCCGACCGGATGTTAGACATGGGATTTATCAACGATGTTAAAAAAGTTATTGCGGCGTTGCCGACGAAACGACAAACCATGTTATTTTCAGCGACCATGCCTAAAATCATTGCGGATTTGGCAAACTCCATTTTAATCAATCCCAAACGAATTGCGATTGATCCGGTTGAGACGACCGTTGAAGCCATCAATCAAAAATTGTATTATGTTTTAAAGAAAAATAAGACCAATCTCTTAATGCATATCTTGGATGACAAAAAAATCGAATCGATGTTGGTTTTTACCAGAACCAAACATGGGGCGAATAAAGTCGTGAAAGATTTGGGCGTGAATGGGATCTATTCAGAAGCCATTCACGGAAATAAATCACAAGGCGCAAGAACCTCGGCATTGGCGAAGTTTAAGAGTCATGAACTCAGAGTCTTAGTCGCTACCGATATCGCCGCCAGAGGCTTAGACATCGAGCGGTTATCGCATGTGGTCAACTATGATTTACCAGAAGTTCCAGAAACGTATATTCACCGGATCGGCCGAACCGGACGTGCGGGACTGGCAGGGGATTCCATCTCGTTCTGTGGTGAAGAGGAAGAAGGTCTTTTAAAGGACATTGAAAGACATATTGGGATTAAAATCCCAGTGGTTCTCAATCATCCGTTCTCATCCTCGTTTGCTAAAAACGAAACCAGAGTTGAAAAGAAGAAACAACCCACAAATGCCGTTCAACCTTCTGCCCAGCAATTAGCACAACTTCGTAAGAACCGTGAAGCCAACAAAACCATTCAACAAAAATCAAAACCATCGACGAATAAATACAAATCGTATAAATAAAGAGGTGTTTTTTTATGGAGTTTGATTACAAAAGAGCGGTTGTTAATTTCTGGCATGATCTCGATTCGAAAGATTGGGACCGTGTCGAATCCTATTTTAATAAGCAAGCGATAATCACCTGGCCCAACACTAAAGAAACGTTTACTCCCCATGAGTATGTGGTGGTAAACCGGATATACCCTGGCGAATGGGATTTAACGTTAAAGGACGTGCAAATAACGGAAAAAAACATCGTTGCGGTTGTTAAGATAACCGCGTTAGATTCGATAGTTTCCTTGGATTTAATTGCCTTTTTTCGATTCGATGATGGGCTAATTACGAGTCTAACTGAATACTTCGCTGAAGATGGAGCCATCCCTTCTTGGCGTGTTGCTTGGCGAAAATCCTTATAAAACAAATAAAGCCCTTCGAAAAAAATCGAAGGGCTTTAACTTTCTATAGGGTTATTTTGATTCAATGACTTGGGGTTGAAAACCATTGTTTCTCTTCTGAATCATCAGTTTTAAAGTGATGAGAAGCAGTAAACTGCTCGATACTAAAATAAAGACTGGATAAAACGCAATCGATACTTTATCAAAGAACAGTCCGGCTAATGGAGTTAAGACACCAAATCCCAGATAGCCCAACGCCATTTGAAGACTGACCATTTTACTTAACTGCTTTTTCTCAAAATAGACTGAATTTAAGAACATCATGTTGGGATAAATCGGGGCGCAACCCAACCCAAACAGTCCCACAATCACAAAGTAAATCCAAAGAGAAGAAAAATTAAATAACATTAAGAGGGACGCAATGACGATCAGGGATTGACCAATCCTGACCAACTGCTGTGGCTTGACGATGGAAGATACAATGCCGGAGGTCAACCGTCCTAGGGTCAATGACAAATAGAAGGTTGTGGTAAATAAAGCCGCCACCGCATAAGTGATGTCTTTTTGTAAGTAGAAGTAACTGGCAATCCAAACGCCCCCTAAGGATTCGATATGGACATAAAACATAAAGATTAAGATGCTCGCAATCGATCCTTTTGTTTTTAAGATATCCTTTATTTGAATATGAGCGTGTGTGTCCTCACGGTCTTTTTTAGGTTCTTTAGTCCATAATTTATGGGTTGATAATGCGATGATGTCAATCACGATTAGCATGACACCCACAATAATGTAGCCATTGCGCCATGAGTTTTGTGAGAGTGTATAAGCCATCACCGAAGGTCCTAACGTTACGCCGATGCCATAAAATGAGTGAAGATAGTTCATATGTTTGGCTTCATAATGACTCGCCAAATAATGATTTAAAGAAACGTCTATGGCTCCAGCGCCTAATCCAAGGGGAATGGCGAAAAATAGCATTTGGTAGAACTGGTTGACTTGGCTAATCATGATCAAAGCGAATCCAGTCATAAAGACGCTAATGATCGAAATGTACTTGGTTTCTAAAAGCCTTAATAATCTTGGGGCATTAAACGTAGCCAATACCGACATTGAATAAATGGCGATGGTCATGATGCCTAATGTTCCCAATGAAACATGGAGATCTTCACGGATTAAATTCCATCCAGACCCCAATAAAGCATCGGGTAATCCAAGCGCAATAAAGATGATATATATGACTCCTAGTAAGATGAGTTTTCTTTTCATAAGCACGCCTCTATTCAAAAAAATGCACTAAACCGATTATATCATATCATCGAGAAAAAAGGATTTATCAAAGATGAATTTTTAATGGTTTTGGTTAAACCATAAAAAATCCCTGAACCAAATCGATTCAGGGAGAGCATTACCTGGCCGATATCATTCCATCACATCTTGGCTCAGTCCCACCGGATAGGATGTTGGTATCCTCATCCTTCCAGATGATTTGACCTCTGCCAAAATGCGATAGTTCTGTTTCAATTTGAACGAGGTGACCTTTTTTCCTTAACCCCTCAATAATCTCTAATGAAACGGAAGGCTCGACCATAACCTTGAGTCCCTCCATCCATTGCCACCTGGGGGCATCGATGGCGGATTGCGGGTTCATGTTAAAATCAATTAAATTCATTACGACTTGTAAATGTCCTTGGGGTTGCATAAAACCGCCCATCACACCAAACGGACCTATAGCGTTCTTATTTTTCGTGATAAATCCGGGAATGATGGTATGATAACTCCGTTTGAATGGGGCTAATGCGTTGGGGTGATTGGGATCTAGTGAAAAGTTCAGTCCTCGGTTTTGAAGGGCTATTCCGGTATTTGGAACAACAAGACCGGACCCAAAACCCATGTAATTGCTTTGAATATAGGAGACCATATTTCCTTCTTGATCGGCGGTCGCCAAATAAACGGTTCCTCCTATATCCGGTGTTCCAGGATGGGGAAGTGAAGCCGTTTCTTGAATCAATTGTCTTCTTTGTTTTGCATAGGATTTTGATAATAAGGCCTCATTTGAATAAGGCATGGTTTTTGGCTCTGATAAATAAGCAAATCCATCCGAAAAGGCCAGCTTCATTGCTTCAATCTGATAATGATAGGTATCAATAGATTCTCTTTTGCTAAACGTATCATTTTCTAAGATGTTTAAGGCCTGTAACGCCAATAATCCTTGGCCATTGGGAGGAATTTCCCAAATATTGTACCCTTTATAAGATACGCCAATTGGATCGACCCAAAGGGGACGGTAGCATTCTAAATCGCTTTTCCGGATATATCCATCATATTGTTTTGAGTAAGCGTCAATTTGATTAGCGAGCTCACCATGATAGAAACTAGCCGCATTTGTTTCTCCAATGCTTTGCAATGTTTTTGCATGGGTGGGTGATTTCCAAAGTTCCCCTTCATAGGGAGCACGGTTGAAGGGCGCAAAGACCTTAAACCATTCTTTAAATTCATCGCCTTTTAAATATTTTTGGTAGATTTGAAAGGCATTGTTCCAATGTTTTGCGACATGCTGAGCAACAGGATGTCCGTTCTTGGCGTAATCGATGGCAGGTTGAAGGCATTCGAGTAAGGATAGTTTTCCAAATTTTTGATTGAGTTCAGCCCACGCTGATGGAATTCCAGGAACCAATACGGGGGTAAATCCAAACCGTGGCATCACCGTTTGATTCTTAGCTTTTATAGCGTCAATCGACAACAATTCTGGAGCGATTCCACTCGCATTTAAGCCATGAAGTTTGTCATTAAACCAAACCAACGCAAACGCATCGCCGCCGATGCCGTTAGACGTGGGTTCAACGACGGTTAAACAGGCTGCAGTAGCGATGGCGGCATCGATGGCATTGCCACCTTTTTTAAGAATATCAAGTCCAGCTTGGGACGCTAATGGGTGTGAGGTAGCGACCATCCCATGTTGGGCATGAACGATGGACCGTTTTGAAGGATAGGGATATTGATTCCAAAGGGGATTTGTCATGAGATACCTCCGTCATAATTACGATTTGACGCTTAAATCGGTCGATTTAGCGCGTTTTTCTGTTGCTATCCAAGATAATATCATTTTACCATCAAACGTGCCATAGGAAGCAAAAATATCGATATTATTTGTTTAATCTCAAAATCAAAAAGTACGTAAAAAGATTGCCTAATAGGGGGTTTTCGTGTAAAATTAGAAAGGTGATTGCAACCCAGATTTTGGTATTTAAGGTTTGAAGAATCAGAATGAGGCTATGATGAAACGGTTTAAACATTTGATTGGTGATAAAAAATTTTATAAGCGGTTATTTGCGGTTGCTTTGCCCATTGTTGCACAACAATTGATTACCTCCTCTGTTCAACTCGTTGATAACGTGATGGTTGGACAACTGGGGGATTCGGCGGTTAGTTCAGTTTCAGTGGTCAATCAACTGTATTTTGTGATGATGCTCATAACCTTTGGGGCTATTGGTGGCGCGGGTATTTTTACAGCCCAATACTTTGGGTCAAAAGATTTTGAGAAGTTGAAAGAAACCTTCCGGTTTAAACTCTTAACCGCGTTAACGGTTTTTACCTTGTCGTTAATCATATTTACGTTCTTTGGGAAGTTTTTAATTTCGCTTTTTACCGACAATCCGGTTACGATCGAAAATGGAATGAGTTATTTAAAGATTATCCGGTGGGGAATTTTACCGTGGGTCATCTCGGTTGCCATTGCGAATACGTTTAGGGACATTGGCATTACTAAACCCTTAATGTGGAACTCTTTTGCGGCGATTGTGACCAACACGGTATTAAACTATCTATTAATCTTTGGTAAATTCGGATTTCCGGAAATGGGCATTGAAGGAGCCGCGATTGCGACGATTATATCAAGAGGTGTTGAATTTACCCTGATGTTCGTTTTATTACAACGAAAAGGGATCATTTTTAACACCAAACTCAAAGATTTATTTCGGGTTGAAAAGAAAGTGTTTATTGGCATTTTAGTCATGGCGTTTCCGTTGATGATCAATGAATTGCTATGGTCAACCGGACAAACCATGTTTATGCAAGCCTATTCCTTAAGAGGTGAAAACGCATTAGCGGCCTTATACATCTCAGGGGCGATTTCGCAACTGGTCTTTGTGACGTTTGGTGGTATCGCAACTGGGATAGCGGTTTTAGTTGGAAATACCTTGGGGCGCAATGAGTTAGAAGAAGCCAAGGACAACGCTAAAAAATTAATTGCTTTTGCGGTGGCTTTTGCGTTCTTTATGGGGGCTGTTCTGTTCATCCTCAGTTTCTTTATCTTAAATATCTACGATGTCGAACCAGAAACAATTCGAATCGCGAAATATACCATTCGGGTCAATGCGTTGTTTATCCCTGTTTACAGCTTTAACGTGGCGATTTATTTCACGTTAAGAGCGGGGGGAGACACACGCTCTACGCTATTAATGGATGCCGGATACATGTGGATTGTATCGGTTCCAATCATCTTTTTACTCTCAAGATTTACGGCGTTACCTGTAACACTTTTGTTCCTCATCACCCAATGTTTGGATGTTCCCAAAGGACTATTTGCCATTTCACGGTTACGTAAAGGGCATTGGATTAAGAATTTGGCGAAGAATGATGATTTACTTGTAACACCCACCATTGCTTAACGAAAAAAGACTGTCATTCGGCAGTCTTTTCTTTTGGATTTGTGGAATCTTGAAAGAGGTTATAAAACAATCGATCATAATGAAACATATGGCCAATAATCAGGGTTCCCGTGATTTGATCGAAGCATTCTTTGATTGAAATCGTGTTGTTTTTAACCTCATCAATCATTTTTGTGAATTTTTCTAGCAACCGTGCATGTTCTGCACAATGATCTTTATATCCTTCGAATTGTATCGATTTTAAAACGGATTCTTCATAGTTAAAATGCGATTTGGTGTGTTCAATGATGTACTCTAATTGAAGAACTAACATGGAGTCGTTGGAGTTAAAGGTTTTGACGGTCGCGAGGTCGTTAACCAAAGTGACCAATTCTTGATGCTGAAGGTCAATATTTTTTTCGCCAGAGTTCCAATCCTGTTGCCACTCGATTTTCGCAAACGATAAGGGAAGGGGTTTATCAGAACTCCAGGTGACCACTTGGTCTTTCCCTTTCGCCTTTGCCTGTCCTAACGCATAATCGGTGCGTTTGAACCACCGGTTGAGCGGTTCTGAAGCTTTAAAATCGGAAACCCCTATACTAATAGTGACTTGTTCTGGCCCAGGGAATCTGGTTTTCTTAACAGCGATTCGAATCTCTTCAGCGATACTTGAAGCCGTTTTTAAATCCGTATGCGGTAATATTACTAAAAACTCTTCTCCGCCCCAGCGGTAAGCAATATCCGAAGGACGAATGGCACTGGTTAACGTTTTCGCTACCATCGATAAGGTAACGTCGCCAACATCGTGTCCAAAAACATCGTTGACTTTCTTAAAATCATCTAAGTCAAAGAGAATAAAGGACAACTCTTCTTGATAGGTTTGAGCGATTGTTGTGAAACGAGTAACGTCGCTATCCAAATAAGCGCGGTTATACAACCCGGTTAATGTATCTTTGATTGCAATTTTGGTTAATTCCGTATTTTTTTGTTGTAACTGCTTGAGCATTTTTGCATAATCCATGGCTAAGATCATGAGTGGCCATAATCCAATGGAAACGAAGGCAATGAGGTTGGGTCCAATCGAAAAATAGGAATCTTCGATAACGGTGCCCTCTGCTTTAAAATTGATGATGGCGATTAATAGTCTTAAGGATATGAAGACTGTTTGGATGACGATTAAAGAGATAGCGAATACTCGGTAACGTTCACTTTCTTTCGATATTGCCGGATATATCGCAATATAAGCACTAATCATGATAAAAAAGTTAAATAGAGAGTTAATAATCACTCGAATACTAAAATGAGGATAACCAAAGGTGAAAACCATAAAACCAATCATCGTGATGACAAAGCCGATGATGACGGGCTTCGACCAAAACGATTTGCCAAAGAAGAGTCGAAAGCCACCCGTCATACAATATATAAATATGAAGAAAAAGGTATTGAGTAGAACGACCGATAGAATCGGATGCCAAATGCCTTGTTTCATGGTTAAAATAGACGTCAATGAGGCACATAGATAGGCAACCGAATAGACAAAAAAGTCTTTTCCATTTCGTTTAATAGAAAGAACGAAGAACATTACTGCATATGTGAATGAAACAATGGTTGTTGCGACGAGCAATGTCATATTGTCCATAAAATCACCAATTTTCTGTAAAAAGAATTATAGTAAAACTATAACACAGAATCTTCATTCGTGCAAGAAACCCACTTTTAAAATTTTGAGGGTGGATGTATTTTCTCGAATATGGTATAATAAACGCACGAATAACGATGAAATCTCTTAATACACCATGAATACGGAGGTTGGATTGATGAATATTGTCTTTTTTTCTTTAAATATTTACTTGTTTATTGCGACATTGATGACGGTTTATTTTATTGCCTATGCGTACATCAATCGCGGAACCTTAATTTCGAAGTATATTACGGTACTGGCTATCGCCATGCTAATTTGTCTTTTTGGTTATTTAGGCGAATTAAATGCCAATTATCTTGAAACCATGATTATCATGAATCACATTCAATATTTGGCCATCCCAGTATTGCCGGTATTATGGATTTTAACTGCCATTGCATTCACAAAGAATGAGGCATTAAAACCAAAGATTATTCTTTTGTTATGCATCATTCCGTTTATAACCACTATTCTGGAATTTACGCACATTTGGCAAAATTGGTACTATACGTCTTTAGAAGCTGTTGCTGGTCCTTATTACACGTACTTAAGTTTAGGCAAGGGATTTTGGTATTATGTGCAAATGGCCTTTAATGTCGCAGCGATTGCCTATACCATTTGGATTTATCTCCGTTATTTAAAAGATTGTGTACCTGGGGCAAAAAGTGTTGCGAGACGATTGGTATTAACGGCGACATTCCCCATCTTTGGCATGATTTTCAGTGTCCTACCTTTCAATGAAAGTGGCATTAGCTTCGTTCCCTTGTTTATGCCTCTTTCGATTATTGTGTTTGCGACCATCATAAGCAATCGCTTTTTGATGACCATCAAACCGATTGCGAAAGAAGTTTTCTATGACCAAGGCAATCAAGGCATTATGGTGTTTGATCATAACAACGTCTTGGTCGATGCGAATCCATATACGTACCGTTACTTTCCAACGTTAAAAGCCTATCTAAACCACTCGCTCGATGAAATCATGACGGTATTTCCGGGCATTGAAGCAATCAGAGGACAAGAACACAACGATTCATTCTTTTTTATGGACCGTTATTATCAAACCCATTTAACCCGTATGATGGATGCGATGAACCGTTATATTGGCTCCATCTTTACTTTTATCGATGTCACTGAAAACCATAAAGCGATGGAAGTGTTAAAAGCCAATCAGGCCCATATTGAATTTCTGTCGTTCCATGACCAATTGACGGGATTATATAATCGACATTATCTCGAAATATTTGTTTCAAACTTATCGAAGGATGATTATCCGATGGGATTAATCTACATCGATTTGAATGACTTAAAATCAACCAACGATTCAAAAGGGCATTTGGCGGGTGATGATTTAATTCGAAAAACCGCTGAAATTATCAAAGAAACGTTTGATGAACCGAATGTGACTGTAAGACTTGGCGGCGATGAATTCTTAATCTTCATGCCTAAAACCAGCGAAATGTTGGTGAGAGCGGCGATGAATCGATTGAATAAAAACTGTGTTGAAGCCGACATATCAATTGCGTTAGGACATACCATCAAAACCCAAAATGCCACGTTTGATGATGCGTATCGTCAATCAGAAGACCGGATGTATATAGACAAAGAATCAAAAAAGAATAGCCGATAAAACTAAAAGGACTGGTGAAATCATCAGTCCTTTCGCTTTTTATTATATTATTGACTAATAACCTTCCATTCTAGAACCAAGTCTTCGATGGTTTTCGCTGCATTCGCCGGCGAAGTGGAGTGAAGAGACGTTGCGATTGAGCGTAGATTTGGATTATATTTTACAAATAAGGAATAGGCTTTTTGACCGTTAAGATAGATGTGTTTGATGGCTGTGGTTTCAATGAGTGATTGAACATCAGTTGGAACGATATTTTTTATCGATGAATCCTTTGATCCTTCGATGTCACAGGATTCAATCACATCGTACAACGCGATGTGATGACGTTTTAATAGAAGTGACTTTGTATCAATAGACGCATTGACAAAATCATCTTGAAAAATCGCCGACAAGACCTTCCAAAACCGGTTCTGTGGATGCATGTAAAAAAATCCGTGTTTACGCGAAAGCACAGAAGGAAAACTGCCTAAAATGAGAATTTCAGAGGTTGAATCGATGAAAGGCGGAAAGTCATGTAATGCATGTTGAAGCATAGGATCACCGCTATCATTATACCATCAAAACCATTGCGGATGAATTGTATATCGCGCTAGATTTGATATAATAGAAGTAATAGAAAGAAGGATTTTTAAATGGACTTAATGGATAAACTCAAGATGACTTCTGCCTTCATTCGACAAAAAACGTCGTTAATCCCCACAATCGGGATTATTTTAGGATCCGGTCTCGATGGCATCACGCCCCTCATGACCGATGTGGTAGAATTTCCGAGTGCAACGCTACCTCATTTTTTAACCTCTACTGTTCAAGGTCATCAAGGAATGATTCTCATTGGCAAGCTCGATCAACAAGTGATTCTCGTGATGAAGGGACGTATTCATTACTATGAGGGTCATTCGCTTTCTGATTCGACGTATCCGATTCGGTTAATGCATATCTTAGGGGTAAAAACACTGATTCTTTCCAATGCATGTGGCGCCGTTAATGAGACGTATAAAGCCGGAACGATGATGCTCATCAAGGACCATTTGAATTTAACGGGAAATAACCCTTTAATTGGTAAAAATCATGACGAACTGGGTCCGCGTTTTCCGGATGCCAGCGATATATATACCGAAGAATTAAGAATAAAAGTCAAAACGTATGCAAAAGACCTTGCTATTCCTTTGGAAGAAGGCGTTTATGCTTGGTGGAGTGGCCCCAGCTATGAAACCCCAGCGGAAATCAAAATGATTCGACTGTTAGGGGCAGATGCGGTGGGAATGTCAACGGTTCCCGAAGCGTTGGTCGCTTCGCACATGGGAATGAAGGTTATCGGGCTGTCCTGTTTGACGAATATGGCTGCTGGAATACTGCCTCAAAAACTATCGCATGAGGAAGTCTTGATTGCAGCGAAAAAAATCTCGTTGAATTTTGGGATTCTTTTGAGAGAAATTATCGCAAATTGCGATAAATAATCGGTTTATAACTGTTTTTCTTGCATTTTATTAAAAAAAGCATAAACTATTCATTGGCTGAAAAGAGGTGGTAATATGAGGACCATTTTGAATGAATCAAACAATCCGTCTTACAATCTGGCATGGGAAGAATATATCTTCAAACATGTCGCTTGTCACGACGATATTCTTTTGTTATGGCAAAATGTGGACTCTGTTATCATCGGCCGCAATCAAAACGTCTGGGAAGAGGTTAATTTAGACTATGCTATCAAGCATCAAATTCCCATCATCCGCCGCATTTCTGGCGGTGGCGCGGTCTATCATGATTTAGGGAATTTAAACTTTTCCATCATTACAAACGAGTTTAAAGACTCCATCAGCAATTATCGTAAGTTTACGGAACCGTTGATTGATGCGTTAGCCGATTTAGGCATTGAAGCCGTTTTCCATGGGAAAAGCGATGTTTTCATTGGCGATAAAAAGATTTCTGGCAATGCGCAAAGTTACTACCAAAACCGCATGCTTCATCATGGTACCATTTTATTTCATGCTTCCATCGACCACATGGCGGAGGTTTTAAAACAACCAACCCATGAAATTGATTCCATAGGGGTAAAATCGAACCGTTCGCAAGTGACGAACGTTTCTAGATTCATGCATCACCCCATGGAAATGGACGCTTTTAAATCGTTCTTATTAAAAGCATGGTTAAAAACCGATCATGTCGAAAACAAGGTGATCCGGTTAACCGAAGCAGATGAATTAGCCATTCAAAAAATAGAGCGCGAAAAATATCAAACCTGGGAATGGAACTATGGCGAATCACCGGCGTTTGATATTGTTAAAACCAGACATTATGAACGGCTTAAAGTAAAAGTCGATAACGGTTTGGTCGAATTAGTGGATTATTTTGACGGATTGAAAAACTGGAGAATTCACCATTTTGTGGGAACGCGGTTTGAACTGAATCAATTAACCGAACTATCAAACGATATCGATGACGCCATAAAACCCGCAATTCAACGCTTTTTACCCCTCTTATTTCAATAAAAAAGGAGCTCATTTTTCCAACATGAACTCCTTTTTATTTTTATAAAATATGAATGGGTTTTAGAATTCCGCCTAACGCGGCTTCCCCAATAGCTTCAGAAACCGTGGGATGAAGATGGATGCTTTGGGCAATATTGGCTATGGTTGCTTCTGAATCCATGGCCAACGTGGCTTCGGCTAAGAGTTCGGTTGCATTATAAGCCAAGATATGTGCTCCTAATAGCTCGCCGTTTGAAGGATTATATAGGATTTTTACAAAGCCTTCGCTTTCGCCTTCAGCCAAGGAACGGCCGTTCGCTAGAAGGGGGAATTTACTGGATTTGTATGGGATGCCTTGTTGCTGGGCAATTTTTTCCGTGATTCCCACCATCGCAATTTCCGGAAAACCGTAAATGGCAGAAGGAATGGTGTGAAAGTTCATCCTATTTTGGTGGCCCAAGATGTTTTCAACCGCCACAATTCCCATGGCTTGAGCTGCGTGGGCTAGCATACTTTTTCCAATGACGTCACCAATCGCATAGACGTCTTTTACGGACGTTTGAAGCTGATCATTGACGAGAATTGCACCTTTCTCTGTTTTTAAGTTTAGAGACGAGATGGCACTGAGGTTGGGTTTCATCCCAACTGATACCAAGATGAAGTCACCCTCCACTTGCAAAGTGTCGGAATCTTTTTGATAATAAACCGTGTGATTTTCAATCTTGTTAACCGTTGCGGAAGTGATGATTTTGATGCCGTCTTTTTTGAGAATGCGCAAATAGGCATTTCTAATATCATCATCAACTTGAATCAAGATTGTTTCAAGACGTTCGATGATGGTGACATCCGTTCCTAGGGCATTAAATAACGTCGCGAATTCAATGCCAATGACTCCCCCACCGATGATAACCAATTTATTAGGAATCTTAGGGATTGATAAGAGGGTTTTACTATGATGGGCAATGCCTTTTTCAAAGGCGGTTTGAAGTCCTTCAATGGGCGGTAAAATGGGCATTGCGCCAGTCGCTATTATAAGATGTTTGGCGGAAATGGTTTCGCCATTCACAATCACGTGATGAGGATCAACAACTTGGCCATAACCTTGGTAAACATCAACCCCATTTTTTGATAGTAACGTTTTAACGCCATCCGTTAATCTTGTGACAATTTTAGATTTTCGCTCCAACATGGATGGCCAGTTTGGGGTCACTTGATCGTTTTGCAGGGTAATGCCATAATCTCTGGCGTGTAAGATGGTTTTATAAACTTTCGCACTTTTAAGCAACGCTTTGGTCGGAATACATCCTTCGTTTAAACACACACCGCCAATCGCATTGGCTTCAATCAGCGCGACTTTGGCGCCTAAATGTCTCGCTTTAATTGCGGCGACGTACCCGCCGGGGCCACCGCCTAAGATGAGAATATCGTAAGTACTCATCTTAACTTAACAACAGAAGCATGGGGTGCGTCAAATAGTACTTTAACCGCATGGCGAACCGACCGGCGTCGGCGCCATCAATGATGCGGTGATCCACCGCTAAAGAAATGGGCATCATTTCAGCTATGATGATTTCATCATTTTGAACAATGGGTTTTTTGGCGATTTTACCCACACCCAAAATGGCGACTTCTGGGTGTTTGATAATAGGCGTTCCAAATGTTGCATCAAACGCACCATAATTTGTAATGGTAAAGGTGCCATTTTGAATATCTTTTAATTGAAGCGTTCGTTCTAAACTGGCTTTAACCAAGGCATCTAATCGCTTTGCGAGTTCGAAAATGGAGAATTGGTCAGCGGATTTTAGATTGGGGACAACCAATCCTTCTGGCGTATCGACGGCGATGCCTAGGTTTATGAACTCTTTATAGAGAATTTCACCGGCGTCGCTATCGAAACTGGCATTGAACAAGGGGAATTCTTTTAAGGTTGTCGTGACAGCTTTTATGATAAAGGGGAGATAGGTGAGTTTAATGCCTAAGGATTCGGCCAAAGGTTTTTGGGCATTTCGAAAAGCAACGAGTTCACTCACATTGATTTCATCCATTAAGACAGTGTGGGGAATGATGGCTTTGGATTGGGTCATGGCTTTCACAATGGCTTTACGAATGGACGTGATGGGAACACGTTTGATGCCTTGTGAAGAAGCAATCGTAGAAATAGGAGGCTCAATCACGAAAGAAACGGGGGGTTGGACGGGAATAGACCGTCCTTTCATGCTTGATTCAACATCCGATTGAAGAATACGGCCAAAGTCACCGGTGCCTTTAATTTTTAATAAATCAATCGCATGGTCACTCGCGAGTTTTCTCGCAAGCGGGGAGGCTAAAACTTTGGAGGGTTGAAGTGATTGGGGGGGTTCGGCTTCAACACTAGAGGCGATGACGTCCGATGAGACTTCAATTTCGCCCACTACCCCAGCGGTTTCTAATGTCTCGCTTTCAGAGATCGGGGTTTTTTGTACAATGGGCGTATCCTTTCCTTCATTGATGATGACCAACATGTCACCCACATGAATGACGTCCCCTACTTTTCCACCTAGTTCAACGAGAACACCCGAAACCGGAGAGGGAATCTCGGCGTTGACTTTGTCGGTTTCGATAATACATAGGGTATCACCTTCGTGGACAGTGTCCCCTTTTTTAAACAACCATTTCAAGAGCTTTCCTTCGTGGATGCCCTCACCGATATCGGCGAATTTAAAGTTGTACATATTATAACCTACGCTTTCTGTGAAATCAAAGAACGGATTTCAGCGGCTATTTGTGATGGATCAATCATAAAAAGGTGCTCACCCTTGGGAAGTGGGACGGTGATATCAGGAGCGGTCAACCGTCTCGGGGCGGCTTCTAGATAATAAAACGCTCCTTCATTGACCACTGAGATAATTTCCGCCGCCGGACCGAAGGATTTGACGGCTTCATGGACAATTAAGATTCGTCCGGTTTTTTTGACTGATTCTAAAATGGTTTCTCGGTCAAAAGGCGCTATCGTTCTTAAGTCGATGAGTTCCGCGGAAATGGATTCATTTTCCAAGAGTTTTAAACCGGCTTCAACTTCACGAACCATCGCTCCCCAAGCAACGATGGTGATGTCCGTTCCACTTTTCACGATTTTTGCTTTTCCGATGGGGACGGTGTAATCCGTATCAGGTACCTCTTGTTTAAAGGCGCGGTAGATGCGTTTGGGTTCCATGAATATGACAGGGTCAGGATCTCTCATGGCGCTTCTTAACAATCCTAAAGCATCATAGGGCGTTGAAGGAATGACCAGTTTTAGTCCGGGAATATGCGCAAATAATGTTTCTAAGGATTCAGAGTGATGTTCTAAGGCCTTGACACCGCCACCATATGGCATGCGGATGACAATAGGAAGCGTGTAGTTACTGCGTGAACGGTTACGATATCTGGCAACGTGGGTGACGATTTGGTTGTATCCTGGGAACATAAATCCGGAGAACTGGAGTTCGACAACGGGTTTTAAGCCGTTGATGGCCATCCCGATGGCAGATCCTATAATCGCTGCTTCAGCGATGGGAACGTCAAAGACACGCTTTTCACCATATTTCTTTTGAAGACCGGCTGTGGCGCGGAAGACGCCGCCTTCAAAGCCGGCATCTTCGCCGTAAACGACGACGGAAGCATCTCGTTCCATTTCCGTGTCTAAGGCTTTATTGACAGCTTCTAAGATGTTGATGGTTGACATTTATAATGCCCCCTTTAGATGATATGCTTTTAAGGCTTCATATTGTTCTATGAGTTGTGGCGTCATGGTTGAGTAGGTATGACCAAAGATTTCTTCTAACGTTTCATTACCAGAGGCTTCAACTTTTTTAAAGGTTTCTAAGACGAAAGCTTGTAAATCGGTTTGTAAGGCATCATCCCATTCAGGAGTGATAATGCCTTTGTCTAAAAGATAGGTTTTAAAGCGTTTCAAAGGATCCTTAGCTTCCCAACTTAAGACTTCGGCATCATCTCGGTAGATTTTAGGGTTATCGGAGGTGGTATGAGGACCCATTCGGTAGGTGATGGCTTCAATTAAGGAAGGTCCTTCTCCGTTTTTAGCACGTTTGACAGCTTCTTGCGTAGCAACATACATCGCTAACACGTCATTGCCATCGACTTGGATGCCAGGAATGCCATAAGCAATGGCTTTTTGGGCGAGGGTTTCGGCTTTGGTCGCTTTCGCTCTGGGGGTTGAGATGGCCCAGTGGTTATTTTGGATAATGACGACCATGGGAACAGCGAAGACAGACCCAAAGTTGATGCCTTCATGGAATTCCCCATGCGATGTGCCCCCATCGCCTATGTAAGCAATGGTGACTTCGTCTTTATTTTGGAGTTTGCTCGCATAAGCAATGCCTGCCGCATGGGATATTTGGGAACCAATGGGGACATTCACCGGCAATACTTTGACACCTTTATCATAATGCGATCCTTTCTCGTTGCCATACCAATACAAAAAGAGTTGCTCTAAGGTAACCCCGTGGTATAACATGGCATTGAGTTCTCTAAAGGAAATGACCAACCAGTCATTATCGGTTATCGCCGCCATGGGTCCCACCTGCGCGGCTTCTTGACCATGATTGGGGGCATAGGTCAGCATGCGACCTTGACGTTGGAACTGAACAGCTTTGATGTCCGCAACCCGTCCTAAAGACATGGTTTGATACATCTTGAGGAATACTTCTTTATCAATCGATGGTTCTAAGGATTTATTCGTGATTTTACCGTCTGAATCTAAGATTCTTAATACTTTTTTCTTGAGTGGATCATATTGTTCGAATAACATAGGTCCTCCTTGTTATATTATATATAATGGTAGCCAAAACCATAAAAGTTAGCCTTGACCAACTTCATTATATAGGACAATCGGTTTCAATCCAAACGATATGCTTATAGGGAAGGGATTTGAGGTGATATTTCGAACGTTGGGACTTGAAAAAGAAGATGAGGCATGGTAAAATGACACGAGACATTGGGCTATGGCCAAGTGGTTAAGGCATTGGACTCTGAATCCAAGACCGATGGTTCGACCCCATCTAGCCCTGCCAACATCAAAAACGCACAGAAACTTAGATTCTGTGCTTTTTAATTTCAAGGACCATCTTTGTTTACGTAGACCCGTAACTTGGTGTATAATCAAAGATAATTAAAGGGGATGATTTCCATCGATACATTATTACCCATTGGTGAGATGGGAAGCATTCTTGAATCTCTCGATTTGCGGTTAGAAAGCATTGGCACGCAAATGGAAAAAACATTGCACAAGACCATCAAACATTATTTATGTCCTGATGCGATGTGTCATGAATTTAAAGTAGGGGCCTTTATTGCGGATATTTACCGTGATGGTAAAATTATGGAAATTCAAACCGGTTCGTTTAAAGCCCTTCAAAACAAGTTAAAAGCACTTTTGCCCAATTATCCTATCACGTTGGTCCATCCCATTATTCGAAGAAAAACGATATACTCTCTCGATTCCTCCGGTTTTGTGTCAAAACCAAAGAAATCACCGAAAATTGGCAATCCTTTGGCCATCTTTCGGGAGCTAGCTCAAATAAAATCCTTTTTATTGCAGCCAAACCTATCCATCTGGATTTTCATGGTGGATGCGGATGAATATCGGATTACCCCTTTAACAAAACTAAGTCGAAAACCGTATGAACGATTGGAACAATTTGCCAAAGGAATTCCCCAGATAATCAAACTAAACTCAGTGATCGATTATAAGCAATTGATTCCGCCCTTACCCACTGAATTTGTTATAACAGATGTTGCGAAAGCCACTAGATTATCCAATAGCGATGCCAATGCGTTTGTCTCTGTTTTAAAATCAATCGGACTCATAGAACAAATCGGCAAACGCGGAAGAGCGTATTTATACCAACTAATTCATTAACAACGACGAGGTGCCTTATGTACAAAATGCCAGCCTTTATTGACTCTCATTGCCATTTCTTAGGGGTGGGGTATGTCGCTTTTTTACACGATTTAACGAAATATGATTCCATTAATGCCTTGATTGAGGGCATAAAGAATCAACCCCACGCCCAAATGGTGATCGGTCGTGGATGGAATCAAGAGCATTTTAGCGAAAAACGGCTGTTAACGAAACATGATTTGAATCAAATATCGAAAGAGCTACCGGTGGTGATGGTTAGAACATGTGGGCATGTGCTGACGGTCAACGACAAGATGTTGGAAGTGGCCGGGATTGATTCAAAAACCGTTTGGAACGGCAGCGGTACGATGTCGTATGAAACCGGATTATTTACCGAAGATGCCTTGGGTTTAATCTATGATCATTATCCTGTTCCCACCAAAGAGGACTTGATAAAGTATCTCGTGAAAGCCAATGAAATCTTTTTAAGTCACGGCATCACGTCGGTTGCGAGCGATGATTTTTGTGTCTTCCCAATTCCTTACGAAGAGGTCATGGAAGCCATTTTAGATTGTTACCGCCATGAGTTGATTCAAGTCAGAATTACCGAACAAGCCAATCTACCATCGCTTTCCTTGTTAGAAGACTTTATTCATAAAGGCTATGCTAATCACCGTTTTGGTCATTATAAAATGGGACCATTAAAATTATTGGCTGATGGGAGTTTGGGCGGTAGGACTGCCTATTTAAGAGAACCATATAGCGATGACCCAATGAATAGAGGAATTCGTAACTTTTCAGATGAGGAGTTATTTCAGTTAATTCATTTGGCAGATTCTAGTGGCATGGACGTTGCGATTCATGCGATTGGAGATGCGGCGATGGATCAAGTGCTAAATGCGATTATTAAGTCCTTACAAATTACCCAAAGAACCGATCACCATCATGCGATTATCCATGCACAAATGGCCACCCATGACCATGTTGCCTTGATGAAACAGTATCATATTGGTGCGATTGTTCAACCCATCTTCTTGAACAGCGACATCGAAATATTGGATTCGCGCATTGGACAACGAAAAGATAATGCGTATTTGTTCCATTCAATGGTTAAAGAGGGGCTTGTCGTTGGCTATTCGACGGATACCCCTGTCGAATCCCCATCTGCTATCCATAATATCTATTCGGCTGTCACTCGAAAATCACTCGCTAGACCGGATTTAGGTGTTTATTTAGGTCAAGAAAAGGCTAGTGTGGAAGAGGCCATTTTGTGTTCCATTGAACAAAATTTAGTTTACACCTATGAGACAGTACAAGAGGATGAAATCACTTTGAGCGAAAATCCGTTTAAAGTTCGATATGAGAATATCAAAGATATTATGGTTTTAACAACACGAGTTAACGGACAAACGGTCTATAAGCAAATCTAAAATGCCTGATTCTTTAGAGAAAAATTAAATCATGACGAGCGTTTATAACCCTGTATTTTTTGGGGTTTATCACACAATTAAAAAAGTGTTTGATTTTATTTGACAATTGGTAAATTGAGGAGTATAATTTGCGCGAAATCTCCGAATACATTGATAGTGGGGGACCCAATTTAGTGGGGTGAATCTTGATTTTCTAATCAAGTAGGGCGACTTGGAAGCCCGAATCCGTCAGCTAACCTCATAGGAGTTTGCCAAGCGTATAAAGGCTTTTGAGTCGTTATGCGCTTTTTGTTTTACCATTTTGGCAGAACTGAAAGCCTCAAAAACCAAAAAAAATGGGGAGAATGAAGCAATGGTAATGGAAGTATTAATCAAGATTGGTATTATTTTAATTGTGGGTTTTATCGGTGGAAAGTTGGCGACGTTGGTCAAACTACCGAGCGTTTCAGGATATTTAGTGGTAGGGGTATTGTTAGGACCCTCCTTGTTTAATTTGGTTTCAGCAGAGGATACGAAATCCTTTGAGATCTTATCTGAAATTGCCTTGTCTATCATTGCGTTTTCCATTGGATCTGAATTCGTTGTGAAAGACATGATGAAATACGGTAAACGGATTTTCTGGATTACATTTTGGGAAGTCGTTGGCGCTGTTTCAGTTGTCTTTTCAGTGATGTTCTTCATTTTTCATCAACCATTCGCTTTTTCCATCGTCATCGCTTCAATGTCCGCAGCGACCGCTCCGGCAGCGACTTTGATGGTTATGAGACAATACCGTGCCAATGGTCCGTTGACAAGAACCGTTTTACCGGTTGTGGCACTCGATGATGTGTTTGGCATTATGGTGTTTGGAATCGCGATTTCGCTAGCCAAACTATCTATTTCCACAGAAGTCATTCCGATTGGTCAGATGATCTTAAAACCATTCCTTGAAATTGGGGGATCGTTCTTACTTGGCGCTGTCTTGGGTTTTGTCTTATCATATGTTTCTAAATTTGCGAAAAATAGAGATGAAAATCAAATCATTACATTAGCCTTTATTGGTATCGCAACCGGGATTTCCAATTGGCTTGATTTATCTCCCTTATTAACAAATATTGTCATGGGCACCGTTTTGGTGAACGTTGTGAGAGCTCCCATTAGAATATTTACCTCAGTCAATGACTTTGCAACTCCATTCTTTGTGTTATTCTTCACCTTGGCTGGAGCGAGCCTTGATTTATCGATTCTTGCGACGGTGGGTATTGTGGGCGTTGGGTATGTCTTCGCTAGAGCCGGTGGAAAATTCTTAGGAACCTGGTTTGGTGCGAAAGTGACGAAATCAGAAAAACAGGTCACCAAGTGGATGGGCTTTGCGATGTTACCGCAAGGGGGTATCTCGATTGGTCTGTCGGTTATCGTTCGTCAAGAACTGCCAACCTTCGCCATGGCAATTACCACTATTATTATGTTTAGCGTGTTGATTTATGAAACATCGGGTCCCATCTTCGCGAAGATCGCGATTAAAAATGCCGGTGAAATCAATGGCGTTGACACGTATTTCCCTGAAGAAGAAGCACTAAAAGCCGAAAAAGCGGCAGTAACGGAACAAAAGCCGTTGCAACCGCAAGCAGAATAGTATATATTGGAATAGGAGGATATAAAATATGTTCGCACTCGTTATCGTATTAAATCAAACTGATTATTTAGAAGACGTATTGTCTAAATTTGTTCACTTGGGTGTTGGCGCCACCATCCTTGATTCTCAAGGCATGGCCGCAGCCATTGTTCATGGCGGAATTCAAAGCATTCCGATGTTTGGCTCTTTAAAGACCATGTTATCGGGTTCCAATCCTTTTAACAAAACGATTTTCACCGTTTTAAAAGATGAAGCGACGCTTCAATCCGTCAAAGACGCGGTTATGGGAACTCTTAAAAAAGTGGGACCATCAACCGGATTTATGTTTACATTGCCGGTCAAAGACATTGTTTCACTCGGATAATATTCAATCAATAGCCTGAAACCTCATCCCTTTCGATGAGGTTTTTTTTTATGCGTTGTGTGTTACAATAATAGGGGGTGATAAAATGAAAATTCATGATATAAAATCCTCAATGCCAACGGTTGCGGTTGCGATGGCGATGTTAGAAAACGCCATCCGTTTTTCTAAGGGAAAAGAACGAATCATCAAAATCATCCATGGGTATGGCTCAACCGGAAAAGGTGGAGCGATAAAAACTGCGACTCTGGAATTTTTACATGATAAAAAGCAAAAAGGGGAAATCGTGACGTATATTCCTGGTGAAGCGTTATGGACACCCATGGGATATGATGAAGAAATATCAAAATACAAACAACTATTACAACGTGATTCTGATTATAAAAAGGGAAACGATGGAATCACCTACGTTATTTTCAAATAATTCTATTGAGTTATAAAACGACATAGACATTATCATTCATTATGATATAATTTTGATGGAAACTGATGGGGGAATTGACATGATTGACTATTTGATTCAATTTGATTTGAATATATTCTCGATATTTCTATTGATACTATTGTATGTTGTCATTAAGGTTAAACACGATATTTTTCGCTTTTCGACGAAACTATTGACATTAATCTTGTGGACCACTATTGCGAGTTTAATCATCGAACCTCTGACATGGATTTTTGATAACTCTTCAAATTTATGGCTTTTAACTCTCAATTACATTACAAACTATCTGTTAACTTTAGTAGCCCCCATTTTAATTGGGTTTTGGGCGAGTTACCTTGATTACAAGATTCATAATGATCGAAAACGTCTAAAAAAGTTTCACTACCATCAGTTTGGAACCTACATTGTTGCCATTTTGTGCATCATCAATATTTTTTATCCTATTTTCTTTTACGTCACCGATGCTTTTGCATATCGTACGGCAGATTTATTTTGGATTAAATTATTGATTGTTTATTTCTATTATATTTATGTCGTCGTTATGACCATTGTCAACCGCAAAAAAATAAGAGGCAATGTTATCTTTGGAGTCATTGCGTTCTTCACATTGCCGATTTTAGGGTCACTTATTCAATTGTTCAACGCAAACTTATTTTTCTCATGGACCATGTTGGCACTTGCAATCGTGGTTGTCTATATTTTCATGGAAACAACGACTGGGATACGCGATTATTTAACCCAACTTTATTCCCGAAGAACGTTAGAAGATTATATGGTCAATTCGATGGATGCTTCAAAACACTTTGACATTGTCATGATTGACTTAAACTCGTTTAAAGCGGTCAATGACCATTTTGGACATCAAATCGGCGACCAAGTATTAATTTTATATTCGTCCATGTTAAAAGAAAAATTTAATGATCAATTGATGGTTGCAAGATTTGGTGGCGACGAGTTTATTGTCGTGGTAGAATCCATTAATTTAGCCGCAACCGAAAAACGGATTGCAGAACTGCTTGAAGACGTTAAAGGAAACGATTTCTTCAAACAATATAAGTTGCCGGGATTCTCCTATGGATTTTCTACTTTTAATGGAGATAAGTCTATTGATGAACTTTTTAACGAAGCGGATGCCAAAATGTACGAAAATAAGATTGCGTGCCGGACAAAAAAACACTAAAATAAAAAACGATGAGGCCCTATTGGACTTCATCGTTTGTTTTTAAAGTGGGAGTGGGGCCTTGCCACTCAGAATGAAAAGCAGCGAGGTATTGTTTCATCGTTTTTAAACGGGACCTAGATAATAGTTTTGCTTTTGGAGTATTCATGAGTTTCGGTAACTTCAGTAATTTTTGATAGAAATGAGCAATCGAGGACTCATCGCCAGTGTCGCCTTGATACATGGGGCGTTTTCTCGAACCGCCATAGGCAAATGCTCTGGCGATACCAATGGCGCCAATGGCATCTAACCGGTCCGCATCTTGGACAATTTTGCCTTCTAAGGTCGTTACTTTTTGACCGCGTAAATAAGCCGAATAAGACATGTTATCGATGATGTCCATGATTTGATTCATTTGTAATTCATCAAGTTTGATAAGAGTCAAATATTCGGCGACTTTTTTGACTTTTACATGCGGTTTTTTAAGCTTTGGATCATCCACATCATGCAACAAAGCAGCCATTTTGACGATGAACTCATCGACATTTTCGCCTTCTGCTAAATAAACCGCGTTGTCATACACCCGCATCACATGATAAAAATCATGTCCGGACGCATCTTTCGTCATCCATTTTTCGACAAACTTTTTGGTTGATTCAATGATTTTGGCTTCGGCGTTGGTCATAACAGTACCTCACAATCCATAATTCCTAAATTCACTTTACCACATTCAAGCTAAAAAGAAAAGAATATGAAGCATATTCACTCGAAATTTGTGTTCGAATGGCTAGTTTAAGAAATATAGACTGGATTTTGATGGGAACATCTTGTATCATTAAAAGAGGATATACATTGGAGTGTGAGAATATGCCGTCAAAACTAATTGCCATTGGGGAACTGCTCATTGATTTTGTGGGAACCAAAGCTATTGGCATGAATCAACCCTATCTATACGAAAAACATCCAGGCGGCGCGCCGGCGAATGTGGCTTATTGTGTTGCCAAACTTGGGGCTCCAAGTGTCATGGTCACCAAACTTGGACAAGATGATTTTGGCGATTATCTTGAGGCGGTATTAAAAAAGGGCGGCGTCAACGTCTCCCAAATTAAACGCTCCCAAGAAGGCAATACCTCCTTGGCTTTTGTGACCGTTCATGAAGATGGAGAACGGGAATTTTCATTTGTCAGAAAGAACGCCGCTGATTTAAAACTTGTTAAAAAGGACATTGATCCAACCCTTTTTAAGAAATATGATTTTCTCCATTTTGGGAGTGTTAATTTAATCTCAACATCTTCGAAAAAAGCGCATTTACATGCCATCAAACTTGCGAGAAAAAACCGTGTAACCATCAGCTTTGACCCAAATCTCCGGTTTAATTTATGGCCAGATCAAGCACTCCTTAAAAAAACGGTGTTAGAGTTCATTCCGCTCGCGGAATTAATCAAGGTATCATTAGAAGAATTGACCTTCTTGACCGATGATCAAAATGAGGAAACGGCCGTTAAAAAACTCTTTGTGGGTTTTGTCCGTTTTATCGCTGTCACCAAAGGCAAAGACGGCGTGACCTTTTACACCAAACGCGGTTCGATTACCGTGCCGGCTACCCAAACCAGAGCCGTTGACACCACCGGCGCTGGAGATGCTTTCTTGGGCGGATTACTCTTTCGCTTAATGAAAAAAACCACGTTGGCAGATGATGCGGAAGTTTACCGTGAGGACTTGGTTTTTGCGAACAAAGTTGCTGGATACGTTGTTTCCCGTAAGGGAGCGATGTCCGCAATGCCATCACTTTCGGACATTCAATAAAAAAAAGCAGATAATGTTACTCTGCTTTCCATTATTTAACGATTGCTATAAGCTTGACCTTGGTTTTGACCAAATCCACGGTTACCGGTTCCATGACCTTTTTCGGTTCCAAACCGGAACATGTTTCTAAATCCGGCAGCAACGTCTCTGCCGTAGCATGACGCTCTATCCTTTTGCAAGGAGACCAAATGTCTTTGTGAGGCTTCAAGCAAGTATTGAAATACGACTCTTGCATCCTCTGGAACATCGGTTTGTGCTAAGAATGCTTCATACATGGCAATGGTTGCCTTTTCAG
Organism: uncultured Caryophanales bacterium; assembly: GCA_942493185.1. Lineage (GTDB taxonomy): Bacteria > Bacillota_I > Bacilli_A > Izemoplasmatales > Hujiaoplasmataceae > UBA5603. The sequence goes on from OW818673.1 coordinate 637,551, forward strand.
CTTCAATGCCGGTTGCGATAGCCGATGTCATTGAATCGGGAAGAACGACGGATTCAGCCGATGCATCCTCTGGGATAATAAACCCATACGATTCAAAAAGCGGTAGTAATAAATCAATGTGAGATTCATCAGCCCTTAAGATGTTGTTAAAGGGACGAATGTCGCCATAGGCGGCTAAGATTGCTTCATATTCAGCTTTTGCTAAATATTCACTTTGAAGCGCGTAATTGAGCATGGTTTCTAAATCGTATGTGGTTCCGGGTGTTAGGGTGATGGTGCTGTCTGCCATTTCATCATAAACCGAATCGGCATTGACCATGGAAACACCTAGTCCTAGAACTCCCAAAGAGACCAAGGCGCCAATCATTAAACTTTTAATCAAAATTGCTTTTTTCATAATGTATAACCTCCTGAGTTATTTGTTTCGCATCATATACGGATTTCGAAGACGGTTTATTGGTAAAAATATTATACTTCACACAAACTACATAATAATTCATACAGATTCTATAAAGGAGTGACAGATCATGCTATATGATGCAACAGCGCTCGATTTAGAAGAAGTGAAAGCATCGTGTTTTGTATCGCTTTCACCCTTAAAACTAAAAACGTTTCCTAAGAAAGAAAAACGGAAGTATTTGTGTTTGTTTCCGATTATGGATGTTTTCGAGGCAAAAAGAACCTATACGGAATCGGAAGTTAATGCCCTTTTAGAAGCCATATATGAGGACTATTGTATATTAAGAAGATACTTGGTGGATTATGGCTTTATCAAACGCACCAAAGATGGAAAGGCCTATTGGGTCAGTGAGGATGCCTTATTATGATGAAAGAATTGATTGCGAACCGTGATAGTTGGAATTTATTGGCGAAAGATCATTATGAAAACTTTAAACAAAAGTTATCATTGCGTAAATCGTTATTAAATCCGGTAATTGAACAAGAATTAGGCGATATAACCGGTAAGACCTTAATGCATTTACAGTGTAATACCGGAGCGGATACTTTATCTTTAGCGAGATTAGGCGCTAACGTCTCTGGGGTTGATTTAGCCCCAGACAATGTCAAATATGCTAAGATGATGTTTAATGATTTTGGAACCGAAGGACATTTCTATGAATCTAACGTTTTGACTTTTTCTGAAACCCATCATCAAAAGTACGATATCGTCTTTACCTCAGAAGGAGCGATTATATGGCTTCCGGACTTTAAAGCATGGGCAAAGACCGTTCGTCGTTTGATGAAAGAGGATGGCGTATTTTACGTCAATGAAATGCATCCCACCTTTTTAATGTTGGATGAAGAAGCGTTACCCAAAGGAGAAATTAAACTGAAATACCCTTACTTCAACCGTGAAGTTGCAGCCGAAGATTCCATCGGCGGTTATGCGGCAGAGCCCAGAAAAGGGGAAACTTATTCTTGGATGTATTCCATCTCGGATGTGGTCAATGCGTTGATTGAGGCCGGATTACAAATTGAATTCATTCATGAGTTTGATGATCTTTGTTATAATTTGGGAGGAATGACCCAAAATCCTAAAACGGGGCAGTTTTACTATCCCAATCTATTAGGGAAATTTCCCTTTATGTTTTCTATTAAGGCAACGATTAGAAAATAGGATTATGAAGCCCATGCTTTGGGCTTTTTTTGTAAAAAAGATTTTACAAGCGAACATTTGATAAAAGCAACAAGCAATGTTATAATATAGATAATCTTCAATCTATTAAGAGGTGTCTATGGAAAAACCCACCATTGGTTTCTTTGAGAAGTATTTAACCTTGTTTGTGCTGTTATGCATGGGGGTTGGGGTTGCGTTAGGTCAACTCATTCCCCAAGTTCCAAGTTTTTTAAATCAATTTGAAGTCGCAAATGTTAATATTCCCATTGGCATATTAATTTGGTTGATGATTTATCCCATGATGCTAAAAATTGATTTTTCTTCCATTAAAGATGTGGGGAAAAATCCCAAAGGACTTTATGTGACATGGGTGGTCAATTGGTTGATCAAACCCTTTACGATGTTTGTCTTAGCCTATGTATTCTTTAAGGTCTTTTATGGTTCCTTGATTGAAGAAGGACTGGCCAGTGATTATTTGGCGGGGGCTGTTTTGTTAGGCGCTGCACCATGCACGGCGATGGTCTTTGTGTGGAGCTCCTTGACGAGAGGAAACCCCGCTTACACCTTGGTCCAAGTGGCCACAAACGATTTAATCATCTTGGTATTGTTCGTGCCAATCGTTGGACTATTGTTAGGAATTGGCGGATTTAGTGTACCTTGGGCAACGCTATTCTTATCGGTGGGACTCTTTGTGGTCATTCCCTTATTAGGCGCATCGCTCACAAGGTATTGGTTCATTAAGAAAAAAGGATTGGATTATTATAATCAAACCTTTATTCCCAAGTTTAATTCGTTGACCGTGGGTGGCTTGTTACTGACGCTCGTGTTAATCTTTTCCTTACAAAGCGATTTAATCCTTGGTAACCCCCTTCACATTCTTTTAATCGCGATCCCCTTAATCATCCAAACCTTCTTGATTTTCTTTATCGCCTTTGGGGCTTCAAAAGCCCTTAAATTGCCCTATGACGTAGCGGCACCTGCTGGGATGATAGGAGCATCGAACTTCTTTGAACTGGCCGTAGCGGTCGCAATTGCGTTATTTCCGCTCAATCCTGGGGTGGCACTGGCCACCATCGTGGGCGTTTTAACAGAAGTGCCTGTTATGTTAATCTTAGTCAAGATTGCGAACAAGTCACAAAAACGATTTAATAAAGGAGAAACCACCCATGCGTAAAATCAAAGTAGCTTATGTTTGTGTTCACAACAGTTGTCGCAGTCAAATGGCAGAAGCATTGACAAAACACTTTGCTTCCGATGTTTTTGAAGCGTATAGTGCCGGAACTCATACGAAACCGCAGATTAACCAAGATGCAGTAAGAGTCATCAAACATCTGTATCATCTGGATATGAATTTAAATCAATATTCAAAAACCTTGGATAAAATTCCGCCGGTTGATATCGTGATTACGATGGGATGCAACGTGGAATGTCCCTTTGTTCCCAATCAGTTCAGGGAAGATTGGGGTTTAGAAGATCCTAGCGGACAACAAGATTCGGTGTTTATCGAAACAGCTAAAATTATCGAGGGTAAAATCAGAGAACTCAAAGAGAGAGTTCAAAGTGGAAAAATTGTCATTAAATAATGAATGAGATATGAAATATATCCGGTGGTTGAAGCCATCGGATTTTTTTATTATTTTTCATAAGGAAAAGCCTTGATGTTCAAAATATGATAAAATGAAGATATCTCAAAAGAAGAAGGTCCCTTATGGCTGCAATCGAAATAATGCATTTACGAAAATATTATCAGAAATCCAGAGGATTGGAAGATGCTTCATTGACCGTCAATGAAGGTGAAATTTTTGGGTTTGTGGGTCCTAACGGGGCCGGTAAAACCACGTTAATCCGGATATTGATGAACTTGATTCATAAGAGTTCAGGAGATGCGTTGATCTTTGGTGAAAACGTTGATGGTAAAGCAAAAGAACTGAATGAAATCATTGGGTATTTACCCTCTGAGACGAATTTCTATGCGGAGATGCCAGTCAAAGATGTTTTAAGCTTTTTCGCTGAAACCCGGAAAATCGATTTTGATAGGATGAATGAACTCGTCCACATCTTAGATTTAGATTTAACCAAGAAGGTTGGGGCACTTTCTTTTGGCAATAAAAAGAAATTAGGCATCATCGTTGCGATGATGCACCGTCCTAAACTATTAATATTGGATGAACCCACCACCGGACTCGATCCCTTAATGCAAAAGAAGATGCTCGATCTCTTAAAAGAAGAACAAAAACAAGGGACAACAATATTCTTATCAAGTCATGATTTGGCCGAAGTTCAAGAAGCGTGTGACCGAGTGGCCTTAATCAAAGATGGGAAAATCAATTTCGTCTTCAAAATGGATGATTTACGAGTGTCATCTTTTAAGAAACTCTTAATCAAACCCTTGAATCAATCCTTATCATTCCCTGACCTTACGTATTTAGGGGATGTGGCTAATGCCAGTCAATACGAATACAAAGGCAATATCAACGACTTAATCCAGTTTTTATCGAAATATCGTTTTGAGAGCATTGATTTAAGAGATTCGACCTTGGCCGAAATCTTCTTAGATTATTACAAGAAGGAGGCTTAACCATGACATTCTTTTCGCCTTCCTTATTTAAAATTGAATTTAGACGTCGTTTCATCGGCTTGTTAATATGGTCCTTAGCCTTAGGAGCCTCGATGTATTTGGTTGTGATATTGTTTCCCATGGTACAAGACATGTACGCCGCCATGCCACCAGAATTTGCGGCCATTATGGAACAGTTCGGTGGATTACCCACGAATGGTTTAGAGTATTTTTCGACCGAAGGAGGCATGATGTTTCAACTCTTTGGCGCCTTATATGTGGCCTTAGAAGGTTTTAACATTATCACCCGGGATGAAAGAGAACGCACCGTTGAAGCCATCTTTGCATTACCCTTATCACGGACACAACTCTTTGTCACAAAGTATGCGAGTGTCGTTACCAATATCTTATTGTTCTCATTGATCAACTATGGATTTAGTTTGATTGGGTTTATCCAAATTGGTGAAGATATCAATATGGGGGATTTTACGTTATTCTTTGCTTTAACAACCCTCATGTTTTTGGTAATTGCGACATTAAGTCTTTCACTGGCTAGTTATTTAAAAGTAGGGGTCAAGAGCGGCATCGCCATTGCCATTCCGTTCCCGCTCTACATTCTTTATATTATATCCACTATGACCTCTAACGAAATCCTTAAAAACTTGAAATATATTACCCCCTTTACCTTCGCCGATCCCGTTGGCATCTTTAAAGCCGATTATGAATTACCTTGGCTAAATCTCATTATATTTGTTCTATTAGCGGTATCTGGATTCATCAGTGCCATGATTTGTTTTAAGCGCCGAGATATCTTGATTTAAAGATTGTTTGATTTGTTTTTAGGAGGTCTTGAGATGATTATTCGTAGTTTGATTGAAGATCGTTCGATTTCTAAAGACTTATTGACCGAGCACGGATTATCTTTAGCCATTCAAACCAACCAGCACTTGCTCTTGTTTGATCTTGGAGCCAGCGATGCGTTGGTCGCCAACGCAACGGCAGAAGGCGTGAATTTGGCTGACGTTGATTTGGCGGTGATTTCGCATGGACACGCCGACCATGGCGGTGGCTTAAAAGTCTTCTTAGCGATTAATGACCATGCGCCAGTCTATGTCTCTAAAAAAGCTTTTGAGATGCATTACTCCCAAAAATACAAAGGGTATGTCAGAGATGTGAGTTTGGATCATTCGTTGTTATCCATTGGTGGTTTGATTTTGGTCGAACAAGATCTTAAAATTAGCGATGAGTTGATGATATTTTCATTACCGACGTCGGTTCAATCGCCGAGGACCACTCAAGAATCGTTGTTTAAACAAGACCATGAAGAATTGATAAGAGACGACTTTGACCATGAACAACATTTGCTCATCGAATCAGAAGGAAAAACAGTGTTGGTATCCGGATGTGCCCATAAAGGCATTGTGAACATCGTCAACCATGCAAAGCTGATCTTAGGCCATTATCCGGATGTGGTTATCTCTGGTTTTCATTTGGTAGGTCATGATGATGAAGCCATTCAAAGCAATGAAACCATCTTAAAACTTGCCGGAACATTGAAAGAAACAAAAGCGAAATATTATACCTATCATTGCACTGGATATCACGGATTTAAACTGATGAAATCGGTGATGGGTGATAGTCTGGAGTATTTGGCCACTGGCAACATCTTGTTGCTATAAAAGGAGATAACACACATGTCAAATAAGCGCAAATGGTTGTTGGCAGTATCGATTGTATTAAGTTTGTATTTGGTTGGAAGCATTCCCTATTATTTAAGCGAAACCAGTTTACTAGACCGCTTCCCAGTGATTGCGGCAATCTATTTACTCCTCATCGCTATCCATGGAGGAATTATATTACTGGCACTGTTATTTCAGTGGTTGGGTTTTGGGTTAAAGAAACCAGGGCTAAACAGACTGACAAATCTTATGATGATCCTATCAATCTTCCCCTTTTTCCCCTCCATTGTCGTGTTATTACCGCTATCGATTATCAATGCTATTGTCAGAAGAGAATAAAAAAAAGATCAAACGGCGACGTTTGGTCTTTTGTTTTGATTGGTTTTGTGCGTTTCACAAAGGGAAATAAAGAATTGGTGCACTGTCAAATCGGTCTCCACTTCAGGATGAAACGACGTGACCAATTGATTGCCTTCTAATGCGGCGACGATGTCGCCTTGATGAGTTGCTAATATTTCAACGGTATTGCTAACGGATTCAATCAGAGGTGCCCGGATAAAGACCATGGGAACGATCCCACGGTCTTTAAACGGCAAAGCGACCTTAAAACTCCCCAATTGCCTTCCGTAAGCATTACGCTTAACGGTGATGTTCATGGTTTGAAACCAGTGATGTGAATCATTTGTTAAATTCTTAGCGAGTAATATCGCTCCCGCACAAGTGCCATAAACCGGTAATCCCGATTGAATCATCGAAAGAATCGGTTCAAATAAGGATAAATCCTTTAACAAGCGACCTTGGACGGTGGATTCTCCTCCAGGAAGGATCAGCCCGTCGATGGGACCGATTAAATCTGATAATTGCCGAATCTCAAAACTAGAGACATGACATAAATCGAGTAATCTTTTATGCTCGATGAACGCTCCTTGCAAGGCTAAGATGCCGATACGAATCATTTATTTTCCTCGTTCCGCCATCATCAGTTCGATTTCAGATTCATTGATGCCAACCATGGCTTCGCCTAGGTTTTCAGAGAGCTCTGCGAGCATTTTGGCATCTTGATAATTCGTGACAGCCTTAACGATTGCTTCAGCCCGTTTCGCAGTGGTCTCCGGATTTAAAGATTCCAGAGCCAACAAAGACACCTTCTGCCCCCAGTTGCATCATCAAGGCCGCATCGGCAGGAGTAGCGACACCACCGGCAGCGAAATTGACAACTGGCAGTTTTTTGTTTTTATGAACATACTCCACCAACGCATAAGAAACTCTTAATTCTTTGGCTGCTTGATAAAGTTCATCGGGTCTCATAGAGGATAGTTTGGCAATTTCGGCTTGAATCATCCGCATGTGACGAACAGCTTGAATAATATCGCCGGTTCCGGGTTCGCCTTTGGTGCGAATCATGGATGCGCCTTCTTCAATCCGTCTTAAGGCTTCTCCCAAATCTTTCGCTCCACACACGAACGGAACATTAAATTTGGTCTTGTCGATGTGATAAACATCATCGGCAGGCGATAAAACTTCAGATTCATCGATATAATCAATTTCAATGGCTTCTAGGATTTGGGCTTCGACAAAATGACCGATTCGGACTTTTGCCATAACCGGAATTGAGACCGCTGCTTGGATGGCTTTAATCATGCCTGGGTCACTCATCCGTGAGACACCCCCGGCAGCGCGGATGTCAGCAGGAATGCGTTCTAATGCCATGACGGCACAAGCGCCTGCTTTTTCAGCAATTTTTGCTTGTTCAACGGTGGTCACATCCATGATGACACCACCCTTTAACATTTGAGCTAAGGCTTTGTTTAATTCATAACGATTGTTTTCCATATAGTCCTCCGATATTGACAATTTGACTAGGTTCAGTTATTATTATACTGAAATCTGGTATTAAATATATATTCAGTCTTATTATATTTTATAATACCAGAATGGAGGAACAAATGATTACGATCTTTTTTGATTTACAATCGAAACGACCTATTTATGAACAATTATATAAACACATCAAAAACGAGATAGAACAAGGGGCTCTGATTCAAAATGAAAAACTCCCTTCAAAAAGAAAACTCGCAGAACATCTTAAAATTAGTGCTGTGAGTGTTGAAACCGCCTATGCGCAATTACTGACAGAAGGATATATCAGGAGTGTTGAGAAAAGCGGTTATTTCGTTGATGCGGCGCCGTTTCCTCCATTTAAAGCAACTCCCTTAGTAACATCATTGATTCCAATAGTCCATGAACCGCACTATGACATTGATTTTAAAACCAGTGTCGTGGACACGGAATTATTTCCCAACACCGTTTGGGCAAAACTGGCAAGAACGGTGTTATCAGAAAACACCCATGAAGTGTTAAATGTCATGCATCCTCAAGGTCAACGAAACTTAAGAGAAGCGATTGCTGTTTATTTATTCCGCTTTCGGGGTATTCAAGCAGATCCTGAACAAATCGTTGTGGGAGCGGGATCAGAGATGTTATACACGCTCTTAATCCAACTATTAGGAAGAAATCATCTTTTCGCTACAGAAAATCCAGGATATTTAAAAATCAGACAAATCTTACAGGCAAACGAACTAGATCCCATCGCCATCCCGTTGGATCAACAGGGGATAAGTGTTGATAAACTATCAAAATCAAGTGCTCATGTGGTGCATGTGACACCTTCGCACCAATTCCCTAGTGGGATTGTCATGCCAATCAAGAGACGGATGGAACTCTTGGAATGGGCCAATGAATCTTTGAATCGGTACATCATAGAAGATGATTACGATTCGGAGTTCAGTGTGACCAATCAACCTATACCAGCATTACAAGGGCTAGATCATCATGAAAAAGTCATTTATTTAAATAGCTTCACAAAAAGTATTGCTCCTTCATTAAGAATTGGTTATCTGGTATTGCCGCTACATTTGTTAAAGAAATACCGAGAAAATCAAACGTTTGGAGCGTGTACCGTTCCAGCGTTTGAACAGGCGATTTTAGCCAAATTCATGATGGAAGGGTATTTTGAACGACATCTTAACCGCATGAGAATTGCCTATAAGAAAAAAAGGGATTATTTAATCGAGAGACTAATTGCTTCTGGTATTGCCGGTAAAAATGATATTATTGGCAGCGACGCCGGACTCCATTTTTTACTAAAAGTTCGAAATGGTATGAGCGAAGAAGCGTTAATTCAAGAAGCGAAAAATGCGTCGATTCGTCTATATGGTTTATCTGAATATATGATTGGTAAAGAAGTCTCCAGTGAACCAACCCTCGTTGTGGGATACTCAGGATTAACAGAAAGTTTAATTGATCAAGCCATCGAACGACTAGTCCAAGTCTGGAAAATATAAAACGGTTGAAGGCACAATCCTTCAACCGTTTTTAATTTGGATTATTTTACCAACTTGGGAGTATTTTATTGATCAAAGTCGGATTTGAAATGCCTAAAGCGTTCAAAAATGTTGTTAATTCTTCGACAGTATCTGGGACACTGACGATGTTCGTTTGGATTTTAACCAACAAATCAGCATAGGCAGAAGCAACAGCAGTTTCATTCGCGCCAAACCGAGAAAAATCACTGGGTAAGCCGACGCAATCATCGCTTGCTCCAAGATGAATGGATTGTCCACCATCCCATAAATCTTGATAATGCTGTTCAAGGGCAATGATGGCGGCTGCTCCATAGAATTTGACAGCGGAAGTAATAATTCTGGTGGATTCTTGTGACATATCATAGTCGACGCCAATCACCCATTTTGATGTTGATTCTTCAACTGCGTAGACGATTGAACGGTTGCCTTCCCCACAGATGGAAAATACGACATCCACGCCTTCATTATACCAGCCCTTAATTTGATTTTTTAATTGCTCAGAAGGAGAAAATGTTCCAGCGTATTCATAATGTTCTGCCGTAAAGGTGATATCAATATCTAGTTCGTTCGCCGCATAATACGCTCCAGCGATATAGCCAATTCCAAAACGAGTCACCATAGGAACGGCCATTCCACCGATAAATGCAAGGTCCGTTAATCCACCATAGACGGCAGCGTATCCAGCCATAAACGATGGCTCTTCTTCTTGGAAGAAGATGCTTAATGTGTTTTCTGTCATTCCAAAGTTCGCATAGGTTTCATCATGGGGTTCAGCGTCTAAAAGGATAAAATGAATGTTACCAAAGTCATTTTGGGCATAGTAAACGGCCACTTCATAATGAAAACCAATACAGATGATGACGTCGGGATTTAGAAGTGATGCAATAGCAATCGCAGTGGTAAACTCAGTCTCACCAATTCCAAACGGGACAATATAAGCCGCAAATAAACCATTATCCTGAGCGTAGCTATTGACGGAATCCCATACGGATTGATTCATTCCTCCATCATCGACGTTGCCTCCATCGGTTAAAACAACAATATCCATATCGGGCATGGCATCTTCCCAAGTAGCGTATAAATCGAAATCGCCCTCTGAACCGGTGGTGATTTCAGTAATGGGTTCATTAAAAGCGGAATCTCTAAACCATCCTGAAAAATTCTTACCAGCTTGTGTTGGAGTTTCTAAGATGATGGTGGGAGAATTTGAAGTGTAAGTACTAGGGTTATTTGGGCTATTGATACCACCGTCTAAATGATAAGTGATGGAATACTCAATATATCCCCATTTAGCATATAAATTGATGTTTCCTGTCGTGCCCGCGGTAATCTCAGTCACAGGAGAACCCGTGAAAGCATCATTGGTATAAAAACCTTCGAAATCAAGTCCTGTTTTGGTGGGTTCTGCGAATGTAATTTGATCAATGAAGGTGTAGGTTGCTGGATTAAGAGAATTTTGAATTCCATCATCAAGATGATAAGTAATGGTATAGTCTATTAATTCCCATTTGGCATAAACCGTCAAATCATCGGATGAATTATGTTCATAAGCAGGAGTATAAACGGTTTCGAAAGTTTCATCATCGATGAACCATCCCATAAAAGTATAACCGGTTCTTTCAGCGGATGGGATGGTGATTTTTGAGGTAGCGGTAATCAACATGGATTCCGTAGGCTCGCCGCCATTGACATCAAAAATCAAGGTATATTGTTTGAATTTTGAACAACCCAGTAAGGTAAACATGAAGGAAAGAATCAATGCAAATAATAAAGATTTAAATATTGTTCTTTTCATAGGATCCTCGCTTTATTAGATTTTTGATTAAATCATAGCATGCTTTTAATCATTTTTCAATAACGTATAAGATAAAACATAAAAAAAGCAATCATCCGGTTCACTAGGGAGATTGCTTCAGAGTTTATTTATACTGGATTCCTTGAAGGGGTATTTCAAACAAACATTCTGAATCACCTTGTAAAACATTCTTTAAAACGTTCACTTTAAGCTTCTGTTTTAAGATGACTTCAAACGGAAACTTTTCGAATCCGGCACTGCAGTGACACCAAATGGGATTGATATCAACAGAGGGATTTAGGATGGCTTCCCTGGCAAAAGGGCAATGACAGCTTAAGTAACGTTTTTGAAGTGGATCTGTCGTTTTGAGGAAATTTTTTATGTCATAGGGGATTTTCTTAAGAATTAAAGAACCATTTTCTAAGACTGCGGACAAAAGATGGGGGTCGTTTTTGACATAATCAACGACCGACTGGTCGATGATTTGCTCAAACCATATTTTATTTTCATCCGCATGTCGCTGCAAGGTCGCAACACTTCGTTCATGCATGCCTTTCAAAAAGACTTCTAATGAAGGGGCTTGTTCATACTCAGTGATATCCACCATGAAGGCGGATTCAGGAACGCCATGGTTGTTATGGGCAAGAATGGTTTTCAAAGAATCAGCGGAAATATGGGTGGTTAGTCTTAACATAAAGGCTTCGGTAAAGTGGATGACTTCCTCTGGTGGCATGCCTAAATAAGGCAAAATCAAATCTTTTTTAACGGCTTCTTTTGTTAAAAGACCTTCCTGTCTTTCAAGGTTGATTAAAATATTGTCGATAACATCCAATCCGCCGGTGTATTGTGTCAAGCGAACAAATAAATCATGTCGTTTGATGAGTTTATAATATCGCATCATTGATACGAAGGATTTCACGGTATTTAAATTGTGCTCGACCAGCCATTGAATAAAGGCATCAAGAGAAGCTAGTCCTAACTCATCGGCGTTCGTATTTGAAAAAAGTTCAAGTTTCGACAAAACATCGATTGCATAGTCATAATCTTGAGGGGATAGTTTGGCTTGATCATAAAGTTGTTTCAAAGCGGTTATGTTCATGTGTCACCTCAGTAAAACTTAATTAAAGAGTAGTCTTTTTAAGTAGTTTCGTCAATATATTTGTTATTTTTAACGTCTTTTTCGAATATACCAATAAATATTATCACCAAATGGTTTATAATATAATTATCGAAAATTTAATAAATGGATGTGATACAATGCGAGTAATTAAATGGGTGATTATCTTTATTGGTGTGTTCTTTTTAACGGCTTGTACAAAGGTACAAGTGGGGGAATTGGAATCAAGAAACTATGAAATAGAGTTTTCGGTTTCTGAGTTACCGTATGTTATGACTTTGAATTCTGGCATTATTTATACCGATTACCAAACTTTTATTACCTGGTATAATGGAAAACTATCCGGCTATGGCCAATCTTACGCCGAAGAAAAACAAGCCTTGATTGATTACTTTAGCGGCTATGATGAAACTTTTTTTGAAACCAAAGCACTGGTTATCGTTGATTCCATAGAGACTTCATCAATGGTTGAAGTTGAAGTGTACAAAGTCTATTTAAAACTCGATGAAATCATCGTCGTATTTAGAAGAACCATCCCCGATGATTTGGATACCATTAGTTCCGACCATCAATTTGTCATTGAAATCGATCAACCCGACGATGACATCATTGGTGTTGACGTTAGAAAATAAAAATAGTCCATAAAAAGCGAACATCCCAGCCTGAGCCGGGATGTTCTTTTTGTTTTAGTTATTGGTTATGACTTCATGATCAACGTAAATGACAATCCAGTCGAAACGGTCGTAAATGTACTCAAATCCGATTAGGTAGCCTTCAACCGTTACGACATCGCCCACATAAGCGAGCATCATATCATTAAACGGCATGTAAGTATCGGCGTAAAGTTGAATGTTATAGCTACGGTCAGTCGGGGTTCCGGCTTCATGAATTTCATAGCCAGGATAAGTCGATGATCCATAACGGATGACGTCTCCGGTGATAATTACGTACTGATTGAAGGTATCCGGATTGAGATAATCTAAATCCAGTATTTCTTGAACCGTCATTGCGGTTGCGGTATTTGTGATGGCGTGTCCCCCTGATATGACCTTAATATCAATAACACTATCCATCACCGGAACATAATCATTGCCTTCATAGAAATCTTTTCGTCCAAGGATTTGGATTAGGTCGCCATTGGCAATTTCTGGAATGTCATAATAAGAGTTATAGCCATTGGCGTCAATATAGATTCTGCCTGACCCATCTGATAGAATGATCCACCAGTCAAAGTAGTGCATTTCGACAACGCCTTCAAGGATATAAGACTTGTAGGCTTCACCCCATAATACTTCTCTGACGGTCGATGTTTCCAACGCTTCCAGATGAACGGTGAAATCCGCCGAAGCGGTAGAGATGACGGTGTCTTCACCAATGTAATCATATCTTGTGGCGGTTACTGTGATGACAACATCTTGTGAAGCCGGGATGATCTTGACAAATCCACCATTGTTAAAATCAAAATAAAGGGCGTCGGTGGCATTTTGAACGGTGAAGTCAAGTTCGGCGTTATGATATTCATCGCCCCATGGGAAGTAGTCATATAACGAATCCCCTGGGGTAAAGGTCATGTCGGATAATTTCATCGCCGCTTTATTAGCCGCCATGGTGGCGTGTTCTTGCGGGGTTAATTCAGGTATCATGAGGTCTTCATAAAGTCCTCTAAAGTCGACCATGTAGTAATCTAACATTGTGTATTTGAGAGGGAAGAAGAAACGCATAATGACTTGATCATAAACTAATTCATATAATACATTCAAGTCAAGGTAGGTTGGACCTTCTTCATAGTAATAATATTCTTCTTCAGCGAATTCCAAATTTTCACGGATGTAGAGTTTGTTGGTTCCATCGGTTAAATAGAATTGATCTAAATATTTGTCGTACATTAATTGACCTTGAACTTGAATCATCCAATGGTTCAATGGAAGTGTGGTTAAATCCGTTGCGTAAATCTCATCATTGCTCATCGGATACGTAAAGTTCAAGATGACTTGATTTAATCCATCGGTTAAGTAATAACGTCCGTAGTCATCTCTGATTAACCGTCCGGTGAGTTGCATTGGTTGACCGATTAAATCGGTGTTGAGTAAGTCGATCGATGATAATTCACCAAAGGTATAAGGTTCAAAATTCTCGATGATGGTAAAGGCGGTGACCCCTATCGTGGTGGATGTCGCAATCATTTCATTGCGTCCATCAACTAAAACATGAGTTCCTGTAGCGGTTAATTCTTTACCAACCATGTTATAGTCCCAATACCAATAGTTAGAAGGCATCCGAACAATCAAAGTTCCGGAGGGATCTTCAACGATAAATGCATACCCACCGTTTTCAATCGATGCGATGGCGATAATAAGTCCCACGATTGTTTGCACTTCGGTCGAATTGGAAGCGATAAAATCAGATATCAAAGAAACGGTGGTGCTCACTTCGTTATCCTTGAGGACTGTCATGACGAGTTCAACATCTCTTGTGATAGCGCCCACGGTGAAGGTTGCGGTGATTAAAACGTTGGTCGTAACTGGAACATCATGGATGATGCCATTTACAACATCAATCACTGCCGCATAGTCCCCATGGGTCACATAAGTAATAGAATTGGTGAATGTTGCTGGATAAGAGGGAGCGAAGGTGAAGGAAGACTGGTTGGCAATGACCTCAGTGTTGTAAGATTCAATTAACCAATCTTCAATGAGATCTGCTCGGTCTAAATCGGTGAAAATTGGATAAGCAGTCTCGGTTTGTCCGGTATAAATCATCATCCAGTGTTGATAATCAAAATCATAATCATTTAAGAATAAATCAAGGGTAACATCAACACTTCTTTCATGGGTGTCGAGTAGTAATTCCATCTTATACCAAGTGTAATCGTCTAAAGCACTAATTAAAACCGAGTTCAACCCCATGCTTAACTCATAATAACCATAATGGTCGATAGAATCCGTCAAACGACCGGATAAGGTCACATATTGCGTGTACGAATTCGGTTCAAACGGATCAAGGTTTACCACTTGACTCAAGGATAACTCGGATTGATCGATGACAACAGGATTATCTCTGGATAGAATCGAGATAACCATTTTCTTCGGTTCATCACGGTCGTTGGAGAGATACGTCATTCCGCGTTGATTATAAGATTCAGAGAAGAATTTAATGCCCCAAATCACAACGATATCGCCTTTGTAACAATCAAGACCGGAATAGCTTTCAACTCGTAACAAACCGGTTTCATCTTGAATATAAAGGAAGTAAGGATCTCTGAAGACCACGAGGCCTTTCACATAAACTTCATTGTATTGTTCGATTTCTTTTATTTCAGAAACCGTACGATAATCCAACGGCTCTAAGGTCGTGGTGTAAGTATAAGTAGCGCTAAAAGCATTTTTAGAAATGGTAATCGCAATAGAGATGGGGGTAGACACATCCACAAACTTAAAGGTTTCGGTATCGAAATCAAAATAAGCATCCGAACCGTTTGTGAAGACCCAGCTAATATCTCCGCCTAAAATAGTATGATGAGGATAAAGTGGGAAGGCATCAAAGGGTTGGAAGGATTCGCCGGCATAGTCATTGGCGAATAAGGTTTGAATCATGTTGATGCGTTCTTCGTCGGTGTAATTCGGAAGTTTAATATCTTCACGAATGCCTAAGAACCCTAAACTAAAACCATTTTCCAAAGAGTAATCATCAAATAAATAGCCTCTGATGATGACTTCTAATCCCACGTAATTAAACAATTGTTCAAACCCAGCATATCCAATCGGTTCAATCGGAATACTAAAGGTTTGATTGTCGGTAAGGGAGAAGTAGTGGTGATATTCGCTGTCCATCGAAGACTGTAATAAGAACCCTCTTAACTCAACGTACGTTCCATATAAGGAAGAATCCGTTGGATCAAGGGAAGTGAGTTCGGTAGGACTCATGACTAAAGCGGGATTTTCTAAAGAATTATTTCTGGAAATCAACCGAATGGCGAGGAGATTTTCTTTGCTAATCTCAATGTATCCATCGCCCAACATCCGAACGGCACTGATTAACAATTCATCACCATAGGTATAATCCTCGCAATAAATCATGATTGCGGCGGTACCATCATCTAAGAGACAATAATTCCAATCATCATAGACTAAAACCGCTATCCCTTGTAAGTGATATGTTTGACCTCTGGCAACTGTTAATAAGAAATCATGGATTGACGTGATTTCTAAAGGATTCAATTGGACGGTTAAATCAAAGGTATGAATGGTAGCGTTGATGGTTACTGTCACCGGGATCACAACGAGTTGGGAAATGTCGGTGGCTAAGAATTGTAGGCTAGAAGGATCGAGTTGTAACTCATTTTGAGTCGTTGAAGCAATTTGAATGGTTCCCCATGAGTAAGGATCTACGGATGGAAATTCAAAATATTCATTGGGATAATAAGTGCTTGATTGATATTGTGATTTAATCCAATCTTCAATCATCAAAGCTTTGTCTGAATCGGTTGTCAAGGTGTCATTAATGTCTTGATAACCGATGCGCCATTCACCCATATAGGATTCAAATAAGAATACCACGCCAACCACATCGCCAACCAATGGATCGAGTTGGGTTTTATTGACGAACTGTGGAGCAATCGCAACACTGGCTTCGGTTCTGGGGTTGTATATGCGATAAATGCCATTTTCTAGGACTAAAACACCGGTTGTAACGCCGATAGAAGAAAATATCTCAACGGTAGGAACGGTATCAGTGATGACATCGATTGTATATGCTGGGTATGACGTTAACGCATTGGCAGCGGATATAAACTGAATATTCGCAACGTTGCCAATCACCGGAACGTCGTTCCAGAAATGTAGAACACCCGTTAAACTGATTAAATCTCCGACTTCGAGACCGGATTTTGAAGCATGAATAAATATAAATCCAGTCGAATCAAAGACATAGAATCCTTGGTAATCGCCATACTGCATGGCATAGATGGTGACTTCAAGTTCAATATAAGTACCTTCGGCTAAATGGATGATGTTTTGAAGTTCGGTTGCTTCTTCTAAACTAATCCATTTGGCATAAAGGGTGATACCGGATAAAGGCATTGTATTGAATGAGAATGCTTGCGTTAAGGAAGAATCCGAATACCAACCACTAAAGACGTAATCGGCTTTGGTTGGGTTAGAAGGAGCGGTGATGGTAGAAAGGTAAGGAGCGGTAATGTCCGTTACCAATGAACCACCATTTTCTTCAAAAGAAACGGTGTAATCATTGGGTGTCCATTTGGCATGAAGGGTAATGCTACCAAAAGGCATAACCCAATCGGTGAAGGCATTGACCAAATCTTCATGGAGGTACCATCCCGCAAAATGATATCCTTCTTTGGTCGGATTAGCGGGCGGTGTAATGACAGAATCCAACGGTGCATGAATGGGTGATACCATAGTTCCACCGTGGGAGTCAAAGAATAAGTCGGTGGGGACTCCTTCCCATTTGGCATAAACGGTTGTGTTTTCAAAAGGCATGGTATTAAATACGAACGGAATAGTTAATGCTTCATCCGCATACCAACCCATGAACGAGTAACCACTACGGGTAGGATCACTGGGTTCAGTAATGTTCGATTCAAAAGGTCCTGTAATCGAGGTTATCGATAAATCGGCATTGGAATCAAAGGATAAGGTATAATCATTACGATCATAATAAATGGAGAGTTTCGTTGAACCATCGGCGGCGATAACACCGACGGAGATGCGGTTCGCATGAGTCGTATTTTCACTAAAGCCTGGACGGTCTAAACCGACATGGGTGATGGTGGAATCCGTTAAGGCTTGGAGTTCTAAGGTTTCTAAATGGAGATAGTCTCCGGTTAAGGATTCAAAATAGTAATCAACGGTATAATCCACGTTGATGGGATTCCATTTGGCGTAAATGGTGATGTCTTCATGCCCTAATGGGGCGAAGACAAAAGGTTCATCGAGTAAAGCATCGACATACCAACCACCAAAAGCGTACCCTTGTTTGGTCGGTGGGGTTGGTGGGTTGAACTCGGTTTCAGGAACAGCTGTAAAATCAGGTATTAAAGATCCACCATTGGTTTCAAAGGTGACAGTAACCGGTGGAATAGGAGTCCAAGTAGCGGTGATAGACCCACCGTTTAAAGGCATGGTTTCAGGAAAAGTGACATTCCAACCACTAAAGGTATAAGCCCAACGTGTCATTTCCGGTTCCAAGATAGGATAACCATATTTGGCAGAAATATCCGGAACCAAATCTCCACCTGCTTCATCGATTGTAAGCGTATAGGTTATTCGGTCATAATAAAGCTTGATGGTGACATCGCTAATATCATCGTCATCTATAATGGAAGTAGCGTTTGCTTCAAATCCAGAATAGTCGTTTTCCCATAGTGAGACATCGGTAATGACCTCATCGAAATCTGATATGGTTTCTGTTTCGAATAGAACATACGCATCAAATAAATCTTCTTGATAATGTTCGATGGTGATATCATAAGGAATAAGTATCCACTTGGCGTAAAGCGTAAAAGTCCAGGACTCACGTGCTTTTAATGGATCAAACTCGGTGGTTAATTCTTCATCCTCAAACCACCCATCAAAGGTATATCCCACTCGAACTGGAGTAGGTAGTGAGGGTGTTTCAGGATCAAATTCGGTGATGGTTTCAATGGCATTGCCTCCGTTGGTCTCAAATGAGATGGCGATGTCCTTTGGTGTACATCCGTATAGGACGATTAAAAACAAAAAACCCAAGACGCTTAAAAATCTCTTCATTGAAGAATCCCCCTTTTGCGTATTTTGGATTATGCAAATATAGTCCGATGTCATTTTTGTGAGCAGTGTTCTTTGATTCTTTATTATCAGTATATCACTCGAAAAACCATTCTACAATGTAGAATTAGAATATTCGTCATGAAAATTTTCATTTATGGTTGATTGAATAAATAAAATTATCTAAAAATGAAGTTTTGTAATACGATTGTGGATTGTTTGAAGTTCAAATGTGATAAAATAGACATGAAATCATTCCTCACGGGGAAGCCATTATGGGCGAGGATAGGAGACATTTATGAAAATAGGCATCGTGTTATATTCTGAAACCGGACATACGTTAGAAGTAGGTAATCATTTAAAGAACACGTTTGAAAATTTAGGTCATCAAGTGAATCTCGATCAAATTCAAGTCAGAAACATAACGACGGATAAAACCTTAACGCACTTACCAGAAGTAAAGGGGTATGATGTTTTACTGTTTGGGACACCGGTTCAAGGATTTAGTTTACCGGTTCCGGTCCAAGATTATTTGAAAAAAGTCCAGTTCCCAAAACATCAAAAATTAGGCGTTTTTATTACGGAATATTTTAAAGTCGCATGGCTGGGGGGTAATAACACCATGAAACAGCTATTGTCCGCTATCGCCTACTCAGAACCCAATCTATATGGGCACGGATTTGTGCATTGGTCAAGCAAGAAACGTCACGAGCAAATCGACGATACGATTAAGAAGCTGACCAATCTCGAAATCATTTAAACATTATGAAAAAAAGAACGATTATCACGATTGTGATTGTATTAACCATCTTGGTTGTTTTGGGACTGGTTGCGAATAACCTGATTCAACAGATGAATGAAGGATTGAATAACCTCAATACCGTTGAAGTCAGTGTGATTGATTTATCCACGGTACCTGACGGCACCTATGTGGGTGAGTACGGCCAATTTCCGGTTTCAGCGGTGGTAGAAGTCACCGTTTTAAACCATGACATCACGGTCATTGAGATTATTGAACATAACAATGGACAAGGCCAAAACGGAGAACTAATCATCCATAGCGTCGTGGATGAAGATTCTTTACAAGTCGATTCCATTGCCGGTGCGACCTATTCCTCAAAAGTCATTCTATTAGCGATCGAAGACGCCTTGATTGAACAAGAGCCCGCTGAATAAACGACCCTAGTTATACCTCTAAAAAACCTTTCTTATGAATTATAACGACAAATGATGACGAAACCGGTCATCATTTTGTTTTATTATGATGAATGCAATTGAAGTCAAAGAATGCAAGTGATAAAATAAAATTAAAGACACCATGATTGCTCCCTCATTCTTCAATCTTTGGAGGTTCAACATGAACGCAAAAACCCCGGTAAAAGATCTTTATACCCTTTATGACGGAACCACCGTCACCAAAGAAGAAATCTTACAGGTTGCAGAGCGGTATCATAGTTCCTATAAGAGCATCGGTGTGTTAATGGTTTCAGGGTTTTTACTCGTCACGCTCGCCATGATTGCGGATTGGAATAACCCACTCCTAAGTTACCTTCTAACGTTGGGAACGATTGATGCTGTATTCTTGATTCTCGCCATACTCTTTTTCGTGATGTATAAGAAAACCGATTTAATTAAATTTGGCTTATCGATTATGAATTTTAGAAGAAAACAATTGATGCTTCAAGAACGAAATGCCGATGATTTTAATGAAATTGAGGCCGATGAAATCATCAGTTTATCGATTCGAAGACGTCATTTCATTTTTGTGAATCACCAAACGCAGAAGTGGCAGTTTAGACAAGGACGCTCTGTTTCAAAAATCATGGAGTTAGGGTATATTCAGTCCATCGAGTCAAAACCGTTAGGATCTGATCGTTTCCAGTGCCAATTAACAATGACAGATGGCGAAACCTTAAGGCTTTATGCGGATAGAGCCAATGGGGTTACACAGTTAAATAATTTAAAATAATACTTAAAAAAGCGCTCAATCCTTTCAAGGACTGGGCGCTTTTCTTTATAAAATCGACTGATAAAAATTAGTTGTTATTTGAACCAGACCCGGTGGATGAAGACGTATTGGAAGAGGTTCCACTGGTAACACCGGATGTCCCTCCGTTATGGAGTTGGTTACGGTAGTTTGCGACCTCTTCCGCATGTTCTTGAATTCGGGTTTGACATGCCGTTTGAATCGCCGTCATTAATGGTTCTGATTGGGCGATATAACTGGCAACGATGGCTTGAAGTTGTGTATGCATTTCTGTTTGTAATGCTAAAAGATCTGCTTCAAGCGTGTCTGTGGGTTCTTCAGCCTCTTCAGCCGCTTTGATTTGGTCTTGTAATGCTTTTATTTGTGGTTGATATACGTCGAGTACAGCATCCTTTGCGACTTTAAACTCATCGACTAAAGATTGAGCAACCCCAGCAACGACTTGATTATTCGTGCGGATACGATTGATTAGTCCTTCAGGATCCTCTGTTAATGCATCTTCCTCTGTGAGCTCTGGATCAATGTTAAGTGCATTTTGCATTAAACGATACGTTGCCGGATCTAATCCTTTGCTTTCAGCTTGGGTTTGGAACGTTTCATCGTATTGACGTTGTCTTACTTGTGTTTGTAAGGCGCGTTCTCCCATTTTTGATTCCAGATGTTCCATGACCATCGTTCTTACTTGTTCTGTGATTTTATCGGTATTTCCGATGGCATCCACTTCGATGATGGTTTCGGCGGCATTGACATCAATGAACCCTAGGTCCATTGCCTTGTCAATGACTTCACCCATGGCAGCTTCCACCGATTTATCTGCCAAATTCAGTTGTAGCATCAGCATTTCGCCGTCTTCATTCAATGCATTGACGGTTTTGATCATGGCTTGTTCGTTGACGACAAAGCCGATGGAAGGATTGATATCAACGGTCACATAAGCCTCATAAACTTCTTGTGTTCCACAAGCTGCAAGGCTGACAAACAGAAGACTCATCCCCATAATTGCGAGTAGTTTTTTCATTTTATAATTCCCCCTTTTTGTTTCTTTGACACTTCATATACGCATAATCCATTGGTATTATTGGAAAAATAATAAATAAAACGTATTTTTACGATGATTTTGTTCGAAAATATGCAATGAGTGAATAGCAAATCTATTAAAAATCATATATACTATAAAATAAAGGTGCATCAAGGGATGGTGTTTCTATGAAACGAACACTCTTTTCAATTTTCTGTAGTTTTGCATTCATGTTGATTTGGTTTTCACCAGCGAAAACCATTGAAAATCAACCAAATAATCCATTACCTGTTATTCAAGAAGTCATGCATAGCGCAACCTCGGTTGAGGAGGCAATATCATTATCTGAACAATACTCCTTGGTGTATAAATCCTTTTCTGAGTCCGGATACGCCTTGTATGAGTTTGATTCCGGCATGGATTTAATTACCCTTGAAAACAATGGGTTCTATTTAAATGCGTACTCTCAAACCGATGATATTGATCCAATCGGCATGGATGATCTCTTTAATCATCAACAATACTATCTTGATCAGACGCATACAGACCTTGCATGGAATATTACAAAAGGATCTGAAGAAGTTTTGGTCGCAGTACTAGATTCTGGGATTGATGTTAATCATGAAGATTTAATCGGGAGAATCTCCCCGTTGTCGATTAATATTGATACCAATGTCGTGGGATTAACCGATTTGACCGATGAAAATGGTCACGGCACCGCCGTGAGTGGCATTATCGCCGCTAATCAAAATAACCAACTCGGTATTTCTGGCATCGCTGATAACGTCATTATCATGATGGTAAAACTCAACACCCCTGGTGGCGCGTATTTTTCAGATGCCAATATCATCGATGGCGTCAAATACGCCACTGATCACGGCGCTGATATCATTAATATGTCGTTTGGGGGAACGTACCGCAATCCTTTGGTTGAACTGGCGTTACGGTACGCCAAAGACGCAGGGGTCCTTTTAGTAGGTGCTTCCGGCAATGATGGAACCGAAATTCCGCATTACCCTGCCAGTTTTACAGATGTCATTAGCGTAGGTTCTATCTCAACTGATAACATCATTTCGGATTTTTCTAATTTTGGCGCTACCCTTGACATTGTCGCTTATGGTGAATACATCGTTACGACCTATCCAGACTCTGATTACATTGCTTGGAGCGGAACTTCCTTTGCGGCACCCATGGTAAGCGGAATATTAGCCTTATATAAGAGTTATTACCCAGATTCAACCAGTGAAGAAGTTTTAAATGATCTTTATGCTTCTAGCCTTGATTTGGGCATTCATGGCAAGGACGAACGGTATGGCTATGGACTGATTGATGCGTATCTATTTCTAAAATCAGGGTGTCAAAAAGTAGAATTCATGACCGACGGTGGCACAGTCATTCCCGATGTTTTTGTTCAATCAGGAGAACCGCTTTCTATGATCCCGACGCCTGAAAAATCCGGTTATATCTTTCAAAAATGGTACCTTGATGCGGATCACTTCTTTGAATTTAATCCCAATCAGCTTTTTTATAGTGATATAACCCTGTATGCCGGTTACATCATGGCCCAATACCATCACGTTAATTATGTGATGACGGAGTCTATAACCATTGAAGCCAATGTGTTATACAATACCTTGTTTACACCTTATGGTTATGAGCGGGAAGGGTACCGGTTATTAGGATGGTATGAAGACCCCGCTTTTACAACCCTTTTTGAACCTAAAATCCTTACAGGGGATATTACCCTCTATGCCAAATGGGAGGAAGTCTTTTATTTCGATGTGACATATTACGTTGAAAATGAACTATACTTACAAACAACTGCGGAACAATATGTTCCTTTTGAACCCATGGCTTGGGAACTGTTTTGGTTGGAGTTAGAAGGATGGTATTTGGATGCTCAATTGACAATCCCTTATACCCCCAGTGAATTGACCGGTGATTTAACGCTTTATGCGAAAACATCCATCCCACTGATTACCGTTTATTTGATGCATCCCACAACTGGGATGGAAGAACTCATCATCCAATTTGGAGAATTTGTCCAACCAGAGACGCCAGAGTACCCAAATCACACTTTCTTAGGGTGGTATTATGATATTGATGGGTCTAACCCGTATGAAAACGAACCGCTTTTTGAAGACACAATTCTATATGCCCTCTTTCAAAAAAACTATGTGACTGTGACTTATTTAAATACGGAATTAGGCTTGTACTATCCCATTGATATCAATGTGGGCGATCCCTTGGACATTGGACCGATTGACTTAGAAGGATATGATTTTATAGGTTGGTTCTATGATTTAGAAGGGACGCTGCCTGTGGGTGATGATTTAGCGAGTGAAAATCTCCTCTTATTTGGGTTATACACCCGTCATTATTATACTGTCACTTTTTATAATTTTGATTTTACCACCGTCTATTATCAGACCACCGTTGCCTATGAAGACGAAGTGACGTTCCCACTCGATCCTGAGTATCCTTCAAACGAGTTGTTCGACTTTCACTTTTCAAGGTGGTCGCTAGACAATAAGATGATTTTCCGGGATATGGATGTTTATCCTTATTTTGACAAGATTTTAAAGCCCGAAGCAGCTACTTTAGCTCCTTGTGTTGATTTGGTTTATGTAGGAACAGTTTATGAAGATCAAGGTCTCATTCTTATGAGTGATGATTTATCCTATAAGACCTTTGATGCGATTGATACGTCAATCCCTTCAGAACAAACCATTACGTATGAAATCTATTATCAGCGCCGTCAAGTAGGAGAATTGGTAAGAGTTGTGACGGTGGTCCCGCAGCCTGTTTCAGACGTCTTTATCACCCTGAATAAGGGGATTTCAACCTTATATTTAGGGGATGCTTATGTAGAAATGGGAGCGAATGCGAGCGAGGGCACTATTACAGTCATCGGTAGTGTCAATGTGAACGTTGCTGGGGTTTATCAAATTATCTACCGAGTTACAAAGGGTAACATTGATTATGAGAAAAGCCGGTACGTTCATGTATTGGATAAATCTGTTCCCATCTCACGTGATGTATTTTATGTCGCCCGCAAGGAGGATGACTTCCATGCTTAAAAAATTCGGGCTTTTGATGATTGTGTTATTCGTTGGGTTAATGGCGTGTGAGAAAAACGAAGAACTAACAGTTCAAATTAATCCAGGGATTGACACGGTGGAGATAAACACTCCGTTCTATGATCAAGGGGCAACGTGTAAGATGGGAAGCGAAACCATTCCCTGTGAGGTCTATCATAACAACGTCGATACGACAAAAATAGGGACCTATCAGATTGTCTATATGGCTACGAATGGGGAAGAGTCCTTGGTCGCCGTTCGGATGGTAACAATCACCGATGAAACCGCCCCGGTTATGACGTTACTTCCGGGCGTTGATACGGTAACGATAGAGGATATCTGGGTTGATGCGGGTGTTGAAATCTCTGATAATTCCGGTGAAATTTTGACCGCAGAGACCGAAACCGTGGGACTTACCGATAGTATTGGCCAATTCTATGTCTATTATTCCGCGACCGACTCATCCGGCAATGTAACAACGATTATCAGAATCGTCATTGTCGTAGAAAGTACCATTATTACCTCTTAAAAGCAAGACCGCGCGCCATGAGGCGATGCGGTCTTTTATATTTCGGTGTTTATTGGTAAATTTTGGATATTCACTTGTGAACGATGTATAAAGGTGATAAACTAACAAATGGAATTATTGTTTATTCTTATGATCAATCCTTGAATAATTCTTTATCTACGCGGAGGAATATATGAAGCAAAAGTCTCTATTTTTGGTTATTTTAGCGTTTGGTTTTTTGGCTTTGGTGGGTTGTAAAGATAAAACAACCACAACCACCACGACCACCTCTCAATCGTCACAAACATCCACGACGACGACTTCTTTATCCACATGGCATACTGTGACGATAACCACCGAACAAACCTACACACTGACTTTTAACTCTAATGGTGGTTCAACCGTATCCGCCATGACAGAAAAAGCAAATGTAGAGATTACTGAACCTTCCGCTCCTATCAAAGAAGGATACACGTTTGGCGGATGGTATTTGAACGAGAGTTTATCGACCCCATTTATCTTTAATACGATGCCACAGATGAATATGACCCTTTATGCTAAATGGGTCATCAAACAAGTCACTTTGACCTTTGTGACCAATGGCGGAAGCACAGTAACTGCCATCACTCAAAATTACCTCTCCGCTTTATCATTACCCACACCCACCAAATCGAATCACACGTTTGAAGGATGGTATTTGGACCCAGAATTAACCGATTATGTCGAGTGGCACGCTATGCCTTCGGGCAATGCGACCCTTTATGCGGACTGGGGATCCAATGGATTGGTTTATAATTTGATTGAAGAGACGTATTACGTCGGTCAACCCAAAGCGGGAACACTTGCGAATGTTCAAATACCGAATCGTCATAATGGCATTTTAGTGACCGGCATTATGGATGAAGGGTTTAGTTACAACGAAGACTTGGTGAGCATTATTCTTCCCAAATCCTTAAAAACGATTGGAGAATATGCCTTTTATCGTTGCTTTATTTTAGAAACCATTGAACTACCTTTGGGATTAGAAACGATTGGCGCCGCGGCTTTTATGAATGCCAGGTCATTAACCTCTATTCATATTCCTTCCTCTGTTCAAACCATTGCGGGTGGCGCTTTTTATGGAGCCATTGAACTAACTGAAGTTTTGATTGATGAAGGTGTAGTTACAATTTCTGAGGGCGCGTTTGCTCAATGTCAAGCGCTGGTAAGCATTACCCTGCCTGCTACCCTAACAATCATATCGCCTCAGTTATTTGAAAACGATATGTCTTTAGAAACCGTTGTATTTGGAGATAATGTCACAGAGATTGGTGATGAAGCCTTCTTTAACTGCATGTCCCTTGCAAATATTACGTTCCCAGAAAGCCTTATTCGTATTGGTCAAGCGGCTTTTGTGAATGCCAGATCACTCACCACGCTTCAATTGCCAAGTCAGTTACAATCGATTGGGGCCTATGCATTCGCAATGTCAGAAGCTTTAACGACCGCCACAATTCCAGCATCCGTCACAGAGATTGGACTTGATGTTTTTTATCTTTGTACTTCGTTAACTCAGATCAATGTCGATGTTGAAAATGACTATTTTGATTCCCTTGATGGGGTTTTATACACCCAAGATTATATTCAATTGCTCATCTTCCCGGCCGGAAAATCGACTTTGGGATTTTCCTTTCATCCCAATACACTCACGCTCGCCGAGGCAGCATTCTTAGGCAATACCTCGTTACAAGAAATCATCATTCCCAACACCATCACAACGATTAATAGCCGTGTGTTTGCGGAGTGTCCCGCATTAAAAGCCGTTGTGATTAGTGACTCGGTCACTTATCTGGGAGAACAACTCTTTGGATCCAATCAATTGCTCACTGTTTTTGTAGAAGCTACGTCAATACCCATGAATTGGAATTCAACATGGAACGCGGAGAACCGTCCGGTCGTTTGGGGCTTTAGTATGATTGAACAAACCTATCATTTTGAAGAAAATGGTGGGTCAACCCTATCTGATTTATCCAGTTACTATATTTTAGAAAAACCCACCATTGAAAAAGAAGGTTTTTATTTTGGCGGTTGGTACAATAATCCCACTTTTACCGGCTTTCGAGTTGAGTTTCCTTATTATTCATCGGTTGCGACCTTACAAACCTTATATGCCAGATGGAGTGTAACACCCATCTATGATGGAGAAACTTTAGAAACAGCTTATCCAATCCTTGAATCCACACCTGTGGATACTTCCACGGTGGTATTGGGTCAATTGGTCTATTACCAGTTTATTCCGACGCAAACCGAAACTTATTTCATCTTTACTTATGGTTTAACTTCATTTTATAAGTCCGTTTACACAGGGAGTGATGCTTCCTCCTTGTTGATGGATGGAAGTCCTAAAGCGATGGAATTAACGTTGTTAGAAGGAGAGACGTATTACATCAGTGTTCGGTATACCGATTTGTATGAAATGGGTCCTATGACCCTTCAAATCGATGCAGTGGGTGAAATGGCCGATTATCAATTACGGCTGTTGGCGGATGGGACCTATGCCTTAATGGGGTATACGGGCGATGCGACCGATATTGTTGTGCCTTCTCATTACTTGGATAGCCCAATTACCACGATAGGATCCATTACGTTCTTTGGATTGCCATATTTAGAAACGATTGAACTGCCTGAAGGCATTTTAATCATAGAAGATGCGGCATTTTATGGATGTTTGTCCTTAACGAAAATTATCCTTCCTAGTACCATTCTCATGATGGATTTTGGCATCCTTTATGACTGTCCACTCGCAACGTTTGAAATCCGTGCGGATGTGATATTAGAATCATGGAATTATGAATGGAATCATTATGACAATCTTGCCTACTTTGGGGAAACACCCCAAGCTCAAACATATTCATTTGGTGAAAATGGCGGTTCGGCGGTTTCTTCAGTGACTGGATTGATGATTGAAGAAGAACCACTCACCGTTCGAGAAGGCTTTTATTTCTATGGATGGTACAATAATGCCGGTTTTGAAGGAAACCGAATTGCCTTCCCCTATTATAACAATGATGTAACTAAACAAACCCTCTACGCCAAATGGAGCGATGTTCCATTTGCGGAATCCTCAGGATTTCAGTTTGGTCTCAAAGCGGATGGAACCTATGAACTACAAATATATTACGGGATGGATGCCCATGTGGTGGTGCCGTCTCATTATCAAGGCTATGTGGTAACAAGCATCAAAGGCGGCGCCTTTTACAATAATGGGACGATGATTTCCATCACCTTACCCAATACGATTAAATCGATTGGCACAAGTGCTTTTGAAGGCTGTTATTTGCTTGAAAGCATCGTCATCCCCGACTCGGTGATTACGATTGGCGACAGTGCGTTTTTGAACTGTGATGCCTTGGCATCTATTCAGTTATCTCAAGCCTTAATTCGTCTGGGTCAAAGTGTCTTTACATATAACCTGATGATGACCTCCATTGAGTTGCCCGATAGTTTACTCTATTTAGGTGAAAATGCATTTGCATATGCGAACATTACTTCAATCGAAATTCCAAGTCAGTTGCGGGAAATCAAGGATTATACGTTTGCGTATAATTCCGAATTAGCAACAGTTTGGATTTCAGAAAATGTTGTGTCGATCTCACCGAAAGCATTTAAGAATTGTAACGGTCTATTAAACATCAACGTCGATCCGAACAATCCCTATTATTCATCCGTTGATGGCGTATTATTCAATAAGAGTCAAACCGAGCTTCTTGCCTATCCCAACGGAAAAACTCAGACCACTTATACCATCCCTGATGTCGTTGAAGTGATCGGAGAATATGCTTTTGCAAGCAATATGACCTTGGTCAACGTTATTTTCCCATCGACCTTGCGACATATCTATGACTTTGCTTTCTTAAATTGTACCAAGATAACGCAATTGTTTATCGAGCGTGTTGAAAGCATTGGCGAAGGCGCCTTTAGTGGGTGTTCGTCAATCATCATGATTGAAATACAATCGAATCTAGAAAGCATTGGCAGTGAAGCGTTTATGGGGAATTCCTCATTATCTTCGATTCTTTTACCCGATTCGGTTAACTCGTTTGGTAATAGCGGTGCGTTTAGAAACTGTGTCTCTTTAACAACCTTTACCATTCCAAGAAACTTATACACAATCCCTGCCAATACGTTTGAAGGTTGTATCCTATTAACCGAGTTTGTCACCTTAGAAGGCAGTGCCAATTTTGCGGATATTGATGGGGTCTTGGTCAGTCAAGACTTACAATCCTTGATCATGTATCCCTTTGGAAGAACCATAGATACGTATACCGTTCCTGAGGGAATCAGAGAAATTTATCCAGGTGCTTTCCGTAATAATCAAAGTTTAACCAATGTGATACTACCGGAAGGATTATTATACATTCATGATTATGCGTTTGCATATTGTACTAGCCTTGAATCTTTAATTTTACCTTCAACGATGCTTCAAATATATTCGTATGCATTTTATTACGCTGATCAATTAAAAGCGGTTTGGATTCCTAATTCCGTTGATTACATTGGAAACAATGTTTTTGAGGGAACACCCGTGACCTTATTCACAAATTTGACAGAGACACCGGCAAACTGGGATTTGTTATGGAACGTGGGAGAAAATCCGATTCAGTACTCTCAAGCGTTAGAAGTACATTTGTATGGATTTGAAGAAAATGGGGGAACTGCAGTAGATAACGTAACAGGATACTTTGTATTAGAAGAACCCATTCCCAGCAAAGAAGGATTTTATTTCCATGGTTGGTTCGATAATCCGGAATTGCAAGGAACAAGAGTTGCGTTCCCCTATATGTCTTCTGATTTTTCAAAACGACTAATGTTTGCTTCATGGGGAACGAGTCCTTTCCAAGATGGTAAAACGATGGAATCGGCTTATAATTTATCGTTAGATGTTCCTAATGTAGTGGCTATTGATAAGATTGGAAAGATTGTCTATTATAAGTTGGTGATGCCTTCTTCCATCAATGTTATTGTCTTCTCTTCAGGGTCCTTTGATACCTATCTAGCCATTTATGACTCAGAAGGAATCATCCTTGGCGGGGACAACGATTCTGGTCCAGATTTCAATTTCCAATTGGTTTATCCGATTGAAGGAGCAATGATTTATTACGTTAGTGTCGAGATCGTTAATAGTCCGTATACAGGCGAGTTTACATTCGTTGTGAGCATCGCAACGGGCGAATAAATAGAAGAAAAAGGTGATCCTGATGGGTTCACCTTTTTTAATTAATAGTGATAAATAACCCTAGGGAAATCGTAGGTAGATTGATAAATCGGTAAACCATAGGATAAAAATAAAACACATTATTCGGAAAAGCGATTGTCACAATACGCTATTGCGGCTATAATCTATCTGTATTTGAAGATAGCCGCAAGGAGGGTTTCTCTGAACCATATTCATCGTCATATAACGGATCCTTTAATCAATTGTAGGAATACATTTTCAATAACATTTTTAATCGGTCCAAGGCAAGTCGGTAAATCGACCACTTTAACAACCGTTTTTTCGGATTTACCCTATACAACACTCGACGATCCTTTGTTATTAAATCTAATAAAACTAGACACTGGTCTTTTCATACAAGGAAATCCTGCGCCAAGAATTATTGATGAAGTTCAAAACGCATCAGAATTATTTCCGTTTTTAAAGATGATTTCGGACAAAGAACAGAAGAATGGGTTATTTCTTTTGACGGGTTCGCAGCAATTTCATCTGATGAAGCATGTGACCAAATCCATAGCGGGTAGAGTTGCAATACTGGAATTACAAGGACTTTCTTTACGCGAAATATTTGGTGTCAAGTACGCAAGACACTTTATTCCAGAAAAGGTCTATATTGAAGAACGAATGAAATCATATGTTAAATATGATCGATTGTGGCATCACATTCACCGTGGTTCGTATCCCGCCTTACAAAATCCTAGTATTGATTGGGAAATCTTATTTCGTTCTTACGTTAGCACTTATATTGAGAGGGATATCTCAGACTTACTAAAGGTGAAAGATAAGGTCAAATTTCTTAATTTCTTGATTGCAATGGCAGCTAGAACTGGTCAAATGCTCAATTATAATAATGTTTCTGATGAGATAGGTGTCTCGGTTGAAACGGTACGAAACTGGACATCGCTTTTGGAAACTACAGGAATCATTTATATTCTTGAACCGTATGCTCCAAGCGCTTTAAAGCGGGCCATAAGAACGCCAAAATTGTATTTTCGCGATACTGGATTGGTATGTTATCTAACAAAGTGGATGACGCCAGAAGTACTTTCCGTTGGCGCACAAAATGGTGCAATATTTGAAACCTTTGTGATATCCGAATTAGTAAAATCATTTTCTAATGAGGGAAAAGGATATAGAGATCATGTGTTTTACTACCGAGGAAAAGATAAAGTAAGAAGACGTCCAGATGGAACACTAACGAACATTGAAACCGAAATTGATTTCATTATTGAAGAAAACGGAATTCTTCATCCTATCGAAATAAAAATGTCTACGTCTCCCGATGCATCGATGACGTCTGCTTTTGAAGTGCTTGATGGTGTACCGGATAAGAAAAGAGGATTAGGGGCCATCATTTTTTTATACGATAAAGTTGTCTTTTTACGTGATAATTTGGTTGTTTTACCCATTGAGTTACTCTAAGTATAATATATAAATCCATAATCCAGCAAAAAAGGTGAGCCAAATTGGTTCACCTTTTCAATAGAATTTGAGACTATGAGACGGTTATTTCTGCGTTTTGAGGCACATTGAGTTGTATCGAAAGTTGCTTTGATAGGATGAGGAGAATGCTGATTCGGAGGATAAACTCAAAGAGGGTTAATCCTACTCTTGATAAATAGTCGAGGTTTGCGGTTAGAAACATCGTGGAAATAACCGAATACACAATGAATACAATCCAGAGTATTATGAATCGGTAAAGGGAGTAATGACGTTTTTTTAGAAACACACTGGCAAATAGAAGAATGGCAACATCATAAATAACGAGAAACAGATTCACATAACTCACTAATTGAAAGAGTTCAGAGATGTTTTGAGGTCCCATTTCATAAATAAGACGGATTAGCATGAGGTTAAAGATAAGAAAGAAAAATCGTATGATAAAAGGGACAAAATGAAGGACGAACCAGAGCTTAATTCGTTTATGATCTGCGGGTAGACGTTTCTTTATCGAATGAAATATTAGGATGGTCGTGAATATCATTAACAAATAGCTATCAATATAATATAACCTTGAAGTTACGACTTGGTTATCGATGAAATCAAGGTAGACCGACCAGTTGGGATTACTGCTTATGTGAAGATAGGCTTGAATTTGATTGACCACAGATGAACAAACCGAAATAAAAGCAGAAACGATCATTAGTAAAATGACATTTCTTGAAAAAAGGACGTTTGGTTGTTCTGTTTGATGTTCAGCAAAATGGATGCGCTCAAAGATGGCTAAAACAAGATACTCAAGGAGAAAGATAATGATGATTGCGAACAAATTTTTTATGTGTTCATAATAAAGGGAAAACAACATACTTTGTTTTATAAATACCCAATAAAACATACCCAGTAAAAGAATGACAATAGCGCTACCTAATAGGAACCCGATTTGTTTGAGAATATAAACGTAAAAGGCCTTTCTAGGAAGTTGAATCTTTAATTCGTGGATGTAGAAGTTGCTTTTGTTCGCAACAATCCTTGAAACGATAAAGGAGAGACTAATGGTAGAAACGATATATTGATGAGTCGCCATCCGCCATTCATATTGTAAAAGCTGTGTGCCAATCCCCAATATTTTAGCGTAAATGATGATGGCGAGGATAAGACCAATACCTATAAAAGCGTATAAGGCATTCACCGACATCGGTTTACTCGCAAGAATATCTTCTTGTTTTTGCGAATGTCTCAGGTAATAGATTGAGAGTGGTGGAATGGAACATAAGAAAATCATGAATGCTGGTGATTGAAAATGGAAGGGATCATGTTGAAACCAAAGATAATCAAAAACCATGTATAGAATGGATGAAATCATCCAAACTAGGTAAAGCGTTATTTGAATCTTCTGACGATTCGTTTCGTGTTGAAGGAAATTCATCTTTAATCACCATTCTTTAATTGACATATTAATCAACTTTATTCAAATCATATTACCCCATTATCATAAACTCATTGAATGGTATCGTCAATCACATCTATAAAATATTTAGTGATAATAAATATAAAATTAGCAAAAAAAGGCATAATTTGCATAATCATGCCTTGAACTACAATTGATATTCATTCAATATATAAGTTTTGAATACTCATTAAAAAATGTTTTTGGAATCAAGTCAATCACATAAAACAACGATGTATTAATGACATATAGAACGCCCAACTCAATTGCATTTTCTTGAATAGATAGCAATTTGATATGAGAAGTAGCGGATTGAAGACGCTCGTAATCATTGACAGTAGGAAAAGAAGCGGCGTCCTCAATTATGAAACGATACTTGCATAGGTGATGTGAGATCATATTGATGATTATTGGAATAGTGTAGTGATTGATTTCAGCATAGGCACTAACTGAACCAACAATTCGTTTATAATTTTTGATATCTTCGCTTTTGATTCTTAATTGAAAAAAGTCAATATCTGGCATTTTGTTGAGATGACGATGAGATTCAAACATAGGATAATTAATGTATAGTTTCCCATTGTCAATGGGGTCTGAAAAATAACTGAGCATTTCTTCCAGTATTTGACAACTAAATTTATGATGTTGAGGATCAAAATCAAAAATTAAGAAAACGGCAACGTATCGCATTTCCAGGATTCTTCGTTCATCTTTGTTGCTGGTTTTTGATTTGAGTGTCAATTGAAGGTCTAGATTATCATCCATGCTTAACTCCTCATATAACTCATAAATAGCAGTTTTATAGGAATATATATGGTAATCGCCAAAACACTCTAGTACAGAGTTGATTCTTTTTAAAACAGATACTTCGGTCCGCTCACCCTCGACGATAAATAAAACGGGCTTTTTAGTCATTGAACTCCCCGGAACGATACATCTTCTCTAAGTTATGTCCTTCTCGAATTGTTTTTTCAGTACTATTCGTAATGGACTTTAATTGACCGTTTTCCATAATGTAGTAACAATCGGGCCTCAAAATATTATTGGTTATTAAAGCCGTATTATGCGAAGTGAAGATTGCTTGAATGTTATGTCTTTTCACAACATTTTTAAGAATGGCTTCTGATAATTCGAAATGGTAAAAAGCATCGAATTCATCGATGAATAAGAACGATATATCATCAAAACGAGTACTCCAATAGAAAAATAAGGTCAAAGCAAGTGTTCCGCTTGAGGCCGTTTCGATAAAAGGAATTACACGGTTTTCGAATCTTGAAACGATTTTTTTTGCACCAGTAGGATCAGAAATGACTTCAAGCTTAACGTCTAAATCAGATTCGTTGAGAAAGGATTCAAACTTACCCACAAGCGCATTATTGATAATATGTTCTAATAAAAAATCGATTCCGATTTTATATCCAATGTAGGAATTCTCTTGAGCTGAACGAAACCAAAGCATCGAACCAACAAAGTTCATGAGTTTCATAATGACAGATGTTTTTGGCAAATTGGCGTTGTTAGCGATATATCTTAATATGGAGATACCTGAATCTTTAAAAGAGAAATTTAAATTTTCCGCTCCAATGAGAGAGAGGTTTTTGATGTCTCGTTTGTTTGTAATAAAATTAAAGCTAAAAATCAGATTGTTATTTAGATATAATTCTTCATAAAGCAATGATTTTGGATTGTTCTTACGATATTTGTATAGCACAACATCATTATCAAATACGAATTCATAACTAAATGAAGCAAAATCCTCCGTACTGCTGGCATTTAAGTAATACTGAAGTTGTTGCATAATTTGTTGTCGGTCAATTAAGTGTAGTGTCAAGTCAAAAATAGCTAAACCAAAATTCGTTTTCCCACTACCATTTTTGCCGATAATGATTGATTTGCTGATTAAGCCATTATGAATGATCGATTTATTGAATTGATAATCGTTGTATTTTGAGAAGTCGAGCGTTATTTCATCCTTGAAATTTTTGTAGTTTTTGACAGAAAAGGATTTTAACATGGATACCACCTCATCATTATCATATCTCCAATGTAAAAAAATGTCAATAGAAGTGTAAAAAAATTACATCACAAAAATAATCCTTGAGAAATCACAAAATAAAAAAAAGCAACTTATAAAAAATTGCTTTTTGGAATATTTATTTCGTCCTTAATAAGTTTACTTCACCGGTATTGATTGGATAAAGTCCGTCATTCATTTCTACCAGTAACATCCCATTCTCATCAATGCCTTGGGCAATGCCAAAGTGAAGTTCAGTGCCTTTATAAAAGGATACTTCTTTGTGATACAAGGATGAATACTGATTACAGTAACGGATGTGATGCATCGGATCAATATGGTACTCTAGGAGCAATGCTGAGAACTGGTTGGTTATTTTCTCGATAATGGCGTCAATATTGTGGGTCCGTTTGGTTTCAATAGCAAGTGACGTTGCGGTTTCTTTAATGACTTCAGGGAAGGATTTCGTATTGACATTGATGCCAATACCGATGATGGTCGCAACGACCGACTGTCCTTCAATGACCGATTCACATAAAATACCGCATAACTTTAAATCACTGACAACCATGTCATTGGGCCATTTAATTTTTAATGAGGGAATAAGGGATACCAAGACCTGGTGGACCGCAACCGCCGCAAGCAGTGGAAGATGGTCCATCATCTTCAGTGTTAGGTTGTTTTTAAGAAGGATAGAAAACATTGCCGCATTGCCATCATCAAGCCATGTTCTCCCTAAGCGTCCTTTTCCATCCGTTTGATGCGATGCGGAAATGACACTAAAATGGGCTAAATCATGATAATGAGTCTTCAAATACTGATTGGTCGAATCAATCGATTCAAAATGAAGTCTAAGCATGGCTAAAACCGATTAAGAGAAAAACATTAAGAGCAGTCCAGCCGCAATTGCACTTCCAATGACACCGGCCACATTCGGACCCATTGCATGCATCAGTAAGAAGTTGGAAGGATCTTCTTTTTGACCTTCCAGTTGAACCACCCGAGCGGACATAGGAACAGCACTGACTCCCGCCGCGCCAATCATGGGGTTGATGGGGGTTTTAGAGAACCGGTTCATGACTTTACCGCCTAAGACACCAGAAGCAGTCGCGAACGAAAAGGCCACTAAACCAAGTCCTAAGATGAATAGGGATTGAACTTGTAAGAACGAATCAGCCGTCGCGGTTGCGCCAACCGAAAGTCCTAGAAGGATGGTAACAATGTAAAGAAGTGAATTGCCGGCCGTCGTGACCAAATTGGGGACGACTCCGGATTCCTTTAAGAGATTTCCAAGCATTAACATGCCGATTAAAGGTGCGGAGGTAGGAACCAATAACACACAGACCAATGTTACAACGATAGGAAATAAAATCTTTTCGGTTTTAGAAACAGTCCGAAGTTGTTCCATCTTGATTAACCGTTCTTTCTTCGTCGTTAATAACCGAATGATGGGCGGTTGAATGAAAGGAACCAAGGCCATATAAGAATATGCTGCTAAGGAGATAGGACCTAATAGGTCAGGGGCTAAGCGACTGGTGAGTAAAATCGAGGTGGGGCCATCAGCGCCACCAATGATGCCAATAGAAGCTGCTTCTGGACCAGTGAATCCCAGTAAGATAGCGCCAATAAAGGTAATGAAGATGCCGATTTGAGCGGCAGCGCCTAATAACATGCTTTTAGGATTGGCAATCAACGGACCAAAGTCGGTTGTGGCACCAATTCCTAAAAAGATGAGACAAGGATAGATTCCCCATTTAACTCCGTAATAGAGGTATCCTAAGAGTCCACTATAACGAGTGATGGTTTCAGTACCGATCACTTCAGTCGTTTTGACAAACATCTCAGATCCGGGTAAATTGACCATCAACATCCCAAAGGCAATCGGAATTAATAGGTAGGGTTCAAACTTACGGAAAATGGCTAAATAGAGCATTAGTAAAGCGATGGCTATCATGATGAGATATTTCCATCCACCCTCTTGGAAGAAGAGGGCAATGCCAGTGCTTTCTAAGAACCCTCTAATAGAGTCCCACATACGATTACCCGACAATCACAAGGAGTTGATTGGCATCAACTTTTTGGCCAACAGCGACATGAAGTTGTTTGACGACGCCGTCGATAGGGGATAAAATGTCGTTTTCAAGTTTCATGGCTTCTAAGACCACCAAGACTGAACCTTTTGCGACTTTTGATCCAACTTGAATGTTGGATTTGATAATGGCGCCTTGCATCGGAGCAACTACTTTATGCCCTTCACTCGACTTTTGAACTGGAGTCTCTTTGACTTCAGTTTTAGGAGCAGAGACGGGGGCAGTGGATTCGGTAACACTTTCTAGTTCAACTTCATAGACTTTGCCATTGACTTTCACTTTATAGATTTTCATATTATTTAATCTCCCTAATGGATTTGACATGGACATCGGTTTTGGTGATGGCTTGATAATCGATGGAAGCGATGATGGCAGCAACCATCATGTCTTCATCGGTAATATCTTCTAAAGAAAAAGGTTTTGTTGGAGCAATAACTTGGGGTACTGGAATTGAACGTTCTTTTATGTGCTTTAAGGGCATGACGCTTAAGGCCACAACATATAAAATGATAAAGACCACGACAATGGAGAAGATGCTGATGAATAAGCCTTCAAAAACATCAAACTGGAGTAAAAAGATCATAAGGCTGTCCCTCCAATCACAACGTTAAACTCAATGATTTCATCTTTGGGAATGGGACGGTATTTATTTTCTAAATACTTCACCGCAACCGCTTCAAACAACGCAATCGATAAGACGTCTTCATCGCACTTGACTAAGTCTTTGTATTTGGCTTTTAAGGCTTCAAATTCTGGTTGTAGGTCATCGGCCGGCCGGTGTGTAATGACAACATCATCGCCAATGATTTTCTTTAAGATGAGGGGGTCAACAGGAGCGGGAGATTGACCGTAAAACCCATGAAGATATTCTTTAATCTCTTTTGGGACCATTTTATAGCGTTCGCCCGACATCACGTTAAAGACCGCTTGTGTTCCCACCATTTGTGATAGGGGCGTGACGAGAGGAGGATACCCCATCTCAGCACGAACCTTGGGCACTTCTTGTAAAACCTCTTCATAACGATTCATCGCATTTTGTTCTTTTAATTGACTCATGAGGTTAGAAAGCATACCCCCAGGAACCTGATATTTAAGAATCGAAGGATTGTGCGTTAAGGCTTTGGGGTTTAATAAACCGTTTGTTAAATACTTGTCTTTTACGACCGTTAATTTGGCCGCGGCTTTATCAAGGTATTCAAGATTTAATATTGGATCATATTTTGTTCCGGCTAGCGCATATTGAATCGATTCGGTGGAGGGTTGAGAAGTACCCCCGGATAAAGGCGATAACGCCGTGTCGATAATGTCGACACCGGCTTCAATCGCTTTTAAATAGGTCATTTCCATCATTCCACCGGTGCAATGACTGTGAAGGTTGATGGGAAGCAAGGTATTGGCTTTTAAACGAGTGATGAGTTCATAAGCATCATTTGGAAGCATAACCCCTGCCATATCTTTGATGCAAAGGGAATCAGCACCCATATGTTCAATTTCTTTGGCTAATTGAACATAATAATCAACGGTATGAACGGGAGAAGTGGTATAACTTAAGGCGATTTGACAGTGTCCGCCATATTTTTTGGTTGCATCGACCGCCGATTTTAAATTCCGGATGTCATTTAAAGCATCAAAAACTCTGATGATATCAATGCCGTTCTCTAAGGATTTTTGGACAAACTTTTCAACGATATCGTCCGCATAGTGACGATATCCTAAAATGTTTTGTCCACGAAACAACATTTGGAGTTTGGTGTTGGGGCACTTGGCTTTAATGGCTCTTAAACGTTCCCAAGGATCTTCATTTAAGAAGCGAAGGCATGTATCAAAGGTGGCACCGCCCCATACTTCCAACGCATAATATCCAACCTTGTCTAATTCATCTAAAGCGAGAGTCACTTCAGGGGTGGTCATTCTCGTTGCGAAGAGCGATTGATGACCATCTCTTAACGCTGTTTCAACAATCTTTACTGCCATATGATTCCCTTCTTTCTTGAAAATGTTTCTATAAAAAAAGCCGTACCTAATGAGGCTTGGCTTCATTCAGCGTCGTCATTCTTAAAATAAGAAAATAACAAGTGCTTTATGGTTGCCCGAGAGGTTATCACAATCGATGGAGTTTATAAATTAACATATAAAAAAGGATAAACGTCATATAAAAAATGAAAGTGGTTCGAAGAAAGAATTGATAGTAGCCCACTTTTACCGATTATATTCATTATAACTCGCATTTGCAAAAAAAGCGCCATCTTTTCAAAGAAATGAATTCATGCAATATCCCAATGCTACTTATTGTCTTGACGATAGATTATGTGCAGAATCGTAATAAAAACTTGTGAATGACACAAAACAGTCCAATATTCAATGAAAAAGTAACATATGTAACCGAAAATTGTTGAAAACGCACATTTTTGTGGTAAAATGAATTATAATAAGGGAAAGGAGATAAATGCCAGATGAAGTTGTTCAATTTATAACGTGTATGAGGGAATTGATCCGATTGGGTCAATGTTGTTTTTCAAACCGATTGACTGATGGAAAATCATACATTGAAGTTCTTCTTGAAGACTTTGGAATTACCGTCAAGGAAGCATGGAGTATTATTATGTGCCTAAGTAAAGTCGAAGTTTGTTCTGATTACAAACAGTTTTATGACAAAGACGGAGCTGCTTACGTATTCAAAAGACAAGTCAATGGTATCACTGCTTATATTAAAATTAAGATTGAAGTTATTAATCAGGTTGAAAAAGTCGTATGTATCTCGTTTCATCGAGATAATAAAAGGGGAGATTAAAACCATGGATAAAATTACATATTTTTGCGATATTTGTCATAAGTCGACAGATACTTTTCTTGCACCCAAAAACTTCAAAATTAATCGCCTTGGCAAAGAAATTGCGGTTGAGTCAGAAGCAAGATTTTGTAAAGAGTGCAAAGAACCAGTCTATGATCTCGAACTTGACCAGATTGCATCAGAAAAAATTATTCATTCTTTCAATCGACTATACGGCGTAACTGGACAAAAAATCATCGATTTTAGAAACAAATTCAATCTTAGCCAATCCACCCTATCCAAAATCATCGGCATAGCAAAAAAAACCCTTATTAGTTATGAAACAGAACAAGCGATACCCAGTGAGCATTATCTTCAATTATTGAAAGTAATTATGGAAAAACCTTCTGTCGTTGGTTTGTTTGCGAAAAACAGTAATCAATCATTTACGATGAGAGAACTAGATAAATTATCTTTACCGGGTCTAAATGATTCTTTTTTAACGATACAAGAAAGTCAACTGGAATATCAAGGATATCAAGTATATCAGCCCGAAAAAGCTGCGGAATTAATTCTCTTTTTCTGCCAAAAGCCGGCTTCAATTACGTTATTAAATAAAGCTCTCTTTTATACAGATTTCAGTAATTACCATGAAAATGCTGTTTCAATTACAGGTGCTCAATATCAAAAAGCTCCTTTCGGCCCTATGATGAATAATCTCAAGGTTATTCTAGACAATCTGGTTTCAAAAAATGCATTGATAAAAACCAAAGTAAGTACAAACAATCTAGAATATTATGAATTTAAATCAATTCAGTTTAAGGATTTTATTCTGCTCACTGAATTAGAACAAAAAATCGCCAAAAGTGTCAAACATCAAATAGACAAAACCTCAGCAACAATCATGAGTGAAGTATCTCATGAAGAATCAGCGTGGCAAAAAACGGTGGACTGGGAAAACATATCTTACCATTTTGCGGCTGACTTAAAGACTATTTTTAAATAGAGCTATTACAAATTTTATTAACTGACGAGTCAATTCATGTCGTCAGTTTTTTTGTTTTTTCATTCAATAAATAATATATTTTATTATTTTTATTTGAAGATAATGTTGAA
This sequence comes from uncultured Caryophanales bacterium, assembly GCA_942493185.1. GTDB lineage: Bacteria > Bacillota_I > Bacilli_A > Izemoplasmatales > Hujiaoplasmataceae > UBA5603. The sequence goes on from OW818673.1 coordinate 679,170, forward strand.
GCAATAGGTATATAGTGGTAATATTGAGTCAATTATTAATGAACTTTTAGGTGGGCAACTCCATCGAATGGAGATTCTATGAACCGATTGGGTTTAATTGGTTTGGGAGACATCGCTAAAAAATATCAAGTAGGCCTCGCTGAAAATTCTCGTTTTCAGCTTGTTTCAGTATGCGACCTAGCGGATAAACCCGATATGAGGAAACTATATCCTGACGCGACGTTTTATCATGATTATCATCAAATGATGGATTTAGAACAATTGGACTATGTCTTAATTGCGACTCCCCCTAAAACGCATTACCAATTGGCAAAAGACGGATTAAATCATTCTGTGAATGTTCTTGTCGAAAAACCAGGAACCTTGAGTTATGAGGAGATTGATGAACTTACCGCTTTAGCAAAATCAAAACAGCTGGTCTATGATGTCCTTTTTCATTGGTTGTATGGCAATGAGGTTCAATACGTTCAAAGTCATCTTCATGAGTTTGGACAAATACAAAAAGTTGAAATGCATATCAATGATCCTTATATGGAATCGAGTACACTTATTAAAAAGGATAAAATTGATATGGAAGGATGTTGGGTCGACAGTGGCATCAACATTTTATGTCTATTATCAGTATTTCTTCATGTGAATGAGATTGAATGGGTTAAAGGCACCAAACGCTATGATTCCCTTTCTAAACAGCCTTATCAGGCATCCTTGGTCTTTAGAACAAGTGCTACATTGATCTATGCGAACATTCGATGGACGAAAGTCAAAAACTATAAACAAACGCGTATCACCACGTCAAAAGGAATTCTTGACATAAATCATTCTTTACAAGCCGTATTCTTCAATCATAAACTTATCTATGATGGATCTGGCCGTGATCGACTATCAACCCATTATCTGAATTATTTTATTAATTTCAATCCAAGCGTCGTTGATACACCTAGAATACTGGATATCCATAAGAAGTTTCTTGAGTTCAATCAATTGAAAGAGGCGAAATAATGGCAAATGGTCGTAAGAAAGAAAGACAAAAATCCAATTTAGGGAAATTATTATCCGGGTTTATTAACGAAAACACGATTAAAAAAACCGTGATTTATTTACTCATCAATCTGGCAATCATACTAGGATTTGTGATATTCTTTGATACCGAAGCTTTTACAACGATTGTCTCGGTTGTATTAGGCTTTTTCTTGAGTAAAATTGCGGTTACCTTTTTTGAAACCATCCGAATTATTATGGAAGATAAAAAGAAATGTAAAAGAGATAATGAATTTCTAAACAAAATCTATCCAGGAGATGCGTATAAAAAGGAGATAGCGTCTTTAGACGAATCCTCCAAAGTTCATTTTCTGTATGAAGTGTTGGTTCCCTATAAAAAGGATGTTAACATTTCCTTAATAGATGATTCTAAGACAATGTTTTCACCGGACATTCTGATAAAAAACTATTACGCAGAAATCTTTGGAGCGCATAAATCCAGTTATGTTGAAAACCATATCACATTACGCCTTGATAAAGTGGTTCCCCTCAATGGTGGATATGAGATACATACCTCTAGAAGCAATTATTACAATCATTTGGTTACCAACAGGGCCATTGATTATCCGATTAAGAACGGCTTAACCTTAAGAGGCATGTTTGAATATGGTCCTAGATTGGTGCCACTGGAGAACTCTTTAATGTCCAATCACCTAGGAGTCAATGTCATTATCGAATTGGCTGACCACTCAGTCATATTTCCCAAACGGGAGATCAATTCGACAACCTCAAAGAATCTTGTGACCGCATCGATTGCTTCACGCATAAATCTGGATGATCCTACAAAAAAACTGACGAGCATTCAGGATATTCATGAAATGATTAAGGGCTTGATGGACGCTCGATTAGGAATTTCTCAATCCGAAATTAAAGACAATTCTGATTTTGTGTTTTTAGGTCTAGGGAGAGATGTTTATGAGGGTGGTAAACCCCATTTCTTCTATTACATTCGTTTAAAAGAATTAACTTCTGACTCTTTCCTTAAAACATTTAATACCAAATTAGCAGCACAAAAAGCCAAAGACGAACATTACATGGATATGGATAAGATGGTTTATCTATGTAACCTCGATACGATCCATTTTGTCGATGATTCTTTTAATATAAAGATGGCCTGTGTTGCATCAAGTATTAAAGGAAAATACAATAAAGTCATTAAAGTAAAACCCGAAATGTCCTTCTTTAGCAATTTGCATCATTACCGTCAATATCAAGAAGCCCAAAAAGTTGGGTCTATTGATAACAATAATAAGGGAATGTAATTAAATAAAATAATCTCCTCTTGGATGAGCATAAAGACGACCTTTATTCTCTATAAGAGGAGATTTATTTGTATGTATATATCTTTGCTTTGTAATACAAATTCTTTATTTCAATAACCATTCAATAAACTCTGGGAATCTTTTTGCCCATTCAGATTCAGAATGGATTCCATGTAAATATTCTTTATAGACGAGATTACTATATCCCGTTTCTATTAACAAGGTAGAGACTTTTCTAGCACCGTTCAAATAGATTTTTGGAAAATCGGTTTTTGAAGTATCACTTGTTTCTTTCTTGCCCATCGTCATATAGATGCCTAAACGAGAAGGCAAAGATGTATTAAGAAAATTAATGATTGAAGGCTCATTGAACCAAAAGGCAGGAGAAAAGATGCCTACTTTGTCGAAGGTATCCGCATGACGCACGCCTGCGTATAAAGAGATATAACCCCCCATAGAAGAACCAGCCATATAAGAGACCATTTTTTTGGTTCTATAAGTCGTGTCAATAAAGGGCTTTAACTCCTTGACAATCCAATCAATGTAAGCCTCACCCTCTCCTCCTACAACTTTTTGAGGTTGATAGGAAATAAAGGTTTGGAGATTTTCGGTTGGCCAAGGAGAATATTCATTATATCGATGAATAGAATCGACATGTATCCCAACAACGATTAATGCTTTGCCGGTCTTTTTTTCATGATTGTCCAATGTTTTTTGAACATCCCATGTGGAACCAAAAGCAGAAAGGGATGGATCAAAAAGATTGTGACCGTCATGCATGTATAAAACGGGTAAGACTTTTCGCTTGTTTATATCATAAGATTCCGGTAAATATACGGAGATTGTTTTTGGACGGTTAAGAAATTGAAAGGGTAGTTGATAGGTTTCGATGCGACTCATGGAATTCACTCAATTCTAATAGGGATTTTAACGCGATAATTGTATCATATTATTCATATTAGTACAAGTTTTTTGGATATGAAAACGTATTAGTTGAAAGCAACCCACGAAGAAAAAATTTGTGTTTAATTCGATTATTTTGTGATAAGTGGGGTTGTGACTCTTGTTTTTATTTGTTATAATGACATTATGATTTGACAAAATCTCACGATAGGAGATTTTAAGATGAAAAAATTATGGTATGTTTTTATCATCGTGCTTACCGGATTCTTTTTAACGGGTTGTGACATCAATACCCAAAAAGTATATGATGTGAATAGTTCCTCGATGGAACCCACGATTATGGCGGGTGCCAGAGTCACGGTCAAAGAGGTTGACCCGTCTTCTTTAAGTGAAGGCGACATCATTTTGTTTGAAGACAATATCGGAGGAGTCAACTATTTAACCATTGCAAGAATCAGTGCCATTAATGTGGATGGCAATGATCATGTGACGTATACCTTGGTTACCGACTCACATAAGAGTTTTCCTGAAAGAATCACCAATCAAGAAGATATTATCGGTAAAGTAACAAAGATTAAGAACCCGGCATAGTTTTACTCATCCAATCACGATATGAATTGACGCTCTTAGAAGTGCCAATTTTTATGAAAAGAATATGAATCATAATGACATAGATGATCCGTTTCTCGACAAGTTAAACGTCTAAATGTCGAGATAATTGAGTGGTAATGTAAATTATATGTAAAATATAACGATTTTTAAACACATAATACTTGACATCCGGGATTCATAGGTTTAGAATGAATGTGTAAATCGCAAAACTGACGAAAGTTAGTGACGCAAAGCTATAGGGCCTTCCAATGGATGGTAGCCAGTTGCCGTTATCTTAAAGAAAAGATGATGGTATTTTTTTTAGAATTTTTATCACTTACAACATATGCGATATGCGAAAGCCAAAATCGGAGCGATCTGATGACGGAAAGCTATAGGGTCTTGAAAAAGACAGCCAGTTGCCATCATCTACCCGTATTGGCTTTTTTTGTTTCTTTCAAAAGAAAGCAACAATTAAAATAGTATTTAAAAAATAAAAAATAGGAGGATTCAAAAATGTTTAAGAAATTCTTAGCCGTTTTAATCGTAGCAGTATTATTAGGTGGTACCGTATTAGCATTCTCATATTGGGATAATTTACAACAACAAGAACAAGAAGAACTCAACATTGGCAATGGTGTTACCCTTGTTGTCTCGGCTGTAGCTTCCGCTCCTGCAGGAAAAGTATTAGTTCCTTCTGGCGTTGTCATGAAAGCCAATGATGTTACTTCTGTTGTATTAACGTACAATGTCAAACTTGATGAAGCCGCATTAGCAGCGCTTAATCTTGAAGTTCTCGCTTCAAATATCGAAATTGGTGGATCTGCTGTAAATGCGGACCTTGTCAATATTGTTATTTCATTAGCGTCTTCTACAGTGAATGCTTCCGACGTATTAGTCACTGTCACTGTTACCCTTGATCAACCAGCTACCGTGGGCGTTTATGACGTTATTAAAAACCAACCCATTACCTTTGATTTAACCTTCACGGGTTCAATCGCTTAATTAAACATCACAACGTTTTATTCAGTTAGTAAAAATCGAAATCATCCAAGAAGGAAAACCTCTTGGATGAATTTTAGGTGATTGTGTTGGAAAGAACTTCTTTAATTCGTTCAATCTTTAAAAATGATAAAATCATGGGACCTGTGAAGTTTGTTCTCAGTGTAGGCATTATCCTCTGTTTAGGCTATGTCATTTTTAACTATGTGCCATTTATTGCCAAATACAATCATTATGTGATTGCGACCAACAGTATGGAGCCGGTTATTGATGTTGGCGATATTGTCATCATTAATACCGATGTCTCATATGATTCCTTAGAAACGGGTCAAATCATTGCCTTTTTAGCCGATATTCGCGGAAATGGCAAAAAAGAAGTGGTTGTCCACTATCTTTATTCAATCACCCTTACCGATGGGGTAAGGACCTATCGGTCCATTCCAGAGGTCAGTGATACGGTTGATCCCTGGATCCTAACAGATTCGGACATTGTAGGCATCCATGTAACTACCATTCCCAAAGTAGGACCCATTTTGTTGTTTGCTCAATCGACCATTGGACGAATTGTGATTATAGCTGACATTGCGGTTATTTATGGATTGTTGTCCTTATTTCCATCGAAAAAGAAACCGAATAAACCGCTTAAATCAACCCATCATACCGACCCAAAAACCGAAGAAGGTTCTTAATTCTTTGGTTATCTTTTTTTGATATAATCAGCCATACAGTAACATAATCTTATTAAAGGAGGAACAATCATGGTAAAAAGACAACTGTTACAAAGATTGGTTTTTATCGTTGTTTTTTTAATGAGTTTTTCTTCTTTTTTAATGATTGGATATTCTTATTGGGACTTAAATGTCAATACACAACCCAATTCACTTCCCATTGGCGATTGGGGAATTGCCATATCAACCCCTCAAGAATTCTACAATTTCGCAACGAAAACCAACAGTGTTTCGACCGATCGATATTACCTCTTTAATGACCTTGACTTTACCGGATTCAATTGGACGTATAATAGCACGAACAATGCGGTTGTCTTCCGGGGTACGCTCGATGGGAACGGAAAAACCATCAGTAACCTAACTTTGTACAATAATTCTAGTTCCTATCTCTATTTTGGAATATTTCCCCGCATGCAAGGGGGTTCGGTTTATAATTTAACGTTATCAAACTGTTATTTAAGTCTAGGAACCACCGCTTTGTATGGAACATCCTTAAGGGCAGGATTAATCACGGGAAATGTGTATGGGTTGACCAATACGTTATCCAACATTACCGTCCTTAATTCCGGCGTACGAGGAACAAGTACTGCTGGCGCGGGGGGATTGATTGGCAGTGTCACGACATCCACGACGGTCGTGAACATTCAAAACATCAAAACAACGAATTTAAAAGTGTTTAACAAAAGTTCTTATACGGGTGGCCTTGTCGGTACCATTGGAACGAGTGGAGCACAAGTGATTATATCTGATGTCGATTTATCCGGTGAAGTGTTCTCTTATCCCTCTTCCTCATATACGGGGGGCATCGTGGGTAGAATCGCCAGTGGGGCCAAATTAAATGCCTCAAGAGCCATCGTTTCGATGACCACTAGAAACACACTAGAAACCAACAGCACTTATAATCTCCGTTATTCGAATCGTTACTTAGGAGGATTCATTGGGTACAATCTTTCCTCTAGTGCCAACGTTATATTAACCGATGTCTTTTTTACCGGAAGTTTATATCCACAAACGAATGCCAATAGAAGTTATGTGGGTACTGCGATTGGCGTCTCAAGTGGGTCCCAATCGCTTACCAGAGCTTATTACTCCATGGTGGCGTTTCGGTCTGTCAGTGGGACGGTTATCTATACTCCTGATGTCACATTAAGAGGCATAGGGGCAACGTTAGTCAATGCATCTTCGATGCCTTCACTCACGTGGTGGAACACCTTTAGCACTGGCTTTAACAGCGCCAATGATTTATGGGCTCAAGAAGGCAACGGAAGGCTTTATTTAGTTCGTTAAGATACTCAAAACATTCAAAAAATCACTGAAAACAGTGGTTTTTTTTGTTAATTGACCCTATTTTATGTTAAAACAAGGTAAAAACAGTTATTTTCAACATATTGGTTGCATATATTTTTTTTTATGTTATAGTAGAGATATCAAAGACAGAGCCATACTGATGTTGTTATGATCATGTATGAATGCTTGGTTTGATAAAGCTAAACCCGGAGCAATCCGGCGACAGAAAACTATAGGGTCCCTCAGGGATTGCCAGTTGCCGTTCTAAACATTTATATCATTGGAGTGATCAAAATGCGACAGTTATTCGTGTCTTTTTTTGTTTTCTTTCTCCTTCTTTTTGGAACCCATTTTGTGTACCAAAATTGGTTAGAAAACGACTCAAATTTACAACTGAGTGATTCAGTTGCGTATTCTCATGCTTCAAAAATCATTGAACTTTCAGCCCCTTCTGGAAAGCGATTGGTCCCAGTTGGCGCGGTTTTAGGCGTCAATGATGTGGACCATGTCGAATATACTTTTGAAGTAGCCGTAGAAGAAGGATGTACAATCGACGTTTTATTGACGAATGTCATCATTCAAAATGAAATGGATACCTTTCAACAGGTCGATGACATGTTGGTCTATGAATATGATGTAGAAATGATTAATTCTTTAAGAGCTGTAGTGACCATTACCGTTAGTCTTAGAATGCCGACGAGTGTAGAAGAACGTTCAATGCTACAAGGAAGTAAAGTTTCATTTCAAATCCTTTTTAATCAAGAATCAGTAGAATAATATCGATAACTATATAAAATCAACTTATTGAACGGCAGACCAAAAATCTGCCGTTTTTATTTGAATTCGAATATTTTTGGGAAAGATTATGTCATTTAAGTAATAATAAAAAAATAATAATAAGAATTTGAATCAATAAAAGAGTTATAAGTATTGAAGGGTGTTGACAGGACTTCATTAATTAGTAAAATATAGATGAATAGGTTGCTATTTTTCAAATCAGATTGATAAACTGGATTGGTATGGACAATGTTTTGACAATTACTTCAGACTATTTAGATGCATTGTTTAGTGATAATCCGGGGAGAAATATCATCCTAGGATATCAGTTTTTACAAGGAGAAGACACAGTAATTAGCTATATTGTAATACATCGATAAACAATAAGCAGTTTGATAAATCCTAAATATGAAAACCACTTTTTTATTCTGAATAATAATTTATTACCCACCCATGATATAAAGATTATCTTGAACTCAAGGAAGGAGAATTATGTTAAATATATTACATCGTGTCGAGGAAATCGTCATTGAAGCATCAACCTTGTGGGGAAAGCAACCTTTAGACATTAAATTAAAGTCGGTTAAGGAGGATCTTGTCACTTCGACAGACCTTGAAGTCCAATCCTTTTTAAACGTCGAACTAACAAAAATAATCGAGGATAGTGTTGTATTTGGTGAGGAAAATCACAACAATACGATTAGAGAACATACATGGGTCGTTGACCCAATTGACGGAACCATGAACTTTGTGCGAAGAATTCCTTTTTCAGCAATTAGCGTTGCCTTGCTAAAAGAAGGCGAAATTGTGTTGGGCGTTGTTTACAATCCATTTACCCATGAACTGTTTTCAGCACTTAAAAATCACGGGGCATTTTTAAACCACGAACCGATTCATGTCTCAACTCGACCGTTTGGCGAGAGTTTGTTTTGTACTGCCTTGAGCTTATATCAGAAAAAGTACGCTCCAGTGTGTATCGACATCATGAAATCCGTTTATGATGATTGTTCTGATATACGACGGTTTGGATCCTGTGCTTTGGAATTGTGTTATTTGGCTTGTGGAAGAATCGACTTGTTTTTCGAAATTCGCGTCTTTTTTTGGGATTATGCCGCTGCTGGTATCATCTTGTCTGAGGCAGGAGGTTACATTCTAAGTGGATCAAATACTTTAGCTGAAGAAGGCAAAGCCATCTCTTTAATTGCTGGGAATTCTAATGAGAATTTTCAAAAGTTAAAATCCATCGTAGATAGGAAGCTAAATAAAATGAAAAAAACAGAAATGAAACAGTTTATCCATGTGAAACCTAGAAAAGATAGCTTGAAGACCGCCAAGGATTATGATTTGAAAACAATCTACCAAAATGCGCATTCGGAGTTGACGTTGCAACAAACAAAAAGGGATCAAATCATAGCATTGTACCTGACTCTAGCCTCATTTTTAGTTCCGTTTTCCTATAGTATTGAGAGTTTCAATGGGGAAGTCAGATCAGCTCTGTTTTATATATTGTTTGCAATCGGGTTCATTTTGTCAATCATCATTATCCGGTATAAAGTGTATAAAGAAGTATATTGGGCCAGTTGCCAAACTATTTCACAATTGTTTAATTTTGACAATGATAAGATTGACAAACATTTAATCCAGTCTCTTTTTTATGAAGTGATTAGACTGAAAAATCCAGCTAAACATGGAATCATTAAAGGAGTTGCCAAAAACTTCTTCAGTGCTGAAACCCTTCTATTTGAAATTCATGTGATTATTACAGCGATTACCCTATTTATGGCGACTATGCTCAGCACGACCTCATTTTTAGCCGCTATTCTGGCGGTTCTATGTTTTGTTATTGTCATCCATATACTTTACTTTCAAGCATTCTTTCGGGTGTTTAGCGTGAACAGAACGCATTTGGATAAAGACTTCAATTATGCTTTTTCGAAAGCCTGGTTTCTACATTTTTACGTCAATTGCGAATTTGAATAGCATGGATTAGTGAAGTTTTTGCCTGACTCTGTTCAAGAGACTCTCTTCATAAAAAAATCATGAAGAACACTTTTCTCGGAAGGTGTTTTTTTCTTTATAGAATCGATTTGTAATAAATCTCATAATGCTTGATTTGTTCAAATTCAGTTCACAAAACTCCCGTATAATAGGCCCATCACGAATAAAAGGAGAATCATTTATGTTAAAACTAGTCAATATCAATAAAGAATACCGGGTTGGAGATACCTTCACCCAAGCCCTTACCGACATCAACCTTGAATTCCGGTCCAACGAGTTCGTTTCCGTTCTTGGTCAATCGGGTTGCGGAAAAACCACGTTACTTAATCTCATTGGCGGTTTAGATCAATATACCAGTGGTGATTTATTCATCAACGGTCAATCGACAAAAGAATTCAAAGATAATGATTGGGATTCATATCGGAACGCCACCATTGGCTTCGTTTTTCAAAGTTATAACTTAATTGCGCACCTTTCGGTGCTTGATAACGTTGAAATCGCTTTGACATTATCGGGCGTGCCCACGGCGGAACGGATTGCTCGGGCCAAAAAGGTTCTAATTGAAGTTGGTTTGAAAGACCAGATGTACAAAAGACCGAATCAATTGTCAGGCGGTCAAGCCCAACGTGTTGCGATTGCCAGAGCCCTTGTCAATGATCCTAAAATTGTCTTAGCCGACGAACCCACTGGCGCCATTGATTCAAAAACCAGTATCCAAATCATGGAACTGATAAAAAAGATTAGCAAAAACCGGTTAGTCATTATGGTGACCCATAACGAAGAATTAGCGAATGCCTATAGCGACCGGATCATCCGGTTGCTGGATGGACAAGTTGTTGAAGATAGTGAACCCTATACCCAGACTTTCGTAGAAATCGTCGCTATAGAGAAACAGAAGAATACCTCAATGTCCTATCGTACCGCCCTCAAATCCAGTTTTAAGAATCTCATTAGTAAGAAAGCAAGAACCATCATCACGGCGATTGCCGGAAGCATTGGCATCATTGGCATTGCCTTGGTGCTGGCAATCTCGAATGGGATGACCTCTTATGTGAACGATATGCAAAGTGATACTTTAGCCGGTTTTCCGCTTTCCGTTAACCAAACCGTTTCCGCTACTTCTTCAATGCTTTCTGAACCCAGAACTAGAATGAGTGAAGTCACAGGGAGTTTGATCGATGTTAATGATTTCCCGACTACCGAGACGGTTGTCTCCTATGATGCCAGTGCCGATACCACGGATCATACGAACCTCATCACCCAAGATTATCTAGATTATGTCGCCGCCACAGACCCAACCTTGTATAATTCCATTTCCTATTCTCGTGCGGTTGCGTTAAATCTGATTGCGGAAACGGAAAATGGGGGGTATCGTTTGGTTGAAACCAGTGCCACCGCGGGTGGTATGGCGCAATTCTTCGCTCCCAGTTTCTTCAATGAGATTCCCAATAGTCGGGCTTTTATTGAATCGCAATACGATTTGTTAGGGACTGATAGTCGCTATCCCGTCACCGCTCAAGAAATTGTATTAGTCGTCGATAAACAAAATCGCATCGACGTGAGTTTGTTAGCGGAATTTGGCATTACAGTACAAGATGAATACACCTTCGATGATTTGTTAGGTCTCTCATTCACAATTATTCCTAATAACGATTATTATGTATCAAGTGGTAGCATTTATTCGCCGGGAACCGATTATGAAACCATGAGCCAAAGTGCGGATGCCATCACGATTACTATCGTGGGAATCCTGAGAGTTAAAGAAACATCATCGAGTGAACTCTTAACGACGGGTATCGGGTATACTACGATGTTAACTGATCTCATCTTACAATCAGCCAGTGAATCCGATATCGTTCACGCCCAAGAATTAAGCCCTACCATCAATGTTCTAACAGGGACACCGTTTAATACGTATATAACCTATGATTCAGTCATGAAAACATTGGGTGGGAATTCTACCCCCACCGGAATTCAAATTTATCCGGTTTCATTTGATACCAAAGAAGAAATCAAAACGTATTTAGATGCTTACAATGCACCTTTAGCAGAAGTCGATAAAGTCCTATACACTGATTTGGCAGAAACCATCTCAGGGACGATTTCATCTCTCATTAATACCATCACGGTTATCTTAGCAGCGTTCGCGGCCATCTCCTTATTGGTATCATCGATTATGATTGGCATCATCACCTATGTTTCTGTCGTTGAACGGACCAAAGAAATTGGTATCATGCGGGCGATTGGTGCCCGCAAGAAAGACATCTCCCGTATCTTCAATGCCGAAACCATCATCATTGGCTTTACGGCTGGTTTGTTTGGCATCTTGATGACCTTGCTCATCAACATTCCGCTTAATCTCGTCATCCAAAAATTGATTGGGGTCGCTAACTTCTCCGCGCTACCGATTTATAGTGCCATTGGTTTGATCATCATCAGTGTTGGCTTAACCTTCATTGCCGGACTCATCCCCAGCAAGATTGCGGCGAAGAAAGATCCGGTTGTTGCGTTACGGACGGAATAATCCGTCTAGATTGTAACTAATTGCGATATAATAAAAGTAAAGTATTTCAAGACGATTTAAAAAAGGAGGACCCATCGATGTTTAAAATATTAATAGCTGAAGATGATCCTTTTATTCGGAAACTGATTACGCTCCATCTATCCCAAAACGGGTTTGAGGTTGTTGGGACGACTGATGGTGTTTCCGCGTTTGAAGCCTATTTACATGAACACTTTGACCTCTTGGTTACGGATGTCTTAATGCCCAGGATGTCAGGAACAGAACTTGTTAAAAAAATCAGAGCGATGGACAAAGACATCCCCATTCTGATCCTGACTGCTCTAGAATCGTTTGAAGACAAAGAATTAGGGTTTCAAAGCGGCAGTGATGATTACATGGTGAAGCCCATTGATATGAAAGAACTTGTTTTACGTATTAAAGCCTTATTAAGGCGTTATAAGATTACCAGTGAAAACAAGATTGATTATAAAGGCTTATCCCTCAATTACCTGACAAATGGGGTAAAAGTCGGCGACGAAGTGGTTGAATTGACCAAAAAAGAGTTTTTACTATTGTATAAACTGGTTTCTAATCCCGGAATAATCTTTACCAGAAACCAATTACTGGATGAAATCTGGGGATTTGATTCTGAAAGTCTCGACCGGACGGTCGATACCCACATCAAACGAATAAGAGAAAAACTCAAATGCACCGACGTTGAACTTATCACCGTTCGTGGCATTGGCTATAAGGCGGTGTTGAAATGAGAAAACTATCGACTAAAATCATTGGCACACTGTTACTCGTCTTCTTTTCGGTTTCTACGATAGCCCGGATTCTGATTGTCTTCGTTGAAGAAACGACCATCCCGGAATTGATTGGCACGGGTGGGTTCTTCCTCGCGATGATTTCAATGGGATTTACAAGTCTTACTGTCTTTGCGATTGGCGTCGATTTCATCTTAGTCCGTCGCATCAAAAAACTGAATACCGCCATTCTCGACATCGAGAAGGGCGACTATCAGATTAATGTTGAGATTGATGGCCGTGATGAAATCTCCACTTTAGCAAAGAACCTGAATTTAATGGCCAAAGAACTGCAAGCGAACGAGTATTTGAATAAAGACTTTGCGCGAAATGTCTCGCATGAATTTAAAACGCCCTTATCCTCTATCAAAGGGTATGCGGAACTGATTGAACATGGGGACTTGACCCAAGAAGAAGTCACAGAGTACTCAGAAATCATCATTCATGAAATTGACCGTTTAGCAAAGCTATCTCATGATCTCTTACAAATATCCTTACTCGATAGTGTTGAAATTATTAAAAAAGATGATACTTTTTCCATCGACGAACAGATTCGCAATGTTCTGCAACTGACGCAGTTAGAATGGGAAGGCAAAAACATTGAGTTTGATCTAGACCTTGAAGAATTGACAACGCAAGGAAACAAAGAATTGACGTTTCAAATCTGGCAGAACTTGATCGCTAATGCCATCAAATTCACGCCTGAAAACGGTAAAATAACCATTAGTCTTCATGAGCATGGTGGCATCCGGTTCCTCATTACCGATACTGGCATCGGCATTAGTGAAGAGAATCAAAAACAGATTTTCAATCAGTTTTTTCTGTCCGATAAATCCAGAAATCAATCAGGTTCAGGACTGGGACTGTCCATCACGAAAAAAATCGTGGAGAAATTGGGTGGGACTATTTCTTTTGAAAGTCAATTGAACGTGGGAACGACGTTTTCGGTGGTTTTACCTGAAGTGATTCAAGCGTAATATTGTAGATAACCTAATCTTTATTTTATAGATTCATTGAGACTTATAATAATTTAAACCCCTATTCTCGATTAATTCGAAAATAGGGGTTATCTATTAAAATTTGGTCTATTTGCAACTTAACAATCGATTTAAAGATACAATCGTTTATCGGACCATCAATCGCAACGAATATTAAAGATTTTATCCATTTCGCTCACTTTCAAGTCGGTGATTTATGATATACTAGACGGAGTGAGTTTTGGATTAAACTGGGAGGCATCATGATGATTCGATTACTCAATAAAGCAATAATCCTTGGATTTCTTGGTATTGTGACAAGCGTTTTATTCGCTTGTGATAAAACCACTTCAACAACCACAAGTTTATCAACTATAACAACGACTTCCGTGACGACGACGACACTATCTACCACGTCGGAATCGACCACAACCACGACGCTAGTGCCAAAGACGGTTCCTGTGTTTCAAAGTATTGAAGTTACGGGACTTACGGCTTATTCGTCACTTTATAAGCGACCGCTTCATGGGGAACCTAGCATCGATCCCATTGATCCATTTGGCGATTTAGATGATGGGACCATTGAAGATGTCCTAGCTGAGAATTATCCATTCCCAGAAGAAGAAATCCTCAATTATTATGCTAATGCCAATGAAACCGTTTATTTAATCCTACAATTCGACAATCCAGATCAACTCAATATCCCATCCTTTGAATTAAACGGAATCGAAATTCCTTCTTCCGCGTTTACACTGGATGCGAACGCGGAACAAATCGTCTATGAATTCGAAATGACTGATGTCCCTGGCATCTACTATTTTTCGGTTAATGCTTTTAAATATGATGATACTTTAGAAGTCAAAGAAGTACTACTGAGTCAAAATAATGTCGTCCAAATCGGCGTCGCTTCTGAGCAACCCGCCGTGATCAGTGTTACGAATGTGTTTACGACGGCAACGGGCATTGTCTTTGATGTAACCATCCCTGCCGACGATGTCTTATGGGAGACATATTATGCCGTTTTGTATGATGGAACATCCTTGGTTCGTAGTATGGTTCTAACAGAAGATCATAATGGGGTGGCATTTCAATCCCTTGAGATCAATACGCTCTATCAATATGCTATTTTTCGGGTTATGAACTTACTAGATGGCGAAGGATATCAGTTACAACTCGATGTTAAAGAAGCGTTCTTTACCGAAACGATTGTTTCCGTTGATGGAATCGTAGCGACGAGTGATTCTGTATCATTTGAACTAACCATCAACGATGACGACTATGTTGGTTTCCTCTTTGAGGTGGCATTGATGAAAGGCCAAGAACCCATTACGACCATCGCTAATTTAGATATTCTATCTTTCAGTAATTTGTTATCTGATACCGAGTATTCCCTTGAGATTAGCTATGCTTACAATCTCCAAGATGGGTTAGGCACACGTTTGTGGAATTTGACGATCAGATTTAAGACGCTGGCTAAAACATCGCCTACAGTAGTCATTGGTTCGGTGGTGAATGGTCAAGAACAGATTGCCTTTGCCATTGAAGAGAATGATCCCGATGATATCGCGATCATTCAATCCGTAGAACTATTGCTTGATGACGTCGTTGTTCAAACATTAACGACGTTTGATGTACTTGAATTTAGTGACTTGTTATCGAACAAGACCTATACCCTAAGAGCGACATTCCTGGTCGATTACCATAACGGCTTACCGGCTGTAGAACTGATAGATGCTATTGAAGTAACGACGTTAGCGAAAACCGTGCCTTTAGTCGAACTCGTAACAACACCCGGAATCTTCGGTTTTTCGACGAACTGGGTGGATACGGATGAGACGAGTCAATTCGTTAAAGCCGAATTGTACTTGGGGGATGTCTTTGTAAAAGAACTCGATGCGACGTTAGTAACGGGAGAGTTATTATCGAATACCCTTTATACGTTAAAACTGACCTATGCCTATGATTTGAATGATGGACTGGGGTTACAAGAAGTCATCATCATGCAAACAAGTATGACGGAAGCGAAAGAAGCTCCTTCTGTGCAATTATTGACGATATTGAAAGAACCTCAGAAACTGGGGATTGAGTTTTATTTCACTGATGAGGATTCGGTCATGACCGAAACGCCCATGTACCGTGTTTATCAGGGAGCAACGAATGTCAAAATTGGATATGCCTCCGGTGCAGCATTGATTACGAACTTATTATCAGCGACTTGGTATGAGATTGTTGTCTCGATGATATATGATCTCAATGATGGAACCGGTGTTCATACATTAGATACGACGTTCTATGAAAAAACGAATGCGGTGACGATTCCAGTTGCACAAATCAACATCCTTGATATCACATCGACCCATGTTGATTTTAGTGTTAGCTTTGATGATGTTGATCATGCGCTATTGACTTATGACATTGAGTTATATTATGGTGCGACTTTGGTACAATCCTATACAACGGGTTCCAATGGGACCTTTGGTGGATTATTGGCAAATACGGAATATGATATCAGAGTGACCGTGCATTATGATCCAATGGATGGAACGGCCTCACTAGAAAAGACTTATTTCATTTCATTCCGTACGCAAGCATCGTAATCAGTATTATTACCGATAAAATGAATTTCGTTTCTTTTTAAGATTAGAATGTCTCTCCGCATAGACATTGTCAGTCTAATAGTTGGTATAAAGTGTTTTTTTGATAGACACGCTATATCGTGAATGGTGATTATGAACCATTATGCGGTTTTTATGGACTAATATGAAAACGAAGTATGATGCAAGCTTTATATTCGAAAGACAGAAACAAATTCTGTCTTTTTTTGTGCCTTTAGGGTTTAATTGCTAATACTTAACATTCAATTTTGGTTGCAATACCTTTGGCAGGTAAATAACGCCGTTTGGGTTAAATTATTATTTAATATTTAGACATAAACGTTCCTACCAATTATAATGTTTTTAATAAATATATCATTAAATAATTATTCGGAGTCTATCCCTTTATATAAAGCCACTATATTGGAAATAACACTTGCTATATCTACATTTTAGAGTGATATATAGTATCAAAAGAAAAGGAGATAAATTCGAAGTTTAAAGAGTTTAATGCACACCCAAAAGGAATAAAAACGGATGATTGTGTGGTGAGATCAATCGGAACAGCGACAAACAAAGATTATTTAGAAACAAGACGAGAACAAAACTCAAGAAAAGAGAACAAGGATACTCTAGTTATAAAGACACCTAATTCATATTTGAGCATCTAAAAGATTATCCGAGAAAAAAATTAAACCCATAAAAGGAGAACCAAGAATCAAAGGAACTGATTTCACGAAATTACATTCAAGTGGAACATATAAAATAAAAATGGCAGGGCATGTAACAATTTGCATTGATGAAAAAATGTTAGATACCTGGGATTGTATATATCTATCAGTCTATACAGCTTGGCAGGTTCTCATCTGAACCAACGCTATATCAAATAGGGACTTTAAATCCTTAATATAAAGTGATATAATAATTGCATAGTTAATACAATTCACTTGTGCGATTAATTCAATAGGGGGAGATTTTATGCCAAAAGAAATACAAGAATATGTAAATGCGTTACTTCAAAAATCTGAAGAAGGTTACTTAATGGCTTTAGAAATTGTCAATAAACCGACTTTGAAATATCGTACTGAAGGTTTTTGCTTTTTTATATGCAATGCCTGGGAGTTACTTCTAAAAGCTTTTATAATTATCAGTAGTGATGATATTAATTCTATTAATTATAAGGATAAAACAGCTAGAACAATTGGATTATTAGATTGTATTGAAAAAGTTTTTACCAGTACCACTGATAAGGTGAAGACAAATTTAAACCATGTCGTTACTATTAGAAATCGTTCAACTCATTTAATTTTGCCTGATTACGATTACGAATTTGCACCATTGTTCCAGCAAAATTTAACCTACTTTAATAGGTTTTTTTCAAATAAATTTCCCGACTTTAATTTCAATATGGCAATCAATCCTTTTATCTCAATTACAAAGTCTCCCAAACAAGAAATCTCACCATTGATGATAATAGATGATACTAAATATTTTATGGAAGAAATAGTTAAAATGTGTTCAATTGATGGAATTGGGCAACACATTCAATTTTACGTAACAAAAAAAGCCAGCGATGCTGACTTAAGTGTTAGGGTTGATCCGGATAGCCCTAATAATATAAGAATGGTAAAAGTTCCTAAGGATGTTAATAAACTATACACTTATACTTATAAAGATGCAATAAAATCTATTCAAGAATCATTAGAGTTACATTTTGGACAGGACCACGGATTTACTACCAAATCCTTTGACTTGATTAGTAAAGACCATCCAATAAAAACTGATGAAAAATATTGTTATATTTTTGATTATAGTGGCGGTGTTAGGAAATTTTCTCAAGAAGTTGTTGATTTTGTGGTTTACAAATATTGTAACGATGAAGAGTTTAAGGAAAAATATAAAAAAAAGGGTAGTTAACCCCAGGCGAGATGAATTCTCGGACTAAGTTCAATACTTAATCCTTACTGGCTTAGCCAACACATCGTTTATCCTTCTCAAGTTACTACCCATTTACATTATAAAACAAATAGAGAATAATGTCAAAGTAACTTATATAAATTGATAGTGAAAAGTGGATTGGTATGGTTATTAATCAGGGGGTAAACTATGGTATCATATGAGTACAAACGGAATGAAAGAGAAACTATGCCCATTAATAACTCAAAAAATTCAGATGAAACGATAGAACAGATGGTTCTCCATATTTTTCAATCGAGGAAACCGATGGCGGTCGAAGAAGAACTTGGAATTGATACATTCACCGTATGCTAATAGGTCAGAGTATCGACGCAAGAACAACGTGCCAACTCCAATCATTGCGAGGAGCTTGTAGCGGAAAGCGCGAACGCAGGATTCAGGAGACATAAAACGAAAGCTAAGAGAAATCGTGAATCGTCTCAAACAAAAAGAAAAAGAATGAACATAGGAAAGAGATAAAAACTGAATATTTCAAGTAATAAGCACTCTATGAAAGTAGTATATAATAGAGCGTTTTTTTTATGATTGGAGACAAACGATGAATAATCATCCTTTAGAATCACTAATCGCACAATATCTTGCTGAAAAGGATATTACGAGAGGCACATTCGAGTTATATCATACCGTCCTAAAGCAATACATTCTTTTTTTAACCGAACA
Source organism: uncultured Caryophanales bacterium (assembly GCA_942493185.1). GTDB lineage: Bacteria > Bacillota_I > Bacilli_A > Izemoplasmatales > Hujiaoplasmataceae > UBA5603. The sequence continues at coordinate 698,273 of OW818673.1, forward strand.
TCAGATTTTATACGCAAAGACAAGTGATGTGATTCATTATCGTGACCGGCTAAGAAATCAGGGATATTCATCCCATTGGATTTACAACCAGATCAACGCTATCAAAGGACTGTATCGATATTTAAAGGCCAATCAAAAACGGCTGGATTTGCCTTTTGATTACGTGGATGATATCATGGAACCCATTAAAAACGAGAAAATAATCCACGGTTTATCAAAAACGATTTTAACCATCGAACAAGCAAAACAATTGATTATAAGCACCCAAAACAACCGTAAATATATTTGGCATTACCGCGACCATGCCATGATTTATTTAATGATCACTTCAGGCATGCGTAGTATTGAAATTAGAAGGGCAAGAAGGAAAGATCTGAAAGTGGTCAATAACCAGTTAATCTTATACATCCAAGGAAAAGGCAGACGATCGGCTGACGAATTTGTGAAAATTTCAGAAGGAGCCAAGGATGCACTGAATGATTATTTAAAAAAACGAAAAGACAGAAATCCTTACTTGTTTATATCCTATCGACATCGTACGGCTAATCTCATTATTTCGAGAACCTTTTTTAATGCCATGATTAAACGAATCTTAAAAGATGCAGGATTAGAAGATACTCACATGACGGCGCACGGCTTGAGACATACGGCAGCCACCTTCAATTTATTAAGGGGAGGCTCATTGGAGTCAACGCGACAGTTCATGCGTCATACCTCCATGTCCTCAACCTTAATTTATGCGCATCATCTCGAACTGTTGAACGATGATTCAGAAAATCTGGTTGAAAACTATATTCTAAGAGAAGACGATTTATCTAGAAAATAGATAAATAGGATTAATAAAGATCCAAAATCAAAGTGATCATTAACACCTATAAAAACCAAAATATATCTTTCAATGATTCGAGGTGAAAAACGTGAATAATCACGAGTTAGAGGCCTTAAGCATACAGTTTCTTTTAGAAAAAGACGTTTCTAGCTCAACCGTAAAATCATACGGTTTCGCCTTTAAGAAATTTATCGAGTACTTAAAAGAAAATAAGATTGAATACGCCAAGACGAGTGACGTGATCAAGTACCGGGAAAGTAAAAGAGCATTAGGATATTCAACCCCCTGGATTTATATTCAAGTATGCGCGCTAAAAGGATTGTATCAGTATTTAAGACACAACCAATTACGCTTGAATTTACCCGATGAATATGCCTATGACATCATGGCCCCCATTAAAAACGAACGCATCAAACCCGTGATAAACAAGCCCATTCTTTCGATCGAACAAGCAAGACAGATGATTCTTCAGACCAAAAACAACCGTACATCTTTTTGGCATTACCGCGACCATGCCATCGTCTATTTGATGCTGACGTCAGGACTAAGAAGTGTGGAAATTCTCCGCGCCAAAAGGGATGATCTCCAATTCGTTGACGGAAAATGGTTGCTCTATTTTCCATCAATTGGAAGAGCTTTAAACGCTGAGTTTGTCAAGCTATCGAAGGGGGCGAGTGAGGCCATGAATGACTATTTAATAAGACGAAACGATGATAATCCCTATTTGTTTATCACGCACAAACATGGAATAACGACGAGTCCGTTATCAAGAATGTTTTTTATGGATATGTTTCGAAGAGTTCTAAAATCGTGTGGACTAGAAAAAAACGGAATAACGCCTCATTGTTTAAGACATACCGCCGCCATCATGAATCTTCAAAGAGGCGGAACGGTTGCCGCAACGAAGCAGCTCTTAAGGCATGTCAATATCGAATCAACCCTGGTCTATGTCCATCACATTGAACGCATGAACGATGATTCCGAACGTCTGATTGAAGCATTTATTTTAAAAGAAGAGGCATCGTTATTCTTTGATGAATTTATCGGATAACTTGGCCATCAGTCATTCGCTATTCTTAAAAAAAATAAGGATCATTTACACCACGATCTGACTAGCACTGAACCCGTCATAGTGCTAGTTTTTTGATGGTTATAAGCATGATAATGGGAAATGAACTATTTGTTCGGTTTTAAACAAATATGATGTTATTACCTTGTAATACAATTTCAAATGGTGTAAAATACCATTATTCAGTTATCGAACAATGGATGGTGAAAATATTGGACGAAAATCTCTTCTTTAGACCCACACCCTTGTATAAGGAATTCATGATTCTGGACCTCATTGAAAAAGACGCCAAAATTACGCAAAGAACGATGAGTAATGCGATTGGCGTAGCGGTTTCGATGATTAACAATTATTTAGACGAATATGAACAAAAAGGATACATTACCAGAAAATATAACTCAACGAAAAATGTTGAGTATTTTGTCAGTAAAAAGGGCATCGAAAGAAGAAAATTACTGAACATCTGGTACTTGAAAGCCTCGCATATGGTCTTATCTTCAGCAAAAGATAACATCATCGCTTTCTTGGATCAAATAATCCATAAAGGATATAAAAAGATCTTATTATATGGTGCTGGTGAAGTCGCGGAAATAATGCTTCAAGTCATGAATGATGATTCCATGATTCCACTTGAAGTATTAGCGGTTGTCGATGATGACGTAACTAAAATAGGTAAAATGATAGTGAATATTCCAATCATTTCTTCGAAATCAATCAATCAATATCTATGCGATGGAATCCTTATTTCTAGTTATTCACAAAATGAAGTTATTTATAAGAATCTTGTATCAATGCACTATAACAAGAAAAACATAATCCAATTCTTTGATGTTTAGGGAAAAGTGAGGAAAAAAACCATAATATGTTTTATTTAAAATTTAAACGATTTTATGATTTTGTTCTTTCGCTAATTGGCTTAATTTTATTATCTCCAATTTTTCTTATTCTAATTGTATTAATCAAGATAGATTCTAAAGGCCCTGTGTTTTTTAAACAAAAAAGAGTTGGAAAAAATAAGAAACATTTCAACATCCTAAAGTTTAGAACTATGAAGATTGAGACTCCTAAAGAAACACCGACTCACTTACTAGAAAATCCAAAACAATGGATTACGAGAGTCGGTAAATTCTTAAGAAAGACCAGTTTAGATGAACTTCCGCAAATAATTAATATCCTAAAAGGGGATATGTCAATAATAGGACCAAGACCAGCACTCTGGAACCAATATGATCTTATCGAGGAAAGAGACAAATACAATGTTCATAGCGTATTACCGGGACTAACTGGGTACGCTCAAATCAGAGGCAGGGACGCACTATTAATTCCTGATAAAGCTCGAATTGATGGAGAGTATATTAAGAAAATCAGTTTATGGTTTGATATAAAGATATTCTTTGGAACTATTCTTAGTATATTAAAATCAGATGGTGTTGTAGAGGGCGGAACTGGAACTTTAGAAAAGAAACAAGTTGAGATTAAAGAAGGTAAGTAGGTGATACTTTGAAGAATATATTGATCACTGGAGCTAACAGTTATGTTGGAACCAATGTCGAAAAATGGCTAATGCGAGAACCGGAAAAATATCACGTTGAAACACTAGATATGAAAAATCCAAATTGGAAAGATTTCGATTTTTCTAAATTTGATGTTGTTTTTCATGTGGCCGGAATTGCTCATGTTTCAAGTAATAAGAGCATGGATGACTTGTACTTCAAAGTGAATCGCGATCTTGCAATCGAAACTGCTACAAAAGCAAAACAATCAAATGTCAATCATTTTATATTCATGAGTAGTATGATTATTTATGGTTTTGATCACCCTTTAAGAGATAAAATGCATATTAAAACCGACCACTATCATCCTATTAACGCTTATGGAAAAAGCAAACTTGAAGCCGATCTTGAAATACAAAAGTTGGCTAGTGAAATAATGAATATTACCATTGTCAGATCACCTGTAATATATGGTCCTGGATGCAAAGGGAATTTTCCAAAACTTCAAATTCTTGCAAGAAAAGTAATTTTCTTTCCAAACATAACTAATCAAAGAAGCATGATTTTTATTGACAATTTGTCCGAATTTATAAAACATGTGATTGAGAAAAAAATATTTGGCGTTTTTTATCCTCAAAATTCCGAATACTTGTCAACTTCAATGATAATATTATATACGAGAGATATATTAGGAAAAAAAACATATACTTTTAGATTTCTTAATCCATTAATAAGATTTTTAACCATTGTTTCTAAATTTTTTAGAAAGATTTTTGGAAATAAGACCTATGATTTAAACATAAGCAATAATCTTGGGTTTGACTATCAAATCGTTGGTGTTAAGGATTCGGTGCAGAAAAGTATCAATCTAAATAAATGATTATTGGATTAAGTAGTCGAATAAAACAACTTGAAGGCGTGGTGGATTAATTGAAAAAAGCACTAATGTTAGCTTCAGTGGCTTCGATGATTGATTTATTTAACAGGGACAATTTGGAAATACTTGAAAAGTTAGGTTATGAAATAGATGTCACATGTAATTTTGAAAATGGGAGTATTACAAATCAAGTTGCTGTTGATTTATTTAAGAAGGAACTATTAGAAAAGAATTATGGTGTTTATCATATACCAGTTCCAAGATCAATATTAAAAATAAAGGACATGATTAAATCCTATAAAATAGTCCAACAGTTATGTTTAAGAAATAATTATGAGATAGTCCATTGTCACTCTCCTATTGGCGGAGTGATTGCTCGATTAGCTTGTAGAAAGTTTAGAAAGTTTGGGACAAAAGTAATATATACCGCACATGGATTTCACTTTTTTAAAGGTTCTCCAAAAAGAAACTGGTTTTTTTATTATACTATAGAGAAAATCGTTTCTAAATATACTGATTGTATTATTACTATTAACAACGAAGATTATTTGAATGCAAAAAAATTCAAGTCGAAAATGATTGAATTTATTCCTGGAATTGGAGTAAATGTAAAAAAAATTCAAAGTCTTCAAGTTGACCGCAATCGATTAAGAAATGATCTGAAACTTAATAATGACGATTTTGTTCTTGTAGCAGTAGGACAGTTGTCCCATAGAAAAAACCATGAAGTTGCAATTAAAGCAATATCTAGAATACCAAACAAAAAAATCAAATTAGTTATTTGTGGCTTGGGTGAAAAAAAAACCGACTTATTACTTCTAATTAATAAGCTTAATCTATGTGATAGAGTTATATTAACAGGTTATAGAAATGATATATATGAAATATTGCATATATCTGACTGCTTTATATTTCCATCACTGCAAGAAGGTTTGCCCGTTTCTTTGATGGAAGCGATGTCAGTTGGATTACCAATAGTTTGTTCTAGAATTCGAGGTAATATTGACTTGATTCAAAATGGTGAAAATGGATTCTTACACGACCCTCATGATGACCTAGGTTTTTCTGAAAGCATAATTGAAATATATGAGAACGAAGCTCTTCGAAAAAAGATGATAGATTTCAATAGAACTAAAATTTTGATGTATGATAAAGAGATTATTAAGAAAAAAATGGAAGCAATATATAGAAAAATCACGAACTAAAATATCTTTATAGTGGCTAAATTATTATGAAATTGAATACATTCATCATTGTAATATTTAATAGAAGCAAAAAAATTTATGCAATAGAATCTTGATATATTAAATGGTTAATGAAATGAGAACAAAATGAGGAAATTCAATTTCGTTCTGAAATCAGATTTCAGTTATTGTTACATTTTATGTGATTTATTTAATTATTATGATACTAATATCGATAATATTTAAAGAAAGATTCAGGAGAATTTGTTTGTTACAAAGCTATATTTTGAGGTGAAAGTATGATTGTTATAATCGATTATGGGCTTGGTAACTTGGGCTCTATTTCAAATATGCTAAATTATTTAGGAATAGAGAATGTAATATCCTCAGATACTAATGAAATTATGATGGCAGATAAATTAATATTACCTGGTGTAGGATCTTTTGATGAGGGAATGAAGAATCTTAAAGAAAGGAATTTAGTTGTTGCCTTACATGAGGCGGTTATTATACGAAAAATTCCCGTTTTAGGTATATGTTTAGGTATGCAATTACTTGGAAAAAGTAGCGAAGAAGGTTGCGAACTCGGACTTGGCTATATTGATTTCGTAAACCGAAAATTTTATTTTGGTGGAGAAAATGAATTAAAAATCCCACACATGGGTTGGACTAATATAAAATCAAAGAAATCTTCTTCATTAAATGATAACTTTACAAGTGATTTTCGATTTTATTTTGTTCATGCATATTATGCAATGTGCAGAGACGAAAATGATATTCTATTTGAATCAGAGTACGGGTTCAATTTTACATCAGGTGTTCAAAAAGAGAATATATACGGGGTACAGTTTCATCCAGAAAAAAGTAGAGCATATGGCATGAAACTTTTGGAGAATTTTGCATCAAAATGTTGACAGAAAGAAGTAAATATTTGGAGATTAATGATGAATAAGAGACCTCGAGTTATACCAACATTGCTTCTTCATAATGGAAATCTGGTAAAAACGATTAAATTCCGAAACCCTAATTATATTGGTGACCCAATAAATGCTGTCAAGATATTTAATGAAAAAGAAGTAGATGAGCTTGTTCTCTTGGACATATCTTGCTTAAGGCACAATAAAGGACCTGATTACGAATTATTAAAACGTATCGCGTCAGAGGCGTTTATGCCATTGGCTTATGGTGGTGGGATAACAAACATTGCACAAATCAAAATGATTCTAAGTATTGGGTATGAAAAAATCATTTTAAATTCAGCAGTTTTTTCCAATCCGGATTTAATATCTGAGGCTGCCAAAGTATTTGGGTCTCAGAGCATTGTGGTTTCTATTGATACAAAGCCAAATTTTTTGAAGGTATACCACGCTTATTCAAAATCCGGGAAAAAAAATACTCATTTTAGTCCAATAGCAGTAGCAACGATGGTTGTTAAAAAAGGTGCTGGTGAAATCCTTGTTAATTCTATTAACAAGGATGGTACCATGACAGGTTATGACCTTGATATTATTCGAACAATTGCAGAGTCTGTAGCCGTCCCAGTTATAGCATCAGGGGGAGCTGGCTCAGTCCATGATATGAAAATGGCCCTAGATATTGGAAAAGCAGATGCCGTCTCGGCAGGAAGCATGTTTATTTATTACGGTAAACACAAAGCGGTTCTAATTACTTTTCCGGATGAACAAACATTATATAAGGAAGGAATTTATTTTAAATGAGAGAATATAGAATTTGTACCAAATGTATAATGGATACAAGTGATCCTATGATTACTTTCGATTCAAATGGTGTGTGTAATCATTGCAATAATTTCGATAATAACATCAAGCCAATTTGGCATCCAAATGATATTGGTGAAAAAGCGGGAAAAGAAATTGTTGAGAAAATAAAAATTGAATGCAAAAATAAAGAATACGATTGCATTTTAGGTCTTAGTGGCGGAATTGATAGCTCTTACCTTGCTTGGCTCGCATCTGATTTGGGATTAAGAATTCTGGCAGTGCATGTTGATGCTGGATGGAATTCTGAAATTGCTGTACAAAACATCGAAAAGATTTGCAAAACATTAAATATTGATTTGCATACTATTGTAGTAGATTGGTCAAATATGAAAGAACTTCAACGAGCATATTTATATTCTGGTTTACCAAATCAAGACGTCCCTCAAGACCACGTTTTCTTTAGTGCATTATATAGTTATGCAGTCAAAAATAAGGTTCGATATGTGCTACATGGATTCAATTATGCAACTGAAGGGATTTTACCCCCAGCCTGGGGATATGACGCAATGGATTTGCGACAGATCAAAGCGGTTTCCAAAAGTTATTCTAGAGTTAATTTGAAGCATTTACCGTTGACAGGATACTTAAAGAGAGAGATTTATTTTAGACTAATAAAAAGAATGAGGGTAATAAAATTACTGAATTACTTTCCTTACAATAAAGGAGAGGCAATAAAAAAACTTGAATCTGAATTTGGGTGGGAATATTATGGCGGAAAGCATTTTGAATCACGTTTCACTAAATTTTTTCAATCATATTATCTGCCTACTAAATTTGGTTATGATAAGCGTAGAGCGCATCTTTCAAGTTTAATTGTCTCCGGAGAAATAACCCGTGAAGAAGCATTAAGGGAAATGGAAAAAACACTTTATACAAATGACCAAATCAAGAAAGATAGAGACTATATAATTAAGAAATTGGATTTGACGATTGAAGAATTCAATCATATTATGTTAGCCCCCAATAGATCACATTCTGATTATCCTTCTGGTGTAAGAACACAGATATTCATCAATAATGCAATTAAAAATTTTAAGAAAGTCTTTAGGAGATAAAATTCAATTTGTACATTACTTTTTTGATTCTTTGTTTTTCGTTCGTTAATTTTCGTTGTGTATTTCGTTTTTTTTATTATCTCTATCATTAAATGAGATTTTCTGATTTAATAATTGCCTTAGTAATATATATGATAGAAATTTGAGAAGGTGATCTAAATTATATGATAAACAGTAAAATTGATTATAAGGAATATTATTTTCAAGATTTAAGATCAACAGGCATTTATTCCTACAGATGGAGTATTGTACACAGAATAAAAGATAGGCGATTTAAATTCTATAAAAGTTTAAGAAAAACTGAATATTACACGAATTGTAAGAATTATGGTATATTTAAATTAATTGGCAAGTTTTTACGACTTAAGCATTCACTATTGTGCGATAAGTACAATTGGACGATTCCAATCAATGTTTTTGGAAAAGGGCTTTCAATAGTCCACGTTGGCACTATTGTTGTTAACGGTACTGCAAAAATCGGCGAAAACTGTAGAATTCATGTCTGTGTGAATATTGGTAATGCCGTAGCAAAGGGAAGAGATGGATCGCCTGTTATTGGGAACAATGTATACATTGGCCCTGGCGCAAAAATATTCGGTGACATAAGTATTGGTGATAATGTTGCTATTGGAGCAAATGCAGTTGTAAATTCATCTTTCGAAGGAAACTGCAGTGTTGCTGGTGTCCCGGCGAAAAAAATCTCGGATAATACAAGTGCAAAATACATACTTAATTCAAAGGAGAAAACGGAATGAAAATTCTCATAATTTCTCCATTTTTTGCTCCATATTCAGGCGTTGGATCTAGTAGAATGATAAGCCTAGTTAATTATTTAGAGACACTACCTGATTACGATCTTGAAATTGTTAGAAATGATCCTATAACATATCCTATAGAATATGTTAAAACAACCGTAACAACTAAGATTAAAATCCATGATGTTGCGGTGACCGGAAATTTTTTTTCCGATTCTCAATTATATGCTCAGGTTATTGATGAACTTTATTCACTCAATAAATATGATTTAATCCTAATTTCAGTTGGCCCATATTATACATTGAATGGATTGTGTTTATTGTTAAAAAAAATCAAGAATCATATACCTTACATAATTGATTATCGTGACTTATGGACTTTTGAGACTTTTAGAAATGACAATTTCATTCTAGATATCAAACGCAAAATTAGTAAATACAGGTATAGAATAACCGAGAGATATATTCTTGAAAAATCATTAGGTGTTATTGCGGTTACTAAAGCCGATCAAAATCAATTATTAAAGAAAACCTCCCTTCCTGTATCAAAAGTATTTCTTATTAAAAATGGGTATGAATTTCCCGGTTTCGACATAGAAAGTAACAAATCATTAAGAAATCTTAATGAACCCACTTTTGGTATTTTTGGGAAATTTGGATATTATAATAAACATTTTGCTCTTAAATTTTTGCGTGCAGTAAAGAAACTTCAAGTTATGGGAATAAATGTAAAAATTAAACACGTTGGAATACGAGAGAGTTATATAGAACAAGCAATTGAAAAATTAAATTTTTCTTCCTCTATTTATTTTAATACAGGTGCAAAATCATATATTGAAGGAATAAAAGAACTTCTTGAAACTGATATTAATTTAATTATTTATTCATCTAAAACCGGATTAGGTACTAAAGTTTACGATTACATTATGCTTAACAAACCCATATTGGCGATTGTATCAAAAAAATCTGATTTAGCAAAACTTGTTTCTACTTTTGATAATGGCTATATAACATCAACTGCAAATGGGGTTGTCGAATTCACAAATAAGATTATTCAAAATAAAATTCACGTACTTGACAAAGTAAAAACACATGATTATTCTAGATTTGAACAAAACAAGAAGTTTGTTGAAATATTCAATCTTTTTCTTAAGGAAAACGAAAATGAGTAATTCATCCTTGCATCATAACACACTATTTCTTACAATCTCCAGACTTCTCATTCATGCAACGGGAATGATAATTGTTATGATTTTGACAAGATTTATGACAAAGAATCAAATAGGTACTTATAATCAAGCTTTTATTGTAATTGAGTTGTCAGGAATTCTTGTACTAGGACTACCAGACGCAGTTATTTATTTTTTTTCAACAAACAAAAATAAAGACTTTATCAATTTGATTCTTAAAATTCTTTTTATGTTAATGATTTTGATTGTATCAATGCTACTTATTTTTCCTAACATTTTTTCAAATTTTTTTGAGAATGACGCGTTAAATATACTTAATGTGAACATTGCAGTTATCCTAGTATTGAATATGTTCAATTTATTCTTTTACAGTTATTTGGTAGGAAAATTTCAAATAATAAGTATGATTATTTTTCAAAGTGCGTTTTCTATTATTAAATTGTTAATCATTCTATTATATGTTTTTAATCCAAACATAAGTTTTGAAGGATTATTTAGTATCACGATGTTTTTATATATTATTAATTTTATTGTGCAATTAATTTGTATTGCGTTTAATAAAGATATTTCGCTTAGAAGCTCTTTTAAAATCTCGGAATTAAAACTGATATTTGGATACTCAATCCCTTTGTGGTTATCAACACTTTCTGGAGTCCTTAACAAACTAATTGACAAGTTAATGGTTGGAAGATATTTTAGCACTGAAGAATTTGCTTTATACTCCGTACTAGGAAAGGAACTGCCTTATACATTAATCACGGCGGTTTTTATAACCGTCACTACTCCATTAATAATGAAGTATTTATCAGAAAACAATAAGATTAATGCTTTGAGTTTGTGGAAGAAAACAATGATATATTCAACTCATTTTCTTGTGATTGTTGTTTTTTCAAATTTACTTATGAATAATGAACTTATTACTTTTCTATATTCTGGCGAATATCTAAGCGGAAGTTTAATTTTTAATATATACTTAATTACACTTTTGACACATATTGCTTACTGGGGAATGTTCCTTAAGGCATCCGGAAAATCAAAATACATATTTTACATTACCTTCTTTGGATTCTTACTTAATGTTATTTTAAATCTTATCTTTATTAAATTTTTTGGCATAATTGGTCCCGCATTATCAACGCTCATTGTATCACTGATCAGTATCATTATTTATACAATAATTAATAAAAGAATAATGAGTATCTCATATAGAGAAATGTTTCCACTTTCCGACTTGTTTCGAATTGTGGCAATAAATGGGATTATTTATATATTACTTAAGTTGTTAAAAGATTACTGGTTAGATAGCATGTCATTTACTCCCTTTATTAAACTAGCTATTATTGCTATACTTTGGTTCTTATTGTATTCTATTGCTAACATTCGGATAGTTAAGCAGATATTAAGTCAATTTTTACATAAAAGGTGATAGTTGTGAAATTAATTAAAAAAATTATTATTATTCCTCTTATAGCATGCATATATATCATCGCACTATTGTTTTACAAGAAGAAATATTTAAACGGCAAATATTTCAAATGGAATCAATTGACTCAAGGATGGTTTTGGTTACCGAAGTTTATATTTGTTCAAAAAATACTTGGATTTAACAGAAAAGTACCCTGGATTGTTCATCCAAGTGTGCAAATTGGAGATTACCGGAATATTGAATTTAATATGAATGATCTTGAAAATTTTCAATCCGTTGGATGCTATTATCAAGCAATTGGTGCAAAATTAGTCATTGGGAAAGGTACCAAGATAGGTCCAAATGTTGGTTTTATTACAGCAAATCATGACAAAACTAACATTTCCAAAAGCGCAAAAGGAAAAGATATAATAATTGGCGAAGATTGTTGGATTGGTATGAATTCTGTGATTCTACCAGGTGTGATATTAGGTGATAAGACAATAGTTGGAGCCGGATCTATTGTAACAAAAAGTTTTATTGAAGGAAACATAGTGATAGTTGGCAATCCCGCTAGATCATTAGGAGAGAAGTAAATCATCGATACTATTCAACATACAGGTGAGTTTAATGGACGTTATTTTTTTGATTATGAAATACTACAAAGGATCTACAAAGAAAAGATTCCCAAAGTTTGACCAACAAATCATGACTTTGAAAAAAATGTCTTATGAAGTATGGTATATTTTTATTAATAATTACAATATATATTTCCATAATGGAACTGAAGATATATTATTAAAGAAGAATTTCTTTCACTTAAAATACATGGATTTCATTAATTCAATCCTTGAATATTACTATCTATATAAATTCTCAAGTTATATTTTGAAAAACACACATTTAATAAAATATATATATATGAGGTATATGCCCTATTCATTCGGAATGAAAAAGCTTTATAAAATGTGTAGAAATTTTAATTTTATAGTCGAGATGTCTACACACCCAATTTTGAATGAGATAAAAATGGAAAAGAATAAATTTAAAAAACTATATTTTTCATTTTCAGTTTCTACTTTAAGTAGATATTCCAAATTTGTTTCTTTGTTTGCGTTAATTGGACAAAAACAGAGTACATACTTAAATAGACCATCAATAAATATAACTAATGGAGTTGACTGTTTCGGAGTAAAAAAGTGGATACATGAGAAAAACACTCTTAATCAATTACATTTTATTGGTGTAGCTAATCTTGCTAAGTGGCATGGCTATGATAGGGTAATTGCTGGATTGGTAGATTACTATTGTAAAGAAACTCCAAAAATTGATGTATTTTTCCATATCGTGGGTAGAGAAGGAGATGGTTCTCTTATCGAATTGAAGAATATAGTAGAAAAATCAATTATAGTAAATAATGTGATATTTGAGGGCGAATTGTATGATAATGAATTAGATATGCTATTTAATAAATGTGATTTCGCTATTGGATCCCTTGGTATGCACAGAATAAATCTAACATATGGTTCTACACTAAAAGCCAAAGAATATTTGTCGAGAGGAATACCGTTTGTTATCGGATATGAAGAAATTTCGATTCCAGAAGAATATGGGTTGTATATAAGGGTTGCTGGAAATGAGACGGCAATAGATATTAATTTCATTATAGATTTCATAAGCAAAAAAGATAAAGCTAGTTTGAATAAAGAAATTGCGTTACAATCACTTTCATGGGAAACTCAATTTCTTAAGATTTTTAAATTTTTAGAGGAGACTAATAATGCAAATTGCTAAAAAAAAATTTAGTATATCCATAATTATTGCATGTATCTATGTAATATACATTATAGTTGATTCAAATCATGAACAATTTCTCTATAGAGCAATTGCATTATTATTCGTCTGGCTGATTACTTGTTTTTTTGAAAATCTATCGAGAATTAAGAATTCCCTTTTCAATAAATACACTATCCCAGTTTATGTCTTTTTGAGCTTTATCTTAATCACAGGTCAATTTAATGGAGACTTGATTTACACCTTGAAACAGACTGGTTATTACACTGTTTTTTTCTCTCCTTTGTTTATGTTTTTTTATTACTTTAAATATAAAAATAGCTCAATTAAAAAGATGGTGTATATTATATTAATCGCATTTTTATATGCCACTATAGTTTCAACAATTTATTATGCTAATAACCCTGATATTGCTCGAAGAATGGCATCTGGTTTGTATATTGAAGACAACATAAGTATGATTGGTGGATATTCGTTGGCTTATTCTGCTGTTATTTCAATTACCTTTTTTCTAGAAATAATACTAAAAAATGGTAAAGTTCTAACGGCTAAGTTAAAATTTCTAATTATTGCTCTGATTGTAAGTCAAATTTTATTAGTTATTTATACCAGATCAACGTTAACTTTAATTTGGTTAATCATAGGAATAGTATTTGTTTTTATTAGTCGTATAAAGGGTTATTTTAAACATAAGACATTTTCTGCCTTGATTAGTGCATTTTCAATATTGTTATTTGCATTGATATTTATTGCATTTAGAGAACAGATTGGTTTATACCTTTACACACTTAACCCAAGCAGTAGTAATATTGTTAATTTAAGAATTAACTCAATTGGTGAATTCTTACTAGGTTATAACTTGAATTCAAATCATTTTATTTATAGAATAAAACTTCCGATCATTTCATTGCGTTCATTTGCTTCAAGTCCAGTAATTGGAGTAGGATATCAATACGGGTATTATGCAGATAGAATCTACGGTTACTTAGGCGGACACGGTGAATGGGCTGACATGTTAGGATCTACAGGCTTAATCGGCTTTACTTCTTATATATTTGGTTTAATAATAATTCCTCTAATTAATCATAAAAAGACACTATATAATAAAGTTTCATATAGTTATCTATTAATTTTGTTCTTTTTGGGTTTATTTAATCCCTTACGTTCAATCCATTTGACAATAACGATTTTTCTTTTTATACCTTTATTTTCCTCATTATATTCACAATTACTAATCAAAAATGTAGATATTGGTAAACTCTAATGATAATTTTCGTAATTTCGCCTGTATACCCAAATGAACTTAATCCAATGTACGGTACTTTTGTCCAGAATCAAGTTGAATTGTTAGCATGCAAATATAACAAAATTATTGTAATTAATCCGTTAGCATTTAATTATAAAAATATATTTTCAAGAAAAATCTCAACAAAAATTAGGTATTATTCAAAAGACAACATTTATGTTTATCAACGCTTATATTTTGATTATATGCAATTACATTTTTTAAGAAAATCTCAATCGAAATTTACTATTCATCTAAAAAAATTGTTGGAAGTCGCCATAAATGATCATGGCTATCCGGATATTGTTCATTTGCATTTTGGGGCAATTGCCGCTGTTCCTGTGTTAAAATATTTTAATAAAATAAATATTCCAGTAATCATCACAGAGCACCAAAGTGTCTATTTAAGAAAAAAAATGAATAAACGGTTTATATCGGATTTGAGATTTGAATTAACCAACTCAAAAACATTTATAACCGTATCAAATACCCTAAAAATTAGTTTATCAAGATTTATTGACCAAGACAAAATTATAGTAATCAACAATACTATTGATTTTGAAAATTATGCAACCGAGATTGGTTCTAGTATAGCACCTTCATTCGATATTTTTACTTTTTTTACAGCCTCAAATTTAATAAAATCCAAAAATGTTGTGCTTTTAGTTAGCCAATTCTTTAAGGCATTTGTTAACACCAATGTGATGCTTCGTATTGCTGGTGATGGAGTGGAAAAGAAAAAAATAGAGAGATTTATTCAAAAAAATAATGTGAAGAATGTCATTTTACTTGGTAGACTAAATCGAGATGAAATGTATAACGAATACAATAATTGCAATTGTTATGTTTCGGCAAGCAAAGTTGAAACTTTTGGTATAACCTACAGGGAAGCCATGATAATGGGAAAGCCTGTTGTAGCAATTTATAATGATGGAATAGCAGAAAATTGGTCTGATGATTTCGGATTATTAGTTAAGGAAGAAAGTAAATTTTACGAATCATTAAAAAAAATAATAACTTGTTATGACAAATATAATAGTTTAAGAATCTCTAGTACTAATAAACAACTATATAATTCTGCTAGATCAATTGAAAAAATTATGTATATCTATTCAAATGCTTTAAACACGAAAAGGGAGAAAACATGAAGATTATTAGTATAGTTGGAGCTAGACCACAATTTATTAAATCGGCACAATTTTCAAAGGAAATACGCAAGAAACATCATGAGTTAATAATCCATACCGGACAGCATTATGATGAAAATATGTCGGATATTTTTTTCACCGAACTCGAAATTCCTAAACCAGACTATAATTTAAATATTGGTTCTGGAACACATGGCAAACAAACCGGCATGATGATAGATAAAATTGAAGAAGTGTTACTTTATGAAAATCCAGATGCTGTTGTCATATTCGGTGATACAAACTCCACTTTGGCGGGGGCAATTGCTGCAGGAAAACTTCACATTCCGATATATCATATTGAGGCGGGTCTTAGAAGTTTTAATATGCGGATGCCTGAAGAACAAAATAGAGTACTTTCAGATCATCTTTCAACATTGCTTTTTTGTCCTACAGATACCGCAATTACTAACTTGAATAACGAAGGAATAAAAAATGGTGTATATAATGTAGGTGATATAATGTATGATGCAATTCTCGATAATCTAAATCGAGCAAAATCTGCTTATACATTCGATAAAATCAATTCTGAGTATTCAGCACTTCTAGATCGAAGTATTTCGCTATGTAAACAAGGTTATTATTTAGCTACTATACACCGCGCGGACAACACCGCTGATATAGAAACTTTGATGAAAATCCTAAATTCATTTGAGAAACTTGAGTTTCCAGTATTAATTCCGATGCATCCACGAACAAGACATTTACTAAATACTCGCACTGCTACTTTTAAGAATATTTTGATTATTAATCCTGTGGGCTATCTTCTTATGTTGTTTTTAACTTACAATTCTAAAATGGTTATTACCGATTCGGGAGGACTACAGAAAGAAGCTTTTTTGCTAAAGGTTCCTTGTACCACAATTCGCTCTGAAACTGAATGGATTGAAACGCTAGAGAACCGATGGAATGTGCTATCAGACATAAATGAAGTAGAAATGATTGAAAAAATAAACAGAAAAGATATAGGAGAATATCCAAAAGACAACCCCTTTGGATTTGGTGATTCAGCAATAAGAATTGTTGAAATAATTGAAAAGGAGAATTTAAAATGAATATCAAAGAAAAATTAATGAATAAGACTGCAGTATTAGGTGTCATAGGGTTAGGGTACGTCGGTTTACCGCTTGCCGTTGAGAAAGCAAAAGCGGGATACAAAACTATTGGATTTGATGTTCAAAAAGAAAAAATCGATAAAGTAAATAGTGGAATAAACTATATTGGTGATGTGGTAAATGAGGACTTAGAAAAAATAGTCAAAAGCGGTTTTCTAAGAGCAACCTTAGACTTCGCTGAAGTTGCAAAGGCTGATGCGGTATGTATCTGTGTGCCAACTCCATTAGACGAGTACCAGCAACCAGATATTAGTTATGTAAGATCATCAGCAGAAAGTATTGTTCCGTATATGCATAAAGATATGTTGATTGTCCTAGAATCTACGACTTATCCAGGAACAACAGAAGAATTGTTAAAACCAATACTTGAAAAATCCGGTCTTAAATGCGGTATTGATTTTTACCTTGCTTTCTCTCCAGAAAGAGTTGATCCGGGTAACTTAATTTACAAAACAAAAAACACTCCAAAAGTTGTTGGAGGTGTTACCAAAGAGTGCACTGATATCGCCGCTACTATGTATGAAAACATTTTACAAGCCCCAGTTCACAGAGTATCTTCTCCTGCCATAGCTGAAATGGAAAAAATTCTTGAAAACACATATAGAAACATTAATATTGGTTTAGTAAATGAATTAGCAATGTTATGTAATAAGATGAATATTAATATCTGGGAAGTTATTGACGCAGCAAAATCTAAACCCTATGGATTCCAAGCTTTCTATCCAGGACCTGGGTTGGGTGGACATTGCATCCCATTAGATCCCTATTATCTCTCATGGAAAGCAAGAGAGTATGGCTTTCATACCTCAATGATTGAATCATCTATGATTATCAACGATAAAATGCCAGAATACTGTGCAGAAAGAAGCTCGAAAATACTGAATAATTTCAAAAAATCAGTAAACGGATCGAACATTCTAGTCCTTGGAGTAGCATATAAACAAGATATCGAAGATTATCGAGAAAGTCCGGCAATCGAAGTAATAAATGAGTTAGAAAAATTAGGTGCAAATGTTCAATATTTTGATTCATATATCTCAGAATACAGAGAACATGGAAAAGTCAAATGCGGACTCAAGGAACTCACCACAAAAATCCTAAACGAAGCGGATTTAGTTGTTATTACTACTGCTCATACAAACGTAGATTACGATTTTGTACAAAAACACTCAAAAATGATATTTGACACAAAAAATGCAATGAAGAAAGTACTTAAAAGAGATAATATAGAGTTACTTTAGGGAGTTGTTCATATGAGTATAAGATATGCATTAATTGGTTGTGGAAGAATATCTCCCAATCATATATTAGCTGCACTTAACAATAAATTAAATATAGTAGCTTTGTGCGATATTGAGCCTGACAAAGCCACAAAGCATTTAATAGATTTTGAATTACCCTCTTCTGTAAGAGCCTACTCTGATTATAAAGAAATGATTAATAAAGAAAAAATTGATTTGATTGCAATTGCTACAGAAAGTGGAAAACACGCCGATATTGCAAAATATTGTATACAACATAAAATAAATATAATTATCGAAAAGCCTATCGCTTTATCATTACGAGATGCCGATGAAATTATAAACATGGCTAAAAAATATAATGTTATAGTAAGTGCTTGTCATCAAAATAGATTTAACAAATCAATCCAAAAAATTAGAGAATCTGTTGAACATAATCGATTTGGTCGATTATTTTATGGCACTGCTCATATAAGGTGGAATAGAGGACAGGATTATTATACTCAAGCTCCGTGGCGTGGAACCTGGGAACAAGATGGTGGAGCTTTGATGAATCAATGCATACACAACATCGATCTACTTAGATGGATGTTGGGAAATGAAATTGATGAGGTTTTTGCATATACTGATAATTTAAACCATTCTTTTATCGAAACCGAAGATTTGGGAGTCGCTTTAGTTAAGTTTAAAAATGGATCTTATGGAATCATTGAAGGTACGACAAATATTTATCCAAAAAATTTAGAAGAAACCCTTTTTATATTTGGAGAAAAAGGCACCATTAAAGCTGGTGGAAAATCAGTAAACATTATAGAAGAATGGCTTTTCGGAGACAAAATTGATAATGCAGAGGAAGTTAAAGCAAAATATCACGAAAATCCACCAACAGTTTATGGTTTTGGACACACCCCTTTGTATGCCGATGTTATTTCGGCAATTATTGAAAAAAGACAACCATATGTGACTGCCGAAGACGGTAGAAGAGCACTTGAATTGGTATTAGCAATTTATAAATCAGCTGCAGAAGGAAAACCAGTAAAGTTACCTCTATATGATTGTTCAACTATGGACTTTATAGGGAGATTTAAATAATGGATTACTTTGTTCACGAAAGTTCTTATATCGATGAGAATGTCAAAATTGGTAAGGGTTCAAAAATTTGGCATTTTTCACATATTCAAAGTGGAGCGTCTATTGGTGAAAAATGTTCTATCGGTCAAAATGTGAATATTTCAAATAATGTTAAAGTAGGCAATTTTGTAAAAATACAGAATAATGTTTCTTTGTATGAAGGCGTTGAATTGGAAGATTACGTTTTTTGTGGTCCTTCAATGGTCTTTACAAATGATTTGACTCCTCGAAGTAAGTACCCCAAAGGATCATCCCATTATGTTAAGACTTTGGTTAAATATGGTGCAACAATTGGTGCCAATGCAACGATTGTTTGCGGCCATGATATTGGTAAGTGGGCAATGATAGCTTCTGGAGCTGTCGTTACCAAAAATGTACCGAATTATGCTTTATTTGCAGGCGTACCAGCGAAGCAAATAGGTTGGGTGTGCGAATGTGGAAAGAGACTTGATGAGTCTCTTGTATGCAAAGCATGTAATAGGAAGTATCAACAAACTAATGATGAATTGGAAGAAATCGAGAGTGGTGATTTTTAATGCAATTTAGAGATTTAAAAACGCAATACGATAAATACAAAACACAGATTGACAACGCAGTAACAAAAGTGTTTGAAGAATCGAGTTTTATTAGTGGTCCGGAAGTAAAAAGATTTGAAAAAAGATTAGCTGAGTACGTTGGTATGAAACATTGCATATCTTGTGCGAATGGTACTGATGCACTTTCTCTTGTACTAACTGCTTGGGGAATTAAAGAAGGCGATGCTGTATTTGTGCCTGATTTTACTTTCTTTGCAACCGCAGAAGTAGTGTCGATTGTGGGGGCAACTCCAATCTTCGTTGATGTTGATCCTCATACTTTTAATATGGATCCTTTTGAATTAGAAAAAATGATTAAAAAAGTGTTATTAGAAGGCAAATTAATACCACGAGTTGTTATTCCGGTTGATCTTTTTGGTCTGTTAGCAGATTATGATTCAATTGATTTAATAGCAAAAAAGTATAATTTACTTGTCCTAGAAGACGCTGCTCAAGGATTTGGAGCAGAGTACAAAGGGAAAAGGGCATGTAGCTTTGGAGATGCTTCCACGACATCCTTTTTTCCAGCAAAACCATTAGGCTGTTACGGTGATGGTGGTGCAATATTTACAAATGATGATGAAGTAGCGCACTTGCTTGAATCATTGCGAGTTCATGGCAAAGGTGAAGATAAGTATGATAATGTCCGTATCGGAGTAAATTCAAGACTCGATACTGTGCAAGCAGCAATTCTAAATGTTAAACTTGATGCTTTTGTTAATCACGAACTTACTGATGTCAATAATGTATACAAAAAATATAATGATAAATTATCCGATTATGTAAATACTCCCTACATACCTTCTGGATATCTATCTTGTTTTGCACAGTATACCATTAAGTTGAAAAATAAAGAAACTAGAGACGGCTTAAAGGTTCATCTTCAAAAAAACGGAATTCCAAGCATGATATATTATACGAAAACGATGCATAATCAGACAGCTTATATTGGTCTTTCCAATAAAGATGAAGATTACCCAATCTCGACAACTCTATGTAATGAAGTATTAGCATTGCCAATGCATCCCTATTTAACAGATGAAGACATTAACAATATCTCGGCACGGATTATCGAATTTATAACGACAAAATAGATGTATATTATTGTCCACTTATTTATAAAAATCCAATTATATTATTGCATTTATCAAACTATGACCTAATTATTATAATAAAAATTTAATCATGAAAAATATACTTTTATTACATTGACTTATGCTTAGTTAAGGACTAAATGATGAATAAACTTACTAGAAAAGAAAAATTTGGCTATGGCTTAGGTGATATGTCAGCTAACATCATTTTAGCTGCTATTAGTTTCTATTTACTCTATTTCATGGTCAGCGTAGCCGGACTAGATCCTAAACTCGCTGGCCTCGTTTTCATCATCGGTAAATTTACCGATGCTTTAACCGATTATCTCATGGGAATCATCTCTGATAAAACCAAATCTCGATTTGGTAAAAGAAGAGTCTACATGCTCTTTGGTGCTATTCCCTATGGATTAATCTTTATCCTCTTATGGATTACTCCCTTTTCACCAGAATCCTCTCAATTCACGTTATTTCTATATTACTCATTAGCGTATATGTTCTTTACGACCGCATGGACGGTCGTCTATGTTCCCTATAATGCTTTAACGGCAAATATGACTAAAGATTATGATGAGAGAACCTCTTTAAATGGCATCCGCATTATCTTTGCTAACATAGGCTTATTACTTGGTGCGGCAGTATTTGCTTTACTCGCAGAAGGCGAGGGCAGCATCCTTGCGAATCTCTTTGACTCTGTAAAAACCGGATATGTCGTCGCTGGCGCCATCTTTGGTGGCTTAGCGATGATTATCATGCTGATATCGGCTTCGATGGTAAAAGAGCGTTATGAATCAAATGCGACCTATAACAAACCTCTTCTTACAACGTTGAAGGAATTTTTTTCAATGAAAGAATTTCGTTCAACGATGATGTATTACTTATTGTCCATGGTCGGTTTTGATATTATCATGGCGGTGTTCTTATTCTTTGTGAATGATTCTTTAGGTTTTGGTAGTGTGGGTGGTGGAGAACTTTCGATGATCTTCATCGCACTGCCCTTAGTAGCGGCCATTGCCAGTGCGATGTTTTGGGTGAAACAATCCGAAAAACATGAAAAAGTAAAAGTTTATGGATTTGCGGTTCTATGGATATCGCTTGCTTTATTAGGATGTATCATCACGCCTGCTTATAGCGAATCCAATCCAATTCTATCCTATATCTCATTAGGAGTTGTGGTCATCGCGGTTGGAATTGGCATGAGTGCTGTTCAAATTTTACCATTTGCTTCCATTCCCGATGTTGTGGAAGTGGATGAGTATTATCACGGGGTTAGAAGAGAAGGCGCCTATTATGGGGTTGTCTCCTTTGTCTATAAAGCTGCTTCAGGAGTTTCTATTGCAATTATTGGATGGATCTTAGGCTTATTTGGTTACATTGAAAGCATTGATGGTGCTGTGATTATCCAACCACCTTCAGCATTATTGGCGATTCGGTTGACCATTGGATTACTACCTGGAGTCTTATTCTTTGTATCGGTATGGTTTGGCCGTAAGGGCAAACTAGACCGTGCAAGATTCAATGAAATTAATGAAGCCATTAAAAAACGTGAAGAAACCATCTAGTATGGTTTTTTTTCATTTTATTCTTGTTATTTTTTCATTAAAGCAATTTAAAAACGCTTTCACTTGTGATAAACTATTCCTCAAAAGGCTTTTTTTCTGAGGTGAACTTCATGGCATTATTAAAAGGCAATGTTTTATACGGTCAGTCGGGCGGTCCCACGGCCGTTATTAACGCTTCCGCCTATGGCGTCATTAAAGAAGCGTTACTTCATCATGATTTAATCGATGAAGTGTATGGCATGCGTTATGGCATTCAAGGCGCATTAAACGATGATTTGGTGAAGATTAGCGATCAACTCTTATTAGACCTTGAAAAATTACCCGCAACGCCTGGAGCGGCGTTTGGGTCTATTCGTTATAAACTCAAAAACTATGAGAAAGACGAAACCGATTATTTAAAACTGATGAAGGTCTTTCAAAAATACAACATTCGTTATTTCTTCTATAATGGTGGAAATGACTCGATGGATACTTGTAATAAGATTGATAGTTATCTAAAACATGTTGGGTATGAATGCCGAGTCATCGGGATTCCTAAAACCATTGATAACGATCTCCCCATCACCGACCATTCACCTGGATTTGGCAGTGCTGCCAAATACATTGCGAATACGATGATGGAAATTGTTTGCGATAACATCTCTTATCCGAAGAGTAAAGTTGCGGTCGTTGAAATCATGGGACGTCATGCCGGATGGCTAACGGCGGCCAGTTATGTCGCTACGCATAATGGATCAGGTCCTGATTTAATCTATTTACCAGAAATTCCGTTTGAAACGGATAAGTTCTTAGCCGACGTTAAAAGAATCTACACCGAAAAAAAACGTTGTGTGATTGCGGTCTCTGAGGGGATCGTTGACCCCCAAGGCAATTACATCGGTTTAGCGGCGCAAACCCAAGACTCTTTTGGTCATAATCAACTCGGGGGCGTCGCTGATACCCTCTGTGATATGATTAACTCCAAGTTAGGATATTCCACGCGTGAAATCGAATTTGGATTAACACAACGTTGCGCAGCCCATATGCAGAGTAAAGTGGATTTAGATGAAGCCATTGCGGTTGGTAAAGAAGCAATGAAAAGAGCAATAAAGGGCGAAACCGGTGTGATGGTTTGCATCAAACGGGTAGAGAACCTTCCTTATAAAGTCAGTTACTTCACGCATCCCTTATCAGAGATTGCGAACGTCGAAGTCAAGATCCCCCGTTCGATGATCAATGCGGAAGGCAATGGCATGCAAGATAGTTTCTTAAACTATGTCCTCCCCTTGATTCAAGGCGAGGTCAAACCCAAATATGATCATGGGGTTGTCGGATTCTGTTACATTAAATAAGCATTCGTTTGAATATTCGATTTAAGATAATTTATATGCATGAAGAATGGATATATGTAATAATGATGATATGATAGTATTTGAAGACTGCATTCAAATAATAGGAGGAATTACTCATGGCAAATTGTGACGACATCACGAAACAACTCGCATTGATTGATCAAATACTTGAAACATTAGAAAAGAACTTTAAATCGTTGGATCATCTTAAAAAAGTCGATAACAAGATGAATTCCAAAGTCAAAGAATTAACCAGAATGTGGTTAAATGAAAAAAAGAAATACGAAGAGAAATTCAATGAAATGGGTTGTAGTATTGATCCTGTAAAACAATAAAGATATCCATTGGGAGATAACCATGTTAAAGATTAAAAAAATGGCCATTGTGACCGACAAAATCGAACTGATTAACAACCATCTTCCCGATGGTAAGTTTCAACTAAACACCAAAATCACCCGCAATATCGGGAAGATTTCAGAGAATGTCTTTTTTACACAATTGTCGGTTGAAATCAAAAATGAGGATAATTTTAAGTTCCCCATCAATTTATCGGTGGTCATAAAAGGAATCTTTGATTTTGAAGAAGCGATGAATGAATTAGAAGTTAATGCATTTCTAAAACATCAGGCGGTCAATATCCTGTATCCTTATATTCGATCAATGGTCACGAGCACCACAACCAACGCCATGATGGCTCCGGTTGTCTTGCCCATCATTGATGCGATTCATCTCTTTCCGGAAGACAAAAGTGTCAATCATCTCGTCAGTTAAACATCGTGCGCACCCATTTGGGATGCGCACTTTTCTTTAAAATTAATCAATGGTAAATATTCCTTTTGTTAATCATACTGATGTCTAATCAAATCAGTCAAAGTCATTCGTTTAAGATCAAAATATGAAAATCTTGAATTGAATTATTAAAATGAAAATGATAGAATAGGCCAGAAGTTGAATATTTACATCATTTCAAAGGAACTAGTCAAAGATTTACGCTAAATGAATAGGGGAGAAGAATATGCAAGATTTTTTTAGTAATGTCGTTGGTCAAACGATTGAATGGTTTAGTGTAACACATCTTTTATTAATATTTGGTTTCTTTGTCTCTATCGTGTTATTATGGATTTTTGGACCCAAGTTTAAAAACACAAAATATGAAAAATATATTCGGTATATATTAGTGACTTTAGCGGTTATCTTTGAATATCGTGTCTTTGAAAGCCGAATGCTTAATACGTCCATCTTTAGAATTCCCTTATGTGGTATTGCTTTATATGGGTTATTTTATGCGATTGCCTTTAAAAAAGAGAAAGTCTTTAAGATTGTCTATTTCTATGCCTTTGGCACGCTACTTACCTATTTATTCTTTGATACCATATGGGGATTAGATCGCTGGGATGGATGGACTTATTTTGGTGCCCACGCAGCGATTGGATGGTTTGCGGTCTATGGATACCGTGTCTTAGGATTTACGCCTAACAAGAAGGATTTACATCATTCGATGCTGATTTTATCGGTGTACGCATTCATCTCTGGATTTGCGACCTATAAATATGGTGGCACTGATGATTTGTATTTATTGAACCCGCCTGTTGATTTCATGAAAGTCTTTCAAGACATTCATCAAATTGTGTATTTGATTGTCCTAATTGGTTTAGCCGCATTATTAATGCATGCCATGTATTTACCCATCTATTTAACTGAAAAGAAGAAGAAATTGATTGTTAAAGAAGATAAAATACAAGCAAGTTATATCAATTGATGAACCCATGACATCCTTAAAAAGATGTCATTTTATTTTCATCCATTGACAACAAATTTTGCTTTTAAATGAAAGCGCTTTATGTTATCATATACAATAGTGAGAGGTAGACATATGCGCATAGAGAAGCATCCTATATTATCTTTTGAGAACAAAAACATATTACGTTTTACCTTTGATGGCCATCCTTTAGAAGGTTATCAAGGCGATACCATCGCCAGTGCCTTACACGCCGCTGGGGTTCGAAAACTATCAGAATCGATTGAACACCACCGTCCGCGTGGTTTTTATTGTGCGATTGGAAACTGTGCATCGTGTGACATGACGGTGAATGATCAACCCAATGTTAGAACCTGCGTGACCTTATTAGAAGAAGGTATGGTCGTTATAAGCCAGAAGGGCAAAGGTGTTCTAAAATGATAAAAAAAGAACTCATTGTCATAGGCGGTGGACCAGCTGGGCTTTGTGCTGCGAAGAATGCCGCAGAAGCCGGATGTCATGTTTTAATCGTCGAACGGAGTTACCGTGTTGGCGGTCAATTGATCAAACAAACACATAAGTTCTTTGGTTCCCAAAAAACCTATGCGAAGACGAGAGGTTTTGACATTGCGAAGAAACTCATTAACGATGTCTTAGCATTAAGTGACAAGATTGAAATCATGACCGATGCGACCGTCATAGGTCTTTATGATGAAAAAGTCATCACGGTTTATCAAAAAGGCATTTATCATAAATTTCAAGCCGATGCCATCGTTGTGGCAACGGGTGCGAGTGAAAAGTTCTTAGCCTTTGAAAACAATGACTTACCCGGCATCTACGGTGCCGGTGCGGTCCAAACGTTAATGAATTTGTATGGTGTATTACCAGGTGATTCTTTGGTGATGGTTGGCGCTGGTAATATAGGCTTAATTGTCAGTTACCAACTAATGCAAGCCGGCGTCAAAGTAAAAGCCTTAATTGAAGCCGCGCCGAAGATTGGCGGATATTTGGTCCATGCTTCTAAACTCAGAAGACTTGGGGTTCCCATCTATACATCCACAACCATTAAAAGAGCAATTGGTAAAAATGCAGTAGAACAAATTGAAACCGTTGAACTAGACCCCCAGTGGAATATGATTCAAGGAACTGAAAAAATTATCGACGTTGATGCGGTATGCATCTCCGTTGGGTTAACCCCCTCCATCAATTGTTATCCATGGCGGGAGTAGAAATGAAGTTTGTCAATGAATTAGGCGGAATGGTTCCCAAAGTCAATGAAGACAATGAAACCAACCTTCAAAATATCTTCGTTGCCGGGGATGTCATCGGCATCGAAGAAGCCAGTTCAGCGATTGTGGAAGGGTATTTGGTCGGTTTGATTGCGGCTAAGAACATAGGATACCTTCATCCCAATTATGAATCCTTTAAAACAGAATATCATGGCCAACTCGACAACTTAAGAAGTGGGCCCTTTGGTGCGAAAACCAGAATTGGTTTAGCGAAATTGCGAGGTGCTGACCATGCTTGATAAAACCGGTATTGCTTTAAAAGAACAAGTGCTTTCGCGTTTTCCAAAATTAGAAGCTTTGGTGAAACCCAAAGCCATCATCGAATGTTACCAAGATATTCCTTGTAATCCCTGTGAAACCAGTTGTCCGTTTGATGCCATCGTCATTGGACCAGATATCAACCAACAACCGAAACTGGTGGTTGAAAGATGCACCGGTTGTGGCATTTGTGTCACATCATGCCCCGGTTTAGCGATTGTGGTCGCTAAAACCGAAGAAACACACAATACCTTTAAAATCCCTTATGAATTCATTCCCCATCCCGTTAGAGGAGAACTCTGGGATGCGGTTAACCGAAGCGGTGAGGTCATAGGCGAAGCCTTCATTGAAGCGACGACCATTAACGCTAAGACCGACAAAACGGTCTTAGTGACCGTAAAAGTCGCCAAAGAACTCTTATATGACTTTGTGACGATTAGGAGACGCAGCCATGAGTAATCAAGACATCATCATCTGTCGTTGTGAAGACATCTCCTTAGCAGAAATCCGTCACTGGATGGAATTAGGTTATACGACCATTGAAGATTTAAAAAGACAGTTACGCGTTGGCATGGGACCATGCCAAGGCTCCACCTGCATGCCCTTGATTCAAAGAGAACTTGCTAATTTCTTAAAAGTTCCCGTTGAAACCATTGCCTTACCTAAAACCAGACCGATGGTCGCATATTCATCGCTTCAAACATCAATCGACGCACGACGTCGAAAAATCTGTGGTATAAAAGGAGACTTATTTATGGCAATTTATCCCTATCAAACCGAACCATTGACCGATTTTTCCAAACCAGAAAATAAACTTGCGTATGAAGCGGCTTTAAAAGTCGTTGAATCCAGAATGGGTGAAACGTTACCTCTTCTTATTGGCGGTGAAAAACTCTTTGTGGGTCGTACACAAGATTCGACCAACCCGGCAAATGTTTCTGAAGTTGTGGGTCATATTCACCAAGCTGGCATTGAACAAGCCGAACAAGCCATGCAAGCAGCGTTAAAAGCGTTTGAAACATGGAAGAAAACCGATTCGAAAGTCAGAGCCGATGTTTTATTTAAAACCGCCGCAATTTTAAGACGGAGGAAACATGAATTTTCTGCATTAATGACGAAAGAAGCGGGGAAACCATGGGCGGAAGCCGATGCGGACACCGCTGAAGCCATTGACTTCTTAGAATATTACGGCAGACAGATGTTATTGTTAGACCGCATTGATGATGTCGTCTTAAGCAGACGGAACATCGAACGCAATGAATATCGGTATATTCCGCTGGGTGTTGGCGCTATTATTCCTCCTTGGAATTTCCCCTTAGCGATTTTAACCGGCATGACCAGTGCCGCTGTCGTCACCGGAAACTGTGTGTTATTAAAACCAGCGTCTGTTACGCAAGTGATAGCATACCGTTTGGTAGAAGCGATGATTGAAGCCGGTCTTCCTGCCGGAGTTGTCAACTTTATTCCTGGTAAAGGCAGTGAAGTGGGCGATTATATCGTAAAACATCCAAAGACACGTTTTATCTCCTTTACAGGATCGAAAGAAGTCGGTATGTCGATTTATGAACAAGCTGCCATCGTTCGTCCTGGCCAAATCTGGTTGAAACGGGTGATTGCGGAAATGGGCGGTAAAGATGCCATTTTAGTCGATGGAGATTGTGACGTTGAATTGGCCGCTGAATCCATTGTCAAATCCGCTTTTGGATACGCTGGACAAAAATGTAGCGCTTGTTCAAGAGCCATCATTCACAAAGATGTGTATGATGAAGTCGTTAGACGCATTGCCTATAAGACCAAAGCTTTAACCACCGGTAATCCTGTTGATTATAACAATTATATGGGACCGGTCATTGATAAGAATGCTTTTAATAAGATCAGCGAATACATTCAAATTGGCGCAACCGAAGGCAGATTGATTGCGGGCGGTAAAACCGACAATTCCAAAGGTTGGTTTATTGAACCCACGGTGTATGCGGATTTAGCTCCTAATTCAAGACTGATGCAAGAAGAGATTTTTGGACCGGTTCTAGCCGTATGCAAAGTCAATTCGTTTCATGAGGCTATCTTGGTAGGCAATAATACGGAGTTTGGGTTGACCGGTGCGGTCATTTCTAATAACCGCAAACATTTAGAACTCGCAAGAGAAGACTTCCATGTCGGAAACTTATATCTCAACCGTAAATGCACGGGTGCGATAGTAGGATATCAACCGTTTGGTGGATTCAATATGTCCGGAACCGATTCAAAAGCCGGTGGACCGGATTACTTACAACTCCACATGCAAGGAAAATCAATCTCCGAGGCATTCTAAACCTTAATTAATCATTAAAAACGAGAATTCATTTCTATGAATTCTCGTTTGTTTATTGTAATTTAATGCATTTATGCGATAATTTAAGTATCACTTACAAACGAGGTAGCTATGAAACCCATCATTATGAAATCATCAACGTACCGAATTGCTCAATTTACGGATTTACATCTCATGAATGTTGAAGCAGACAAAGAAACATACCACTTAATGCATCAAGTGATTGTTAAAGAAAAACCGGATTTACTCGTCATTACCGGGGATATTACCATGGTTTTTGACAATGAGTTAACCCTTAATAAACTTCGTGATACGTTAGATTCCTATCACATCCCTTGGACCTTTGTCTTTGGTAACCATGATTATGAACCCAGATTAACGTTAGAGGAACAAGCGAATATCCTTATGAAAGGAAAGTATTGCTTGTTTGATAAAGGAAATCCCCAGTTACGGGGATTGGGGAACTATCATTTACAACTTTCAAGAAAAGGTATTATCGTTGCGATGTTGGGATTTTTGGATTCGCACAATGACCGGATTGATGTTATTAACGGGGAAAATGTTTGGAGTTATGATTACATCGATCAAGCTCAAATTGATGCTTTTATTAAAACCATCAATGAGTTAAAACGTCATTCAAACAAACTCTCTTCATTGTTCTTTTTCCATATTCCGTTGGTGGAGTATAAAATCCAACAAGAGACGAACAAAGCAAGTCTTAAAGGCGATTGTTTTGAAGGGGTGTCTTGTTCAAAATATGATTCTTTGTTTTTCCCACAGCTCTTAAAAACCGGAACCTTAAAAGGCATCTTTGTGGGACATGATCATGTGAATGATTATTCGTTCATCAAAGAAGGCTGCCTTTTAGCGTTTGGCAGATGTACAGGTCATTACAACTATACCATGCCAGAGTTTAAAAAAGGGGCCAGAATCATTGATATTGATGAAACCGGTTCTATAACCAGTCATATCTATATCGAATAATCGAAAGGATAAGATATTATGAAACCTCTGTATAAATATGGATTGGCAATCCTCTTGTTATTTGGATGGATGTATTTGTCGATGTCTCCAAATTTACAATACATTCGAGATACTAATTGGTATGATATCGGTATATTTGCGATCATCTTTGTTGGAGTAGCCGTAACGATGTTTCTTAAAGAACTGCATACCAGTATCCCTTCAAAAATTGTATTAGGACTCATCTTTTTATATCCTTTCTTACGGTTACTAGATCTATCGACGAGAGTATTCTCGCTGATTATCTATTTTCATGGAATTGTCCTAATATTAACCGTGGTAGGTGTAGAACTCTATAAATACAACAATCATAAAAAAAATATGCCTTTTGAAAAGTACCCTTTGATTGTGGGATTATTACAGTTTATCATTGCTTGCTCAATTATTATGGATGTTGATTATATTGATAAAGCCGGTGATCCATGGCTAGTCATCTTGATAATCTCAGCAGGACTCATGATTATATCAATTTTCGTGGTTATTCGTTATAAAGATGATATCAGAGACCGACAAAACTTATATTGTATTCCCTTGTTGGTCTTAATGGGTGGCTTTTGTTTTGGATATTTGTCGTATTTGTTCTTTAATTATAGTTTTGATACGTCCGTACCGATTGAATACTCCGCAGAAATCATCGAGATGGACATTGATACCGGTGGACGATCAATGACCACTTATGATTTAACAATTATCATCGAAGGTGAAGAGTATCAAATCTCAACCTCGCAATCAAGGTATTATCAACTGAATGTAGGCGATGAGATTATCGTAAACCGATATCAGGGAGCCTTTAATTACGAATATATGATTTATGAGCCATAACGAATCTAGCTTTATCTGATTAAAACCTAGTTGGATCCTATCAATAAAAAGCCGCACACGATTATTCGTCTTACTGACGATGTCCCTGGTGCGGCTTTTATTATCGAATTATTCGTGTTTAACTTGTTTCTTTACGATGAAACGTTGAATGAGAAGGTACATTAAAACGAAAGCGGTTAATCCTATAAAGAGCCACTTTAAAAGCGAGATACCCTCAAGGAATATGACCAGGAATTCTATTTGTTTAGGATAGATGCCCACATTAATGGATGCAAGGATATTTTCAAAAAAATCAAAGAACACAGAAAGGATTGGAAGCGATAATACGAGGAACTGTGTTTTTGGCGATTTGGTTTTCGTTAAGGCCGCTGTCGCTGAGACTAAAAATGCAGTATACACAACCGGCCATACAACATCAAATGTCCAACGTAATAGGATATACGCATTCCTGCCATCCTGACCATACCATTCCATTGCCTGATAAAACTCGGTCACAGTGTAGAAGAAGGCTATATCGGGAGAAAAGGTTGAATGGGATGATATTTCTGATAGTATCGAGAAATACGGCAAGACGACAGCGATAAAGAAGAGAAGAACGATACTGGATACAATGAGTCCTTTTTTAGAATAGAGAAATTGTTTAATCATTTATTTAGTCAGTCCCATCTTTTCGACAATAATATCAATGACTTGACTTTGTTCCTTGCCAGAAACGAAGGTCATGAAATCATGAGGTAACCCCGGATATTCATGTAATTCCACCAAAGGATTCAATTTCGCAAATTTTGCACTATCAAAATATAAGATATCGTTTATTCCTGAGAAGATGGTGATTGTTTGATGGCTAAAATCGTCATAGATGGGTGATATCTTTGGGTTCAAAAAATCATAGTTCCCTTGATAGGCTTTAGCAGCGTCTAATAATTGACCCTTGGTAAACATGACTTCTTTGTGATGGTTGGAATCAATAAGAGGATTACTCATGGATAGGTCCATCCAAGGGGACATTAAAAAGAGGCGTTGAACATTTGAGAAACGTTTTGATAACACTAAGGCAAGATTTCCGCCTGCACTGTCTCCCATCAAAACCATTAACTTGTTTGGTTCCTCTTTTTGAATCTGTTTGATCACGGATTCTAGTGATTCAAGCAATTCAGGGGCTTTCATACGAGGAGCTAATGGGTAATCGATGAAATAAAGGGTCGTATCCACCTTAAAAAAGAGATTCGTGATAAAATGAAGGTGGAAACCATTAGTAGGCATAACAAAGCCACCTCCGTGGAAATAAATCACATAGGATTCTTTTGTAACACTACCTTGTAGTTTTAAGACCTTCATACCATTCATTTCAATGATCGATTGTTTTATCGATGAAGTGACTTTCAGCCGTTTGGCTTTTCCTTTGAGCGCAAACGTCCAAAGGGGTTGTCTTGTCAGCCAACTGAGAAAACCAATGAGCCATACAAAGAAACGCATCTTTAAACTGTACTTGGAATCATGTTTTATAACCATAAGGCACCTTCTTAATATGATTTTTGAGTCAAAAAATAGACGATAAAGAAGAATTTGGAGGTTTTAGTATGAATAAACGGTTATTAGTCGGATTGATCAGTGGCGCTATCTTGGGTGTTGTCTGTATCATCGGTGCTTCTTTAAGAACAACCGAAGAATTATCAACGAATTATCTCTTTGCGTTTTGGTATAACCGCTTGATCATTGGGCTGGCCATTGGGTTACTGGCCAAACAATCTCTCAAAGGGTATATCCTCAAAGGGGTTCTGATTGGCACGATGGTCTCTTTTGCCTTTTATAGTTCTACGAATTATCAAGACTTGATGGGATTTATTGCAGGCATGGTTTATGGAGCCTTAATTCCGCTTGCAATCTATTATTTCAATGATAAAAAAGAATCAAATAAAAAAGCAATCAAAGAATAAACTATGATTGCTTCAAATTTTGAGCGTAGGTAATAAGCTCATTGATATGGGCTTTATCCACGAAATAAGTGGGGTTATTATAACTGTCTAATAGGGCTATTTCGTCACGGGTTCTATTTTGTTTCTTTTCTATCATCTTCATGAAGACATTCATCATCGATTTCATCAGTCCGTGGACTTCTCTAAAATCAACCCCGCCTGGTAAATAAAAGAAGTGATGAAATGTTAGTTGTTCTTGGGTGAAATTGGCTTTCTTGATGTCATCAATATCACTTTGAACATTGTTATTGCCTGCACAGGCAAAAATAATGATGGGTTTGTCCTGAAACCAGGTTAAGACTTTCTTTATTTGATTCATTTTGCCAATAAAAACACCGCTACCAAAGATAATATGTTGGTAGTTTTTTATTTCCGATTTCTTGAATTGCTTAAATTCTCTTAACTCCCAATTAAGTGTTTCAGAAATCCACGTGGCGTATTGTAAACTATGACCGTATTTGCTTTGATACAAAACGATGTTTTTCATGGCTATTTCCTCTTCTTGAGCAGTTTTACCGCTCTGTCACTGGCAATCTTGCCGGTAAGGATACTGATGGGGAGACCAGAAGGACTAAAGGTCCACTGTCCTGCTTGTAAGACGTTCGGTATTTTTGTATAACAGGTTTTTGCGACTTGTCCCATTTTAGAAATGGCTGGATTGACGGGATTGGTGAACGCCCATCCGGTGATTCCGCCATCTAAATTACCACTCATCTTTTCATAGGTTAGTGGCGTTGAACTGAAATGATGAGTGACATAATCTTTGAAATGATCGAAGAGTCCACTATTTAAGACATCAATGACTTTTGTTTCCGCCATTTGTTTAAACTCATCATAAAAGCCTAATGAGCGAATGTTTTTAATAAAGTCGTAATCCATCAGAACACTGACGACCAACCCTGTTTTTCCAACCGGAGCCAGTAATTCGTTTCTTAAAGAAGGAATGGCGATTTCATAGGTGGTATAATCAAGGTAATCAGACATCCACTGCATAATTACTTCTTTGTTGGTCGATTGGCTAACTGTTTTAAGTTGATTAAAGACAGAAGAATGTCCAGTTTTTACGGTTGTATAGAAGCAGTGGGCACTGGTTCTTTGTTTATAGTAGGGTTTATCTAAATCAGTTTCTATAAAGACAGAGTAGATGGAGTCGCCCCCGCGTTTGCCTTTTAACAAGGACTGATGATTGATGATTGCTTGTTTGACTTTCAAATCCTTGATTTTGTCTAAATCGACGGCCTTGTATAGTTGATTCATATCCGCAGCCCAAATGAGTTGATCATAGGAATAGCTATTACCATTTTGATCAGTGATGATTTGCGATACGGAATCAAGAGCGACAATTTGCGTTTGAGTCTTCAGTTCGCCATTATGAGCGAGGTAATAGTCTCTCATCGCATCCACAAGGGCTTTGGTCCCGTTCATTGGATACTCATAATCCAAATATAGACTAAAGTAACTTAAGGCAAAAGAGGCAGGGGTCTTTTGAAAGAAATGTTGGCTGATGATATCAATCAATGATTGGTTATCTGTCAGGTTTGCCAAGTATTCATCGACTGGCGCCTTAAAATGTTTAATCTTTCCGGATTTTGCGATGAATTTAAACAACCATGGTAATAATTCCTTCAGGAGATATTCTTTATCGTGTTTTAAATCCTTAAAGAGCGGATTTTCAATGCCATAAAGAATATCCATGTAATCCATGACTTTTTTGATTTCAGTTAGGATATTTTGAATATGTTGTTCTTGATCAGGATAAAGTTTTAAGAGCATCGCTTGGTAGTCTTTTAAGCTCTCTAAGGATTCAACTTTAATCATTTCCTGTTCAATTCCAATTGAAACAATACTCTTGGTAAAGGCAACGTCAAGATCAAGTTGTTTTAACATGGGTTTGACGATGCCGGAATCCACAATACCTCTCACGCCCGCATCGAATAAAAACCCATTGTGATAAAACGAATTGACTAAACCACCGGTGTCACTTTCTTTTTCACAAAGCAGGACTTTATAGCCTTCTTTGACCAAGAACGCCGCAGACGTTAATCCGGCAATGCCACCACCGACGACAATTACATCATAGCTCATCACTATTCGTCCTTCCTGTTTAATCCTGTCATTTTAAGACTGATATCATATATTTGTTTTTGTTTAATGGGATTTAAGGCATGTTTGGCCGGTACTTCTTCAATCGTCAGATTAAAGAATTTCCCGCTCACGTGATCTAAATCCTTTGAAGAGGCTAAGTAATATAATGCTTCACCTGAGATTGCCGGATCCTTTAAGAAATGCCAAGTGACATGGTGTAAAAACCAGCGGTAAAGTTTGCCATTGTTACTACCGATGTTGGTTCTAACTGCACCAGGATGCATAGCATTGATGGTAACCCCGGTATTTTGGAGTTCTTCAGCCATTTGCCACACGGTTAAGAGCTGGGCAGTCTTTGATGCACCATACCCCTTTAACCCCGTGTAGAGCCGTTTTTTCCAGTTTAAATCATGGATGTTAAACCCATTAAAACGGTGTCCTTCAGAATTAACTTGAATAATCCTCGAAGGAGCAGAAGTAATCATTGTTTTTTGAAGTAACTTTGTAAATAAGAAAGAGGCTAGGTGATTGACTGTAAAGACCAGTTCATACCCGTCAATATTGTATAATTTCTTCGTAGAATGAATTCCAGCACTGTTGATAAGAACATCAATATGAGGATACTTTTGAGCTACTTCTTGTGCGGCTTTTCTCGCTTGGTCCAAGTCGGAAAAATCCGCAAGGAAATAATCGATTTTAACCGGGTATTTGGATTCAATGTCTTGCTTTATTTCCAATGCTTTACCTTCATTGCGACAAACCATCACGATGTCCGCTCCGGCTTTGGCCAGGCGTTTCAACGCTTCATACCCAACGCCGGACGTAGAACCGGTGATGACCACAACTTTATGATCCATGGGTTCATGACTGACTTTTTGTTCCATTTTACTATTTTTCATGAACATCAGTTGTTCAGGGAGTTTATAGGCCATGTCACATCACCTCATCCAAAAAAGACCCGCATGAACCAGCGGTAGAGCCGTCTGTAGATGGGAATGCCATCATAGATGTCTCCCCATAGGTCGTAGTAGTCGCGTTGTTCGATTATTTTACCGTTATCATTAAAGGTTAGTCTTGAGGCGCCATAAATGGGTTTTTTAGGAAAGAAACGAAACGACATGGTCATCTTCCAATCCATCATAACAACATTCTCGGTTTGAACCATGTTGTAAATATCCATCTTTAGACTTTTGCACCGTTTTGCCAAACGGTTGCACATGGATACAAATTTGTCTTTCCCTTCAATCTTTTGAATGGAATCTTGGAAAACAATAGAGTCATCGTAATAAGGAAAGATATGCGACCAATCGGGTTTTCCGGTATCACTATAGGTTTTTGACCATAATACTTTGATATCATCGGTTGATAATAGTTTCCTTGTCTCAAGTTGATTGTCCATGATTGACACTCCAGTAGGGTTGATTGCATTATGACTTTGTCATCATTTTACCACAAATTAAAAAAAGATATAATAGATTGCATTTCATTTAATATCAAAGACAGAGATTATCCTCTAAAAAAGATTGAGACGTCAATTTTTACGACAAAAAAGGGTTCTTCAAAAGAAGAAAAGCAATCAAGACCAACTATGAAAGCGCTAACGGGTGAAAAAATACAGAAATTTATTAAAAAAAGATGAAATGTAAGCGTGACATCGTGATGAATTCAGTCTATAATTTAGAAGAAAGCAGAAAGAAATGAGTTATATATAACTCAGCTCTTTTTTTTGAATTTATATTCGTTTTTTCTTTGCGTTCTATTGACCGAGTGATATAATATTGTTGGAAGCGTTTTCAAGTAGTTAAAATAGATAACAACCTATGGAGGACACAATGAACAAATTTGAGTACATGGAAAAACATGATTACGAACAACTGATTTATTTTTATGACAAGACAACCGGATTAAAAGGCGTTACCGCTATTCATGACACGACATTAGGACCTGCCCTTGGCGGAACAAGAATTTGGAATTATGCAACAGAAGAAGATGCCGTTATGGACGCATTAAGACTTGCGCGTGGCATGACGTATAAATCCGCTGCTGCTGGATTAAATTTAGGGGGAGGCAAAACCGTTTTAATCGGCGATGCTCAAACTTGTAAGAGTGAAGCTTATTTCCGTGCTTTAGGACGTTATGTTCAAAGTTTAAATGGACGTTATATTACGGCCGAAGACGTTAATACGAATACGAAAGATATGGAATATATCCATATGGAAACCGATCATGTTGTTGGACTAGAAGGTCGTTCAGGCAATCCGTCTCCTGTCACTGCATGGGGAGCCTTCCATGGCATTAAAGCCGCTTTAAAATATAAATTTGGCAACGATGATGTTAAAAACTACACGTTCGCTGTTCAAGGTGCCGGACAAACGGGTTATTATTTAATCAACTATTTGTTAGAAGCTGGCGCTAAGAAAATCTATTTCTCGGAAATCAACCAAAAACACATTCAAAGAATGGCTCAAGAACATCCAGAAGTTACGTTTGTAACAACAGAAGAACTCTTTAAATTAGAAGTCGATGTTCTTTCTCCTTGTGCTTTAGGCGCCATCTTAAATGATGATACCATTCCTACGATTAAAGCGCAAATCATTGCTGGTACTGCTAATAACGTCCTTCAAGATGAAGAACGTCATGGAAACATGATCAAAGATAAAGGCATTTTATACGCTCCTGACTTCGTCATCAATGGTGGCGGTGTCATCAATGTTTATCATGAATTAATCGGTTATAACCGCGACAACGCCATGAAGGCCGTTGAAAAGATTTATGATCGTTTATTAACCATTTTCAAAATCGCTGAACAAGAAAATATTCATACGCAACAAGCCGCCATTGTTTATGCGAAGAACCGCATTCAACAAATCGGTGAAGTTAGAAAAACGTACGTTCGCCGCTAACATGAAACGAATTACCTTCATTGTGGGTCATTACGGATCCGGAAAGTCTGAGTTTTCAGTGAACTTAGCCCTTCAGAAGAAAATCAATTATCTGGTGGACTTAGACATTGTGAATCCGTACTTCAGAACTCGTGAATTGACCGCAATGCTTTCAGAACATGATATATTGATGATTGCCACCACGCCAGAAAATGGCATCTATGGCGATTTGCCCTACCTCTCCAAGGACATCTTTTTGCCCTTGCAGAACAAGGACGTCGTTGCCATTTATGATATGGGCGGCAATGATGCCGGCGCGATCATTTTAAGACAGTTCTCAGAATCAATTGATGAGGACGTGGATGTCTGGATGGTCGTCAATATCTTCCGCGAACAAACGCAAACAAAAGAAGCAATTCTAGCGCAAATTCGTTCAATCGAATCTTCGGCAGGGATCAAAATAACCGGAATCGTCAATAACTCAAACTTGTTGCGCGAAACCACGGTTGAAGACATCCTTGAAGGGGAAAGAATTGTTAAATCTGTTTCTGAAGAAATCAATATTCCTATTGTTTATACAGCCATTCCCAAGCGTTTGTCGGACAAATCTTTTCATTTGTCCGGTGAAACCTTGGAGATGAATTTATATCTTCGCAAAAATTGGTTATAAAAGGAGAATAAAATGCCAAAAGGTAAATTGACATTTGATTATGATAAATGTAAGGGCTGCATGCTTTGTGTGGCTTTTTGTCCAGTAAAGATTCTTTATTCTGATAAGAGTTCGATGAATAAAGCCGGATACAACATTATTAGAATGACGGATGAGGACAAATGCATTGCGTGTGCTACTTGTGCCATTATGTGCCCTGATTCCGTAATTAAGGTCGAGGTGATGAACTAATGGGCAATAAAGTCTTAATGAAAGGCAATGAAGCCATTGCTTTAGCAGCGATTAAAGGCGGTTGTGATGCGTTCTTTGGCTATCCCATCACGCCTCAAAACGAAGTGCCAGAATATATGTCAAAATATATGGCTGAACATGGCAAAGTGTTTGTTCAAGCTGAATCCGAAGTAGCGGCCATTAACATGGTATATGGCGCCGCTGGTGCCGGTGCCAGAGTTATGACATCCTCCTCTTCAGTCGGTATTGCTTTAAAACAAGAAGGCATTACCTATATCGCTGGAGCAGAATTACCCTGTGTTATCGTCTCCGTTATGAGAGGCGGTCCTGGATTAGGATCGATTCAACCCTCACAAGGCGACTATAATCAAGCCACCAGAGGCGGCGGAAATGGCGATTATCACGTCATCGTCTTCGCTCCTGAAACCATTCAAGAAACCATCGACACGATGAAAGAAGCCTTTGACATTGCGGATTACTACCGTAACCCAGTCATGGTTTTGGTCGATGGTCTCATTGGTCAAATGATGGAATCCGTTGATTTTAACCGTCCGGTTAAGCAACGCTTCATTCCTCCCAAGGATTGGGCTTCTTCAGGAACCAAAAACCATTCTGGTAGAAACGTCATCAATTCCTTGTTCTTAGATCCCAATGAACTTGAAAACCATAATTTAGCCTTAAATAAGAAATATCAATCGGTCATTCAAAATGAAACCAAGTTTGAACTGATTAATATGGATGATCCGGATTACGTCATCGTTGCATATGGCACGATGAGCCGTATTGCCAGAAGTGCCATCGAAATCTTAGAAAAAGCGAAGATCAAAGTGGGTATCATTCGTCCTATCTCTTTATGGCCATTCCCAAAAGCGGCTTTCAATGCCATTAAACCGCATTGCAAAGGCATCTTAGTCACGGAAATGAGCCTTGGACAAATGGTTCAAGACGTCCAAATCGCCAACAAAGGTCGTTTGCCAATTTCGTTCTATGGCCGTAGCGGTGGAATTGTTCCTGATCCGGAAGAAATTGCCGCAGCGGTTCAAAACTTTAATAAATGGAGGGTCGAGTAATGGAAGTTAAATACGAAAAGTCCGCTGGACTGACCAATAACCCTCTTACTTACTGTCCTGGTTGTACACACGGAATTATACACAAACTGGTAGCCGAAGTGCTAACAGAACTTAATGTTATGGATCACACGGTTGGCATCGCCTCGGTAGGTTGCAGCGTTTTTTCCTATCAATTCTTCAATTGTGATATGGAACAGGCCGCTCATGGTAGAGCATGCGCAGTGGCAACGGGTGTTAAAAGAATTCACCCGGACAACGTTGTTTTTACGTATCAAGGCGATGGTGACCTGGCGTCCATCGGTATTGCGGAAACCATTCACGCCGCCAACAGAGGCGAAAATATCACCGTTATTTTCGTAAACAATGCGATTTATGGCATGACCGGCGGACAAATGGCACCGACCTCCTTAATTGGACAAAAGACGACAACCTCTCCTTTTGGAAGAACGGTTGTTCAACATGGATCTCCGATTAAAATTGCGGAAATGTTTTCTCAGATTGATGGCGTTGCTTACTTAGAACGTTGTTCTGTCTTTAATCCCAGACAAGTCAGAAATGCAAAGAAAGCCATTAAAAAAGCCTTCCAATACCAAATTGAGAAAAAAGGATTCACCATGGTTGAAATCTTATCGTCTTGCCCAGTCAACTGGGGTAAAACACCCATTGATGCGTTAAAATGGATTGAAGATTCCATGGTTCCGGTTTTCCCGATGAAAGTCTTTAAAGACATAGGTGAATCTCATGAATGAAACCTATAATATCAAAGTAGCCGGATTTGGTGGTCAAGGTGTGATGATGGTGGGGCAAATACTGGCCTATGCCGGAACCGAACTGGAACTGTATGCATTATGGTATCCGTCTTATGGACCAGAAACCAGAGGCGGAACGGCAAACTGTTCGGTCATCGTTTCTAAGAAATCGATTAATTCACCGGTCTTCCAAAAAGCATCGCATTTGATTGCTTTTAACCAACCTTCATTAGACAAGTTTATCGATCAAGTGAAAAGTGATGGCATCATTCTATATAATGCCTCACTAATTACGAAACCAGAACCCAAAGAAAAGATCCATTTCTGCGGCGTTCCCGCCAATGAAATTGCCTTGGAACTGGGTAACATTCAAGTAGCGAACATGGTCATCATGGGGGCTTACTTAGGATTAACCGATATGTTTAGCGTTGAAATCATTGAAAAGATGCTCGCAAAATTGCTTGGAGAACGGAAAGCACATTTAATTCCGATTAACCGCCAAGCCATTGACCGAGGCATTGAATTTGTAAAGTCTCAAGGAGGAATCCATGCTTAAAAATCTTGACTCCCTCGTGAATTTTGCCAAACAAGCGAAAAGAATGACCATGGTTGTCGTCCATTCCGACGACGAAGCGGTCATGTCTTCGGTCTGTCAAGCAATGAAACTAGGATTCATCACACCAATTTTGATTGGTGACGAAGCCAAGATCTTAGAATTAATCAAGCATTTTAAAGCAACTCCCCCTTATGAAATCATTCATGAGACCAACGATGAAGAAGAAGTTAAAATTGCAATGTCGATTATCAATCAAGGCAAAGCCGAAATATTGATGAAAGGCTTGGTCGATACCAAAGTCGTTTTAAAGGGTGTTGTCAATAACGACTATGGCATTAAAGAATCGAAGTTACTATCCCATGTTGGGATTGTCTCGATGAATTCGATTGACCGGGTTTTATTCGCAACCGATGGGGCAATGAATATTACGCCATCCATCGAAGAAAAAATATTGTTAATTGAAAATGCAGTTA
Organism: uncultured Caryophanales bacterium; assembly: GCA_942493185.1. Lineage (GTDB taxonomy): Bacteria > Bacillota_I > Bacilli_A > Izemoplasmatales > Hujiaoplasmataceae > UBA5603. The sequence continues at coordinate 740,359 of OW818673.1, forward strand.
AATTAGCGCATGCTTTAGGCTATAAACAACCGAAGATTGGCTTAGTTTCGGCAGTTGAAAAGGTGAATCCCAAGATATTATCGACCGTTGAAGCCCAAGCCATCAAGGATTACTATCAAGCCAATCCAACCGATGCCTTTTTAGTTGATGGACCTTATGCCATCGATAACATGGTTTCGATGGAATCGGTACATCACAAAGGATTAAGTGGTCCGGTTGCCGGACTTGCGGATATCTTGGTGTTCCCGAATTTGGATGCAGGCAATATCTTTTATAAAACGTGCGTTTTCTTAGGACAAGCCAAAGCAGCTGGCATCGTCATTGGTGCCAAGGTTCCCATCGTTTTAACGTCACGGGCGGACGATGCTGACACAAAACTCAATTCAATCGCGTTAGCGGTGGGGTATAAACATGGACTATCTCTTACTCGTCATTAATCCGGGTTCGACCTCCACAAAGGTCGCACTCTTTAATAATGACAAACTAATACAAGAACAATCGTTAAAACACGATGCTGATCAATTAAAACCCTATAAAACCGTTATTGACCAAAAAGATATGCGTAAAGCGATGGTCATCAATTTTTTGATGGAGCATCGCTATACCTTAGAAAACATTGACGTGTTTGTGGGAAGAGGAGGCATGCTTAAACCGCTTAAAAATAGCGGTACCTACCTCGTGACCAAACAAATGGTCAATGATTTAACCGTGGGTTTACACGGGTTCCATGCTTCGAATTTAGGAGCGATTATTGCCTATGAACTCGCTGAATCATTAAACCGTCCTTCTTATATTGTTAACCCTGTCTCCATTGATGAAATGGAAGACATTGCCAGAGTGAGCGGGTTAAACGGCATTAATCGTACCTCCATTTTCCACGCTTTGAATCATAAAGCCATTGGCAAGCGTCATGCAAAAGCCATCGGAAAAGATTATGAAGACTTAAATCTGATTATTGCTCATTTGGGCGGTGGAATCTCGGTTGCCTATCATAAAAAAGGTCGGGTTGTGGATGTTAATAACGCCTTGGGCGGCGATGGTCCTTTTAGCCCTGAACGGGCAGGCACCACACCAACATATCCTTTAGTTGATCTATGTTATAGTGGTTTATACACGATTGAAGAAGTGAAGAAGAAACTCGCCGGTCAAGGCGGATTGATTTCATATTTAGGCACAGCCAACGGACTTGAAATCAAACGACGTATTGAAGCCGGAGATAAAGAAGCTGAGTTTTATATGCAAGCGATGGCGTATCAAGTGGCCAAGCAGATTGGGGCAATGTATTTTATTGCTTCAGGAAAAGTTGATGGCATCTTGTTAACGGGTGGCTTGGCGTATAATAGTTGGTTCGTAGATCAGATCAAGAATTATATGGGACCCCAGTTCCAAGTGACGCTTTACCCCGGCGAAGATGAAATGCGGGCGTTGGCGGAAGGAACTTTACGGGTTTTAAACAAACAAGAAAAATTACAAGTGTATAATTAATGACTAAAACCTCCCAAGCGGAGGTTTTTTTAATTATGCTAATCCGACGCATAAATATGTTTATGGTTTGATTATACATGTAAGAATTATGTTAAAAAATCAAAATGTTTTAATGTACAAGTATAAAAAGTTAAAAATAATTAAAGTTTTTATACTATGATGTTGAAAAAAAATAAAATGTTGTTATAATGTAGTTAGGTGATAAAAAAATGAATATAATAACTAGAAATAGATATCTCAATGATTTAATCAGTTTCAAAGACAATGGTATGGTTAAAATCGTTACTGGAGTTAGAAGATGTGGTAAATCCTCGCTTCTTCAAATGTTTAGGCAGTACTTAATTCATGTAGGCGTTAGAAATGATCATATAATCGAAATTGATTTCGAAAAATATGATAACAAAGAACTATCATCGCAAAGTATCATCATGGAATTTTTAAAATCAAGATTTATTGACTCGGACCGCTATTATTTATTTATAGATGAGGTTCAAGAACTTGAAGAGTCGATGAAAACACTCAACTATATAAGATCGTCCTTCAACGTAGATCTTTATGTTAGTGGATCAAATTCATCTTTCTTTAATAGCGAATTTTCAACGTATTTAGCTGGACGTTATGTTCAAATTAAGATGTATCCGTTAAATTTCAGGGAGTATCTGGATTTTACAGAATCGGATACTAGAAGCATTGATGATAAATATAATGACTTCATTAAATATGGAGGATTTCCGCAAGTTGTTTTAGCACGTGAACCTAAACAAAAAATCACATTGCTAAATGATATTTTGGATTCTGTATTAAAAAGAGACGTCATGCTACGGGGAAAAATGGCAAATGATGTTAATCTTTTAAAAGTTACTCGTTTTATTTTTGATAACATAGGAAACTTGACCTCCATAAACAGCATCAGGAATACTTTAGTTTCAAATGGAGCTACTCTAGCGTTGTCTACCGTCGAACAATACATTGATTTACTTACCAAAGCATACTTAATCTATCCAGCTCAACGTTTTGATATTAAAGGAAAAGAGCATTTAAAAACGAATGGAAAATTTTACGTGGTCGATACCGGATTAAGAAATGCCCTATTAGGTTATAAGGATTTCAATGTAGGTAACGTCCTGGAAAACACGGTTTTTCTTGAGTTAGTAAGCAGAAATCTAGATGTGTCAGTTGGAAAAATTTATCAGAAAGAGATTGACTTTGTTACTTCAAGTTTCGAATCTTTTGTATACTATCAAGTCGCTGATTTGTTCTCAAATTCACCGAGAGAGATTGAAAATTTTGCATTGATTTCAGACAACTACCCAAAAATATTAGTAACTAATGAGACAAAACACTCTCCAAAAAATATAGCTGGAATTGAAATACTTTATATTATTGATTTTCTTGTAAACATTAACAGATAAATAAATCATTTATTGGAAAGTCAAAATCAGAATTATATAATAACGAATCATAAATTAAGGTTGAAGAATTTGGCATGATATAATTGTTATCGAGAAACATTGTATTTTTAAGTCTTAACGATGAGGTGTGAACATGCAAGAATCAACCTTGGCTCTAATGGTTGACTTTTATGAATTGACAATGGCGTCTGGATACTTTGAAAATAGGAAACAAAACGAGATTGGTTACTTTGATCTCTTTTTTAGAAGTATTCCTGATCATGGCGGATATGCGGTCGCGATGGGACAATCTGAGATTGTTCGTTATATTCAAGAATTGCATTTCAATGAAGACGATATTGCCTTTTTAAAGACGAAAAATCTCTTTTCAGACAAATTCTTAAATTATTTAAAATCGTTTCGATTCAAAGGCGATATCTGGATGATTAAGGAAGGGTCTGTTGTGTTTCCAAACGAACCATTGTTAATCGTCCGTGCCAATATCATTGAAGCGCAATTGATTGAAACTTATTTGTTACTGCAAATGAACCACCAATCGTTAATCGCAACCAAAGCCTCTAGAATCGTTCGTGCTGCGAATGGACGTCCAGTTATGGAGTTTGGCGCAAGACGCGCTCACGGGGCAGATTCAGCGCTATATGGGGCAAAAGCAGCGTATGTGGGCGGTGTTGTAGGGACTTCCTTAGCGATGGCGGAACAATTATTTGACATCCCTGCGCTTGGAACCATGGCCCATTCGTGGGTACAAATGTTCCCATCAGAATTAGAAGCTTTTATTGCCTATGCGAAAACATTTCCGAATCATACAACTTTCCTAGTGGATACCTACCACGTTTTAAAAAGTGGCGTTCCGAATGCGATTGAAGCGATTAGAACGGTATTATGGCCATTAGGTATTAAGAAAGCATCGATTCGAATCGATTCAGGAGACTTAACGTACTTATCGAAAGAAGCGAGAAAGTTATTGGACGAAGCGGGAATGCAAGACGTTAAAATCGTAGTGTCCAATTCCTTGGATGAATGGATCATTACCGAGCTTTTATTACAAGGCGCTAAAATCGATTCATTTGGCGTGGGGGAAAGATTGATCACTGCGAAATCTGAACCGGTGTTTGGCGGCGTGTATAAACTCGTCGCAACCGAACAAAATCATCTCATTGTGCCAAAAATCAAATTAAGTGAGAATACAGAGAAATTAACAAATCCGCATTTTAAACAAGTATGGCGTTTTTATGATTTAGAAAGTCATAAAGCGTTAGCGGATTATGTTTCGCTTCATGATGAAGTGATTGATGGCTCAAAACCCTTAGAAATCTTTGATCCCAATCATCCGCATAAAAGAAAACTATTAACAAAATTCACAGTGGAAAAACGGTTGATTCAAGTGATTAAAGAAGGTAAGTGCATCGTTGAGATGCCGGAATTAATCGATATTAGAAAACATTTGGAGAATGAACTAGAAACGATGTGGGATGAAATTAAACGTTTTACCAACCCGCATGGGTATTATGTCGATTTATCAGAGCAATTATGGACGATTAAAAACCAATTAATCGAAGAAACATTGAAAAAGAGTGAATAATGATGAAATACTTAACCTTTAATGTTCGCATTAACTTAACCAGTGACTTAATCAATGCATGGCCGAACCGAGTTAAGGCCGTCGCGGATGTCATCCATAAAGGAGCCTTTGGGATTATTGGACTTCAAGAACCCAATTTAGGGATGGTCAGTGATTTACTAAAGGAACTTCCAAATTATCGCTATACGGGATTACCTCGGGATGAACGCAATGAAATGACCCCCATATTATATAATCCTGATCAAGTGACGCTCATAGAATCAAAAACGATTTGGTTATCAACTACGCCGGACGTGGTATCAAAATTTGAAGAGTCCCATTTCCCAAGAATTGCGACCATCACTGTTTTTGAAACAGAAGAGGGACGCATTCGATTTGTGAATACCCATTTGGATTATGCGAATCCGATCGTCCAACGAAAACAAATGACAGTGCTTATCAAAGCGGTCAGGAAAATGGACTTAAAAAATTCATTGCCCACGATTTTAGTCGGCGATTTCAATGCGGTTCCAAGCGATACCGTCATTGAATACCTCAGAAGGGTCTGTATTGGCTTTTCAAGATTATCCTCGCTCTATCAAATCAAGAATCCTGGTAAGACGTATCACGGATTTCAAGGGGGCAGAGCGGGTCAACCGATTGATTACATCTATACGACCGACCATTTTGAAAATAAGAAGTATCGCATCAACCGGACTTCAACGGACGGATTGTATCCATCGGACCATTATCCCATTGAATTTTCGTTAAATCTCAAAAAGCAAGCAGTGAAATAGTCATTGCTTGCTTTTTTTAGGGATATCGCCCCCCTTAGGGCTAAAAAATGCCATAATTTTCGCAAATTGATGTCAAAAATCGGGTTTTTCGGTTGGTAAAAAGCAAATATTTTTCAAACAAAAAAACTTGACTTTTTAACAAAAAACAATCCAAAAAATATTTGTTATGATATTGAAATAATGCTTTGACAAAGCGTAAAAACTTGTTTATAATAGGTTCGAGTTACTTGCTCAAGCGTCAAAAAATCAGTATATCGAGGTGCGCCATGAGAATAGGAATCATCGGTCCCATCGGATCAGGAAAATCATTGCTGTCGAAAAAACTGGCCAAACACTATCAGTCGGCGCTCATTGAAGAACCGGTCGAGAAAAACGAGTACTTGCCTTATTTCTATCAAGACAAGCAGACCTTCGCGATGCTCTCGCAAAATGCCTTTTACAGTTCCTTGTTCTTACTCATGTGGAAGACCAAAGAACTTGAAAATATCGTTTGTGATTCAACCCTTTACTCAAACTTGGTTTTTACTGAATTGTTACGTTTAGACGGAACGATGTCAGCGATGGAAGTCGCTTTAACGTATGCCATCGCCGATGAACATTTAAAACGAATTCCCGACGTTGATCTCCATGTCGTAATTATGCGAGAAACCGATCAGTTATTCGAAAATGTTCGTAAAAGAGGACGTATTATCGAACAAGATCAACACGATTATCTAACGTTCCATTATGCTTATTATTATGATGTTCTCCGTCGCATTTTTAAAAACTACCGCGTCCCAGAAAACAAAATCTTATGGCTACCCATCAATGATATGAATGATCCGGTAGAATTTAAACGAATCACCGACGAAATCGAACAAAAATACGCCGCCCTAAAAAATCCAGCGAAATAAAGCTGAAAACAAAGAAGAGGATAAAATGGTCACAATTTCGGGTTTACAAAATCTAGAAAACATGCTTGCGAAAGTCCAAGGACGTCCCGTCTGTGAAGTGAGAGCCGGAATATTCCCCAAAAAAGCATTCATGCCCGTCTTGGCGATGTACAATCGCTTAGAAAACGAAATCATCTTTAACAAAGAATTGATTTACGATGCGGATGAAAGTGCTGCTGTCATCACCTTGATTCATGAAAGTCGTCATGCGTACCAATGGAACCGGATTAACCATCCTAGAAAAGCCGTTGAATCAAAAGAATTGCTCGAACAATGGAAGAAAGAGTTTGAAACATTTAATCTCGTCGATCCAAAACAAAATGAAGAAAATTATTACAACATGGCCATTGAAATTGATGCCATCGCCTATACGCATCTCACCATCGATATCTTGACATCGGATAAAACGATGATTCCTGATGTGATTCGTCCTTTGGTCAATGACCGGATTGACGTCATCAAGAAGACCGAAAAACTCGTTGTCAAAAAAGAATCAAAGTAATACCCCCTAGCACCTATTTTACAGAATTGTCCACGGAACTTTTCTGTCCTTATAGGAAAAAAGGCAATCTCTTGTGCAAACAAAAGATTGCTTCTTTTTTTTTAAAAAAAACGAAAGAAAAAACCGAATTGATTCGGTTTTGGATGAATTGAATAATGAATATAGTTTAAATGTAGGAGATCATCATTAAGATGCCAATGATGAGGGCGATGGTTGCGCCAATGGAGAATTGAATGATAGTGTTGCGTTTTTGTTTGCGTTCGTTTTCTCTTTTGAGTTCCATTCGTTTTATGGTGATGACATCTCCAAAGGAATCAAGGTTGGTCATGATTGAAACAATACGATGATCAAGTTCTTGAACAACCGAATCAGGAAGTTTTCGGTAACGGTACACAAGGTCCTTTAAGGGATGCAGATCGGTTCGAGCCAATATATTTTCGGTCGCTTTTTCAATTTCAAAAATGCGAACACCGTATTCGAAGGTACAATTCTCTTCATTTTGTTCAAAAAGACGAATAAAAGCGGCAGCTTGCGGTGATAAAGTGGGGGTTAGTCCCGGCACATTGAGGAGAGCCTCGACACTCGAGTAATCAGGCTGATTTCGTTGAAAATCAACTGTGTTTCCCATCTTTCTTCCTCCATAAGATGGATTGACTTTTGTTTATACAATTTCGATAATTTTGCGAAAAAATGTATAAAAAAAAGTGCATCCATGCAATTATTGCCAATATTTTATCACATAGTCATTATATGTCAATAATAAATAGAATAAAAACTTCATGAAAATATCATGAAAATATTGAACGACATTTATGTTCTTTTGATAAAAAAAACTCTATAAAAAAATAAAAAATGCCAAATCACAAAGATTTCGCATTTCGTTGATTGAACCATTGGATTAAGTCCAAAACCGTTTCTTCAAAAGGGCGGGGTTGAACGCCTAATTCATGGACCATTTTGTGGTTATCATAGTGATAATTTTCCAATAATGCATCGAGCATCACATTTGAAATATTCTTCATAAATAATGTTCCGACTCGAGCAAGGAGAATAGGAATATACATAAGCGGTATATGGCGATTGGTCACTCTATTTATGGTTTGATAGAATCCTTTGATCGACATCTCGTGTCCGGAAAGAATAAAGCTACCCATTGATTTATTCATCGCAATTTGATAGATTGCCATCGAGGTATCTCTGACATCGATAAAGTTATATCCGCCTTTAATATAAGGAAGGATGGGATGCTTAAGGGCTTTATAGACTTGTAATCCTGCTGCGGAAGGTTTATAGTCATGAACGCCTATGACTGCGGAAGGATAGACAATGGCCCAGTATAAATGTTGATCGTTGATTAAATCAAGGACATAAGCCGTCCCAGTGGCTTTAGATTTGGCATAATGACTTTTTATTTTGGCGATATCGAACTCTGTTGGTTCATGAATGATTTCACCGTTGTTGGGTTTGTTTATGGCATCCACCGATGAAACATAGACCAGATGAACTTTATGAGTAGCACAATAATCGGCAATTACTTGTGAACCTTGGACGTTCGTATCTTCCGATGCTTGACGGTTTTTCTTGGTCAAATCGATGACACCCGCAATATGAATGAACGTATCCCCCTCATGCACATAAAGCGATAAAAAAGAGGGATCAAAGATGTTTCCAATGGCATAATCTATCTTAAGACCTTCTAGTGCCGGTCCTAATCGTCTTAACAACAATTTACAAGTTATTTGATGTTCGATGAAGGTTCTGACGACGTTGTTGCCAATGTGTCCTGTAGCTCCGGTAATTATAACCATGAATCCACCTCAAAAAGAATCGATACTTGTATTATATCAAATCAAAATGAGTATGGTATAATTATTTCAGTGTATCGACGCAAAAGGAGAACAACATGGACATCCAGACTCTTGTACAGGCACAAAGAACCTTCTTTATGACCCAAGCCACAAAACCCATCGAATATCGCTTAAATGCGCTCAAAACCTTAAAAAAAGGCATCATCGATCATCAAGACTTGATCATCGATGCTTTAAAAAAAGACTTGAATAAAGCACCTATGGAAACGATTATGACCGAGATTGGCATAGTTATGACCGAACTCAATCATATGATTAAACACTTACGCCACTGGTCCAAACCCAAAAGAGTTAAAACGCCTTTTGTTTTATTTTCAGCGACCAGTAAAATAATCTATGAACCTTATGGTGTCGTCTTGATCATGTCGCCATGGAATTATCCGTTCCAATTGGCTATCGACCCATTAATCGGTGCAATCGCAGCCGGAAACTGTGCGATTGTTAAACCGGCGTCTTATGCAAAACACACCAGTGATGCCATCAAACTAATACTAGACCTTTGCTTTAAACCGGAATTTGTCGCAACCGTTTTGGGTGGAAGAACCGAAAACACGGCTTTATTAGAACAGCAATTTGATTATATCTTCTTCACCGGATCCACGGATGTCGGTAAAACCGTCATGGAGAAGGCGAGCAAGTATTTAACCCCCGTGTCTTTGGAATTAGGCGGAAAGTCGCCATGCATCGTGGATGATACAGCGAATATTCCACTAGCGGCGAAACGTATTGCCTTTGGGAAATTCTTAAATGCGGGACAAACCTGTGTTGCCCCAGATTACGTTTTTGTCAAAGAATCGGTTAAAGCCGAATTGATAGAAGCAATTAAGAAAAACATCACCGAGTTCTTTGGATCAAACCCCCTTGAATGTGAAGAGCTACCAAAGATAATTAACGACAAACATCATTCCAGATTAATTGGGCTGATGAACAATCAATCAATTGCATATGGTGGAACCTATAATGAAACAAAGATTTCACCGACCTTATTAGACAACGTTTCCCTTGAATCATCCATTATGCAAGAAGAAATATTTGGTCCCATTCTCCCTATTATGGGTTATGAGTCGATCGAAGAAGTCATTGCTTATATTCAATCAAAGGCTAAGCCCTTGGCTTTTTATCTGTTCTCTCAAGACAAGAGACTCGAAAAGAGATTACTGAATGTCATTAGTTTTGGCGGTGGAACGTTCAATGACACGATTATGCACGTTGCCTCTTCTGAACTAGGATTTGGTGGCGTGGGCAATTCTGGAATTGGCACTTACCACGGCATCCATTCGTTTATGACCTTTTCTCATGCGAAATCTTGGTTGAATCGTAAGAACTGGATTGATCTTTCGTTTCGCTATCATCCCTACACCAAGGCAAAGCAAAAAATCATCGAGATTTTCACAGAATAATACAATTCGCCAAGTTCAGTTATCGGACTTGGCATTCTTTTTTCTTGTTCATTAAAGAACTCAAGTTTATTAAAACGAAAGTTCCAATGAAAAGGGTTTCATAGGCTTGTCAAGACAATCCGTTCATGGTAAACTACTTATGTTTTGTTTCGTGAATTGAATAGTCAATCGCCAATATAATATGGATAATTTGGTTCCGTAGTTTCTACCAGCTGACCTAATCAGCTGCCTATTGGTTACATGGTTTTTTTCTGAATGTCCCTATGGCATCCAGATATTTTGTTGGCGAGTATTAGATTATCTAATGCTGGCTTTTTTTATTTACAAAGACAAAACAAAAAAAATCATAGGAGGATTACTAAGTCATGGAAAAAGTTTTTGGCAAGATTTCAAGCTTCTTCAAGTTAAAAGAAAATAATACGACTTGGACCAAAGAACTATTAGCCGGTGCTACGACGTTCTTTGCGATGGTCTACATTATTTTCGTCAATCCCAACATTCTTTCACAAACCGGAATGCCTTGGGGCGGTGTATTCTTAGCCACCATTATCGCAACAGCAATCGGCACCTTGATTATGGCGTTATTCGCCAATGTTCCTTACGCTTTAGCTCCTGGTATGGGACTCAATGCATTCTTCACGTACACGGTTTGTTTTGGTCTTGGCTTTCATTGGTCAGAAGCATTAGCACTTGTTTTCATTTGCGGTATCATCAACGTTATCATCACTGTTACAAGAATTCGTAAATCGATTGTTCGTGCCATCCCCGTTTCTTTACAACATGCTATTGGCGGTGGTATTGGTATCTTCATCGCGTACATCGGTTTTAAAAATGCTGGATTCTTCGATTTCGTCGCTGATCCAGGTCATTGGTTTGAAATCGGTGGTGGTGGTGCCATCATCGACTCTTCCATCATCCCAGAATTAACAAAATTCGCAACCACAGGTCCAATCTTAGCCTTAATTGGTATCGTTGTGACCGTTGTATTATTGCTTCTTAAAGTTAAAGGCGCCATTTTAATCGGTATCGTCGCTACGACGTTAATCGGTTGGCCTTTAGGAATTACCGATTTTACCACGATTTCCTTCAGTGCTGAAGCCATTCGTGCTCCCTTCGTTGAATTAGGAACCACCTTTGGGGCCGCATTTAGAGGTATGGGAACGTTGTTCGCTGATCCAGCTCGTTTACCCATGGCATTCTTAGCCATTTTCGCTTTTAGCTTAACTGATACCTTCGATACCATTGGTACATTCGTTGGCACCGGCAGAGCATCTGGCATCTTCAGTGAAGAAGATTTAACCTCCATTGAAGCTGGCAAAGGATTTAAAACCAAAATGGAAAAAGCCTTATTCGCAGACTCCGTCGCAACATCCATTGGTGCTGTATTAGGAACGTCTAATACCACGACTTACATCGAATCCGCAGCCGGAATCGAAGTTGGCGGAAGAACTGGTTTAACCTCTGTATTTACCTCGATTTTCTTCTTACTTTGCATCTTATTCGCACCGGTTGTCGGTGTTGTTCCCGCTCAAGCAACCGCTCCAGCGCTTGTAATCGTGGGTGTGTTAATGATCAGTGCCTTCAAACATATTAACTGGTCTGATTTTGAAGAAGCTGTTCCAGCCTTCTTCTCAGCCATCTTAATGGCTCTTGCTTATAACATTTCAATCGGTATCGCCTTTGGTTTCATTTTCTATGTATTGGTCAAAGTAGTGACCGGTAAAGCCAAAGTGATTCACCCAATTCTTTGGGTATCCTCTGGATTATTCGTTGTGTACTTCGTTTTAATGGCTTTCAATACATTAGGCTGGATTTAGTCAATAATCGTCAATCTTTAGCGCAAACCCTTCATTGGATTTGCGCTTTTTTTTCTGCTCTAAAGAGTATTATTTAAACACCGTTTTAAATATTGGGTTGCACTTCGTTAAAAAAGGGCGTATAATGACCTCAAGTTCAAAATTTGAATTAAAGGAGATTTACTGATGAAAAAACTCGGAATACTCATAATGATGTCCTTGTTGACATTCGCCTTAATTGGTTGTGATTTATTGTCCACTTTGATTGCTTTAAAAGGATTTTCAGATGAATACCGCGACTATAGTGCAAGATACGATGAAGCAACTCATATGGAACTATCCGCAGAAACAACCCTTTCCATCGTGGAAACGAACATCGACGGATTAGAGACTATTGAGTCCGTCATCCATGTGAAATCGGATTTTGAGAATAATTTAACATTTGTTGATCGCACCGAAAACAATGTTTCTAAAGTATCCTTATATGAGAACAAACCCACATATGTTATTGAATATTTAATCGAAGGAAATAATGTAACACCCACCATCGCCGCCTCAGGCAGTGAAAATGTGATGGACGATGTCTTTAATTTGAATGAATCTTTCGATGTCGAAAGCGTTCAAAATGAATTAAAAACCGGAACTCACTCCTATGAATTTAGTCTTCCTCTCGACAACATCGTTAATTTAGGGGCTTTACTGGCGATGGCCGATCAATTATCGATCTTTGATTTATCGGTTCTTGATTTAGGAAATGCGATTGCGGAGTTGAATGTATCCTTTGAAACCATCAATAGTGTGATTAGTATCGAGGCAACCTTAACCGACTATCGTATCGACTTTGAAAATGAATTTTATGCCATCATTGCTTTAACGAACGCAACGACGTTATCCATCCCTGAAACATTCGAATTACCGTCCATTTATGAAGAACCCTACATTTTTAATCATCAGGACGATATTCGTTTGGCCACCATGGTCTTTACACCCGGCGAATTGATTGATATTCCCTTAGAAGCTAATCAAAACATTTGGATTTGCTTGGATTTAACAGCAGGAACTTATCAATTTGAATCCTCGCAATACGGATTATTTAGCGAAAGTCAACTGGTCAACTTTCTTGAACTTGAAGTTCCGTTTGATTCCGTAAATGCCATTCAAGTCACAATCGTAACGCCTGGACTTTATTATTATCACATTATTCCATCCGTCAGTTTCACCTTAGACTTAGAAATCACCTTAATGCCTTAATAACTTTAGAACAATCAAAAAAGCACAAACGTCCTTCGACCTTTGTGCTTTATTTTTTTTATGTGGATTATCCGAAGATGAACCAAACAAGCAAGTATCCGGTTGTGACCGCTGCAAGCGTGTAAGGAATCCCGATTCTCATGAAATCCCAAGGTTTAACTTCATATCCTTCTTTGCGTAAGATGCCAATGGCGGTAATATTGGCTGATGCGCCGATAGGCGTCATATTCCCGCCTAATGTAGCACCGATCAATAAGCCAAAGTATAAAACCGTTGGATTGCCCAGACCTAATGAGACAGCAATTCCGGTGACAACCGGTAACATCGTCGCAACATAAGGAATATTATCAACGAACGCAGAGAGAACAACAGACATCCATACAATGATGGTGTATATTACAAACACGTTTCCACCTGATACAGCCGATAACCCATCCGCAATGGCTTGAATAACGCCACCGTTAGAAATTGATTGAATGACTAAGAATAATCCAGCTAGTAAGAGCAAGGTGAAGAAGTCAATCGATTGAACGGCTTCTTTAACCGAATTCTTGTTTTTCTTAAAGAAGATTTTATACAAGACGCCGATGGCGAGGAGCCCCATGCAAATGAGACCATTGATGATTTTGGGTGTATTGGGAATAAATGATGCAATGATTAATAAGACGATGATGCCTAACATTAAATAAGTAGGGACAAAATCTTCAACGGTTGTCATTTCATCAATAGAAACCGGTTCTTTGGACTTACGGAAGATATAAGATAACACGAGCGTTGCGAATACAAGACCGACTTGAACGATAAAGAACAATCCAGGCTTGCCTTCATACCAGAAGAAGTCAAAGAAGTTCATGTTCGCATAGCCACCGAGTAAAATTGAGGTTGTATCACCCACCAAGGTCGCTGCGCCTTCTAAGTTAGAAGCAACCGCAATGGCAATAATAGAAGGAACGGGGGATATTTTTAATTTCTTCGCAACGGTGATGGCAATCGGAGCGACCATTAGAACGGTTGCGACGTTATCGACAAACGCCGAGATAATGCCAGCGAAGATTGATAAAGCAAGAATAGCGACCATCATATTTGGAGATTTTTCAATGATCTTATCGGCGAGATAAGCCGGCATCTTTGATTCAATGAAGATGGCAACCAATCCCATCGTTCCCGCAATCATCATAATAACGTTCCAGTCCACCGATGAAAAGATGGTATTAACCGGTAGATATCCCAAAGCAATGTAAACCACTGCAGAGGTTAAGGCAATGTAAGCACGGTATTTCGAAAAGAATAACAAACAAATATAGGTTAATACGAAGAGTCCAAGTGCGAGGGGCATTACCCATCCACTGGGCATTAAATCTATGATTGATAGGGACATGTATTTTCTCCTTGTCATATTTTTGAACAGGTTCCATTATAACATAGTTATACCAATCCTTCAATCATAAAAAGATACAAAAAAGACCGTCGTTTGACGGTCTAAATTGGTTCTAAAATAGGGACATTGTGAGAAAAATCACCGCTAAAAGGAAGAAACAAGATAAAGGTGGTTTGTGTAGGGGGGGGGTTTGGAGCAGTATCACCTACCACAGCGGCTTTGTGGGCTTTTGAGCCCTTACCACCATGATTTCCGGCTTCAACGTATTTCTTACCATTATCCCATAAGCCCCCAGAGTTGCTCATGAATAACGCTAAGATTAACCCCGATACAATGTTTCCGGCTAAGAATCCACCAATGGCGTAAACGCCGCCTATCATTCCGACCGCAATGGTCATGAGAATTGCGAACAATCCAGCAGGGATTAATTCTTTTAAGGCACCGGTGGTTGCGATGGTAATACATTTATCGTATTCGGGCAACACGCCTTCTTTTCCTTCTTTTAATCCGGGAATATCATTAAACTGGCGATGAATCTCTGACACCATCCGTTCGGCGTTTCTTGTCACGCCAAGCATTAATAAGGCACTGAATACCGCTGGAACAGCGGCTCCGATCAATAAACCAAAGAAGACGGTGGGATTTAAGATATCAAAGCCCGTGATTTGTTCTAAACCACGTTCAATCGCCGCATCATTGACTTCACTGATAAAGGCGCCTAACAAGGAAATAACCGTTAAGCCAGCAGCGCTGATTGCGAATCCTTTGGTCACGGCTTTAACGGTATTGCCGGCACTGTCGAGTTTGTCAGTAATTTCCACAACGGTTTCTCCTAATCCGCCCATTTCCGCTAATCCTCTCGCATTATCGACTATGGGACCATACGCATCATTAGCAATGATCATGCCCACAATGGAAAGCATCCCTACAGCCGCCATTGAGATGCCAAACATCCCATACGTGACTTGTGAATTGGTGGCGATGCCTAATGGGGAACAAAGCATGTAAGCGCCTAACGCACTAATAGCGATGCCTATCATAGCCGGTAGAACAGATAAGAATCCATAACTAACCCCAGAAATGATCGTAAATGCCGGACCGGATTCACTCGCTTCAGCGACATTCTGAACCGGTTTCTTTCGGTCATCGGTGAAATAATCGGTCGCAATACCAATAATAACCCCCACGCCGAGGCCTAATACGGCTGCGAAGTACATTCGCCATTCAAATTGAAAGATTAATGTGGCTAATGCGGTTAAGACCGCAAAAATACCCGTTGTAAGATAAGTAGACGTATTTAAGGTATTGGTCGGATTATCATCCTTTCCCATTTTGGCAAAAGCGATGCCTATGATAGAGGATAATAACCCCAAAGCCGCATAACAGAAGACCATGGCGATATGAGATCCACCCGTAATTTTGTCTAACGCTGCGGCCATAACCATGGAGGCAGCGAGAGAAGCAACATGAGAATCAAATAAATCGGCGCCCATTCCAGCAACGTCTCCCACGTTATCGCCCACGTTGTCGGCGATAACCGCTGGGTTTCTTGGATCATCTTCGGGAATCCCGAGTTCAACCTTACCAACCAAGTCAGCAGAGATATCAGCGGTTTTCGTGAAGATGCCACCACCGGCTTTGGCGAACAACGCCAAACTAGAAGCGCCAAAACTAAAGCCTAGTAATAATGTCGTATTGCCGGTGAGTAAGAAGACCGCCGCAATACCGAATAACGATGTTCCTACAACCGCCATACCCATGACCGCGCCACCTCTAAAGCCATTTAAGAAACTTAAACGAATGCCGTTTTGTGCGGCTTCGGCGGTACGGGTGTTGGCCATCGTGGCGATGGCAATCCCGATTTTACCGGCAATGGCAGAAAAAGTTGTTCCGGCTAAATAAGCAATGACCATTTGAAGATTCGATAGCAGGTTGGTTACAAAATTTCCATCCCATAAGGGAGTGGGTAAAAACACAAAAATCAGAAGGGCTACAACCGCCGCAAATTTCGCTAGAATCGTATATTCTTTGCGAATAAAGGTGTTTGCGCCTTGTTTGATGAGTTCCCCAATGGATTGAATTTTGGCGTTCGTGGTGGGTTGTTTGCGAACCCAAAAATAAAGCCAGAAAGCGAAACCAAAAGCGATGAATGCGATAATAATGGATAAAATAATAAAACCAAGTAACAATGGATCCATGTCTTTTTCGTCTCCTTTTTGAATTAAATTTTCTATATGATAGCATGAAAGCGCTTTACTTTCAAGTTATCCTCAAAAAAATAGGAACTAAGGACAAATAATTCTAGGTATGATATAATCAAATTAAAGCGAACAACAACGAGGATTATTATTCTATGCGCAGAAAAATAACAAAGATCAATCATCATGGTTTTTTCATTACTACCCTTAAAGCGTTTCTAAGAGTCTTTAAGAAAAAACCTGTTATACATCAAATGGTAACACCACTTCCAAATGTTGGAATCTATATCGCCAATCACAGTGGCGCATCCGGTCCGTTCAATTTATCCCTTCATTTTCCCATTCTTTTGGTTCCCTGGGGGGCTTATCCCATGACCGAAGGCTATAGCAAACGGTGGAAGTATTTATACCATGTTTTTTACCAACAAAAATTAGGGTATACTAAATTCAAAAGTTTCTTAATATCGACTCCTTTTGCCTTAATCTCAAAATTACTTTATAATGGGATATCGGTCATTCCCACGTATCAAGACATCCGGTTAAGACAAACGATAAAAGCCAGTATCGAGCATCTTCAGGTTGGTAATTCGCTTTTAATCTTTCCAGAAGATTCAAAAGAAGGGTATCATGATGTCATGACCCATTTTAATGGCGGATTTGTTTATTTAGCAATACAATATTATGAACAATGTGGAATCGATCTTCCCATCATTCCCATATACTATGATTCATTCCGTAAGAAAATGGTTATTGATAATATAGAGTATATACAACCCTTGATTCAAAAAGGAATGTCAAGAGAAGACATCGCCGAATATTTTCGCAAACATCTCAATCAGATCGGCATTCAGATAAAGAATGCATCCTTTTAAGTAAGTCACTTGACACCCCAAAGTGCTTGTGTTACATTATGAATGATTAATAAATCTATTTCATAACGGAGGATATAAATTATGCAAAAATGGGAATGTGTTTGTGGATATGTGTATGACCCAGCCCTTGGAGATCCCACCGCTGGCATTAAGCCAGGAACGGCTTTTGAGGATCTACCCGATGGATGGCTATGCCCAGACTGTGGACTAGACAAGGAAAATTTCAGCCCAATCAACTAATTTCATGAAAAAAAGACAACCGCGGTTGCCTTTTTTCTTTAAATGAGTTGTTATCTTACGGCGATGCAATCAATTTCAATCAACGCATCTTTGGGTAGTCTTGCGACCTCAACCGCTGCACGAGCGGGTTTATGCGAACCAAAGAAGGACGCATACGCTTCATTCATCAAAGAAAATTCAGTCATGTTCTTCAAATAAACGGTGCATTTAACGATGTCTTGGAGATCGTAACCGGCGCCTTTTAAAATCGAATGAATATTTTCTAACGATTGTTTGGTTTGTGCTTGGATACCCGTGACCAGCGTCATGGTCGTGGGTTCAAGGGGCAATTGCCCAGAGATAAAAAGCATTTCACCGGTATCAATGGCTTGTGAATAAGGACCTATGGCTTGTGGTGCGAGATTTGTAGAAATTACTCTTTTCATTGTATCAGCCTCCTTCTTTATTATATGCCATTTTAAGGATTTTGCGTCAGAAAAGTCGTTAGAAACCTTGAATTTAACAACCTATAGTACTAAAATAGAAATAACAGGGAGGATATTATGCAAAAACGAAGACTCGGTAAAACCGGATTCATGGTGAGTGAAATCGGGTTAGGAACTTGGCAACTTGGCGCAAAGTGGGGAGACCCCTTTGATGAAAAAGTTGCATTCGATACGTTAATCTCTGCGTTAAAAGCCGGTGTCAATTTTTACGATACCGCCGATGTTTATAACGGCGGAGCGAGTGAAAGAGCTTTAGGAGACTTTCATAAGGTCATCGAAAATTCAGAAATTTTTATTGCGACGAAAAATGGTCGCAGATTGAATCCCCATATAGCCTCAGGTTATAACGAAGAAAACCTCAGACGTTTTCTTAAGGACAGCTTAAACAACCTACAAACGACGAGCCTAGATCTCTTACAATTACATTGTCCTCCAAAAACGGTCTATGAATCAGATAAAACGTATGAGATATTGGATCAATTTGTTCAAGAAGGCCATATTCGTTATTATGGTGTAAGCGTCGAAACCTGTGAAGAAGCCCTTTTAGCGATGAAACATCCCAATGTTGCCACAATTCAAATCATTTTTAACATGTTTCGGTTAAAACCCTTAGAAGAAGTCTTTCGAGAAGCGTTAAAAAATGATGTGGGCATTATCGTCAGAGTTCCCTTAGCCAGTGGGTTGTTATCGGGTAAAATGACCTCGGAAACCTTCTTTTCACAAAGCGACCACCGGTTCTATAACCGTGACGGTCAAGCCTTTGATAAAGGCGAAACGTTTAGCGGCGTCGATTATGAACGAGGGTTAAAAGCGGTTGAGGCATTAAAACGACTCTTTCCTAACCAGAATCTCGCCCAAATTGCATTACGTTGGATTTTAATGTTTGAGGCCGTTAGCTGCGTGATTCCTGGCGCAAGCAAGCCTGAACATATTACTTCTAATGTGTTGGCCGCAGATCTACCCCCGCTTACAAAAGAACAAATGCAAGGCGTTGAAGCCATATATCAACAGTACATCAAGCCATCCGTCCATCATTTATGGTAACCCCATAATAAAATAGAAAAGGAGATTTGACAATGAAAAATTTCTTCAAAGAGTTTGGTGCATTTATTTCCAAAGGCAATGCATTTGATTTGGCCATCGGTATTATTATCGGCGGTGCTTTTAACAAGATTATCAGCAGTTTGGTCAAAGACATCATTATGCCGCTGATTAGTTTAATCGGTGGCAGAGACTTCTCACAATGGTTCATCGTGTTAAGAGGTGAAGCCAATTATGTGTTAGGCGAACTTGTCTTATCAGAAGATGCCATTTTATGGACGTATGGAAACTTTATCCAAGCCATCATTGACTTCTTAATCATCGCCTTCGCTATTTTCTTAGCCGTCAAAGTGATGACGAAAGTCAAAGCCAAAGCCGAACTCGCGAAACAAGCGCTCGTTGCGAAAGAAACAAAAGTCGTTAAATAATAAAAATGGCCGTACCGTTTGAAGGTATGGCCATTTTTTTAGTCTTGTAACCTAGAATAAATTCGTCCAAAAGCTTTGGTATCCATGATGATTGGAACGGGGTATAGCGGATTCGCTTCCGCTTTTGCCCTTGAAATCATCAATGGGACATCGGCGTCTTTAATGATTGTTGAAAACGTCGAGGGAATATCCATTTCGTGATTCAAACTCTTAATCGCTTCCACGAACGCCTTGCTTTTCTCATGAACGGATAATTTAGAATCGGTGAGATGAATATAGTCGGCGAGGATTGCGAGCTTTGGATCAATATGGTGATTATAATACTCTAAGACATGCGGTAAGATAACCGCATTGGCTAAGCCGTGGGGAATCCCATACGTTCCACCCAAAGTATGGGCAATCGCATGAACGTTACCAACGTACGCTCTCGTAAAGGCAACGCCGGCTTTATAGGCAGCAATCTGCATATTTTGTCTGGCAATGAGATTGTTTGGTTCTTGATATGCCGTCAGAAGGTTATCAAAAACCAATTTGACGGCTTCTAGGGCATAGCGTTTGGTTTTACGGGTATTGCTATGGCCAATAAAGGCTTCAACCGCATGCGTTAATGCATCCATGCCTGTTGTTGAGGTAATGGCTTTAGGAAGTCCTACGGTTAACTTGGGACAAAGGACCGCAATCTTAGGAACCAAAACATGATCATTGATGGCATATTTGTGATGGGTTTCAGAATCGGTAATGACACAAGCCAGTGTTGCTTCAGACCCCGTGCCGGCAGTGGTAGGAACCGCAATGAGCATGGGTAATTTCCGTCTGACTTTTAAAATACCTTTCATTTGTTGCAAAGTTTTCTTCGGTCTGGCTATTCTCGCACCCACGCCTTTGGCCAAATCCATGGCGGAACCGCCGCCAAACACCAATAAACAATCACAATGATTGCTCAAATACAGTTTTCTTGCCTCTTCAATTTGAAGAATGGTGGGATTTGGTTGTGTGGAATCAAAGAGAACATAATCGATAAAGTACTTTTCGAAATCGTCGGTCAAATCCTTTAATAATCCCATTTCCGGTAACGGTTTTTGGGTAATGATACAAACTTTATGGAAGCCATCGGTTTTAATCTTTTTCGCTAATACGTGTAATCCATCGTCGCCACTGATGATTTGCGGTTCTTTAACCGGCATCACCATCATCGCGAGATGGAGACTTTTTTGGACAATTCGGTAAGATAATTTCGTCAGGTTATTCATAGGTCTCCTCAAAAAATGCGCTATTTTCTATTTTACTGTTTTATAGCCGATTTAACAAGACTATTCAAAAGAGTATTTCTCAATTGATGAATTTTTAAATCAACCTATGCGATTATGAGCGGATTTGTTATAATACTTGTGTCAAATATAGGAGGATGATTATGAAAGTACAAAAAGAGTATCTCTTAAAAAACGGCGTCCGTATCCCCTCAGTGGGATTTGGCACCTGGCAAATCCCAAATGGAAAAGAAGCGTATGACTCAACACTTCATGCCTTAAAATGCGGTTATCGTCACATTGATACCGCCGCTGCTTACGGCAATGAAGCATCGGTTGGACAAGCCATTAAAGACTCGGGCTTAAAAAGAGAAGAGGTCTTTATTACTTCGAAACTAAAAGCTGAATTAAAAGGGTATGAAACCGCCAAGAAAGAGTTTCAAAAAACGATTGATTTGTTGGGGGTAACGTATTTGGACCTCTATCTCATCCACTCTCCCAAGCCGTGGCATATTCATTCTGATGGAACGGAATATACGGCCCAAAACATTGAATCATGGCGTGCATTTATTGAACTTTACCAAGAAGGAAAGATTAGAGCCATAGGCGTCTCTAATTTTAGACCGGAACATTTAAAACCTTTGATTGAAGCCACCGGATTTGTCCCCATAGTCAATCAAATCTTCTTATGCCCTGGGGCCATGCAAAAAGAAACCGTTGAATTCTCAAAACCTTATGGTATTTTAACCGAAGCGTATTCCCCCTTTGCGACGGGCCGCATTTTTAAAATCGATATTATGCAACAAATGGCAGAGAAATACCAAAAGTCTTTGGCTCAGATCGCCATTCGTTGGAGTTTACAACGCGGATTCTTACCCCTTCCAAAATCAGTTACTCCAGAACGCATTACCAACAATCTTGACGTGTGGGCCTTTGAAATCAATGAAGCCGACATGCTGATCATTGACACCATCCAAATTCCTTGGTAATCCCCACAATATCGGTAAAATAAAGAGTTCTTGTTTTAAATGACCTGAAAGTAGCGTATAATGAAACCAGACTTGATACTTATTCTTCGGAGGTTCTATGGAAAAGACCAATAAACGCGTGGCGGTGCTCATTGACGCTGAAAACGTCAGTGCGTCCAACGCGAAACAAATCTTTGATACGATGTCTTCTTATGGCGAAATCACCATCAAACAAATCTTTGCGGATTGGTCTGGGGCAGAGGTCAAAGCCTGGAAAGAAGAAATAGCGAATTATTCAATTGTTTCTTATCATCAATTTTCGTATGTTAAAGGCAAAAACACCAGCGACTTCTCTCTGGTTATTCAAGCAATGATTATCCTATATGAAAAAGATGTCGATACCTTTTGCATCGTTTCGTCCGATTCGGATTTAACCAGATTGGTTCAAGAATTGCGGGAAAGAAACAAACAAGTCATTGGTATGGGGGGACGTAATTCGATTAAGTCCTTCGTCAATGCCTTCTCTGAATTTATCTATTTGGGAGAAGCGGTCGAACCCGTTTTAAATCATGACACTGTGATTCCTCAAGAAGTCACCGTGAAACCAGAACTGATTCCATTAGAACCGAAAAAAGCCCCTATTATTCCACAACGTCCGCAGAAACAGGATTCAAAATCAATCCTTGAAGCCGATAAACTAGAGACGATGAGAGAAATCGTCGAACGTTTGATTGACGAAACTGGACGAGCATTATACGCCCAAATCGCAACCGAAATGAAGAATAAATACTCAGACTTTGTCCCGAAAAACTATAATGCCAAATCCATGAAGTTCTTAATGCAAAAATTATTGCCGGTTCTCAAACATTATGAAGTGTTTGAAGAATCATTGGCGATAAATCCTTCCTCCAAAATCATGAGTTTGGTCAAAAAAAATAAGGATCCTTTAAAGAAATAAGGCTGACCCCGTTAATTCGGGGCTTTTTATTTGACAAGGTAAATCACCTGTGATAAAGTATATGTAGACACCCCGTGGGGGTATCTTTGAGGTGAGGACATGAAACAAAAGTTTGATGTAACAGGAATGACTTGTTCAGCGTGTGTTGCCCATGTCGAAAAAGACGTCAAAAAGGTCAAAGGCGTTAAGAAAGTCAGTGTATCGTTGTTAAGTAATTCAATGCTCGTCGATTATGATGATGCTTTGATTCAAGCCAATACCATCGTTTCTGCCGTTGAAAAAGGCGGATATGGGGCGAAAGTTGCTGGGGTAGAAATCAAGAACGAACAAGAGTCGATTCAAGCGTCTCATACGAAGTCGATGAAAAAACGGTTGTGGGTTTCCTTAGCGTTCTTTATCCCGCTACTTTATATATCCATGGGATCAAGTTTAGGGGCACCGCAACTCCCTTTTATCACCGGGATGGAGAACTCGATGAATATGGCCTTGTTACAATTTTTGTTGACATTGCCGATTGTCATCGCCAACTCAGCTTATTTTACCGTAGGGTTTAAGCGCCTGTGGTTAAGAAGTCCGAATATGGACTCGTTAATTGCGGTAGGATCCAGTGCTGCCTTGATTTATGGGGTATTCGCCTTATTCATGATTGGAACCGGTTTAGGAACCGATAACATGGAATTAGTCGATATGTACTCGATGAATTTGTACTTTGAAGCTGCTGGTGCCATCTTGGCATTGGTAACGGTTGGTAAATACTTAGAAAGCTTGAGCAAAGGTAAAACCGGCGAAGCCATTCGTAAACTCATTCAATTGGCCCCAAAAACAGCGTTGGTTGAAAAAGACGGGAACGAGATTGAAACTTTGGTTCAAGATTTGGTAAAAGGGGACATTATCATCATTAAACCAGGAATGCGGATTCCTGTCGATGGCACCATCATCAGCGGTGCATCGACGATTGATGAAGCCGCCATCACCGGCGAATCGATGCCGGTTGATAAAGTTGTGGGGGATAAAGTCATTTCCGCAACCATTAATAAGACCGGAACGGTTCGGTTCGTTGCCGAAAAAGTCGGGAACGACACCACCTTAGCGCAAATTGTCCGGTTGGTTGAAGAAGCCAGTTCCTCAAAAGCACCGATAGCGAAACTCGCTGATCAAATCTCTGGGGTCTTCGTCCCAATCGTTATGGGCATATCGGTCGTAACCTTTATTGTATGGATGTTAAGCGGTCAACCCTTTAGTTTTGCTTTATCCATGGGAATTACCGTCTTGGTTATTTCATGTCCTTGTGCTTTAGGTCTAGCAACCCCGCTCGCCATCATGATAGCGAGTGGAAAAGGGGCAGAAAATGGCATATTGATTAAATCAGCCGAGAGTTTAGAAACCGCCCATAAAGTGAATTCAGTCGTTTTAGATAAAACCGGAACCATTACGTATGGACATCCCGCATTAATTGATTTAAAGTCTTTAGGAACGCTTTCAGAACCGGAGATTTTAAGCATTGCCTATGCCCTAGAATCCTATTCAGAACATCCCATCGCTATGGCAATTGTTGAAGCGGCACAAGCCAAACAGATCTCCAAAGCCGACATTCAAGATTTCCAAGCGTTGGCAGGTCAAGGCGTCAAAGGTCGCATTCAAAATCAAGCCTATTATGCAGGCAACATTGCGTTAATGAAAACATTGAAAATGAATACCACTATGGCTGAGGCGATTGGATTAGAATACGCCTTACAAGGTCAAACCGCAATTTACTTGGCTAATGATACCGACGTATTAGCTGTCTTCAGTGTTGCGGATACGGTTAAACCCACGTCAATAGAAGCCATTGAAGGATTCAAACGGTTGGGCATTGAAGTGACGATGTTAACCGGCGATAATAAAGTGACTGCTGAAGCCATCCGAAAACAATTAAACATCGATAAAGTCATCGCTGAAGTCACGCCTGAAGAAAAAGAACAAGTGATTAAGCAATTACAAAGCGAAGGAAAAGTCGTCGCGATGGTGGGCGATGGCATTAACGATGCAATTGCCTTAACCAGAGCCGACGTGGGTATTGCGATTGGCGCCGGAACTGACATTGCGATTGAGTCAGCGGATATTGTCTTAATCAAAAACGACTTAAGAGATGCGTTAGGAGCGATTGAGCTCTCGAAAAAGACCATCAATAACATCAAGATGAATCTCTTCTGGGCGTTCTTCTATAACGTGGTTGGTATTCCCATTGCGGCCGGCGTATTCTACTATCTCATTGATGGATTGAAACTCGACCCCATGTTAGGATCCCTCGCCATGAGCATTTCATCGGTATCCGTTGCATTAAATGCGTTAACCTTAAGAGGATTTAAACCAAGTCACATGCGAAAAGGAGTGAAATAATATGACAAAAACCATTCAAGTATCAGGCATGATCTGCATGCATTGCAAAATGCGAGTAGAAAAAGCCTTGAAAAACGTTGCGGGTGTATCAAACGCCACCGTTGACCTTGCGAAAAGCAACGCCACCGTTGAAGTTGATGCTTCTGTCAATGATCTCGCATTAAAAAATGCAGTTAAAGAAGCCGGATACAAACCCGGTAAAATCGAGGGATAAGATGAAAGCTGATCATAAATCCGTGACCAAGCTATTAAACATGGCTAAAGGTCAAATCGAAGGCATTTTAAAAATGGTGGAAGAAGACCGGTATTGTATCGATATTTCCAATCAAATGCTCGCAACGACCGCCATTTTAAAGAAAGCCAACAAAGCCGTCTTAAGTGCTCATTTACAAAGTTGCGTCAAAACCAACTTAAACGATGAAGGCATTGCGCAAATTGAAGAAATCATCCAAATCATTGATAAACTCAATTGATATGAAATAAACCAACGATTTTTTTAGTTGGTTTTTTTCTTTATATGATATAATCTATTTGAACCTTATAACTTTAAGGTCTTTGAAAAGATTTGTAACAGGTGAATAACAGGGAACCGAGTGAAATCCTCGGACTGTGCCAGCAACCGTAAATCATTTGATGAGTCGGGAGACCTACCTGTACAAAAATATAAGAACAAGAAGGGTAAAAAAATGAAGAAAGCACTGGGAATCATGCTGTTCTTAATTGTTTCACTCGTTTTGATGGGCTGTACAGCCGGCCGTCAGACAGCCACAGGGATTGGTTTTGTCACCTTTGAGCTTTATGATCAAAACGAAGTACTGGTCAAGGAGAAAACCGTTGAGTTTTTTGAAGGAGATACCTTGTTAGGTCTCTTACAAGAAAATTTCACTGTGTACTGTCCGGATGAATCAAATGTCGCTACGACCGCTTGCACTTACGTCCCATCTTATGGCATCTTTTTAATGGGATTAGACAATGTTCAAGCCTTTGATTCAACCAAAGAATATCTCGCTTTTTACATTAACGGCGAGTATGCTTCAACGGGTGTAGATGGGGCAACCATCGCCGATGGAACAATCTACACGTTCAAACATGTCCTCTTATAGTCAAAAACCGAATCAATCCTTAAGACATTTGATTTTAGCAGCGATGCTTTTAGCGATTTTATATGTTCAGGAATTGTTACTATCAGGATTGCCCAATATTCAATTGACCGTGGTTTTAATCATGGTCTATGCGGCGGTATTACCGCTCTCATTATCCTTGCCCATCGTTATTGGCTACGTTCTACTTGATAATTTATTGTTTGGGACGATTTCGCTGATATACACGCCTGCCATGTTCGTATCATGGATATTCCTCGCTCTTATGTCCAAATTATTGGCTAAAAAGTCCTATTATTGGATGATTGGCTTTGCGGTCGTATTCGCATTTCTCTATGGTTGGTCGTTTATTCCCGCTAGTATGATGGTTCAGGGCATCCAAAACTTTTGGCCATACCTCATCGCTGATCTTCCTTTTGAATTAACCATGGCCCTTACAAACTTTATTACTGTTTTATTACTCTATCGTCCTTTAAAATCCATCTTAACGGGGTTATTCAACCCATCCACCGTTAATATTGATTAATATATGTGGTTAACCCGGAATAACGCATTGATTTATTCACTCGTTTGAAACATTATAGGAACGTCGTAACCGACAGTCTTTCATAATATTCGACAGGGGTCATAGAATGGATTATGTTTTATCCTATTTAACAGCACGACATTTACTAGCGGACGTGAAACAACTGAATATCATCCGAATTGCCCGTGAACAGACGGGCTTTTTGCGTTTTGATGCTCTCCCATCTGAGACGGTCTTAGTCCTCATTGTTATTTCATCATTATTGATCTTAGGTTTGTTAATTCCCTCCATGATTTATGTTGCGCATTGGCTCGTGACGCCCAATGAAAGAAAAGTAAAGAATTTAGCGCCTTCACGACTTGAAGATATTGTTTGTCAGACAAACACGGGTATTTGGCAAATCAATTTAAGAACCGGCAAAATGGACATTAATGCGATTTTGCCGAAACTCGCTAAAATCAGTGCAATTAAAAAAGAGACTAAATTCCAAGACATCATGGTTGAAATGATTCATCCAGACGATATGGATCTGGCCGAAGAAAAATTCTTATCTGTGATCAAAGGCAAAGACGAATATTTCTTTATGGAAGTGAGAATTGCGGCGAAATTGGGAGGATATTTCTGGGCAACCGTTCGCGGAACCATTTTAAAACGAGATTATAAGGGCATTCCCCTGATTATCGGGGGAACCTTACAAGATATTTCGATTCGTAAGGAACGCGAAATGGAAATTCAACGGTTAAGTTTTTTTGATCCCTTGACGGGACTTAAAAACCGAAGAGCGTATGAAGAAGCGGTTTTAAGTCGGGATTTGCCAGAAAATCTACCGATTTCCATTGTAAGTGCCGACGTCAATGGCTTAAAAATCATCAATGATGCGTTTGGCCATAACGTGGGTGATGAATTATTAATTCGAGTTTCAAGCATCTTAAAAGAAGTCTTTCGTTGCAGCGACTGTATATTTAGAATCGGTGGCGACGAATTTGTTGTCATCTTACCCAAGATGTCCGAAGAAAAAGCAAATGAACTGTGTGATGTTGTTCGTTCTGATGTCGAGAAGAATGATTATCATGGCATCAGGGCTTCCATTTCAATCGGCGTGAAAACGAAAAAAACATCTGAAGAAAACCTAAAAGAACTGCTCATTAACGCCGAAGTAGAAATGTATCATAATAAACTCCACGCATCTTGGAAGAATCGCGGAGATATCATTCGGTTAATTCTATCCTCTTTGTTCTCAAAATCACCGATCGATGCCTCTCATTCAGCCTCGGTTGCGGAGTATGCCCGTAAAATTGGATTAATGTACGCATTATCCGACGATGAGATTAAAGCCTTATCTGTAGCGGCTGAGTTCCATGATATTGGAAAAATCGCAATTTCTCAAGACGTGCTATATAAAATTGAACCGTTAAGCGTTACTGAAAGACGACTCATTCGACAACATGTCGAATATGGATATCGTATCTTATCGGGATCCAATGATTATGAAGAAATTGCCAAAGACGTGTTATTCCATCATGAACACTGGGATGGAACCGGGTATCCTAAAGGATTAAAGGGCGATGAAATTCCCTTGTTCTCGCGTATTATTCGCGTCGCAGAAACCTATGATAAGTTAAGAAGAGATCTTCCATATCGTCCTAGTTTGACGAATGATCAAATACGAGAAACGCTATTAAGCTTGGGTGGAACAAAGTTAGACCCTGAAATTGTGAAGCGTTTTGTCTCCGTATTTCTCAAAAAACAATCGAGTTAAAGTCAAGCATCTGACTTTAGCATACACCTTTAATATGTTATAATGAAACCATAAAATATTATTAGGAGGATTTAAAAAAATGTTAAATTCAACAGTAGCTAAACTATTAAACGAACAAATCAACAAAGAAATGTATTCCGCGTATCTTTATCTTGATTTTGCGAATTACTATGTTTCAAAAGGATTGAATGGGTTTGCGAACTGGTTCAACATTCAAGCCAAAGAAGAAATGGGTCATGCCATGCTTTTTATTCAATACCTACAAAACAATAACAATGAAGTTAGCTTAGCTTCGATTGCGAAACCAGACAAAGTATTAAAAGATCTGAGAGTGCCCTTGGTAGAATCTTACAACCATGAATTGACTGTGACGGCGTCTATTCACAATATTTATGCCGAAGCCGGCAAAGTCAATGACTTTAGAACCCAACAATTATTGCAATGGTTTATCAAGGAACAAGGCGAAGAAGAAAAAAACGCCACCGACCTCATCAATGACTTTGATTTATACGGTCAACCTGGATTGTTCGCTTTAGATGGTAAACTGGCTTTAAGAGTTTACACTGCCCCTTCGTTAGTCCTATAACACCCTTTAAAAAGCATGTTTCCCGAGGTGGAAAACATGCTTTTTTTGTTTTATGCGTTGATAATTTGGTATTCTTCGTTACGATAGGTCATGACATAAGACTGTTTTGGGACAATCTCTTGTTTGACAATGGCTCTAGCGATGGCGGTTTCAATATAACGTTGGATGAAGCGCTTAATCGGTCTTGCGCCATATTCGGGATCAAATGCCGACTCAATGATGGCTTTTTTTAAGTCTTCATCGAAGGTTATCTCAATCGATTGGGTTTTAAGCCTTGCTTGTAACTCTAGTAACAATTTTGATACAATCTTGACTTGCGTTTCAAAGGACAACGGATTAAAGACGATGATTTCATCGATTCGATTTAAAAATTCGGGTTTAAAGGTTCTTTTGACCAGTTGTAAGACATCACTTTCTCCGGTTTTGGGATTTTTAATTAAATACTCACTGCCCAAGTTAGAGGTCATGATGATGATGGTGTTCTTAAAATCGACGGTTCGACCTTGATTATCGGTCAAACGACCGTCATCCAGGATTTGTAATAACACATTGAAGACTTCCGGATGCGCTTTTTCAATTTCATCAAATAAGACGATGGAATACGGTTTTCTTCTGATGGCTTCGGTTAATTGACCGCCTTCATCATAACCCACGTATCCTGGGGGAGCTCCTATCAACCGTGAGACGGAATGGGATTCCATGTATTCAGACATATCAATCCTGACAATGTGTGTTTCGCTTGCAAAGAGTTGTTCAGCCAAGGATTTGGCGACCTCGGTTTTACCAACGCCCGTAGGTCCTAAAAACATAAACGAGCCAATCGGACGACGTTCATCTTTGATTCCGGCACGTTGTCTGATAATGGCATCAGAGATTAAGGCAATGGCGTTATCTTGACCAATGACCCGAAGTTTTAGATTATCAGCGAGATTGACGAGTTTTTCAATGTCGCCTTGCATTAATTTCGCAACCGGAATACCCGTCCAACGACTGACAATTTCAGCAATAATGTCTTCGGTAACGACTTCGCTGATCAGTCGGTTTTCCCCATGTTTTTCGGATTCAGAGACAATCATTTTCTCTAAAGCCGGTATTTTAGAGTATTGTAATTCAGCGGCGCTAGAGTAATCGTTTTTATTCAAGGCGTTTTGAAGGTCGTTACGAAGCGTTTCTAGTTTGGATTTGAGCTTTTTAACCGTCTCTAGTTCCGCTTTTTCTTGGTTCCACTGGGTTCTTATCGCATTTTCTTTGACTTTTAACGCTGAAAGTTCGGATATCAGTTTCGTTAACCGTTCTTTCGTGACGATGTCCGATTCTTTTTCCAAGGCACGGCGTTCAATTTCTAGTTGCATAATCCGTCTGGTCACATCATCGAGTTCAGAGGGCATGGAGTCGATTTCCATTCGGATCGAAGCACTGGCTTCATCAATGAGGTCAATCGCTTTATCGGGCAAGAAACGGTCAGTAATATACCGGTTCGCATAGGTGCTCGCCGCAATAATCGCACTATCCGAAATATGAACCCCGTGATGGGCTTCAAAACGGTCTTTTAATCCTCTAATAATCGAAATGGTATCTTCAACGGAAGGTTCATCAATTTGAACTTTTTGGAAACGACGTTCTAAGGCATTGTCTTTTTCGATGTATTTACGGTATTCATTTAGGGTTGTAGCGCCAATACAGTGAAGTTCACCTCTGGCAAGCATGGGTTTTAACATATTAGAAGCATCCATAGCCCCTTCGGTACGACCCGCTCCCACAATCATATGGATTTCATCGATAAAGAGGACGATTTCACCGTCACTTTGTTTGATTTTGTTTAACACCGCTTTTAATCGCTCTTCAAATTCGCCACGGTATTTAGCACCCGCTAACAAACTGGCCAAATCGAGTTCATAAACGATTTTGTTTTGTAAAGATAAGGGAACATCCTTATCAACGATTCGTCTCGCTAAGCCCTCAATAATCGCCGTTTTACCCACGCCGGGTTCGCCAATTAGGACCGGATTATTTTTTGTTTTACGCGATAGTATTTTAATGATTCTCCGGATTTCTTCCTCGCGGCCAATCACCGGATCAATCTTTCCGGCTTTGACCTCTTCAATGATGTTACGACCAAATTTTTCCAAGACTTTCGGATCATCTTGATAATTTTGCATCTCTGGTTGCATACTCTCACTCCTTTACCAATTTCGCTTCTATTTTAGCACCAACTATTAGCACTGTCAAGTAACGAGTGCTAATTATAGGAGAAGCCAGAGGTTTGATTGACAGAAAAGCGTTTTCTTGGTATAATTTTCGTGGATTTTGATGGGTTTAAATTTATTTAATTCATGATTATTTACGACCACGGAGGAACATACGATGATCTTTGAAACCGACCTATTAGTCATTGGCGCCGGACCTGGCGGATACGTTGCCAGTTTATACGCTGCGAAAAAAGGGTTAAAAGTGACGCTCATTGAAAAACGGTTCATTGGCGGCACTTGTTTAAATATTGGCTGTATCGCCACAAAAGCTTTCGCTAAATCAGCGTCGCTTTTTCATGAGATGAAGCATAGCGTACAATTTGGCATTCATTCGACTGATTTAATCAGTGCCGTCGATGCCCTCTTAGGGAACCCACATCCCCTTCATTATGATCAAATCCCTTCTGTGATCTTTACGCATCCCGTTATCGCAACGATTGGCTTAACAGAGTCTTGTTTAAAAGCCCAGGAAATTCCTTATCATTTGGCAAAAGTACCAGGTACGGCGAATGGAAAAGCGTTGATTGACGATGAAGCAATGGGAGTCGTAAAACTCTTTGAAGACCCACTAACGAAACACCTAATTGGTGCACAAGTATTGGGAATGGACGCTGAAAATTTAATTGGCATTTTAGGACTGGCCATACAAAACAAATTAACCGCTGAAGATCTTAAAAAAACAATCTTTGCTCACCCTACGACCAGCGAACTCATTCATGAGGCGGGTCTTGGACTTTTGGGTGAGGCGATTCATTATGCGGATTGAAGATCAGATAAAACTACAGACTTGGATTAAAGAAGCAAAAAACATCGTCTTTTTAGGCGGAGCCGGTGTTTCGACCGCCTCTGGAATTCCTGATTTTAGAGGAAAGAATGGTCTTTCACAAATGAAGACCGAGATTCCTTTTGAAACCTTGTTAAGTCATGATTACTTCATGAATCATACGAAATCCTTTTATGAGTTCTATCTCCACCATATGATCTACCGTCAAGCGATGCCAAATGCTTGTCATTTAGCGCTAGCCACATTAGAAACAACCGGCCGGCTCATTGCGGTGATAACGCAAAACATTGATGGTTTACATCAAAAAGCCGGTTCTAAAAACGTCTTAGAACTTCATGGTTCTGTTGGAAATAACGAATGCATGGATTGTCACAAACCCTATACCCTTGATGAACTGTTTGCCTATCAAGGCGTACCTAAATGTTCTTGCGGGGGTATTATTAAGCCAAAAGTGGTCTTATATGGCGAAATGCTTGATCCTACCACCATCCAAAAAAGCATTCAAGCCATTAAAAAGGCCGATTTACTGATGGTGGGCGGAACGTCTTTACTGGTCCATCCTGCCGCATCGCTTTTAACTTACTTTCATGGGAAACATCTTGTCATTATCAATCAATCGCCAACGCCTTATGATTCTTTGGCCGATTTGATTTTGACGGATCCAATCGAACAAATCTTCGCCACGCTCATTTTTTGAGAGAAAGGACCTTATGTCATTCCAACAAGCCATGATTGATGCCTTCGTCGAACGCATCGAAAAAAACTTTAAAGACATTGTGAAATGCGTGATTGTCTATGGGTCCTTTGTAACAGGAGAAATGCACGATAAATCCGATCTGGATTTGGTCGTGATTGGGCAAACCGATCGCTTATGGGATCTATCAACGCAGTTTATCTACCATGACATTGGTTATGATTTCTTCTGTATGACCGAAGAACGATTAAATGCGATCATTAGCGAGTTTCAACCCTTGGTTTCGATTATGGCGGAAGGTAGACTCGTTTACGCCAAGGACGAAGAAACCAAAGCATGGTTCAATAGTCAGAAACAACACCTTATAAACCACTCCCAATTCACATCTTATTCACATTATCATGATAAAATAGGGAATGTTATCCAAACCATGAAGGCATTGGCTTTTGATCATCCCTGGGCCAATCCAACACAAAAAATCTTGATTCAAGGGCAATTGCTCTATCAGTTCGCCCACTTTTTAGGATTGCTCAACCGGAAACACTTGCGTCATGGAATCAAGCACTTTATGGATGAACTATCAAGCTTTTTACTAAAGCCAAAAACCACCTTATATTATTTGTCTCTCTTAACCCATGAAAATGTGTCTTCAAACGATATAATGACCTTTGTTTATGACGTAAATCAGTATTGGATAGCGTTAAACAAATCCAATCAAGGCACGTTAACTCAACAGGATTTCAGTGGTTTTTATGAAGAAGCGTTATCCGGGTTTCAAAAGATATACCATTCGTGCGAAACAAACAACCTAGACACCGCGTTCTTAACCGCAACGACCTTAGAATCCGAACTGCAGAATTACCGCGATAAAGGAGCTCAGATTGTTTCCATGTTTGCCCATTACGATGGATCCGTTCAAACACTCTCTTTGGATTCCCATCATGCACAGAACGGCTTTTTATCGCTTATAAAACAATATGAAGTGCCTCTACTTCGATTTGAAACCGAAGAAGAGGTCCTAAATCATCTAAAACGGTTATAATTAGTCATAAGATTTGAAGGTTTCCTCAATTTACGGTATTATTAAGATACACGAAGGGATGATGACATGATCTATCTCGATTATTCTGCGACAACCCCAGTAAACGACCAAGTCTTGGCTGTTTTCTTAGAAGCCTCAAAACGCTACTATATGAACCCCAATTCTGCCTACCCTGAAGCTCTCGCTGCCAAAGCCTTGATTGATGGGGCGTCCGAACGAATTCGTTCGTATTTACAAACTCCGGATTACGAAGTTATTTATACCAGTGGTGCGACCGAAGCGAACAATTTGGCCATCAAAGGGGTTGCCTCTAAAAATAGCCCCAAAGGCAAACATCTCATCATGAGTCCGTTTGAGCATTCTTCAGTGACAGCTTGTTTTGGATACTTACAAAAACAAGGATTTAGTGTCGATGTCGTCAATACCTTATCCGACGGCACCGTCGATTTGGAAGATTTAAAGTCCCTGATGCGCCAAGATACCATTTTAGTCTCCATCTGCGGCGTAGCGAGCGAATTTGGGGCCTTACAACCCATCGATGCGATTGCGTCCATCGTTCATGCATTTCCAAATGCCATCTTTCATAGCGATATGACCCAAGCGATTGGGAAAATTCCAGTTAAATTAACCAACGTTGATTTGGTCACGTTTTCAGCCCATAAAATTTATGGACTAAAAGGAATTGGCGCGTTGTTAAGGAAAGAACCCGTAAAACTCAATCCTCTGATCCACGGTGGTAAAAGTACGTCTTCGTTAAGAAGCGGAACCCCAGCCTTGGGATTAATCCTTTCTTTAGAAAAAGCATTGTCAATTGCACTAACCGATTTAACGAAGAATTACTTAACAGTTCATAAGTTATATCAAACATTGATAAAAGGGTTAAGCGAAACCAATGGTTGCGCGATTAACTCCCCTACCAATGCCATTCCGCATATTATTAACATCAGTGTCATGTCTCAACCCGCCAATGATTTACAAACCTTATTGGCCGGAAAAGGCATCTATATATCAACACAAACCGCATGTTCTTCCGGAGACTTCCGTAGTGAAACGATTTTTCGTTTGACAAGATCAGAAACCAAAGCGAGAACGTCTGTTAGAATCAGTTTGTCCCATTTAACCACTGAAGCGGAGATAAAAGCCCTTATTCAAGCCATTCGGGGGATGATTGTATGATTAAAGTCATTAGAATTACCGCCATTTGGTGTCCTTCTTGTATTATCATGAAAAATCGGTACGATGATGCCTTGAAAACAATCCCTTGTGAAGTCACGGACTATGATTTTGATGATGATGAATTATTATATCAATCCTATCAAATTGGGACGACGTTACCCGTCGTTATTTTTGAAGAAAACGGCCATGAATTATTAAGAGTCATCGGCGAAAAGAGTAAGAAGGAACTTCATAAATTGCTAGAAGGGCTTGTATAATCTTATGAAATTAGTTCGTAAAATATTAGTACTATTATTTTTAATCTCCTTCCTAGGTCCTAAGATTCAAACCAAGGTCTTCGCTGAGAATGTCGTTCAAATCCATTATTTTTACGATGAGTCTTGTACAAACTGTGCGAAGATGGGTGTCTATTTGGATGAAGTTCAAGCCACGTTTGGAACGAGAGTATCGATTAACCGCTATGAAATAACAGAATCCCCTTCTAATTTAGCCTTATACAACGCCGTAAAGGCAGCGTTTGACATTGAAAATGATTCATTGATTACAACCCCATTTACCGTCATAGGCGGTGTCTATTTGGTGGGATATAATCAGTTGGTCGAAACCAACGTTGAACGATTGGTCTCAAGATATTTGTATATTGATCATTCCGACGTTGTTCAAAAAGTCATTGATGACGAAATCGTAACGCCTGATGACTTTGATACGTTAGAACCCGATACCATTCCCATTCCCTTCATCGGCAATGTGCCGATTGGGGAAGTATCCCTATTCGTTTCAGCGGTCATCTTTGGCACGGTGGATGGGTTTAATCCTTGTGCCATGTGGGTTTTATTGTTTTTAATTACGATGTTCTTAAACGCAAAAGACCGCAAACGAATGTGGATTTTAGGAATAACGTTCTTGCTAACCACCGCAATCATGTATTATTTGATTATGGCAGCGTGGCTGAATGTGGCCATCTCGTTGGTGGCGGTTACCTGGATACGGATTTTGATTGGACTGGTCGCCTTTGGTTTTGGGTCTTATAATCTTTATAAGTTCTTTAAAGGGCTTAAAAAGGATGTGGGATGTGAGGTCACTGATGCGAACCAGAAACGTCGACTCATCGATAAAATCAAAAAAATCGTGATTGAGAAGAACTTTGGTTTGGCATTAACCGGAATTATCCTCTTAGCCATCAGCGTGAACTTTGTGGAATTAGCCTGTTCAGCAGGACTTCCCTTCTTATTTACCCAAATCTTGGCTTTTAACGAACTATCCGCTGGGGTCAATTATCTTTACATCGGTTTATATGTATTCTTCTTTTTACTCGATGATTTGTTGGTGTTCTTTATCGCCATGATTACCTTAAAAGTGACGGGGATATCCACAAAATACGGAAAAGTTTCCCAAGTTGTTGGTGGTATTATTATGGTTATTATCGCCATCTTATTAATCTTCTTCCCAGAAATCATCCGTTTCAACTTTTAATTAAACCGGCGATTGCCGGTTTTTCTTTTTAAGACATTATAAAGACATTTACGAAATGACAATGTTATAATAGATAAGGAAGTAAGAGGTGACGAACATGAGTTTAAAAGAACTAAAAAATACCATCAGGCTAGACCAAGAAACAAATCCCATTCAGAAAGATCATTGTTCGTGTAAAATGCCCTCGAACAAGGAAGTAAAACAGATTGTACAGCTTACAAAAATGTTGATATTTCCCGGTTATTTTACCCATTCTCAGGGTGAAGTGAACGGTTCTAGAGGGCAAACAAATCGACTTATTTCGCTGTTATACCGCAAATTAAAGCGACAAATCGCTTATACATTACTTTATATCACCGATGGATCCAACGTCCGGGAGAAAAGTCATCAAGCGAGTGTCTTGGCTGAACTGTATTTAGAAGCCATCCCAAAACTAAGGGCGATACTTAAAACGGATTTAGAGGCCCATTATACTGGGGACCCCGCTGCATATAACCATGATCAAATTATAGTTTCATATCCCGGTTTTTACGCCATCTGAGTTTACCGCATGGCCCATATTTTATATGAGTTAGAAATACCCTTGTTACCCAGAATGATGACGGAATTTGCCCACCGTGAAACCGGCATTGACATCAATCCCGGCGCACAGATTGGGTCTTATTTTATGATTGACCACGGCACAGGGGTTGTCATTGGCGAAACCACGGTTATTGGGAGCCATGTCAAAATCTATCAAGGCGTCACCTTAGGCGCTATGACCACCAAAGGCGGTCAATCGTTAAAAGGGGTTAAAAGACACCCTACCATCGGTGATTATGTCACCATTTATGCCGGAGCGTCGATTTTAGGCGGAGAAACGGTGATTGGTGAACACGTTACCATTGGATCAAATGCCTTTATTACCGAATCGGTTGATGCGAATAGCCGCGTCGCAAACAAAGAATTTGTTTTAAAAAATAATCCATCAAAATCATAGGAGAATATCATGAAACCATATCAAAGCATTACCGAATTAGTCGGGAATACCCCTCTCGTTGAATTAAAACGTTTAAAAGCAGTTTTAGGACTTAAAGCCAATCTATATGCCAAAATTGAGTCGGCCAATCCCGGTTGGTCCGTTAAAGACCGAATTGCCTTAGCAATGATTGAAGACGCTGAACAAAAAGGGTTTATAACGAAAGACTCAGTCATCGTCGAACCCACCAGTGGAAATACGGGCATTGGGGTTGCGATGATTGCGGCCGTCAAAGGATACAAAGCCATCTTAGTGATGTCTGAATCGATGAGTGTAGAAAGACGGAAACTCATGGGGGCTTTTGGGGCAGAAATCGTCTTAACGGAAGCCGCAAAAGGCACCAAAGGGGCCATTGCGAAAGCAGAAGAGCTCAAAAAGACGATTCCTAACGCCATCAGCTTAAATCAATTTGACAATCCAGCAAACCCTGCCATGCACTATAGAACCACCGGACCAGAAATTGAAGAAGCCTTAAATGGCAATATCAGTGCGTTCGTTGCCGGTGTGGGAACGGGTGGAACGATTAGCGGTGTTGGCAGATACTTAAAAGAACGTCATAACGCCATCAAGATTGTGGCAGTTGAACCCTCCTTGTCACCGGTATTATCAGGCGGAAACCCCGGTCCTCATCCGTTACAAGGCATTGGCGCAGGTTTCATCCCCGGCGTGTTAAATACTGCTATCTACGATGAAATTATAAAAATAGAGGGCGAATCCGCCTTTGAACATGCAAGGTTGCTCGCTAGAACCGAAGGAATCTTAGCGGGAATCTCTTCAGGCGCTGCCTTAGCTGGCGCCGTATCGGTCGCAAAAAGAGATGAATTTACCAACCGAAATATCGTGGTTTTATTACCAGATACCGGTGAACGTTACTTATCAACCGCTTTATATCCTGATCCAACTGTAAAATAACCGTCATTTCGACGGTTTTAATCTTACCAAAAAGATGAAACCGTTTTCAATTTTAATTTCTGGCACTCATCTATTGACAGTGCTAACAACTATGATATAATTAAGTTGGCACTTGAGAATGACGAGTGCTAAAATATAAAATATTAATGGAGGACTATAAATATGAACAATTTGGTAAGACGTAACAACGATTTAACTTTTTTTGATGATTTCTTTGATGGTTTCTTCTCAAAACCTTTAATTTCCGGAACCACCCCTTTAATGAGAACCGACATCAAGGAAACCGAAAATGGGTATGAACTTGAAATTGATGTGCCAGGATTTGGCAAAGACGAATTAAAGATTTCCCTTGAAAAAGGCTATCTCACTGTTGAAGCCAAGAAAGAAGAACAAAACGAGGAAAAGAAAGCGAGATATCTCCGTCAAGAACGGGTTTATAGCAGCTGTGCAAGAAGTTTCTATGTGGGTGATCACATCGCAGAAGCCGATATTAAAGCGGGCTATGACAAAGGAATTTTAACCTTGTCGGTTCCAAAACAAGGCACCAACGTTAAAGAGAAAAAGTACATTAGCATCGAATAACTTCTTCAAACGAAAACTCTCACAGGGCTGTGGGAGTTTTCTTTATTGACGGGATAGATAATTCGTTCTATAATGAAGATAAGTTAATATTGGGAGGACCTCATGGAAAATAAAGACTATGCATTGATATTTAAAGCATTAGGCGATGAAACACGCATAAAGATTGTTCGCATGTTACAAGGAACGTCTCTTTGTGCTTGCGAAATCTTAACCGCTCTCAATGTCACCCAACCGACGTTA
This sequence comes from uncultured Caryophanales bacterium, assembly GCA_942493185.1. Taxonomy (GTDB): domain Bacteria; phylum Bacillota_I; class Bacilli_A; order Izemoplasmatales; family Hujiaoplasmataceae; genus UBA5603. The sequence continues at coordinate 779,698 of OW818673.1, forward strand.
TCCCATCATATGAAGGTTTTAAATCAAGCCGGGATTGTAAAAACGGACAAAGTCGGGACCTGGAGCCACTACTCGATCAATTGTGATTTTACCAAAATCATCACGCCTTTTTTAGAACAATTAAAACAGCCCATTAAACTGGCCCACTGTGAAGGGGATTGTCACTAATCATGCCTTTGTGAAAGACGAATAAATCGTCTTTTTTTTAACGTTAAAATTTGAATCAAGGATTATTTCTAAGCGATATTCATGTTATAATAAAGGACAAAAGCAGGTGAGGTTATGCAATCATTGATCCAATACCTGAATTCGGTTCGCCCACTCCCTATTTGTTACTCCCCGCCATTCATCAAATGACGTTTTTGAAGGTTGTGGCAACGAATATGCAGTTAATGCCGTGCAAATTGATTGATGATTCTATTTTGTTGGATTCAATCGATTATTCGGCGATTATTCGTTTAAAAGAAGACCATCACATCGATTATTATCTTGGAAAACGGATTTTGTCAGTTCTTCCCCTGATTGATACTCAACAGCATTATCATGGTGAAAAATTAAACTGGTTAAAATCACTTAAAATGGATTTAATCGAAAAAAATGCAATCATACCGAATAGAACGAGTTTATTTGCGAATACCCCCCTGATTTCTGCCTATTATCCCTCCTTGGATAAGCGGTTTGAGAAACATTCAGTTCGGGAGTTTGTTCCTTCTGCGAATACAAAAATAACGACGTTGATGCGCTGTTTAAATGAAGAAGAACAAGCGCATGCCGTCATTGAAACCATTGATGGGTTGCTTAGAAACGGGACTTCTATTGACGATATAGTGATTGTCAATGCGTTAGGGAATGATGAATGGCTCTTACAAAAAGAAGCGCTTTTCTATGGCTTTGAAATTCTAAATTCACAACAACCTTCCCTTGATTCGCATCCGGATATCACCCGGTTTATGGCCAAATTAGGACATCAAAGCATGAATTCCCTAGTAGAAGAATGGATGGCTGATTTAAAGAACCATCCTGAGGCAGATACAAGGGCCTGGGATGCTTTAAAAGGGATCATTCTTCGGTACGGTTTATCTACCCTTGAGCAACATCCAAAGTTGCTTGAATTTGAGATTGAGCAATCAAGATTGCCAAAATTAAGTTTTTCGTCAGTGGTTAAAATAAGTTCTCTATCAGAGGCTTATTTAGATCCGAAGGTAATATACCTTACCCTCAATGTTGATGATTTGAACTTTCCCGCTTTAAGACGAGATGATGATTATTTAACAGATGCGGAAAAAACAGAACTGGGACAATGGACGTCTTTAGACTTAAACAATCGCATCAAAAATGATCTTAAACAACGAATACATGCGTCTTCGTCCGTTTATCTTTTTTATGCCAAACATTTCCAAGGAAAAGAGACAAGACCCACAGATTTGCTAGAACGAGAACAGATCAATCAAATCACTTATCAAAAACGGATTCAAAATCAGTCCTTTTCAAAAGCCTATGACCGGTTGTCTTATGCCAAGTCCCTCTATTCTTATAAACAATACGGTCTTAAAAACGAAGAATCTTCGGCTTTCAAACGGATTTTTGAAGCTGAGTTCGGGCTTTACGATCCGCAGTTATACCCACTTCAACCAAAAACCATAGAAAAACTCAATGCGCGAGGGTTTGCCTTTTCTGCGACCAATTTAGAAGCGATGAATGCTTGTCGGTTCCGTTTCTTGCTTGATTATTTGCTTAAAATATTACCTATGGAAGAAACTGATTCGATGCTCCTTGGCAATTTGGCCCATTACATTTTATCAAAAACATTTACATCCCCTAAAAGCGTTGATGAATTATCAAAAGACTATGTGAACCTTAAAAATATCGAGCCAAGTCCAAGATTATCCCTTTGGATAGATTTGTTTTGTGACCGACTCGACAAAATTATCCTTCATTTAAAAAATATGGAAGAAGGGTCAACCTTTGTCGATGCGGGCTTTGAACAAGAATATCACTATGATTTAGAGAATCCGCTTTTTAAAGTAAAGGGTAAAATCGACCGAATAAAAGTGTTGAACCAATTTGGGACCAAATCCTTAGCGGTCATTGATTACAAAACAGGACGACATTCCTTCTCATTCTCTGATTTCGAAAAAGGAACGGACATTCAACCGTTATTTTACCTGAATTTATTAAAGAAAACAGCGTATAAAACCAATACTAAAGCATTTGGGTTTTATTACCAGTTGGTTAATCAAAAACGCTTGAATCGCACTTTAAAAAATAATGCTTTTGAACAATCGATGAAACTTGATGGCGTTATGGTTGAAGATAAAGCATTGATTGATGCGTTTTCTCCCAACTATAACATCAAGAAACTTACTATAAAAGCGGACGGAACCTTCAAAAAAACCAATATCTTGGTGTCACAAGAACAACTCGATACGATGGTTCAATCGATTGATCAATGGATTGAAAAGGCAGTTTGGATGATGAATAACGGAAACTACCGAATTAGTCCGGTTCCGGGGAAATCAGAGTTTGATGATTCCCCTTCTTGTCAATATTGTCCCCATAAAGGGGTTTGTTACATGGCTAATCAATTCAATAACGAGGATGTTTTAGATACCGACTCCGAAGAAGGAGATGATGACCTTGGCATGGACGAATGAACAATTAGAAGCGATTAAGGCCAGAGGATCTAACATCTTAATCAGTGCCGGTGCAGGGTCAGGAAAAACCTCTGTATTAGCCGCCCGGGTCATTGATTTGATGCAATCCGGCATCTCCATTGATTCGTTGATTATATTAACCTTCACGAACGCCGCAGCGGCGGAGATGAAAGCGAAGATTAAATCGGAAATCTTAAAAGTTGATGTTTTAAAAGATCAATTGTCAAAACTTGAAAACGCCCAAATTTCGACGTTTGACAGCTTTTGTTTAGGCTTGGTCAAACAATACCATTATTTATTAAATCTGCCTGCAAACATTGAAATTGCGGATAAGGTGCTATTTTCTTCCATTAAGAAGCGACTGCTTGATGAAACCATGGATCATTTCTATCAATTGAACGAATCATGGTTTAATTCGGTCATTGACCAGTATTATGATAAAGGTGATTCGGCATTTAAAGAAGCGCTATTAACGCTCGATTTAGGACTGGTCATGATTCCTTATGCTGAAGAATATTTGGCAGATTTACCCAAGTCCATGTTTGAAGACGAAACCATCAATCATCATATATTGACCTATGAAAAACGAAAGATGGATCAGTTACAGTCCTTGCAACAATCAATTCAATCCGTTTTTCAAGAATTCATCGCATCATCTAACGACAAAACCATTTTCTTTGCTCATCAAATGCAAGAACTTTACCATGCCTTGCTTCAAGCCAAATCCTTAGACGATTTGTTAAAGATTCCAGCGTTGATTCACCCGTCATTACCCCGTAAATCAAAGGCGATTGATGAAGAGACTGTTGCGTGGATGCGGTCTTTATTTGTTCCCATTAAAAAACAGATTGGACAACTTTTCAAAGAAACACTAGCCTTGTTCGCACCTAGTACGCTTGAATTAAAATCCGCTATGTTAGAAACAAAGTCCGCTGTTTTTGCGGTCGTAGAGGTGTTAAAGGAATACCGTAGACGAATCAGAGCTTATCAGTTTAAAGAACATCTCTTTGATTTTTCAGACATTATGCATCTAGCAATTGAACTATTGAGAAATCATCCCGATATTGCCCAGGAATTACGCGATAAAACCAGTGAAATCATGGTCGATGAATATCAAGATACCAATGACCTTCAAGAATATCTTGTTTCGCTTTTTTCCCGAAACAATGTTTTCATGGTGGGCGATGCCAAGCAATCAATTTATGGCTTTAGAGATGCCAACCCAGAAAACTTTATTAAAAAATACCATGACTATTCCCAACATATTGGCGGAAAAGCCATCAATTTGTCGTATAATTTCCGTTCTCGCAAAGAAGTATTACAAGGAATTAATCAGTTATTTATCCCGGTTATGGATGAAACGTTAGGCGGCGTCAATTACCAAGACAATCAGTCCTTACTATATGGTAATGACAAGTATGATGCCTTACCCCCCAAACCCTTTTCCTATGAACCCCAGATTATTTCTTATACTATACCGGAGGAATCTACCGATTCCACCGCGATGATGGAAGGTAAAATCATCGCCGAAACGATTCTTAACCTTATTGAAACGCAAACCAGTGTCTTGAACATCAAAAACGCGCCAACTTATTCTCATGCGACGTATAAAGATTTCTGTATCCTCGTCGATCGAAAAAGTGATTTTGAGGTCTATGAGTCGGTATTAACCGCCTACGGAATTCCATGTGAAGCCATCTCTGATGAATCATTCATCGCTTCAACGGAAATTTTGACCGTTCATCAATTACTCCGGTTGGTGAAATGTTATCTTGACCCTGAGTACTTTTTACGCAACTTTAAACAGGCGTTTTATGGGTTGGCTCGGTCGTTTATTTACCAAATACCCGATGATGACATCATCCAATTCTTGATGAAGCATCAAGGTCTTTCTCAGGATACGCTCTCGATACTATCATCCATTCCAGCAATTAAATCGATGCACGAACAAATACTCTTTCTATCAAAGTCCGTTCAGACAAAAACAATCAAAGAATGGATCAAAGAATTGGTTAAAACCACAAAAATCTATGAATGCATTGCCAAGTTAGAAAACCCAGCGAACGTTGAACGTAAACTTGACTTTTTATTCGCCAAAGTTTCTGATTTTCGTCGTTTTAGTTTTGATGACTTAATCCAGTATTTTGATGATGTCTATCAAGCCAAAGATTTGGATATTGAATACGCAAAAATGGTCAATCCTGAGGTCAATGCCGTCAAACTCATGACGATGCACAAATCAAAAGGATTGGAGTTTCCTTTCTGTTTTTATCCGGGATTACATAAAAAATTCAATACGCAAGATATGAATCAATTCGTCTTGTTTGATTCACACTATGGACTGGTGTTAAAAGCGTTTGATCAAGGATTTAAGTCCACCGTCTGGCATGAATTAATCAAACAAGATCGTCTTCAAAAACTGATTAGCGAGCGAATTCGTCTGTTTTATGTGGCCTTAACGCGTGCGAAAGAAAAAATCTACCTATTATATAATGCAGAACCCGAAAGTGACGTTGAATACCTTCTCGATGATTCAGGTTATTTGCCCACAAAAGTTAGGTTAGAGTACCGTCATTACCGCAAAATGATGGAATCGGTGTCGATTGCCAAGACCTGGATGCATCCCTTTGTCTCTAAAGAACCCAATAGCTTCCAAAAACAAGAAGAAGACGATTCTAGTGCAAACATAAATATTCACTATGAAACAAGAAAAATCGAGCCCGTTTTTAAACAAAAATCAAGTTATTCAAAAACCTTGACTTTTGATTTTGGTCAAACGAAATCATCGCTGGTTGAGACGGGTTTAAAATGGCACGATGTCTTCGAACACATCGATTTTAAAAACATTAATAAGTCACTATTATCGCTTGATCATCCGTATAAAGACGCTATTCTACGATTTATCGCTCATTCCGAACTCAAGAACATCCACCAAGCCGATATTCGTCAAGAATATCCGTTTATGACATTGGATGAACCGCCAAAAATGGGGGTCATCGATTTAATGCTTATCTATGATGACCACGTCGATATTATCGACTATAAACTCAAAAATTTATCCGATTCTGCTTATATTGACCAATTAAAAGGATATAAAATGGTGATTTCACCAATTATCAATAAGCCCATTTATTTGTATTTGTATTCCATCTTGGACGATGTCTTAACCCCTATTGGAGAAAACCATGAGCCTATTTCCATCCGTTAAACAACTCAAATCATTACCAGGATCCTTTGATTTATCCCAAGGGATACAAACAAACTGGGATTCTTCTTTGCATGGATTAATCGAAGTTTCTAACCGTTTATACCCTCACTATATCGATTCTTCAAAAAAAGCGACGATGGTTTTTATTCAAAAACCCTATATAGTGAAAGAAGGTTATCAACTCACCATCGAACCCAACCAAATCACGGTCCTTTATGCGGATTATAACGGGGCATTATATGCGTTAATCACGTTAAGTCAACTCATCCATGATCATCCAAAGAATCTCCCTTGTGTAACGATTTGTGATCATCCGGACCTACCCATCCGGGGGGTGATGTTAGACATCAGTCGGGACAAGATTCCCACATTAAAAACGTTAAAAGAACTTGTCTGGCATCTATCGACCTTAAAGTTCAATCATTTTCAACTTTACGTCGAAGGGTTCTCTTTGGAATATCCCAGTTTTCCGGATGTGACCATCGGAGAAACCCCCTTTTTACTCAAAGAATTTGAAGAACTTGAAAGTTATTGTCATACACTAGGTATGGACCTCGTTGGCAACATGAATGGATTTGGTCATATGTCGGCTTGGTTGGCAAGACAGGAGTTTCATGAATTGGCCGAGTGTCCGGACGGATTTGTGCAATGGGGGTATCCCTTTGCAGCTTCTACCTTGAATCCAAGCGATGAAAGAAGTCTATCACTCGTCAAAACTATGTATGATGATTTGTTAAGCCATTCAAGGTCTCCTTATTTCAATATTTGTGGGGATGAACCCTTTGAACTTGGAAGAGGAAAATCCAAAGAACGTTGTGAGAAGCATGGCTTAGAAACCATTTACCTTGATTACATCTTAAAACTGATTGACCATGTTCATCAAGCGGGCAAAACCCCCATGATGTGGGGCGATGTCTTAATCAATCATCCTGAATCGGTGAAAAGACTGCCCAAAGACTTGTTATTTATTGACTGGGGTTATGACCGTGATTATCCCTTTGAAGCGCATGGAACCTTGTTAGAATCCTTAAAAATACAATTTGTGACAGCACCAGGAACGTCCTCGTGGAATAGTTTTTCATCTCGATTTGAAGACATGCGTTTATCGACTCTACATGCTGCACAAAGTGCTAAAAAACATGGAGGATTAGGGGTATTAACCACCGATTGGGGCGATAATGGTCATTTACAATACCTCCCGTGGAGTTATTTGGGATTTGCTTATGCGGCCATGGTTGCTTGGACCCAGGAAGAAGAGTTAGAGACGCTTCAATATTGGCTTAACCAGTATGTTTATCACGATGAAACCAATACCTTAGCCGGCCTCATGATGGAGGTCGCGAAATACAACGATTTAGAAACCCAATACCAATACAATTCCACCACGGCTTTTAATACCGTAATGTATGTGGATCCCAGTGACCGTTTCCCCTTTGAAATGAGGCGGTTAGGACATAAACAAGCCGTCCTTTCGAGACCGTTATCGATGGAAAGCTGCGAAGCCATCAAAAGTTTAATTCTTAAATCCCAGATTAAAGTGGGGACTATCTCCCAAATTGATCCTCTATTAAAAGCCGAAATTGAACAAACTCTGGATTTTATATTAATTGGGGTCTTAACCAATCGATATTTTCAAAATTCAGACTGTACTGATCTAAAAGCATTAGTTGATTTGATTGATAAAGTCATTATAGAACATGACCGTTTGTGGCTCCAAAGAAATAAAATCGGCGGTTTAAACCGTTCTTTATCACGACTCATCACATTGAAACAATTCATCACATCCCAACAAGGGTGATTCATGTTATAATGGATTTTAGAAGAATGGAGGAGTTGCGATGGAATTTGATGAACGGTTAACTGAAGCGATTAAATTTTATGACGTCAAGCTTTATGATAAAGCACTCCCTATCATGAGAAAATTTGCCAAAAAAGACGACCCTCAAGCCTTGTATTATCAAGGCATGATGGCCTTTAATGGGTTAGGGATGAAAAAGGATCCGGATTTGGCCTTTGATTCTTTTCAGCGTTCTGCCAAAGAACTCAACCTAAGCGCCATTTATATGTGTGGTATATGCCATCAAACGGGGTTTGGTACGCCGAAGAATGACCAAAAAGCGTTTGAATATTTTCAAACTGCCGCAGAGTCCAACCACATTGAAGCCAAAATCAAATGTGCCCAATGTTACGAAGTTGGCCAAGGGGTTTCCAAAAACGATGTTAAAGCCCTCAAAATATACATTGAATTAGCCAAACAAGAAGATGCGTATTCGGCCTTTAAGATTGGCATGGCTTTTTTGGATGGCAAAGGCGTTCAAAAAAGCGCCGAATCAGCGTTCCAATGGCTCAATAAAGCCTTATCGTATGGATCAATTGATGCGATGAATCAGTTTAGACGCATTGGCACAAAGAGTAAAACCGACCAACGATCGACCGATATGATTGTTAAAATTGGCGAAGATTTTTTGAATTCAGATCATCCTCAAGATGCCATCATTTATCTCGAGATTGGCGCGAATGAAAATTCAGTTAAAGCCTTTGGCTTGCTGATTAAAGCTTATGACCAAGGCATTGGTGTATTAACAGATGCCAAAAAAGCGTTTGATTACTGCTTAAAAGCGGCCAATTTAAACGATCCTTTTTCAATGTACCAACTGGGGGAAAAATATGAACTTGGCCGTGGGGTTGACAGTTCTTTTGTCCTAGCAGCCAAATGGTATGAAGCCTCCAGTGTTGCCGGATATGAACCGGCAAAAGTAGCCTTACTGGGATTAAGGGGGTATTAAGATGGCTAACGATTCCTTAAATCCAAAAGCATTAAATGATTTAGGCGACGACTGTTTTTATGGCAAAAATCGTCCTATCAATCTAGAAATGGCCTATTCCTATTATAAACAAGCCGCTGACCTTGATAATCCTGTGGGCTATTACAACATGGGAAACTATTTTATGGCGAAAAAAGATGCGAAAGAAGCCATTATAAACTACGAAAAATCAAAAGCCTTTGACTATTCACCTGCTTATCTGATGTTAGCGGGCATCTATCAAAAAGGCGCTGGCGTCAAAAAGAATAAAGCCAAAGCCTTTAAGTACTTGTTAGGCGCCGCAAAACTGAATGATCCTGAAGCTTTTAACGCTGTGGGGTTATGTTATAAAAACGGGGAAGGCTGTAAAAAGGATTTAGAAAAAGCCTTTGAATACTTTCAAAAAAGTGCGGATTTAAACAACCCAGTCGGTCAATATCAAGTCGGTCTTTATTTGATGGAAGATCCTTCCTATCAAAAGAGTCCTGATAAAGCCTTTTTATGGCTTGATAGAGCCGCAACTAATGGGGAACTAGAAGCCACCAAAACCATGATAAAAATCTATACGGAGGGTAAACATCCGTATTTCCGAAAGAAATCTAAAGCCTATCTTCAAGAAATGGCCTTTTACTATGAAGAATTATTGGCCCAATCCAAAGATATTCCCATGTTGAGAAAAGTCGCAAAAATCTATTATGAAGGCTCGACTGTTGCGAAAAAGAACCCAGATAAAGCCGCTTTTTATTTCAAAATATTACATGATTTAAAAGACCCCGAAGGGTATTATGGCTATGGCCTTTGCCTGCTTTATGGCATGGGCGTCAAACAAAACATCGAAGAAGCCAAACGGTTATTCGAACTTTCAGCCCAGGAAAAACATCCGCTGGCATTAACGAAACTAGGAGACATCTACCGGATGGGGATGAAAGTTACCGTTGATAATGAGTTAGCGAAAAAATATTACATGGAAGCCGCTCGTTTACAAGACATGGAAGCGGTGATGAATTTAGGACTCATGAATTACCGCGAACAAATAGAAAACCATTCCCAGACGTTGGCTTATACCTATATGGAAACCGCTGCGAAAAAAGGGTCTTACCAAGCCATGTATTGGTTGGGTATTTTCTATGATAAAGGCGTTGGCTGTGTCCATAGTTTTAAAGAGTCGGAAAAATGGTTTGAAAAAGCCATAGAAGCCGGATCTTTAGGTTCTAAGTATAAATACGCTGCCATGATCATGGATGGCATCGAATTAGAAAAAATGAATCAAAAGAAAAAAGATGCCTATTATCAAAAAGCAAAATCGTTATTCATCGAATACGTCTTAGATCCCGCTCATAACCCCAATAATCATGCGTTTTCGATGCATTATTTAGGCATGATGTACAAACAAGGCAAAGGCGTCGTAGCCTCTGACCGTACGGCGAGATATTGGTTTGAAATGGCAGGGTCTATTGGTTTATCGAAAGCCATGGTGGAAGTATTCAATTATTTAAAAACAAAAGAACCGGTTCATGCGTTGAAATGGCTGAATGAAGCCTTAAAAGATGCGACATGTTCCGAAGCCTTATATGAAATGGGTAATTTGTATTTAGTAGGGTATTCACCGCTGGTAGAAAGCAATATTAAAACGGCGAAAACCTATTATGAACAAGCGGCGAAACTCAACCACCCCCAAGCCTTAGAAAAATTGATGATGAATTAGAGGATTCTTATGAAATTATTATTGCATATTTGTTGCGCACCGTGTTCGGTGATGGCCATCCAAGTATTAAGATCAAATGATATTGATGTCACAGGATATTGGTATAATCCCAACATTCACCCTTTTACGGAGTATCAAAACCGGTTAGAAGCGTTAAAAGGCTATGCTAAATCCATCGATATGCCGTTAATCATCAATGACTTTTACGGCCTTCGGATGTTTACGAAAATGGCACTGGAAGATTTAGAAAACCGTTGTATGGGATGTTACGATATGCGCTTAAGAGAAACAGCCCTTTATGCTAAAGCAAATGGCTATGATGCCTTCTCAACAACGCTATTAATCAGTCCTTACCAAAAACATGAGACTTTAAAAGCAACGGGAGAACGGATTGCGAAGGAAATCGGCATTTCGTTCCATTATACCGATTTTCGTCCTTACTTCCGTGAAGGTCAAAAGATTGCCAGAGAATTGCCTTTATACATGCAAAAATATTGCGGATGCATTTTTTCGGAAGAAGAACGGTATTTATCAAAAACAAAAAAATAATGATTACGGAGTCTTTCGTTTGGCCAATCAATTGGTCAATCGTGAGCCTCCGTTTTTTTGTGAGGTTTTGGTGAAGTTTTTCTTTTTTATTTGAAATTGGCATGATAAAATAGAAAAGACGCTTTATACTTGGAGGACATATGACTTTTCAGATGTGGAATTGGTTTCACTGGGTTTTTATTGCATCACCGTTTATCTTCACCGGAATTCTCTACTATTTCACAAGAAAACAAAGTTCAGAAAAAAATCGTAAGGTTGGGTTATGGCTATCGATTCTGGCTATATTCATTCTCTTCTTAAGAAATGCCGAAATCTTTGTGAAAAACGGATTCGTCATCAATGCCGAAATGATCCCTTTTCAAATCTGTCATTTTGCGAATTTTGTGTTATTGTTTGCCTTTTGGAAGAATAACAAAGTCTTATTTGCATTGGCGTTTTGTTTAAACCTTCCTGCTGCGTTATTATCAATCTTTTTTGCGAACTCATTGGTTAATTACACCACTTTAATCTCTTTCAGAGCACAAGCTTATTTGTGGGGACATATGTTAATTGTTGGCATTACTCTATGGAGTTTCTTGGTGGGCTTTATCAAGATAAAACTAGAAACATTCTTAAAAACGATTGTTTTGATGATTGTTTTGTACATTTTAGGATTACTCATCAGCAACAGCATCAACGCATTGTTTGGTTTTACAGCGAACTATTTCTATGCATTAGCGTCAGAACACGGAACCCCCTTAGAACTGTTCTATGCTTGGGGTGAAACGTATCATTTAGGCTGGTTTGAAATCAATCCGATTTATCTGCTTGCGACCATGGGCATGGGTGCCATCGTCGTGGGATTGTTTTATGGAATGTATCTCTTCACTGAACCAAAGTTATTCAAAAAACATTAAGACTGCGAAAGCGGTCTTTTTTCTTTATTATGATATATTTGAAGGCTATTTTTGAAGGGTCGCTTGAAAAGAAGGACTGCTTCTTATACAATTTGTTTAATGAGTTTTACAGGAGGGCTAACTTGGATCGATTCAGTCTGGTTTTATCGAGTGTTGGAGAAATTAAAGAATCATGGTGGATGTATTTACTGGGTATTTTCGTCACGTTATTTATCATTTTAGGGGCTTTATTTTTTGGATATCAAGCCTACAGACAAGGCAAGAAATTGAACATGGATAAAGCCATGATTAAGAAAAGCATTATCAGTTCGGTTTCATTCTCGATTTTACCGTCAATAGGAATCTTTATCGGTGTTATCACCATGGCGGGATTATTAGGTATTCCGTTACCCTGGATACGCTTATCCGTGGTAGGGGCATTGCATTACGAATTGATGGCGCTAGACTTTGCGGCCAATGGGGTCACCGTCACGACGATGACCACTGAAAACTTCATCACCATCGCGTTTGTGATGACCATCTCGATTATGTGGGGGGGACTATTTGCGTTATTCTTCTTTAAAAAATATCAGAAGAAGGTCATCGATAAAGCCACCGCTTCGGGTCAAAAAGGCTTTGGAAAGATCTTGTTTGATGCCTTCTTCATTGGGATGATTTCAGCTTACATCGGTGATGCCGTCGCGAAAATGATTCGCTATGAGGTTAAAATCATTGAAAATGGGGCTTATGTGCGTGATTCATTGGGAGAATTCATCACCGAAGACAAAAAAACCTTCGTTCCCATCATCGTCATGCTTTCATCGATGTGTGCGATGGCATTTTTTGAATGGTTGATCAATAAGAAGCAAGTGAAATGGTTGGAAAATTTTGCTTTATCCTTCTCGATGATTTTTGGGATGAGCGTAGCGGTCGTATTAGGATTAGGAGGCATCTACTAATGGAAAAAACATTGAGTTATAATGATTTGATGCACCGATATGGCCGTATCTTTATGATCATGGGATTAACCGTTATGATTATGGTCCCTATCTCCATGATGATTTTTACCCAAACGGCTCCGAATATCAATTCAATGGTAGTGTCGATTGCGATGTTATCCTTAATCTATTTACCGGGTGGCATCGTAGAAGTAATTACCTATTCGCCCATGTTAGGCACCAGTGCCACCTATCTCGCATTTATCACTGGCAATTTGGCTAATTTAAAGATTCCTTGTGTGATGAATGCCAGAGGAATTGTAGGAACCCAAATTGGGACGCCTGAAAACGAAGTTGTCTCGACATTGTCGGTCGTTGCCTCCACATTAACGACCGTCGCCATTATGTCGATTGGCATATTAATGTTAATTCCCCTTCGTCCCATATTAAGTTCTCCTGTGTTAAAACCGGCTTTTGATTGGGTGGTTTCGGCATTATTTGGAGCGTTAGGATACAAATACTTCAAAGGAAATCTAAAAGTCGTTATCGTTCCCCTCGCCTTAATGGTCCTATTGGGATTGTTAATGCCTTCCTTTGTGATTGGCAATATTACCATCGTCATTTTGGTGGGAGCGGTTGTCAGTGTGTTGGTTGCGAAATTACTCTACGATAAGAAAATAATCTAGGAGGTTTTTATGAATCCATTCGTTATTGCATTAATATGTTTACTTGGATTGGTTGTCTTATTACTATTGATCGCCATCATCCGTACCGTCTTGTTGAAAGGGGTTCAAAAAGAACGAAAACCCGTTCAACTAGATCAAGATATTCAAAAAAAATATGCTTTAGGCTTGTCAGAATTGTTAAAGTTTCGGACCATTGCTTCAAGAAACGAGTATGATTTAAGACCCTTTAAAGACATGCAATCAGCGATGAAGGGCTTGTTTCCAAACGTATTTTCGACCATGGAAATCACATATATAGACAAAGCTTCGATTTTAGCCCGTTGGGTTGGACTTGATTCAACGTTAAAGCCACTTATCTTAATGGCCCATCAAGACGTTGTTCCTGCCCCAAAAGAAGGCTGGGTCCATGATCCCTTTTCTGGATTAATCGATGCGTCTGAAGTCCATGGCCGCGGGGCGTTTGATACAAAATGTACGTTATATGCCTTCTTCCAAGCCGCAGAAGAGTTAATATCGGAAGGATTTGTCCCCCAAACCGATGTTTATCTAGCCAGTTCGAGTGATGAAGAAGTCTCAGGAACCGGGGCAGAGGCAACCGTTCAATACTTAAAAGAAAGAAATGTATCTCCCAAGTTGGTATTAGATGAAGGCGGAGCCATAGTCTCTGGATCACTTCCATCTTCACAAACACCTATTGCTCTAATCGGGGTGATTGAAAAAGGCTATCTCAACCTCAAAATTAAGGCGTTATCGAATGGTGGACATTCCTCAACGCCACCCAAGAATTCACCGATAGCCAGATTGGGCAAATTTATCGCTCATGTCGAGACGCATTTTCCCTTAAAAACGAAAATGATTCCTGAAGTCGCGGACCTCTTTACAACCGCCAGTCCTTCGATGCGTTTTCCGTTTAGATTGTTATTTGGAAATCTTTGGTTGTTTAAACCATTGTTAACATGGTTACTTCCTAAAATCAATCCGTACGGGCGGGCGATGCTTTCAACAACCATCGCTTTTACGATGATGAAAGGATCTGACGCCGAAAACGTCATTCCCAGTGAAGCCTATGTTTTAATGAATTTAAGAACTCATCCCATCCAAGACATGAAATCGACCACCGAATGTATCACCAAGATTGCGAACAAATATGATTTGATCGTGGAGGTTCTTGGCGGACGGGATGCATCCCCCATCGTCAATACCAAAGGCGAAGCGTATCAAATGGTCGTAGAAGCGATAAAACGCAACTTTAGCGATGTTTTAATCTCTCCCTATGTCATTTTAGGCGGAACCGATGCAAGGCATTATACAGCCATTACCGATGCTTCACTCCGGTTTAGTCCCATTCGTGCAACCAATCAAGATTTAAAGAAAATGCATGGGTTAAACGAATCAATCCGCATTGATGCTTTAACAGAAGCGGTCATCTTCTATAAAGATTTGATTCACAATTTTCATTAACTCCCTACAAGTTCTCACAATCGTGTGTTAAAATGAGTTTATAGATTCAAACATAGGAGGATGCAGATGAACTTTCCCCACAAGGATTTTGAAAAAGCTTCATGCAAAGATGCCAACATCGACAAAGGGCTGTTGGTCGACATGTTCGACAAAATCGATGAAGAGAAAATTAACATTCATTCCATGATTCTCATCAAAGACGGCAACAAAGTGTTTGATGCGTATGCCAGTGGATATGGCCCCGATTTTAAAGAAGAAGTCTATTCGATTTCTAAATCATTTACCTCCCTCGCGATTGGCATTTGCCAAGACATGGGACTCCTCAATATTCATGACAAAATCATTCAATACTTTGAAGGTCATTTTAAGAAAATTAAACCCTATTATGATACCATGACTATTCAAAATCTGTTAACGATGACTGTAGGACATCCTCAGGATTATTTGTACTCGTTAAAACCCAATGAAGATCCGATTAACGCATTCTTTCAAGGCGACATCACCGACGCTCCGGGAACGAAGTTTATGTACAACACATTGGCCAGTTTTATCCTCTCGGTCATTGTCACAAAAGTCACCGGAAAAACCGTGAATGATTTCTTAGATGAGAAATTATATCAACCCTTACAAATTGAAAAACCCCTTTGGCATACCATAGGCGCCTACTCTGCAGGCGGGTATGGACTTGAACTGTCGATTCTTGATTTAGCTAAATTCGGTCACTTGCTACTGAATGATGGAAATTGGCGCGGTCAACAAATCGTTTCTAAAGCCTACATCAGAGAAGCAACCTCTTTCCAAATTTCAACGGCTCACGTTGATAACCCAGCAGATCGATACGGCTATGGTTATCAATTCTGGATCAATGAATTTGGCGATTTCCGAGCAGCGGGATTATTTAAACAATACATTGTGATCAATCGGGAATTCAATGTCGTCTTTTGTACCCAAGCGTACGAAGAACGCGAATTACTCAATCTGTATAAAAGCTATGTTTTAACAGGGCTACACAGTGGTTGGACGTTTGACAATTTTACATTAAGAAACTATATTCGCCGGTTTGGTGAGAATTCACTAGAAGTCATAAAAAACGAGAAATTGAATCGTAAAATGTAACTTAAGGCACCCGTTGTAGGGTGCTTTTTATTTGGTTTATTAATCGCGTAAAAAATGATGTAAAATGTGATGAATATACGAGCAAATGCCCTTGTATTTTGAGTATGAGGATGTATAATGAAAGTATGATACAATAATGCAATTGATATCGATATAAATAATAGAATTTGTTGATTCAAAACATAGATATTTAGGATGTTCAACAAAGAGAAAGGAGGCTTATTTATGGAAAAGAAACCAGAATTCAAAAAACCGGTTGCTCCAGCTGCTAAACCAGTTGCTCCAGTAGCAAAACCAGTTGCTCCAGTAGCGAAACCTGCTGCAAAACCAGAAGTAAAGCCGACACCGAAACCCGTTAAGAAATAATCGCTCGCTTTACAGGATTCAAGCATTACAAATTGTCAATCTCAGTCGTTATTTCCTTAGTGGAAGTAACGACTTTTAAATTTATAAAAAGAAAAGCCTCCCGTTTGAAGCCAGGAAGCTTTTCTATCGTTACATTATATATAGGGGGAGAAACGAGTAAGCGGAGAGACCTAGTGCTTGCGCGCTAGGTAGAAGAAAGAAAAAAGTTTTTGTACTGCGTTGCTTGTACGATTCTATTATAGACAAATAATATGAACTTTTTGTGAAGAAATGGTTTAAAATTCGTGAAGTAATTCAAGATAGAGAACAAAGGTTCTATAAAATGTGTTTTAGGTGGATATATCGAAACTAAATAGACATTTTGGATGGATTTTGGTATAATACTAAGATGGAATATGTATGCACTATTAGGGCGTGAAAGTTTGGAACTAAGAACACTGACGGAAAGCATCTTTTTTATACCCGATGTGAACCAATCAGCGATGAAACAGGTGAATGGATATGATATATCTTTCTTTCCTGGATTATATCGGCTGAAAGTGGTTCCTTATTTTACCGTTTTGCTCGATATTCCGTTATCTGATGACTTGTTTGAATCGATTGAATCGCTTTTACCAAACAATTTATGGGGCGTTAAAAGACATTTGAATATTCTTGGATTTCATTATGTCAAATCGATTTCCCACTTAACGGATCTCGATTTAACTCATATCAATCAAGTTTTTCCCATTGTGACCGACTTTTTATCCCTTAACCAACTCAAACAATCCAATGCATGTTCAATCTGTCATTTAGATGGATATGATCAACATTGGTTTGACCACTGTGTACATAAACGCGTTCATGCGGATTGTTTATACAAGCAACTTGAGAGTCACAAACCGCCATCGCATCAAACGATGTGTATTGATGCTTCATCCAATTATTTTAAAAGCATGATATTATCGATGGTGTTTGCCTTCATCGCCGCTATTCCGGCGATAATCTCAGTGATATACTGGCCCATCTTTTATGCCATCTTGTTATTCTTGGTTCCTTTGGGGAGCGTTTTGGGGTACATGATAGGTCGAGGACTCGTGAATCAACCAACCTTTGTGTTGATGAACCTAACGGCCTATTTGGTAATGTTTATTATGATTGTATGGGCATGGAACTACTATGCGCAATACAATCATTCAACGTTGATTGCGTATTTGTTTCAAACCGATAATTTAAGTCCTTTCATTTTTGATGGTGTCATAGGATTACTGTTTGTTTCATTGGGACTATGGCTAGCCAAAAAAATCATGCCACTGAGTAGAACATAGGAGGAACTATGAACTTAGGTACTTATAACGAATTAGAAGTCGTCCGGATTTCTGATATTGCCTACATCCTAACTGATGGCGACAATGAAATCTTCTTGCACAAAAAAGAAGCATTAAAAGAATATGTTGCAGGGGATCGCATTAACGTCTTTATCTATGTTGATAATGAAGGACGCCCCACCGCCTCGACCAAACATCCTTTCGTAAGCATCGATTCCGCTGCTTTTTTAGAGGTTGTTCAAGTTAATTATGATTATGGTGTCTTTTTAAACAATGGTCTTGTAAAAGACTTATTGCTTTCAAAAGATGATTTACCTTTAACGATTCAATCTTGGCCCATCGTGGGAGATGAAGTCTACGTCACGATGAAAGTCAAGAAAGACCAATTATTTGCTAAAATAATGGGTAGAAAATTAATTCAACCCCAATTACAGCCTAAAGAACTCTTAGAAGCGGGCAATAATTATGATGCGGTTGTCTTGTTCTTCATGGTAGAAGGCATTGTTTGCTTTACCAAACAAGGGCACGAAATCTTCGTTCACTTCAATAACACCCGAATTAAATATCGTTTGGGTGAAGCCGTTAGTGTTCGTATTCTCAAACAAAATGATAATGGCGAGTACATCGGCACCTTGATTCAACAGAAAGAACTCATGATGGAGGATGATTCAAAAATCCTTCTTAGTTATCTTGAAAACCACAGCGGTCAAATGCGTTTTACGGACCAATCTAGTCCAGAAGACATCCAAGCTGCGTTCCATATGAGTAAGAGCGCCTTTAAGCGCGCTTTAGGAACGCTTTACAAAGCAGGAATCGTCGAACTGAAAAACGATAAAACCGTTTTAAAACAAAAACTATAAAAAATAATCCAAAGAGAGGTCTATTCCAATGGGAAGAGCACATGAAGTAAGAGCAGAAGCGATGGCGAGAACCGCGCTTTTAAAAAGTAAAGTTTATTCACGATATGGCAAAGAAATCTATATGGCCGCTAAAACCGGTTCACCGGACCCAAACTCCAATTTAACCTTAAAGAAAATTATTGAAAAAGCAAAAGCTGCGCAAGTTCCAGCCGATGTTATCAAAAGAAACATTGAAAAAGCCAAAGGCGCCGGTGGGGAAAACTACGCTCCAGTCCGTTACGAAGGCTTCGGTCCTGGCAATTCGACGATTATCGTGGAATGCATGACCGACAACGTCAACCGCACATTTGGTGAAGTACGTGCATGTTTTACCAAAACAGGCGGAAAAATGGGGATTGCAGGTTCGGTTATCCATCAATATCGTTATGTTTCCTTGGTTAGTTTTGAAGGCATGACAGAAGATGAAGCGTTAGAAGCATTGTTAAATGCCAATGTCGACATGAGCGAAATGAACACCGATGAAGATGGCGTAGTGACGATTATCGGTACGGCTTCGGATTTAGATAGCATTAAAGAAGCGTTGGTCGCTGCGAAAGCGGATCTAACCTTCTTTGAAGAAAAAGTTACCTACCTTCCCAACGAATACATTGAGTTAGATGAAGAAGAATTGCGAAAATACAACCGTTTCATTTCTTTAACGGATGAACTCGATGATATCCAAGACGTTTTCAGCAATGTCAACGTTCCCTTCGTCGAAGAAGAATAATTGTAAAAAATAAGCAGCCAACGGCTGCTTTTTTTATAATGATTCCATAAATTTACCGCTCTGGTTTATTTTTTCATATGGAAATTAAGGGTTTTATGATATAATTTTAGTGAGGTGTTACTATGAATCTTCCAAATAAACTCACTATGTTGAGAATGATTTTAATTCCAGTCATGATTACCGTTTATTTATTCATTGAACCCATTGGCTTATCTTCCTATTGGATTATGGGAATTATCTTTGTAGTGGCGTCATTTACCGATTATTTAGATGGTGCTATTGCCAGAAAAAGAAACATCGTCACCACCTTTGGCAAGTTTATGGATCCTTTGGCCGATAAACTGCTTGTGATGACGGCGTTATTAATTCTTTCGGACATCGCCGCAAAAGGATTGCTTGACACGATTTGGATGCCATTTTGGGTGCCACTCATTATCTTAGCACGTGAATTCATTGTGACTTCTGTTCGGTTAGTAGCAGTTGGAGAAGGAACCATTTTAGCTGCTTCAAAATTAGGAAAAGCCAAAACGGCTCTGACGATGGTCGCAATCATCTGGTACTTATTCTTATTGCCCTATAATATAGCAGTGATTGTCAATGTCATAGGATGGATCTTAATGTTACTATCAGTTGGAATGACATTGTTATCCGGCTTTGATTATGTTTGGAAAAATCGCAAAATCATCTTTTCATCACGATAAATAAAGAAACCTTATTAAATTTGCGTAGTATATAGAGAAATCAATAATGGAGGGTCACCATGGCTGAAGAAAAACGGAAGAAATTACTAGATATCGCTTTAAAGGAAATCGAAAAAGAATATGGCAAAGGGGCAGTCATGATTTTGGGCGATGAAACCGCTAGAATGTCGGTTGAAGCTATTTCATCAGGATCCCTTGCTTTGGACGTAGCTTTAGGCGTGGGCGGTTATCCCATTGGCAGAATCGTCGAAATTTACGGTCCTGAATCCACCGGTAAAACCACTTTTGCATTGCATGCTATTGCGGAAGTTCAAAAACGCGGCGGCTACGCGGCGTTTATTGATGCGGAACATGCATTAGATCCCATCTACGCAAAAGCACTGGGTGTCGACATCGACTCCTTAATCTTATCACAACCAGATACAGGGGAACAAGGACTAGAAATTGCGGAAGCATTGGTCAGAAGCGGTGCCGTTGATATTTTGGTCGTCGACTCTGTCGCAGCGTTGGTCCCAGAAGCGGAAATTAGAGGAGAAATGGGCGATTCCCACGTAGGTCTCCAAGCGCGTTTAATGAGCCAAGCCATGCGGAAACTCTCCGGTGTTTTATCCAAATCTCATTGCATCGCCATCTTTATTAACCAAATTCGTGAAAAAGTCGGCGTTATGTTTGGAAACCCAGAAACCACCTCTGGCGGACGGGCATTAAAATTCTACGCTTCTATCCGTTTGGATATTAGAAGAGGCGAACAAATTAAAGAAGGCAATGATATCGTCGGAAACCAGGCAAAGGTCAAAGTCGTAAAGAACAAAGTCGCTTCTCCTTTTAAAACATGTGAAATTGATTTAATCTTTGGCAAAGGAATTTCAAAGAGCGGCGAAATCGTGGATATGGCCAGCGAACTTGAAATTATTAAAAAAAGCGGTTCTTGGTTTGCATACAACGATGGAAAGATTGGCCAAGGCCGTGAAAATGTGAAAAAATACCTAGAAGAAAATCCGGCTTTGATGGAAGAAATTGCCAAAAAAATCAAAGATCATTACAAAATTAAAGCATAATTCAGGAAACTCGGAAACGAGTTTCTTTTCTTTTGTGATTTAAATAGAATGCATTCTTGTTATTTTACTTGATTCGGTAAATAATTTTTGACTCTAGACCCAATATACTATATAATATAAGAGGTAAAACCACGTTCTACTTGTTTATTGAATGGATGCTCTGTTTAGTAGTGGACTAATATCATCCTTTGAAATAAAACAACTGAATAAAATAAACCGGAGGTAAAAATTATGTTTTGGACTATTTTTATTTCCAGTGTGCTAGGACTACTCATCGGTACGGTAGCCGGATTTATTATTCGTGTCATTGTTGTGGAAAAAGGTTTCCAAACAGCACGTAATAAAATTCAATCCATTATCGATGATGCAAACACTCAAGCAGACAAGCTAAAAAAAGAAAAATTGATTGAAGCACGACAAGAGATTTATAACTTAAATTTAGAGAACGATAAAATTATCAAAGAAAAGAAACAAGTTGTCATCGACCTTGAAAACAAATTGAATCAACGTGAAGATTTGTTAGAACGTCGTTCGGCAAACCTTGATAAGCGAGAACTAAATTTAGATCGTAAAGAAGAAGCTCTTGATGAAAAGAAAAGTGCTCTTGAGGAAAAGAACAGCAAACTGGATACCATCATCACGCTACAAAATACAAAATTGCTTGAAATCGCCAATTTAAGCGAAGATAAAGCAAGAGGCATCATTATGGAACGCGTCGAAGCCGATATGGCAGATGAAATCGGCCGTTACATCCGCGAACAAGAAGAAACTGCGAAATCTGAAGCAAACAAAACTGCAAAAAGCATCATCGTCGACGCCATTCAACGCTTGGCTCAAGATGTTACCGCCGAAACCACTGTATCGGTTGTCAACCTTCCCAGCGATGAAATGAAAGGCCGTATCATTGGCCGCGAAGGACGCAATATTCGTACCATTGAAGCCTTGACCGGCGTCGATCTCATCATCGATGATACTCCAGAGGCTGTCGTATTATCAGGATTTGATCCAATTCGTCGCGAAATTGCGAAGAAGACGATTGAAACATTGATTACCGATGGACGAATTCATCCCGCCCGTATTGAAGAAATTGTCGAAAAAACCCGTATCGAAGTGGATCAATTCATTCGCGACCAAGGCGATAAAGCCATTTTTGAAACTGGTGTTGGCAAAATGCATCCCGACTTGGTTAAACTTGTTGGCCGTATGCACTATCGTACGTCTTATGGACAAAACGCCTTAAAACATGCCATTGAAACCGCGTTCTTAGCCGGCAAAATTGCCGTTGAACTCGGAGAAAATGAAGTCATTGCAAAGCGTGCCGGCTTACTCCACGACATCGGCAAAGCGATTGACCATGAAATGGAAGGATCGCATGTCGACATCGGCATCAACCTCGCCACAAAATACCGTGAACATCCAGCGGTCATTGATGGTATCGCCAGTCATCACGGCGATATTCCCGCAAAAACCGTCATCGGCGCAATCGTCGCTGCCGCAGATGCACTCTCAGCCGCAAGACCAGGCGCAAGAAGCGAATCATTAGAAAACTACATTACCCGCTTAACGCAACTTGAAGAGATTTCTAACTCCGTCAAGGGGGTTGAATCGGCGTTCGCCATTCAAGCCGGACGTGAAGTTCGTGTTATCGTCAAACCCAATGAGGTTGATGATGCAAGAGCCTTTGTCATTGCTCGGGAAATCAAATTACAAATCGAACAAAAACTCAGCTATCCAGGCACCATCAAAGTAACCGTTATACGGGAAACCAGAGCTCAGGATATCGCAAAATAAACGTTAGCCTTCCCATTTTGCGGAAGGCTATCCTTTTAAGGAGAAACAAGTCATTATGAGAATATTATTTATCGGCGATGTGTATATGGATAAGGGACAAGAAGCCTTAAACAAATACTTTTATAAAGTCAAAGAAGATTATAAACCCCAGTTTATCATCTTAAATGGGGAAAATATCGCCAACGGAAATGGCGTTTCTGAGGCGATTTATAAAGAACTCATGACCATGGGTGTAAATGTCATCACCCTGGGAAACCATGCCTTCTCGCGTAAAGATGCGTCTGAAGTCTTAGCGTTACCGAACATCATCCGTCCGGCAAACTATGGCCCTGGAACCAAAGGGAAAGATTATTTGACGTTAAACTTTAATGGCAAAACCATTACCGTTATTAACTTATTAGGGCGCGTATTTATGGGCGATCAAATTGATAACCCGTTCTTAAAAATGGATGAACTACTCACTAAAATTAAAAGCGATTATATCATCGTTGATTTTCATGCGGAAGCAACCTCAGAAAAAACGGCGATGGCTTGTTATTTAGACGGTCGCGTGAGTGCTTTAATTGGCACCCATACCCATGTTCCCACCTCAGATGCCTCCGTATTGCCCAAAGGAACGTTATATTTAACCGACGTTGGAATGACTGGTGTACGCTATGGTGTCATTGGCGGTAGTGCAGAACAAGCGATTCGCAAATTCATCACCGGTGTGCCGGAAAGAACCGTTCCAGAAGCCAAAGGTCCTTTGCAGTTTAATGCTGTCTTTTTAGATTTACAAGCAAAAAAAATCGAGAAAATAACAATCTACGAATAAAAGGTGAATCCATGAATCCTTCCTCCATTCAAAAGCCAAAACTTCAGGACGCTCGCAAGCGTTCAAAGAGTGAGGCAATTCAAACGAGCTATCTTATACCTGAAGGCGCGGAATCCTTAGGGGTTAATAAAACCTATCTCATTCAAACCTATGGGTGTCAAGGCAATGAAGCGGACACTGAAAAAATACGGGGATTATTAGAATCGGTAGGCTACAAGTCGACCGATGATGAATCGTTGGCTGATCTCATCATTCTTAACACCTGTGCCATCCGTGCTAACGCTGAAAATAAGGTCTTTGGTGAGTTGGGACGCTTGAAAGCGTATAAAATCACCAATCCAAATCTCATCTTAGCCGTGGGTGGTTGTATGCCCCAAGAAGAAGTGGTTGTTGAGAAAATCTTAAAAACCTATCATCAAGTGGATGTGGTTTTTGGCACGCATAACCTTCACCGTTTAATTGAACTATTGATGATTGCCATCAAGAATGAGAAAAAAGTCATCGAAGTAGAGAGTAGAGAAGGCGACATCGTTGAAAATGTTCCCACCCTTCATGAAAACCCCTTTAAAGCTTGGGTCAATATCATGTATGGTTGTGATGAATTCTGTACCTATTGTATCGTTCCATATACAAGAGGAAAAGAACGCAGCCGCTTACCAGAAGCCATTATCGAAGAAGTTCAAGCATTGATTCAAAAGGGATACCAAGAAATCACCTTGCTCGGTCAAAACGTCAATTCATATGGTCTTGATTTTGAGTCAAGAGAATATCGGTTCGCTGATTTATTGAAAGACTTATCAAAATTACCCATTCCCAGAATTCGGTTTACCACGTCCCATCCCAAGGATTTTTCTGATGATTTAATTCAGGTTTTATCCGAAGGAAAGAACCTGATGCCTTTTATCCATTTGCCCGTTCAATCTGGTTCAAATTCGGTGCTGAAGGCCATGAACCGCAAATATACCAAAGAACATTATTTAGAATTAATCAGCAAAATAAAAGCGGCTATTCCAGGTGTTTCGATCACTACAGATATCATTGTTGGCTTCCCTGGCGAAACCGAAAGTGATTATGAAGAAACGTTAGATTTGGTGAAGCAATGCGATTTTGAAGGTGCTTATACCTTCATTTACTCGCCTCGTTCCGGTACCCCGGCTAGTGCTTATCCTGATGACACTCCCAAAGAAGTTAAGAAACAACGGTTGTACCGCCTAAATGATTTGATCAATGAAGGCTTTTCAAAAGGCAATCACCGCTTTGTTGGACAAACAGTCAAAGTCCTCGTCGATGGACATTCAAAAACCAACGCAAAAACATTAACCGGATATACCGAACATAACAAACTTGTGAACTTTACCGGCGATGAATCGTTGGTCGGAAAAATAATTGATATCAACGTCACGGATGCAAGAACGTGGAGTTTGATTGGAGAGCTCATCCATGAATAAAATGGATTCGCTAGTGGAAGCAATCAAATCGCATGAACTGGTGATGAAAGCGCAAAAACTAAAAGAAATCATTGAAAACGACTCAAAATTACTCGAGGATTTCAAAAATATTCAAGCGATTCAAAAGCAATTGGTCCAACTAGAATACGCAAAAAGCCCCAAGCAAATCAGTCTTAAAAAACAGTATGAAATGGCGATGAATGGCCTTTTAGAGACGGTTGCCGTCTCTGAATATTTAGCGGTCATCGAAGAATTAAACGACCTCATTCAAACGCTAACTAAAATCATCATTGATCCGATAAATCCATAAAACATTGGTCCATGTGCCAATGTTTTTTTTATTTATGATTGATAAATATCGCACAAAAAAGGTCCATTTATAATGAAAATAAAATCGTTAGGAAATGCGTATTTTTAGGACTTATCTATTGATTAAACAATCTGGATATTGTAATATATTACTATGAACGATAAAAAGGGTGATAATATGGGTAAATTTAAAACCAACGAAGATTATTTCGCATATTCTAAAACGTTGACAGCCATTCCGTCGGAGGACTTGGCACAACTTCTTGAAAGCCATAAAATCAAAATTCCTTTCTATATCCATCGCTTTGCGTTGAAAGAGACGCTTTATGCCAAAGTCTTTCAAACGCAACTCTACCAAACCTATACCGATGAATTAAAATACCGTTTACGAGGCTATGGCGAATACTCGTTATTTTTACTTGAAAAGCTTATAAGCGATTTTAACCTTGACTTTGATGCGGCCAAGTACAAAGAAATTATTTTTGATTTGTTATTCTTAAATCGTGATCTTTATCAAATTAAAGATACCTTCCTAACCGATTTAGAAAAACTGAAATATAAATACGCTGTCGATTTCGAGAAAATCGCTTATCTTGATTTCATGAAAAGTTTTAAGAACATCTATTTTGAACCATCCGGCTATTTAGATGGTGTGAATCTTGGAATTATAAAGGATGTTATGATTCATTCGAGTACCTTAGGTGATTTACGCGGCTTAGGCGAAAAGTATGGGGTCAAAATTCCCAGACGAATCAATAAAACCCAATTGGTTGAAATCCTGACGAAACGTTTCCGTTTACAAGAAGAAGAAATCACTTTATTAAATACAAAATCCGTCCTTGAACTTGAAATTTATGCAAAAGAAAAAGGATTTAATATTTCCATCGATTTGAAGAAAAGCGACATGATCGAGTACTTGGTCTATTCGCTCAATCTCTATCATCAAGAAATCATGAAAGATATCCATGATTACCGGATTCCGTTGACCGCTGAATTAGACGCAGTCAAAATTGATGCGATTGAATTTGAACAAAATGACCAAGACATTCCGGTTGAAGGCTATGAACCCAAACAAGTTGTTAAAGAAGAGGTTCCTCCAGTTGTCACAGAAAACGTTGAAGAAGAACCCGTTGTTATCGTTCCTATAACCCAAGAGGAAGAAGTTCAACCGTTACCTGAACCTGTTTTAATCGAAGAGGTCGTTGAACCGGTTGAAAATAAAAAAGTCGAAGAAGTTGTAGAACCTGTAAAAACTGTTGAACCGGCACCTGTGGCCAAAGTCGTTGAAGAACCGAAGAAAGAACCGTGTCTTGAAGAAGCAAGATCGCAACAGGTCCAAAAAGTCTCTGAAGCTCCGGTTAAAAAGCCAGAGGAAGTCCTTGATTTTTCGGAAGAAGAAAAAGCCTTACTCGATGAAAAGATCAATCAAATCATTAAGAAGTACAATAAGAAACGCCATAAAAAAGTCTTTTGGACTGTGTTCTTCTCTATCATTTTAGGCGTTATCCTCTTAGCTGTGGGATATAGTGCCTTGTATTATTTCTATCTAACCCCCGGTAATCTGCCATTCTAAATGCCAATAAATGGTAATTCTTTATGGCATCAAGGTGATTTTAAGTGAATAAAACGAATCAGCAAGCCTACACACCCATGATGCAACAATATCTCGAAATCAAAAAAGACTATACGGATTTTATAGTCTTTTTTAGACTAGGGGACTTTTATGAGATGTTTTTCACGGATGCGATTGTCGCATCCAAGGAATTAGAAATCGTCTTAACGGGTCGGGATGCAGGTCAAGAAGAGAAAGTTCCGATGTGCGGTGTCCCTTATCATGCGGCCGCTTTATACATTGAACGATTGGTTGAAAAAGGATTCAAGGTCGCCATTGTTGAACAAACGGAGGACCCTGCCTTAGCCAAGGGAATTGTCAGACGAGAAGTCATCAAACTCATTACGCCTGGAACCATCATTGAAGAAGGCGCAATCGATGAAAAGTCGAATAACTTTATTGGGGCCATCGGTGAAACCAAAACGGAATACCTTTTGGCTTATTCAGATTTATCAACCGGACAAAATGCGATTGTGACTTTGCCGAAAGATCTTGACTTACTCGTGAGTGAAATCTTTAACATAAATGCAAAGGAACTGATTGTTTCATCCAAATTTGACCGCAAGAAACTCTTGCGTTACATTGAAAATTATCCCTTGACGTTATCCCTCTGTGACAATATCGATTTACCCAGTTATTACCGCAATCTCACTTCTGAAATATACGATAAGGATCAGCTTGAAGCCTTTGCCAGACTGGTGAACTACCTTATCAGTTCGCAAAAACGCGAATTGATGCATTTCCAAAAAGTTCAAGTCTTTGAATCCAATCAATATTTACACATTGACCATAACTCCAAACGCAACTTGGAATTAACCGAAACGTTGCGGTTTGGAAACCGAAAAGGATCTTTATTTTGGCTTCTAGACCACTGTGTGACCGCCATTGGATCTCGCTTTCTTAAACAGACCATTCTAAGACCGCTGATTGATCCCATTAAAATTGAAAAACGGTTCTCATTGATTGAAAGTTTTAATGAGAATTTTATTGTAAGAGAAGATTTAAGAACGCATTTAAAATCGGTGTATGATTTAGAGCGCATCGTGGGTAGAATCTCTTTTGGCAATGCCAATGCCAAAGACTTGGTGAACCTATCGCGCTCGTTAAAAGCCACGCCTTTCATCAAGGCTGATATTTCAAAATTAAAAAATTCTTACGCAGATGATATCGCAATGAACCTAGACACGTTAACTGAATTAAGCGATTTAATCGAACGCGCAATAGTATCGGATCCTCCTCTTTCCGTGAAAGAAGGCGGAATTATTCGACAGGGATATCATGAAACGCTCGATCAAATCAAATTTCATGCCTCCAATGGTCATGATTGGTTATCAGAGTTTGAAGCAAAAGAACGCGATAGGACCGGCATTAAGAAACTTAAAGTGGGTTATAACCGCGTCTTTGGATACTATATCGAAATTACCAAAGGTCAACTTGAACTGGTCGATCCCTCGTTTGGATATGAACGGAAACAAACGTTGTCCAACAGCGAAC
This sequence comes from uncultured Caryophanales bacterium, assembly GCA_942493185.1. Taxonomy (GTDB): domain Bacteria; phylum Bacillota_I; class Bacilli_A; order Izemoplasmatales; family Hujiaoplasmataceae; genus UBA5603. The sequence goes on from OW818673.1 coordinate 808,220, forward strand.
GATACATTACTCCTGAACTTAAAGAAAAGGAAACGTTGATTTTAGGTTCAGAAGAAGACGCCGTTAAGCTAGAGTATGAACTCTTTGTCGAAATCAGAGAGATTGCAAAATCACATACGAGTGAACTCCAGCGTTTGGCAAAAGCCATAGCCGAAATTGATCTCGTTTTAGCGTTTGCGAAAATATCCTCTGAAGAACGTTTCATTCGTCCCACCATCATCCAAGAACGGATTCTGGATATTCAAAATGGACGTCATCCGGTGGTCGAGAAGCTTTTAGACCAAGATCGTTATGTTGAAAATGATCTTTACATGGGTGAAAAAACCAATATCTTGTTAATTACCGGTCCCAATATGAGCGGTAAATCAACCTATATGCGTCAATTAGCCTTGCAAATCATCATGATGCAAATGGGCTGTTTTATTCCCGCTACCAGCGCTAAAATGCCCTTGTTCGATCAAATCTTTACCAGAATTGGCGCAGCCGATGATTTATCGGGCGGAAAATCGACATTTATGGTCGAAATGCTGGAAGTGAATTACGCCTTGCAAAACGCCACCGATCATTCGTTAATCTTGTTTGATGAAATTGGCCGCGGCACGGCGACGTATGATGGGATGGCCTTGGCCCAAGCCATCATCGAATACGCTCATCAAAAAATCAAATGCAAACTCTTATTCTCAACCCATTATCATGAACTCACCTATTTGGAAGACAACCTCAAAAGTCTTCATAACGTTCATGTCATGGCGAAAGAAGAAAAAGGCAACATCGTCTTTTTACATAAAGTATCCAATGGTCCCACTGACCGTTCTTACGGTATTCACGTGGCGAAATTGGCTAAAATGCCTTTGGCGCTCATTGAACGCGCAAAAGCCATTTTGTCAGAACTCGAAAAAAATCATGGATATAACATCATCAAACCGCAAGAACTCAATCTCTTCAATTTTATCGAAGCAGTTCCAGAAGTAGCAGAAGAAACAGAACATTATCAATCCATTATCGATCAATTAAAAGCCATTGACATTAATGCATTAACCCCAATCAAAGCTATGAATATTTTGGCAGATGCCATCGAAGAACTTAAAAAAATCGGTTAAATGGAGTCCAGGTTTCTGGACTTTGTTCATTCCATCCCGATAGAAAGGATGATTCCATGGGAAACATCATCAGGTTAGATCAACGTTTAGCGAATATGATTGCGGCCGGCGAAGTCATTGAACGCCTTGGCAATGTGGTCAAAGAACTCGTTGAAAACTCATTAGATGCGTTAGCCACCGTTATTGATGTCAGTTTAGAAGATTCCGGCATGTCTTTGATACGCATTACCGATAATGGCACCGGCATGGATGAATCCGATGCGGTGCTGGCGTTTGAACGACATACCACCTCTAAGATTCATTCTGAATACGAGTTATTCCATTTGGCATCCTTAGGGTTTAGAGGCGAAGCACTCGCGTCCATCTCCGCGGTTTCAAGGGTCGAACTCAATACGTCCTTGGGCGGTGAAATTGGGTTTCAAGTCATCATTCAAGATGGAGTAATCATCCATCAAGGTTTAGGAATCCCAAACAAAGGCACCGACATCAAAGTATCACGCTTGTTTTACCATACCCCAGCCCGGTTAAAACATTTAAAAAGCACCCAAGCAGAACTCGCTTATATCGTCGAATTAATGGATAAAATTGCCTTATCGCGTCCGGATGTGGCGTTTCATGTGACGAACAATCAAAAAACGCTGTTAAAGACCTCCGGAAACGGTAAGTTAATCGATATCTTAGGTTCCATTTACGGCATTGATGCCATTCGCGAGATGCGTCCCTTTGAAGGGCATAACCGAGATTATTCGATTTCAGGAATGTTATCTTCACCGTTACAAAACCGAACGTCGAAAAACGCCGTTACGACCGTTGTTAATCATCGAACGGTTAAGAATGCGAGATTAATCCAAGCCATCGTAGATGGGTTGGACCAAAAATTGGCAAAGGGACGTTACCCTATCGCTTTTTTGGCCATTGAATGTGATCCGTTGTTAATTGATGCTAATATTCACCCCACAAAACAAGAAATCAAGTTTTCCGAAGAAACCGCCCTTTATGAACTGATACGGTCAACCATCGCCAAAGTGGGTGCTGATTTTTCTTTGATTCAAACGCCAAAAAATGAAGAAACTTATGATCGAATCGCCGAAAATCAAACGCAAATTCGTTTTAATGAAGTTTTTCCAGTACCTGAGCCCTCCTTGGCACCGCTTTATTCAAGCCCTCAAAGCCCTTCACAGAAGGAAGAAGTATCTACACCAAAACAAGTTCAAACCTCGCCATGGCCTGATTTTGACTACATTGGCCAGTACTTAGGGACCTATTTGTTGTTTCAAGACTCAAACGGACTTTATCTATTGGACCAACACGCCGCGGCGGAGCGCATTCGTTATGAACGCTATTTATTAAAAATGGGTTCGCCTACTCATGAGGTCACCGATTTGTTAATTCCGCTTGCCATCGATTTTTCAAATCATGAGGCATTGTTAATCCAACCATATATATCAGAACTGAATGCGTTTGGATTAACGATTGAACAATCAACCTTATCAACCTTTGCGATTAAAACAATTCCTGCTTGGTTTCCAAAAGATTATGAACTCGTTTACGCCGAAAGCGTCATTCGGACGTTACTCGCCGAAAAACCATTGACCATAGGTAAAATCATGAATGAATTGGCTATTTTACTGGCTTGCAAACATTCAATTAAAGCAAATCGGTACATTAACCCTACCGAAGTTAAAACGTTACTACAGGATTTGGCGCTTTGTCAAAATCCGCATACCTGCCCACACGGCCGACCAATACTGGTCAAAATCCCGCAATACGATATTGAAAAATGGTTTAAGCGGGTGATGTAGATGAAACCAATTATAGTCGTAGTGGGTCCAACGGCGGTTGGAAAATCGGAGATGGCTATTCGCATCGCTCAAAAAATAGGTGCTGAAATCATATCTGGTGATGCGTTTCAGTTTTATAAACGGCTGGATATTGGCACCGCCAAATTGTCGGTTGATGAATGGCGGGGAATCCCGCATCATTTGATTGATATTTTATCGCCCAACGATGAATTTTCAGTCGCGGATTATCAAAAAGTCGTCAGAGCGAAAATTGATGAATTAAGAACAAAAAACATCACCCCCATTTTGGTGGGTGGTTCTGGGCTTTATATTCAATCGGTTATCTATGATTACCGATTTACAGGCAGTAAGCGGGAAGAAGATTCTGACTTAGCCAAAATGGCCAACGGTGAGTTGTGGAACTTGCTCCATAATATTGCCCCAGAGGTCGCTAGAGTTACCGACATCTCGAACCGAAGACGCTTATTAAGAGCACTTGAACTTGCCAGCGAAAAAACCGAAGAAGATGAACCGAACTCCTATGGCAAGAATCTCTTTTATCCAGAGGTTCAAATCATTGGTCTGGAAATGCCTCGTGATATTTTATATGCCTCGATTGATGCCAGAGTCGACAAAATGATGCAACTAGGGCTAGAAGCAGAAGTTAAAAAGTTGCATGATGAAGGCATTCGTTCGCAAGCAACAATGGCTATAGGATACAAAGAACTGTATGCCTATTTTGATGGTTTAACGACGTTAGAAACCGCTGTATCGCTCATTAAACAACAAACCAGACGTTACGCTAAACGACAGCTAACTTGGTTTAAGAATCAGATGCAAGCCAAGTGGTACCTGGTCAATACGTTAGACTTTGAATCAACCGTTCTGCAAGTGCTTAATGATTTAGAATAAAACAAAACGGGCCTCATGATAAGGGGACCCGTTTAATTTTTATTTGGTTTTTTTATTCTTCTTTAAGCGGATAAGTCCAACCCGTTAATCCCATCTTCAGGACGTACACGGGGTGAAATCCTTTTCGAATCAATCTTCTTGAAACCGTTCTTAAATGTAATGCATTGGTATCATCGTATAAAAAGATGGGTTGATCTTTGCGGATTTTATGAAGATTCGCAAACAAAGACATCTTTTCAAAGTTACGAGACCCGCTGATTTTCTTACTTTCAAAGGAACTGGCTTTGCGAATGTCAATCAATTGACCCTTTCGCATGTTCTTTCGAAAATCTTCGGCACTTAATAAAATAATCTGTGAATAGTCGTGATTTTTCCGTAAAGCGATCAATAAACCAAAGACCAAACCCAGTCCAATCGGTAATATCCAAGACCAAACACTCGTTGTGGCAAGAAACATGGTTAAACACCTCGTTTTTCAATCACGTATTATTATAGTCGACATGATTTTTATTGTCAACAATCAAAAAATATAATATAATATATAAATGTAAATTGGAGCTTATTTACCCATTACATGCTATAGGAGGCACATTATGATTAACGCCAATGAAATTAGAAACGGAATGACCATTGAATTTGAAGGTAATATTTACGTGGTCTTAGAATTCCAACATTTAAAAACCGCAAAATCGGGAGCGATGATGCAAACGAAACTGAAAAACTTGCGCACCGGAACCGTGTTCAATAAAACCTTTAACGGATCGATGAACATCGACCAAGCCATCATTCTCAAATCCACAATGCAATACCTTTATTCGCAAGGCGATATGCATGTGTTTATGAACAATGAAACGTTCGAACAAATCGAACTTGACAAGAGCCGCATTGAAAACGAACTCTTTTATTTGTCTGAAGGCATGAACATTCAAATGGTCACTTACAACGAAGAAGTTCTCGGCATTGAAATGCCAGATAAAGTCGTTTTAGAAGTGGTGGAATGCGCTGGCGCAGCAAGAGGCAATACCGCTTCTAACGCTTATAAAACCGCCATCACCAACACGGGTTTGCAAGTGCAAGTACCGCTCTTCATCGAGCAAGGCGAAAAGATTGTTGTTTCGACCGCAACTGGCAAATACGATACCCGCGCTAAGTAATTGAAATCACAAGGAGCTGATTCTTTTTGGATATAGAGCACTCGCGAAGTTTACTCATGCTAGCCATCACCGTTGATCCGCTGATCATTGTCTTAATGATTGCATTATTGATTTTTTCAGCGTATTTTTCAATGTCGGAAACGGCTTTTTCCTCGGTTGGGAAAATGCGGTTGAAGACCTTGATTGATCAAAATGTTCATGGTTCGAAAAAAGCTTATTGGATTGCGGAAAATTTCGACAAGATGTTAACCACGATTTTAGTGGGAAACAATTTGGCCAATATTGGCTTAACAACGGTTTCTGTCATTCTTTTTTCCGGAATTTTCGGACAATTAGCCAATGCAGATACGATTGTGACATTGATGAACACCGTGGTGATGACCATCATCATTTTAACCTTTGGTGAGATATTGCCTAAAAGTTTGGGTAAAACCGACCCCGAAAAGATTGCGTTAAAAACCAGTGGTTTGCTTTATTTCTTAATTCGCATTATGACACCCTTTACGTTCTTATTTCGTCGTTTAAACCGCCGTGTTATTGGTCGTTTAGAAGATACCACCAAATTAACGGTGACTGAAGACGAATTAGAAACGATTATTGATACCATGGAAGAAGAAGGCTCCATCGACGAAGAAGAAGCCGACATGTTACAAAGAGTGTTGGATTTATCCGATATCACTGTTGCGGAAATTATGACGCCTCGGGTTGATATGGTGGCCATTGATGTCAGCAAAGACATTCAATATGTAACTGATATGTTTTTTAAACACAAATTCTCTAGAATGCCCGTTTTTGATGGCACCAGCGATAATATCATTGGTGTCTTATATGAACGTGACTTCTTTACTAAACTCATCAAAGGTCAACACGTCAACATCAAAAAAATCCTTAAAAAACCGTTTTTCGTTCCCGCTACAACCAAGGTTGACTCTTTGATTGAAATGTTACAAGTGGAAAATAACCATTTAGCCGTGGTAGTGGATGAATACGGCGGAGTGGATGGCATCGTGACGATGGAAGATGCGTTAGAAGAACTCGTTGGCGAAATCTACGATGAACACGACGATGTTGAAGAACCCATCATTAAAAAAAATGACAACGAATATGTTGTGGATGCCGATTATGATTTATCTTCCTTATTCGATGACTTAAACTTAGGTAATCACCCTCAATCCGAAGCCACTTCTGTGGGCGGATGGTTATTTGAAAAGTTCCAAGACATTCCTGAAGTCGGAGAAAAAGTTGAATTTGAACAAATGATCAATCAAACGTATAACGATCTTTCGGAACTCATTTCGGAGGATTTAGAAATACTCGCGTTCGAAATCTTAAAAGTGAAGAAACGCCGGATTAAATCGGTCAAATTGACGGTTAAAATCTACAAAAACGGCGAACGCGAATCCGAAGTATAATGCTGAAATGAGGGTAGTTTTTTGCTATCCTCGTTTTTTTAGAAAAACCCCAAGTGGGGGTATGAAATGGTGATATCATGGAACGATTACAAAAAGTCATTGCCGCTAGTGGCATTGCCTCTAGAAGAGCGAGCGAACAATTGATTTTAGACGGCGTTGTGAAAGTCAATGGCGAGGTTGTGACTACCTTAGGGACATTGGTTGATGAGAATGTTGAAATTGAAGTAAACGGCAAACGCATCAATCAAGAAGAAAAAGTCTATTATGTATTAAATAAACCCGAAGGGTATGTCTCCACCACCGACGATGAATTAAACCGCCGTACCGTGATGGACTTAATTCAAGTAAAACAACGTATTTTCCCAATCGGTCGATTGGATTATGATACCACCGGTGTGCTTTTGCTGACAAACGATGGTGATTTTATGAATGCTTTGGTTCATCCAAAATTTAAAGTTGAAAAAGAATATCACGTCAAAGTTCAAGGCTTGCTTCGGAAAGAAACATCCACGAAACTGTGCCGTGGGATTGACTTAGGGGACTTTAAAAGCAGTGGTGCAAAGATCTTTGATGTTCGGTATGATGAGAACAAAGCCAACTCTTATGCCAAGATCATTCTCCATGAAGGAAAATACCATCAAATTAAACGCATGTTTGAAGCGGTGGGTCATCCCGTGCTCCGTCTCAAACGTCATCGTTTTGGCACCATAACCGCTGAAGGAATCAAAATAGGTGAATTCAGACGTTTGAAACCCCATGAAATTAAGCAATTATGGAATTTGAGCAACTTTGGTCGTCCAGAAGAGCGATAATTCTTGCGATTTTTGGTATACAATCAAGTGATTGTGGTATAATGTTATAAGGTTGTGAGGCGATAATATGAAACACTACGCTTTGGCAATCGATGGACCAGCCGGTGCTGGTAAATCCACGGTTGCAAAAATGCTGGCTGAGCGTCTCGGTTACGTCTACATCGACACCGGGGCAATGTATAGGGCAACGACCTATAAAGCCCTGAAACTAAAAATCAACCTAGAAGATTCCAACGCTTATGACTTTATGGAATCGACAAATATGGAGTTTATCAATGGCGTATTGCATATGGATGGCGAAGACATCACCAAACGGATCCGTACGCAAGTCGTCAATCAAAATGTCAGTTTGGTCGCATCGCATATTCCGGTAAGAAACGAATTGGTTCGTCTCCAACAGAAAATTGCGGACACAAACAACGTCGTCATGGACGGACGCGATATCGGAACCATTGTCTTACCGCACGCTACTCTAAAAATATTCATGACCGCCACCGTTGAAGAACGGGCAAGAAGACGTCATGAAGAAAACATCGCAAACGGCACCGAATCGGATTATCAAAAAATTATTAAGGACATTGAACGCCGCGACAAAATCGATTCATCACGCGCTTACAATCCCTTAAGACAAGCCGAAGATGCCATCTACCTTGACACTTCACACCTGGACATCGATACAGTAACTGAAGTGATTTACCAAATGTTTATGAAAATTCTGAAGGATAATAAGGAGTGAACAACAATGGAAAACAGCAACCTCAAAGTCGGCGACATCGTCGTTGGCAAAGTCATCAAAGTTGAACAAAATCAAGTATTGGTCGACGTCGGATTCGTATTTGAAGGAACCGTCTACAAGGAACATCTGACCACAGAAAAAATTACCGATTGTAACGACATCGTTAAAGTTGGGGATGACCTCAAGGTCAAAGTCACCAAAATTAGTTTTGGCGACGACAAGAATGTCATGATGCTTTCCTGTTTAGACTTAGAACGCAAAGCCAAATTAGAACAACACAAAGCTGATTTGGAAGTTGAGAAAAACATCGAAGCCAAAGTCAAATCATCCGTGAAGGGTGGCTTGTTACTGAATTATCATGGCATCGAAATTTTCGTTCCTGATTCACTCGTTGCGTTACAAACGACGACTCCAGAAACTTTACAAACGTTAAAAGATGGTCTCGTTGGCAAAAACGAAACTGTTAAAATTATCGAAATCAGAAACGAACGCGGTCGCGATAAATACATCGGTTCACGCAAACAAGTGGCATATGAAGCCCTCAAAACCGCTGAAAAAGCGGAATTATCGACTCTTACAGTTGGTACAATCCTTACAGGCGTTGTCGAAAGAATCACTGACTTTGGTGCCTTTATCAAGATTGGTGAGCACGTTGAAGGCTTGGTCCACATTTCTGAATTATCACATTATCACACCACCAAAGTCGAAGAAGTTGTAAAAGTTGGCGATTCTGTCACTGCAAAAATCATCAAAATTGCTGGACGTAAAATCAGCCTTTCTATCCGTGCTTTACAAGAAAAGCCATGGGATCTCTTCGTTAAGAATCATAAAGTTGGCGACAAGGTCGAAGGCACTGTTTGGAAGAAAATGCAATTTGGCATGCTTGTGGAAGTTGAAAAGGAAATTCGTGGTTTCTTATCACGTTTCGACTATTCTTGGAATCCTCAAGATTCTTTCGCCGGATCCGTTGAAGTGGGCACTAAATTAGAACTTCAAATTACCGGTATTGATCTTGAAAAGCAACAATTCACATTATCGAAAAAACATTTGCAATACAACCCATGGATGGATGTTAAAGTTCATGTGGGTGAAACTGTCAGCGCCACTGTCAAACAACTCCTTGAAAAAGGTGCCTTGGTTGAAGTGTCTGGTGTTGAAGCATTCCTCCCCATCAGCGAACTTTCTGAAGACCGTGTTTCGAAAGTGGATGAAGTCGTTAAATTAGGCGATATTATCAACGTCGAAGTTCTTCAAGTGTTCCCAAAAGAATGGAAAATGACCGTTTCTCTTAAAAAAGTTGTCGACAAAGTCAATCGTAGTGAATACGAGTCGCATTTGAAAGACAATGTTTCTTCGAATCAATCTTTAGCAGACCTCTTCGCAAAATTTAAAAAATAGATATTAGGTGTTAACATGTTACCAATCGTAGCCATAGTCGGCCGTCCCAACGTCGGTAAATCGACGCTTTTCAATCGGATTGTCGGCGACCGTGTCGCAATCACCGATGATGTTGCCGGTGTTACTCGCGACCGTATTTACGCTCAAGCGGAATGGCTTGGACGAAAATTTAATGTAATAGATACCGGGGGCATCGAGATCAGCGATGCACCCTTTTTAACTGAAATAAAAGCGCAAGTTGAAATTGCCATCGAAGAAGCCGATGTTATCGTCTTTGTGACCGATGCAAGAACCGGCATGATAGAAGATGACCGTGAAGTCATGAAATTGCTCTATACGGTCAATAAACCGGTAATCGTGGCTGTAAACAAAGTCGACGACCAAAAGTTCATGAACGAAATTTATGATTTCTATCAATTAGGCGCCGATGACGTGATTGGCATATCCGGACAACACGGCATTGGGATTGGCGATTTGCTTGAAAAAATTAATTTGTTACTACCGATTAAGCCCGACGATGGTTATGGCGAAAACGTCAAAAGACTCGCTGTCATAGGCCGTCCAAATGTGGGAAAATCTTCCTTAACCAATGCTATTTTAGGAGATGAACGCGTTATCGTTTCTCCTATTGAAGGGACCACGACCGATGCCATCGATACCCCGTTTGAAAAAGACGGAAACTCGTATGTTGTCATTGATACCGCTGGACTTCGCAAACGCGGCAAAATCTTTGAATCTGTGGAGAAATACAGCGCGATGCGCGCTTTGCAAGCGATTGACCGTGCCGATATCGCCTTACTCGTCATTGATGCCGCTACCGGCATTTTAGAGCAAGACAAGCATATTGCTGGTTTTGCCCTTGATGCTGGAAAATCAATGATTATTGTCGTCAATAAATGGGATGCTATTGAAAAAAATGATCAAACCATGGGTGAGTGGGTCAAGAAACTGCGTACTGAATTTCAATTTCTAACGTATATTCCGATTGCGTTTGTCTCAGCCAAGAATAAACTAAGAATTAACACCTTGTTCCCCTTAATCGAGAAGACTTTTGAAAACTATCAACGCCGTATTTCGACGTCAGTATTAAATGAAGTCATTACCGATGCTATGACCCTGTTCCCACCTAAAGAGCACAATCATACGAAGGTTAAAGTTTATTACTCCACCCAAGTTGCAATTAAGTGTCCAACCTTTGTTTTATTCGTAAACGACGATGATGCCATGCACTTTTCTTATCATCGATATTTGGAAAACCGATTACGCGAACGTTTCGATTTTGAAGGAACTCCCATCAAAATTATCCTTCGTAAGCGTGATTAGCGCATAATTTAGCGAAAAAAGTTCTTAATATTTAATCAACTCGCTTGCATTTTTGTTTTTATATCCTTATAATGTAGGTATCAAAACTATAGGAGGAAAAATAAATGAACAAATCTGAATTAGTTGCCCGTATAGCAGAACTTGCTGACTTGACAAAAAAAGATGCTGAAAACGCATTGAATTCGACCGTGCTTGCTATCCAAGAAGCTTTAGTAAAAGGTGAAAAAGTGATCCTTACCGGATTTGGAACCTTTGAAGTCAAATCTCGTAAAGCTCGCGCTGGACATGATCCTCGTAGCGGCAAAATCATCGACATCCCTTCTCTTAAAGCTCCCACTTTCAAAGCTGGCAAAGTTCTAAAAGAATCCGTTCGATAATTACTAAATAAGAGAAAACCGACCAATGGCTTGGTCGGTTTTTTGTTTGATAATTCGGTTTAAAAGAGAGTAAATCCCATGACTGCCGCAAAATAGATGAGATATGCAATCAGATTGTTGATGAAGTGGACGCCAATGGTAACGTAAATATTCTTGTTGGACCAGTGATAGACGAACCCAAAGACGCCGCCCATCATGATATAAGGAATGGATTGTACAAAATCTCCATAAGCGATAACATGCATGAGACCAAAGATAGCACCAGAAATCAGAATAGCGATGATATACCCAAACTTACGGTCTAAGAATCCAAATAAAACTTTTCTAAAAATGACTTCTTCAACGATGGGTGTTAAGATACAAAGCATGAGGAACAATCCAATGAGTCTTAAAGGATCTGAGGTAAACATCGATGCGATGGTTTCTTCATTTAAAGACGTATCAGACGCCCCTAAGAGTTCTAACAACAAGTTTGAGACAATCATGGCGGCATAAACCATTAAAAAGCCTAAGATGATTTTGCCAATGTGATTGGATAAATCGGATTTGAAGGTCTTCCAATCCTTTTTGAAGTTTTGACGGTCGATAAAGAGAAAGGCAAGTCCTAAAATAGCCGATTGAGCAAAATTCAAGATTAATGTTAAAATTGATGGACCATTAAAATTATAGGTATACTGGATTTCATCGATGGGAAGTGAGAAGTAATAGTATTCATCGATTTCAAAGATTTCGCCTGCCGCAACATTTTCTTGGGTGATATCGATGGTGTCTAAATATTCCCCTTCATAGTAAAATTCAACGGATACAATCATCATGGGCAATGAACGGGTGTTTTGATTGGCGATGGTTCCGGTGATGGTCACCAAATAGGGATATTCAGGGTCTGTATCGTCGTCAACGATGGTGAACGCCGGAGCATCAATTGCCACAATGTTTGAATAAAGCGCATTGGGATCAGGAAACTCGTATTGATAATACAAGGCAACAACCCCGGCTAACAAGATTTGGATGCCAAAATAGAGGATGATTAGCCATCGATTGATGCGATTTTCCTTTAAAAACGTTTCAGCATCAAACACTGGATCTGGCGAATTTGGTTTAATTTCCGGGACTGGACTATTTTTTGTGAACAAATCGTCGTATTCATGCATGGTGAGCACCTCATTTATAAAGAATATTATACTTGATAATTGTGATTATTAAAAGAGAAATGTCCACATTTGTACGGTATATCAAAATTGACAATTGTGTGAAAAGGTGTATAATATTCTTATATCTCCCGAAAGGACTGACATTATGAAAAAATCATTCGCCGTCATTGGTGTTGGACGCTTTGGAATTGCCTTGATTGAGGAATTAGCCAATCTCGACGCCGATGTCCTCGTTATCGATAAAAACTACGACAAAATTGAAAAAGTTGCGAAACTCGTTACCAATGCAATCTGTCTTGACTCAACCGATATAGAAGCCTTAAAAGAAGTGGGTATTACCAATTATGATACCGTCGTTGTCGCCACCGGCGTCAACGTTGATAACTCGATTTTAACCACCTTGATTCTCAAAGATTTAGGCGTAAAAGAAATCTACGTTAAAGTCCAAAGTGAATATCATGCGAAAGTCGTTGAAAAATTAGGTGTTAGTTCCGACCATTTAATTTGGCCAGAACAATCCACTGGTCGTCGTTTGGCAAAAATCTTGGTTTCCGGTAACTTCGTTGATTACATCGAATTAGACCGTGAATACAGTTTTATTTCGACCGACGTTACCAAACGCATTATTGGTAAAAACCTCCTAGAACTTGAGATTCGCAAACGTTTTAACGTAAACATCGTCGCTGTCCGCCGTGATTCAAAAATCATGATTCCATCTTCAACGACCCCCTTTGAAGACAACGATGAAATCTTATTGGTCGGCAGTAATTCCTCAATTGAAAAATTTATTCAATGGTTAGCCAAATAAAAAAGACTTTTCGAAGTCTTTTTTTTCGTTTTTAAGGTGCCAAGCTATGATATACTATAAATGGTGATTTAGATGAAAGAAATCCTGATTGCGACCAAAAACAATGGTAAATTAAAAGAATACATCACGTTGTTTGCGCCTTATGACTTGACAGTACGGTCGCTTTTTGATTTTCCAGAACTCCCTGAAATTGAAGAAACCGGTTTAACTTTTGAAGAAAATGCCTATATAAAAGCAAAGACGCTCCATCAATTAACAAACCTACCAGTTATCGCGGATGATTCGGGTTTGATGGTGGATGTCTTAAACAAAGAACCAGGGGTCCATTCCAAACGGTATTCGCAAGAAGGAACGGATGAAGCCAATAACGCATTACTCATTAATAATTTAAAAGATTATCCCAACGCTAAAGCCACTTTCGTTGCTTGTATCTGTTATTATGAGAATGATCATAACCATCCTATTTTCCGCGGTGAAACAAACGGTGAAATCATCCATGAAGGTCGTAAAGGTCATGGGTTTGGATATGATCCTCATTTTTATCTTCCTGAACTTAACAAAACCATGTCGGAATTATCGACGATAGAAAAAAACCGCGTTAGCCACCGCGGAAAAGCGTTTCGATTGTTAATGAACTATTGGGAGAACAATCGATGAAAATCGTTATTTTTAGCGATAATCATCGGGATGTCGAATCGGTCAAATGGGTCGTGGCCACAAACCCAGATGCAGACCGAATCATATCGTTAGGCGATTCCGAAATGCGAGAACACGAGTTGACGAATTATGGCGTTTTTGGGGTGAAAGGCAATTATCCCTTCGAACCGGATTTCCCGTTTGACCTAGTGATGGAGTTTGAAGGTTGGCGCGTTTTGATGACCCATGGCCATCGTTACTTTGTCAAAAGTGGTATGAGTGCTCTTTACCGTGAAGCCAAAAGCCGCAACTGTCAAGTGGCATTATTTGGTCATACCCATCAAGCGGTGATTCATAATGATTTCGATGTTTTGTTAATCAATCCCGGTTCAACTGCCAGTCCAAAGAATGGATTGCACAAAACCTATGGCATCCTTTATTTTACAACGAACGCTCTCACTGTTGAAATCCGCGAAATTGAAACCAATACGTTATTACAAAAATTGATTGAACCCGCAAAGAAAGCAGGTGAATTCGATGGATTTGGATATTAGATTACAAGAAATCGCCGCAAAGCCGAAAAACGAAGAAATCTTATCGGACCTCATTGCTTTACAAGAGGATTCATTAGCGGAGAATGCCAGTGATATCTATTTAAAAACATCGCACATGTTGTTTGACACGTATGTGAATATCAATGATTTTGATGCCGCAACCACTTTATTTCAAAACATCTTAAAAGAGAATCGGTTTGAAGCTTTTAAAACCAATCTCGAAATAATCGATAAATTGGTGGCCTTACTTTTAAAAACCGAGGACTTTTTAGCCCTAGAATCATTATTAGCATTAAGAGAACGTTATTTATCAGGCGGACCCAATGTCCAGTTGATGCAAAAGTTTTATCTGTCCGTCTGTCAAGAAGGTTTAAAACAGTATAAAGAAGCGATTTCGACCTTAGAAAGCATTACTGATAATATCTCTAATAATAATCTTGTGAGTAAGTATCTGAAATTAGCGATGCTCTATTTAAGAATAAATGATCATTCTGCCGCTTATGGAGCGTATAACCGCGCTTTGATATTCGATAAACTGAAGAAAAATGAAATGTTTTATTTAGTAGAATCGGATTTGGCCTTTCAGTCTGGAAATTATGAAGAATCCTTAAAAGCGTTTCAAGCATTTTTCTTAAAATCGAAGGTTAAAAGTCGATATCTTGATCGCTATATCCTCATCAATATCAAATTGGGTCATTTGGGCGAAGCTTGGCATTTCTATAAAGAATATTTGCCAAAAATCATGCGTTCGGCGTCCAAAAACTACCGGATGCAGTTTTACCAGGCTGGACAATTACTTTCTGAAGCCGTCAATGACATTGATGAAGCCGTGTTGCTGAGGGAACGATTAGCACAATTAAATAGTGATAAAGAGGATATCATCGATAGTTTCGATGGCATAAAAGCATTGTTAAAGTATGCATCTTCGCATCTTGTCTTTAATTCTACACGGGAAATTTTATTAGAAACCTATCGGGTTTTAGCGCAACTAACCGATATTGACCGTCTCATCTATATTCAACCCATTCATGATGGATTGAATATTTTGACGTACAAAAAAGGGCTATTGATGGAAAAATCCTATGCCTACCCGGCGTGGCAAGGCACGTTGATTGAAAGCATCGTCAACACGGATTTAGACTACCATTTATTTGTGAAAGAAGATATTGTCACGCAAAACGATTATCTTCAAAAAGCACCCTTTGGACCTGACCAATTCCATCACATCTTAGCTTATAAGATACAAGGACATCTTGGGGCAGAAGGATACATGGTTGCATTTTTGGCGAAAGATCGTCATTTTGATTACGTCAATAAATTGTTATTTACAGCACAATCGATCATGAATCAAAAACTCTCTATGCAAAAATTGCTTGACCATCATGAATCCAGACACCGTTTGGCAGAACGGTTGTTGGCAATGAAAGAATTTGGATTATTCAAAATACAAGATGAATTGTTATTTATGCAAAACGACGCCGCTAAAAAATTGATTGAAAATTCGAATGATTTTATAAAATTTGATGCGTTTCAAGCCTTACTCATCGATAAAAAACTCTTCATCGATGATTTATTAGGAAAAGATCATTTGGATGTAACAATAAAAACCCCTTCTGGAATAATCAAAAACTTATCGTTGGATTTGTGGCAAATCGATTTAGACATCTATTTTTTGGCAGAAGATGTCACAAAATTGGACCACCAAATCGCTGAACTCCAGCAGTTGGCTTTCCATCCATTGACCTATCCATTACACACGTTACATGCGTTAAAAGATGCCATTCAAAAGTTACAAGAACCCGCCACCCTGTTTGGTTTTTGGATTCATGGTTTAGAAACTGACACCTTGTCTCATACCGAACTTCACCAAGTCCGGATGATGCTCATCAATGCCATTAAAGAAGCGGCTAGAACGCACCAATTGGTCTTAGCGCTTGATGAAGATTATGGCCTATGGTTATTGGTTTCAACCACCGACAAACGGGTGCACCAACGCATAACTTCTGAAGTCATCGAAACAGTGATGAATCAGATAAAGACTTTGACTTATATAACCGAGGCTTTATCCCTCAAGATTGGCGCAATCATCATTCAAAAGGATCATGATTTACCAACGCTACTTGATAAACTTGAATTGATTCATCGATATTCGTCCTTTGATTTTCTGCCAGCGTATTACGATAAGGTCTTAATTGCTGATTTAAACCGGTATGATGTGCTCAAGACTCAGTTTATCGAACGAATGAATGCTAAATTGATCCCATTGCGTTACGACCAAGTAGGTAATTTGATCACTCGCAAAGTTGAGTTCTACCAGGCAAGATTGGAAACCGAATCGTTATTGGGAGAGTACTCCGATTTCATAACCATGATTTCCAATCATCACTTTGAGTCTGATTTATTTAATCTAACCTCCCTGACTCTTTTGAATCAAATAGCAGAAACGCTAACCCTTTCTACGTTTGATGTTTTATATGGACTCAGTATACCGCTCGTCGTTTTAAAACAAAAATCGATGTTAGAAGACTTGCATAAACGCGTCAGAAAAGCCAAAATCCCCACAAAGAACTTGGTTTGGATTATTTCTGAAGTGGATAATGTAGACTCCATCCAAACTGAGTTATCCTTCTTAAAAGATAAAGGATATAAAATTGCCTTAGAGGGATGCTTGGGATTAATTGTCGAGATGAAGCAAGAGCAGTATCAACGCTTTGATTATGTGTTGTTTGATGTCAATCAATACAATGAAGATACAAAGCCATGGTTTGACGTCTTAATTGCTAAAATAAAACCCATGATTATCATGATGAATGTGAAAGATGCTGTCTCCGCAGAATCCTTGAAACTAAACCGGTTATCGACCATTCAAGGCAATGTTTTAGCAAATAATCTTTGTTTTGAAGACTTAAAAGCCAAGTTACAATAAGAATTGCCCCGCTCCAATGCGTGGGTTTTTTCTGTAAACGGTTTTCGTTAATGACCACGCTATAAGTATTCACTTCCCTAGCAAAATAAGATATAATAGACTCGTTTCTTGGAGGGTTATCGTATGAACAAACTTTGGTGGCAACATCGGAACATCTATCAAATCTATTTACGCAGTTTTTTCGACTCTAACCATGATGGCATTGGGGACATTCAAGGCGTCATGCAAAAACTCGACTATCTCAAAAACTTAGGCATTGGCATTATTTGGATTAGCCCTCATTATGATTCGCCCATGGATGATAATGGGTATGATGTCCGTAATTTCTATGAAGTCTCCAGCGATTACGGCACTATCGAAGATTTCAAATTAATGGTGGAAAAAGCCCATTCTCTGGACATAAAAGTCATCACCGATTTGGTTCTAAACCATACATCAGATGAACATCCATGGTTTGTGGCGGCGAAAGACCCCAATCATCCCGATCATCAAAAATACCATGATTATTATATTTGGCAACCGCCAAAGTATGATTATCTCCATCAACGCATCCGACCCACGCGTTGGATTGGTTGGTTTGGTTCACCCGCTTGGGACTATAATGAAGCCACGAACGAATATTATCTTCACATCTTTAGCAAGAAAATGCCAGACTTAAATTGGCATTGCCAAGCAATGAAAGATGATATTAAGAAAATGATTAAATGGTGGCTAGAATTGGGCATCGACGGCTTTCGGGTTGATGCATCGAATCACTTGGAAAAAAACTGGGACTTCCCCGATGCTTTTCCGGGATATGAGAATTTCTCTTCTATCCCCAAACATCACGAATACTTACAAGAATTGGGAAAAGAATTGTTTGTTCCCTATGATGTTTTAACCATTGGCGAATCCGGTGGAGCGAATAAAGAAGAAGCGTTAAAATACGCCGGTTTTGGCTCAAACGAATTTAACATGCTCATTCAGTTTGGACATTGTTGGGCTGATATCAATAACAACCATCCCAAGTTAATGGGAAAATGGGCTCAGGGGACCTTGGATTTGACCCATATTAAAAACAGTTTTAAAAACTGGTATGACATGCTTTACAAAAAAGGATGGAATGTCATTTATTGGCATAACCATGATCAACCCCGGGTTTTAAGTCATTACGGCGATGATCAAGAATACCATCAAATATCGGCAAAAATGTTGGCGATGGCCTTATATTTCATGCCGGGTTCTGCGATTTGTTACCAAGGGGAAGAAATCGGAATGACCAACGTCCGATATACCTCAATAAATCAGTTTAGAGATGTTGAAGTCTTCACCGAATATCAAAACATGCTAGACCGCGGTTTAAGTGAAACCGACGCATTGGCGGTTATCAAGGCCAGATGCCGAGACAATGCCAGAACACCCATGCAGTGGAATAGTGCTCCATATGCTGGATTTTCAACCAAACAGCCGTGGATTGATGTCAATACAAACTATGAATCCATCAACGTAAAAAATCAAATGCATGATTCCCAATCGGTTTTACACACCTATCAAAAAATTCTCAATTTACGGAAACAGGATGCAAACATCGCCGATGGTCATTTGACCTACCTAGATCAAGCCTCACAATCGAATTTCTCCTACCTCAATAAAGGCACCAACACCGATTACCTCGTTTTATGCAATTTTAGAAAAGAAAACACCCGTTATGAATTACCCCTGGGTGGTCTTGAAGGGTATGAGTATGTCATGGGCAATTATGAAAATGTCCATGCCAATACCCATGACATCGAATTAAGGCCTTATGAAACCCATGTCTTTAGAAAACACAAATAATTATAATAATTTTTGAAATCTTCGCAAAAAGTCTCATTAAGAAGGAGAAATGCCATGAAAAAGGGATTACTAGTATGGACGTTGCTACTCCTAGGTATAAGCCTAATTGGTTGTTCCTCCAAACCCAAGCTTTATGTTCTTAATTGGGGCGATTATATGGACGAATCCTTGATTCTTGATTTTGAATCATTATATCATGTTGAAATTGTATACCGTGAATCGGCCTCAAATGAAGACATGTTAACATTACTACTCAATAGTAAAAACGTTTATGATGTTGTCATTCCTTCCGATTATATGATTGATAAACTGGTTTCTTTAGAATTACTGTTACCGATTGATTTTGCCAAACTCGATCACTGGGATTCACTAACTGTCATTCCAAATTTGAATTCCATGTATGAAGCAACCGATATTATGGGGTATTTCGTCCCTTATGCTTGGGGAACTATGGGTATCATGTACCAAACGCAAATTGAAGGCTTAAAAGACTTGATAGAAACCGAAGAGTGGGCCGCTTTATTTGAATATGGCATGGATTACCGCGTGGGAATGTATGATTCACCAAGAGATGCCGTTGCATCAGCCCTACTATATAAAGGTCATTCCGTCAATTCGATCAGTCCATCGGAGTTACAAGAAGCTGAATATGCCTTAATCATGGCGAATATAGACATGTGGGGCGAAGATTCATTAAAAACCGCCTTAGTTCAAGGCGATTTGGATATGGCATTGGTTTATTCAGGGGATTATTTTTCAGAATATTACCAAGCCACTGAAAATGGGGAAGATATTACCTTTGATTATTATACCCCGCACAATTCAAATGCTTGGATGGATGCCATGGTAATTCCTAAAACAAGTGATCAAAGTGACCTCGCTCATCAGTTCATAAACTTCTTTTTGGAGTATCAAAATGCCCTTCAAAATTCAAGTTATATTGGCTACGCTCCTTGTTTTGTCGAAATCTATGAAGCAATGGTTCAAGATTTAGAATTTGAATTTGCTTTAGATACCTTTAATCCGTATCCGGATGATACGATTCGTCAAATCTATCAGTATGGGACAGACGATCGCAGCGA
Source organism: uncultured Caryophanales bacterium (assembly GCA_942493185.1). GTDB lineage: Bacteria > Bacillota_I > Bacilli_A > Izemoplasmatales > Hujiaoplasmataceae > UBA5603. Next base: position 828,197 of record OW818673.1, read on the forward strand.
AATGTTAGAAGCCATCTTAGCCAGAGTAAAAGCAGAATGAATCATTTGCGCGCCAGTGGGCGCGCTTTTGTTTGAAATCGACATCGAAATGCTTTCTATTATCCTCAAAATATGCTAAAATATGAAATTATATAAAACCAAAAGGTGATACTATGAGTCGTAGCAAAGAACGTGAATTAATTGTCTGTGTCCTCTATGCCAGAAGCATGAATGGAACCTATGAAGACGAACAAATTAAAGGCGAGATGATTGATGTCGTCCGCAAAGTTGAAGCGGCGGTTCCCGTCTTAGATAAAATCATCAGCGATAACTTGGAAAATTGGACGATTGATCGTTTAAACTATGTGGATAAAATGATCCTTCGTTTAGCCGTATATGAAATGAAATACACCGACATTCCTTATGAAATCATCATTGATGAAGCCATCGAATTAACCAAGAAATTAACCAATTTGGATGATGATAAAGCCAAAAGTTTTAACAATAAACTCCTCGATAAAATCAAAAACGTCCTTTACCAATAGGTGACCTATGGAAAGAAAGACGATTACCCCAACCGCCTTAAACCGCTATCTTAAATATCGGTTTGATAACGATGAGAATCTTAAAGACATTCGTCTAAAAGCCGAAATCTCTAATTTTAAGCGCCACAGTCGTGGCCATCTTTATTTTTCGCTCAAAGATGAAACGTCACAAGTCAACGCCGTGATGTTTTTGCAGGCCGCTAAGGGATTAACATTTGAACCAAAAGAAGGATCTAAAGTGGTTGTAGAAGGCTATGTTTCTATCTATGAACCCTCCGGAAACTACCAAGTCTATGTCAACAAAATGGTCGAAGAAGGCATTGGGGATTTATATCTTGCCTATGAAAAATTAAAAATTAAATTATCGGAAGCGGGTTTGTTCGATGCCTCGCATAAACGCCCCTTACCGTTATTTCCAAAAACGATCGGTGTTATAACCTCTCCTACAGGAGCGGCTGTTCGAGACATCATCAACATCATTAACCGTCGGTATCCCTTGGTCAAACTTTTGATTTACCCCGCTTTGGTTCAAGGGGAAGAAGCCAAATTTTCGATTGTTAAAGCAATTCAAAAAGCCAATAGTGACCAATTTGCGGATGTGTTAATTGTGGGACGTGGCGGCGGATCGATTGAAGATTTATGGGCCTTCAATGAAGAAATTGTGGCATATGCCATCTATCAATCAAAGATTCCTGTGGTTTCAGCCGTAGGCCATGAAACGGATACGACTATCTCCGACTTCGTTGCCGATTTAAGAGCGCCAACCCCTTCAGGAGCGGCAGAAATCGTTGTTCCAGATCAAATAACACTTATTACGACCATCAAACAATATCTCAATAAAATGACGACGCTCTATTCGCGTCTTATTCAAAACGAACAACGTCATTTAAATCAAATCGCACAATCTTATGTGTTTTTGAGTCCTGAACGGTTATTTGAAAAGAAAACGCAGCAATTAATTCATGTGACCTACCGTCTTGGACAAACCAAACCCGATCGAATGTTAAATATTGCTATGGATAAGCTCATGAGCACGGAATTGAGGTTACTTGCCTCTTTTACCAACCAGTTGAATAATTCAGGGAAGACCTTATCAATATATCAAGATAAACTAGAATTAATCAACCCACTTAACTTAATGAAAAAAGGCTATGCGATTTTAAGAAAAGACGGACACATCGTCAAAAGCATCGATCAGTTATCACTTCAAGATACCATCGCCGTTTCACTCGCCGATGGCCAAGCGCAAGCCGTGATAAATAACCTTAAAAAGGATGTGGAATAATGGAATCCAAATTAACCTTTGAAGTTGCCTTAAAAAAACTAGAAGTGCTCGTCAAAGAATTAGAAACCGGCGATTTGGAACTTGAAATTGCCGTGAAGAAATACAATGAAGGGATTGAACTGGCAAAATACTGTCACGATCTCTTACAAAACGCCCAATCCGTCGTTGTTAAACTCATGAAAGACGATGAAGCGGTCGATTTCCCAACCAAAGAAGAATAACTTAGGTGATAGCATGGATTTACTGAAGATTGAGAGCCCCGAATTTCTGAAAGCGATGAATGATCGCGAATTAGTCGAACTAGCGTCGACGATTCGCGCTTTTTTGATTGATTCTATCAGTAAAACCGGCGGGCACTTTTCATCCAATTTAGGCATTGTGGAATTAACCATTGCCATTCATAAGGTCTTTGACAGTCCGAAAGACAAACTCATTTTTGATGTGGGACATCAATCGTATGTGCATAAAATCTTAACAGGACGGGCAAAAAACTTTCCCAGTTTAAGAAAATACGAAGGCTTAAGTGGCTTCTTAAAACGGAGCGAATCTGTCCATGATGTGTGGGAAGCCGGTCACTCCTCGACCGCATTATCCGCTTTAGCAGGATTTGAAATCGCCAGAGTCATGAATCATGAATCGCATAAAGTAGTGGCGATTGTGGGGGATGGATCGCTCAATTCCGGACTAAGTTTCGAAGCGATGAATTATTTAGGTCATCAACCCAATTTAGCCCCCATCATCATTCTAAACGACAATGAAATGAGTATTTCTAAAAACGTCGGCACGTTCGCAAAACTCTTAAATTCAATGCGGGCGAATAAAACCTATATTAAGGCTTCAAAAACCGGGAGGAAGTTTCCTTATTTCCTCCGTGACTTTAAGAACCGTGTTGGATCAATGCTTCGTGGGCTCGCTAAAAATATGACGATTTTTGATGAAATGGGATTTAAATATTATGGACCGATTGATGGCCATAACATCCCCAAACTCATCAAATATTTAACCATGGTCAAGAATTTAAATCAACCGACCGTGTTACATGTCATCACCAAAAAAGGGAAAGGCTATGAGTTAGCTGAAAAGGATGTCAATGGCAGTTGGCATGGTGTAAAACCCTTTAATCCTGAAACCGGGGAACCCCTTGTAAAAAAAACAGAAAATACGCATTCATGGAGTAATATTATCAGTGATTACCTGATTCGTAAAGCCGATTCAGATCCAAATTTCCGTGTGATTGTCCCTGCGATGATCAGTGGATCAGAATTAATCGAGTTTCAAAAACGTCATCCCGAACAATTAATGGATGTGGGCATCTGTGAATCCTTTGCGGTTTGTTTCTCAGGTGCTTTGGCATTAAGTGATAAACCGGTATTCGTACCCATTTATTCGTCATTTTTACAAAGGGCGTATGATCAGATGAGCCATGACATTTGTCGCCAAAATCTCGATGTAGTTTTTGGCATTGACCGGGCAGGGATTGTGGGCGATGATGGGGATACCCATCAAGGCATCTATGACATTGCTTATTTAAGACATCTTCCTAACATGACGATTGCTCAACCCAAAGACCCCATTGAAGCGTATCAGTTGTTGGACCTTGCTTTCACAAAAGGCATGGGACCATTTGCGATTCGTTACTCGAATCAATCCTGCGATTTTGAATATCAAAATGAGTACCACTATGAACCCATCCAAAAAGGGACTTGGACCCAACTAACCCAAAACGGCAAAATCAATCTCATCACTTATGGGGATAACGTTCGCCGGATGGAACAATTATTGAAGTCGTCTCAACTTCCAATTAATCTATTCAATGCGCGGTTTATCAAACCGCTTGATGAGTCGCTTTTGACCAATATTGCCAAATCTGGGTTAAAAACGTTTGTCTTAGAAGATGTGACGATGATCGGCGGATTAGGGAGTGCCATTTTAGAATATCTCCATGAAACGCATATACCCAGTGACGCCTTTTCAATACTGGGACTTCCAGATTTGTACATTGAACAAGGAAAAATCGGGGAAATATATCAAAAATACCACCTTGATGATGCCTCTTTGAAAACACTTTTCACCGAATCAATCAATAATCACTTATAGGAGCGTTGCTATGATCAAAACCCTGTGGGTCAAACATTTTGCCATCATTGATCAAATGGAAGTATCATTTAAAGACGGAATGACCGTTTTAACCGGCGAAACGGGTGCCGGAAAAAGTTTGATCATTGATGCCATTGGCTTATTGTTAGGGGATAGAGCGAATAGCGAAATGATTCGAACCGGGGAAAATAGCGCGACGGTTTATGGGGTATTTTCGATTGAATCTGATCGGTTACAAGCCGCTTTGGAACAACAAAAAATACCCACTTGGGATCAAGAACTGAAGATTACTAGAGAAATAACCCTTGCCAATAAAAATACGATTAAAATCAATGATGTCAGCGTGACCTTGCAACAACTGAAAGAAATCACCCGTCACTTGGCCGATATTCACTCGCAGTTTGATACACAGCGGTTATTATCTCCGCAGTATTACTTGGATTTAATCGATGGTTTCCGTCCCGATGTCTTATTGCCTTATGTCGAGAAGTATCAGATTGAATTACAAAACTATTTGGAAAAACACAAAGCCTATACTGAGTTCCTCGCCATGCAAAAAGAACTGTCTGATAAAATGGACATTTATCAGTTTCAACTAAAAGAATTATCTGCCTTGAACCTTATTGAAAACGAAGAAGAAACCTTGGAAAAAGAAGCCAGTGTGCTGGCTAATTTTGACAAGATTAACATTGCATTAAACCTCGCAATTGAAGCGTTTGATCAAGGATTGTCTGACAAACTATATTCGTTGATGACGGAACTTGAAACCCTGTCTGATAGTGGCATGGATTTGGCTATAGAAACAACAAAGGTTAAAGATGCCTATTATGAGTTTGAAGACATCGAAAAGACGTTAAAACGGAAATTACGTGATTTGGCGTTTGATCCCGATGAACTAAACCGGATCAATGATCGAATCAATGACTTGGATAAGGTGAAAAAAAAATACAAAAAGACGGTTGCGGAACTGATTGAATATCAAAAAATGATTGCTTCTGTGATTGATAAAAGCGAAAATTATGATGAGTATCTCGCAAAGCAAAAAAACGCTTTAATCGAAGCGCATAATCGGGTGGTCCAGGCGTCTGGATCCATCACCAAAATAAGACGCGAAATAGCCAAACAAGTCGAAAAAGAATTAATGACTGTTTTTCAAGATTTGGTCCTCAAAAATACGATTTTTCAGATTGAGTTTAAAGCCAATGATACAACAGATTACTTAAAAAAAGAGGGGTTTACCGCAACGGGCGTCGATCAAGTGGATTTCTTGATTTCGACCAACGTTGGAGAAACCTTAAAACCGCTCGCAAAGACTGCTTCTGGCGGTGAGATGAGCCGCATTATGTTGGCATTTAAAACCATATTCATCAAGAGTCAAAATCTTTCAACCATGATTTTTGATGAAATCGACACCGGCATTTCTGGCGTCGTTGCCAAGCAAATCGCTAAAAAACTTCGGTCCATTTCCAATAGCACGCAAGTTCTTGCCATATCGCATGTTCCTCAAGTCGTAGCCATGGCCAAATATCAACTTCGGGTTTCCAAACAAGAAGTGAACAAGCGGACCATCGCATCAATCAAAGAGTTGTCTTTTGATGAACGCGTGCATGACATTGCGGAGATGATTTCAGGAGACCATTTATCGGTCAATGGCATCGAAGGCGCCAAAGAACTCTTATTAAATCCATAGAAATTAAAAAAGATTATTCCAGGGATTCCCAAAGAATAATCTTTTTTTGTTTGTAATGTCGAATTATTACGCTAATACTGAAATCATCCCGGCAACAGCCGCGACGATGATACTTAAAACGAAGCCGACGGCTAAGATGATTAAAAGAACTTTACCGAATTTGCTTTTGGTCGGATTAAAAGTTCTGATTTCTTCTTCAACAACGACTGGTTTTGGACGTTTTTTGCTTTGTGGCATTTATTTCACCTCGAAATATGGTTTCGCTTTACTTATTATAAACTAGACTGTTCAAAAAATAAAGAAATTTTTACGACTATTGATGCGATTTTATCCAAGTCTCAGGTAAAGCTGCGTCGAATTTTTTTAAGTAGTCGATAACCCCTTGGGTAATGGGGGTTGGAGTCGAAGCTCCACTGGTGATGGAGACCGATTGGACCCCCATTAACCAAGCAGGATCAATATCCTCGACGGATTCAATTAATCTTGTTTTTGTCTTGGTCCAAGTTTCTGATAATCTTGCCAAACTTTGGGTATTATTGCTATGACGATCGCCCACAACGAAACATAAATCAACGTCTTGATTGTAAGAGAAGAGGGCTTCTTGACGAACGCGTGTCGAATTGCAGATTTCTTCCGCAATCAATGCAGAGGGATATCTTTTTTGAATCGAACCCAAGATGGATGATAAATCGCGAATGGAAAGCGTGGGTTGATTGGTCACAAATAAGGGACCGGCAACCGTGGGCATCGACATTAAATCTTCGGTGGTCTCGATGAGATGCACTTTATCACTAATGCCCAAAGACCCTTCGGTTTCCGGATGACCTTTTTTGCCGATGAAAAGAACATGATACCCCAAACGCAGATGTTCACGAATTAAATCATGGGTTTTTTGTACATCTTTGCAGGTTGCATTGATGACATGAAGTCCTTTTGCTTTGGCCTTTTCGATGACAGCATCATCAGTTCCATGAGCCGTAATGATGATGGTCCCAGAATCGACCAAATCCAAAAGTTCTAATCGGGTTTTTCCCTTTTGATCCAAGGTGATAACCCCTTGGTTGGAAAATCCTTCAACGACAAAACGGTTATGAACGATCATCCCTAAAACATAAATGGGGCGAGGAATGGATGGATCTGCGATGGCTTTATTGACAATGTCAATGGCTTTAACAACGCCGGGGCAATAGCCACGGGGAGTGATTGTGATGACTTTCATGATATCTCACCTTTTAGTTTTACATTAACTGTCTATTATTATATAATAAAGAGTGTATTTTTACAAAAAGAAAGCATGGTGTAATATGTTTAATTATAAACCGTATGTCAATGCGGCCTTAGAAGAGTTGGGTTTTAAGAACCTAACCGATGTACAAGAAGCCGTCATTCCGAAAATTATGAAGGGTCAAGACCTGATTGTGCGTTCCGCAACCGGGACGGGTAAAACCCACGGATATTTAATTCCAATATTTGAAAAACTCAATGAGCTACTCCCCGAATGTCAAGTGGTGATTAGTGCTCCCACCAGAGAACTCGCCACTCAAATTTATGCGTTTGCCAAACAGATTAAAACACATTCTCAGAATCCGATTGATATTCGTCTGTTTACGGGCGGAACCAACCGTCTTGATGAGATTTCTAAATTACAAAAAAGTCAACCGCAAATCGCAATAGGAACTCCAGGAAAACTAAAAGACTTGGTCGTCAAAGCCAATGTGTTAAAAGCGCATAACGCCAAAATGTTCATCGTTGATGAAGCTGATATGACTTTAGACGAAGGATTCTTAGAAGACGTTGACCATGTCGCTGCGGTTATGGACAAGCGGCTTCAAATGTTGGTCTTTTCCGCAACCATTCCAGAATCGATTCAACCGTTCTTAAGAAAATACCTGAAAAACCCCGAAATGGTTTCCATTGACGCCGGCGCGGCTGGGGTCAATCAAAACGTTAAACATTTCTTTATTAAAACCAAAGAAAAAGAAAGAAGTGTCATTTTTAATCAATTGCTGGGATCAATCAATCCTTATTTGGCCGTTATATTCTGTAATACCAAAGAATCAGCCGATGCCGTTTATGCCAGCATGAAAACAGAGAATCGAAATGTGGCCCTTATTCACGGAGGACTAGAAGCCAGAAAACGCAAACTCATTGTTTCTGACATTCGTGAACTCAAATATCAATACATTGTCGCAACCGACATCATCAGCCGAGGCATTGATATTCATGGCATCAGCCATATCATCAACTATGAACTTCCTGAAGACGTTGAATTCTACGTCCACCGGAGCGGAAGAACCGGTCGAATGGACAAAGATGGAATGGTTATTTCCCTATATGAATTCAGCGATAATATTTACATCGATAAACTCGATTATAAAGGCATCAAAAGTTCGAATTTAGAAATCAAAGACAATCAATTGGTTCCGGCTAAAGAACGGAATACCCGCATGAAAAAAGATTGGATGCCAGGAAAACTGATGACGGCAGCCCAAGCACGCATCAAAAAACCGACTGACGTTAAACCAGGATATAAGAAAAAATACCAAGCCGATTTAGAAAAGGCGAAGAAACAATTCAAAAGACGAGGACAATAATCATGCTCATTATCGGTTCGCATGTCTCTTTAGGCGGAAAGGAACAATTTTTGGGTTCTGTTAAAGAGGCCTTAGGATACGGTGCGAATGCCCTTATGGTTTATACCGGTGCTCCGCAAAACACCGCAAGAACGCCTTTAGGGCAAATGCGTATCGAAGAAGCCAAAACCTTAATGAAACAATCTGGGATTTTACCAGACCATGTGATTGTTCATGCCCCCTATATTGTTAATTTAGCCAATCCGGATCCTGAAAAACAAAAGTTCGCCATCGATTTTTTAACTGAAGAGGTTAAAAGAACGGCAGCGTTAGGATCAAATGTGATGGTTTTACATCCCGGAGCGCATATGGGACAAGGTCCTCTAGTTGGGATTAAACTCATTGCACAAGGGGTCAATCAGATTCTTCATAATACACAACCGTACGATGTCATCATCGCTTTAGAAGGCATGGCTGGCAAAGGAACAGAAGTAGGCCGTAATTTTGAAGAACTTCGTGCCTTAATCGATTTAATTGAACCTAAATCACGAGTTGGCATCTGTTTTGACACCTGCCATACGCATGATGCCGGTTATGATGTCTTACACGATTTTGATGGCGTTATTGCCGAATTTGACCGGGTTGTGGGACTTAACTATTTAAAAGTCATCCATGTCAACGACTCAAAAAATGATCGTGAAGCGCATAAAGACCGTCATGCGAATCTTGGCTTTGGATTTATTGGCTTTGAGGTGTTAAATCACGTCGTTCATCACCCGCTTCTGACAACCATTCCAAAGATTTTGGAAACGCCTTATGTCGATGATTTGGACAATAAGGATGTCAGTTATCCTCCCTATAAACAGGAGATTGACATGTTAAAGCAGCAAACGTTTAATCCGCTATTGCTTGATTTGATTAGAAAAGATAAGGCAGGACAACAATAATGCTTCATGTGGTTTTATATCAACCGGAAATTCCGCAAAACACGGGGAATATTATGAGAACCTGTGCGGGAACGAATGTGTTATTACATTTGATTGAACCGCTGGGGTTTAAGGTCGATGAAAAGACGTTAAAAAGAAGCGGTGTCAATTATTTAGAACACGTGCACTTCGACGTGTTTCCCGATTGGGACACCTTTACCCAAAGTCACCCTGGTGTTTACGTCTATTTCACAAGATACGGCAAAAAGACACCGAACCAAATCGATTTTACCAAAAACGACATCGATTACTATTTGGTTTTTGGGAGAGAATCGACCGGTATTCCCAAATCCATCCTTCGGGATCATTTGGAGTTCTGTACCCGAATTCCAATGAATGAGAACATTCGCAGTTTAAATTTAGCGAATACCGTTTGTTTAGGAATCTATGAAGCCTTGCGGCAAAGAGGATACGAATCACTTTCAAAGACCGAACCTGCGTCGATGAAGGGTGAAGATTGGCTAACAGAAGATTAATTCGATAACGATTTTGACATTTATCGAATCGATTTGATAGAATGGCATTACATTTTAGCGAGAAGGTGAAGTCCATGGCATTAGAGGTCGGACGGAAAATATCCGTTCAAAGTTACAAACATGACCAGTCTTTGCATCGCATTTGGCAAGAAGCAACCATCTTACAAGAAACCGATGAATACATCATCGTTGCGAACAAAAAGACCAAGGTTATTGAGGCCAACGGCCGATATTGGCACACCAAAGAACCTTCCGTCACCTATTTCTATAAACACCGATGGTTTAATGTGATTGGGATTATCAAGCCCACAGGCGTATCCTTTTATTGCAATTTGGCCTCTCCCATCCTTTACGATGAAGAAGCGTTAAAGTACATCGATTATGATCTGGATATCAAAGTATTACCCGATTATAGTTATGACTTGCTAGACCAAAATGAGTATAAAAGACATCGTTCGCAAATGGATTATCCCGAAGCGTTATGTAAAATCCTCGATACAGAATTTAAACTTTTAGAATCAATGGTCCTATCAAAAGCCGCTCCGTTTCAACCGCAAATCATCCTTACATGGTATGATTTTTTCTTGAACCGACAACAATAAAGTATTTTATTGTTCGTTCGTCTCAATTTTTGTTGGTGAAGTACGAAAAACCCTTTATATTTCCAAAAAAACCTAAAATAAACCGAAATCCGGACCCAATTTAGGGAAGATTGATGGCGACATTAATCTTCCCTTTGTGTTATAATATATAAGAAATGGATGTGATATCATGGAACTGACTTTCAAAATCAAAAAACCGGAAGCCATTAAAGATTTTCTTCATACTAATAATATTCCTTTAAAATTGATTGTGGTCGAAAACAATCTTCAAAAAATCGTTGTCAATAGCGAACCAAAAACAAGAAACGATACCGTACGCAAAGGCGATACCTTACGGGTTTGGATTCCTGATGAGGAATATGACGAAGCCATCACCCCAGAAGCGTTTAATCTGTCCATCGTTTACGAAGATGAATATGTCCTCATTGTTGATAAGCCGCACGGAATGCCACTCATGGTGACAAAGAACAATGAATCTCATACCTTAGCCAATGCGTTGGTCCATTATTTCCAAACTCATCAAATTCAAAGCAAGATTCATTTGGTGAACCGTTTGGACATCGATGCTTCGGGATTGGTGTTAGTGGCTAAAAATCGGTTTATCAAGTTCTTATTATCAGAACTTCCGATTAAAAGAGAATACTACGCCATCATTGATGGCATTGTTCCCAATAAAACTCTATCGATTGATTTACCGATTGGCAAAGCCAGTGAAGAATCACCCAAACGCGAAGTTACACCGGATGGCGAAGATGCGGTCACAGAATTTACCGTTATCAAAGAGTTTAAGGTTCAAAGTTTGGTCAAAATTACCAATGAAACGGGTAAAACGCATCAAATTCGTGTCCATTTTGCTCATTTTGGTTTTCCGCTTGTGGGCGACCATATTTATAACGCTAAAGCCAAATCGACCGAACATCTCTTGCTTTATATGAATCATATCGCTTTTAAACATCCCATTACGGGCAAAGACATCGATGTCGTTATGCCTATTCCAGATGATTTAAATCAATATCTCGCTAGCAAAGGGGCATTGTAATGATTAAGAAACTCGGTATTTTTTTAGTGACACTCTTGGCCATTTTTGTCATGGCCTGTGAATTCACTCTCCCGAATTCGACGACCACCACAACCGCCATCACCGATTCTAACGGTTCAACCCTTTCCACATCAACCACAAATACCACCGCTTCAACCACAACCACGACGACCTCACAAAGCACCGTCGTGACAGAAGATCCCGTATCATATGATTCGCTTTTTGATAATACCAATTATCATAAGTTTGTCATCTCGTTCTCGCAAGCCAATTTTGATAAATTGGTAGAAGACATGCAAAACTATCATGATTTATATGGATCTTACCGCGATAACACCATCCAAGAAGTCGATATTTACTATGAAGACGGACTGGGAAATCAAGTCACTTTAAATGAAGTCGGGTTCCGGACCAAAGGTAATATCTTTAGTCGTGTACTCCCAGTCATTTTAGACGAACAAGGAAATGTCATTGGATACCAACAAGTATCGTTCCAATTAGAGTTTAATGAGACATTCCTATATCCTGATAACTCCACCCAGTACAAAGCCTTAAAAGATCGTCGCATGTTTGATTTGGAACAACTCAATTTTAAATCGATACGTTCTGGCGATACCGGTGTTGTGACAGAGATGGTGGCTTATGACTTATATCAAAAGGCCGGCGTCATTGCCCCCAATACCAGTTTAGGAATTATCTATTTTGATATTGAAGGGACTGTCGTTCCGTATGGGCTCTTTACCATCACTGAACCTTTAGACGATGTCTTTGTTAAACGTCATTTTGGTCGCAATCAAGATACCACGATAGGCGATCTATACAAATGCGTATGGCAAAACTTTGGCCCAGCGACGCTTAAATCCGGTTATGATCCAAACGCCGTTGGCGTATCGGATTACAATGAAGGATACCGCCGCAATTATCAATTAAAAACCAATAAATTAACAAGCAATTTTTCATCCTTTACCAATTTCGTTGATCGGTTGAACGCTGATAATGTCATCAACTACAAAAACGTGTTAGAAGACATTTTAGACGTTGATTCATGGTTACGGGCATTGGCCATTGGTTTCTTGATTGGCAACCCTGATGATTACCGCAGCGATGCAAACAACTATTATCTGTATTTCTATGAAGGTCAAGCCGTCTATATCCCCTTTGATAATGATCAGTCGTTGGGATTTGGTTGGAATCCTTATGGCGATTATGGCATTGAAAATGACATTTATGATTATGGAACTGCGCAACAATGGATTTCCCAATCCGACTTGGTCTTGGTCAACAATGTCTTACAGTTCCCCGAATATCGCGAAATCTATGAAAACTATATTTGGGAGTTTTCTGATCCCGATACAGGAATTTTTGATTATGATATGTATTACGATGAATTTATTATGGCAACTTATTTATATCAAATAGAAGTTCATTCTGAAGATCATTTGGGTGTGACCACTTTTAGCTTGAGTTCGAGATTTTTAAAAGCCAGCGATTACTATCAATTAAAAAGCGAGTATGCCAGACAAAGAGTAACGTATTGGCGTAATCAGTAGGAGGGATTTTAAGTGAAATGGTTGTTTATGAAACGAGTCATCATCGCGTTCGTCTTAATAACGACGATTTTTGGGCTCGCATATTACAACTATGTCACAGCGTCTACCGGATATGACGGATTAACCCGACTCGCCAACAATCGCAAGCAGAAAACCGATTATAATGCATTGTTTGACAATTCGAACTTTAAAACGATTACCGTTGTATTTGAAGAGCCTGTTTTTGATGAGTTGTTAGTGTCCATGGAAACGTATTTTGCCCAATATGGGACCTATCAGGATAACACCTTGCATAAAGTTGACATGATCTACAAAGATGGATTAGGGAATGATTTTACCATTGAAGAAGTAGGCTTTCGTACCAAAAGTAACACGTCGCGTAATTTGCCTAAAACCTTGGATTGGCGCGGAAGAGTGGTTTACCATCAAACCTCGTTTCAATTACAGTTTAATGCAACGTTCGATTATGACGATACGTCCAATGAATATGGGGTATTGAATAACCGTGAAGTATTTAATTTAGATCAACTGAATTTTGAGTTTTCAAAGAGTTACAATGCACAACCCGATGAAGCCATGATTTCCGAAGCCTTTTCATATTACCTTTACCGTCAAGTCGGGGTGGTAACCTCAAACGTCAGTTATGGTTTGGTCTACTTCCAAATTGGCGAAGACCTCGTGGGGTTTGGATTTTATAGTTTTATTGAACCCATCGATAGTAATTTCCTCTCCAAACACTTTAGTTCAAACGTCATCGGTGATTATGGTGATTTGTATAAATGCACCGATGTGGATGGGATTGCAAGTTTAGGACTTGATTCGTTGAATAAAGTGGGAATCAACCGTAATGAAATCAATTTAAGATACAATTATGCCTTGAAAAATCATCAACAAAATGACACACGGACCGATTTTTCAAACATACAGGATTTAATAACCAACATCCATGATCAAACTTATTTTAACAATCACGCAGAAAGTCTCATAGACATCGATGCGTTCATGAGAATGCTCGCAATGGATTTTTTGGTCGGAAACACCGATGATTATCGCTTTAATGGCAATAACTACTATTTGTATTTTGATGTCTATACCGAACAAGTAACATTTATCCCCTTTGACTTGGATAATTCCTTGGGATTTGGAAAACATCAGGATTTATCAGGCAATTACGGCATTTATTATGATATTTTTGTCCATACCGATGATATTGCCATCCTGGTAGACCGCGTCTTGGCTATTGACGCTTACAAATTGATTTACCTTGATTACTTAGAACAATACACCGAAGAATTCTTTCAATACGATGCTTTCGAGCGCGATTTAATTCAGGCGAAAGCCTTGTATGAAACCGTCTTAATCGAAGAGAATCATTTGGGAAATCAAGTCTTTGGATTAAGAAACGCTGAGTGGTACTTTGATTTAAAAGCCGAATCGGTTTTAAACCAAATTGCCCAAGTTCGTGGATAAAATTGGGTAAAACGTTTTCATTGAAAATTAATAAGTTTATTGTTTGACATTGATTTTTTTTCACGTATAATTGAAACCATCAATAAAAAAGTTAATCATCTGATTAGAGGTAGCGATGTAAATGAGTACTATGGGGAGCCGACAGGCCATGAACCATAGGAAAGGCAGCCATCGCCGAATGCATTCCTGGGTACAGGATTGACATGGGGTTACGGAGAATATTCGTAACACTCCTATCTTAATTTCTTTAGGTAGAGGCGCTAACAACCAAAGTCATTTTTGTTTTTTTTGATTTTTTGGAGCGTCGATGTGACGCTTTTTTTTTATTGAAAAAAATCAAAAAGGAGAATCAAAATGAAAAAAGTATTAATGCTTGCGTTTGTTTTACTCACCAGTTTCACCCTGATTGCTTGTAACAACATTACCCCCATGCCCACCGATCAAGACAACTTAACCGCCATCCTTGAAAGAGGATACATCGTGGTTGGGTTAGAGTGCAACTATGCGCCGTTTAACTGGAGCGTTGAAAAAAATGCAGCCTCGGATTTAGCGGTAAGACAGTTTGGATCCAACACCTATTGTGATGGCTACGATGTCCAAATCGCGCAAACCATCGCCGATGAATTAGGCGTTGACCTCATCATTAAAGCGGTGGATTGGGACGGTTTAATTCCCTCACTCGCCGATAACGGATCCATTGACATGATCATCGCCGGCATGAGCCCAACAGCTGAACGCGCTGAAACCGTCAGCTTCTCAACCGAATACTACCATTCAACCCATGTGGTGGTCTTAAGAAGTGATTCCCTCTATGCGCAAAGCGATTCAATAGACGATTTTGCCGGAGCGGACGTTGTGGGTCAAATGAATACGTTTTATGACGAATTAATCGACCAATTACCCGGTGTAAACCATTTAAATCCCTTAGGAGACGTTCCTACGATTGTAACGGGGATTAACAGTGGTATTTACGATGCGACCATTTTAGAACTTCCGGTCGCCATCGCCATTACCCAAAGCAATCCCGATTTGATTTACATTGAATTTGCCAGTGGATCTGGTTTTAATGTGGCTTATGAAGATTCTGCCGTTGCGATTGCGGTAAGACAAAGCGATGTTTCTTTATTAGTCGAAATCAATGCCGTATTGGCTACCATTTCTGAAACCACCCGTCAAGCTTGGATGGTTGATGCAATCAGCCGTCAACCAGAATAAATAATTGTCCTTAGAAGGAGGCCAACATGATGAATAAATGGATTCCCTTAATTAAAAAATTGGTCGTGTTCGCCACCATTATCGCTCTTATATACACCCTTTACCCCTCGATTTTGACGGAGGGAGCTAACGAAACTGATTATATAATCTCTGATTCCGCCACTGAAGAAGAACAGAGTGCGTTAATCACCGCAGCGAATTTAATCACCCCTTATCATTTTGGAAACAAACAGAGTTTGTCCACAAATCGCTTAAAACAAGTGACTTCTGATATGGCTTTGCCCTCGCAATACGGTGAAATCACCATCACTTGGGACAGTTCAACGGAACTTTTAGTGATTGAAGACTCAGTAATACCGTTTCAAGTCTCTAGTTCAACGGGTCCCGTTGAACTCAGCATTTACCGAGGGATCATCACCCAAACGCCTACGGTATTTCAAGGAGCACAAGCCTTTGAATTGGTAGCGACGTTTCGTTTAAATGACGTTACCCTCATCAAAACGTATGAAGGAGCGATTGTCCCGGTTATGCCTGAAGATTTCTTGGGTGGATTCGTTTATACGTTTGTCCGTTATGCATCCTTATTTTTTGAAGGCGTCATCACCACGTTGGGATTATCCTTAATCGGGACCATCATCGGTTTTGTGATTGCCTTAACGTTGGTTGGATTGCGGTTACAAAAACCAGACCGAAGAGACTCAAAAACAGTGAAACTACTCAAAAAAATCGGGACAAAATTTAGTCAGCTCTATGTAACAATCTTCCGCGGTACCCCCATGATCGTTCAAGCCAGTTTCTTTTGGTATGGACTTGGCTTGTTTGGCGACCCCTTGTTATGCGGATTGTTCGTGGTATCGTTAAATACGGCCGCATACATTGCGGAAATCTTACGCGGTTCGATCAATGCTATTGATAAAGGTCAAGGCGAAGCAGCGCGGAGTTTGGGCATGAGTGGGATTCAATCGATGATGCATGTCATTTTCCCCCAAGCCGTGAAAAACTCCATGCCCGCCATTGGCAACGAATTCGTCATTAACATCAAAGATACGGCGGTATTATCCGTCATTGGCATCTTTGAACTCTTTAATCAAACAACCAAAGTCGCAGGGATTCACTATCGTCAGTTAGAAGCGTATTTGGTTGTGGCGGTTATCTATTTATTCTTGACGGTGTCGGTCACAAAACTCTTACAGAAAGTCGAGAAGCGCTTTGATATTGCCATCAAAGAACTTCCGAGCTCGAATTAGGTGCATTTATGAACCCCATCATCGAAATTCGTGATTTAAAGAAATCGTTTGGAAAAAACGAGGTATTAAAACAAATTAACCTCGATATATATCCGCAAGAAGTTCTATGCATCATTGGATCTTCTGGGTCGGGTAAATCCACCTTGTTACGGTGTTTGAATTTGCTAGAAGAACCAGACGGTGGTTCAATCGTCTTTGAAGGAACCAATTTACTTAGCAATGATATCAATATCAATCAGTTAAGAACAAGAATGGGCATGGTTTTTCAGTCCTTCAACCTGTTTAACAACATGAATGTCCTTGATAATTGTACATTAGCCTTAAAAAAAGTGTTAAATACCCCCAAGGGAGACGCTGAAAAAATAGCGTTAGACTGCTTGAAGAGCGTTGGAATGGCTGATTTTGCTTATCAGAGTCCCCTATCCCTTTCTGGTGGACAAAAACAACGCGTCGCCATTGCGAGAGCCTTGGCCATGAATCCTCATATCTTGTTATTTGATGAACCAACCAGTGCATTAGACCCAGAAATGGTGGGAGAAGTCTTAGAAGTCATGAAAAAACTAGCGGTTTCAGGCATGACAATGGTGGTTGTGACCCATGAAATGGGTTTTGCGAAAGAAGTCGCCAACAGGGTCGTTTTCATGGATGGAGGAACCATCTTAGAAACCGGTTCTCCAGAAACCATCTTTTCAAATCCCAAAGAAGAGCGCACCCGTAATTTCTTAAAACGCGTCTTATAAATAAAAAATTCCTACCAGTGATGGCAGGAATTTTACTTTTTTTAGATAAGGACTTTCTTCATGATGGTTTGTCCGTTTTCAGAATGAATGGGGACAAATCCACGTTTTTCATACATTGATAACGGCCCACGGTAGGAGACCGCTGAAAGATTGTTCACCGACTCAGGAATGGTGATTAAGGTTTTAAATCCAAGACCCACCAAATCTTTAAGAATGTAATCTAACAACAGCCCCGCAACACCTTGTCCACGGTGGGTGATTTCGACCATAAAACAAATCGCAACCGCCGTATCCAAATCGGCATAGGGTTGTAAGATTGGTTTAAGTCTTGGATAGTTTTCCCAATAACCCACATTCACCCATGCAATCGGTTGGTCGTTATCAAACGCCAAATAGCCATGCATTAATCCCTCTTCGATTTGTTCCTTTGCTTCATTCTTATTAAAGTCACCAACCCGGTCTTTCCACTGCGAATTGGGACAATCGGAGTGATAATATCGGCAGTAACAGCCTTTCCAAAAGGGCTGATGTGAAAAATCCATTTTTTCAAGGAAGGACGTAAATAAATCGGCATCATTTATGGTTAAGGGACGAATGGTTATTGACATGATTTATCCTTCCAAATATAACAGTAGGAGTTTTAACGTGTTTTCAAGTGCTTTGATATGGGTCCGTTCCATGCCATGAGACGCATGAACACCAGGTCCGATTAACCCACCGCGGAGATCATTTCCCCCGTGCAAAGCCGCCGTCACATCGGATCCATAAAAGGGATAGATGTCGGTGGCGAAATCCAAAGCATTGTCTTTAGCCAAATTCGCTAATTTTGAGACAATTTTATAATCGTACGGACCGCCGGAATCTTTGCAACAGATGGAAACCATACGTTCATTGCATGATAGGTCCTCGCCAATGCAACCCATGTCAACGGCGATTAACTCGTCGAGTTCAGGAACAAAGGAGGCACCGTGTCCCACTTCTACATACGTCGAGATGATGATGGTCAGCGTTTGTGCGGGAATGAGTTTTGTCCGTGCTAAATGCGCGAGCAACCCAAATAGAACTGATACCGAGATTTTATCGTCTAAGAAGCGACTTTTGATATAACCAGAGGGTGTGACAGTTGTTTTGGGGTCAAAGAAGATGAAATCGCCAGGAGCAATCCCAAGTTTTTTAACATCATTGGCCGATTCAACCACCTCATCGATACGAACCGCCATTTTTTCCGGACTCCGTTCCATCGTCAATGCATCTTTGTTAATATGAGAAGAAGGCGATACGGATAAAAATGTACCCGTATAGTCTTTTCCACTTCTGGTATGAATGGTACAAAATTCACCATCCAATGTCGGCCAAATGGGTCCCCCAATGGAGGTGAATTTTAGATCTCCTGAAGCGGTAATGCTACGAACCATGGCTCCTAAGGTATCCACATGACCAGAAAGACCTAACTTAAAGTCGGTTTTTCCTTTAACATGGATGATGAGGTTGCCTTTTTTGGACAGTTCTGTATGGTACCCTAATTTCGTTGCTTCTTCTTGACAGAAGCGAATGACTTGTTCGGTATATCCCGAAGGACTGGGAATAGCTAAAACTCTTTTCGCAAAATCAATAATGTATTCCATCGTGTTTTTCATAAGGATTATCACCCAAAATTATTATAGCATAGAATCCTTGTTTGCGCGATATTCTCTTTTATTAACGCGATTTCTGTGATAAAATAAGGATGACTTATATCGATAAAATCGACGAATTGAAGGAGCTGATGGAATGATTATTGTTTTCGGTGGTGCATTTAACCCGCCAACAGTTGCACACAAGGCCATTTATCATCATGTGATGAAGCATTTGCCTTGCAAAGAATTCATTTTCTTGCCGGTTTCGAACCTCTATACAAAACGATCTTTAGCATCGAATCAACATCGTTTGGCGATGTTACAACTCTTAACGAAAGACTTGCCAAACGTCAAAGTATCCACGATGGAATTCGATGATTCTGATTATCAAGGAACCTATCAAAGTCTGATTCGCATTCAAGAATCGTATCCCAATGATGAAGTATTGTTTGTCATCGGTGCCGATAATTTAGCTAAGTTGCATAAATGGATTAATGCCGATAATCTGTTATCGGATTTCCGGTTCATTATCATCAACCGTCATCAAACCAATATTCAAAAAGCGATTGATGAAAACCCTGTTCTTTCCGCCCATAAATCCCGTTTTATTATCCTTCCGGATTTTGATT
The DNA here is from genome assembly GCA_942493185.1 of uncultured Caryophanales bacterium. Lineage (GTDB taxonomy): Bacteria > Bacillota_I > Bacilli_A > Izemoplasmatales > Hujiaoplasmataceae > UBA5603. The sequence goes on from OW818673.1 coordinate 847,936, forward strand.
TAAAGGCCTCCTCAACCTCATTCCGTGATAGTTTTGATCCTTCCCTAGTCACCGATTCTGTTTTTGATTATATTAACATTCATCACTTATACCGAGGCTAATTCAATGTATAAACATGGCTTTATGAAAATCTGTTTGGTTAGTCCAAAACTAGCCGTCGGCAATCCTAATTATAATGTTGACCAAATGTTAATCGCTTTAGAAGCCAATGATGCGGCTATTGTAGCTTTTCCAGAACTGGGAATCACTGCCTATAGTTGTAATGATTTGTTCTTCCAAAAAGCGCTTTTTACCGATGCTTTAAACGCGTTACAAAAATTAATAGATAAGAACCCGTATAAAGGGGTTGTTGTCTGTGGAATTCCCTTAGAAATTGAAGAGATGGTGTTAAACACCGCTGTTGTTATTCAAGGGAAAAAGATTTTAGGGGTTGTCCCTAAGTTTTATTTACCAAACACCAAAGAATTTTATGATAAACGCTGGTTTAAATCGGGATTCGATGTCGTTAAATACGTTAAAAAAATTGAGTTATTAGGACAAAAAGTTCCTTTTGGCAATTTAATGTTTATCGCCGATAAAGTCAAATTTGGCATTGAGATTTGTGAAGATATGTGGGCAACCATTACGCCTGGTAATTTCATGAGTGTCAATGGGGCAAATTTGATCATCAATCTTTCAGCGTCCAATGAAACCTTGGGCAAAGATTCGATTCGTCGCAATTCCGTTTTAGAGCATTCAAGAAAGAACTGTGGCATTTATGCTTATGTGTGCGCTGGACTGGGAGAATCAACGTCTGAGACGGTTTTCTCCGGTCATAACATCGTTGCCTCTAACGGTGTGTTGCTCGCAGAACAAGCCAATTTCAATCTTGAAAGTGACATCCTTTGCGTTGATTTAGACTTTGACCGAATTGCCTATGACCGAAGAAGTAATTCTTCCTTCCGCGATTCGATTTATAAATACCCTCAAGAATATCAACAGATCAAGTTCAAATTGGAGGAAACCGCTGATTTCTCCTTTAATTTGATTACCGACCAAACCCCCTTCATCCCCAAACATGACGAGATGAAGGCGTTTGAAAAGATTGCCTCCATTCAAGAATATGGTCTCGTTAAACGCCTGAATCACATGGGTATCAACCATGTGTTATTGGGTATTTCCGGAGGACTGGATTCGGCACTGGCATTAATCATTGCTTGTCGTGCTTTTGACCGTTTGAACTTAGACCGAAAAGGGATCATCGGCGTCACAATGCCGGCGATGGCCACCTCCTCTAGAACCGAAAAGAATGCTTTGAGGTTAATGAAGGGGTTAGGTATTACTTCCAAACAAATCAACATCACCGATCAAGTAACGGATCATTTAGCCCTCATCGGCCATGATCAAACGACTGAAGATGTGACGTATGAAAATGCTCAAGCCAGAACCAGAACAATGTTTTTAATGAACCTTGCCAATCAATACAATGGCATGGTTTTAGGAACCGGGGACTTATCCGAAATTGCTTTGGGATGGTCCACTTATAACGGCGACCAAATGTCGATGTATAACGTCAATGCCGGGATTCCTAAAACGTTGGTTCGTTTTATGGTTGAAAATTACGCTGAACATGTGTTCAATGAAGACGTTGAAGCCAGTTTGCTCGATATTCTTGCTACTCCGATTTCACCTGAACTAAAAAAAGATCAGAAAACCGAATCCGTTATTGGCAAATACGAAACCAATGACTATGTCTTATATCGTTTCTTAGTGTGTGGCGATGAACCAAGCCGAATCATCTTTTTATTACAAAAGACGTTTGGCATGAATGAAGAAAAAGCCACATTATTAACCGATAATTTCTTCAAACGTTTCTTCTCGCAACAATTCAAGCGTCAGGCTAGTCCCGATGGTCCCAAAGTCTTAGACTATGGACTATCGCCAAGAAGCGATTTTCGCATGCCATCCGACGTTAAAAGATAGGTGATTTATTATGACGAAAGTCATTATAGGATTGTCTGGAGGGGTTGACTCCAGCGTATCGGCATATTTATTAAAATCCCAAGGATATCTCACCGAAGCCTTGTTTATGAGAAACTGGGATAGCGCATTAAACAACGACCGTTTAGGAAATCCGGATTTGATGGACGATGTTTGTCCCCAAGAAACCGATTTTTTAGATGCGCTCGCGGTAGCGAATCAACTGGGAATCGTTTTACATCGTCATGATTTCATAAAAGAGTACTGGGACGATGTGTTCCAGTACTTTCTTTCCGAGTATAAAAAAGGCAGGACCCCAAATCCTGATATTTTATGTAATAAGTACATCAAATTTAAAGCGTTTCAAAGTGTGGCTAAAGAGCTAGGCGCTGATTACATCGCGATGGGTCATTATGCCAGAGTGGGTCATGAATTCGGCGAAACACAGTTGTTAAAAGCGGTCGATAAAAACAAAGATCAATCCTATTTCTTATGTCAATTGACACAAGAACAACTGAAGAATGTTATCTTCCCGGTCGGAGAACTAACCAAACCAGAAGTACGCGAAATCGCTTTAAAATTAGGACTTGCGACGGCGAAAAAGAAAGATTCTACCGGAATCTGTTTTATCGGCGAACGTCATTTTTCCGAGTTCTTAAGCAACTATCTGCCTGCAAAACCAGGCAACGTTGTGACGTCTGATGGGCAAGTCGTGGGCGAACATCAAGGATTAATGTATTACACCATTGGTCAACGAAAAGGACTCGGCATTGGTGGAAACAAAGATTTTGGCAATGAACCGTGGTTCGTTGTGGGAAAAAACCTTATAACCAATGAGTTAATGGTCGGTCAAGGCTTTGACCATCCGTTACTTTATGCCGATTCATGCTTGGTTGAAGATATCAACTGGATTCCCAAGACTCGCTTCCAAGGGGTTTTATCGTGTCATGCCAAGTTTAGATATCGTCAAGAAGATATCCCTGTTGAACTTGAGTGGCTGGATAGCGATCATCTAAAGGTCAAATGCCTAATTCCAGTAAGAGCTATCACTCCCGGTCAAGCGGCGGTTTTTTACATCGGCGATTTATGTTTGGGCGGTGGAACCATTGACCAAGTTTATTTTGAAAACCAAAAAAGACACTATTAAGTCGGTGATTGAATGAAAAAGTTAGGACTTTGTTTGGCGGGCGGCGGTGCTCGGGGTGCTTATCAAATCGGGGTAGCTGCTCGGTTAGAAGAACTCGGAATATTATCGCAAGTTTCAGCGTTTTCCGGAACATCGATTGGCTCCGTGAATGCGGTGTTATTATCCACCAAAACCCCTGAAGAAGCTTACCATCTATGGACGTCCATATCCAACGATGATATCAAGTCTGCGGAAAATGTCTTTAAACGTCTATGGAATGAAAAATTAGCGATTATTGACAAAGGTCTCTATTCTATTGAGGCTTTAAGAACCAAATTATGGACTGAAATTGATTTTGATTTATTGCGAAAAAAAGAAGTGTATGCCACATTGTCTGATGCCGGTTTGGCGGATGATTCGTTGATTGGATTGTTTAAAGGCGGTTACCGCCACTATATTCAAAGAGATTCCAAAGCGGTATATCGTAAATTATCCGATTATTCCAATGAGGAAATCGTTAACCAAATATTGGCCTCCTGTTCCATCCCGATTGTATTTCCATCGGTTAAAGCCCATGATCGTCAGTATTATGATGGGGGTCTCTTTGATAACGTTCCAGTTGCGCCACTGATTGCGGCTGGCTGTGATACCATCCTAGTAATTCACCTTCATCTCCATACATTTTTTGATAAGAACAAATATCCAAACGTTAAAATCATCGAAATCAATCACGCCCATAGTTTGGGTGGATTGTTAAATTTTGATCCCAACCATACCGAATCGTGTTATCAACTGGGATATGCTGATGCTTCTGCTTTATTTGAAAAAATGGACTTACCACTTTAACTTGCAAGTGAAATCCCCCCTCTTTGCGTATCATGTTCGCAAAGGGGGTTTTTTTATGAAGAAAATTGTATTGATGTTATTGTTAGGACTATCTATCTTACTGATTGAAAAAGGGCATGTTTTGGCCGACGAATATCAAAATTATCAAGAAATTCTTTTTATCGAGGATGGTAATACCTTATTAACGGATTTTACAAAAGAGGATTATACGGCTCATTATGGCAATTATGTTAAAAAATACTTCATGGGTTGGAAAATCCTCACAGTGACAAAAAACGCTGAAGTCGATTTTGTGTCAGAAACCAAACTAAAAGTCTATAACAATGGGTATAGCACGATCAAACACAACATCACATTATCGACCAAAGTAGAGACGAAGTTTCAAGTGAGTGCATCAGGGGAAATCGATGTCAACCTTTCTGGGAATATTAAGAAATTTAAAGGCGGCCTAGATGCCGGTATTAAAACCACGATTTCCTATTCAAAAACCACGGATACCAGTGAAACATATGAATTTATGATTATTGTCGATCCGGGTACCTATGTGACGATTGTCACGAAAGGACAAGGACTCATCAATAATGGCGTTGCGAAACATTATCTCTTTTGGATTGAAACGAAAAAAGGGGGATGGGAAACATTTACCGTCACGACCGAGTATTTTGAAATCATCAAGGATAAACTCCAATGAAAAGAGGGATGATTGTTGTCCTTCTCCTGTACCTCTTCGTTGCGGCTTTGCTCTTTGTTTTTATGCCGGAACAAAATGATGAAGTGAGGCTTCTTTCAAAAGAACGATATTATGCTCAAATCATTGATGATGAGAATGAACCCATCGAAATTGTCCTGTATGTCTCAGAAAACGATTCTTTTTTGACGGATTCCTCGCAAATCATCGATGCGAGAATTGTGGGGGAATACGAAGAAATTGAACTCAAAATACAGAGCATCGATGATAAAGAAGCAGTCACCAATTATCAAAATCAAGATTACCATCTGTTTGCCTTTACTTTTTCTTTGGCCGCATTCAGTGCAACAGGCGTTAATTTGTCCCTTTATCCTGCAACACTGGCATTAACCTATGAAAACGATGTGAAGATCGATATCAATATAGGCGAAATGACGCTTTTATTTCAAACCATTGATCATAATCCCCATTTTGATTTTTTTCGTCTTTATGGGATTTATGGAGAAATGGATGGTGAAGAAATCATGCAAGGGATTGGGATTGGTTTTAATGGCTTTTCGGAGGGGGACCTCGTCATTCATTCCATAAGCATTGGGACGAATCGCATCGGTTTGGCCACCGATTTAGCTCAGATTGTGGATAACACCGAAGAATCTGGGTCGCTTTATGAAAGACTAGAAGGATTGTTTGACCCATATGGCGATGAATTATATCTAAATTCTGCCGATTTTATTCCCCAAGTTCAGATTGAATACGAAATCCCATTTTCGTATCTTAATCCTAGATTGGACATATGGCGTTTCCCGATTATTATCAACTATCAGTACTTAGGAATTCAATATCAATCCTTCATCGATGACTTTATGTTTCATACCATGAACCACACATTAGAGGATTCCACCCATGTCCACACTTACACCCATCGCTATTGATGTTTTTGATGTCAGTAAACAATATCGGGGAAAGGTTGGCATCAAAGCCGTGACAACCACGTTTGAGTCCGGATACTTAAATCTCCTCATCGGCCAAAATGGTTCGGGGAAATCCACCTTGATTAAATGTATCATAGGCGTGGTTCGTTATGAAGGAGAGATCAAGCGTCCAAAGTCATCGATTGGTTACGCACCCGAAGAATATGTCATGCCTTATTACATGAGTGTGAGAGAATTTCTTTCCGGCATTGGAAAGATTCGCGATATCGAGCGCGGTACGTTACAAGGGGAGATTGATGAGCAACTGGAGTATTTTGGACTCAGGGAGCATGAACATCGTCATTTTGGTTCCTTGTCCAATGGCATGAGGCAAAAAGTCAATCTCATACAAGCATTCTTAAATCATCCTAAAACAATTCTATTGGATGAGCCGTTACATGCGCTTGATGAAGATGCCCAAGAGAAGACCTTAAAACTCATCACCAGTCGTATGAAAGAAAGTTTGATTATTATCTCAACTCACTATCCCGAATCGTTTAAAACCCGAAAGAAACGGCTATACCGAATGAAGGAAGGGAGTTTATGCGAAAATGACCCTGTATAAACTGCAGTTCGGGTACTTGATTAATCGCGTTTCATCATGGTTCTTGCTTATTTTGGCATTGGTCAACATCGGTGGCGTCATTTACGCGACCGATTTTGTCAATCCAGGATTACAAGACATCGAACGAATGGGAAACTTGCTTCAATATTGGAATGAAACGTTGACGATGACCAAGTTTCTGTTGGTGACGGCGGCAATATTTCTAAATATCTTGGGATTTTTTAGCAGTTTCACACGGTACCATGTTTATTTGGTGAACGGAAGAGGGGGTAAAAAGCGACTGGTACTGGCGAAACTTGCTGCCCTTATCACCCTTGAAACGCTTTTATGGGCGAACGCCTGTATTGCAATCCATTTGGCCGGATTTTACTTGACGCCGTTTTTTCGGTATGAACCTTCATTTATGTGGGCACTCTTTGGATTATATGGTCAAATGATCATTTTGGGATTGATCGGAGCCTTAGCCACTCAAATTATGGATTCGATCTTTACCGGGATTATCCCGTTATCCTTATTTTGGTCGCTTGCGATGAAAGTATCGATTGAAGAAACTGATAATTTGGGGGTAGAAGTCGGGTTAAGCACGTTGATTCCTAATCCAATTTTGATGAACAATGTGTATGTCATCGAATCAGGAATGGCACTCTATCTATTGGTCTTTATGGTTTTGATACTATTCAATGTCGTAGTATTTATCGTAAAGGATTTAAAGTAGCAATATTGTGCTATAATAAATGCGAATGAGAGGTGATTCGCATGGACCATAAATTGATGATTGACGGTCAAATAAGGTTTTTAAAACCGTCGATTCTTCATAATATATCGAACTCTCCCACAGAATTAAATGACCAAGTCAAAGCCTTTAATCAGGCATTGATTAGCGCCAGGGAAGATATCGCAAAAACCAAAAAGGTTCTTAAGTCTGAAAACTCGGTCTTTCAGGATGTTTTATTGTTTTACGAGATGGTCTTAATCGATCCAGTGATGATTGAATCCATTAAAGATCTGATTACGCAAAGTCACCTTACAGCGAGTTCAGCGATTGAACTGTATTTTTCTGATCAAGAACTTCAATTAACGAAACATGATGCTTACTTTCAAGCGCGAAAAACGGATTATCAAGACGTCAAAAATCGGTTGTTAAATGCACTATCAGGAACGAATATGCGATTAATAACGCCCGTTAAGTACGAAAAACCCACATTATTACTCTGTGAAAAACTTTGGGTGACTGACTTAATGCAGATGGATTTCTCGCATGTGAGGGCGGTTTTTACGTATGAAGGTAGCACCCATTCACATGTTGCCATCATTTTAGCCTCTTATGGAATTGGTTATTTCATTATCCCGAAAATTGATTCAGAGATTAAAGAGGGCGATTGGGTTCAGTTTAACCCTTCAACCTTAAAAATAAAACATGCCAATATTCTTCAAAACAAAGAAGGGGATCCTCTTCAAAATGCTTATTCCCATGTGCTACCCCAAGGAATCGAGTTATGGCCAGCCATCAATCTGATGAACGAATTAACCGGTGAGAACATTAAAGAGATACATGGCATTGGCTTGATTCGTACCGAATGGTTATTCATGGGAAGAAACTATCCCCCCGATGAAATCGAGCAAATCCTATATTATCAAGGTATTATCAATTCAGCTAAGGGTAAGCCGGTTTATTTTCGGTTGTTGGATGTTGAAAATGACAAGCCGCTTCCCTATGTAAACCAAAAACTACAGGGAGCTGAATTCTTACTCAATAACCCTGAAATCACCCATACTCAGCTGAAAGCTCTTTATACCGTTAGCATCAATAATCCCATTGGCATCATCCTCCCCATGGTAAAAATCAAAGCAGAAGTCGATCAAATTTGGCAATGGTTTGACCAAATTCAGAAGTCATCCCCATCAACCATTGCTAAAGGAATCATGGTGGAGACCCTTGAAGCCATCAATTCCATCGACCAATTTAGAAATCTGGATTTTATGATGTTGGGCACCAATGATTTAGCCTCAGCCTATGCCAACGTTGCCAGGACTTCCGCTGATTTTAACGATGATAATTATCTGAATCCCGCCATGGTTCGAGCCATTTATAAAGTGATGAACCATTGTAAAAAACATCACATTCGCTTAGTGTTATGTGGCGATGCGGCGAACCGCAAAACCACCCTTTTAGTCTATCTTTCACTTGGCGTAAAATTATTTGCACCTTCCATAAAAAACATTGAATTATATCATCATTACAGTCAAGAAACTCTACGATCCTTAAAAGAAATCAGCAAAAAAATTCTATTAACAAAATCAGCACAAGACATTCACCAACTGCTTGCGCCTTTTTTGCATGATTAAATCGCGTATAGTAAGACTTAGTCTTCATTTATCCATGAATGAAATGGTTTTGAATTGCAAGTAAAAATATTCAGTGTTATAATACTTAATACTATTATTAATAATGGGGGATGTTTGCGATGTGTGGAATAGTAGGTTATTTGGGTGAAAAAAAAGCGACAGACGTCATTCTTTCCGGTCTCGAAAAACTCGAATACAGAGGCTATGATTCATGTGGAGTCTCTTTTTACTCCGCTGAATCCAACGAATTTATCACGTACAAAGATAAAGGCCGCGTCAACCATTTGGTACAAGATTTTGACTATCAAAAAAACAATCATTTAGGCATCGGCCACACCCGTTGGGCAACGCACGGAAAACCAAACCAAATCAATTCTCATCCCCATTTTTCAAAGAGTGAACGTTTTTATCTGGTTCATAACGGCGTCATAGAAAATTATAAAGAATTGACCGCCAAATATTTGCCAGAAGTGACCTTTGTCAGTGAAACGGATTCTGAAATTGTAGCAAACCTCATTGAACATTTTTCGAATACCTTATCCGTGGAAGAAGCCATTCGTAAAACCTTATCCTTGATTGAGGGATCTTATGCGTTATTAATCGTTGATACCACCAATCCCAATGCTCTTTACGCTGCTAAAAACAAATCACCCATGTTAATAGGCATCGGCAAAGGTGGCATTACGTTAGCGTCTGATGTCATGGCTTTGGTTGGATTTGCGGAATCCTATTTTCCAATCGAAGATAAGACCTTTACCAGTGTATATAAAACGCCAAAGGGCGAGTATGAATTTTCCTTAGTCGACATTATTGGAAAACCGGTCCATTATGAATTTAAGAAAATTGACATGGTATTAGAAGAAATCGGCAAAGGCGGATACTCTCATTTCATGTTAAAAGAGATTTGCGAACAACCCTCTGTTATTCGCAAAATCGTATCGAAATATTTAGAGAACGACACGTTCTTTATTTCGCCTACCATTTTATCGATGTTTAAAGACATTGACCGTATTTATATCATCGCTGCTGGCACCTCGATGCATGCCGGATTTGTAGGAAAATTCTTGTTTGAGAAAATGCCTAAAATTCCTTGTGAGGTTTTTATTGCCAGTGAATTTGCCTATAACCCACCCCTCCTCGTCGAACGCCCTTTATTCATCTTTATCTCTCAATCGGGTGAAACAGCGGATTTAAGAGCTTGCTTGTTAAACGTCAAGCAAAAAGGATACAAAACCTTAACGATTACCAATGTTCCAACTTCGACCTTAGCCAGAGAAGCGGATCATTATCTAGAAATCTATGCTGGTCCAGAAATAGCGGTTGCTTCAACAAAAGCGTATGTGGGTCAAATTTGTATTCTAACCATATTATCCTATACTTTGACTGCCAGAAAACCGTTTGACTTGCAAATGGAATTATCAAAAGTCGCCATCTCCATGGAAGCGATTATTGATAACAGAGAATACATCCATCAAATCGTTCAAGAGAAAATTACCAAGAGAAACTGTTTTTATATCGGTAGAGGCATTGATTACTTTACTTGTTTGGAAGCGGCTTTAAAACTGAAAGAAATATCTTATATTCAAACCGAAGGCTTCGCGGCTGGCGAATTAAAACATGGAACCATTGCCTTAATTGAAGAGGGTGTTCCGGTCATCGCGATTATTTCGCAATCCTCGATTAATAACAACACCCGTTCTAATATTCGTGAAGTAACCGCCAGAGGAGCGAATAAATGTGTCATCTCTTTAAATAGTGTCAGCGATGTCACAGACGAGATCATTTTGATGGATGTTCATGAATATTTAACACCGCTTGTAACGGTCATTCCCACGCAATTGATTGCGTTTTATTCGGCATTAGATTTACATAAAGACATCGACAAACCAAGAAATTTAGCCAAATCGGTTACGGTTGAATAGGTATCATCGGATGAAATATTTTGGTACGGATGGCATCCGTGGCGTCGCTTATGATTTTCTAACCGACTCTTTAGCCTATAAAGTAGGGACAAGTTTGGTTCAACTTGATAATCCTTGTGTGATGGTGGGTAGAGACACTAGAGAATCAGGAACCATGTTGGCGAATGCAATTATTGCAGGTGCGCAATCGGTGGGATTAAACACCTTAGACATCGGCGTTGTTTCAACCCCGATGCTCTCCTATCTATGTGGTAAACTAGGTTATATTGGCATCATGATTACGGCTTCTCATAACCCGTATCAAGACAATGGCATTAAAGTCTTTATGAATGGGAAAAAATTGTTTTTATCTGAAGAAGGCGCTTTGGAAGCCGTTTTGAATGATGAAATAAAAATCGATCCCACATTAAACTTAGGCAGACCGCTATCGATGATTGATGCCTTCCAATTATATGAAAAGTTGTATCAACCGCTCTATGTTCCTACCAGTTTAAAGATTGGATTAGATTTGGCCAATGGCGCAACCTATGCGGTTGGAAAAAGAATCTTTCAAAAAGTGACCTCTTCATTAAGCATCATTGCGGATCAACCCGACGGCAAGAATATCAACTTAGGGGTCGGTTCTACGCATTTAGAAGCGATTTTGTCGCTAGTGAAAGAACATCGACTCGATGTCGGCTTTGCCTTTGATGGTGATGGCGACCGTTTAATGGCCGTCGATGCTTTGGGACATGTTTTTGATGGCGATATGTTAATCTATGTCATAGGCAAATACCTCAAATCGAAAAACCTTTTGAATGAAAATACGGTTGTACTATCAAAAATGTGCAATTTAGGGATTATAAAAGCCTTTGAACGCGCCGAAATTTCCGTTTTACAAACCGATGTCGGCGATAAATATGTGTTAGAAGCCCTTGAAACCAAGAATCTGACGTTGGGCGGAGAAAACTCCGGACACGTCATCAATCGGTATTTGCTCAACACCGGTGATGGGGTTTTAAATGCGTGCATGTTGGTCAAAATTATGACAGAACAACATGCTAGTTTATCAGAGCTCACCGAAGATATTCAAATGTATCCTGACCGACTGGTCAACCTCAAAAATATCGATAAAGCCCTGGTGAATGAGCCAACCGTTATCGCAACCGTCGAACGGGTCAAAAATCGTTTTGGTCGTGATGGAAAAGTCTTGGTCAGAGCCTCAGGGACCGAACCACTGATTCGTGTTTCCGTTCAAGCACCCACAGAAACACAGATGAACGAAGCCATCGATGAAATCATCAGTTCCATCCGTCAAGCAGAAAAAAACAACGCGAACAAGCGTTGATAGGGGAGAAATTGCCAATATGAAAAAATATGCGATTGTATTAGCGGCCGGTAAGGGCACGCGGATGAAAACCGAACTACCAAAATGTGCTTATCCACTGATTAAAAAACCGATGATTGCCTACATTGTAGAGAATTTAAAAAACTCGGGTGTGGTCGATGAAATTATCGTGGTTGTTGGTCACAAAAAAGAAATTATCAAAGATATTTTAGGCGACACGGTCAAATACGCCACCCAAGACACCCAATTAGGAACCGGTCATGCGGTGATGGTGAGCGAATCATTGATTGAAGACCTTGATAGCCACGTCATGATTTTACCGGGTGATATGCCTTTGGTCGACTCACAACTCATTGAAAAATCGTTTAAAGAACATATGCTAAGAAGACATGATTTAACAGTCGTGACGACTAAAGTCGAAGATCCGTTTGGTTATGGTCGAATTATCAGAGACGAGTCGGGCTATTTGGATGAAATCGTTGAAGAACGCGAGGCCACTGTGGCTCAACGTCTCATTGACGAAATTAATACGGGTATTTACGTCGTCAAAACGAAAACGTTATTCGAAAGTTTGAAAAAAGTGACGAATAACAATTCTAAAAAAGAATATTATTTGACCGACATCATCAAAATTGGCAAGAATGATGAGAGAGTCATTGGCACCTATACGTTGAAAGAATCGTATAAAGCCATGGGCGTGAATGATCTTTATGCGCTATCCATCGCCGAACAATTCTTACAAACCAAAATCAATAAACATCACATGATAAACGGCGTTGCGATGATTAACCCTGAAACGATTACGATTGGCCATAACGTTATTATTGAAGAAAATGTTGTGATTCATCCTAACACCTATATCACCGGCAACTCCATCATCAAACGCGGGGCTCAAATCGGTCCTAACACCGAAATTCATGAAAGCGTGATTGGCGAAAGAGTGGTTTGTCGTCACTCGTTGGTTTATAATTCGATTGTTCATGAAGATACCACCGTGGGTCCGTTCGCGCATTTGCGTGAAGGGGCAAATATTGGTCCTCATAACCGCATAGGCAACTTTGTTGAAGTGAAGAAGTCATCAACCGGCACCAACACAAAAGCCTCGCATTTGGCTTATATTGGCGATACAACCTGTGGATCAAACGTTAACTTCGGTTGTGGATCCGTGACGGTGAACTATGATGGCGTTCATAAATATCAAACCACCATCGGTGACGATGTCTTCATTGGCTGTAACGTCAATTTGATTGCTCCCATTAAAATTGAAGATAAAGTAACCATCGCTGCCGGCTCTACCTTAACCACCAATGTTCCTAAAGGCGCCTTAGCCATTGCCAGAGCCTTCCAGGTAAACAAAGAGAATTATGTAAAGGGAAAACCGAAGAACGGCGACTCTGAAAATAAGTAATTTCACGACTTGTTTTTGTTGACAAGGGGCCCAAGATAATATATAATGTAAGAAGTTAAAAAAATGTAGAAAGCAGAAGTACCCACTTCTCACCTGATTGCTCGATCAATAGGTATAGGCTACCAAACCATTTCAATAGAAATCGTTTAAAGTGGGTATCGACTGATACCCGCTTTTTTTAATCCTTGGAGGTGTTGAATATCAATAACAACAGCAAACCGATCAAAAAAGACGAGATGCTAATCAATGAACAAATCCGTGCCAAAGAAGTTTTAGTCATTGGCGCAGATGGCACCCAATTTGGCGTCAAGAACATCCGTGAGGCTCTGTTTATTGCGTCCAAAGAAGGTCTTGATCTGGTCATGATTGCACCTACGGCTACGCCACCCGTCTGTAAATTGCTAGATTATAGCAAATTTAGATACGAGATGCAACGCAAAGCTCGAGAAGCAAAAAAGAATCAAAAAATCGTCGAGCTGAAAGAAATTCGTCTGACTGCCGTCATCGATACCCACGACTTCGAGACCAAGGTCCGCAACGGTGTTAAGTTCTTAGAACATGGCGACAAACTGAAAATATCAGTGCGTCTACCAAACCGTGCCCCGGCCATTTTAGTTCAGCAAGGCAAAGATGTATTAAAGAATTTCGCCATCGGTTGTCAAGACGTCGGCGACCCAGAGAAAGACATTGTCCATGAAGGACGTTTTCTCAATCAAATGCTAGTACCAAAGAAAAAATAACGGAGGATCGTAAAATGCCAAAGATGAAATCCCATTCGGGAACGAAGAAACGTTTGAAGAGAACGGGCACGGGTCTTTTAATGAGAGCCAGTACGTTCGGCGGCCACTTAATGAGCCACAAAACACCGAAACAAAATCGTCAACAAAGAAGAAAAGAAATTGTAGGGAACTCGGACTTAAAGAGAATTAAGCACCAAGTTCCATACTTGTAAGAGGAGGTTTGAAGCATGCCTAGAGTAAAAGGCGGAATTGTGTCCCGCAAAAGACGCAAAAGAGTATTAAAGTTAGCCAAAGGCTACTACGGTGCCAAGCATCTTCTTTATAGAACCGCAAAAGAACAAGTGATGAACTCACTTGCCTATGCCTACAGAGATCGTCGTCGCAAAAAAAGAGATTTCAGAAAACTATGGATTACGCGTATTAACGCTGCAGCACGCTTAAACGAGCTAAGCTATTCGAAGCTCATCAATGGATTATCGCTTGCCAAAATCGAAGTGAACCGCAAGATTTTGTCAGACATCGCCATCAATGACCCGAAAGGCTTCACTTCGATTTGCGATCAAGCTAAAAAAGCATTAGCCAAACAAGCTGAATAACCTTTAAAAGTCTAGAAATAGACTTTTTTTGTTTGCTTTTTTCGAGAACGAGACAAGATGAGTTCTTGTTATAAGAATAACAAATATGAATATTCAGAGTCATTGCTTCTGTTTTTATCATTGTAAAAATGCGAATAATTTGATAATATAGAAGTGGTAAAAATTTGCACGTGAGGTGATTACTTGATGAACGCTGTCCTAACCGTCGAAAATATCTCTAAAACGTTTCATCTTTCCAAAAAGCAACAAAAAATTGAACGAACCACTTCAAAACTAAAAGTTGCAGTGAATCAATTGTCGTTCGAAGCCTACCAAGGCGAAATTTTTGGACTATTAGGTCCGAATGGTGCAGGTAAAACCACCGCATTACGGTGTATTTCCACATTAATCAAACCGGATTCGGGTGACATACACATCAAAGGTCATAGCGTTATTCATCACGAAGATGACGTCCGCAAAACCATCGGGTTTTTGACCAGTGATTTAAAATTAGAAGATTTTTTTACACCGAATTATTTATTTGACTATTTCTCGCGATTACATGACATTGATGTCGAAACGTCAGAAAAACGTAAAACAATGTTATTCAATAAGTTTGGAATCGATCAATTTAAAGAAGTTAAAGTGGGAGAATTATCCACGGGTATGAAACAAAAAGTCCAAATCGCGATTGCGTTGGTCCATGATCCTGAGGTCATCATTTTTGATGAGCCCACGAATGGTTTGGATGTTTTGACCGCCAAAGTGGTGACTGATTATTTAAAAGAACTGAGAGATGCCGGTAAAACCATCATTATATCGACGCATATTTTTAGTTTGGTTGAACGGATTTGCGACCGTGTGGGAATCATCATCAATGGAAAACTCTTGGTTAATGCGCCTTTATCAGACATTGCGACCTCTGAAGCCGATCTTGAAACGGTGTTTTTCAATCTCGTTCAAGCAGAAAGCGAGGCCGTGTAAATGAAAAATATCTGGACCATCTTTAAAAAAGAATGGGACCGTGTGACCAAAGACAAACGGTTGATTTTTAGTGTTTTCTTACTTCCTGGTTTAATGATTTTCTTCATTTATTCCTTTATGGGCTCTGCCTTAAGCAACTTTACCAAAGAGGATGCAGCTAGAGTGGCGATTGTCAATCCAGTTCAAGCATTCACAGATATTTACACCGCTATTGAAGAAGATGATATGCTTAATGCTATTACCATTGACATTTCTGAAATGGAGTCGTATTTAGATAAAATCGACGCAACCGAATGGGATTTATTGATTGTATTCCCGGTTGATTTTGAAGACCAAGTGGGTGTCATTCTCCCAAATATTCAAACCTACTATAACCCAAATGAAATGCAATCTTCGAGTGTTCATCAACGTTTTTCAGGGTATTTAGAACAATACCGTGCTAATCTCGTTGAAGATTTATTCGGTGATACCTCCGTATTTCAGATTACCGTTAGCAATACCGAAGTCAATGAAAATGAAGCCATTGGCGAAATGATGTCCATGTTACTTCCCATGTTGGTCGTCATGTTCTTGTTTGCCGGGGCGATGTCTATTGGACCTGAATCGATTGCCGGCGAAAAAGAAAGAGGGACAATGGCAACATTGTTAATCACCCCTGTCAAACGGAGCCAAATTGCGCTAGGAAAGATCTTGAGTCTTGGCGTTTTATCGCTTATTTCAGCGGTTTCTTCCTTCATTGGTATTATATCCTCTTTACCGAAGATGTTACAAATGGGGGATGTTGATATCAACATCTATGGTTTTAAAGATTACGCTACCATTTTAATCTTGTTATTCTCGACTGTTTTCGTTATTGTCGGAGTTATCGCCGTCATCTCCGCCTATGCGAAAAACTTAAAAGAAGCCAACACCTTGATTACACCCATCTACTTATTGACGATTATTATCGGGGTTAGTTCGATGTTTGGCGAAGGCGCAGCCCAAGAATTCTATTTATATCTCGTGCCTTTATACAATACCGTTCAGTGTTTGACAGCCATCTTAATGTTTGATCCGAATACGGCACTCTTTGTCTTTATTACGATTATTGCCAACTTCATCTATGTCTTTGGATTGGTCTTATTGCTTAACAAAATGTTTAAAAGCGAACGCATGATGTTTGCCAAATAGGAGGCGCATGATGAAGGTCATTCATATATTCGGTTCATCCGGTTCAGGAACGACCACATTAGCGAAAGCCATTTGTGAGCGTTTCGGTTACCACATGATTGACATTGATGATGTCTTCTGGGAACCTACAGATCCTCCTTTTACCGTAAAAAGAGAAGAATCTATCCGGATTCAAATGATTGAAGAACAGATGCAAAGCCATCCCAATATCGTGATGTCAGGGGCGTTTGTTGGGTGGGGAGATAAGTTCATTCCCAAACTTGATTTTGCGGTATACTTACACTTGCCCCTAGAAGTTCGGTTAGAACGGATTGCGATTCGAGAAAGAAACCGCTTTGGATCACGGGTTCTCCCCGGTGGCGATCTTTATCAACAGCACCTAGATTTCATCGAATGGGTGACGTTGTATGATCAAGGCCATGAATCCCAACGCAGTAAAAAACAACATCATCAGTGGATGAAAAAGTTATCTTGTCCGATTGTAAAAATTGAACAAGTGCTTTCCATCGACGAATTAATTGACATTATCACCCCTTATTTAAAGTAACCTTTAAAACCTTTCCTATGCTATAATAAAAACGATTGGCGGTGTCACAATGGCTAACTGGTTTGATTTATCCTTAAAAGCACTCAGTACCTGTTTAATTGTCTATATGATGATGATTCCTATCTTAAAACACCACAATGTCTTTAACATCGTGGATGGCATTGCCGGACTATTGATATTAATCGTTTCCTTCGCTTATTTTGGCGTTTCGAAACAGTTAGAGTATGCATTCATCATCGCCATTATCTTGATTCTATATGGGACTATTTCCTATATCTTGCATAAGAAAAGTAGGTTGTTTTTCTTGCTTTTCAATGTCCGAAAAAGTCATTTTAAAGACATTGACCAAGAAATGAATCAGTTGTGTGAAAAACACGGATTGGACCCAGAATTCATCCACTACCGTGAAAAATTCTTCTTTTTCTTTCAAATCCTTGGCGGCGACCCCATCGCTTTAAAGAAGGTATTAAAAGAACTGGATGAAACCGTTAAAAAACGATTCAGATATCATTTCGCCATTCAATACACCGTTTTCTTATACATATTCGTCATTCTCGCCATCCTTTGGCGATATTAGGAGGTCATCATGGCTACAGTGTCGGAATTAACAGGAAAACAGATTCTTTATCCTACCAAAAGTGCCGGACGTTGGTTTGCCATTGATTACCAAGCGAATCTTTATCAAGGTTGCTCCTATGGTTGCATTTACTGTGAATCGCACGATGAGTCCACTCCTGTGGATTCTTTAGATACGGTAACGGCCAAACCGAATGCTTTAGAACTTTTTAGCAAAGAACTAGTCGGCAAAAACAGCGGAACCATCATCGGGTTTGGATCGGTTAGCGACCCGTATAATCCGCTAGAATCCTCACTTAAACTAACAAGACGCGCTTTAGAACTGCTTGATGCCCAAAAGATGGGAGCCGTCATTGTCACAAAAAGCGACCAAGTCGTCAATGATATCGATTTGTTCAAACGCATCAAACAACATTCTCCTATCGTAGTGATCATGACGATTACCACTTACAATGAAGACATAGCGAAAAAATTAGAGCCCAAAGCCCCATTAACCGCTTCACGGTTCAAAGCCTTGCAAAAACTGGCAAATGAAGGCATAAAAACGGGCGTATTAATGATGCCGATAGTTCCTTACATCAACGATACGGAAACAAATGTAGTTCAAATCATTCGTAAAGCGAAAGAAGTCGGGGCAGGCTTCGTCTATCCTGCGTTTGGAATCTCGCTAAGAGATCATCAACGACGTTATTTCTATGAAATGATAGATCGGGAATTCCCTGGTCTAAAAAACATTTATATGGATATTTACGGCAGTAAATTATCTTGCCAATCGCCCTATGCTCAAAAACTAAAAAAAGCGTTTGTCATTGAATGCAAAAAACTAAAAATCAATTATGGGATGGCTGACATCGTCAAATCGATTAGTCCCGCCACAACCATCCAGTTAAAACTATTCTAAACCATTCGAAATGAAGGAGGTGAGGGCATGACTTTTACAACATTTATCAATGAATATTGGTTGTTTTTGGTCATGGTTGTTTCGGCTGTAGCCCTCATCGTTTTAGGATATGTTTTTTATAACATTTTAAATAATGCCAAAGAACAAAAATTAGAGGCATTAAAAAAGCCAAAAATTGAAACGCCAATTACACCGGTTGAAAAACCAGTGGATCAACCCCAAATCCAAGAGACTGAACCGATTAAAATTGATGCTCCTATCAAAAACGAACCCCAAGCGCCCACCAATCCGGCAAAGATAGAAAATCCTATTCCTGTCGTAATTGAACCCATAAAACCCGTTGATAAAACGATTGAACAAGCTCCCCTTGAAAAAAAGAAGCCCCTCGTTGTCACACCCCTAAAGCCTGAACATGATGATGATTCAGACATCGATGGACTCGATGACGAACCGACTCCAGAAGAACGGGAAGCAGAACTGTTAATTACCGGAAAAGTTAAACCCATTATTGTCGATACTCCTTCAAAACCAAAGCAAAAAGCGTTGGATAACGGGGAAGAAAAACCCAAACCAAAACGGAAAGTACCCCCAAAATATCATGTGTTATACCGTGCAATCGATAACAAATGGTATGTAAAAAAAGAGGGCAGCGATTCCATCATTCGGGTTTTAGAAACACAACGTGAAGCCGTAAGCGTTGCGACCATCCGTGCTTTATCACAAAATAGTGCCATTGTGGTCCATACCAAAGAAGGAAAAATACGAAAACAAACATCATTAAAAGAGGCTATGGATCCAGAAGAGGATGAATAGACTCTTTTTTTCAAAATTATGCGTTTTTTTGCAACAAAATCGGACTTTGAATTGTTCATTTGATGAACCGGCTTAAATCCACTGGCTATCGGTCCCCTCAAATGATAAAATAGATTTTAGTGAGGTGATCGGATTGGACAAAATAAATCGTCTTGTCAAAGAGCTGAAGTTCGGCAATGAGTCCGTCTTCTCCGAACTGTATGATTTGACTCATAACGTGGTATTCTATAGCGTTTTATCCATCTTAAAAGATTCTAGTCTTGCGGATGATATTGTCCAAGATACCTATATGCGAATGTTAAAAAACATTGGCAGGTACGAAGAAAATAATTTCATTGCTTATTTGGTCACCATGGCGAAAAACTTAGCCATCAATGAATACACTTCCCGCAAAAAAACACAGTATTCCGATGTTGAAATTGATTTTATGGGCGAATTTTCTCTCGTCAGTCAAATTGAAATCGATTTGGAACATAAAGATTTGATTGTACGTGCTTTGTCGAAACTGGATGAAACCGAAAAAGACGTCGTTATTATGCATACCATCGCCGATTTATCGCATAAAGAAATTGCGGCGATTCTAAACAAACCGATTGGAACCATTACTTGGCTCTATGCCAAAGCCGTTAAGAAAATGAAAACAGCTGTGAAGGAGGATTAAGATATGAAATTCAAAAACTTTAAAAGCATCTTAGTTCGCCATGCGCATTTGCCTGTTTCAAAGAATAACGTCATTTTAGAAACTATGCAAGATTATTATGAACCCGCAGATAAACCCATGAAATTGAGATTGAACCGTAAAATGATTCTTTCGGCGGTAACGGCCTTCTTGTTTCTTGCGATGGTCTCATTCGCTTCTGTATTAGAATATACGCCAACCGAATCTTTGACACTCGATATCAATCCTGGATTTGAAGTTCAACTCAACCGATTCGGTCGAGTGGTGAAGGTCGAAGGCTATGGGGATGAAGCTGAAGCGATTCTCAGCGATCTAAAATTAGGATCACGATCCTTTGATTTGGTGATGGATAACTTAGTGCTTGCCTGTCAAGACGCCGGAATCGCCATCAACCCTGATTCTGTCTTATTAATATCCTTATCCAATCAAAACAATACAACCTTGGTATCATCCCTCGAACAATGGTCATTAAATACCCAATTAACGCTCTTTTATGTGGCACCCGGAAGTCTCATTCAAGATTCCTTAGAAGTCGTTATGAACAATAAAACAAACTATTTTATCAAATCAACCTCAGGGATCATCGATTATACCGTTAGTTCAATTCCTACTTACAGTGACTCTGGGATTCAAACTGGAAATGAATCGTATGAATATCCCGCCACCAACACCGATGGATTGATCAACGATCAAGTGGCACAAGGCTATTTCTTGTTAGACCAAGAAGACCTTGAAACCGCCTCACTCCAGTTACAAATAACCCAAGCCAGACTTCAATTAATCATCGCCATCTATAATGGCTATGAAGAGTATGATACCCGTGCTGAGTTTCAAACCTTGATTGATTTACCTTTAAATGAACTGGTTACCCTATACGAAGCAATTCCTGAATAACAAAAAAAATAGTCTTGGACCTTTGCGGATCCAAGACTTTTTTTATTGAGTGATAGGGTGTTTTTTATGGTATCGATCCGCAAACAAGAAGACCAAGTAAAAGCTGAGAAAAACCAATAGAAACATGGGAATGGTATGAAGTCCATTAGGAAGGGTATTTAAGAACGGAATTGGCCCGCCATAAAAGGGGTTTTCCATCATGTACATGTTATTGGCGGTGGTATCAACGAATAAGTTGCCAAACATCGACCACACCAATACCAAAACAATGCCAATCATAACATTAAGCCAATTTTTGGGCTCGAGTCGATGTTCTCCGGTTTTAATCATATAAATCGGTAGAAAGATTAAGAGGAAGTGCACCACCAGAGTGCGAATCATAGGAAATGTGATGATGAGTGGGTCGCCAAATAAAACGCCAACTGGGTATAATAGGACGGCTAAACCGCCAATGATGGAGGCGGGATAGACAAAATCTTTCATAGGTTTGATGTTAAATGCAATCGCAATCGGAAGTAGTACGTTGTTGATGCCACACACTTGAAAAGAGAAGAACGTCCGATAATCGAGAAATGGATGGGAATAAGAAGAAATCGAGTCTCCATATCGAATCCATTCATAGACGAAGATGGCTTCGCCTCCATATTTTAAAACAAGCAATAAAATACAGGAAACGAGAATGACGATTTTATTGGTTTTTGGATTTTTTGTGTTGAGAATCTTTAACAACAGAATAAACACAAGAATCGATAATCCAATATAAATAAAATGCGGAGTTTTAAATAGATAGGCATCGGGATTAAGATCCATGCCTTCGCTAGAAAAGAATTTTGTCAGTAGCATAGAATTGTCCTTTCTATTTGAGGGTTGTTTATAAACATTATAGTGCAAAACCGTTTCAAAGGCCATCAAAAATTACAATATTGCGATTGCATTCCTTTAAAAATGCGGTAAAATAGATATACATCACTTTTTTACAAGGAGGATTCTATGTTTACCGTTAAAGTTCAAAACGACGTCATCACCTTTGAAGAGAACGTTCGTTTAGAAACCATCGCCAAAAAATATCCAGGCACATTTTTCGCTGCTAAGGTGAATAATCGTCTTCGCGAATTGTCCTACGAATTATCATTCGATGCATCCGTCGAATTTCTTGATTATCGATATACTGACTCATTCCGTATCTATGCGACCAGCATGCGATATTTGGTTTGTTTGGCATTTTCAAGAATTTATCCCGACGTCCAGTTGAAATTTTCCAACTCGATTGCGATGGGAATCTTTGGCAGAGCCATCAATCAAAATTTGACTCCTTCAATGATTGAAAAAATTATTGAGGAACTCAAACGGTTAATCGAAGCCGATTTACCGATTGTCAGAAAAAAAGAAACCATCGCAAAAATATCAAAATATTACGAGTCATTGGGTTTAACCGACAAAGTTGAAACCTTAAAATACCGGCATGAAAAAGTTAATATTTACGAATGTGCGGGATATCTAAATTATATGTATGGTTATATGGTTCCGTCCACTGGGTATTTAAAAGAATTTGAACTGTTTTTCTACGCTCCTGGATTTTTAATTCGTTATCCCCGAATTGAAGCCAACGGCACGATTCCGGAATTTGCGGATAGTCCTTCGTTCTTGCGCGTGTTGAATAAAGCCGAACAATGGGCGATTACCTGTGAAGCGGACATGATTTACAAAATGAACCGCAAGATTGAAAATCACAAAGAAGTTGAGTTTGTGAACATGTGCGAGACCAAACATAACAACCAGCTCTGTGAATTAGGCAATATCATCTCTGGTAACATTGATAATATTCGGTTGATTGCGATTGCCGGACCGTCTTCGTCGGGGAAAACAACGTTTTCTAGGCGACTAGAAATTGAATTGCTCACAAGAGGAATTAAGCCTTTAATGATATCCATCGATAATTACTATTTGCCACCCGAGAAAGCCCCGATTGATGAATTTGGTCATCCGGATTTAGAGCATGTCAATGCGTTGGATTTGCCCTTGTTTAATCAACACATTGCCGATTTGATTGCCGGTAAGCCGGTTTCGCTTCCCATCTTTAGTTTCACGGATAAAAAACGGATTTTTTTACCACCGCAAACCATTGGACCCCATAATCCGATCATCATCGAAGGGATTCATGCGTTAAACGATTTATTAACCTCCTTCATCCCAGCGGTTGAAAAGTTTAGAATTTACATTTCCCCATTCTCACAAATCAATATTGATAATCATAATCCAATTAATTTGACGGATTTGCGGTTATTGAGAAGAATTGTTAGAGATTTGCAGTTTAGAAATACCTCTCCGGAAAAGACCCTATCGATGTGGAGCTCGGTTCGAAGAGGCGAATATAAATGGATTTATCCGTTTATTGAAAATGCCGATTTCATCTATAATTCGGAATTGACGTATGAACTATCGGTTATGAAGAAATATGCGATGAATGCCCTCAAGCGCATTCCCGATACCTCAGAATACTATATTCAAGCCAATCGTCTTATTAAATTCTTAAAGTACTTTAAAGAAATTAATGAATATTTGGTTCCTTGCAACTCGCTCTTGAGAGAATTTATTGGAAAAAGCGTCTTTGAACACTAGCGATAGTGTTCTTTTTTTTGATAATTGCTGGGAAAGATTGTCGAATCGCGGTTAATTTGATATAATAATGTGAAATTGGAAGGTGAATTTATGGAAAAACCATTATCCATCCCAACTGGCCTAACCGTCGAAGAAGTCGCAAAACGCTTTGAAAACGGACAGGTCAACTATAAACGACATCCCAATCTAAAATCGGTGTGGGGCATTATTGCCTCGAACCTTTTTAGTTATTTTAATTTGATTCTATTTGTCCTCGCATTGCTCTTATTATCCATTAAGAGCTTTGAAAACATGGTGTTTGTGATTATTGCGATTATCAACACGTTAATCGGAATCATTCAAGAACTAAAAGCAAGAAATACCATTATGTCGCTGACGCTTTTATCTCAACCCACCGCCATGGTTCGTAGACAATCTTTAGAGATTGAACTCGCGATTGATCAACTGGTTTTAGACGATGTCTACTTATTAACACCGGGGAAACAAATAGTGGCGGACTCCGTACTCTTAAACGGCGAATTAACGGTCAGTGAAGCTAATTTGACCGGTGAATCGGATGCCATAGTCAAAAAAGTCGGGGATAAGATTTTATCGGGATCGTTTGTCATTTCCGGAAACGCCGATGCGAAAATCGTTGCGGTCGGTAAAGACAATTACATTGAAACGTTGTCCGATAAAGTTAAAACCTTAGGAAAACCGAATTCGGAAATCTTGCATTCGTTAAAAGGGTTGCTAAAATTCATTGGCGTGATTATCATCCCCCTTGGATTAATGACCTTTTATACCGCTTATATCAAATCCGGTATGGATTACCTTCCCGATTTCTTACAAAACCATGAATTATACACCAATGCTTTAAAGAAGATGGCCGGTTCAATGGTAGCGATGGTCCCATCGGGGTTATTCTTATTAACAACTGTCACGTTTGCTTCAAGCGTTGTAAAACTCGCCAAACATCAAACGTTGGTCCAAGAACTTTATTCGATTGAAACCTTGGCTCGTGTGGATTTAATTTGTTTGGATAAAACCGGGACCATCACCGATGGATCAATGAAAGTCGATTCTTTTGTTTGGATTGAATCTGAATCGGCACCCTCCTTGGATTTACCGGTTGAAGAAGTTATTACCGCTTCAGAATCGAAACCCAATTGTGATATCAAAACCATTATTGCCTCGATGAATTACGCTTTAAAGGATAACAATCAAACCGCGGATGCCTTGAAAAAGTATTTCGGTGTCAAACGAAAATATCGTTCAAGAGTCATCCTTCCGTTTGAATCTGCCAATAAATATACCGCTGTTACGTTTGATGAAGGCACTTATGCCATCGGAGCGCCAGAACTGGTTTATAAAGGCAAATACATGCAAATCAAGAAACAAGTCGAAAAATATGCAAGAATGGGCAAACGGGTGTTGTTATTTGCGAAAGCCGGGTCGATTGAAGGTAAAAAAATCAGTGGAGCAATTGAACCGCTGGCCTTAGTCTTAATTAACGACACGATTCGCGAAACCGCCAAGGCGACCTTGGATGAATTTCAAAATGCGGGTGTTGCGATTAAAGTCATCAGTGGTGATAATGCGTTAACCGTTTCTGAAGTGGCTCAAAGAGCGGGCGTTCCAAAAGCCAATAAATACTTATCCTTAGAAAAAATCGATGATCTAAAATTACAAGAAGTCGCAGAAGAATACACGGTTTTTGGTCGGGTGACGCCTCACCAAAAACAAGTATTAATTGAGACATTCAAAAGCCATAAACATAAAGTCGCCATGATTGGTGATGGCGTCAACGATATTTTAGCCTTAAAGGCCGCCGATTGTTCCATCGCCATCGCATCAGGATCAGAAGCGGCGAGAAACATCAGTCATTTGGTGTTAATGGACAGTGATTTTGCATCATTGCCAAAGGTGGTTAAACAAGGCCGTCAAATTGTCAATAATATGCAAAATGCATCCGTCTTGTATTTGGTTAAAACCATGTATACCATCTTATTGACGCTCATCGTTTTAGGAACGTCAAACATTTATCCTTTTGAACCGGTACAAATGTTCGTCATTGAAACCTTTATCATTGGAATTCCATCCTTCTTTATTGCTTTAGAGCCCAATGACGCTCGTTTTGAAGGAAAATTCTTACTCAATGTCTTTAAGAACGTTATTCCGGGTACCTTATTGGTTATTTTAAACTTAGTGGCTGTTTATCTTTTTGCTTCACAATGGCCACAGATCACACAAGGGGAAATTTCCACCGTGGGAATTATCGCTGCCACCTTCGCCTATTTATTGGTTTTGGTCAATGTCTCGAGTCCCTTGAATAAACGACGTTCGGTATTGGTCTCTAGTGCCGCCATCATCTCAGCCTTTTGTTTCTTTGTTTTAGGGCAACAATTTTTCAAATTGGAACGTTTGACGATTCCTTCCTTGTTACTGATGATGCTTCTCATGCAATCAACATATTTGATTATGTCGATCTTTAAAAAGAACTTAATTAAGTTTTGGGTTTAAAAGTCGGGAAACCGCTTTTAAATCCTTTTTCTTTTTGTTATAATAAACAATAGTTAGGCAATGTTAGGGGGGAAACCATGAATATTCTATTCATTGCAGCAGAATGTACGCCGTTTATGAAAGTGGGCGGATTGGCAGATGTGGTTGGGTCATTACCACAAGCCTTAAAACAACTGAGTAATGTCGAAGTTCGGGTCATCATGCCCAAGTATAAAAAAATGCCGGACGTTTATAAAAAGAAATTGGTCGGCATCAAAACGTTTAACATTGAACTGGGTTCAAGACCCACCGTTTTTGTGGGCGTTGAAACTTTAAAATTAGGATCGATTCGTTATTATTTTATCGATAATGAATTTTATTTTGGTCATCGCGATAATGCCTATAATTATGGCGATGAATCCGAACGTTTTGCTTTTTTCCAAAAAGCAGCGTTAGAATCGATCAAATACCTTGATTTTTTACCAGATATCATTCATGTGCATGATTGGCATACAGCCATGATTCCTTTGTTAATGAAAACAAAATATCAAGAATTGTCGAATGTGAAATCTGTCTTTACCATTCACAATCTGGCTTACCAAGGGATTTTTCCAATTAATGATTATCATTTCTTTAACATTGATTATGATAATCGCTTTGAATTTGAAGGCTATCTGAATTTTTTGAAATGCGGAATCGTTTCTTCTGATTTTATTACAACGGTTTCTGAAACCTATGCCAAAGAAATACTGACCGATTATTTTGGTTATGGGATGCAACGGTTGTTAAAATGGCGTCAAGGCGACTTAAAAGGCATCGTGAATGGCATCAGTTATGCGGAATTTAATCCTGAAAACGATGAATTCATTGAGCAAAAATATGACGTAACATCCTACAAAGCCGGTAAAGCCGCAAATAAACTGGCGCTTTTTAAAGCTTTAAATGTGGATTGGGATACCGAATACCCCACCATTGGGATTGTCTCTCGTCTGGTCAGTCAAAAAGGATTTGATTTAATCAAGCGCGTCTTTGTCGAAATGTTGGAACAAGATAATTTCAAATTCGTGCTTTTGGGCGATGGCGAAGGCGAATACGTGGATTACTTCAATGAACTACAAAATCAATTTCCGCATAAAGTCAAAATTTATGTGGGTTACAACAATAAACTAGCGCATTTGGTCTATGCTGCATCAGACATGTTCTTGATGCCTTCCAAATTTGAACCGTGTGGATTAGGTCAGTTAATTGCTTTAAAATATGGGGCATTGCCAATTGTGAGAGAAACCGGTGGTTTGGTGGACACAGTCCAACCCTATAACGAATTTGAAAACACAGGCAACGGATTTTCATTCGCGCATTTTAATGCGCATGATATGATGCATGTCATAAGGTATGCCTTAAAAACGTATTATCAAGATCCATCCGCATGGGACCAATTGGTTCAAAGAGCAATGCAAGCCGATTACTCTTGGACTGTTTCGGCGAAAGCCTACAAGAAGATTTACCAAAAACTCATAAAAGGAAAGCGAGCGTGACTGTATGGAAGTATTAGCATTAATATTGGCCGGTGGCAGAGGATCAAGATTGGATATTTTATCCGAAAATCGGGTAAAACCATCTGTGCCCTTTGCAGGAAAGTACCGCATCATCGACTTCACCCTAAGCAACTGTTCAAACTCAGGCATTTACAACATCGCAATTTTGACTCAGTACCTGCCATTTTCATTAAATGATCACATCGGTTCGGGAAAACCATGGGATTTGGACCGCCGTGATTCCAAAGTCACGTTATTACAACCCCATAGTGATTGGTATAACGGCACCGCTGATGCGGTCCGTAAGAACATTCACTACATCGAACAAAGCAATGCGAAGTACGTATTAATTCTATCTGGTGATCACATCTATAAGATGGATTACCGTAAGATGATTCAACAGCATATCGATACCAAAGCTACCTTGACGGTAGCCGCGAAAGTCGTTGAATTATCTGAAGCGCACCGTTTTGGTATTTTGGAAGCTGACGCTCAAAACCGAATCGTTAATTTCGTTGAAAAACCAAAGAAACCCGTTTCAAATCTGGCTTCAATGGGCATTTATGTTTTTAACACCGACGTATTGCTCGAAAAACTCAGAACGATGTCTAATCCCGATTTGGATTTTGGCGCTCACATCATTCCTTCGATGATTGGTCAAGATGAAGTGTTTGCATATAAGTATTATGATTATTGGAAAGATGTAGGAACCTATGATTCTTATTTACAAGCCAATTTGGAATTAATCGAAACCGTCGATAAGATTCCGCTTGATATGTATGATAAGAATTGGAAAATCTATACGAAATCAGAGGAACTTCCAGCAGTAAAAGTAGGTTCGAAAGCAACGATTCATCAAGCGTTGTTATCGAACGGTGCAATTGTGGCCGGAACGGTGGAAAGAAGTGTACTATCTCCCGGGGTTATCGTTCATCCGTTGGCCAAAGTCATCAATTCTGTCTTACTCAACAACGTTGAAGTAAAACCCGGCGCGATTGTTGAAAACTGCATCATTGATAAGAGCACCGTCATCGGCGAAAATGCAATGGTAGGTTTTGGCAATGATATGACACCAAACATTGAAAATCCTTCTTTGTTATCCAGTGGCATTACCGTTTTGGGAAAACACATCAAAGTACCCAAAAATATGGTCATCGGCCGTAACTGCCGAATTTTCGAGTCCGCAAAACTATCAGAAGTTGAAGATTTAATGGTTTCATCTGGTTCTACGCTAAGATAAATTAACACGCCACCGATTCTATAGTGGCGTTTTCCATTTTTACGATAATTGATAAATATTACGAGGTACCTATGAAAAAGAAAGTAGTTATTGGTCTGGTTTTGGGAGTATGGCTCGTCGTCATTGGGGTTGTTTTGACATTATACATCGGATTTTGGCCCCAGTGGTTCGACAAAAGAGGGGTTTATATCGAATTAACCTATGCTTTCAAGGAATGCGAAGTGCCTTTTTCAGATGAAGGGTTTTGTCTAGAAACAAAAAATTATCGCTTTGCGGGTAGACCAGATGCCATTGATGAAATCAAGGAAGCCGGTTATGATACGATTCAAGATTACATTGATGTGTCTTTGCGTATGGCAAGCATGGAAGGAATTACACGACTTTATGAAGACGAAAACACGCGTTTCTATTACATCCTTGATCTTCCCGATGAAGACCACCCTTTATGGGAAGCAAAGTTGATGATTGTCATGGAAGGCGAAAGTAACTATTACCGAATGATTTTCTTTTGTGAAAGTAAAGATTATCATCGCTATGAAGCACGTTTCCTTCGCTGGGCGAAAACGATTCGTGTTGATTAATCATTTGCAATCAAAAAGAACTCAAACGAATGAGTTCTTTTTTTGATGAAATTATCTACCAAGGTAATGGATTTTTTGATAGTTTGGTTTGATATATCGTTAACATCTTTTCTTTTAAATCGGGTGAAAGTGAATATTGAACCGCTTCAATGTTGGATAACAAATGGTTTACATCATGGGTTCCAGGGATGACAACCCCGACCGCATCGAAAGATAAGATGAATGCTAAAGCATAACGGGTCAAGACATCGTCATTACAGAGTCTTTTTAGTTCCTCTACGAGTGTTCCCCGACGTTGAATGGTTGCATTATCCCAACGGTCGCGAATGCCTGTAAAGGACGAATATTGATTGTATTTCCCAGATAGCCATCCAGAATCAAGAGGAACCTTGATGACTAATAAAATCCCTCTTTTCTTGATTTCTTCAAATAAAGGGATGGGTGCTTGAAAGAAGACGTTAAACAACAATTCTATGACTTCGACATCGGTGGATTCTAAGACGGCTTTTAGTTCGTCATAAGAGTCTATCGAAACCCCATAATGACGGATCAATCCTTTGGTTTGTAAGGACTTCATCATTTGAAAATGCGTTGTTTTTCCTTGCAAGATGTACATGGAGGGATTGTGCAATAACAAAGCATCTAAATACGTGGTTTGTAAACGCATTAAAGACTCTTGAACCGCTGATTCCATCGAAATTGGCGAAAAATCAGACGTTCCATCGGCTTTATGACCAAACTTCGAAGAAATAAAAACATCTTCCCGGTGATTTTGAATAGCTTTTCCTAAGATTGTTTCACTTTGACCCGATGCATAACCCGGTGCCGTATCAAAGAAACGAACGTTTAATTCAATGGCTTTTTGAACCAATGCAATTCCTTCCGTTTCGGTCATGGGTGACCAAAATTCAGAATTGCCAAGTTGCCACGCCCCAAAGCCCAGACGACTGAACGATTTACTCGTTTTCATAGATTAAGGTCTAAGTTGCAAAGCATCTTTGCCGTATTGCATTATTTCAATGCGGTTTCCATCAGGGTCTTTTACCCAGCACTGATAATTATGATCGAGACCCAATGTGACAGGCGAATCAAGTGGAAAATGTTTGTTCGCCATATCATTCGCAAATGCGAAAATATCGTCCGTTTCTAAGCAAAGATGCTGGTAGGATACTTCATCCTTAGGAAACGGTTTTTGAGGATCAGAATAGAATAATTCGATGAATTGATTGTCAGAAATTTTAATGTATTCAATCCAAGGTGTCCCTTCGGGAGAAGAAAGCGTAAAAGCTTTTTTAAACCCTAAGATATCGAGATAGAAATGAAATGAGTCTTGCATGTTTTTAACGCCAAAAGCCAAATGTGCGATACGAGTAATCATGGTATAGCCCCCTTTGAACTAATTATATCATAAAATAAAAAAAACACCGTGAAGGTGTTTGTAGATAAGTGGTGCTCCTACCAAGAATCGAACTTGAATTTCAGCATTACCATTGCTGCGTTTTACCACTAAACTATAGGAGCGTTGCGTTTTATATTATATCTAACGTCAGGAATAATTGCAAGAAATTTCTTTCGAAAATGGTTTATAGTTGTGATAATCGTCATTTGACTAAGTTAACATCAAAATTTTTTTGATTATTAGTGAATTTGCGTTATAATATATTCGAAAACAAGGAGGATTTGCCATGTTAGAAATAAAAAATGTATCGAAGAGTTATGATAATAAGAAGTACGCGGTTGATGATGTTTCTTTGACCATCGAAGCGGGTGACATTTACGGATTTATCGGCCATAACGGGGCTGGTAAAACCACATTGTTAAGATCCATCGCTGGGATTTTAGCCTTTGACAAAGGTGAAATCTATGTGAACGGTCATTCCATTAAAACGGAGGCGTTAGCAGCTAAAAGCGAGATGGCCTATATCCCTGATAATCCTGAGGTTTATGAGTCCTTAAAAGGAATTCAATACCTTGACTTTATCGCCGATGTTTTTGGGGTGAGTTTAGAAAACCGCAAAGCCAGAATCGATAAATATGCGGAGATGTTTGAGTTGAAATCGGTCCTCAACAATCCCATCGGATCCTATTCACATGGGATGAAACAAAAATTAGTCATTATCAGTGCTTTGGTTCATCGTCCCAAAGTATTGTTACTGGATGAACCATTCGTAGGATTGGATCCTAAAGCCAGTTATTTATTAAAAGAAGTGTTTCATGAACTATGCAAAGATGGCGCAGCAATCTTTTTCTCAACTCACATCTTAGAAGTTGCGGAAAAACTTTGTAATAAAGTCGCTATTATCAAGCAAGGCAAGATTGTTGCATCAGGAGATACCGCAACCATTACCAAAGACCAATCGCTTGAAAACTTGTTCTTGGAGTTGAGTGCATCATGAAGCAATACGCAACCTTAATGCGCTTGTTCTTAAGGGAGAATTTTTCACTTAAGAAGATCCTAGGTTCCAGTAACACAAAATCAAAAGGCAAAACCATCTTGATTTTGTTTGCACTGGTTTATGGAGTGGTGGCGTTTTTAGGATCTTTCGGATTTTTATTCTTTATGTTGGGTGAAGCCTTCGCTCAGTTTGATATGACTTGGATGCTTTTGATGTATTTATTCACCTATGTCGTGGGTCTCGCAGCGATGATCACCATGTTTAGAGCCGATAGTTTCTTATTTCACTTTAAAGATTATGACCGACTTGCGCCACTGCCGATTAAACCAATTGTCGTGATTTCGGCAAAAGCCACCATATTAATGATTGACCTATATTTGGTCATGTTCGCATTTGCAATTCCGGTCATTTTTAGTTATGTATACTTCACTCCTGTGGGTGTCATGACATTTGTGTATCTTATTGTGGGATTATTTTTATCACCAATTCCCATTGTCATCATTGCATCGCTGTTAAGCATGATTATTGCCAGAATAACGGTTAGAATCAAACATTCAAACTTCATAAAAATCATCTTAATGTTTGCGTCTTTCTTTGCGATAATGGCATTTTCATTCAGTTTTAGTTATGGGGGCGCTACAGGAAATCCCCTGATGGGCCAAGAAGCTTTTATCGCCGCATTGGGGGAAAATTATCCTCCCATGCAGTGGTTTATGGAGTCTGTCCATAATCAAGATTTCTTAAGCATGGTTTGGTTGCTTTTATCGCATGTGGCTTTAATGGTGGTTTTCATCCTATCGATTGCGAAAGCTTCCATGAAAATCAATTCAAAAGCCGGAATCGTTGCGAATAATTCGCATCAAAAAGCGATTGTAAATGAATCAAGATCAGTATTCAAATCGTTGCTGGTCAAAGAGGTTCGTACATATTTTGGTATAACTTTTTATGTCGTTAATACCTCGATTGGGATTATATTTATGTTAATTGCCGGTGTAGCCAGTCTGTTTTATAAAGAACAAGTATTTGCGTTCTTGAGCAGTGAAATTGGCGGAGGAACCCTTTCGGTAGAACCTATTTTATTGGTGTTAATCGGATTTTGTTTGTCAACCATATACACAACCGCCATTTCACTTTCAATAGAGGGAAAAAAGTTTGCGTTTATCAAAAGTTTGCCAATTAAACCCAGAACCATCATGGAAGCGAAGTTGTTATTTAATATCCTCTTAGGGTTTCCCTTCGCAGTCCTTTCATTGATCTTGCTTGGAGTATCCTTTGAACTCTCCCCCCTCAATGTCCTGTTAATGATTATCGCTGCTGGTTCTTATAGCGTTTTGACTTCTGTGTTTGGAAGCATCTTAAATCTCTATATGCCTAAGTTTGAATTTAGCAATGAAATCGAGGTCATCAAACAAAGCGCAGGAGCGCTACTAGGCATTTTTGGTGGGTTTGCGCTTCTGGCAATTGATGGTGTCCTTTACTACTTTGTTGGTAAAGTCGGATCAACAGAACTGAGTTTGTTTGCCGTCTCGCTTTGGAATTTCGTTTTAGGCGCCGGTTTCTACTTTTGGATGACGAGGAAGTGC
Source organism: uncultured Caryophanales bacterium (assembly GCA_942493185.1). Classification (GTDB taxonomy): domain Bacteria; phylum Bacillota_I; class Bacilli_A; order Izemoplasmatales; family Hujiaoplasmataceae; genus UBA5603. The sequence continues at coordinate 881,408 of OW818673.1, forward strand.
GAAAGCCTTTTCATGAATATGGCGGTCTAAAAACCCGCTTAAAGAGTGCGAAAATGCACTCAAATCGTTTGTCTTTTTATCGTAAGGATGATATAATTACCTTTGGTATTTAAACCAATTTATTGAGAAAGGATTACACTATGTCAAAATACGTATATCTGTTTAAAGAAGGCAAAGCAGAAATGAAAAACCTTCTCGGCGGTAAAGGTGCGAACTTGGCGGAAATGACCAACCTTGGCATGCCCGTTCCTTATGGATTCACCGTTACTACTGAAGCTTGCACGCGTTACTATCAAGATGGCAAGAAAATCGCGCCAGAAATCATTGAAGAGATTTTCACCGCACTTCACACCACTGAAAAAGTCGCCGGAAAAATTTTCGGAGATCCTAAGAATCCGTTCTTAGTATCCGTTCGTTCAGGCGCACGTGCTTCCATGCCCGGTATGATGGACACGATTTTAAACCTCGGTTTGAATGATGTTTCTGTTGTCGGACTGGCAAAACTAACCAACAACCCAAGATTTGCTTATGACTCCTATCGCCGTTTCATTCAAATGTTCGCCGATGTCGTCATGGATATCGAAAAAGCCAATTTTGAAGCTATTTTCGATGCCAGAAAGCATGAAAAAGGTGTTAAAAACGACACTGAACTTGATGCTGAAGATTTAAAGGGCATCGTTACCTTATTCCAACAGAAATATTTGGAATTAAAAGGCGAACCATTCCCACAAGACCCAAAAATTCAATTAGTTGAAGCCATTCAAGCCGTATTCCGTTCATGGGATAATCCTCGTGCGAATACGTACCGCCGTTTGAACAACATTCCTTACGAATGGGGCACAGCCGTTAACGTTCAATCAATGGTGTTTGGTAACATGGGCGAAGATTCTGGTACGGGTGTTGCATTCAGCCGTAACCCTGCTACTGGAGAAAATGTTCTATATGGCGAATACCTCTTCAACGCTCAAGGCGAAGACGTCGTAGCCGGCATCAGAACTCCAAAACCAATCTCTGAATTAAAGAAAGACAATCCCGCTTTATACGATGAATTCTTCGCTATTTCGAAGAAATTGGAAAACCATTATCGCGATATGCAAGATATGGAATTCACCATCGAACGCGGAAAATTGTTCATGTTACAAACTCGTAACGGCAAACGGACTGCACAAGCCGCTTTGAAAGTTGCTATTGACCTTGTTAAAGAAGGCGTATTGACTGAAAAAGAAGCCGTTTTAAAAGTTGAACCGTCCCAATTAGATTCCTTACTCCATCCACAATTTGAAGCAACTTCACTTAAAAATGCCAAAGTTATCGCAACCGGATTAAATGCGTCTCCGGGAGCTGCAACAGGCCGTGCTGCATTTACGGCTGAACGTGCTGCAGAAATGGTAAAAGCTGATAAGAAACCCGTCATCCTTGTTCGTCAAGAGACCTCTCCTGAAGACATCGAAGGCATGGTTGTTGCCAATGGTATTTTAACGTCACGTGGCGGTATGACCTCTCACGCTGCTGTTGTTGCCAGAGGCATGGGAAGATGCTGCGTCGCTGGTGCTGGAGAAGTGCATGTTCATGAAGAAGCAAAATACTTCGAAGTGGGCGGAAAACGTTATAACGAAGGCGATTGGATCAGCTTAGATGGTTCTACCGGTAAGATTTACGGTGAACAAATCAAGACCGTTGATGCGACCGTTTCTGGTGATTTCGCTACCTTAATGGCTTGGGCTGACAAATACAGATCCTTAAAAGTTAGAACCAACGCTGATACACCCAAAGATGCTAAAGTTGCTTACAACTTTGGTGCACAAGGCATTGGTCTTTGCCGTACTGAACATATGTTCTTTGAAGCAGACCGTATTCCCGCAATGCGTGAAATGATTGTTTCTAAAACATTGGAAGAAAGACAAGCTGCTTTGGCAAAATTATTGCCAATGCAAAAGAAAGACTTTATCGGTCTTTATGAAGAGATGCACGGTTACCCAGTAACCATCCGTTATTTGGACCCACCACTTCATGAATTCCTTCCTACTGAAGAAGAAGATATCAGAGCATTAGCAAAAGAAATGCACATCACTTATGAGGCTTTAAAAGCAACCGTTATTGATTTACATGAAACAAACCCAATGTTAGGTCACCGTGGTGTACGTTTAACCATTACATACCCAGAAATCGCTGTTATGCAAACGACAGCTGTCATCGAAGCAGCGATCGAAGTAACGCGTAAAGGTGTTATCAACGTTGTTCCTGAAATCATGATCCCACTTGTTGGCGATGTGAAAGAATTAAAATACATTAAAGACATCGTTGTGAAGACCGCTGATGAAATCATCAAGAAGTCTGGCATTAAGATGAATTATAGTGTAGGTACAATGATTGAAATCCCAAGAGCCGCATTATTGGCTGACGAAATTGCTAAAGAAGCTGAATTCTTCAGCTTTGGTACCAACGACTTAACCCAAATGACCTTTGGATTCAGCCGTGATGATGCTGGTAAATTCCTAGGCGACTACTACGCAAAGAAGATTTTCGAATCTGATCCATTTGCGCACGTTGATGCTAAAGGCGTTGGCAAACTCATGAAAATGTCTGCTGAACTTGGTAAATCCGTTCGTCCTGATATCAAACTTGGTATTTGCGGTGAACATGGCGGCGACCCATTGTCGGTTGAATTCTGCCATTCTATCGGTTTAACCTATGTGTCTTGCTCACCGTTCCGTGTTCCGATTGCTCGCTTAGCAGCGGCTCACGCAAACATTAAGAATCCTCGATAAATTCATTTATTTACAAGAGATCGGCAATTATTGCCGGTCTCTTTTTCTTATTGTTATATTCAGGCAAAGCCGTTGACTTTCAAAAAGTTATTATTTATAATAAAGATAGAACCATAGATTAATGGAAATCACTCATCCGCGAAGCACTGAATTTATCTCGGGGTCAAGGTTACATCCAATGTTGAACGCCTATTCATTTAGGAATCCTACCGATGTAGCAAGAGACTCCACCCTTGGCGAAAGATGTTTGTCCGCCCGAGTGATTTCCATTAGTCTATGCGTTTTTTTTATGCCTTGGATTGTAAAGTAAGCGCTCCTATGGTATAATTTAGAAAAAATCAACCTAGATGGAAACGAGGCACTTATGAACCCATTGTTATACGATTTAACGATGTTAAACGCCATACCGGCTAACGAAAAACAAGTAAGAGTATATTTTGAATCAGCGGTCAAAAATTTGGCTGATGAAGTGAGTTACGATAATTTAGGGTCTATTATCGCGAAGAAAACCGGAAATGCCAAGGGGCCCAAAATCATGGTCGCTGGACACATGGATGAAATCGGGTTTATCTTGACAGAAATTACCAAAGATGGCTATGTAAAATTCATCAACGCCGGCGGTTGGTGGGGTCATGTTGTTCTGAGTCAACAATTTACAATTACAACTAAAACGGGCGCAAAAGTGAGCGGTGTTGTGGGTTCGAAACCCCCGCATATTTTATCAGCCGAAGAACGGACGAAAGTCGTTGAATTGAAAGATATGTATATCGATTTAGGCGTTTCATCAAAAGAAGAAGCGTTGGCACTAGGGATTCAAGTAGGGGATATGATTACCCCCTTTATTGAATCAAAACCGTTAGGAAATCCAAAATTCTTGTTAGCGAAAGCATTTGACAATCGTATTGGGGTTGCTTTAGCGATTGAAGTGTTAAAAAACATTCAAAATACGACGCATGAAAATGTCTATTATGGTGTGGGAACAGTTCAAGAAGAAGTGGGAGAACGGGGTGCCGGAACCGCTGCTTATAAAGTGGGACCCGATATCGCCATTGCCCTCGATGTCACGATTGCCCACGATTACCCTGGTGGAACCAAAGAAACCGAACTGGGAAAAGGGCCATGTTTAATGATTTATGATTCATCGATGGTGGGTCATGTCGGCTTACGTCAATACGCCATTTCCATTTGCGATGAATTAAAGATTCCTTATCAATTGTCATATCTTCGCGCCGGGGGCACAGATGCCGGTAAGATGCATATTGCCAAATCAGGATGTCCTTCTTTAGCCATTTGTTTACCTTGTCGCTATTTGCATTCACATACGTCCATCATTCATGAGGATGATTATGCGAATGCCGTATTACTCGTGACCGAGCTCGTAAAACGGCTTGACAAAAAAACCGTTGAATCGATCACGTACGACAATTAAATCATGCGTGTTATCTCCGGTACTTACCGCGGAAGAAAAATTATAGAAGTGGATCCTGGCATCACAAGGCCCACGACCGATAAAAACAAAGAAATGATTTTTAATATATTAGGTCAATATTTCAATGGCGGCGTGGCACTGGATTTATTCGCTGGTTCCGGAGCTCTTGGAATTGAAGCGTTATCAAGAGGAATTGAATTTTGCCATTTTGTCGATATCAATCATTTTGCGGTAAGAATCATTCACGAAAATCTCAAAACATTAAAAATAGAGTCCAGAAGCGCGACGGTGACTCAGTGTGAGGCTTCGCAGTTTTTGTATCGTTATTCAGGTAGAAAGTTTGACTTAATCTTTTTGGATCCGCCTTATGCCCTGGATGTAATCCCAGAAATCTTAAAGCGGGTTGATGAGGGTAAACTTTTAGCACCTGAGGGTGTCATTGTCTGTGAAACCGATAGAGACCGAATCCTTCCTACTGAAGTTGGCGGTTTGACCAATCAACGCGAGAAAATCGAAGGCATCACAAAATTCACGTTTTACCTTTGGAGGCAAGAACAATGAAAATAGGGTATTATCCCGGTAGTTTCGATCCCATCACGTTCGGACATATGGACATTGTGGATCGAGGAGCACATCTTTTTGACAAACTATATGTGGCAGTGTCGGTGAATCCTAGTAAAAATACCATGTTCACGACCGAGGAACGATTCGAAATTGTCAAAGAAGTGTTAAAACACCTTCCTAACGTCGAAGTCGTCAAATCGGATAAATTGACCGTTGAGCATTGTAAATTGTTGGGTGCGACCCATATTTTAAGAGGACTAAGGGCCGTAACTGACTATGATTACGAATTCCAGATGACCAATTTCAACCGAAAGATTGATCACGATATCGATACCGTATTTTTAATGACTGAAGGTCAATTCTCATTTTTATCAAGTTCATCCGTAAGAGAGTTAGCATTCTTTGGCGGCGATGTAACACCGTTTGTCCCGCTATACGTGGCTAAACGAATCACGGAGAAACTCCACATAACCAAGAAAAAATAAATCAAACAAAAAGCCTTGAACGCATTTCCGGTTCAAGGCTTTAAATTTATCGTTATACTTATGCAAGGGGCGATAAGACGTATTTGCTATAAAAGCCCATGAAGCCATCATAACTTGAAAAGTACGCTTCGTTTTTAAAGGCATCAATCGATTTGACCACTTCGCCATCTTTGATTATCACAATGGTTGGGGTGTACTCATAAGCGACTAGCCCGTTGTCTCTATCGAAATCTTCGTCTTCTTCAATCTTATAAATGACAATATCATAGGTTTGAATGACGTCATTTAATATGGGTAAGAAATCCGCACAAGAAGAACAAGATGCCGAACTGATGATGAGCATGAAATCATCGCCGGCTTCTAACTTGTTTTCGAGTTGGGATTTGGAAATTTCTAGATAGGATTGCGCGTTATTCATGGTTTCAAGCGTTATTTGAGCATTGCTTTGACATGCAAGTAAAACCAAGCATAACGACATTGTGGTGAATAGAAGTAGTTTTCGCATCAATAAGACCTCGCTTTTTAATATCATATCATAGTTTTTGTGATGTTTTTGTTATTATTGATGCGTTTTTTAATGATTTCAACCATCAGTGTTAACCATGGGGAAGGAATTTCTTTTTGAGCAAAATCCCATCCTTTCCATGCTTGCCAAACCGATTCGGCCGTAAAATGGCCTTCGTGATCCGCTTTTGCTAGAATATGATGAAACATCTCCATAAATCGGGGATCCGAATGAACGACCTCATACCGAGATAGGACTTCAGTGACATGCAATATATCATACCAAATAAAGGGGGCTTTTAACTTACGAAAATCCGTTCCCATGTAAAATTGATAGGGATGTTCGGTTTTACTGTTATCCCATAAAAAGAGTAATGATTCAAGTCCTTTAGTAGCTGCCTCGCTTTTTGAATAAAGGGGATCATGCGATAATAATTTTAACATGACTAATGTTGCATAAGGGCAAGGATCCGCTTTTTTTCCGGGTCCACGGAATTTTCCTAGTTCCTTTGAAACGTGGCATCCCCAGCCGTTGGTTTGAACAAGCTCAATCAGTGTTTCAATGGCGGGACGGTAAGGATCAATTCCTTCAGCACTCATCTTAACAAGCGCATAGAGTTGGACTGGTGCATCACATAACGCCCATGCCCAAGTGGGAGTATCTGATCCGCCATGAGATACCGATATTTGCATGGGTAAACAAGGAATTCCTTCAGAAGTAAGATGTTCTTTCATTTGATTTAGGACCTCACCAATGGGGTCCTCCTGATCACTTAATCCAAGATCAGCTAGAAACTCTACTTTATGATAGAGTTGTTGGGCACTTTTATGGCTATTAAGCACGGTGCCTGGCCAACGCTTTAATTCTTCTAGCAAGGATTGAATCAAGGGATGTTCTAACATCGCTTTTCTTGCCGTTTGGACGGTAGAATGCGAAGGATCAAGACCTAATAGATCAATAAGGAATTTGTAATTGACCCAGGGTTCTTTTGCGTTTTGAAAATAATCATTGGCGCTCATAGACACCTCCATGATTGAAAAAGGATTTGTTATAAAATGCCGTAGAAGATAATTCCTAAAACTGCAGAAATGACAATAATGAGGATGGGTGAAATCTTTTTAAAGCCTCTTAATCCGATAATCGCTACCGCCATAATGATGATGGCTTTGTAATCGAATCCGGTAAAGTTAAATGAGAAATTCTTTAAATCGATGGCGGGAAAAGCTTGTCTAACAATTAACATGACCGCAACCGACAACACCAAGCCAATGACCACCGGTTTAAGGCCAACAAACGCTTGTTTTACGGGGCGAGAGTTTAAGAAACGCGACCCAAATTTAGCAATGATCAGAATGATGATAAAAGAAGGTAATACAACGCCTAACGTCGCCGCAATGGCCCCAAAGAAACCGGCACTTTCCATGCCAATGAACGTAGCCATATTGACCGCAAATGGGCCAGGCGTCGATTCTGAAATGCCAATGAAGTCAATAAGCATGGCTTCGGTGATATATCCGCCACCTACTAGTTCTTGGCGGAACAAAGGAATCATGGCATAGCCGCCACCAAAGGTGAATAAACCAATTTTAAAGAAGGTCCAGAACAAAACCAGTAGCTCAATCATTGGTCTTTTCCTCCTTGAGGTTAGGACGGTTCATGGTTCCATAAATGATTCCCATGATAGCCCCAAATAATAGAAGCAAAATCACAGAAAATTCTGTGAAGAGGGCAACGAGAAAGGCTAACGCAAAAATCGTGTAGGCAAACCACCCTTTTTTTGCTTTTTTGGAAAGTTTAAAAACGGCATTGAGAATGAGCATGGCAACCCCTGCCCGAATTCCGGAAAAAGCGTACCCAACATACTCTAATTCTTTAAACTGGACAATGAATAAAGAGATAATTGATATAACGATGAAGGAAGGGAGGACGACGCCTAACGTTGCGAGAAGGGACCCCCAAAAGCCACCTATTTGGTACCCGATAAAGGTTGCGGAGTTGACTGCTAAAACCCCAGGAGTGGATTCGGAAATAACGAGTAATTTCACGATATCGTCATCGGTGGCCCAATGTTTTTTATCAACCACTTCTTTTTGCATGATTGGCATCATCGCATAACCGCCACCAAAGGTGAAAGCCCCGATTTTTAGAAAGCTAAGAAAGAGTTGTAGTAATGGTTTTTTTGTCTCCATGTAATGACCTCACATTCTAATTTCTTCAATATTATAGCATATTTTAAAAAGAATAAGTCCTTATCTCTTTCAAGGTCGATTAATTAATGTTTTTTTAAGTGAGTAACTACCATTGATTTCACATTTAAAGTATAATAAATAAAGAGTATTCTTCATTTAGGATGGTGTAAAATGACTGGAACAACGAGTTATAATTCAACCAGAAAAAGTTTGTTAGTTACCAAAGGTGTTTATGTATTAAATAACGCCACAAGCGGTGAGGATGCCACTCTCGTTCCCTCATTGCTCTTAGATGATGAAGAAATCGTTTTATTCAGCATGGGACAAAACCAGGATTTCTTTAAGTTAATCCCCGCCATTCAATCCTTGATGCCCATCGAGAAATTAAAATATATCATCGTTCCTTATGTCGATACCCAGTTTATTACCACAGCGAATTTATTTGCGAGTGCCAATATTCTTCCTACAATCGTGACCTCAAAACGCAACTTGACCTTTATGAACCGCGAAAAGATCAAACTTCCGCTTTATGTCATTGATGAGCATGATTATGAGCTTCGGCTAAAGTCAGGACGATTGCTAAAGTTCATACCCACCGCATTCATGCCAACCCCAGGGGCTTTTGTGATGTATGATGTGGTCTCAAATGTGCTTTTTTCACATACCTTGTTTGAATCCATTAAACGGATTACCCAAACGACCACCGACGCTGAATGGCTAGACGATGTGATTCGTCTTATTCAAAGTCATACCCCCTCGAGTGAGTTCGTTAAACCGGTTATGAAGGAAATCAGAGCGTTTAACCCCGGAATGGCGATTACCGTATCGGGAAAAACAATTCCCGCTTCACGCATTCAGTTTGCGACGAAGGAATTGTCTCAATTTGATTTTTCAAATCAAAAAAAGGGTGATGATCTCATTTTAGGATTTTATGACTATAAATTGTTAATCAAAGACCTTCTCATCAAATTAAGTCATGATTTTGGTAAAACAGCCGTACTAGAGACCTTTAAAGAGAGTTCCATTGCTTTAGAAGCGGACACCATGATGGTTACAGGAGCAAGCATCGAAGGAACTGAACTTTGGAATACGTTTTTTGAAACCATTTATGGTAAAAACGGACTAAAATGGCTTGCGTGCATCGAAAATCTGGTGAATGAATATTCCAAGCAATATAATATCCCAAAACCGACCCTCTATACCTCTCAATTGGTAGAAACTGAAAAGAAAGCTGAAGCCATCGATATTGAAAAAGAATCGTTAAAAACACAAATATCGGCGCTTGAACTACAATTGGAGCGAACAACAGATCGGTTAATGAAAGATCCCTTGACGCATGCTTATAATGAACTCTTTTTACGGGAATATTTAGGAGAAGATGTTAGGATACGGTTGGAAGAAGGATTTATCAAGCGTAATATTGCGTTGATTTATGTAAATATTGATGGAATCCTTCGCATAAATACCAAATATTCCAAAGAAATTGGCGATGAGACCATTCAAAATTTGGGATATTTAATCAATCAAATCAAAAAAGAAAATGATTTGGTTTTCAAGCGCAATGCGCCTGGTTTTATCTATTACGCTTATTTAAATGGCGAAACGGCGCGAGAAATCGCCGAACGACTCCAAAACTTGGTTAAGGATTCCAGTGCTTTCATCGAAAAAATTACGGTATCGCTTTCGATTGTTAAATTATCGGAATTTTCGCCAACCGATGCGATTAAAGACATTGTGAATGCCCTTTTGTCCACCGGTGAGAATCGGATTAAACTTGGGGCGGTAAAAGGGACCAATGTCATCATTGATGAAAAGACAAAAATCGAGAAGAGTATTATCGGCCGGTTGTTAATCGTGGATGATGAGACAATCAATCTTTCGCTGTTAAAAACGAAATTATTCAACGAAAACTTTGAAGTCCTCACCGCAAAAGACGGAAAAGAAGCATTAGAGGTTATTCAAAGTCTAGCGCTTGATGGCATCATCTGCGAACGAAATGTGCCTAAAATCGATGGACTAAGTCTTAAGTTGGCCGTGAATGATATTTCCTTAAATGCCAATACCCCCTATATATTGCTTACCTATACTAAAAATAAGGAAACGGTGTTAAGAGCAAACCTCCTTGGAATCGATGCGGTCATCCAAAAACCAATCCTCTATGAAGAACTTTTGGGGATGGTCCAACGATTCATTAAGCAAAAGCGGGTGAGCGGATGACCCTTACAACGATTTATACCCTTATAGCAATCCTCGTGGCCATTGATGTCATCATCATGGCAGCGATTTTCATCAACCGCGCCTTAGAAGCTGACCGTCTGGTTCAATCGCAAAAAGCCGATGATTACTTTATCGAACGGTACGTGGTGGGAGAAGACATCAAGTGGCACGGTAGAATGTGTTATTTAATGGACGCTTACCGCCGATACTTTGAACAAATCATTGTGAATGAAGAAGTGAAAATGGCGATATATGCTGATTTTGAAAAAGCAGGATTTATCAAAAGGCAACTTAAAATTCTCAATTGTCATTCGCCTTTGCGTCGAAAAACAGCAATTTCAAATCTTTCTTACTTTTCGAGTCCCGAAACCAAATATGCGTTAATCAATCGTCTTAAAATCGAACCGCGTGCCAATGTAAAAATATACATTGTGAATGCGTTAAAAAATCAAATGGATCAATTAACATTGCTTGCGATGATTGAAAGTGTCGTGAATAGTAAGAAATATTACCAATCTAGAGCCATCATGATTATTAAGAACTATCTGTTAACGACCAAGGTTCATGTCCCGGATGTATTTAATCGTCGGGAACCGGAAATCAAAGAATTGTTTGTGGATTTAGCAGAGAGTCTCTACCGTGAAGACTTTCGTTGTGCTTTGATTAAGGAATTGGTTCGGATAGAACTGCATTTGGAAGGTGAATTAAACCCAATCTACGAAAACATGGTTCCTACCAGGGTGAAAAGACTTTACTACCGAATTTTAACGGTCCTTTCTAGAGTCTATGAATTCAGCTTAAATGACGATAAATATCTCAAAAACGATGATTTAGAGGTTGTTAAAATTGCAATCGAAGCCTATTCTAAACCCAGAACCTTTGATCAGCTAAAAAAATTGATTGCGATGGCAAATGGATCATCTATCGATAATCATTTGGCTGAAGTCATTCAGTCGATGGTAGAAGCGAACCACGAACTCTATTTACAATTGGTGGATTATGTCAAAGCGCCGATTACAAAAGCAGAGCGCGAATTAATCGCCAATGTCTTAGCCAGCAAAATCCATTATTTGGCCCTTCGGTTCAAAAACAGTCAAGAGAAGGGGCTATCTGATGTCATTGAACTCATTATCGAATCGGGTTTTAATGCGAGTCTGGTTGCTTTTTTGAATATGAACCGGGACGTCGACTTAGAATCCATGATCTTAAAAGTCATGAAACCCATTGCTGATAAGAACCCTGCTTTTTATCAGGATTTAAATGATTACTTGGATCCCTCGGTCTTTCGTAAAATGGGGTACACCCCTGTTAAAACGCCAAGAGCTCCAAGAGCAAAATCAGACATTGAAATTTCCAAGGTTCGCTGGTTAAAATGGATCTTAATCATGGCCATTCTTTTCTTCCCTGCCCTGTTTTCAATCACCAAGCTATCAATGGTATGGGGAGCTCCCTTTGGCCAATGGTTAGAAACATTTGTTTTGATGATTAATAATGCCCTCATCTATTATTATTTGATTGTTAATGCAGTCTACCTTATATTGGCGTACTTTTCGGCCAGCGGTGCTAGAAAACAACGGTTACTCTGGAAAATTAAAAGCAAATCGATGCTTTATGAAAAAGGGATTTTAGCGTCTATATCCATCATCGCTCCGGCTTTCAACGAAGAAAAAACCATCGTTGAATCGGTGACGTCGCTCATGAACCTCAAGTATCCGGATTATGAAGTTATTGTCGTCAATGATGGAAGTATTGACCAAACCTTAGAAAAATTGATTGCCCATTTCCGTTTGGAACGTCGAAATATTCCTATCAAATCGCTCATTAACACCAAAGCGATTAAGGCGGTCTATAAAAATAAAAATATTCCTAATTTAATCGTTGTTGATAAAGTCAATGGCGGAAAAGCCGATGCCCTCAATGTGGGCATCAATACAGCGAAAAACGAATACGTCTGTGGGATTGACGCTGATAGTTTGTTGGCCCCTGAAGCGTTATTAAAACTGATGTCCTCCTCCCTCGACCATGATGAAATCACCTTAGCACTGGGTGGTAATATCTATCCAGTCAATGGGTCGACCGTGAGCGACGGTCAAGTCGAAATTCAAGCGATGTCTAATCAACCCTTGGCTGCGTTTCAAACCATTGAATATCTTCGCGCATTTACACTAGGAAGAATAGGCTGGTCAGAACTTAAAAGTTTGTTAATCATCAGTGGGGCGTTCGGCCTTTTTGAAAAACGGATTTTAGCGGAAGTAGGGGGTTATCTAACCGCCTCTGCATTCAAAAAAGATACTGTAGGCGAAGACATGGAACTGGTTGTAAGAATTACCAGACAAGCTTATGAAAAGAAGTTAAATTTCCGCGTGGATTATCTTTATAATGCGGTCTGTTATACCGAAGTTCCTGAACAAATGAATAGTTTAATCAAGCAACGTAATCGGTGGCAAAGAGGTCTAGTGGACATTTTAAGTTATCACCGAGCCATGATCTTTAATCCCAAGTATCATCAATCAGGAATGATTGCGATGCCTTACTATTTCTTGTTTGAAATGGTGGGACCCTTGATTGAAGTTCAAGGTATCGCAGCGGTTATTTTGAGTTCGATTTTAGGATTATTAAGTGTTGAAGTCTTACTGTTACTCATGTTCTCATCGGTATTACTCGGGATTACGGTATCGCTATTAGCCTTGCTTGTCACGGAAAAAGACATGGTCTACATGAATACAAAAGATACCCTCAAATTGGTTTTATTGGCCATCATTGAAAATTTTGGCTGGCGTCAATTCATCTCGATGTATCGTTCGGTTGGGTATTTTGCATCGATGAAAGCCAACCAATCATGGGGGACGATGAAACGAAAAGGATTTACCAAACAATAATTATTTTTTTATGCAAATCATCTTGCAATATAGATAGTGATAGTTTATAATACAGGAAATTTAAATTCGAAGATCAAGGAAAGTAATTGGCAAATTCGATGAATAGCGAGATGGGGACAGTGGAAGCCTATTCTGAGATGGCTGATGAATGGGCTTGTGAGAAGGCTGGCGACAAGTAGTCAGTCCCGGGTATTCCCGTTATCGAAGAAGGTATTGTTTGATACCGTTTGAGAAGGACATATTTGTCCTTAAATTTGGGTGGCACAGCGAGTCATCGTCCCATGGTTGGACGATGACTTTTTTTATTGTTTTATAAGGAGGTGATTGAGATGAGAGGGCCATGAAGGAATCGGTATCATCAGCATATAAAAATCAATCAAACAACAAAAAATCATATAAAAACAGAGGAGAAACCTACAATGGAAACAAGAGAATTTGGACCATACGGCGGACAATTCGTCGGTGGTGATGTCTTAACGGCCATAAAAGAAGTCGAGGTCGCTTTTGAAAAATATCGCAATGATCCGGCTTTTTTGTCTGAATTACACGACTTATATCAAAACTATGCGTCAAGACCTTCGATGCTTTATTATGCAAAAAGGATGACGGCGGATTTAGGCGGAGCGAAAATCTATTTAAAACGAGAAGATCTCAATCATACCGGAGCCCATAAAATCAATAACGTCTTAGGACAAGTTTTACTTGCCAGAAAAATGGGGAAAAAACGCATCATCGCCGAAACCGGCGCAGGGCAACACGGGGTTGCGACCGCAACCGTTTGTGCATTATTTGGGTTAGATTGTGAAATCTATATGGGGGAAGAAGATACCATCAGGCAATCCTTAAACGTTCACCGGATGCAACTATTAGGCGCGAAAGTACATTCCGTTAAAACGGGCACAAAAACCTTAAAAGATGCGGTTGATGCGGCTTTTATCGATTTCGCAACACATTTGGAAAGCACATATTACTTGATTGGTTCGGTGGTAGGACCCCATCCCTATCCCTTAATGGTTCGGGAATTTCAAAAAATCATTGGCGAGGAAATTAAAGAACAAATCTTCCTAAAAGAACATAGGCTTCCCGATTTGATTGTGGCTTGTGTTGGGGGTGGCTCTAATGCGATGGGCGCATTCCATGCGTTCATTGAAAATAAAGAAGTCGCATTATTAGGCTGTGAAGCAGCGGGCAAAGGATTGGATACTGCGCTACATGCGGCCACCTTAACACTGGGAAAAGATGGCGTTTTTCACGGCATGTATACGCGTTATTTACAAGATTCAATGGGGGAAGTCGTTCCCGTTTATTCGATATCTCCTGGCCTTGATTACCCAGGAGTGGGTCCCGAACATGTGCACTTGTTAGAAACAGGACGCGCCAGTTACATCACCGTTACTGACCAAGAAGCTGTAGATGCCTTATACTATCTCTCAAAAATGGAAGGCATCATTCCAGCGATAGAATCTGCACATGCCATCTATGGGGCAATGCAACGTGCAAAGCAAATGAGAAAAGATCAAATCGTGGTCATTAATTTATCAGGACGAGGCGATAAAGACACTGAAGAAATTGCAAAATACCTAAAACTATAATCATTTGGGAGAAACATCGGTCAAACGGGTGTTTCTCCCTTTTCTATTAATGATAAAAATCTCTGTTGGAAGGCTAATTTAACTTTACAAAAACCCTTCATTATATTATAATAATCTATGCGTCTGACTTGGTAGCTCAGCTGGATAGAGCAACGGCCTTCTAAGCCGTCGGTCAGGAGTTCGAATCTCCTCCGAGTCGCCATTTTACTAATTAAAGCATCAAACTTTGGCATATCTTCCAAATTGATGCTTTTTTTGTTTGTTTTCCCATAAATTCTATTAGGCAAGCCCTTGAATAAACCAACCCTTTATGATAGATTTTTAATAGATATGCCAAAAACAGAAAACTGGGGGAATACTTATGAAATATGGAATTCGAATTGCTTTAATCCTAGCGATTGTATTAATCGTTTCACTCGCATTTGCGACGGTCATTTCTTACAACGGGTTGGTCAGAGATGAAATCGCTGTAGATCGTGAATATGCTAAAATTGATAACCGATTGACAGAACGCCAAGCGACTATTACGCAATTACTCAGCGTCGTCGAAGGCTTAGCCGCTTATGAAGCATCGATCATCGATGCGATCACAAGTGCCCGTGCCGCCTATGCGGCCGCACAAGCCAGTGGCGATTTAGAAGGAATGATTGAGGCCGATGCCCTTTATGTTGAAAGTTTAACCAGTTTATTGGTCGTTGTTGAAAATTATCCGGACATTGCCTCAGACGCTGCATTTTTAAATCTGATGGTTACCATTTCGGGCATTGAAAGTGCATTATTTGTCGCTAGAAATGATTATAATAACGCTGTAGCGGATTATAACGAATCCGTTAGAATGTTCCCTAGAGTCATTATTGCTAATATGTTTGATTTTGCACCATCGATTGAGTATTGGCAACTTGCCGACGGCGCGGGAGAAATTCCAGCCATCGATTTCGGCACTTATGATAATCCGCAAGCTTAAAGGATTGATCGTCCTTGCCATTCTTGCAGGGGCGATTTATTTATTGTTCTTTTCCAATATTGGTCGCGATTATCCACGTCCTACACCGCTTTTTTACGTCAATGACTTCGCTGAAGTCTTGTCAGACGGTGCGGCAGACGTGATGCTTTTTTATGGCGAAAATTTGTATGAAGACACGTTGGACGAAGGCGATGGCAGAAGTCAAATTGTCGTTGCGACGTTTCTGGTTGATAGTGTTGAGGATGCTGCCAACTATGATTCCACAGATATCTACCGTGAATGGAAAATCGGTGAAAACGACATGGGCTTGTTGGTGTTGTTATATTTCACCGAAACGACGGTGGATGGGATTACATACCATGAACTCGTGGCTCGTGATTTTGAACTAGGAGAGCGTATGGAAGCTTACCTGACGACCATCGAGATCTATCAAATCTTAGATGATACCGTTTGGGATGCATCTGACATCAATATGGGAACCGTTCATATGTATTTGGAATTATGCAAAATTACATATGAAAAAGCCTATCGTGACGTTTTCTATCCGATGGAATATGATTTAGAGTATTTAGCAACATACATTGATGATTATACGGTGGATGATACCACTCTTTCTTCTGATTTATCGATGGGATTTTTCACCTATCTATTAAGTCCTTATGCTTCTTGGGGTGGAATTTTAGCCAATGGCGGCTTTGTTCTATTGGCCATTGCCCTAACCGGTGGTTTTGTCTATAACATCGGTGGTGGGGGTCGTTCAAGCGGTAAAGGAGTATTCACAAGAAGAAGATAAATGAGCCGCGCTGATGACGCGGCTTTTTCGACTAAATTGATGGGGTTCAATCGATTTTTTTCCTTCAAATAGGGCTAATTATGGTATAATGTCCTTAAATGGCCCGGTAGCTCAGCTGGACAGAGCAGAGGCGTCCTAAGCCTTTGGTCGAAGGTTCGAATCCTTTTCGGGTCGCCAAGGAATGATTGCCCGCATCGGAAGGTGCGGGTTTTGAATTTTTGCATCTCAGCAGGAATTTTTTGCATCTTACCCGTTTAATTATTTCACAGTTTCCATAGTCAGGTATAATGGGTATCGAGATGCGTTAAAGTCATCTCAGGAGGATGAAACATATGAAACTAATCGGAAGAAAAATAGCGTTGTTATTGATGGTAGGACTCATCGGCTTTGCCTTCATCGGATGTGGTGAGAATTCAGAATTATGGGATTTACAAGTCGCATTAAATCAAGGAATTCAAGATATCAATACCTTAGATGCGGTGGATGAAGAAGATCTTTCAGAACAAGACATTGAAGCGGTTGGATTAGAAATGACTGAGACCTCAGTGATTGAATTGTCCGTTACTTTGTTAGAAGAACCCCTAACCATTCAAGAAAAAATTGATTTAATCCAAGCAACCCACGCAAACATTAAAACGATCCAACTCGACATTAACACCAAAAAGGCAGAACTGAAAATTGCGGTTGAAGCTTTAAAAGGCGACATTCAACTCTTTCGAAATGGTGATGAAACGTTAAGCGATGAGGATAAAGCGCTGATAAAAGCGTATATCGAAGAGATTTTGACCATTCGCGATGAATTAAAAGCCACCATTGGCCAAGCATACCGAAAAATGGCCGATTTAAGAGGTCAATACCGATTGGCCAATATTGATTTGATTTTAACGACGTTTCAAGACGTTGAGGAAGTTTTGCAATTAAGATTAACAAAAATAACACGGTTATTAGAAATCGTCTCAAGTCTTGACGAACTTATTTAGCGCAAAATAGGAGGACTTTCATGCCAAAGATAACCATTACCGAAAATCCAGCCTTGATGGACGTTGAGGTCCTCATCCAGTGTCCCAAACGAACGAGTGAGGTTGACTCAATGGTGAGGCAAATTGAGTTATATAACCAAACCATCATCGTCATCAAAGACGACCAACGACTGATTTTACCAGCGATCAAAATTGATTACTTTGAGAGTGTGGATGATAAAACGTTTTGTTATACAGCAAAAGCGGTTTATGAAACCCCGTATCGTCTATATGAAATCGAACAAGCGTTGGAAAAGTATCGATTTGCCCGAGTCAATAAAAGTACCATCGTCAATCTCATCAAAATTAAAAGTTTTAAGTCGACCATCAACGGCCGAATGGAAGCATTGCTGTTGAGCGACGAAAAAATCGAGATATCACGCAATTACGTAGCTAGTATTAAAGCGATGCTGGGAGGGATCAAACAATGAAAAAAGGATTTGAACAATGGATTAAAACGTTTTTTGTGATTACTTTGGTATTCGTTTTGATCAGTTTATCCGCCTTAAAACGCTTGAATTTACAACTACCTTATTTACGGTTAAGCCTAGGTGCGATGTTGATTTCCTTGTTAATAACCTTGGGAATCCTCATGTTTAAACTTAAGAAGGGTAATCAGATTATTAATACCGTTTTAGGGTTTGTTATAATCCTTCCCAGTGTTGGAGTGATGCGGTATGTCTTTGGAGCATTGATATTCCGTTGGTCTGCCATTATTTACCTATTTGTAGCGCTCGTAGCCATCGTATATTCGGTTGCGGTTGTAGTTGTTTCTAGAAGAATTAAAAACGACGTCGATACTCTAAATCAGTTATTGAAAGAAAAAAACGCAGAATCAAAGTCAGAAATAGACGTTCAATAAGCCTATTATCAAGCAATAAATGCGAAAAAAATAGTCGATTTTAGGGAATAATATGATATAATATTGAGTGCTGGCCCGATAGCTCAGCTGGACAGAGCAGCGGCTTCCGGAGCCGTCGGTCGAAGGTTCGAATCCTTTTCGGGTCGCCACTCAAAACATAAAGACCACTTTGATGAGTTTCCTCAAAAAAAGTGGTCTTTTTCTATGGTTAAAATGCTAAATCTGGTTTTAAACCCTTAAAAACAATGATATAATAAAAATGAAGTTGGGTATATTTTTAAACACGTTTTCGACACTTTTGTCGAAAGAAACGAGGAACTCATGGACATCGATAAAATTATCCTAGAATTGACCTTAGAAGAAAAATGTCGATTGTTGGTCGGACAAGATGCATGGCATACTTATGCCATACCCAGATTAAACATTCCATCCATTATGATGGCTGATGGTCCTCATGGACTAAGGAAACAATTGGATTCTGGAAATATGATGACAATGAACGAGGCGTATAAAGCCGTTTGTTTTCCACCGGCTGTGACGGTGGCTTCCTCTTTTGATCCAAAAATTGCCTATAAAATGGGATCAGCCATTGCGGATGAATGTTTATACAAGGATGTCCATGTGTTGCTTGGCCCTGGCATCAACATCAAACGCAGCCCCCTCTGTGGTCGTAATTTCGAGTATTACTCTGAAGATCCTTATTTGTCGGGAGAAATGGGAGCGGCTTTTGTAAGAGGCTTACAGGATAAAAAAGTGGGAGCTTGCGTGAAGCATTTCGCACTCAATTCCCAAGAAACTTATCGAATGATTTCCAATTCAGTGGTGGATAAACGGGCCTTCTACGAAATCTATACCAAAGCGTTCAGAAGAGTCCTTTTGGAACAACCCGATATGCTGATGTGTTCATATAACAAAGTGGATGGTATTTATGCATCTGAAAACAAATCGCTACTGAATGATGTTGCGAGGGATGAATTTGGTTTTCAAAATGTGATTGTTTCGGACTGGACGGCTGTGAATGACCGTAGCGATGCTTTAAAAGCGTCGCTAGACTTAGAAATGCCTGGCCACGATTATGCTTGGAAAAAATTGATGAAAGATTATCACAAAGGTCTCATCACAAAAGAACAGATAGATGCTTCGGTAAAACGGATTTTAGCGTTGGTCGATCGTAAAAAAGATCAAAAAATCATTCCCTTTGATTTAGCGAAGAACCATGAAATTGCCTATGAAATCGCCAAAGAATCCATGGTATTGTTAAAAAATGAAAATGATACATTGCCTTTAAAAACAACGGAACGAATTGCGATTATCGGTCAACTCGCAAAAACCGTACGTTATCAAGGTGGAGGATCGAGTCATATCAATCCTTATAAGGTTGAATCGATGTTAGAAAACATTCCCCCCTTGGTGAAATATACGTATGCCGATGGCTATCGCCTTGAAGGGGATGGCTATGATTTAGAATACATCGAAGAAGCCAAAAAAGCCGTATTGCACAAAGATAAAGTCGTTTTAGTCATTGGTTTGACCGATGTTTATGAATCGGAAGGGTATGACCGGACCCATCTTGATTTGCCCAAAGGGCATACGGAATTATTAAAGGCGATTTACGAACTGAATAAAAATATCGTCGTGGTGTTACAAATCGGCTCGCCAGTGGTCATGCCGTGGCTTTCCCAAGTGAAAGCAGTGCTAAACGCCTATCTTGTAGGTGAAGCCGGGGCCAAAGCCGTCATGCATATGCTTTATGGGACCGCCTATCCTTCCGGACGTTTGGCTGAAACCTTCCCGTTATCGCTTGAATCCACTCCCTGTCATGCCCATTTCGCAAAAGGCAATGGCGATGTGTTATATCAAGAAAGCATTTATGTGGGCTATCGCTACTATGAGTCTAAGCCAGAACCCGTGCTCTTTCCGTTTGGATATGGGTTATCCTATACCTCTTTCATTTATGGAAACTTAAAAGTATCAGATGAAATTATAACGACGCCAACAAAGATAGATATCAGTGTCGATGTTAAAAACACGGGTTTTTGGGTGGGGAAAGAAGTCGTTCAACTATACGTAGAAGCCCCACAAACCGGTGTTTTCAAGCCATTAAGAGAATTGAAACGTTTTGATAAGGTTGTTATTGAACCTGGAAAAACCGTAACTGTCTCAATGAGTCTTTCTACAGATGATTTAGGCTATTATGATCCAACCTATCAAAAGGTTGTGACTGAAAACGGACAGTATAAGCTTCAAATCATGAAAAATGCCAATGAGCTTTTATTAGAGACGACATTATCGGTCGAATTTGAACAGATTGTAGAAAGCAATCAAGCCATAATCAATGCGAAAAGTTATTACCTTAGTGAAGGGTTATCAATGGGATATTCCGATTTTGAAACCCTCTTAGGAAAAGTGGCTGCGAGTGAAATTGTTGTCCCAAAACGGCCATTTACGCTAAATAATACCTTAGCCGACATCAATAAAACGTTTTTGGGGGGAATTATCTACCGAAGCGCAAAAAAAGAAGCCGCGAAAGCAACGATCGACTTCTCGGCTGAAAACTTGTTAATGGTTGAAAAGTCATTAGGTGAAACACCGCTTAGATCCGTTGTCATCATGAGTGGAGGCATCTTAAAAATGCATACCATGAAAGGGTTGCTATCGTTAATCAACCATCACCCCATCCAAGCCATCAAACATTTCTTTGAAAGGGAATAAATATGCGAAAAGCGTGGTATAAAGAAGGCGTTGTGTATCAAATATATCCAAGAAGCTTTAAAGATTCAAATGATGATGGCATGGGTGATATAAGAGGAATCATATCGAAAATTCCTTACCTTCAGGAATTAGGGATTGGCATTGTGTGGTTGTCACCGGTGTATGCCTCACCAAACGATGACAATGGCTATGACATTTCTGATTATAAAGCCATTCAGCCCCAGTTTGGGACTATGGACGATATGAAAGATTTGATTCATGCATTGCATAAGGCCAACATCAAACTCGTGATGGATTTGGTGGTCAATCATACCTCTGATGAACATGAATGGTTTATGAAATCCGTACAAAAAGATCCGCTTTATGACCAATATTACCATTGGAAAAAAGACAAAGGCAACTGGACCAGCTTTTTTGGTGGGGAAGCCTGGACGTATCATCCTGTTAGAAAAGAATACTATCTCCATTTGTTTTCAAAGAAACAACCGGACTTAAACTGGGATAATCCGGCAGTTCGTGAAAGTGTGAAAGACATTTGTCGTTTATGGTTGGATTTGGGCGTCGATGGGTTCCGTTGTGATGTTATCAATCTTATCGCGAAAGAAGACGGTTTGCCCAATGGGAAATTTGCATTATTTTTAAGAGGAAGAGAACATTACCTGAACCATCCAAAGATTCATGCTTACTTACAAGAATTAAGAAATGATGTTTTTTCAAAATATGATTGTTTCACAGTAGGAGAAACAGCATTCACCAATCCTGAGATTGCGGCGAACTATCAAGATGAATCCGTCCGCGAACTCGATATGATGTTCCAATTTGATCATATGGCGGCTGATAACCACTTAATCAAATGGTTTCCCAAAAAATACAAGCCCTTCAATTTGAAAAAGCCGCTTTCTAAGTGGCAAAACGGTTTAAATGGACGCGGTTGGAATACGCTATATTTGGAAAATCATGATCAAGCACGAAGTGTATCACGGTTTGGCAATCTTGATTTTCATGAACAATCGGCGAAAATGCTCGCTACCATGATATTTTTCCAACAAGGAACCCCGTTTATCTATGAAGGTCAGGAAATCGGAATGACCAATGCTGGATTTACCGAATTGTCACAATATCAAGACATTGAATCCCTCAATATCTATAAACTTGCCCGTAAAACCCTAAAATATTCGCATCATAAGGCCATGAAATTGCTTAGCATTGCCTCTCGCGACAATGCCCGTACACCGATGCAATGGAACAATTCGGATTTTGCCGGTTTCTCCAACGTAAAACCATGGTTAGCGGTTAATCCCAATCATCAAGAGATTAACGTTGAAACAAATATTGCCACTCCCGATTCGATTTTAAAGTATTACCAAACGTTGATTGCCTTAAGAAAAAAATACCCAATCATCGTCTATGGCGATTATCATGATCTTTGTTTCCATCACCCCAAGTTATTTGCCTATGAACGGACTTTGGAGCGGGAAAAAATAGTGGTGCTTTGTAACGGTGGATCAAAACCACTAAAACTGCCAAAAACCATCGATGTGTCCGGCTATGAGTGCCTATTGACCAATGAAACTGATTTAGGTTCAAAAATCCTTTCACCGTATGGTGCGAGAGTCTATTACAAAAAAGAAAAATGAGCCAAAAGCTCATTTTTTTTTGATTACGATTGCTATTTTTTCTTGGTTTTTACCGCAAAGATCTCATGGATAATTTTGGTAATCCACGCATCGATACCCGCTTTTTCCAGGATGTAACTTTCTGCGTGCTTTGCATTCAAAACCGTGTAGATATCTTTGAAGGGGGCTTGAGAACTTTCTAACATTTTTAAAGTATGCTGATAAGGACAGGCTTCATCTTTCATTCCATGAACGAAAACCGTGGAAATTTTGGAATTTTTGACGGCTTTCGCAACGCTTAAATTCATTAAGGAAAAATGCAGTCTAATCCAAGTAATTAAGGAAAGTCCGGGTAAAAAGAGTAAAATCAGTGGCGTTTTAACTTTGCGAACCAAAACCGGAGCGATGGATGAATAAGGAGAATCCGCAACAATTAATTTAACATTTTCTGGTAAATCCAGTTTCGTTGTCAATAAAACGCTGGCAGCGCCCATGGACACGCCATGTAATAAGAGTTTGTCGGTGGATCCGTAAATTCGTAAAACATAATTAATCCATTTTTTGATGTCATAACTTTCGTAATGGCCAAAAGTGGAAAAGTGTCCATCCGATAAGCCATGTCCTCGCAAATCAATGAGAAGTACTTTGAAGCCTAACTCACTGTAGGTTTTTGCGATGATTAACATATCGGTGTTCTGCCCGGCATAACCATGTACCACAATAGCTGTTTTTAGCGAATTCTTATCAATAGAGGGAATGTAAACCCCTTTTAATGTTATTCCATCATACCCTTGGATATGAACATCCTCTTTAGGGACATTTTGATACCAATCAAAACTGGGTTTAAAAAAAGGATCGCTATGATTAACCAGTCCGCCATTTTTAAAGCCCTTATGAAAAATCATTTTGTTGGCGATAAGATAACTGATTCCAAAATAAAGGGCAAGCACCAATAAGACAAGATAGATGATGTAATTCGTTGGCATGAGTTTCACCTCTTGTCACTATTGTATCACATCAGCCGTTTTTTCGCGATATTGCGAGAAAAAACGCTTCTAGACGTTGAATATCCCCTTCAATTGATGTATAATGAATCAAAAAAGGGGGAAATCCAATGATTAAACAACGTTCTGAATACAAAGAGAAAGCAAAAGCGTTACTGCAAGGCAAGTATGTCAATGTTATTGTTTTATTAATTATCTTTACTGTAATCAATAGTTTATTCAATGGTTCATCAGCTGACCAAAACATTACATTCCTAGACAGAGTCCTAAACATATTATCCATTCTTGTGGGGGCAGGATTCGCATTCGGTACCGCAAAACTTTATATGGGTCTTGCGCATGATGTCGTTCCTGAATACGAAGATATCTTGTTAGTGGGCTTTAAAACGAATTACGTGCGTAATTTATTAGCCTATTTTTTACAAGCTTTATTCATCTTTTTATGGTCATTACTATTGATTATCCCTGGAATCGTCAAATCGATTGCCTACTCGATGACATTCTATATTTTGAATAAAGATGACAAAATTTCTGGTCAAGATGCCATCACCAAATCAAAAGAATTGACTACCGGATTTAAGAGCGAAATCTTTATGCTCTTTGTTAGTTACCTTGGATGGTACATTCTTGGCTTGTTCACATTTGGAATACTTTGGTTATGGGTCGTTCCAAAACATCAAACCGCGCTATATCTCATGTTTGATGATATTTATGGTCTTTCGAAACCCGCTGAAGTCACAGAAGCTCCAAAACTAGAAAATACGCTATAAAAACTAAAAGGACTTCATTTGAAGTCTTTTTTCTTTGTGTAATATATTGTATAATACGTTTGAGGTGGTCAATATGGTCAGATTCGGTATCATGGGAGCGGGTAAGATTGCTCACAAATTTGCACAAGCCATC
Source organism: uncultured Caryophanales bacterium (assembly GCA_942493185.1). Taxonomy (GTDB): domain Bacteria; phylum Bacillota_I; class Bacilli_A; order Izemoplasmatales; family Hujiaoplasmataceae; genus UBA5603. The sequence continues at coordinate 905,909 of OW818673.1, forward strand.
ATAGGAATCAATGAATATTTATATGCAGTCGCTAGTCGTGATATTGGTAGAGCAATAGAGTTCCAAGAAAAATACAATTTAGAAAAAGCGTATGGTTCTTATGAAGCGTTGTTGGCTGATCCGAAAGTCGATTGTATTTATGTTGCAACCCCAATGGCGATGCACTATGAAGACATGTTACTGTGCTTAGAAGCTGGGAAACATGTGCTCTGTGAAAAAACGTTTACGTTAAACTATAAACAAACAGAACATATCTTCCAAATCGCGAAAGCCAAAAACTTATTCGTGATGGAAGCCATGTGGACAAGGTTTTTACCCACCATTCAAGAGGTTCAAAAGTTGGTAGCGGATGGTGAAATCGGCGACATTATCTCAATGGAAGCTTTCATCAACTTAAAACTGGATTTCCCACCAGAAAGCCGGATTTATTCAAAGGCTTTAGGGGGCGGCGCGTTGCTCGATGTGGGCGTCTATCCCATCAATTTAGCCAATATGTTCATGGGAATTCCTGATAGTTTTGATACTTCTGTCAAATTAGGACCCACCGGTGTTGATATTGATGAAAAGATCACGTATTTTTATCCGCATTCGCATGCGGATTTGTATGCATCTGTGGTGAATGATGAACGCAAAGAAGCGTATATCTACGGGACCAAAGGGTATGTCCATATTCCAGGCTTTTGGTATACTGAAACAGCGATTGTCTATAACAATCATCATAAGATTATCAAAACCATTGAGCACAAACACATCGTCAATGGCTTTGAATACGAGATCTTTGAAGCCATAAAATGCATTAAGAAAAAATGGATTGAAAGTCCGATTATGCCACACAAAACATCCCTTGAAATCATGCGTCAAATGGATGAAATTCGCAAGTCTTGGAACCTCCAATATCCTGGGGAATTCTAGGCGATTTTTGTTGACATCGAAGGGCTAATAATATATAATACTACACGTATGTAAGCATACCGCACAGAAATGGTCCTAAAAACAGCAATGTTACCATGATGGCGAGTCTTAAAAATATAATGAGGAGGTGCACGCACATGTACGCAATTATCGAAACTGGCGGAAAACAAGTAAAAGTTGAAGTCGGACAAGAAATCTACGTAGAAAAAATCGAAGCTGAAGTTGAAGCAACTGTTGTTTTTGACAAAGTTTTGTTAGTGGGTGGCGAAAAAGTCAAGATTGGTAAGCCTTATGTTAAAGGCGCAACCGTCACGGCGAAAGTCGTCAAACACGGAAGAGGTCAGAAAGTGATCGTCTTCAAATACGAGCCGAAAAAACATTATCATCGCAAAGCCGGACATCGTCAACCCTATACAAAGTTGACCATTACCGAAATCGCTTAATAAACTAGTAATATCAAATCACTTTGGAGGTGTTTTCAATGGTACTAAACTTACACGTACTTGAATGCATGGCTTCTAAAAAAGGTGTTGGCTCGACTCGTAACGGTCGTGACTCCGCCGGTAGAAGACTTGGAGCTAAGCTTTCAGACGGTCAAGCATGCACGGCTGGATCGATCATATATCGTCAACGCGGAACAAAAATCAACCCTGGTACTAATGTTGGTGTGGGTAAAGATGACACGTTGTTTGCAATGGTCGATGGCATCGTTAAATTCGAACGCGTTGGCCGCGATAAAAAGCAAGCATCCGTATATCCGCAAGAATAACAACTAACGACAGGAGAAATCCTGTTTTTTTTTACTAATGAATAACCGAGGTCCTTCGATGATAACGAAACTGATTTTAGGAATCATTCAATTTCCAAAATGGCTTCAATCAATGAAAACCAAGAATCTTTATCTATACCTTGGCACATGGACGATCATTTTAGAGATTATCGCGGTAATCTTTAATTTCTTTACGTTTCGAAATGAAGGACTCTATTTTGTGTTGATGTTAGTCATCCCCCTCATTTGGACGTTTGGACAAATTGTCTATCTGGCGATAATGCAAAGAAAACAGTTATTAACACCCCTCATTGAACCCATAAAGACCTTATCTTTACCGATGGATGCCTCTATATGGACCGATGTCCTTGGATCCATGGCCATATTATTCATTGCGAATGGCTTTGATGGGTCGGAAAACGATTATCTCTTTGTCTTGGTAATGGCTTTATTGGTAAAAGGATTAATGCACTTTGTCCTAACCAAACTGCCGAAAAAGGGTGTCATATATGCCGCCTTACTCTTCTTAATGATTAGTTTGCTTTTAACCTTAGCCCTCTATTCGTTCGCCACCACCGTGTAATCGCACACGGTGGTTTTTTCTTACTTGAAACATTGTTTTGAATGCGATATAATAGAGTTATGAAACAGGTTACACAAAGAAAGAGGGACCCTATGGACCACAGTCATCGTTTTGAAAACCGACGCTTTATCATTGAAGATTACGACCGTCAAAAACCGTTCTCGAGTTTTTTACCAGGCCTTGCCGGAACGCATGGCGTTCCATTATGGAGTTTTTATGTTAATAGAGGCCAAGGAATCTCCAGTTTTGGCTTAAGAGACAAAAATGGCGCTATTTTAGAGTTTTATCCCGCAAATCTTGCTTATCTTTATGTCTCAAAAATTGGTTTTAGAACCTTTATTAAGACCGACAAAGGCGTCGTTGAAAGCTTTTTGCCGGAAAACGAAACGCCAAAACGTCGCATGGAAATTACGCAAAGCGAATTTTCGCTGATCGAAAACAATCCAGAAACTGGGTTAGAAACGTCTGTGACATATTTTGGCTTGCCCAATGAATCGGTGGCAGGATTGGTCCGGATGGTGGATATCAAAAATACCAGTGACCATGATGTTTCCTTAGAAGTCATTGATGGCATTAGTCAAATATTGCCCTCAGGCATCGACTACGGCGGATACAAGGCCATTTCGAATTTACTACGCAGTTGGATGAATGTTGAAAACCTTGAAAATAACATCGCTTTCTATAAACTTCGTTCTTCAACCGGAGATGAAGCGGAAATGAAAGTCACCAAAGACGGTAATTTCTATTTATCGTACGTGGATGGAAAAATCACAAGACCCATCGCCGATATGGATTTGGTTTATGGATATGACACCGCGATGAATCATGCGGCGAACTTCGCCAATAAATCGTTGTCTGCGATTGTAAAAGCCCCACAAGTCACCGAAAATAAGGTTCCTTGCGGCTTTACTCCTGCAAAGAAAAACTTAAAACCCGGTGAATCCTTGAAAATCAGAACGATCATCGGCTATACACACGGCATTGACACCATCAATAAGTTATCGATTTCTTTTGGCAAAAAGAACTTTTTTGAACAAAAACGCGAAGAAGCGATGGATGTTTTAGATGTTTTATTGAAGGATGTTTCCGTCAAGACGGCAAATCCGATTTTTGATGAATACATTCGTCAAAATTACCTCGACAATCTCTTAAGAGGCGGCTATCCGCTCACCATCAAAACCGATGATCAACGGTTTGTGTATTACTTATATAGCCGTAAACATGGCGACCTTGAACGCGATTATAACTTCTTTACCATCGCTCCTGAGTTTTACTCGCAAGGCAATGGTAATTTCCGGGACGTTTGTCAAAATCGTCGCAATGATGTGTTGTTCCATCCGGAAATTGAAGATTATAACATTAAAGTCTTCGGTTCTTTGATTCAAGCCGATGGTTATAATCCCCTTTCCATTAATGGATCAACCTTTGAAATTGCGGACAAATCGGGGATTCAAGCCCTTGTAAATCAGGTTTTTGACAATGATAATGGCACGATGGCTTCGCACTTATCAGGCAAATTCACACCAGGATCGATTATTAATACCATGGCGAAAGCCGGGATTACTTCAAAGCTATCGGATATGGAATTGTTTGAAACCGTGATGGCACATGCCAAACAAAATAACGAAGCCAATTTTGGTGAAGGATATTGGGTTGACCACTGGACGTACATCCTGGATTTGGTAGAAAATTATCTCCAGGTCTTCCCCGATAAATTAGAGGAATTACTCTATAAGAATAACGAGTATCGCTATTTTGATTCGCCGGTCAGTGTTTATCCTAGAAATGAAAAATATGTATTGGATAAACAAGGGGTGGTTCATCAATATGGTAGTTTAAGACATCCAGACCACGAAAAGATTAAAAAATGTGGTATTAACGAGCATGGAACCAATTGGTTAAAAACACCGAATGGCGGATTTGCCCAAACAAACTTGGTTTCTAAACTCTTTTTATTGGCGTTGAACAAATACGCCTTGCTCGATCCCGAAGGACTCGGCATCGAAATGGAAGCCAACAAACCAGGATGGAATGATGCGATGAACGGGTTGCCCGGCATCTTTGCATCCGGTGTTTCTGAAACCATTGAATTAGCAAGATTGGTCCGTTTCTTAAATGAGACTGCATCTGTAGGACCCTTATCGTTACCAAAAGAGTTCGTTGACTTTATGAACGCGCTTGATAAAGTCGCTAGCGAAGATCACTTTACCTATTGGGATCAAGTGTCGACGCTCCGTGAAGCATACCGTGAAGCGATTCGTTTTGGAACGAAAGAATCGGTTCAGGTTAGAGTCGAAGCGTTAAAACCGCTTCTAGCGAAAATGGCAAAGAAATTGGATTTAGCGATTGACCGCATCTATGAGATTGGTCAAGGCATCGTTCCCACCTATCTTTATTATCACGCAAAGGGATATGAACTCCTTAAAGATGCCACTGGAAACAAAATCATTGGTCACTACGGGTTACCTTTGGTCAAAGTCACACAGTTTGAACTCGATAAACTTCCAAACTTCTTAGAAGCCCCAGCGCGTTTCCTCAAATACAGTCATAACGATGTTAAAAACCGGGAAATGATTGCCAAAGTCAAGAAAACAGGCATTTACGATGAACAATTGAAGATGTATAAGACGAGTGATGACTTGGATGCCTATGGATTTGATATTGGCCGAATCAGAGCCTTTACCAAGGGTTGGTTAGAACGAGAAGCCAACTTCTTACATATGACGTATAAATACTTGTTAGGAATCTTGAAATCGGGTAATTATGATTTGTTCTTTGAAGAAGCGAAGGATAATTTGGTGTGCTTTATGGATCCCAAGTTATACGGCCGTTCGATTTTGGAAAACTCTTCCTTTATCGCGACTTCAAACAATCCCAATCCTGCGTTGCATGGACAAGGATTCGTTTCAAGACTTTCTGGATCAACCGCAGAAATGCTATCCATATTCACGTTGATGTTTTATGGAAAGAAACTCTTTAAGATTCAAGATTCAACGTTAAGCTTGACGTTAAAACCCATTTTACCGGCGTCGTATTTCGACCACGGTAAAGTGAGCGTTGCTTTTTTTGGACAAACCATCACTTATGTGAATAAGCCGAACAAAGATACGTTCTTGCTAAAACCAATCAAGTACACTTTGAAAAAAGCTGGCCGTACGGATATAGTCATTGAAGGCGAATCGGTTCATGGTGCTCATGCAGAGCGGATTAGAAACGCTGAATTTGATCAAATCGAAGTCGTATTGGCATAATCATTATTATCTAAAAGGCAGACTTAAAACCGTCTGCTTTTTTTCTTGATTATAAAAAGGATGATAGGGGTATTTACTTCATCCATCAAGTCCTCTATAATAAATCATGTTGATACCATATGATTTTATAAGGAGACAAAAAATGACAATCCATGAATGGATGAATTCATCCTATGATCCGAATTTATTAAGTACGGTTATCTATAGTATCGTTGTAATCGCTCTTGGGACCATCCTCACAGCGACAGGATATTTTATCTATGCTAAGATTAAAAAAATGGGATTTATGACCACGAAACGATATTTTTTGATTCTGGCTCTTGGTTTAATTATCATCACTTTTTCCGCTTTATCCATTAAGTGGATTTATTTTACACGGCTTGACACGAGCAATGTTTCCTTTGATTTTGTGAATATTTGTTCTGTAGCCTGTGTTCATGTTGATTTGACGGATGGAGAAGCAGAAACCCTCAAATCCGAGTTTGATCGTCTATATTTTGGAAAAGATAATGATTTATTGATGATTGAATGGACCACCTATTCTGAAACGGCTCATTTTCATTTTGGCGAAATAGAGGTTGTTTATGCTCATCTCGATTTTCACGAATGGGAAACTTGGAAAATGGCTTTTAAAGTGGATGAACAATGGTATGTTCGCAATGAGGAAAATAAAATATCCGCTATTTTTGATGAACTCTTGTTACAATATGCCTATCAGCTGCAAAACGACTAAAGAAATTCTAAAATATTTAAGTCGGGCATCCCTAAAGGGTGCCCATTTTATTTCTGATATCCCTTGATTTTTCCGCATCAAACATGATACCATTGACGAGGATATTACTCATGTTAGGGGGAATAGAATGAAAGTAGCAATTTATGGAGCTGGCGCGATGGGAACAGTCTTAGGCGCGTATCTCACAAAAGCAGGCGTTTCGATTGACTTAATCAATCGTAATGAATTACATATCAAAGGATTAAAAGAAAAAGGGGCTCATGTCATTGGCAAGGTTGATTTCATCCAACAAGTCAGTGCCTTATTGCCCAGTGAAATGAAAGGTCCTTATGATATTATCTTTTTAATGACAAAACAACTCGATAACCACAATATCGTTAAAGGCTTATTGCCGTTCATCGCCAAAGATGGCGTGATTTGTACCATGCAAAACGGATTGCCCGAATTATCGGTGTCTGAGATCATCGGCGAAGACCGGACGTTCGGATGTGCGGTATCTTGGGGAGCGACGATGGTTGGTAATGGCATCGTGGAATTGACCAGCGAACCCTCTAGAGAGACGCTAACCTTTAGTTTGGGAAGTTATACGGGGAAGAGAAACGATAAATTCGAAGCCATTCGCCAATTACTCGATTTAATGGGGACCGTAGAAGTCAATCCTAACTTTATGGGTGCTAGATGGTCAAAACTGTTGGTCAATAGTGCTTTTAGCGGTTTATCCGCCATCACCGGTGCGACGTTTGGAGAAATTGCGAATCAAATGAAATCACGGTTAATTGGCCAACGAATCATGAAAGAATGCATTGAAGTGGCCAAACGTTCCAACGTGAAGATTGAACCTATTCAAGGGAAAGATGTGGTCAAGTTGCTTGATTACAAAGGATGGCTCAAACAAAAAATCAGTTTCATGATAATTCCGCTGGCGATGCGAAAACATCAAGCCTTAAAATCAAGCATGCTACAAGATTTATTGGTGGGTAAAAAATGTGAAATTGAAGCGATTAATGGCGTGGTTTGTGCCTATGGGGACAAAGTTAAATTTGAAACGCCGTATAACGATATGATTATTACCGTTGTTCATGACATCGAAGCAGGAAAAGCAAAACCTTGTTGGGATAATTTAAGCCGCTTTGATGCTTTAATTCAAATAAAATAAATCAAATTATATTCTCGAAAGGACGTGCTATGATGTATTATGATGCTAAAACTCCTGATGAGTACGAACGTATCATTCCCTTTGATCGTCAAGCGGTTATTCATCAACTGAGGCTAGTGATAAAAGCAAATCTACCAAAAGGATTTGAAGAACAAATCCAATATGGGATGATTAGTTATGTGATTCCCCATGCCCTCTATCCAAATGGGTACCATGTCGATTCCAAACAACCCTTGCCCTTTATAGCCATCGCCTCACAAAAGAATTTTGTGGCCTTATATCATATGGGGCTCTATGCCAATCCTGAGTTATTAAAATGGTTTGCCTCCCAGTATGAATCAAGGGTCCCCTCAAAATTAGATTGCGGGAAAAGTTGTATAAGGATGAAACACATCGACCAAATTCCTTATGACTTGATTGGCGAACTCTGTCAAAAAATGACTGTGGATGCTTACATCGCTCTTTATGAAACGTCATTGAATGCAAGAAATAGTTCAGAAAGAAGCGAATAAGATGGGAAAAATCTATGAATTTGATGCCATCATCCTCAAAGTTCCCGATATTGATGGCGCTTATGTGGAAATACCGTTTGATGTCAAAGAAAGGTTTGGCAAAGGCAGGGTATCAGTCCATGCTACATTTGACCATGAACCTTATGATGGCATCTTGGTGAGGATGAAAACGCCTTGTCATATCATTGGTATACGAAAAGATATTCGCGAAAAAATTGGTAAACAACCCGGACAAATGGTTCATGTGACTCTCACAGAACGTGATTCTAAAAAAGGAGAATAAGAATGAATAAAAATCTTAAGTCAGCGATTGTACTTCCAGGACTTTTGGTCATTGGCATTAGTGTTTTCATTTGGGTTTTATCGCTTTTGGGGAAAAATAGCGATTATTTTGCTTTTTGGGGCAGTCTAACCAATGAAGGTGCCGCTCAATTAGCAACGTCCGCCATCCGTGAAACGACAAACTTTCATTGGACCTTCATTGTGATTTTTGCCTTTATCATTTATGTTTATGGCACCGAACTGAAGAATAAAAACTATAAAGGACTCATCGCCGCATTATCGCTTTATGGTGTTCATTGGTTGTATGAAATCATCAATGCCATCATAGGATCCATAACCGGTTATGCCTTATGGACCGTTTCTCCAGAAAGTACTTCCTTCATTCTTCTAATTGGCGTTTCGTGGGAATTATCCATGATGTTTGCGATAGCGGGGTTGGTCATGTCAAAATTATTGCCAGATGACCCGAAAAAGCTCATTTTAGGGATGAATAACCGTGTATTATTTGCGGTTATGAATGCCGCATTCTTTGCCATCTTCGAAATCTTTTTAGCGGGAACTCCCGCTTTTATATGGGTATATCCATGGTGGGGAGCGATTCCGGTGTTCATTACCACTTACATTCCCTTCTTTTTAGCCGCCTTCTTGATGCATGATGCCAAAGCGCTTGTTCAAAAACGCTTTTTAGGGATTACATGGGGATTGGTCGCATTATTGCTAATTGTCTTAATCCCACTAAGCATTATTTAAGACAACAAAAATGATAAAAATAAAAATGTCTTTGACGTCGAGTCAAGGACATTTTTTGTTGGATTAAGCTTTGATTGCCCAGCGTAGTTTCGCTGATTTGGCCCTCGGATTGGAATTTTGTTCTTCCAAGGATGGACGAATAAATTCAGGGGATATTTCTCGGTAAATTCCGTTTCTGAAGAAATATTGAAAGGCTTTTTTTACGAGACGGTCTTCGCCGGAATGAAACGATAAGATTGCTACTCGGCCGTTAGGGGCTAAGACGTTGGGTAATTTCTCTAAGAACGAAAATAACGCTTCAAATTCCTGGTTGACGTCAATACGAATGGCTTGAAAGGTACGTTGACAGCTTTTTTTGATTTCATCTTCACGATCAACCATAGGAATTGATTTTAGCGCTTCTTTAATGATTTTTTGTAATTGCGTGGTGGTTGAAATGTCTAATCCCTTGTGATAATGATTGATAATGGCTTCGGCGATTGCCTCCGCATGGGGTTCATCGGCATTTTCCTTTAACATCCCAACCATTTCGATTTGCGAGAGTTCTCGTAATCGATACATCGCCGGAAGGCCCTTTTCAGGGTTCATCCGCAAATCAAGAGGTCCTTCCGTCTTGTAAGAAAAACCGCGTTCTGGATTATCGATTTGCATGGAAGAGACACCTAAATCGGCTATTACGAAGTCAAACAATCCAGAAGTGGGGACCAATTGATCAATATTGGAAAAGTTCATGTGTTGAATGGTTAAAATATCGGAATGATATCCCAGTTTTTCCAGCCGTTCTTGCGTTTTTGGGAGTTCGATGGGATCTTGATCAATGGCGTATAAATGCCCTTTTTGATCCAGCAATTTGAGAATTTCAGTCGTATGTCCGCCATAACCTAATGTTGCATCAAGACCCCTTAAGCCAGGACGAACTTGGAGGACTTCCATAATTTCGTTGACACAAATCGGACGGTGCATCCCAGCAGGGGTATTTCCTTTTTGGATGACTTTCGCAACGGTATCAGCGTATTTTTCCGGTTGAAGCTCTTTATATTTTTCTTCATACGTTTTGGGATGAGTCCCAGAATAACGAACACGTCGTTGATGTTTTTTTTCAGGTTGGTCCATCATTGATTCCGCCTTTAGGATAGATGAACTGATTCGGTGAGCCATAGTGCACTTCTCCGAATGAGTTCTTGATAATTGGGTTGATGCAATGTTTCAAGGTTGTGTCCTGGAGAGAGGTAGACAACCTTTCCCAATTCATAAGAATGGGCCCATCCAGCAATACACATTTGATGATTCAGTTCGTATTCAAGCAGAACTGTGGTGTTCATGGGGGTATTCATGATGAATTGATAAGGTTCCTCTTTCGAAGAAAAGGCTTGAAGGCCAGAGGTTATAAAGTGCGGATGTTTGTTAATCTGATAGGTGAGCACTGTTTGTTCGGGGTGGTGGGTAAATCTTCCGCCCATCAATGGGGTAAGGAGGGGTGTATTTTGAAGCGAGATTCCCTGATGAATCATCAGTAATCCGCCGCCCTGTTCAATAAAATCCTTCAATCCTTGCGCTTGGCTGTTTTCTAAAGGGACCCACCGATCACACATGACAATGCAAAAGTCGTATTTTTTTAGAGTAATCAGATCGAATTGAAGATAATCGGTTGAAACGTGTAGTTCAAAGTTGGACAGAATTGATTTGAGAAGGGCATCGAAGCCGTGAAGTGGATGATATTTCGCCATATCATTATCGCCGATAAGTAGGGCGCGTTTTTTTGATACTAAAATTTCCATGGATTGCCCTCATAATCGATATAAGTTGGCGAATTGGCTTTGTATTGATCGGGGGATTCAATCATTTCAACGAGTTTTTTAGCGGGAATATCCGGTGTCAAGGGGCCGTCATCGCGGTATTTACCAGATAACCAGGTTTTCATCCAACCCGGATGAATCACAAGGACCTGTCCGCCGATTTCCTTTAAATTGTTATGAACGATGGCTGAAAACATGTTCATCGCGGCTTTGGAAGAACAATAAGCAAACCACCCTTTGCGGTGGCACTGCGAAATACTACCGGCTTCTGAAGAGATGTTCATGATCAGCTTTTTATCACTGGCAACGATTAAATCAATCAACGCATTCATCACACGAAGAGAACCAATGGCATTTACATTGATGACTTTTAACATCTCATCAAAATTGAGTGGATCATAAATGGTTGATACGTTATCACCGGTGATGGCACTGTTGTTGACCAAAACATCGAGTCGATTGGTCAATGCCTGGATTTGTTTGGCAGCAGTTAAGACACTGTCATCGCTGGAAACATCTAAGTCAATAATGTATAAATTTTCTGGATAGGTGACTTTCAATTGATCGAGCAAGGTCCAGTCCTTTTGAAATTTGCCAGCAAATACTGTGTAATTTTTAATGAGAAGTTCTTTGACGAGTTCAAATCCTAAGCCACGGTCAGCACCGGTCACGCAAGCAAATTGGTTCATATCATCCACCCTCGCTAATCCTATCAATAATCTATGAATATTATACAATCAAACGAATGCAATTACAATTTAAACCGCCTGAACAGAAGGACTAACAAAGCCTAACAATCACTTAATCAATAAAAAATCGAGATTGTTAAAAGGAAGTATTTGTTATATAATTTAGTGTGATTGGAGGGATACCATGCAATCAACTCTAAAAGCCTTGTTTAACAAGCAATTTGGACCTAATCCAAGTATTCGAACCTTCTTTTCTCCCGGCAGAGTCAACCTCATTGGCGAACATACCGATTATAATGGTGGTTATGTCTTTCCCACGGCGTTATCGATAGGCAATTATGGAGCCATCGCAGTAAGAAACGATCGATTGATTCGATTCTATTCCGAGAATTTCCCTCAAAACGGCGTCATAACGCTTTCTTTAGATGATTTGACGTATCAACACGCCCATGGATGGGCGAATTACGCCAAGGGCGTTATTTTAGCGCTTAAAGACAAAGGACATGCCATTGAAACGGGATTTGATGTGGTCGTTTTTGGCGATTTGCCGAACAGTTCTGGTCTTTCATCGTCCGCATCGATTGAATTATTGATTGCGGTGATGATGAATGAAGTTTTTAAGTTAAAGATTAATCGGACTGATTTAGCAGTGTTATGTAAAAACGTTGAGAATCAGTACATCGGGGTCAATTGTGGCATCATGGATCAATTTGTTATAGCCAATGGGGTTAAGAATCAGGCGTTATTGCTTGATTGTCAAACCTTAAACTATACATTAGTCCCTTTGGAATTAGGGGACTATCAGATTGTCATCTGTAATTCGAAAGTGAAACGTGGATTGGTCGACTCGAAATACAATGAACGTCGCAAAGAATGTGATGCAAGTTTGGCAATCTTTAAAGAACATGTCAAAGTCGATTCCTTATGTGCGTTATCACAAGCTCAGTTTGATCAATATAGTCAATACCTCCCTAATGATGTCTTATACCGTCGAAGCAAACATGCGGTAACAGAAAACTTACGGGCGTTAAAGGCCGCCAAATTCTTAAGAAACGGAAATTTAGTGGCATTTGGTGAAGCGATGAATGCCTCGCACGAATCGCTAAAGAACGATTATGAAGTGTCTTGTGTGGAACTTGATACGTTGGTGGAATTAGCAAGAAAGAATGGTGCCATTGGCGCCAGAATGACAGGGGCAGGTTTTGGGGGATGTACCGTCAATTTGGTGAAGACGACGGATATTCCCGCTTTTAAAGCCGCCGTATTAAAAGGGTATGAACAAAAACATCATCTCATTGGTGAGATTTATGTTGCTTCGCCATTTGATGGCACAAAGGAGCTAAAATGACCAGATCAAAAGTAGCAATAACCATCGGTTTTACCTTCCTATTAGAACTGCTTTTAGCAGGTATCTTAACCATTCTATCAATACTTGTGGTGGGATACGTCAGCGTTAACGCGGTTATCTTTGAAAACTTGTCTTTAGCCAGTTATGGCAATGGGTGGGAATCGGTTTGGTTGTTTATTTTCTTCTTTAGCGATGTCCTATTTTTTATCATTCTATGTCTGATTTTTATCGAAGCCGCATTACTGACGCTTCGAACGATGGTCATTCGCGGTATCAAAGCTGTCGAAAAGATTAAAAATAAGATCTTTGATAAAGCTATTGGTCTGGTTAAAACAGTTTCGCTGGTCTCATTGGTTAAACTTGTCAAAATCAACACGCCCAAAAGAGCCTTAATTTCCTATGTGATTGTGATGGTCGTGGTGTTTGGGTCGGGTTGGATTGCGAAATCTGTCCTTAAAAATTATGAATCTCCCGTATATCGGGCTTATCAAAACATCAATTTGGATTCAGATTTAGATGAATTTGATTTTTCCGGCGAACTTACTGAAGAACAAACCTATGATATTACCATCGACGCCGGCGTAGCGAATGTCCACTTATACAGTGTGACCAATTCCACGGACTTAAAAATCTATTATTTGTTTGACAATGAACTTCAACAAGCCGACTATTCTTTGAGTGTTGATACCACCTTAGACATCATAGATATTCAAGCCAATCTGGCTCAAACTGCCTATGAGAAATATGTGGATCCGGTTTTACCCAGCGTTGAAATTTATTTGCCGGACGCGATTCATATCGATTCATTAACCATCAATATTGGCATTTTTGGATCCTTGACGATTCAATACATCGAAGCTGAAACCTTGACTGCGGATGTCCACAACGCTGATGTCTCAATCAAAGCCGAAGAGCTAAGAATTGGGACCATTGATTTGAAACAGTTAAATGGAAAACTCGAGTTACTCGTGGAAGAATCCGATGACATCACTTTGGTCCTTGACGGTGTTTATGGGGATGTCAGTGCAAAATCGGTGACAAATACTTTATCACTTTCAGCGAGTTCAAATTCCAATATCTTTATGTATCAAACGGTGGGAGATGCCATCATCCTGAATGCCTTAGAATCGGCGTTTGAGCTTCGGGAAGTCAGAGTGGCAAACGATATCACCGCTAATGATGCTATCACCATTGATTTAAACGATTCAGAACTCATCTTTGTGAATGCTAATAGTGGAAATATGACGATAGCGACGATTTCATCGGTTTCGAGCGTCGTAACCCTAAGAGGTGTTGAAAATGCTACGTCTGGCGACTAGTGATGATTTAAAGGGGTTGTGTTGCATTGCGAGAATCGTCGCAAGGGAACTCCATGCCAGTGGGATTGATCAATGGAGCGATACTTATCCCGATTATGAACACTTCCAAAAAGATTTGGATAAGTCTGCCTTATACGTGTATGAGATTGAAGGGGGCGTCATCGGGTCCATTTCGATTTTACCGGAGAACGATCCGTTCTATAAAGTATTAACCTGGGAAGGGACTAATGCGTTGGTCGTCCACAGACTGATGGTGTTACCGGCCTTTAGACGTCAACATATCGGCTCGACCTTGCTTAATTTTGCGATTGAGAAGGCAAAAAAGCAAAACTATGATTCGGTTAAGATAGATACCCATCCCGATAACTTAAGAATGCAAAAGCTGATTAAGTCGTGTGGATTTAAAGAAGTGGGTTATATTACTCCTATGAACCGAATTGGATATCAACTCGTATTTTAATAAAACCTAAGAAAGCCAGTTTTCATTGAATTGGCTTTCTTTTTAATAGGGAAATGTCAGTTATATGATATAATATTCATCGAAATGAAATGGATGTGGTCTGATGTTTGTCGATGAAGTGAAAATAGTAGTAAAATCAGGAAAAGGTGGAAACGGAATTACCGCTTTCCGTCATGAAAAATATATGGAATACGGTGGACCTTCCGGCGGCGACGGCGGAGATGGTGGGTCCATCATTTTTGTCGTAGACGAAGGAATGACCACGTTGGTCGATTTGAAGTACCGCAAACACATTACGGCAAAGTGCGGCGATGATGGCGGTCAAAAGAACATGACCGGCAAAGACGCCGAAGACGTCATTGTTCCTGTTCCCCTTGGAACCATGGTCTTTGATAGCAAAACCAATAAACTCATCTGTGATTTGACTCATAAAGATGATCGTTTTGTCATTGCAAAAGGTGGAAAAGGCGGACGCGGAAATCAACATTTTGCCACACCGAGAAACCAAGCCCCAGAAATTCAAGAAAATGGACAGCCTTCGATTATGATGGATATCCGTGTTGAATTAAAACTATTGGCCGATGTTGGCTTAGTCGGATTCCCATCCGTTGGTAAATCGACGTTAATCAGCGTTGTTTCTAAAGCCAGACCCAAAATTGCGGATTATCCATTCACGACCATTGTTCCTAATTTAGGCGTCGTTGAAGTCGATGGCGTTAAAAGCTTTGTCATGGCAGACCTACCCGGTATTATTGAAGGCGCAAGCCATGGGTTAGGCTTGGGATTACAATTCTTGAAGCATATTGAACGCACGAGAGTGTTGGTGCATATTATTGATATGGCCGCAACCCATGGAAGAGATCCTTATAATGATTACATCACCATTAACAATGAGTTAAAAGAATATAAATTCCAATTATCAAAGCGTCCACAAATCGTGGTAGCGAATAAGATGGATTTGCCGGAAGCAGCCGAAAACTTAAGAATGTTCAAAGAAAAAGTGGGACCTGATCTCGAAGTTTTTGAAATTGCGGCTTTAACAAGAGAAGGCATCGTTCCGCTTCTAAAGAAGATTACGGAAGTGTTGTCTAAGACACCGCTATTTGATATTTATCAAGAAAACGATAAAGATGATGAAGTTATTTATCGATATGAACCGACGGATCATGATTTTGAGGTCGTGCAAGTGAATGATACGACCTTTAGCGTCCAAGGACAATTAATCGAACGCTTATTACAAATGACCAATTTTGGCGCAGAAGAATCTGTGAAGCAATTGGCGAGAAGAATGCGTCGCTTTGGTGTTGATGAGAAATTAAGAACATCCGGTTGTAAGAACGGAAACATCGTTCGCATTGGCGATTATGAATTCGAGTTCGTCGACTAAATGCCCCGTTTGCGGGTGTGAACGCAACCCTGTGATGATTGGGACTCTTCCCATGCTATATTGTGACATCTGCGAACTCTACGCAAAGAACGAATCATTGTTTTTGGATCCAATCTCGGAAAAGAAACGGTATTTGCTGCATAGTGAAATCCCCGATCCCAAGTATATTGATCAAATGCGATTATTTGTTAGAACGGCCGTTTTACCGTATGTTAGCAAAGGAAATGCATTGGATTATGGAGCGGGTAGAACCAAAACATTGGGTACCCTTCTAGAAAATGCTGGATTTCAGATTTCGACGTATGATGTCTATTTTAATCCAGATAAAATCGTATTGAATCGTGAGTATGACCTTGTAACTGCTACGGAAGTTGTAGAGCATTTTCAGGATTTGGAGTATGAATGGACGGTCCTTTTAAAACTGGTCAAAAAAGGCGGAATATTGGCGATTAGCACCTTGTTTACCCCCAGTGAGCTGAAGGATTGGTGGTATCTTCGAGACATCACACATTATCATTTTTATGGGGAAAGAACCTTTGAGGGTTTAGCCATGAAGCACCGACTCGAGATTCTATATACCGATCATAAATCGATCATCGTATTTAAGAAGTTTTAAGGACACAGGTAGAACGAAAAAAAACAAATTTTCAAAAATGACATGTGATGATAATTTGTTTTTAATTTGAATATAATTTGTATTAAATGCGTTTTAATTGTGATGTTTTTTTGGAGATTTTCACTCGAAAAAATGCAAGAAGAAGTCGTGTTTTTAAAAACTGGTTTTGAATCAAAAGAACCGGTCTAATTATTTTGATATTTACCCGGATTTTACGGCTGGTTTATGCTATAATGATGGTCGAGGTGAGGGAACAATGTATAGCTATTTAAAAGGAATTATTACCGAAATTAAGGCGAATTATGTAACCCTGGAAGTCCATGATTTAGGATTTCATTTAATGACCCCAAATCCGTATTTCTTTGAATTAGGTCAGTTGGCAACCCTCTATATCTATCAAAAGGTTGCGGAAGATGAAATCAGTCTTTATGGATTCCATTCCGCCGAAGCAAGAGACTTATTTTTAAAACTCATCAGCGTAAACGGTATTGGTCCCAAAAGCGCAAATGCGATTTTAGCGGCCGGTACAGTTGAAGCTATCGCCACAGCAATTGAATCAGGTAATGCCAAGTTCTTACAGAAGTTTCCAGGAATCGGTCCCAAAGCATCGCAGCAAATCATCCTTGATCTAAAAGGAAAACTCGATTTGACGCCAGAGGTTGTCTTAACCGATACTTTACAAGACGTTGAAGATGCAATGTTGGCTTTTGGATACAATGGCAAAGAAATCAAAAAAGTCATTGCCAAACTCGATTCATCCAAATCAACCTCAGAACTCATTAAAGATGCACTTAAATTGATGCTAAAATAAATTCAAATATAAAAGAAGAGGCTGCACAAATTTTTGTGCAGCCTATTTTGTTATTCAAATAAATGTTTAAGGTCTTGTGGGGTTTGATATTTTGTTAAGGCAATCATCAATAGAATTCTTGCTTTTTGACCATTCAGATTCGGTGCAAGCAAACAGCCTCTGTTAGTTAAGTCTTTTCCGCCGCCTATATACCCATATGTATCCAAGACTCTACCGGAAGGACATCTGGAGCAAATGATAATCGGAATATTTTTTTTGATGGCGAGGTCAATGCCTTCAAGCATAGAGGGAGGAACGTTTCCGCGACCTAAGGCTTCAAGCACAATCCCCTTCGCATGAAAGTTCTCAATAAGAACCTTGAGCATCGATGAATCCATTCCCGAGTAGACCTTTAATAAATGAACAGCGTTTTCGACAGTATCCGTCGCCACATGCTTTTTAACATAATTGACAGTTCTATAAAAGATGACTTCTTTGTTATCAACAATCCCTAAAGGACCAAAATCCATTGATCGGAAGGTATCAAGCGTTAAGGTGTTTGTTTTGGAAACCTCACTCGCCGCATTGATTGAATCGTTCATGACGACGAGCGTTCCTTTATTAAGCGACTTAGGTGATTTAGCAACTAAAATGGAAGATACCAAATTATTGATTCCATCGTACCCTAATTCCGAACTAGACTTCATTGAACCGGTCACAACGATGGGTTTAGGAGAATCGACAATGACGTCTAAAAAGAAAGCCGTCTCTTCTAAAGTGTCCGTTCCATGAACGACCACAACCCCTGAAACATCCTCGCGTTGTAATTTGGTTTTTATAAGTTTTGACAATGAAAGCATCATTTGCGGTGTAATAGATGGTGATGGTAACTCCGAAAATTCAACCATTTCTAAATCCTTATATAGCTCAGAACTAAAGAGATTCGCCATAATTTCATTAGCACTGAGTGATGGTACGACAGAGTGGTTACGCTCATCAATTTTCATTGAAATGGTCCCGCCCGTAAAAATCATGACAACTTTACCCATAAGTAAGAATGCCCTCCGAATCGAAAAACATGGTGTTTAAGTCTATTATATCATAAGTATCGATTTATAGCGTAAAACGAATGAAACCAAATCGATATTATAGGGTCAAGTCCATCCAATTTTAAAACCATTTTGAGACCCCATCGAAAACCAGACCCATTTTTAGCGATAAAAGTCACGATACCAATTTTACACTTATTCACAGAGTTAAACAGAATGGCCAAATATAGATGTTATATAATGGTTAACATAATATATATTATAGGAAGTTAATACAAGTATTTATAATGTGGATTTTTATCCACAATACATATTCATTTTGAATTAATGAAACGATTGTTCCCGTGAGCTACCCCTCTTCTTCGATTTTAAACATGCTCTTTTTGATTCAATGAATACGATAATTATTGAACTTATCTCGATTTTATCGTTTTTCAAAACTGCTTCTCAAAATCGCCCGAATTTCAACGTTTTTATCACTGGGTAGGCATAATCACCCCTACAGGACACAAAAAACGCATGCCGAACGAAATCACAAAAAAGAAAAAAGCACTCGAATGTTCGAATGCTTCTAAAAATCAAGAGCTTCTGCTACTACTATTCCAAGATGCCCCGCAAATTCGTAGGCTTTGGCAACGTCCTCATCCCAGAGTTTTTCGGGGTCATGAGCGTCTGATGAGATGATCACTTTGGCTTTTGAGTTTTTAACCATTTGCCAAAATTCAAGCCTAGGATACAAATACCTTGTCCCTTCTGGTAACTCTCTGGTCCCTTTTCGAATCCCATTCGCATTAATCTCTAAGGGGACATTGTATTGTACTGAGGCATCGATGATTTTTTGAGTTGCTGCTTTCGCGTGCTCATCAAATGTGGGGTAACTGTAAAGCATAAGATCTGGATGACATACAAACTTAAAGTTCAAGGAACGCATCCCTAAGACCAACGTGTCTGCGTATGTTTCTAAAAACTCAGGTTGACTGAGAGCGTATACTGAACGAAGTCCACCAAGGCTCAATGGATCTGAGATGTAGTGTTGTCCTAAGGCCAGATAATCCAATGTGTTGAGAAGTTCATCATATCGTTCAATGTGATTTTCGAAGAACTCAATTTCAAGTCCTTTCTTGATTTTTATTAGTGAACCATATTCGTGAACAGCTGCTTCTAACTCATCAAGATAGATGGGATACTCGGATGGAATCATCCGGACGCTTCGGTCTTTCAGTTCTTCGAAGGGCGCATGGTCCGACATGCCAATGGTCTCAAAACCCAGTTCGATTGCTTTCTTAACATAATCTTGAACCGACCCATTCGCATGTTTGCATAGGTACATGTGGGTATGATAATTGTTCTTCATGATTGGATTCTTAAGTGGCATCCGATGCTTTCCTTTCTTGCCAAAGCTTGGGTGGTGATGATTTTGGCGGTTGTCGCGAGATTTAATGTCTCATAGTAATATTTGGTAGAGTTAGGATATTTCATGAGATTGTCGTAGATTTTGACTATGACATCCAGTGCTAATTTTAAGCCTTCGGTGTTCCGTACAATGCCAACATACTCATCCATGTAATCCCCGATTTTCTTACGAATTGGTTTGTAATTGTATTCCGCCATGGGTGGATACTCTTTTTGAACTTCTTCTGTTAACGTAACAGAATGAATGGTTTCATTGATGTCTTTGGCAATCTGCATTCCAAACACAACACATTCAAGCAATGAATTTGAGGCTAAGCGGTTCGCCCCATGCACACCCGTGCAAGCGACTTCACCAACCGCATATAAATTGGCAACCGTGGTTCTGCCGAATAAATCACTCACCACGCCACCACAACTGAAATGTTCGCAAGGCGCTACTGGTATCAAATCGATGCCCATAATAATGCCATGATTTTTAAGATGATTGAAAATCGTGGGGAACCGTTTTTCAAGTCGTTTGGGATCTTGTTCCCTGGTATCTAAGAATACATGGTCGGTCCAAGTATCATACATTTCACGGTAGATGGCCTGACTAACGATATCACGAGGGGCAAGTTCCATTAATTCAGGATTATATTTTTGCATAAATCGTTGTTTTAAAACATTGAGAAGTTTCGCACCTTCGCCTCTTACCGCTTCACTAATTAAGAAGCGTTGACGGCTTTTGGAATCCTCTGAATAAAGGGCGGTTGGATGAAATTGAACGAACTCCATATTCTTGATTTCAGCACCGGCACGATAGGCCAATCCAATGCCATCGCCAGTGGCTGAAAGATCGTTTGTAGTGGCACCATAAACCGACCCAATTCCGCCGGTGGCGAGCACCGTTTTTTTTGCGAATATTTGACTGATTTTTCCCTCTTGATTGATGATGGAAGTGCCATATACTTTTCCTTCAAAAACCAGAAGATCAATGGCCATTGTGTGTTCCAAAATTTCGATATTATGACGGGCTTGAACTTCGGTCACAAGCGTCTTTGTGGTGTGGTATCCTGAGGCATCGCCTCCCGCATGAACAATCCGGTGACGACTATGCCCACCCTCTTTGGTAAAGACGATGTTGTTATCGGCATCTTTATCAAAATCGACGCCCAATTCTATCAACCGGCGGATTGCCACATCCGCATGATCAACCAGCGTCCGAACCGCATCGGGGTCATTGAGTTTTGCGCCAGCTTTTAAAGTGTCATCATAGTGCCCTTGATGCAACACCGGATCAGAATTCATTTCGACGGCGATGCCCCCTTGAGCGAGCATTGAATTTGAATTCATAAACGTTTCTTTGGCTAAGACAATGACTTTGTGGGTTGTATCGATGTTGAGTGCGGTCAATAATCCGGCTAGTCCGGATCCAATGACCAACACATCACAAGTTTGATTCATATTAACTCATCTCCAGCATTTTTTTAAGACTTTCATACGCTTTAATCCTTACATCTTCTGGAACAGTAATTTCATACGTTTCATCACGAAGTGCAGTATACACATCAATTAAACGGGTTAATTTCATGTCAAAACATGATAATCCTGGGCTTAGTAGATGAAACACTTTTTCGGGATTGCGTTTTTGTAAGGGATGTAAGATGCCTTCTTCGGTGCCTATGATAAATTCTTTATTCATAGAATGAGAGGCATATTCCACAATACCCTTCGTTGATCCAATGAAATCAGCGAGTCTTAATACGGCTAAGGGTGCTTCTGGGTGAATTAAGACTTCGGCGCTTGGGTATTTTGCTTTCATCGATACCACTTCATCGATTTTGAGATTGTTATGGATGCAACAAAATCCTGGCCAGACCTCGATATCGAGATGGTATTTGTCTTTGAGATAAAGTCCTAAGTTTTTATCGGGAATATAAAGGATTTTTCGGTCTTTATACGCCATAATGATTTTTTCAGCGTTCGAACTGGTGACACAGACATCAGACAACGCTTTAACATCCGCATAGGAGTTCACATAACATATGACGACTCTGTCCGGATTTTTAGCTTTATACTCAATCAGTTTTTCTTTCGTGACCATCATAGCCATGGGACATTTGGCTTCTTTGACTGGCAAAATGACTTTTTTATCCGGCGACAGGATTTTTGCGGTTTCAGCCATGAAATTGACCCCACAAAAGATAATCATCTTGGCCGCTGTTTTTGCAGCGATTTTCGATAATTCAAGCGAATCACCGACATAATCGGCGATATCTTGAATATCCGCATCTTGATAGTAATGCGCAAGGATGATCGCATTCTTCTCTTCTTTGAGTTTTAATATATCGTCTTTTAGCATTGTATTCACCCATATTTGAAGATTACCTCTATTATAGCGTTTTTTGATCAAAATGCCAAGAAAACCCGTAAGGACTACCAATATATCCAGTTACTGACGTTGTGTTCATTAAAATCATCGATAGTTTACCCAAACCGGTTTCGCTGATAGGGCTTCATTATGATATAATATTAGTAACTTTTGATTTGAGGAGTGATACCATGTATGAACCGCTGGCGAACCAGTTAAGACCGAAAACCTTTGATGAAGTGGTCGGTCAAACAAGAGTGGTTGGAATTATCAAAAAAATGCTTTCTGAGAACCGACTGGTATCGATGATTCTATATGGTCCCACCGGGACTGGTAAAACGACCTTGGCGATGTTGATTGGCGAACATTTTCCGCTCAATCATTTTAAGTTTAATGCCTCCACCGATGCCAAAGCGGTTTTAAAAGAAATTGTGGAAGCTGCGAAGCTTTATGGCAATGTCTTATTAATCGTGGATGAAATTCACCGGATGAACAAAGACGTTCAGGACTATTTACTCCCACATGTGGAAACTGGAAAAGTCACTTTGCTTGGATTGACCACTGAGAATCCTTATATTGCGGTAAACCCTGCGGTTAGAAGTCGTGTCTCCATCTTCCGGCTTGAACGATTGACGGAACCGGAAATAAAAAGCTTTTTACTAAAAATAGACTTATCTCGTTATAATAAGCAACTCACCCTTGAAGAATCGGTTTATGATTACATCGCAACGGCGGCGAATGGAGAAATTCGTACCGCCATTAACATGTTGGAATTACTCTGTATTCAAGCAGATATGAATCAACGTGTTGATAAAGCATTTGCGATCAATGTCGTGGGAAAACCTTCGATGTCGGTGGACAAAAATGGCAATGATTATTACGACATCTTAAGTGCTTTTCATAAATCGGTCAGAGGATCGGATGTAAATGCGGCACTTCATTATTTGGCAAGACTCATCGAAGCTGAAGACTTAGAATCGTTATTAAGGCGTTTAAGTGCGATTGTTTATGAAGACATCGGCTTAGCGAATCCCACTATGGGTAGTAAAGTTGCGGCGGCTTGCGACATAGCCAGACACATTGGTTTTCCAGAAGCCGTCAATGCCTTAGGCGCTATCACCATTGAACTTTGCTTATCGCCGAAATCGAACAGTGCCCATCTGGCCATTAACGCTGCCTTATCCGATGTTCGCGAAGGCAAGACTTATAAAGTCCCCTCTCATTTAATTAACAATCCTACGTATGATGATAAAACTCCTTATCAATATGCCCATGATTTTGAGAATCATATTGTGTCCCAACAATATCTGCCTACACCTTTGATTGGTAAGAAATATTATGTTCCACAAACGCACACAAAACTTGAGTTACAGTTTAAAGAGCAATACGATTTTATTGAATCCATTCTCAAGGAAAAGCATAAAAAGGGATAATTGCTTCTCATTTGTATATAGTACTTATATTATATATAGTACTTACTTATATAGTGAGTCGATATAAAAAAAATGACACATCGGTCCGGAATTTCGGAATGATGTGTCATTTTATTTTTTATATCACTTTACAAATCTTGTCGTGCTGTGTATCGATAATCACAGGAATGATGACGGGTTTCCGCTTGGTCTCTCGGAATAAATAACGTTGAACTTCATCCCGAATCGACTCTTTATAAACACGCCAATCAATGTATCTCGCTGCGAATTGTCGTTCCGTGACAGCACGGTAAATTTCTTCTATCTTATTAATGACTTCTTCGTTGTCCTTCATATACATGAACCCACGAGAGACAATTTCAGGCTCATTGAGCATCATTCGTTCCCGAGCGTCAATGTTGGCTATGATTAATAAGAAACCGTCCTGAGAGAGCATTTCACGCTCTTTAATGATAACGTCGTTCACATCAGAGTCAAATGATCCGTCCACCATGATTGATCCGTTCATCACGGTGTCGTGCTTCATGTTTAAGATGCCATCATCGAAGGTCACAACTTCACCGTTGTCAATTAAAGCAACGTGTAAGGGATCATACCCGTATTCGAGGGCAAGTTTGTATTGGGCCTGTAAATATCGATACTCCCCATTGATGGGAATGATGTGTTTGGGTTTTAATAAACTATAGAGTAATTTGATATCTTCCATCGAAGCGTGCGATGGGGGTAATATTTTTTTATCGATGCGAACCAAGTTCAAATCGAGTTTGTATAACGCATCATAGGTTTTAGCCGCAATTTTTTCAGTGCCAACGATGGGAGGACACATCATTAAGACCGTATCGTTCACGGTTAATTTAACCAAGCGGTCAAACCCTTTGGCCATTCTTTGTAACATAAAGAACGGTTCATGACGTTCACCGGTGACCAAATAAACGACATCGGGGAAATCGTTCGTATTTGCTTCATCAAGATATTTTAAACTGACCAACCGTTCTTGTGGGATTTGGATGTATCCCATGGTTTCAGCGATATCGACCATTCTTTGGGCTTTACGGCCAATGATGGAGATCCGTTTGTTTTGTTTCAATGCTTCATTGATGATGCGTTGAATATGGGCTAGTTCCGTTGAATAAAGCGAAACGATGATGCGTCCTTTGGCTTTTTGGAAGGTGGTGCGAATCAAATGGATTAACTGATAATCCGAGGTTGAATGGCCCACCGTCAATGCGCCAGAAGATTCTGATAATAACGCTAAAACACCGTATTCTTGGAACCGAGCGAGTTTGGAAAAATCGGTTGAATAAAGCGGTCCAACATTTTGGTCAAAGGTAAAGTCAGTCGCATAAACGATTGCTCCGGCTTTGGTTAAAACGGCAATGCCGGAAGATTCGGGAATGGAGTGGGTGGTTGCGAAGAAAACGATTTGAAAATGTCTGAAGGTAATCGGTCGGTCTCGGTCAACCACAATCAGTTCATAATCATCGGGATCCATCTTATTCTCTTTTAACAAATCTTTGATGACCGCGATGGCAAAATTGGTGGCGTAGACTTTGACTTTAATCGTTGACAAAAGCATCGGTAAAGCACCGATGGCTTTATCGTGGGCATGCGAGATAAAAACACCTTCAATGTCAGAGGCTCTCGCTAATAGATAACTCATATCGGGGACAATGGCGTCTATGCCTAAAAGATCCCCCGAGGGATGTTTTAGACCTGCATCGAGGATGGCGATCCGTTTTTCGACTTCAACACAGTAAAGGTTTTTGCCGTTCTCGCCCAGTCCGCCCAATGCAAAAAATTTGATTTGGCTCATAATTAATCCTTTCACTAGATACTGGAAGTATTTCGTCGTATGTATTATACACTATAAATCAGATGAGATAAACCAATATGCAAAAAATAGTTTTGATATTTTTAATGAAAACCTTACCATTATTTCAAATCAAAGATGGCGCCAATAAGGGCTTTTGTGATACAATAGAGCCAGGTGATATCATGATTAATTATCCGTTAAAACGGCCACCACAAAAAACAACTTCTACCAGCGTTGCCAATCGAGGCATGGATTTAGAAGAAGCAATTAACCAAACCAATGACCATTACGTAGCCAACGACATTGCCTACATCTATAAAAAGCCGATTCCGATTCAGGTCGTCAAAGTCGATTATGAACGGCGAAGTGCGGCGAGAATCAGCGAAGCCTATTATAAAATCCCTTCTACGACCGATTATAATGGATTGTACAAAGGAAAGTATATTGATTTTGAAGCGAAAGAGACGCAGAATAAAACCTCATTCCCGCTCAAAAACATCCATGAGCATCAAGTATTGCATCTTGATCATATCGCGAAACACGGTGGGATTGGTTTTATCATCGTGGCCTTCACCAAATTAGGAAAAGTCTTTTTACTAGACAGTCAGTATGTCAAAGCGTTTTATGACCGCGCTGTTGAAGGTCGTAAATCGATAGAATTAAGTGAATTTGAATCCTTAGGACATTTGATTCCTGAGGGTTATGTGAAGCGATTAGATTATTTAAAGGTTGTCGATACCGTTTATTTTCAAAAATAAGACCTCATCCAACGATGAGGTCTTTTTATCTATAATTGTTCTTTCGCAAACTCGGTGGCGTACTGGGCTAAAGATGGCCAATTGGCTTTGATTAGGTTGACATACGCATCGATTTGTTCATCAAGGGGCGAAAGTGATAATATGACGTTTTCTTTCGCATCAAATTTTTGTAAGGATTTGATTTTAGCTAAGTGGGTCCCATCGATGCCAGGAAGTAAGGTTGAATCGGTGAGATTAGATAATGAATAGTGCTCCTTCTTCGGCGTTTTCTTCTTTGGTGCTTTGGTAAAACCGTATTCTAGCCCAATCGAATGCGAAGAAAGATAGTGAGAAATTGTAAAATGGATCTTTGTGACTTCATCTGGCAGTCGGACATCGATTTGTAGCGATTCGATAAACGGCGATGAATGGTGCCTAAATGATGATTTAAGGGGAAGTATTGTGGGTTTTAAATCGTTTTTTATGGCTTTAAGGGCGGTAGCCATGATGTCACTTGCCTGCGGCTTTAATCATCAATTGGACCATCTTGTTGGCGAAGCTGACCGGGTCTTTGATGGTTAGTCCTTCGATGAGCATCGCTTGGTTATAAAGAATCCAAGCGTAATCATCCAAGGAGTTACGGTCGTTTTGATAAACCGATTCAATGGCTATAAACAACGCATGATTGGGATTGATTTCCAATATTTTGTCGGCTTTCATCTCTTTTTCGCCGGGCATTTGATTGATCACTTTTTCCATTTCGAACGATAATCCGTCGCCGCTGACCAGACAAACCGGAGAATCGGCTAAACGTGTGGACAATTTGACATCTTTGACTTCAGCGGAAAGAATCGATTTTAACGTTTCTAATAGATCTTTTTGTTCATTTGCTATTTCTTGAATTTTGGTTTTTTCATTTTCGTCGAGTAAATCTAAATCACCTTGGTTAATGGATTTAAAGGTCTTCTTGTCATATTCTCTTAAGATGTTGATCATGAATTCATCAACATCATCAGATAGCACCAATACATCGTATCCCTTTTTCTTTAGCATATCCATTTGGGGGGATACTTGAATCGCTTCTTTGGTAGGAGCGGAGCCGTAATAAATATCTTTTTGATCCGTTGGCATTTTATCAACGTATTCGCGGAGGGTCACCATATTCTCGCTTAAGACGGTTTTGAAGAGGATGAGGTCTTGAAGCGATTCTTTTTTCTCGCCAAAATTGTCATAAATACCATATTTTAGGTTGACGCCAAATTCTTTAAAGAAGCCCAAATATTTTTCTCGATCGTTTTTAAGCAATTTTTCAAGTTCGCCCAAAATCTTTTTTTCAAGATTTTGCGCGATTTTCTTGAGTTGACGGTTGTGTTGTAAAATTTCACGGCTGATATTTAAGGACAAATCACTTGAAACAACCAAGCCTTTGATGAAACGCAAATAATCCGGAACCAATTCTTTGCATTTGTCCATGATGAAAACGCCTTTGGCATAGAGTTGGAGGCCTTTTTCATATTTTTCGGAGTATAGATTATAGGGTGCTTTACCTGGAATAAAGACAATCGATTTATACGTTAAAGCCCCTTCGACATCGGTCCATATATGGAGCAGTGGGTCAGTATAATCAAAATATTGATTTTTGTAAAACTCGTTTAATTCTTCAGGTTTTACATCGCTCTTATTGCGGTTCCAAATCGGAATCATCGAGTTCAAGGTTTCATTGGCGGTAACGGATTCGTACTTACCTTCGATTTCTTTGCCTTCGGCGTCTAATTTCGGCTTTTCGGTGGTTTTTTCCATCGTAATGGGATATTTCACATAATCTGAATATTTCTTGACCAAAGAGGAAAGTCGGTATTCATCTAAGAATTCGTCGTAATTCTCTTCGTCTTCATTTTTACGGAGATACAAAGTGATTTCTGTCCCTCTGGAAGTTTTATCTGCTTCTTCGATGACATAAGTGTCTTCTCCTTCAGAGGTCCAGCGGTACGCTTTATCACTGTAGGGCGATTTGGATAATACTGATACTTTTTGGGAAATCATGAAGGCTGAATAGAAGCCGACGCCAAACTGACCAATGAGGTCCATTTCTTTGAGGTCTTTCCCTTTCATGTTTTGTAAGAATTCTAACGTGCCACTTTTGGCAATGGTGCCTAAGTTACTGACCAATTCGTCATACGTCATACCAATACCGTTATCGGTAATGGTGATGGTGCGTTTTTTTTTGTCAAACGCTAAGTGAATCTCGTATTCATTGGTCTTTTCGAGTGATTCGTCGGTTAATGACGTTAGGTGGTACTTATCGATGGCATCGCTGGCATTCGAGATGAGTTCTCTTAAAAAAATGTCTTTGTTGGTATAAATCGAGTTGATCATCAAGTGTAGCAGCCGTTTCGACTCGGTCTTAAATTCCATTTTTTCTTTCATGTTATAGTCCTCCTGTTATTCACGTTTTTTATTATACAACGAAGTCTTAGCACTGTCAAGCATTGAGTGCTAACAAGTTTTAAATTAAATAAAAAGGGACTGTAAGGAAATGAAGATTTGATTATCTTCATGGGCCACACAGTCCTTTTTTCTTTTGCGACATGGGAATGACTGTGGAAAACCAATAAAAAAAGCGCTTTTTAAGCGCAAAGAAAAAGAAAAAAGTCATTCGTGACGTTTTCCAGTCGATAACTATGCCGTCACGCGATATTTTTTGTTATGGTATTTTGATAAGTTATAACCGATCGCCAGCAGTAAAAACTCAAATTTCACATTTTGAATGCCGCGGCGTCGAAACCGACGAAACCGAAAGTCCTCTTTCAAGACGCCAAAAGTTCCTTCGACTTGAATCGAACGTTGAATTCGCAACTCGATTCCCCACTTTGATTCTAGGTTTTCTCTGGCTTCTTTTTGAAATGCCCACAACGCTTCGTTGATGTCGTATCGCTTCTTGCTGACGGGGGCTTCATAGACGTCGTGACCTTTCTTACTGTGCCACAGAAAGATAAGCTTCTCTCCGTTTGCGTCGAAGTAGTTCCCTTCCTCATCCTTTTTGAAGTTCACCGGTCGAGTCGGGTCTTCGCAATATTTCTTTTCTTTGGTATCTTTTCCATACATGGTGTATTTCTGAACGATTTCCATGTTGTTCGATTTCACATAGCGGTAGTTCTTCAACCCGCCATATCCCGCATCCGCGACGGGATACTTGGGGTATTCCCCATAGGCTTGATTATACCCCTCCAAAAACGGAATGAACGTTTGATAATCGCTTCGATCCTGAAAAATATCCACATGTAGGATGTACTCATCCGCCACGCCGATTTGGACATTGTATCCCGCTTTCAACTGCCCGTTTCTCATGTGATCTTCCTTCATCCGCATAAATGTCGCGTCCCCGTCGGTCTTGGCACAGGAATTTCGGTCCGGTCCGATGACAGCCAGATATTTTTCGTATTCGATGAGCTTTTCCAAATTGGTCGCGATTTCTTCATAATCGCGCTGAATCGCGCTTTTTCGCGTCCCTTTGCCGGAAACGAACTTGATTTCATGACGCTCGACTTCGGTTTCGAGATAGGCTTGGATTTTCTTCAAATCGTCGGTTTGATAACTTTCCTGAATTCGAAAAAACACGCCTTCTAGTTCCAGCCGTTGGTTGATTCGCTCAATGACTTTGGTCACCTTCTTGAACAGCTTGTCGCGAAACTTTTCGATTGAGCCTTTCCAGACGAATTGGTATCGATTCGCATTCGCTTCGATTTTCGTTCCGTCGATGAAGAGTCGGGTCGGGTCGATTGCTTCTTCCTCAATCATTGTTTGATTGATTTCATGAAACAGGTCTTCGAGATTCCCTTTGAGATGGTCTTCCATGAATCGTTTGATCGTGTCGTGACTCGGCTTCGTTTCGTCTGTCAACCACATCAGTCGGATGTCGTTTTGGGCGGCTTTTGCCATCGCTCGCAAACTCGTGATTTTTTCCATTTGACAAAACATTATCAATTTGAACATGTTGACAGGATTGTATCCGGTTCGTCCCTTTGGACTTCCTTCTACTAAGTATTTCTTAATGTCGACCCTCCGAAATACTTCGTCAAATGTTCTTACTTCACTGTCATATGGGATAAGTACCTCATAGGTCAGTGGTAATTTCAATTGTTTTGCGTTATAATATTCTTGGTGTAATTGTGTACTAGTCATACTCATATTATACCAAAAAACCGCCCTGGTCTCCAGTGCGGTTTTTCTATCTCTTATGTTTGGGGCGCTATTTCATTACAGCCCCTTTGTAACTGATAACCGATAAGGCCTCTTCTTTGTAAAATGAGCCCTATGACGAGTGATAGACCATATGAGGCGGCCATGTATGGGAGATTATAAAGGATGAAGGAGTAAAACCACACATTCACACCTTCCGGCGCAAACATCCCAAAAAAGATAACCCCAGAGAATCCATGTGCTAAATAACGAAGGAAACTGCCTAATGTCATTCCTAAAACAAACGGTAACACCTTGGTTTTGGCGTTTTTAAATAATCCGGCAACCCCTAAAACCATAAATGCGAGCAAATAATCCAAAATGAATTGAAACGCCCCTACCACATAGATTGTCCCTAATCCAACCGCCACCAACGCTTGCAAGATGCCAAAGGCAAAACCTGATAGAATTCCGGCTTTCCAGCCATGACGGATGGCAATGATAAAAATCAGTAACATGGCGAACGAAATGGACCCACCATATTTGAAGGGACTATAAAGACTGGCAATCGCATCAATCACGACCGCAATGGCCACAAACAATCCCATTTCAATGACTGGTTGTGTTTTTAATCTATTTTTCATGATTTTCCTCCCAGAAAATAAAAATGTCCCCTCGCAAAAGGGGACGTATAAACTGAGAGTGGTGATACTCCTACGCTGGCATTATCCAGATCAGGTAAGGTCTATAGCGGGTTAGCTATACTCTCAGCCCAGTTCCCCGAGCTCCCCTTATGTAAGTAGCTATATTATAACATTTTAAGCCTTATTTGACAAACAAAACCCCTTAAGAAATGATTTCCCAAATGATTTTACCCGGTTGTACCACGTCAGGCACAATTTCATACGCCGATTGTAAGGAAGCAATAATTTCTTGGCTAATTGGTTTATTGGCGTAAATTTCACATAAGGTTTCACCTACAGCTACTTTATCCCCTATTTTCTTTTTTAGGACAATGCCGACCATCGGATCAATAATGTCTTCCTTCGTTTCGCGGCCTCCGCCCAGTTTCATGGAGGCTAAGCCCACGGGCAATGCCTTAATTTTAGCCACATAGCCATCTTTTAGCGCGACCACCGGTAAAATCTCTTTCACCTTGACGAAGGTGTTGATATTGCCAATGTGGCCCCCTTGGGCGCCAATGAATTGTGTAAATTTCGCTAAAGCCTGCCCATTATGGAGTTGTGCGTAAGCAATTTTGCGGGCCTCTTCCAATGATGGTGCTTTTTTAGCGTGATAAATCATATAAGAACCGATTTCGAGACACAAGGTCTCCAAATCTTTGGGACCATGTCCGGATAAGGTTTCTACCGCTTCTTTCACTTCTAAGCGGTTCCCAACCGCAAAGCCCAATGGTTGATCCATGTCAGTGATAAAAGCAATAACGGTTTTTCCGACTTGCTTGCCAATCGAGACCATCAGTTTGGATAAGACTCTGGCATCTTCTAACGTTTTCATGAACGCACCATCACCGATTTTAACATCCAAACAAATGACATCGGCTCCGGATGCTAATTTTTTACTCATGATGGATGATGCAATCAGCGGAATCGAATTGACGGTTCCCGTCACATCTCTTAATGCATAAAGAAGTTTATCAGCTGGCACTAATTCGGCAGTTTGGCCCGCTACAGCAATGTTAATCTCATTCACTTGTTTGACAAATTGTGCTTCAGTTAGTTTAAAACCGCAGCCATCAATGGATTCGAGTTTATCAAGCGTTCCACCCGTATGACCTAGTCCGCGTCCGGATAATTTGGCGAGTTTTGCGCCTGCGGAAGCAACCAACGGTCCTAAAATGAGGGTGGTTTTATCGCCCACGCCTCCCGTGGAGTGCTTATCAACTTTGATGCCATCAATCATCGATAAATCAATGATATCGCCACTATGAAGCATCGCTTGGGTTAAAAAGCCGGCTTCTTCATCCGACATTCCTTGAAAATAAATCGCCATCAGCCAAGCGCTGATTTGATAATCGGGGATAATCCCCTTTGTGTACCCATTAATAACGAAATCAATCTCTGATTGTGTCAGAGGATGATTGTCGCGTTTTTTTTCGATGATATCCACCATTCTCATGCAAAATCACCTCGTGAATATTATTATATCATTTTTTAATCAATTGTAGTATAATGATTTTCAGGTGATTTTTAATGAACATTCTTTATCTTATGCGGCACGGAGAAACCGATGCCAACCGCAACTTTATCGTCCAAGGTCGTATGGACAATCCACTGAACCAAACCGGGATGGACCAAGCCAAAAAAACCGGAGAATTTTTGAAAGCCAAACAAGAACATTTCGATTTAATCGTTTCTAGTCCGTTAAAAAGAGCGTACGATACGGCAAGGATTATTTGTAAAGTGCTGGGTGACCAAAAAACGGTGTTGACACAATTCAACTTGACCGAACGGAATTTTGGCGATTTCGATGGCAAAAAGATTGACGCCGAGTATGCCCAAAAAGTCGTTCACGACGAAATTCCGAATATGGAACACAACGCCGAACTTGAAGACCGTGTTTTTGGAGCTCTCAAAGATCTTTGTTTGCATTATCCCAATAAAAAGCTGTTAATTGTGGCTCACTCCCATGTTATAAAAGCCGTTTTGGTGCATTTAATTCCGAATTTTACTTACACTTCTTTCTTAGCAAATTGTAGCATCAATCAAATCAGTTATGACGGTGTCACGTTCAAAGCCATTGCTCATAACATTAATCCACTAGAATAAATAAATCAGAGTAGATAAAAAACAAGGCTGACCACACATTGATGGTCAGCCTTTATTGTTTTATAGGATTGAAGTTCTGATACCGATGTAGACCTTTAAGTCCATGACCGGAATCGATGAAACATGATAGTTCATCACTGAAGGTTCTTGATAAGAGGTTCCATTAGCCGGATTAAACAATCCTTCGGTTCCAAGCAAATCTAAGACCAGTAAGTCTCTCATTAAGAGCGGTGTGGTTTGAATGTTTATGCCGCCTAAGAAATCATAATCGACTTTATCAAAGATGTAATCGACTGCGCCAACCGAGTAAAGTTGATTGCTGATGACAGATACACCATCTTGGCGGAATTGCCCATTTGAACAACTCACGCGGTCATCAAAGACAATTGAAGTATCACAGAATGCATGGAGTTGATACCCATAAAGATCGACCGTCTTAATGTAATTATCAAAGGGATAGATTTCTACCATTTCTCCCATGGTTAGCGTTCCAGAATCCATCGTTAAACGGAATCCTCCCGTATTGAGCATTCCAAAATCAACGGAAGCGTAATCTCTGATAACACTGGATCCCCAGCGGGCTAACGTTGAAGGAGAAAAGGAATATTGGGCGTTGGCCAACACTTGATTGACAAAGGAGGTGTATTCTTCATCCGTTGAAAAAACGTCAATGATATCGTTAATATAGGCTGATTCAGTGGTGATTGAATTTTCATTGAGTACGGAACTTTCCCAAGCAATCACGGTGCTGGTTTCACGGTCAAAAGTCAACGTAATTTTCGCTAAAAGAGAATTGCTATAATTGCTGGCTTGAGCGTGGGGTAAATCTGCACCAGAGCGAACAATGACGCCATTCTCTGAGCCGTATTGGGATTGGTGAGTGTGGCCATTAAATAAGGCATCGACACGGTAATCACCAGTCAGATTGGCGATTTGTTGGTTGGTGTATTCGTTGTACTCGTGTATCGAAACAACCACGAGGTCACAGTTTTCAACAGTTCGGAGTTCATATGCATAATCAGCGACGACATCAGCCGCATCTAAGAAATCATAGCCTTCGACTCTTGAGGCGGATATGGAGTTAATGACATCGCCTATAACGCCGATGATGCCTACTTTGAGACCATTGATGTCAACGATGGTATAAGAATCGGTCCAAGGCATCATTTCATTGGATGTTTCAGAGACAATATTCGCTGCTAAGAAAGGGAATATCGCTTCGCCATTATCGGTTAAATCATCATTATACTGGGCAATCTTGTCGATGCCCCAGTCAAATTCATGGTTTCCTAAGACAAATGCATCAAATCCAACATAGTTCATAATTTCGACAATCGGTAATCCGTAATAATAATTGGAAAAAGCACTTCCTTGAAAGATGTCACCGGTCGCCATGATAATGGAATGATCAGTGGTATCTTTTTTGTATTTGAGGTATTCACCCATCATGGATAGGGTTTGAATATCTGAATACGCCCCCCCATGGAAGTCGTTCATTGAAAAAAGCTCAATCGTTTGGTAACGAAGGGCGGGATCAAGAGTTGTGGTGGTGGTAGTTGTCGTGGAAGCCGTGGTTGAAGTGGTTGTTTGGGTGGTCGATTCGGTTGTAGAATTGGATGATTGGGTCGATTGAGTGGTCGTTGTGGACGTTTCATTGACACAAGCCACCATCCAAAGCGAAAGGGCTAAAATCAAAACCAGTAAGAGCCGTTTTTTCATAGGGTATTCCTCGCTTCTTTGATATGCCTTTTTATTATATGATAGAACCTAAAAAAAAGAAAGAGAAATGAATATCCCTTTCTTTTGATAAATGCTAAGTCATTACATTCCGATGTAAGATAATAAAGCGTTAATACCGGCTTCTGTGAAGAATAAGGCGTTGTTACTTTCCATGTAATAACTATTTGGAATAACATACACTGGATTGAAAACAAAGACGGCAAGTTCTAATTCTGGTGTAATCAGGTTTCTTACAATCATCGAATCCAACACGATGTCGCGTTCGGTTGAATCAAGTCCGGCAACAACGTTTAAGTCGAAATCAATGGATGTAAATTCAGTTCCACCGGCGCCGGCTGCTAAGATGAAGTGAACAATTTCTTCAGCGAGTGTTAGATTGTTAATTCCAAATAGAGCATCCGTTTGTGCCAGTTCAGGGATGGCAGTATTAATGTTAGCATTGGCTTTTAACATATTATCAATGGTCACATGAACAGATCCGGAGTTCAGCATGACAGTTAACTCAATCTCTGATTTGGTCGTAATGGTTGATGCATCGAAGTTTCCTGAAGCAAAATTGGTGATGCCAAGAACCTCTAACGACGATAAAAGGGCTTTTAACTCTACCAAATCGATTTGTTCAGGGGTTGTAAGTCCCACTGCGACGGTTTCACGAAGCGCGGTAGGAACGATTAAGCTTGTGGTGCCTGGCGCGACGAATTCATCTTCTGCGGCGTCCAATATCGGTTTTGAAATGGTCGCTTGCATCGAAGTAGATTCAAATAATTCGTCGTAATCAGATAGTGTAAATAAGTTTGCAGGGTTGAAAGATAGTGCAGCAAAATCAGTGAGTCCAAGCAATTCCAAACTATTCAGAATGGCCAGTATTTCAGTAGAAGCCACATAGGTTGTTGATCCTACTACAACGCTTTCAGTATTGGGAACCAATAAGTTTCCGCCGGTGCCATTGAGCATTTTATCAGATAATGTGGCTTGAATGGATGCGCTGGCTAATAAGGTAGTGGCGTTATCAAAGAACAAGGAGGAATCTAAGGAAGCCCCAAATGATTCAAGGTTCGTAAATCCCATCAAATCGAAAGCACTCATTAATGCTTTTAATTCTGTTTTCGATAAGTAGGTATAGGTCGCAACCGTGACTTGTACTAAATTGGCAGGCGCTACGCCATCTTCGGTGTAAACAGGGATGATCAAAACGCTATCCCCTAAATCCAATAATGTTTTAGAAATTGTGTAATGGAGTGACGCTGAAGAGAGCAATTGATCTTGCGCAGCACTACCGGCAACACTTGATAAGTCGATGGTACCATTAAAGGTTTCAATGTTCGTGATGCCAAGGACCTTAAGGCCATCCAAAATACCGGTAATTTCCGTTTTAATAATGTAGTCTGTTTCGGTCAAACCAGAACCTACGGTAACCCAGACTGGATCATTATTCACATCCACAGTGGGGATTTCAAGAACGCCAGCACCTAAATCAGCTAGGGTTGAGGAAATGGTCCCGTGCAAAGTGGCAGATTCAAGAATTAAATCAATATTGTCAAAGAGGACGTTTGGATCTAAGGTGTCAAGGTTCGCGAAATCTAAAATTCCCATCGCATAAATCGCTTTGAGCGTATTTTTTAGTTCGGTCGCCGAGATGTATTCAACGGTCCCAACGGTGGTACGAATCGGGTTAGCATCTACATCATAGTGAGGGATTGAGATAACCGGATCGATGCCTGACGTCAAATCCAATAACATTTTGGATAATGTGGCGTGAATAATACCCGAAGCAAACAAATCATTAAGTAAGTCATCATCCAAAGTTCCTGGCGTGACGGTCGATTCAAGACCATCTAGCAACGTGGCATCGAAATTCATGGTATTAAAATCATTAAATAGAATTCCAACAGATACAACGACAGCTTTCATTTCTTCGACCGTTACGACTTGATACGTATTCACTCCCGCAACGACCGATTCTGTAACCGACGCCGGAATCACTAAAGCTCCGGTATTCATTTCATAGATGTATTTGCCAATCGTGGCTGATAAGATTTGGCTTTCAAACAACGTGTCAATTTGTGATTCTGATAACGCTAAAGCCGCCGCAAAATCGAATTCGGTTTCACTGGCAACTTCAGATACCACCAGTTTCACAGCTGTAGCGAGCGCTTTTAATTCTGTTTTTAAAATATAATTGTTTTCATCAAAAACGGTGTCAGGAAGGATAATATCGGTTTCACCAAAATCGGTTGTTAAAAATAAATTGGAAACCGTTGCGACCAATACTTGCGAATTAAATAAAACATCAATGGTATCATCCGTCAAAGCAGAAATGATGTCAAGGTTAATTTCAGTGAAGTCGACCATTCCGGCCGCATCTACCATAGCGTTTAAGGCAAGCAAGATATTTCTTAATTCGCCAGGCGTTTCGATTTCGCCTTCAGCGTCTAAAACGTCAAACCATACAACGTCATCAGGGATGATGAGCATTTCTAGGCCTTCAAGCTCCGCATCTCCAGATAGGATATAGACTAAAGCATTGGTTAATAATTTGGAATCCAATAGCATCGTTAAGTCGAGTGAGGCAGCGGCACTAATAATGAGACCCATGTCGGCTCCTGATAACTCATCCATTGTAATTCCGGCTTCATCCAAAGCCGTAAAAACGGCATCGATGATGTTTGACATGACCACCAATTCTTGACGAATGGAAACTTGTTCTTCTTTATAGGTGAAAGAAGCAACACTATCAAACAAGTAAAGATTGAATGGGGTAGGATTACCATATGAATCGGTTATGGTAATGGAACTAGCAATGTTGACAATCAAGTTTTCGTTATAAGCCGCAACTATTTCTGTTAATTCGGTTGCGGGGTCGATAGGATCGGCTAGTTCATTAACTTGGGGAATTAAGGAATAGGATGCTTCATATAAGTCATCTCTAGAAGGGGTTTCATTGCCTAATGTGGTCATGTCAAAATCTTCAGGAAGTAAGGTCGATACATTTTCAACGACACTCATTAATCCTCCCAACATGATTAACATGACGGCGATGGCCATTGCGCCATTCGCAAAACCAAATACAGCGCCCAATAAACGGTTCTTACTGGCTCCTTTGGTCGAATGAACAAATATTAATTTTATGATGAAACAGATAATTTTGTATACAACCAGACCCACAGTAAAGTAAAGAATGGTGTAGGCAATTTTAACGACGAACATGCCCATGCCAAGAACGAATTCAGATAAGGCGGGACTCGTTCCCGACAAATCAAATTGGAGCAACGCCAAAATCATGGGATTAAACGCTTCCTCAAAGGAGGTATAGGATGAAAGCGAGGAGTCAATGAACCCCAGCGCTTGTCCGAGTTGTGGTATTTCCATACTCCAAAGAGCTCCGGAAACAGTTTCTATTGTTAAAAAGAAGACGAGATAAAAGATGAACATGGTGATGAAAGTAAAGAGCGATTTCTTAAATCCTTTCATCAATCCACCTAGGATTGCAAGTCCGAGGATACCGAAGAACAAAATATTGAATATCATTGCATATGTTAATGATTCAGGCATATTAAATTACCCCCGTTTAATTTGACAGTTAAAAAAACATCTGTCTATTTTTTATTATATATCTTTTTTGTAAGATATCAAATCATCTTACTTAGAATATACGCTCGAAATGGTAAATTTATTGTAAAAATGTTTTTTTACTGAAAATAGAGGTCATTTATAAGAAAAAGGAAGCGACTTTGTGGGTTGCTTCCTTTTGTTCATTCGGTTGTATTAAGGCAGGTAATCAATCAAAATCAGAATTGCGGCTGCGGTCAAGAAGGTTGAGTTGTCTTCATCTTCATACATCGAGTTGGGAATTGGATCATAGAGTACTGGATTAGGTCCTCCCAAGAAGACAGGAACATCGTTATAAGTATTGACAGCACTCACTAAATCAGGGGTAATCATGTTTCTAACAATCATAGAGGTGAGTACCGTGGTTTGTTGTCCTGCATCGAGTGATGCAATCGCATTGTAATCAAAGTCGACAGTTGCGAAGCTTGCGCCACCTACGGTGTTTGCAGCCAAGATGAAGTACTTGATTTCATTGGCTTGAATTAAACCGGTGATTCCATAATGGGCGGTTGTTGTGTTTCCACCTACTAGAGCCTTGTTTGGAACAGTAATGTTCGGGTTGCCTTTTAACATATTGTCGATGGTCACATGCATTGAACCAGACAGTAGGATGGTATCAAGTTGAGGACCAGTCAAATCAGTGATGATGGTCGCATCTACCGCATCGCCAAAGTCTGTGAATCCTAGCATCTTGAGGGCATTGAGTAAATTGAACAACTCGTCGTTTTCAATGATCTCAATGTTGACGATTCCAGCAACAACGTCGTCTCTTAACTCGTTTGGTACAACCAAATCTGAGTTACCGGCGACTCTTGCATCTTCATCGATGGCGAATTCTAGAATTGAATCGGAGATAGTTGCCTGTACTGAAGCCGATTCAAGGAGCGTAGCGAAGTCAACTCCTGGTCCAAACATCGCGGAAATAGAAATATCAAGTGTTGCGAAGTTCGTCATTCCAAGCATGTCGAGTGCAGCGAGAATTTCTGTGATTTCTTCTACCGTAATGTACAACGTGCCATCATGAATGCTTGCGAAACGAATGATGGCATTGCCATTTTCAGCGTCGGTATTAGGAACAATTAAGTTTCCACCCGTACCATTGATGAGGCGGTTAGAAATGGTAGCTTGAATGGAGGATGATAACAATAAGGTTGCAGGATCATCAAAGAATTTCGTTGAATCGATGGCAACACCAAATGAATTGAGGTCGGTGTATCCCATAATCGTTAAGGCATTGATTAATGCTTTGATTTCACCTTTTAATACAAATTCTGTGGTCAGGACAGCAATCTTGACTTGTGTGAGTTCATCCGCTTTATACTGTGGAACGATTAATACTGATGAATCAATGCTCATCAACGTATCAGAGACTGTTGCGTGCATGATAGCAGATAATAATAACGTATTTTGGTTCGTATCACCATCAACACCCGACAACTGAGTAATCGAAATGGTTCCATCAAAGGATGCCATATTGCCTGAGAAGCCAATAATATCAAGGGCATCAATTAACCGTTTAATTTCGGTTGCGTAGATAAATGGCGTGGTATCAACGGTTTCTTGAATGAGAGTATTATCAACATCTCGGACTGGAACCGTTAAATCTCCAGAGGTCGAAAGGGTTAAGATTTGATCAGAAATCGTCGCATGGATGGAAGCGGACAGCAACAATTTATCTTGATTGGCAGTGTTTCCAAAGAGCGAATCAAGACCAATTGCGCCGTTAAATGAGGACAGATCGCCGCCATCGGGATCTAATACAGAGAGACCGTTAATTAAGGCCTTGATTTCAAAGTCATAAACGAAATCGGTTCCCCCAACTACTTCCCTTATGGCTGTACCGCTCACATTTTGTGAAGGAACAACCAATGATCCACCCGTTGACAAATCTAAGATTTGGTCCGAGATGGTTGCGTGGATAGTGGCCGATAACAATAATAAGTCTTGCGAAGGTTCGTTGTTATATAAAGAGGAAAGGCTAATGTTACCACCAAAGCCTGATAAGTCACCACCCGCAGGGCTAAGAACCGATAAGGCGTTGATTAAGGCTTTAATTTCAAAATCGTAAACGAAATCAGTTCCTGAAATCAATTCTTGGATAGCAGTTCCAGCAACGGTCGTATCTGGAACAACAAGTTGTCCGCCTGTCGATAGATCCAGAACTTGTTCGGAAATGGTCGCGTGAATGGAAGCGGATAATAATAGTTTGTCTTGCGAAGGTTCGTTGTTATATAAAGAGGAAAGGCTAATGTTACCACCAAAGCCTGATAAGTCTCCGCCATCAGGATCAAGAACGGATAAGGCATTAATCAACGCTTTGATTTCAAAATCATACACAAACGTGGTTCCAAAGACGAGTTCTTGAATGGGAGTATTGGCCACATTCGTATTCGGTACCTTGAGTTGTCCACCGGTATCAAGGGACATAATTTGATCAGAAATCGTGGCATGGATGATGGCTGATAATAAGAGTTTGTCTTGCGAAGGCTCATTGTTATAGAGGGACGAAAGGCTGATATTGCCACTAAAGGTATCCAAACTACCGCCCGCCGGGTTTAAAACGCCAATGGCGTTCAAAAGGTTTTTGATTTCACTGGATTTAATATACGTGAATGTTCCTTTGAGTATTTGGATTGTAACACTTGATACATCCCGGATAGGCACAGCAATCGAACCGCCGGTGTCAAGGCCAAAGATTTGGTCTGAAATCGTGGCGTGAATGGAAGAGGATGCTAATAATAGGTTTTGATTTGCTTCATCATCATATAATAATGACAAATCAAATGATCCAGTAAAGGAATCTAGTTCTCCGCCAGGAGATAATACTTCCATGGCGTTCATCAAAGCTTTAATTTCATAATCATAGACGTAATAATTCGTTAAGACGGTGACATCAATCGCCAAATCATTATAACCCATATCCGGAACAATCAAGGTTCCAGCGGTCTTTAAATCAAAGATTTGGTCAGAAATTGTGGCGTGAATGGATGCGGAGGACAGAAGGATATTTTGGTTGGGTTCGTTGGAATAAAGATTAGCAAGGGATATTGAACCATCATACGCCGAGATATCTCCCGAAGCCATTCCTAAAACATCGAGCGCCAACAACAAGTGTTCTAATTCGAGTTTGCTAATGTATTTGGTTTCTTCTGGAAGGGTCGCTTGTACGGTAATTTGTACTTCTGTCAGCCCATCAATCGCATGAGTTGGAACGATAATCGTTCCTGCTAGCGCAAGATCATAGACTTTTTCTGAGACCGTCGCTTGAATAATGGCGGAAGCAACCAGTAGTTTCGCATTCGTTTTGCCGGTATTGACATTAACTTGTGAAATGTTGGACAAATCAACCGAACCAGTAAAGCCAGTTGAGAAAGCGGATGAGTCGGTATAACCTAAGACTTTTAGAGCGATTAGAAGGTCGGCCAGTTCCGTTGCTTTAATATAATTGGTTTCTTCTGGAAGCCCGTCTTGAACCGTAATCCGAATTTGAGTGGTATCATTCTCGGCATAATATGGAACAATCAAAGTGCCGCCGATGGCGATATCTAGCACCGTTTTAGAGAATGTCGCTTGGAGGATGGAAGAGGAAACCACGTCTTGAGCGTTTGTGCCAATATCGATCGTCGCAAGTGTTACTGAACCATCAAAGGCGTTGACATCATTGATTCCTAATATACTTAAAGAATTAAAGACGGCGCGAAGTTCGGCATCTGTTATGTAATTCGTTCCAGAAACCAACAACCGAATGGGGTCGTTATTTTCGTCAAAATAAGGAACGGTCATATCAGAACCACCGGTTTGTAAATCTAACAGTTGCTTCGACATCGAAGCGTGTAGAATTGAGGATGATAAAATCGCATCGATGTTCGTGTTGATATCATTTAAGGTAATGGAACTTTCAATGGTATTAAAATCTTGAATATCTAACGCATGCATAGCGATTAACACATGCTTTAATTCGTTTTCATCGATATAATCCACTGCATAACTTGTGAATTTGATATCGGTTGAATCAATGGCGTTGCGGTTTGGTACAACAACGAAAGCTTCCCCGCCCGATGTCAAATCGATTAACATATCAGAAATGGTCGCATGAATGATGATAGAAGCAAACAGGGTGTTAAGTTTTATCGTGGAGAGTTCTTCTAGTGTAATGCCATCGGTATCATCGTCATCAATATCTTCAAGATTACTGATAATGCCGGCATCGAAACTAACTGTTTCGATATCGGAGATTCCTAAAACTTCTAAGGCATCAAAAACAGCTCGAAGTTCTTCTCTTGTTATGTATAAGGTATCTGTGAATAATAACGGGTCTCCGGTTAAAATTGTTACTTCTTGGTCCATTGGATCCGTATCCGGAATAATCAAAGTTCCACTTACTTCCATATCCAACAACTTTTTCGAAACAGTAGAGTGGAGGATGGAGGAATCTAATAGAATGTCGATGTTGGTCAATATGACTTGAAGGGTCAATGTAGATTCCATGGTGTCAAAATCAGAGATATCAAGGGCATATAATGCCTTTAATACCGCTTCTAATTCCGTTTTATTCACATAATCGGTCAAATAAGCCGTTTGCTTAATGGCAATTTCGGCGTTGAGTTCGTCTAATCCGTAAGTGGGAACCACTACGAAAGGATCATCACCGGATGTAAGATCATAAAGCATGTCAGAAATCGTAGCATGTATAATGACAGAACTGAACAATACAGAGAGTTTATCGTCAGAAAGTTCGTTGGTGATAAGGTCGCCATCATCGTCCAAAGTATCTTCTAAATTGTTGATGATACTGGCATCAAACGTAACTGTTTCAATGTCGGTAATATTGAGAATATCCAATGCATCAAAGACGGCACGTAATTCCTCGCGTGTGATATATAAGGTATCTGTTGATAATAGCGGATCGCCTACCTCAATTTGAACGAAGGCATCATCAAGCGATTGAGATGGAACAACAATGGCATCCCCATTCATATCAAGAAGTTGTTTCGATACAGTTGAATGAAGAATCGAGGATTCCAATAAAATGTCAATGTTGTCCAAAATAACTTGTAACGTTAAAGCGGTTTCCATGGTATCAAAATCGGTAATATCAAGGGCATGTAGTGCCTTTAATACATTTTGAAGTTCGATTTTGCTGATGTATTCGGTGCCATATGCGGATTCTTTAACATTTATTTCTTGATTTAATTCATCTAGCCCATACGTAGGGACTACAACGAAAGGATTATCTCCAGAGG
Organism: uncultured Caryophanales bacterium; assembly: GCA_942493185.1. Lineage (GTDB taxonomy): Bacteria > Bacillota_I > Bacilli_A > Izemoplasmatales > Hujiaoplasmataceae > UBA5603. The sequence continues at coordinate 949,617 of OW818673.1, forward strand.
TTAAGTCGATGAGCATATCCGAGATTGTCGCATGAATGATATAGGAAGCAAATAAAGTGGCTAATTTATCGTCTGAAAGTTCTTCTAGCGTGATGCCATCCTCATCATCATCGAGCGTATCTTCAAGATTACTGATGATCGTTGCATCAAAAGTTACTGTATCAATATCGTTGATGCCTAAAATATCGAGTGCATCAAAGATGCTTTCGAGTTCGCTACGGGTAATATAGGTCGTATCGGTTAATTCTAATGGGTCGCCAACAGTGATTTGGACAAACGAGTCATCAATGCCTTGAGTAGGAACGATGATGGGGTCGCCTTGCATGTCAAGCAACTGTTTTGAAACCGTTGCATGCAAAATGGAGGAAGCTAATAGTTCGTCGATGTGCGCCAAAATTAAATCAAGAGTGAAGGAAGACTCTATGGTGTCAAAATCGGTAATATCCAAGGAATGTAGCGCTTTTAAGACGTTTTTAAGCTCATCCTCATTAATATAATCGGTCCCATAAGCTGAATCTTTGATTTCAATTTCTTGATTGAGTTCATCAAGTCCATAGGTAGGAACAACCACGAATGCGGTGTCCCCAGTCATTAAATCAAGCAACATATCGGAAATGGTGGCGTGAATAATGACTGATCCAAACAAATCATCCAATTTGTCATCCGAAAGAATCGTAGGATCTAGGTCATCTTCTAAATTGCTGATGATGGAAGCATCCATTGAGGAGGCAACGTTGTTAATATCGGTAATACCTAATAAACTTAATACATCAAAAATAGCGATGAGTTCACTTCGCGCAATGTAGGTGGTATTGGTTAATTCTAACACATCGCCCACTTCAATCTGAATGGCAACGTCATCTAAAGACATGGTTGGAATAACAACGGTATCACCGGCCAAATCCAAGAGTTGTTTCGAAATGGTCGCGTGTAAGATGGATGAATCCAACAATAAATCAATGTTGTCTAGGACCGTTTGAAGATTAAAAGAGGCTTCAATGTTGGTAAAATCCGTGATATTTAACGAATACAACGCTCTAAAAGCAGCTTTAAGTTCATCCACATGAATATAATCTAAGCCATCATCCGTGTAACGGACTTCTGCTTCTAGTTCAGAGAAATAAGGAACCGAAATAAAAGCTTCTGCTTCACCCATCATATCTAACAATACTTTAGAAATCGTCGCATGAATAACACCTGAAGCAAAAATGCGGGTTAACTTATCCTCATCGACGGTTCCAGGCACTGTTTCTGATTCAAGATTGTCTAGGAACGAAGCGTCGAGCTGATCAAGGTTCAAGCTTGCGATGTCGGTGATTCCGAAAGTTGTTACAGCTTGGAATACTTTTTTGATTTCGACGGAGGATATGACACTAATAACCTCATCGCGTCTTTCTAGGGGGTAAGAGATCGAAACGTCATTCAAAACACTGTTAGGAACAACAAGTTCCTCACCGCCCATTTCATTGAGCAAGTTACCAACAGTAGCGTTCAAAATTTGCGAGGACAATAGAATATCAATTTCTGCATCGGTTAACCCAAGTGCATTTCCAAGGTAATCTGGTTCTGCGTTTTCACATTCAGGATCATCAACTTCACAAACAGGCAAAACCATGATTAATTTAACCGCTTTGACCATGGATTTCATTTCTTCTTTTATGATATAGAAATCCTCGTCAACGGCGGTATCTGGGACAATTAAGGTAAATTGATCACCTAAATCGATGCCCAATAAAACACCAGACAAGGTAGCCACAAGGACTTGCGATTCAAAGATCGTATCAATCGATTCATCCGATAAATCTGTTAACAGGGAAGGTGAAAGATTTTCAATGTCAAAATCGCCCAAAACAGATGTCATTGCATTGATGGCAGATAAGATGTTTCGAAGTTCTCCGGCAACCAATAGATTACCATCGCCATCAAATTCATCCAACCAAACAATGCCATCGGGAATGACAATCATGTCTAGCCCTTCAATACCGGCTGCACCAGACAAAACATTAATTAAGGCATAGGTAACAATTTCAGATTCCAATAAAACAGTAAAATCAATCGTCGCAACCGCATTGATAATAACGTTGAGATTGCCCGATGTCAATTGTGAATAGGTCACATCAGTATCTAATACTGCCCCTAGAATAGCGCCGATGGCGGTGAATTCTTCGACCCAATTGATGTCCGTCCATTCAACACCAACAGGCAAGGTCATAACGGCTTGTACTTGATCTCCTCCAGCTACCAATAGCGGTTCTATCGCCACATACGCTGCCAAAGTCATCAAATTGCTTTCTGCCAATTGATCAAACAAATTCCTCATGGTGTCGCCATCTATGGTCATTTCTTCGTAATTGGGATCGCCTTCTAAAATGCCAATTTGCGAGACAATGTCAAAGGCCGTAGCTGCAATAACCCCTAATTGATTTAACTCTGTTTCCCAATCAATGGCATAGAGATCTTCTGTTGGAACGCTGAGTGGGGCTTCCATCATTACGGCACCTATTTCGATGCCAAGCGGAACAATGGAAACGAGTAAATCAGAGGCCGCTAAAAGGCCAAAGACATCACGAATATTATCTCCGGTGATGTCGGTTATATCATTAGTAGTGGCATATTCCATCGATAAAACATAGTTGCCCACCGACGCAAACGTCGATAACTCACTTCTGAGGGACACTTTTTGTTCGTTATAATCAAACGACAATACCTCATCAAAGAGATAGACGTTTAAATCCATTGTAACGTCGTCTTCATCCGTAATATCAATCTGTGAGGAATACTGGACGATGATGTTGTTATTATAGGCTTCAGATAACGTTCTTAATTCCTCAATCATTGCGGTTAATTCAGCAGGAATCTCTGGAATGACCGACTCAGCCAAAACAGTATAGCTGGCTTCATAGAGATGATCTCTTGGAAACACCATTTCAATTTCTTCATCGGGAGTAGTGGGCGCTAGTGTCACCAAACTATCGGTTATTGACATGAACCCACCAAGGATAATCAATGTCACATACAAACTGATGCCACCTTCTAAAACCCCAAATAATAGTCCAAAGACACGGTTTTTCGACGCATATCTTTCATTGTTTTTGTGTCCACCCATGATTATTGAACGAATGATTAGGCAGAACAATTTATAGATTACAAAAAATATGGTAAAATAAAGGAGCGTGTAGACCAGTTTTAAAGCAAATATTCCTAGTCCGGTCGCAAGTTCTAAAAAATGGGGATTCAAAATTACAGTTCCATATTCCGCACCGAAGTAGAGCTGTAAAGCCATAGGCGTAACTTCACTAAAGGATGTAGCACCAGATAAAGAACCATCAATCAGTCCGAAGGCTTGTCCTAATGGGGCGAATTGAACTGTCCATAAATAATTGACGACCAAATCTATCGTTAAAAAGAAAGCGATGAAAAAAATCGCTGTCGTGATAAATGAGAACAATGATTTCTTAAACCCTTTCAAAAACCCAAAGAAAGCACCTAATCCCAAAATGGAATATAAGGTAATATTGAGATATAGTGCTATATCAAGGTTTCCAAACATAATAACGCCCCCCGCAATATGAAATAACCTATAACATCATTATATATTATTTACACGATATATCAACCTTGAGCACTTGATTTTTTTGTACTTAACAAAAAATATTTATCATAATAAAGCCTAATTTTGAAAGTGGGTATTGCTTATGCGTAAAAGACTCATGATTATCTCCTTGTTATTTCTGCTTATGTTTCTCACTGGCTGCGATAACTGGGGCTTAAATTTCACCTTTACGACCGGAACGGCTGTCTTACAGACCACCACTCTGCCCAACACAGTCAATGGAACATTGACGATTCATGATACGGATTATGATTCTTTTGCCACATTTGAATCGAGTTCCTATGGCTTAGACGATATTGATGCCTATAACGAAGTGTTGTTAGCGACGCGTGATAAAATTAGACATTCTAACGTTAAAATCGTGACGACGTTGTACCGTACCGCTCTTTATTTTCCCTATTCAACTATCGTGGATTCATCGGTATCTGGTTCTGGTATCCTCTTTAAATCCGATGATACATACTATTACATTTTAACGAATCATCATGTCATCGATAACAAAGACAAAACAGCAACCTATGATATTACGACCTTTGAAGGAACTTCTTCTGTCGAAGGAACCTTAATTGCGGCGAATGAAGATCTTGATTTGGCTGTAATAAGAATATTAAAAACTGGAATTTCGAATGTTGAAATTATGGATTTAACAACGAGGATCTACCGTAAATTTAATCCTGGGGAATTGGTTTTAGCGGTTGGAAACCCACTATCGGTGGTCAATAACGTCACCTTTGGTGAATATATGAGTTTAGAGTCCATAAACAATGCTGATTTTCTCGTCATCTACCATAGTGCTACGATTCATGAAGGGTCGAGTGGTGGGGCACTTGTGGATATTGATGGAAACTTTTTAGGTATTAATACATGGGGTAGCGTGGATTCAGATGATCAAGCCTTTGCGGTTCCAAATTACATTGTGTATATGTTTTTAGTGAATAGCGGCCTTTTATAAAGACAAAACGGACACCAAAATGTCCGTTTTATTTTTTGAAGTTATTAAAATATAAAGAAAAATACGGCAAAAAAATGAAATAATGTCCCTAAAAAGACGAAGATATGCCAAACAAAATGGGAATATTTAAACCATCTGTTCACATAGAAAATAACGCCGATGGTGTAAGCAATTCCACCGATTAAAATACAGTAAAACGCTTCTACAGACGTGTGATACAAGGGCCCAATAAGGGTTAATCCACTCCACCCAAGAACCAAAAATAACATGATATGAACCCAAGCAAAGCGGTGAATAATCACGGCTTTGAAGACAATTCCGGTGATAATCATGGTCCATTGAATGGCGAGTAAAATCCATCCCAACGGTTTATCGATGACTAAGATGAAGATTGGCGCAAAGGTCCCGCCGATTAAAGCATAAATAGATATATGATCCAGTCTTTGAAAGACTTTTTTGACGGTTGAACCGTTACGAAATGAATGGTACAAGGTGCTCATCGTATAAAGTAATATCATCCCAAAACCGAAGATGATGGAACTGGCGATTTTTGCGCCAGAATCGGCTTTGACAAGCATTAAGACCAATCCGGCGATGCCGGCTAATGCGCCAACGCCGTGTGAAACCGCATTGGCTATTTCTTCTCCAAGTGATTGTTTGTTAATTAATGACATGGTTTCTCCTTAGTGTAGTAAATATCTTTATAAAACGAAGGATGCAAGCCATCAACATTACGTTGACTTGCATCCCTTTTGTTACTCAATTTCGATGGATAGAGTGATTTCTGGATGATTTTCGGATTTTATATGGATTAATCCTTTTCCAAGTAATCCCGTCGTTTTCACGTAAATCCCGATGGATCCGCCGATAAGGGCAACGGATTTTGGCCCAATCACTTCTAAATGGTCTGACGTGTCAACGGAAATAACATCATTCGCATAGGTGAGATCATTATCCCATTCATCGGTTTTTTTGACAACGATTCTTGTGACGTCATACGTTTCATGGTGTTTTAGAACGGATGCGTCTAATGTTGCTTTTAAAAGCATTTGTTGATGAGCGCCTTTTTCCTTTGTGATAACACAAACATCGTCAATATAGCCTTCATATTTGTAATGACTGCCTTCTTTTCCCCAATCGCCGACGTATCGACCATAAAGGTCGTAGGCTTCATTAAATTTGATTTTATGGAGAACTCTCAGATTGATCATTCGCATTGCATTGGCAAATTTAGTCGAAGCATCGTCTTTATAAACGCTGATTAAAATCTTTTTGAGCCGTTTAGCAACGCTGGGTTTATAAAGTTTGTCTTCAAAGATTAAATTTCCGACATAATCGTCGACAATGACTGGGGCAAAGGGAATGGCTTTGTAATCATCCCAGGCTGAATAGAACGTATCAACAAGACGATTGTTTCGATATACTTTCACGTAATCACAATTGGTAAATATAACGGTAGGGGGTATCATCGATTTGGCATAATCGCCCATGACCATATTGGAACAAACGGTTAAAACCGGTTTTTTCGTTTGTTGAGAGGCATAGACAGATGCTGCGTATTTGGGAATACGGAACATATCCAAAACGCCATGGTAACAAATCTTATCGCCTGAACCAAATTCGACATGGGTATTATAATCATTCATGCACCAACCGATCGCACCGCTACACGTTTCTGAAGCAAAGCTTGATTCCAATACTTGGAGATGTCTTAACGCTTGACTTCTTCGTTTCTCTTCGTGATCAAATTTCTTGGTTGGAAAGATATGACCGTTGTGTTCAGTGACCAAATATGGAACCAATTTCCCTGCGATTTTTCGAGGTTTTTCAATGCCGGTATTCGTTCCTATGTGACTAAAATCATTATAAGTATAGACATCTTCTAAGAATTCGCTCTTCTTAAAATTGCGAATCCCACCAACTTGACGTCCCTCATCAATACTTTTAGCGATTTCATTGGTTTTTTCATAGAATTCATGGTCATCGGGTGATTCGTTAATTCGGATACCCCAAAGAACGATTGAAGGGTGATTAAAATGATGCGAAATCATGGTTTCAAGGGATTGATAAGTCAATTCCTTAAAATGGTCATTGCCAATGTATTGCCACCCGGGGATTTCTTCTAAGACTAAGAGCCCAACTTCATCACATCGATTGATAAAGTGGTCGCTTTGCATATAATGCGAAGTTCTAACGATATTGCAACCTAATTCAAACTTCAATATGTCAGCATCCGATTCTTGCATTCGTTTTGGCATAGCAAAACCAACGTAAGGATAACTTTGGTGACGATTTAAGCCGATTAATTTGATTTTTTGGTTATTGAGCACAAATCCATCGGTCGTAAATTCAGCGCTTCTAAAACCGATTCGTTGCGACAAACGATCGATTTCCACATCGCCTTTCTTCAAAATAACCTCAACATCATATAGTTTTGGATTATCGAGATTCCATCTGATGATATCAAAAACCGTTCCTCTAAAATGGTGGATGGTTTTAAATGTCGCTTCAGAGGCATGCGATAAGATGTTTTGACCTTGGTCCAATACGTTGATTTCAACATGATAGGTCTCTTCAATATCCGAATTGATGATTATAGATAAATCAAGCGTCATTTCTTGTTCTTTAAGGCTTGGAGCTTCTAACGTTTTAATTAAGAGGTGTTCTATGCCCAACATCGGCTTAACAACGATACTGACCTCACGGTAAATTCCCCCGTAACAAAGATAGTCGACGACATTTCCAAAAGGTGGAACATCCTTGATTTCACGGGAATCAACTTTGACAAACAAACGGTTTTCTGCTTCAAAGATAACATCATTCGTGATATCCACATCAAAAGGCGTGAAACCACCTTCGTGACTTCCAACTAATTTGCCATTTAGGTACACTTCAGCACAAGTCATTACCGCTCCAAAGTGAATAAAAAGACGATGATTTTTAAATGTCTCGTCGACGGTAAAAGTCTTTAAGTACGATGAAATAAATTGATAATCAGTTTCATTGAAATTATTATAAGGTAATAACTTGTTTGTATGCGGAATCATCACTTTTTCGAAATCTTCAAAAGTTGACAAATTGGATAGATAGGATTCTTGAAAATCCGGTTTGTAAAGCCAATCAAAGTTTAAACCGATGGTTTTTCTCATGCTTTTTCTTCCTTTCGTTTGATATGATATAATCTTGAACCAAAATCACCTAACAGCCGAATGTCTTGATTATAACCCGTCCCGATGAAGGGTTGTTTAGGAACAAAACCGAACGCTGATAACACATCGCCCTCAATTTCGATTTCATCTACTTCTGAAGGCATGAGATAATGATTTGATAAAGCATTGAATAAGAATCCATGGGATTTAAGACGTATGGGGAGCGCATGACGAATAAGATCACCAAACATCCTTAAATTGAAGAACTGGGGTCTGGTTTTGATCACATATCGATAATCTGGATTTAACCCAGTTATCGCCAGTTTTTCAGCACCACCATTGGGTTTGGATAACAATTGGTACGTTCCTAAAATCGCTTCATCTTTTGACTTAGAAGTGACCATCCAAGAACAAGAATTATTTTCAAAAGGATTGGTTAAACGATGAAAATCGCCAAATTGAAAGAGATGACGATGTATTTTATAGTAAGAGACTTGCTTTTTGATGATTTTACGGTCAAATGCAGATAATTTAGTTAAATCAAGTTCATATCCTAGTAAGCCAAAAGCAGCCGTGTTAAACCGTGTTTCGATGGGCGTTGAACGCAACGTTTGTGCATTGGGACTTTGGCTAACATGGGCTCCCATCGAAGAGATAGGATAGGCGACCGACGTTCCATATTGTATGAAGACTCTTTCGATTCCATCGGTATTATCTGAGGTCCAAGTCTGGGGCATATAGTAAAGCATTCCCATATCAAATCGGTTACCGCCACTTGCACATGATTCAAAAAGAATATTCGGAAATTGCTGTGTCAACCGATGCAAAATATCATAAAGGCCTAAAACGTAACGATGGAAAAATTCACCTTGATGTTTTGCATCAAGTGAAGCACTAAAAACATCAGAGAAACTACGGTTCATATCCCATTTGACATAGGATATATTCGCACTTGCAAAGAGATCAGATAAAACGTTAACTAAATATTCTCTTACATCACTTCGGGATAAATCTAGTATTAGCTGATTTCGGCCTAAACTGGCTTTACGAAGTGGGTGTTGAATAGCCCAGTCGGGATGAAGTCGATATAGATTACTATCTGGATTGACCATTTCTGGTTCGACCCATATGCCAAAATCGAGACCTATACGATTGATTTTTTTAGCTAAGCCAACAATACCTGAGGGTAGTTTTTTTTTATTGACAATCCAGTCTCCTAAAGAAGAGGTATCATCATTTCTTTCACCAAACCAGCCATCATCCAAAACAAATAACTCGATTCCGAGTTTTTTAGCATTTCTTGCGAGATTAAGAAGTTTTTTTTCCTTAAAATCAAAATAGGTCGCTTCCCAATTATTAATGAGAATCGGCCGATCTTTTTCCTGCCAATGAGGAGGAACAATATGATGTTTGATAAGCTCATGAAAATTTTGACTGAGTTTGCTCAACCCTGATTCTGAATAAGATAAAACAACTTCAGGTGTTACAAACGATTGATTCGCCTCTAAATTCCAATAAAAATCAAATGAATTGATTCCCATTAAAAAGCGTAAAGATCCATGGGGATTTACTTCGGCAGTCGCTTCAAAGTTACCACTATAAATGAGCGAAAAGCCGTAACAAACTCCATTCGATTCTGTGGTATTAGGTCTCGTTAATGCGATGAAGGGGTTGTGATCTGAGGACGAAATTCCCCGTTTACTATCGATTTTAACAATTCCATACGTTAAATTTCGATGATGAATATGACGCTCACGAATCCAGGCGCCATCAAGGCTCATTAAGTCGAAATTATGCTCATCAAAATCAATCTGAACACTTAATGCCTTTTCAATCATAATGGTCGTATCATTTTGATTATGAATGACGGCTCTTCTCGTCAATATGCCAATCGCTGTAAAAACCGTATAATATAAGTCAATTTGTAGTTTAGCAACCGCGTCTTCAACTGTAATTTTCAACGTTTCACAGTCTGATTCTTTACCAAATGTCTGAGGCATTTCAGGAAAATCTGGTTTAGAGGGTAAAATTATGTGGCTTACGTATTTAAAATCACTTATCCGAGACCCATCTGGCAAACGGAAATGGAACATGGGATCACGAAAATCACCTTTTCCATACGTTGATAACTCCAATTGAGCCAGATTAAGATTATAAGTACGATCTTCTTGGTCGTATAATATTTGGGAACCCACTTCAATCTTATGTTTTATAAGAAGCGATTCCGCAGACTCCATGCTTTTTAGCAGCGAACCAAAATATAGGTGTGCGAGATGTCCAGAAGGGAGAACTTGAATCAAGTAAGAATATTGGGAACATGACAGATGAAAATGTTGATCTTTTTCGTTATATTGAATCATCGAAACACACCCTCTTCCGCCTAGACAAAATTGATTTCGTTTGATCAAAAAACAGAAATATGATTATCTTTGAAGCAAAATGTATGATTTAAAATAGGGACGAATAACAAACCAAGTGAGTAAAAATCCATAGCCTAACTGAAGAACGATGGAAGCAACAATTAACCAAGGCTCACTATAGGTGGTTCCTACTAAGATATTATCAATGAGGACGCTAGATAAGAACGCAGGAGACACCAACATAAAGTATTGAGCACTTAAAGGAATCAGGCCATTTGCATACAATATGGCAGAACCGCCAAAAACCAAAACATATACCAAATAACTAAGAGACAATGTAGATGAGTTTTGGCTAATTATGGCTAAAGATAAGGCAATAATGATGTGGAGGATAACACCTAGCATATAAGTTAGAAATAATAACCAATAACTCGTTTCAAAGTCTATGTAATTAAGGATGATGGTGAAGCAAATGATTGGAATTAATTCAATAATCGCTGCAGAAAGTATTTTTGAAAAAGCCATTACCATTGGTTTTACTTTCCCTATTATTAATGGGAGTAACGTATCTTCTTCCCGTCCAATAAACATGGAAGTTGAAAAGATAATGACTGGAAGGACGAAAATATTAAAGTATATAAAATTTGATTGATCTAAATCAGGAAAAACTGCCATAGCCATCGAAAAAACAAATGTTAGAATACCAACAAATAGAATCATCCGATGATCATACAGTTTTTTTAAGTCATTGAATAATAGTGATTTGAAATTGGTCATGTTAAGGACACCCCGGTTTCGAATTTGAATAGTTCGTCTGGCATTTGAGATATTGTATTGATGGATACAATTTGTAATTGATTTTGAAGCGATTTAAACGGATCATTATTCAATTCTTCGGTCGTTAGTAACTTAATCTTTTCAATACCTCCTTCGAGGTACACAACTCTGTGGTTAGTGCTCTTGTACTTGTTAATGAGATCAGAAGTCTTTTGTAAGGAATGCAAATTACCTGAAACTAACAGTCCGACTCGATCAGATACATCGAGCGCTTCTTTCATCGTAGAATGCATCATCACTACAGAATTTCCTTGTGAACGCAATGTCAAGAGCATATTTTTGAAGAGAATATAATCATTATCAGATAGATTTGGAAAAACATCATCGAAAATAAGTATCTTTGACCCTGTTGCCACGCAACAAGCTATAGACAGCATGGTGTAGTGAGATTTACTGAGTTTTGAAGCTTTCACGTCGCGAACATCCAATAACCCAGCCCGTTTAAGCAAATCATCCATATTTAAGTTCGTTTTATACATTTTAGCATAAAATAGTATATTTTGTCCACATGACTTACGTTGAATGACGGGAGAGTTTTTGATATATTGTGCTAATTCATAATTATTAGGAGATAACAATGACAAAGAATCGCTCTGAGTTGAAATAGTACCCCCTTTTTGTTTTAAGTTACCCAAAAGAATATTATATAAAGTTGTTTTACCACACCCTTTTGGACCAACAAAAGACAAAACCTCACCATTATATATAGAAAATGAAATTTCGTTTAATAAAAAATTGGATCTATGATATTTATGCTGGATATTATTTGAATTGAGTAATACATTTTTCATATCAAGTAAGGGGTTTGATAAGCCATTGAATAAAAAGTCTACAAGTTTCCTAATAGAGTCCGTGTCTGTCGAAGTACTGATTATGCTAGGAATTTGATAATAGGTCGATTTTATTAATTTTAAGAATAACTGAATATTGGGAACGTTAATGGTAGAACTTTTAATTTCAGACTCAATTGCGCTTATAGACTCATCAATAAGTGGTCTACGAATCGAAGAAAGTATTTTTGATTGTAATATGGATTCTTCTTCAGAAAAACGATGCAATAGAGAAGCATAGGAAGGAAAATCTCTATTCAAAGAATATTGTGACAAAAACAAAAGTACAATTTGATTGTACAAAGACCTGGGATCATTTACCTCTTTAAGCAATCCATCCATAATATCATATTGGGTGGAGATAGCATCCTCAACAAGGGTCATGTACAAATCGAACTTATCAGTAAAACGATAATAAAAACTACCCTTGTTAAAATCACTTACCTTAATAATTGAATTTAATGAGGCGGCATCAAAGGGGAATTTAGAAAATTCATCTAATGAAGCGATAAAGAGTTTTTCATTACTTTTCAAAAAGTAAGTTTTATCTTTTAGAATCATTTTCAATCACCCCATTTCGATTATACCAACTGGTTTAGACCGTATGGTATAATTATAATTTATTCTTTGAAAAAAGTCAAGAAGGTTATTTATATTGAAATTATAGATAGGCAAATATAAAAAAACAACGAAATTAATCGTTGTTTAGTCTCTATTGGATTATCTGAAGCGTTTGCCTAACTTAGCTGTGAGAAACTCTGTAAGTTGTTCTAAATCACCAGGTGATTGAAATTGTTTTAGGTCGACAATGTGTGATTTTTGATTGAGATCGAGGATGATATAAAACTCTTGGTTCTTTGAAATTCTTATTATTTCTTCGTAGCGTAATTCTCTTTCCTTAAGTCTGGAAATCAAGATCTTCTCATCAGTAAATGTGTAGGTTTGGTATACTGGGTTATCGACGATTGGACTCTTCTTCAGCGCTCTCATTGTGGTCAATTTTTGTATAACGACAGTGAGAACAAGATATCCAATCAGTACTCCTAAGAGAATCAATCCATTAATCCAATTGTTAATCGCAAACATATAGATTGAAAGTCCAATTGTTACAACCGCAATGATTAAAAAATTCTTTTTTAGGAAATCCATCAAATAGTATTTATTGTATCTTAGAATCAGGTTTTTATCATAAAACGTTCGATTTACAATATTCATATTATTACCTCGAATTATATATTGAAATTTTTAAACAACATTGGGTATAGTCCAATTCCCACAAATACCATCGCAAAATATCGAATTGTATCGAATAGTAAGGCAACAGAGCTTGCGAATAGTTGACCTTCTTGCAATGAGTCAGAATCAACGATGAAATTAAAGATGAATTTTAGTCCTAACCTTACTGCCATGACAATCACAACACCAAGCGCAAAGCGAACGATATTTTTCCATAAAACTGAATGTTGTGTAAAATTGACTCTTTTCTTCTCAAAAGTAACCCCTAATACAAATCCAACGACGACTCCCAGCATTTTCAATGTTCCTTCAAGCTTATCAAATAAATTCGCTGCGTTATTAAGTTCACTGGTCGCTTCGATTGTAAATAGTGTGTAAAGATATAAGCCAACGCCAAGAATGGCGGATACAATGATTAAATAACGGTAGAACATTTCATGAGTCGAATGTTTCTTAAAGTACCAATATCCTAGAAATGAAAGTCCTATACCGAGTCCTGCCCCAACAATAACATCCGATAAGTAATGTGCACCTAAGTACATTCTACTTAAAGCCACCAAAACGATAATAATGGTTGACGTAATGGTAATCCATCTTTTTCTAAACCATACAGCCATACTTCCAAAGACCGATGCCGCTCCTTGTGTGTGACCGCTGGGAAAAGCATATCCTCCAGACGTAGCTTCTCTCACTCTGTCAATATTTGAATCAACGCTGTATGGACGTGGTCTTTGAACAAGTACTTTGATGATACTATTCAATACCAACGAAACAAACACTGTAATTCCAATTTGTTCTCCTGCTTTTTTGTCAAAACACCAGTAGACAAATCCTAAAATCGCGATGATGACCAATTCTTCGCCAAACATCGTAAAAAACTCGAAGACTGCATCTAAAAATCCATTTCTAAATGACTGAAGCCAAAGAATGATTTCTATTTCAAAATTCATTTCGATAAACCCCTTCCAGAAAAGACATATTTATCTACTGCAACTGCTACTCCTTCAAACTCATTTGTGAGCGTTATTGCTTTCGCAGCTACTAAGACATCTGGTTTTGCATTTCCCATTGCTACTCCAAGACCTGCATATTTAATCATCGTTAAGTCGTTTTCTTCATCACCAAAGGCAATAATTGACTCTTGGGGAACATCAAGCATTTTGGCTAATATCTCTAGGGCGTGTCCTTTTGAGCCTTCCTTGTGGAAGATTTCTAGTAATTGACTATGACTTTTGACGATTCCATACCGGTTCAATAATATTTGTGGCATTTTTGATTTGAAATCATTCAATTTTGAAAAGTCGTCATAAAACAAGACCTTATAGATATCTTCATCAATATCTAGTTTATCAACATTCAGTGTTTTTATCTTGGTTTTTTCAGAAAGTTGGTTTGCTAAAGAAAGGCGAATGTTGGGAGATAAATATAAAGATCCTTCGGTAAAGACGTGTAAATCTAGATTAAAAGACCGAGTCTCTTTGATTATCGTTAAGACATCTTCTTTGCTCAACAACATTTTAGTCAGTTTTTTACCACTTTTTGCTTCCAACGTCAAAACACCATTGTAACAGATGAAATATGCATTCGGATAATCCGTTAATTCTAAAGGAGCCGTCAAGCGTCTAATCTCGCCATCGGTTCGCCCTGAAGCGATGACGATGATTTTACCCAATGCTTTTAATCTTGAAATCATTTCTTGTGACCTTAAGGAGAGCATCGATTTCCCATTCAATAAGGTTCCATCTAAATCCATCGCAATCATTTGATAATTCATAAAGGTCCCCAATCATATGAAATCATGAGTTAATTGTATCATTTACACGCGTCATTTTCAATCAATATCGACTCAAATCAATTCCTTCCAGACCGATAAAAATTGTATAATGTTTTGTGCTCAAAAAGAAAAAACCCGTTTGAGGGTTTTTAGTTTAAACTTCAACTAGTTTGCTTGGGTTTTAGTGATGTCAAGATTGATTTTACCATCTTTAATCTCAATAATACGATCTGCCTTTTCAGCAATATGCCGATCATGAGTAATGATAATGAAGGTCGTATTGAATTTTTTATTGATGGTTCTTAAGAGTTCATAAACTTGTTCGGTTGAATCGCTATCCAAGTTTCCGGTTGGTTCATCGGCAAGGATAATTTTTGGATTATTCATCAAACTTCTCGCAATTGCGACTCTTTGTTGTTGTCCACCTGACATATTAACCGCTAAATTGCTCTTTACTTTTGTAAGTCCGACTAAATCTAAGAGTTCATTTGCATACTTTATGGTTTCTTCCGTGATGGGTTTCTTTGATATTTTATAGGGCATTAACACATTTTCTAAGGCTGTGAATTCTGGTAATAGATAATGAAATTGAAAGATAAATCCAAGCGCTTCATTGCGTAGATTAGATAACTCTCTCCCTTTCATATTTTTTGTATTTATACCATTGATGATGATATCTCCATCTGTAGGACGGTCTAACGTCCCCAAAATGTTAAGCAAGGTCGATTTTCCGCTCCCCGATTGACCAATAATTGAGTTAAACGAACCTTCTTGGAAAGCCAGATTTACACCGAATAATACTTGAGTCTTAATTTTGTTTCCATAGATTTTGGTGATATTATGTAATTCCATTACATTATTAGGCATTTCGAATGACCTCGATTACGCTTAGTTTAGAAGACTTCCTAGCTGGAATGAGCGATGCACCTAGGGATGCAGCGACAGCGATTAAAGCGGAGATTGTGATAAATTCCGGATCGATGAACAAGGGGATAACCGGTGTTCCATCAGCGTTTAATGCGAATGTTGTGAAGGAATAAGCCAATCCAAGTCCTAAGAGCACACCAAATATTGCCCCTAACAGCCCTAATATCAGCCCTTCAAACAAGAAGATAAAACTTGCGTCGCTGTTTTGAATTCCCATCGCTTTTAGAATTCCAATTTGTTTCGATTTTTGCATGACGATGATGGCTAAAACACTGGCAATTCCTAATATAACCGAAATCATCACAAATACTTGAATCATCAAACTGGATATACTCTGCCCTTGCAATCCACTTAAGAGCTCTTCATTATTGGCAATCCAGTTAGAAACTTCATATTCAGTTACTAGTGGTTGTTCTTCGACCAGTAAGGCAATGGTTTCTGCCTCAAAAATAGCCTCTTCAAACAATTGTGTTTCAATAGAATCAACGACATTTCCTAAACCCAATAACTCCTGAACGGTTCCTAAAGAAGACACTCCCCAAGAATTATTAATCGCAGCTACTTTAAAATCAAAGAAGCCAACCACGGTTAAGGTCTTTGAGCCCACCAAGGGAACGTCAATTGTAAGTGTATCTCCTATAACCAAATCCAATTCTTCCGCAAAACCGATTCCAAGCGCTACTTCATCGATTGCGGAAGGAACTCGTCCTTCTGTCATTTTTTCGTCGAATTCATAAATATTGTTCGCCAAATCAAAATCAAATCCCCGCAATGTTACAGGAGAAGTCAATACATCATTAACAAGGGTTCCTCTCGCCGCAATAGTGGGTGAATAAGCCCGAACTTCTTCGATATTATTGTCAATATCTGAAATGATATCCCCATAGCCCTCGATAAATGTTCCCTGTTCTGCTGAAACGGTAATATGAGACGCATTGCCGATGGTTTTATCCACGAGACTTTTTTGTAATCCTGAGATTAAAGAACCGATGAATACTTGAACCGATACGCCAATGGCGATGCCTAGAATAATTATCCATGTTTGCATTTTCCCGGATTTTAAAAACCGGTACGCTATTCCAAATGCCAGTTTCATTATTTCACCACCGTTTCAAGATGGTAAACGTCTTTGACGTTTTGTAGATAATAATCATGCTTTACTTGTTCGAGTGCGCCTTGCTGTAAGAAGGCTTGACCACCGACAATGACTTTGACACTTGGATATGCCTCTTTAATGGCATCTGTGATCTGTTTTGTGATGACAATATTATAATAGTTTGTAACACTGAGAGCGACATAATCTGGTTTAAATGCTCTCACGGCTAAAATGATGTCTTGTTTTGGGGTGTTTGCGCCGATGTACTGAGAGTCGTATCCCGCCAACAAAAAGTAATGGTTGACGATAATCGCACCGATTTCGTGATATTCTTCGCTTGGACAAAGAACAACCACTTTCTTATGATTGAGATTAACTTGTTTTCTTTTTTCAATGACATAAGGGTAAGAACATTCAAGAATCGTCCTAACAATGGATGTTCTTGTGTGTTCTTTCCAAATACAAAGATCCTTATCGGCAATCTGACAAGAGAATAATTGCAAGGAAGGAGCGAGAAGTTCCAAGTAAAGCTCTTCAAGCGTTATTTCCTGTTTTTCCAATAAGGAGAGTGCAAATTCGATGGATGCATCCTTGTTTTCTGCATCGAGTAACGAGATAAATTGATCATAGTGCTTGTTCATAGCTATTCATCCTCTTTATTTTGATGTGACATAAAATACAGGGAATCTTTCAAATAGTAGGATTGATACTTGTTTGTTAATTCCCATAAAAAATCTTTAATTTGATTTCTTGATCCTTGATCATTGCTTAATTGATCAATCAGTCGTAAAAAGTACTCTTTTTCAATGGTAGTAACGTTTTTTTTGAAATAGCCAAAGACGTGACTTGCTGCATTGATGATTGAACCTTTGGTTGGTATTTTTTGCAGTGCTTGATCAATGCTGTTGTAAAACGATTCAACCAAAGCATGGTTTTTGTCTTTTAACAAATCCCTTATGGTTTGATAGGACAAAGCATCATGTTCTAGTACGAGATATTTATAATGTCGCCATTCAGTTTCTATAAAGGAGATGGATTTTTTTTGTAAGATAGGCACAACGCTGTCTTGTGTAAGTAATTGCCTTATGATTTTTGAAACAACCCATTTTGGCCAAATGAACGACTGTCTTGTGGGATAAATAGGCTGATTGTAAAGAATCGTCACCATAAATGATTCTCCTATAAGAAAATAGAATTAACGCTAAATTCTCTTAATAATATACCACAATTTATTTTAAACAACAACTGGACTGCTCATATTTTTGCGATGAAATATAGGCAATTATTTATGCAGTTTAATCCAACATAAAGTGTACAAGTTTTCACACCTACCCATAAAAAAAAGCCGCTCACAAAGTGAACAGCAAAACAACGATGTTCTTATGAATTTGACATTTCTTTTAGACATTGATCAATCGATGCAAATACTTTATCGGCAATGACCTGGGTATCTACTTCTTTGTAATCACTCGCCTTAATCGCCGGAAGAATGACCAATGATACCTTCGCGATTTTTATACGACCCTTACGATATACTTCATGCATATTGTACAAACAGACTGGAACGATATCGGCTTCAGCTTTCGTCGCTAGTTTAAAAGCACCGGGTTTAAAAGGAATCATATTATGAGAATAAGTCCGTTTTCCTTCTGGAAAGATTCCCATAGGTTGTCCGCTTTTCACCAACTTAATGCCTTCCACGATGGAGTTCAGAGCAGTACGGTCTGCACCAGGTGAAATGGGGATGCACCCTATGCCATTCAACACAAGCGCCACTAATTTATTTTTCCATAAGACTTCTTTTGAGATAAATGCGACTGGGTATTGATGAAAGGCCTGTTTTAGATAGACTGGATCAGAATATTCAATATGATTAGAATAAACCACAAAATTAGGATGACTTGGAATGTTTTCTTTACCGATGATTTTCAGTTTCACGCGCATAATGATATTAAACACATATCTTGAATATAAGTTCATAATACCGTGTTTGATAGGACATTTTGTATTGTTTTTACCAGAAACCAAAAAGACCATAATAAAGACGATGACGAGCAATAATGCTATTACGAATAAGGACGCTAAGGAGAAACCAACAATGACAGCAACTTGCCAAAACCCAGCGAAAGGCTCAGTGATCGAAACAAGACCATATGTCAATGCAGCTGACAAAATCAAGTGAATTAAAAGTATAATCATTTAAGTAATTTCCTTTCATAGACACAAAAACTTAAGTCACCAGAATCCGTTTTTGACACTAAATAAAAATCTTGTAAACTAAACTCTGTCAAAAAGACGTCTCCATCGTACACTTTATTGATAATGGTAATATATAGTTTATCAGCGAAAGCGATTGATTGCTCGAAAACAGATTTCCCACCGATAATAAAAATTTCATCGTCGCGATGATAATCCAAGTAGCCCTTTAAATCATGTATCGTCTCTACATCTGGATGAACCGTACTAAGATGACTTAAAACAACATTTTTTCGGTTTGGTAAAGGCTTCTTATTTCTTTTTATAATGGAATCAAAAGTAGATCGTCCCATTACAACCGTTTTATGGAGCGTAATAGCTTTAAAATATTGTAAGTCTTCTGGGTAATACCATGGTAAATCCTGATTTTTCCCAATCAGACGGTGTAAGTCCATCGCCCAAATTAACGCAACCATTAGACCGCTACCTTGCCTTTGATTGTAGGATGAGGATTATAGCCAATCAATTCAAAATCGTCGAACTTTAATTCTTCAATCGATGCAACATCACGTTTGATGAGCATGGTTGGAAGCGGTCTTGGATCTCTGCTCAGTTGTAACTTGATTTGGTCAAGATGATTTAAATAGATGTGGCAATCGCCAAAGGTATGAATAAAGTCTCCCACTTCTAATTGGCATACTTTCGCAACCATCATAGTCAATAATGCATAAGAAGCGATATTAAAAGGGACCCCTAAAAAGGCATCGGCGCTCCGTTGATAAAGTTGACAAGAGAGTTTTCCGTTTGATACATAGAATTGAAACATCGCATGACAGGGCGGGAGTGCCATATCATCAATTAGTGAAGCATTCCATGAATTGACAATCAACCGGCGACTATTTGGATTCCGTTTAATTTCATCAATGACTTCTTTTAACTGGTCTACCGTACGGGTTTTCCCCTCAAAGCCACGCCATTGACGCCCATAAACAGGTCCTAATTCTCCATATTTAGCTGCGAACACTACATCTGTCTTAATTTTATCAACGAATTGGTCCATCGTTTCACCCAAATAATCGGGAGACTTGACGTATTTTGCATAAGGCCAATCATTCCAAATTTTGACTTCGTTTAAACAGAGGTATCGGATGTTCGTGTCCCCTTGAATAAACCAAAGCAATTCATGAATAATCGATTTTAAATGGATTTTTTTGGTTGTTAAAAGCGGAAATCCCTTTTGAAGGTCAAAACGCATTTGATACCCGAACTTTGATATCGTTCCGGTATGCGTTCGATCATCTTTTTGAATGCCATCAGATAAAATTGAATTGATGAAATCGAAGTATTGCTTCACATTAATCACCTTATTCAAATTATATCATCGATGAGGTCAATAAAAAAGAAAAAAGATACAAGAATGTATCTTAGTCCTTGCCATTCGAAATGAACGAAATCTTTTCAACAATGATTTCGGGGTAACTAAAATGCTTTTGCCCTTCAACCGAATAATCTTTTTGCGCGAGTCTGGCCTTGATCCCAATAATGGAACCTTTTTTGCAATAATCTACAGTCGCTTCCGCAATGCCACTCCATAATGTGCAGCTAAAGAAATCTGTTTCATATTCATTGGTTTCCCCGCTTTTGAATGATCTCTGAACGGCAACTCTAATCGTAGTGACCGATCGTCCTTCTTCAGATTTTCTTAGTTCAGGGTCATGGGTCAATCTTCCAACTAAAATGGTTTGATTTAACATAATGTCCTCCTTGTTTAAAGGAATTATATAAAATATTCGATTCATTGACAAATGACCATTTTAGGATACCAAGGAATTGATTTTAGATCATTGTCTCAAATAGCCTCACCATTTCACCTTTTTGATCATGATAACATGAAAAGTCAGTCATTATTCTCTCAAAACAATCTACTTTTTGTAAAAAAAATGTTTCCAGAACCTCTGGAAACATCTTAGATTAGAAATTAATATCAACGTCTTGACGTTTTTGTGGTTCTGCTTCGAAAAATGGATGTTGCTCAAAATGGATGGCATTGGCCACAATCGATTGAGGAAAAGCAACAATCATATGATTTAAACGGGTGACATTGGCATTATACAACCGTCTAGCAGCTTGTAAATGGTCTTCTGTATTGGAAATCGCAACCTGAAGTTCTTTAAAAACAGTGTCCGCTTTTAATATGGGATATTGTTCGACAACAACATCGATGCCAGATGCCAGTTTATTTAATTCTGATGTAAACTCTTGTTTGTCTTCTATCGAAGCATTTTCGGGTATTCCATTCCGCCATTTAATGACGTTTTCCAACGTTTCCGCTTCGTGTTTGGCGTATCCTTTTGCTGTAGCCAATGTCTTGGTTAACAAGTCAAAGCGCTTTGTCAAAGCGACATCAATGCCAGATTCTGCTTCATGAACTTTGATTTCTAATAAACGCATAGAGTTCATCGTTGCGATAAACCATAAAACTATGATCCCGACAATGCCTAAAAGTATTAAAATAATCGGTAATACTGTTACTTCACCAAAATGCATATGGACCTCCTAAAAAATTGATTCTCTTTTAAATTCTTGACTTTATTATACTACAATTGCTAAAAACAGCAAGATGATTTATCATTATTATTTGAAATACATGCAAGCTTTTACTGCTTTTTGCCATCCTGAATAGAGTTCATTTCTTAAACTCTCCGATATAATCGGTTTATAGATTTTATCGATTCCCCACATGGACTTGATGTCAGCCATGGTCCAAAAGCCAACTGCAAGCCCCGCTAAAAAACAAGCGCCTAATGCAGTAGTCTCACTGGTTATCGGTTTATCGATGTATGCATTTAAAATATCACTTTGAAACTGCATTAAGAAATCATTGTTCGATGCGCCGCCATCGACTCTTAGTCGATTGAGTTTAATTTTTGATTCATCTTCCATGACATTTAATACATCCTTGGTTTGATAGGCAATTGCCTCAAGGGTAGCGCGGATAATGTGCTCGCGTTTAGTTCCCCGCGTTAACCCAAACATCGATCCTTTGACTGTTTTCTCCCAATAAGGGGTACCTAATCCAACAAAAGCTGGGACAAAGTAGACGCCTAAACTCGATTCTACTTCTTTGGCATAGGTTTCTGTTTCTGCTGAATTTTTAATGATTTTAAGACCATCTCGTAGCCATTGAACAGCCGACCCTGCCACGAAAATCGATCCTTCAAGAGCATACGTAATCTCATTGTTTAATCCCCAAGCAATAGTCGTTAATAGCCCCTTCTGAGAAGCAATGGGTGCTTTGCCAGTATTCATCAGCATGAAGCATCCGGTGCCGTAAGTGTTCTTAACGTCGCCTATGTTGAAACAGGTTTGGCCAAATAAAGCTGCTTGTTGGTCACCGGCAATTCCGGCAATGGGAACTTCAACGTTAAAAAAGGCGTTTTTGGCTGTCATTCCATAAATCATTGAGGAATCCTTGACTTCTGGCAACATCGATTTAGGAATCGTTAATAATTTCAATAGTTCATCATCCCAAGTTAACTCGTGAATGTTAAATAGGAGCGTTCTAGAAGCGTTTGAGTAATCCGTGATATGTTTTTTGCCATTTGTTAGATTCCAGACAAGCCATGAATCAACCGTACCAAAGAGTAAGTCTCCTGCTTCAGCACTTTGTCTCGCCCCTTTGACATTATCTAAAATCCATTTTATTTTTGTGCCAGAGAAATAAGGATCAATTAAAAGACCCGTTTTCTTTTTGACAATTGATTCATACCCTTTTGACTTTAAATCCTCGCAGATAGCATTCGTTTGCTTGCTTTGCCATACGATGGCTTGATAAACCGGTTTTCCGGTTTTTCGGTTCCAAACAATGGTCGTTTCACGTTGATTGGTGATGCCAATTCCAGCTATTTGGTTAGGGGCGATTTTTGTTTTCATCAAACATTCAGAAATACAGGCAGCCACTGAACCCCAAATTTCGAAGGGGTCATGAAGGACATAACCGGGTTCAGGAAAGTACTGAGTAAACTCATGTTGCGAACTACAAACAATGCGTCCGTTTCTATCAAAGATTAGCGCTCTTGAAGAAGTGGTACCTTGATCGATTGATAAGATGTATTTGTCCATATTATTACCTCATTATTGAATTAATTATATCAAAAAGCATTTAAAATTGATACGATGAATGATATAATAATGGGAAAAAAGCAAGTCTACGGAGGGCATCATGGAGCAAAAAATCTTCCAAGATTCAATGAAAAATGATATTCACGTTTATATTTATCCTTCAAAAACAACAGTCTTGAAGGGAATTGTCCAGATTATACACGGTGCCAGTGAACACTTAGCCAGATATGGTGTCTTTGCGGAGTTCTTAAGTGCCAACGGTTATACTGTTATAGGTTCTGATATCCTAGGTCATGGTTTATCTTGTAAAACAAACGAATATGTCCATTTTGCGGACAAATCGGGCGACCAACTAGCTTTAGAATCAATCATTTTGGTCAAAGACTATATTTCTGAAACGTATCCAGAAGTTCCCGTCTATCTTTTAGGCCATTCTATGGGTTCTTTTTTAGCAAGATTGATGATTATAAAATACCCTCAATTCTATAACAAAGCAATCATCTCGGGAACGTGTGAGACACCTCCTGTTATGGTTGGTGTTGGAAGAACACTTTGTGGACTTATTCGGTTGTTTAAAGGACCAAAGTATGTCTCACCGCTGATTCAAAAAATGGCCATCGATTCAAATCCCAGCAAAATGTTTAAAGATGGTTTAATCAAAGAACGCAACGTTGAGTGGATTACCTCTGATGTCAATATTCAAAATTATTATGCATCCTCCCCGATGTGCGGTCAACCCTTCACAGTGACAGCGAACGCCGATATGTTTAAATGGATGAAATTCGTCGATGATGCCAAAAATATCAAAAAAGGGCACTTAGATCAACCCATTTTCTTCGTATCGGGCAGTCTTGATCCCTTGTCTAACTATGGAAAGACCGTAAAATCATTGGTAGAGCGTTTCCAAAAGATTGGCTACCGTCGCATTCGAATGAAAATATATGATGGCTTTCGCCATGAAGTGTTGAACGAAGTAGAAAACAAAAAAGTTTATCAAGATATCTTGGAATTTATTGTGGCTTAAGCGGGATTATTTCCCGCTTTTGTTTTTTATATAGTTCAATATGGACGTAACTTTGTCTTTGGTTACAATCACATGGTCCACGACGGGAATTTGCATCATCAGTCCCGCCTCAATCATTTTTTTTGTGATTTCAATATCTTGGATTGAAGGTTCAGGATCTCCTGAAGGATGATTATGGGCCAATACCACTTGAAAAGCAGAACAACGAACAGCATATTTGAATACTTCTCTTGGATGGACCAGGGATTGATTCAAACCACCGACAAACACTTCTTTTTTTTGGATTAAATGGGACTTGGTGTCAAGATAGAGTGCTACCAAAACCTCTTGTTTTAAATCGCCCATTTCATGATGCAATAGATCATAAACATCCTTTTTTGATGCTATTTTGAGGGTCTCAGACCAGGTCATTAGCAATCTTTTGCCTAGTTCGAAAGTAGCAAGTAACACAATGGCTTTTGTAGGACCGATTCCAGCAATCTGAGAAAGCTCATCAACGGTTTTATCCTGTAATTCCTTTAATCCTCCGTTTTCATAAAGAATCGTTTTTGCGAGTTCGAGCACTGATTGGTTTTTTGTACCCGTCCTCAAAATGATGGCGAGTAACTCATAGTCCCGAAGTTGTGCGGCTCCATAATCCACAAGTCTTTCCCTTGGTCGTTCGTTTAAGGGCATTTCTTTAATCATATACATAGCATCATCTCCCATATAAAAATCCCGTCCAGATAGTCAATGGACGGGATTATTTTTTATTAAACGAGAAACGGACGAATGAACGAGATGAAATACAAAGACCCGGTCACAACAAGGACTTCATTGTCCTTTAAACTGGCTTTTAAAGTCTTAAAGGCAACTTCAGCATCTTCATGCATAAATCGATGTTCATGATGACTTTCTTCATACAATTCAGCCGCTGTTGCACTTCGGTGGTAATCAATCTGTGTAAAATGGAATTCATCAACGATGGTATCTAACTCGCCAATGACTTTGAAGTGTTCTTTATCCTTCATCATGCAAAATAGACACTTGATGGTTTGTGTTGGAAAGACCAAACGCAAGGAATTTTTTAATGATTCAATGCCGCCAATGTTGTGCGCACCATCCAAAACAATGTTATTTTGGAAGATTTCGAAACGTCCTGGCCATTGTGTCATCCACAACCCTTGATAGATGTTACGCTCGTCAAGGTCAATTTCTTTTAATTGACGTAATACTTCGATGGTCGCAATCGAAAGACTGGCGTTTTTGATTTGATGAAGTCCGGTTAACTGAAGTTTATAACGGGTGTTTTTATAAATAAACTCTGTATGAACGCCTACTTTAATTTCCGTAATGTCGGATGACGTTACAAATGTCAACGCAGAATTCTTTTCTTTACAGACCGATTCAAACAAACCGAATAGTTGGGGATTGTCTTCGGTTGTCACTAAAGGACGGTTTGGCTTCACAATACCCAGTTTATTGAGGGCAATGGATTCAAGCGTATTTCCCAATTGCTTCATATGGTCGTACGAAATATTCGTGATGACTGATACCAATGGATCAATGACGTTCGTTGCATCTAGCAATCCACCTAATCCCACTTCTACCACGGCGATGTCTATCTGATTGTCTCTAAAATATAAGAAACACATCAACGTTAAAATCTCAAAAAAGGTGATGGAGTCATGATGAGTTTCATACACATCATTCCATAAATCTAATAAGATGTTGGCATACTTGACGACATCATCATCACTAATGTAATGCATATTAATGCCAATGCGCTCGTTGAAACTAACCACATATGGGGACGTGTAAATCCCCACTTTGTAGCCGGCACTATAAAGGATGTTTTTGATGAAATTGGTCGTAGATCCTTTACCATTTGTCCCAGCAACATGGATGGAACGGAAGCTTTTTTCCGGATGACCCAGCATATCGCAAGCAAGGTTCATCCGAACTAAATCCAATTTTTCGCCGAACCGATGGGAATTTTCTATCCAAGCGACGGCTTCTTCAAATGTTTGGAACATATTATTTTTTCAATGCCTCGATTCTTGCTACCGTTTGACGATAACTTTCTTGATAATCCAATTGTTTTTGCTTCTCGGCGAGAATCTTCGCTTCAGGAGCTTTTGAGATAAAACTTGGATTAGACAACATCGCTTCACTTCTGGTTATTTCTTTTTCAAGTCGTTCAATTTCCTTTTCAAGTTTAGCAATTTCTAAATTGATGTCGACCAAAGAACCTAAAGGCAGATAAATGATGGCTTGTGGCAATATAATGGAAACTGCTTCATCTACTGGAGCAAGACTATTTGAAATGGATAAATGATCGGGATTCACAAATTTTTCTAAATATTTGGCGTTGGCAATTAAGAATTGCATGGTTTCCAGTGAATCGGTTTTAATCGCAACATCAATCGGTTTGGAAATGGAAACATTATAATCGTTTCTGACTTGTCTGGTTCTGCGAATAATCTCAAAGACAATCTCTAAAGCGGATGCTTCTGGGAAAGTCCACCCAGTGACCACTGGCCACTCATCAACCATAATCGATTTTTTATTTTTTGGTAATAATTGGTATATTTCTTCGGTCACAAACGGCATAAACGGATGAAGCAACTTCACAATGCTTGTCAAGACATGGATTAATACCACTTTCGTTTGCGGTAAATCGCTGGATAATTTTGCCATTTCGACATACCACGCCGCAAAATCATTCCATGTAAAATTATAAATCGTTTTGGCAGCTTCGCCAAATTCATACTTATCAGAAAACTGATCAACCGCCGCAATCGTTTCATCGAGCCTGGAAATAATCCATTTATCTGCAATGTTAAAGGCTTTTGGATCAAGAACGATGTCTTCATAGGACAAACCTTCGGTATTCATGAGAACATATCTTGAAATATTCCAAAGTTTGTTTATGAAGTTCCAGCTTGATTCAACCTTGTCTTCTTCATAACGAAGATCTTGTCCCGGACTCGAATTCGTC
The DNA here is from genome assembly GCA_942493185.1 of uncultured Caryophanales bacterium. Classification (GTDB taxonomy): domain Bacteria; phylum Bacillota_I; class Bacilli_A; order Izemoplasmatales; family Hujiaoplasmataceae; genus UBA5603. The sequence continues at coordinate 976,713 of OW818673.1, forward strand.
GAAATGAAGTATCGAAGTGCATCAGCGCCATACTTCTGAATTACATCAAACGGATCAATACCATTTCCCAATGATTTAGACATTTTACGTCCTTCAGCGTCACGAATAAGTCCGTGAATCAAACAATGTTTGAAGGGGTTTTCGTTCGTAAACTCAATGGATTGAAAAATCATTCTGGCAACCCAGAAAAAGATGATGTCATAACCCGTTACTAAAACATCGGTTGGGAAGTAACGTTTAAAATCAGGGGTTAAATGGGGCCATCCTAAGGTAGAGAATGGCCAAAGGGCAGAGCTAAACCAAGTATCCAAAACATCTTCGTCTTGAATCCAACCATCGCCAACCGGTTTTTCTTTTCCGCAATAGACTTGCTTATCTTTATACCATACTGGGATTCTATGCCCCCACCACAGTTGTCTAGAAATACACCAATCTTCAATGCCTTCCATCCAACTTATGAAGGTTTTCTTAAAGCGGTCAGGAAAGAATTCAACGGTACTCTTATCAATGGCATTTTTTGACAATAAATCCATCCGGACAAACCATTGTTTGGACAAACGGGGCTCGGCAATAACGCCGGTGCGTTCGCTATGGCCAACACTGTGGATATGCTTTTCAATTTTTACGATGAGACCTAATGATTGTAAGTCTTTGACAACCAGCTTGCGACAAGCAAACCGTTCCATTTTTGCATAAACACCAGCGAGGTCATTCATGGTGCCGTCTTCTTCCATGCATAATGGCATGGGAAGATGATGCCTTCTGGCAACCTCAAAGTCGTTTGGGTCATGGGCGGGTGTTACTTTTACAATACCCGTCCCAAAACTCATGTCAACGTAATCATCAGCGATGACTTTGATGATGCGTTTTGTGGTGGGAATAAAAATGGTTTTTCCAACGACTTGGGTGTATCTAGGATCTTTAGGATTAACCATCAAAGCCACGTCTCCAAACATCGTTTCGGGTCGTGTCGTCGCAACCGTTAATCCGCCGACTCCTTCTGTAAAAGGGTATGTAATGTGGTATAAAGCGCCTTCAATTTCGTAATGATCAATTTCGATGTTTGACAAAGCCGTTTTAGCTTCGACGTCCCAGTTGATAATCCGTTCGCCGCGGTAAATGTAGCCTTTTTCATAAAGTTTGACAAAGACTTCGTTGACCGCATCAGATAGTCCGGCATCAAGTGTAAAACGCTCGCGTTGATAATCCAACGAAAGACCCATTAATTCCCATTGACTGCGAATGAAACCAGCATATTCATCTTTCCAATTCCATGCGTGTTCCAAAAACTTCTCGCGTCCAATCACATAACGGCTAATTCCTTGCGATTTTAGTTTAGCATCGATTTTAGCTTGGGTCGCAATTCCGGCATGGTCCATTCCCGGCAAATACAACGCATCGTATCCTTGCATGCGTTTACGACGAATAATAATATCTTGTAACGTATTGTCCCATGTATGACCCAAATGAAGACGACCAGTGACATTGGGAGGAGGAATCACGATGGTGAATGGCTTTTTTGTTAAATCTCCGGCAGAAAAAAATCCTCCGTCGGTCCAAAATTTATATTTTCCTTTTTCAACCTCAAAGTGGTCGTATTTCGTACTTAATTGTTTCATTAATAGATTCTCCCTTCAATCACATTTCGTTTGCCTTCATAATAGGCTTGAATCGCTTGATAATTGTCTATGGCGTGAATTGGTGGTAAATGATCTTTGTCAAAGAAACCAAACCCGACTGATTCATCATCATGAACGTGAACGGTCCCTTCAATAATTTTTGCCGTAAAGCTATAACAAATGACTCTCGCTTTGTCGTTTTCGCGCCACCGCATTAACGGGTTTGTGAAAATCCCTAGAAAGCCGGTTAACTCGACAACGACACCCATTTCTTCATAGGTTTCGCGAATCGCAGCTTCAGCGATGCTTTCATTGAGTTCCATTAATCCCCCCGGCAAACCCCAAAGATTTGAACCGGTTCTTTGTTGCAACAAGACTTCGTTGTTCTCATTCACAATGACGACGTTTGCCGCATTTAATAAAAGCATGTCTTCTTTGATATTTTTTCTTAAAAAGGCAATGTAACTGGTTTTTTCCATTCCAATCCCTCATTTCAAAAAATAAAAAAATCGCCCTAAAAAGGACGACATAATCGCGGTACCACCTTTGTTCTAGATTGCTCTAGCACTCATAACTTTAACGCAGTCAACGTCAGTGCTTACTGATTCAGCACCACTACTCCACGGCGACCTTCATGACAGCTTTGGTAAACTCGCACCACCCGTTTACTCTCTTGACCCGCTAAATCATTACTCTTCCGCTTCATTGTATTTACTTAGTATTTTACCAAACTGTCGCACGATTGTAAAGTGCGCTCGTGATATTTTTGAATGATTAAGATTCCTGCACAAAAAGACATCTTCATAAAGCTTGAAGAAAGACTCTTTTTAAGCTTAGAAACAATCTTATCGTAAACATGATAATATTCCGAATCATCCCAGTTTTTGGCGTTGGCTAGACGGCAAATCTCCCGTTCACGATTATTGAGAAATAGAACGTCGCCAATGTAAATCTTGCCAAAAGGATTTAATCGATCCACCAAATAATCAATGTAGTCCGCCAATTCATCAGATGTCAAATGGTGCATTGCGTAGGTCGAAACAATATAATCGAACGTCATATGTGATAATTCGGCGGGAATTCCATTGCGAAAATCGCCTAAGAATAAATGCGCATTTTGGAGTTTTAGACTGGCAATTTCAAGCATTTTTTCGGAAATATCAATGCCATAAAGCGTTAGCCTTTCTGGAATTAATTTAGAAGCTAAAATTCCCGTGCCAATTCCTAAGTCCAAAACATTCACTTGCGAAAAATCTCGCCTAGAATTGATGTCTTCGGCGATATAGGATAAAATGCATTGATAGCCTGCAAAGGGGAATTGGTTTTGGTTATCGCACTCGATGACGTCTTGATCATACGTGCTACTTAACCGATCAAACAGGTCCTTCAACATGATTCATCACTCATTTTATAGATTTTTTGATACCTTAATCGTTTTTAATGCCAGGAATCATTGATTCAATTTGTTGCCAAATCATCGGTGTTTCCGTTTTCGTGACAGAGGAGAAAGGATATAAAACATCGCCGCCAACCAATTCAATGCTTTTGGATATTTTGGCTTTTTGTGAAGCTCTTCCGTTATTGGATAGCTTGTCGGCTTTTGTCAAAATGATGACCACTGGGAGCCCTCTGTTTTTCAAATAGTAATACATTTGCCGGTCGTCATCGGTCGGCTCATGACGAATATCGAGAAGTAGGACGGCCATAGCAATATTTTGACTGACCACTAAAAACGTTTCAATCATGTGTTGAAATTGCATTAATTGATCTTTTGAGACATTCGCATAGCCATAGCCGGGAACGTCCACGAAATAAAACTGATGATTGATGTTAAAAAAATTCAATAATCGGGTTTTACCGGGAGCTTTGGCAACTCTGGCCACTTTGTTGTTGTTCAACATGGCATTGATGAAAGATGATTTTCCAACATTCGAACGTCCCGCTAAAATGATTTGCGGTAAATTATCTGTTGGATAACCTTTTGGATTTACGGCACTGCCAAAGAATTCAATCGATTTTACAATCATAAGTGCCTCCTTAGGCTTTGTCGGTAATCCTTAAAACAACACATTTTAAATAAAAGGATTCTTCAGATCCGATTAACGCCGGATGATCTTTTCCTTGAGTTCTAAATTCGACCATTTGCGCAATTCTGCCTGAATCGACAGCCGCATCCATCAGCATTTCTAAGAATAGCGCCGGACTCATGTAATGCGAACAAGAGTTGGTGATTAAATATCCACCAGAATTGATGATTTTCATGGCTTGTAAATTGATTTCTTTATAACCGGCATAAGCCTTTTGGACATTTTCTTGGTTTTTAGTAAAGGCGGGAGGATCCAAAATCACCACGTCGAACATGGTCTTTTTCTCAGAATAGTCCCGAAGTAGTTTAAACACATCGGATCGCATCGCCAAAAGATTAGATAGATGGTTCAGTTGTGAATGTTTTATAATTGCATCCACAGCAAGTTGGCTTAAATCAACGCAAACGACGTTCTTAGCGCCATTGAAGGCCGCATGTAATCCAAACCCTCCGGTGTGCGAAAAGCAGTCTAGAACGCTTTTGTTACGCACGTAAGGGGCAACGGCTTGATGATTGGCTTGTTGATCCAAGAAATATCCGGTTTTTTGACCATGATGCAAATCCACTTCGACTTTTATCCCATTTTCATCAATTTCGACCAAAGGCGGAACAGTGCCATAGATGACACCACGAAATTCTTGCAAACCTTCTTTTACACGGACATTGACATCACTGCGTTCCATGATGCCTTTGGGATTGAATAATTCGATGAGTAGTTTGACAAACATATCCTTGCGAATGTCAATCGCATATGAGAGGATTTGAACAGAAAGGTATTCTCCGTATTTATCCACGATAAATCCAGGGATGCCATCGGCTTCGCCAAATACAACGCGGTAACTATTTTCATATCCTAAATCAACCCGTGCATCATTCGCTTTTTTGATTAAAGCTCTAAAAAATGCTTCATCAATTTGAACCATTTTTCGGCTTAAAATACGTACAAAAATTTTAGAGGCTGAGTTCAAAAAGCCTCGGCCGATGAATTCGCCAATATGACTATAAACGTCAGCCAATTCACCGCTAACGATATCGCCTTTGATAGATTCGATTTCATTGTTATAAACCCAAGGATGTCCATTCTTAATGCGAATGTCTTCCTTCGGCTTTAAAGTTATTTTACAAGGTTCCATGGTTTCACCCCATTGATAATATTATACCATAATTGTAGATGAGTTCGAAGCACCTTCATTAAAAAAGACAACCTAGAGGTTATCTTCTTTGAGAAAGCAAACAGTGGTTAATCCGGTCAACTGAATCAATTGTTGCACCTCTTGTAAATCCGAATATTGTATTTTTCCCAACTCGCGATAAAAATCAAACAAATTGATGCCCTTCGCAAAATATTCCATCACAAAATTAGCCAAATGAGAAACGTTGTTAAACGCTTCTAAGTACTCCCCAATCAGTTTTCTTTTTGCGAGTTGAAACTGTAGTGGGCTGGGTAAATCATGAATGAGGGACTGTAACACTTCTAAAATCGCTTGGGAAGTAATGTCTGGTTTTTTGGTTTCTGAATACAAAATTAAATGCCCGTAAGTCGATTCATAATTGGCCATAAATTCAAATGAGTCGTTGATCAGTCGTTTTTTGGATAGCAATTGATAGGGCTTTGCCCCTTTTCCAAAAACACCCGTCAATAAAAAGGCCAGTTTGACCTCATCAAGGGCATCGTCAATGGTTTGACGATTTGGCTGATGATTAAAACGCAAACCCATCATTAACATGGGTAAAGCGACGTCTTTTTTCTTATTAATAATTTGTGTTTTTATTGGTCCTTTTTCTTCATGAAGAATTCGTTTTACAAGAAGCGGTGGTTTCTTTGGATATTTTTTGGTTGCTTCATCAACCACGTTTATCAATCGTTCACAATCAATATCGCCCACTATGATCATAAACATGTTTGTGGGATGATAAAAGAGATGATAGGCTTTCATTAACATATCCATGTCCGTTGTTTGAACGCCTTCTATGTTACCAGCAATATCGTTGCGAATGGGATGATCTTTATAAAGATTCTTCATCAAATCATTGTAAATCATTTGATCAAAATCATCTTCATACATGGTAATCTCTTGTGCGATGATTTTGGCTTCTTTATCAATCGATTTTTGGGTAAACCGAGGATTCATAACCATCTCTAATAATAATTTGATGCCAGGTTCGCAATGATTGGTTGTTGAAAAGTAATAATTGGTTTTATCATACGTGGTATAAGCATTGACTGCTGCCCCAATTCGCGCAAAAGCCGCTGTTGGATTGGCTTCTTCCGATTCAAACAAAAGATGTTCGATAAAATGAGCAATCCCTTGCGGAAAACGAAGGGGATCAGTCGCTTCGGATGAAATTGCTATTTCATCCAAGGATCCAAATTTTACCGCCAATTCAACTTCCGTTTTGGCAAATCCGGGCTTGGGAATCATGAGTATTTTTAACCCGTTTTCTAAGGTTGTTTCAAAGAGGGTTTCACGAATATCAGGATAATAGGTTTTAATCATAGCAAATCCTTCTTCGTCAAAGTATAAAGGGTATCTAACACCAAGCTTTTCGCCGCTTGAACCACCTTTTCTTTGGACACTGCTTCTAGTTGTTCTAAGATGGTGAGGGTAATATAGGGTGAATGGTGCACTTGTCGATAGTAAAAATCAGAGGCCGACAATGAAACGATGGAGTCATCTTTTTGACGAATGCGACGATTTTGCGAGACTTTCGCAAAATTAAGTTCGTCTTCAGATATCTCACCATTTTGTATTTGTTTCAACACGTCCGTCACATGATCAATCGCTTGAAGCTCTTTGCCGGGTTCAACGCCCATCGACACAAATAAAAAGCCTTTGTTGCTATCATAACTACTAGAAACATAGTAACAAAGATGTTGTTCCTCACGGATGATTCTAAATAATTTTGATTGATCAGATTCACCAAATAACGTGTTAAAGACGACCATTGAAGGGTGTTCGATATCGTCATAGCGATAATGGGTTCGGAAGCCAAGAAATATTTTTGCCTGTTTGACAGAATTCTGTTCGGTTATACGGATCGGAGACGCAATCGTTTTTGTCTGTGTGTCAATCCATTGCTCAACCGACAATTGATTTCCAAATGGAAAGGCAAGCGATAGGTGCGATTCAATGGCCTTTTGATCAAACATTCCCACAACTGAAACATGAATTTCATCTTCATGAATCATGGATTGATAGCTATTCCATAACGATTGAGGAGACACTTGATTAAGAGCGGCTAAATCCCCTTTACTCCGGTGGCTGTATAATTCGCCTTGAAACATGGCTTTTTTAAACTGCTGAAAAGCATATTCGTTCTTATCGTTATATTCCGATTCAAAATTTTCTTTTAGAAGCCGAATTTCTTCATCAACCACGGTTTTTGCGAAATGACCATTTTTAATCATCGGGTTAAAAATAATCTCTTTAAGCAAGTCGATTACTTCAAATGAAATCGATTCTTGTTCAGGAAGAAAGACCTCAGATGGAAACTGAATTTGAAAGTGAATAACTGATTGAAAACCGATTTTGGCTGTAAAAACGGAGAAGCTTGTTCCATACAAAAAATCAAGCCTTCTGGATAATCCGGCTTTTGATCGATACTTCTTGGTCCCAGAAGCTAAAATCTGGGGTATTAGAGCTCTATCGTTGATGGTCTCAACCGAAAAAGGGGCAATTAACCGAATACATAGGAGCGTCGTTTTAAATTTATTGGTAGGATAAAAATCGATTTTTATCATGTGGCCATCCTTATAATAATCAAAAGATGTTTACATTATATAAACATCTTGAGCTCTCTGTTATGCAATTATTCTGCCATTTCGAGGGCAATCTTCATCATTTGCGTAAAAGCTTGTTCCCGTTCTTTGGGCGTTGTTTCCGCTCTTGTTACAAGCGAATCGGAAATCGTTAATAGACACGCAGCTTGTTTCCCCAAAACTAAAGCATTGTGAAACAAAGCAAAGGATTCCATTTCGACGGCGAGGCAACGTTTCTTCGTCAGTAGTTCGCTAAAAATGGGGGCTCCTTCACGGTAGAATACATCAGAGCTGTGTACTCTGCCTTCCGTCACATGAATGGATAGTTTTTTCGCTGCCTTCTTCAATTGATTGTTTAACACCGAAGAGGCTTTCATTACGTGGTTGTTAACATCGTTTTGGACTTTGGCAAAGGTGGATTCACTCCAGGAATCTTTGACCAACATGACATCAAATAGTTTCAAATCAGGCGAATAAGCTCCGGCTGATCCTATCCGGATGATGCGTTCAACATCATAAAATTTATATAATTCATAAGAATAGATGCCGATAGAAGGCATGCCCATTCCTGAGCCCATGACAGAAATTTTGCGTCCGTGGTAGGTTCCAGTATATCCATACATATTTCTGACGGTGTTAAACTGAACCGGATTATCAAGGAACGTCTCGGCAATGTATTTGGCTCTTAAGGGATCTCCAGGCATTAAAACTGTTTTTGCGATGTCACCTTTGACGGCGTGATTATGGGGAGTTGGCATTTCTTACACTTCCTTATTTTCTGGACTCTTAATAAAAGCCTGAATCCGTTGATTTAAGCTGGGATGATTGATGAGCGCAAAGTTATAATCGGTATTTGCGAGGGTTCCTTGATATAATGATACGTTTTTTGGTTCAAAAACTGTCATCGATTTGATGAAGAAATCTTTGCCATGTTCAATGGTCAAGGATTCCCTTGGTTTTGTAAATAGCGATTGTTCTTTGAAGGCTTCCATAAATAGTTTATCTTCAGCAAAGAACAAAGCAGCGCGTTTCATAATGACGTTACTACCTACTTTTTCCATAATTGGAACAAACAAGTCAGCCTTGGGATGAAGGCGTAAAACATATTCGTAATAGGTCTTAATCATCCGTTTTGTCATCTGTAATAAGGAGAGGGTTCTTACAATCGTGTAAACAAACGCAATGATAAAAATCAAAACGATTAAGTCAATAGAGGGCCATTCTTTGGAAGCAAAATAAGCCACAGCAACCCCTAAAACTGCATATAAAACAGAGGATAAGATGATTTTTTTTGGTTCAATGACTTTTAGTGTTTTAAACGATTGATCAATCAGCGATTTCTGCAAATCAGACATTAATACCCTTTTCCTTCGGTTCCGCCGATAATTTGGACGCCATTGGAAGTGCCTATTCGCGTTGCGCCGGCTTCAACCATCACATCAAAATCAGCCTTGCTACGAACGCCGCCAGACGCTTTAACTTGCTTGCCGTTGACATTGGCTTTCATGATTTTTACATCTTCAGCTGTCGCTCCGGAAGTACCGAATCCCGTGGAGGTTTTAATGAAGGTCGCTCCAGTTGAACCGACAACCTTTGCTACTTCAGCAATTTCATCTTTTGTTAAATAACAGGTTTCAATAATAACTTTCACTAAATTTCCGCCAGCTGCTTTGACAACGGCATCGATTTCTTTTTTGAGGTAGTCATATTGACCCATTTTGACGGCCCCCACGTTAATGACCATGTCGATTTCATTGGCCCCGTTCGCAACCGCATTCAAAGTTTCAAATACTTTCGTTTCGGTGGTATTGGCTCCCAATGGGAACCCTATGACGGTACAAACCAATACGCCGCTACCAGCTAAATTTTGATGTGCGTAAGCGACCCAATAGGGGTTCACACAGACACTTTTAAATTGATATTGTTTTGCTTCTAAAATTAATTGATCAAGATCTTTGGTGGTCCCAAAGGCTTTTAAATACGTGTGATCGATATATTCGTTAATTTTCATGTTTTAATTTCCTCCTAAGAACTATTTTATCGGCAATTGTTAAGAACACTTTAATGAAGAATCCAATGGTGAAAACGTAGCCTAGTGTCCCAACGTTCACCGAACCAAATCCATTTTGTGTTGAAAAACTAATGATTAGGGCAACTAGTACCAGTAATAACTCATTAAGCATCCGTGAGACCGGCAATTTTAATTTGGTCAAATGGGCTGTAAGAAACATTAATTCATCAAAAACACCAGCAGGGTAACTGCTTCTGATTAAAAAGGCACACCCTAAGGGCATCGCTAAAAGCGAAATGACATAAACAACAATGGTTTCATAACCCACAGGGAATAAATTGGCAAAAACAATGAGGTCCCAAAAATCAATCAAGGGCGAAAACAATGTCACTTGAACAAATAAGAATAGAAATTTCCAATTTCTAAAATATAGTAGCAACAGCCCAATAATGACCGTGCATAAGAAAAAGCTGGCAGTACCGAGCGAAATATCAAAGACAGTTGATAAGATAAACGTCAAATTATCGGCACTCGAAGCACCGAAGCCATGACGAAATGATAATGCGACTCCTAATGATAAAAACACCAACCCGACGACGTACAAGATGCTGTTTTTGATTGTGATCCGTGATTTCATGTGCGTCCTCCAGTCGTAATGTTTATTATACTAATAAATTTGGTTTTTGTCAATTTGATGACAACCGATAAAAAAACCGATCCGCAAAGAATCGGCTTCTTAGAATTAATGATTCAGGATGTCTTCGCAACGATCGCAAAGCCCATTTTCATGAACATGATCAACGATTTGCCAACAACGTTCGCAGGTTGTTCCTTCACAAGCCAAGACATCAATTGAGACGTCCGTGCCTTTAAAATGACCAAAACTATCATTCTTTATTTCTAGTTTTGAGACAATGAATACTTGTGCTAAATTGATGTCCAGTTGAGACAGTAAATCCGCCACTTTTCCCTTAGGATATAGTATTAAGTGCGCATTTAAACTCTTACCAATAACTTTTTCGTTACGAGCAGTTTCAAGTGCCTTTAATACATCTTCGCGAAGGGTCATGAAGTCATCATAAAGCGCTTCTTTGTTCCATTCATCGATGATACGTTCTGGCATCGAAAGCAAGTAGACATCGGCTTTATCTTTATGCGGCATAAATGCATACGCTTCAGAGGTTGTGTGGGGAATAAGCGGCGTCAATAGTCTTAGTAACGAATCAAGCATGGTGTACATCACCGTTTGAATACTTCTACGGTTAAGAGCATCTGCTTTTTCAATGTAAAGCACATCTTTCGTAAAATCAAGGTAAAAAGCACTCGCGAAGGTCACGAAATTCGCTGATTTACGGTATACATCGTCAAATCGAAAATCATCGTAGGCTGCTTTCGTTTCTTCAATCAAGTGATCCAGTTTTCTTAACATATAGCGATCGATGTCATTCATGTTAGAATAAGCAACGGCATCTTTATGAAAGTCAAAATCCGCTATGTTTCCCAACATAAATTTGATGGTGTTACGAATTTTACGGTACGTTTCAGCGACTTGGTTGAGCAAGTCATCGGATAAACGCACATCTGCTTGATAATCAACACTGGCCACCCAAAGACGGAAAATATCCGCTCCTAAGGTGTTCGCAATCTTATTCGGGTCAACAACGTTGCCCAGTGACTTGGACATTTTGCGTCCTTCGCCATCCACGATAAATCCATGAGATACCAATGTTTTATAAGGACTTTGGTTCATGGTCGCAATGCCGGTGGTCAAACTGCTGTTAAACCAACCACGGTATTGATCAGATCCTTCTAAGTATAAGTCGGCTGGATAAGGAAGGCCACGTTCAATCATTGCACCGTGATGAGAAGATCCGGAATCGAACCAAACGTCCATGATGTCGGTTTCTTTGGTGAATAGGTTATTGGGAGAATCTGGATGCGTAAATCCAGGGGGCAATAGCTCTTTAGCGTCTTTTTCAAACCAGGCATTTGAGCCTTCTTTTGCGAAAATGCTCGCTACATGGTCAATAACGGTTTGAGTTAAAATGACGGATCCAGATTCGGTGTAAAAAGCTGGGATGGGGACTCCCCAAGCACGTTGGCGAGAAATACACCACGAACCACGGTCTTTAATCATATTTCCAAGACGAACGTCACCCCAAGAAGGATACCATTTGATGGTTTGAAGTGATTTCATAATGTCATTTTTTAATTGATCAATCGATGCAAACCATTGTGGCGTCGCTCTAAAAATAACCGGTTTTTTCGTTCTCCAGTCATGAGGATAACTATGTTTGATGGTTAAGGTTTTTAATAATGCACCCGTTTCATCAAGGGCTTTGATGACTTCGGGATTGCAATCGTCGACAAACAAACCAAAGAACCGGTCTCCGGCTTCTTTCATCATTTTCCCGTGGGAATCGACAGGGCAAAAGACATCAAGATTATATTTTTGGCCGACAATAAAGTCATCTTCACCGTGACCAGGGGCCGTATGAACCAAGCCTGTACCATCTTCAGTGGTGACATGATCTCCTAAAATAACAGGGCTGATTCGGTCATAAAGTGGATGCTTGTAGGTAATACCTTCCATAGCAGATCCTAAAACGGATTTAACAATATCGGTTTTGCCAAAAGATAATAATTCAATGAGCGAATCCAATCTGGATTTCGCAACCACTAAAAGTCGATTTGTTTCGGTTTTGACAAGGACATATTCAATGTCTGGGCCAGCCGCAATCGCTAAATTTGCCGGAATTGTCCAAGGAGTGGTCGTCCAAATAAGAAGTTCGGTATTTTTTGGGAATACGCCTTTGGCATCGACAATGGGCATAGCAACGAAAATTGAAGGGCTAGAAACATCGTAATATTCAATCTCAGCTTCCGCTAATGCGGATTCTGATGAAGGCGACCAATAAACCGGCTTTAAGCCTTTGTAGATGAGTCCTTTTTCAACCATTTCGCCAAATAACCGAATTTGCGCGGCTTCAAAGGATTTATCAAGGGTTAAGTAAGGATGGTCCCATTCGCCTAAAACGCCCAAACGACGGAACTGGGCTTTTTGGGTTGCGACTTGTTCCAAAGCATACGCCGCACAGAGTTTTCTAAAATCACTGGTTGACATCGATTTGCGGTCAACTTTTCGGTCTTTTGAAAGGGCGTTTTCGATGGGGAGACCATGGGTGTCCCATCCGGGAATATAAGGAGCCTTAAATCCGCTCATATTTTTATAGCGGAGGACAAAGTCTTTTAAAACTTTATTGAGGGCAGTTCCGGCATGAATAGAGCCATTTGCATAGGGAGGACCATCATGTAAGACGAAAAATGGTTTGTCGGCATTTTGCTTCATCAGCATTCCATACAAATCGATTTCATCCCATCCCTTTTGAATCAAAGGTTCTTTTTGACCCAAATTACCGCGCATTTGGAAGTCGGTAACTGGCATTAATAGTGTGTCTTTGTAGTTTTTTGCATCCATGTTGAAACCTCCTTGAAAAAATAAAAAAATCATCCAAAAAGGACGATTTTAATCGTGGTACCACCTTTTGTTCCAGCCCATAGACTGGCACTCAAAACCGTTAACGCCGGCTACGGATCAAATTACTGAAGTTCATTTGATCGCTCTCGGGGGATAACGTTATTTCCATTTCCAAACTCGCACCAACCGTTTGGTCTCTGTAAACCGGAAAATAAGGTCTTGTCCCGATCATCGCTTTTATTGCGTCTATTATATCTTAATTATAAGTTAAAATCAAGAAAAATCACTGATAAATCACTAAAGAAGACTGCCAATCCAAGATAATAAGACTTGATATAGAATAAATCCTAATAAGGGGGTCAAATCGATGTTAGAGATGACGATGAGCCCTCTAAATATATTCATATAAGGAGCCGTAATGGCCTGCAAAATGCCGTAAAATTTTGTCTTAACGAGCGGGGTCCAACTCAAAAGCACCGTAATAATTATGAGATAATAATACAGATTTAGGACAATATAACCGTAATAGAGAATCTGATAGAAAAGTTCGTTCATGTTATTTCTTCGAACTATATTCGCTGATAAATCGTTTGAGAGTAGGACCATTGAGGTCATTTTTTTGCGCCATTAAATAGATTTTTTCTTGAATTTTGACGATTTCACCATCACAAGCGTATAAAACCCCCGTAAGAAATAATAATACTTCGTTGGCTTCTGTGATAAGACAATCGGATAAATTCAAAACAATCGGCACACGGTGCATAATCTCTTCAGCGTAATCATAAATTTTTGTGGAGTCGGTCACACGGTAAAATTTTAAGGCATCGAACCCCAAATCAGAAACGGGTTCAATATTTTTTTTCTTAAGTAATCCCATTGTTATTCCTCATTTCTAAATAGAATGGATCCCAATCGCACATGAGTCGCCCCACAAGCAATTGCTATCAAGTAATCATCAGACATCCCCATGGATAAATATTCACAAGGAGCATAAGGCAGGTGTAATAATCGAATTTCATCGCGAAGCGCTCTTAAACGATTGAAACTATCAAACGTATCGGTTTCAGTGCCATTTGCTTCTGCCATTCCCATCAAACCTACGATGTTTATTATATCATACCGTTCGAGTTTTTTCACGAAATCACACAGCAAATCCGGAGAAACGCCGGTTTTATTGGGCTCTGACGTTAATTTTACTTCAATAAAACAATCGAGTTTTTCTTTGCGTTCGTTTTGGATGTTTTCTGCTAATTTAAGGCTATCTAACGAATGTAAACAATCAATTTGATTAATCATCGATTTGACTTTATTGGATTGAAGATGTCCAATAAAATGCCAACGAATGGGAAGGTTTAATAAGGCATTTTTTTTACGAAGCATGTCTTGGACTCGGTTTTCACCAACATCTTTAACACCAAGATTGAACAACTCTTGAATGACCGGATAATCAACATATTTTGTCGCTACAATCAATGTCTGAGTTGTTAATGTTTTTTTGACGAAATCAAGATTTGATTTAAGATTCATGATATCCCTACTTTTTCGGTGATTGATGAGCCATCGCATATGAAAAAAAGCCCGTCAACATAATCAAATAAAGCGATAACATGATGTTTATATCGGGAGAGGGTTTCATCAAAGCGATAATCAAAATGACAGCGAGGAGATTAATTCCATAAAAAGCGGTAAAAATCCAATTCTTCTTGCGTTTATTCAAGAATTCCAACCTTCTTCTTCAATTCAGCAAATCCCTTATCGGTTTGATTGCCTAGTTTTAAAGGGGTAATTGACGTGTATCCATTTTCAGCGGCCCACAAATCGGTATTGGGAATGAATTCATAAGGAACGGCATTTCTGCGATTTCTAAAGATGCCTTTTTCGGACTCAGAATAATACTGATGATAGGGGCGAAATGCCAAATCGGTAATCATTATACCTTTTGAAACGGTAAATTTTTTGGATATAAAGTTGATATTTAAAACATACTCGGTAGAGGGAAGATCGTGTTTCAGAATAAAATCCATCACTTGATCAAATTCAGCTTTGGCAGGCTCAAAATACTTAAAATCGCAACTTAATGCAATTGATTTATACCCGCCCTTAATTCCTTCCATCGCCGCTCCAACGGTTCCGGAATATACTGTGTCATGGCCAAGATTGTGACCATCATTAATACCGGAAACGATTAAATCCGGTTGCATGTTTAGCCCATACAATGCAAAATGGACAGCATCTGCGGGCGTACCAGCGACGCTATAGATGTTGGCTTCGTGAAACTGTACTTTCGTGTCATACCAAGATACTCTTGAGACTGAAGCGCCGCTCATATGATTATGAGGAGCCACTAAAGTCACATCGCCATATTTTTGTAATCGGTCAAATAAGATGCG
This sequence comes from uncultured Caryophanales bacterium, assembly GCA_942493185.1. Lineage (GTDB taxonomy): Bacteria > Bacillota_I > Bacilli_A > Izemoplasmatales > Hujiaoplasmataceae > UBA5603. Next base: position 992,057 of record OW818673.1, read on the forward strand.
GATGCCTTCTGCTTCATACCCGTCATCATTGGTTAATAAGATTTTCATACTTGTGGAAAACGAATTCCTGCTTCTAATTTTGGATTTCGTTTATAGATGACGATATTATTGCCAATCACTTGCACCACATGAATTTTCATGGATTCAATGATTAAGGCAATTTCGTCTTTGGTTTCGGGGCATGAATCTAATATGGCAATTTTACCAAGTTCGTTTTTCGTTAGATAATTCATTACGGCTGTTTGTACAACCTCCGTGAATCCATCTTTACCGACTTGAAACATGGGTTTAATTGTTTGAGCTAGACTTTTTAAGTAACTTTTTTGTTTTCCGTTTAAGATCATTTTGACACCTCTCTACCTATAAAAAGGTAATAATATGGCTAAACTGATGGAGTAATAAAGCGTTAATGTAATTATATCACACACGGTGGTAATGAAGGGACCCGATGCGACAGCCGGGTCAATTTTTAGTTTACTCATGGTTAACGGAATCAACGCCCCTAAAACGGTCGCAATCACTAAAGCAACCATAATGGAGCCCGATGTAACCAAGGCCGTTATCAATGAAATTCGTTCTAGTTGATTGCCGTTTTTGAAATACCCAGTAATCGCAATAATTCCAAAAATGAGAATAGAGATGGCAAGTCCTTCGACCAAACCGGTTCCTAATTCACGAAATAAATGTTTCCTAATTTGCTTTTCCGTTATCGTGTTCTTATTGGTAATTAGATAGCGTATCATAACCGCCAGACTCTGTGTGCCAGTATTTCCTGACATATCTAAGATAAGCGGTAAGTAAATGGCAAGGTTTGCGGCAAGAATTTTTGCGCCATCTGAACCAGTCAGTGCATCTTCAAAAAAAGATAAAATAACCGAAGTCACTAAAGATAAACCAAGCAAGATCGACAGCCAAGGCAGACGGTTTTTGATGGAAGAAAAAACAGTTTCGGTTTTATGGTCTATATCGCCGGTTGCTAAAGCAGCGAACTTTGCATAGTCTTCTGATTTCGATTCAGAAATAATATCCATTAAGTCATCGTACGTGATTAAACCAATCATCTTACTCTCATCATCAACGATGGGAATGGAGGATAGACCGTAATCTTGGATTAACGTAGCAACTGACTCTTTATCATCGTGAGGATGGGCAGAAATAACACGCGGTTCCATGATTTCACCGATGGTTTGAGTGGCTCTGGCGATGATCAAGTCTTTTAGTTTGAGATACCCCACTAATTTTTGTTTTTCGACGACATAGAGAATCGAGATATATTCGGTATCGCCAGCCACATTGGTTACTTTTTTCATTGCATCTTTAACCGTCATACCAACGGATATTTCAATGAAACTATTGGACATTTCTGACCCAATTTCATGGTCTTCGTAATTCCATAGTTTCTTTAATTCAGCCCGCTTTTTAGGACTTAAAAGGTTTACTAAATCAATGTCACCATCAATATCTTCTAAATACTGTAATAAGTCGACGGCATCATCGGAATCCATGTGATCAATGATGTTAACAGCGAACAGGGTCGGTAGTTCTTTGATAAATTCGATTTGGTCATTTTGATCAAAGTTTTCAAAGAACGTCGCCGCCATTTCGATAGGAACGGCATTAAAAATGGCAATTCGTTCTTCTTTTTCAATTTGAAACATGGCTTGTGCCACGTCGTATGGATGGTATTCGTCCAGTTTTTCGGCAAAATCGGACTCTGTGACATGTTCATGGATTAAATTTAAGATCTCTTCTACGAAGTTTCTTTCAACTTCAGGGACATTTTTTTCAGGTTCCATAATTTACCTCCTTAAAACAACTGGTTCATTAACAAGGTCGCTAACCCAAAGTAAATGAGTAACGATACAATGTCATTGACCGTTGTAATAAATGGGCCGGAGGCAACAGCCGGATCGACCTTAACCATTTTCATGACCAAAGGAATACCGGCACCCGCAATGGTTGCAGTCGCAAGTGAAGCGGCGATGGAAATAGAAATGACGAATGCAAAGGGAAGCGCTTGAGAAAAAGTGGATCCATCGATGATTTTCATCAGCATGACCATCGCAAATAACATCGTACCCACGGCCAACCCATTGACGACTCCTGTCAAAAATTCACGCCAAAGATGTTTTAAAACGTCTGCCTTTTCCGTTAATTGATTAGAGGCAAAAAGGCTGATGATGACACCGAGACTTTGCGTTCCGGTGTTTCCAGCCATATTGAGAATGAGGGGCATGAACAATGCCAAGGTGGGAATCGCTGTCAGGATTGCTTCATAACCGGTTACAATCCCACTGGTAATTAAATTGACAAATAACAAAATGACCAGCCAAGGAATCCGTTTTTTTACCGAAGAGATGACCGTTTCGGTGTCCTCATCAATCGTAACATCGCTGACACCGGCTAAGCGGCTATAGTCCATGTTGGATTCATAGTTCATGGTTTCAAACATATCGTCGAATGATACAATCCCCAACATTTCAAACTCATCATCCACAACAGGAAGCAATAAGAAGTCATAGTTTTGCATGATGGAAATGGCTTCTTCGTTCTTTGTATCTGGGGTGATGGTAATCAAGTTGGTGGTCATAATTTCGGTAATTGGGAGGTCGGGTTTACTGCCCGAACTAATGATTTCTTTTAACGAAATCGCTCCAATCAGTTTTTTATTATCAACAACATACAAAATATTGATAAATTCGATTTCTTCAGCCATTTTAACCATGGCTTTAATGGCTTGTTTTACGTTCATATCAGGCGATAATTCGACATAATTGGTATTCATGATTGAACCCACGACTGTGTCGTCGTAATCGATTAAATCTTTAATTTCGTTTCGTTTTGAGATATCAATTAGAGCCAAGTATTTGATCCGGTCCTCACGGGATGAAAATACTTGCATTACGTCGACAAGGTCATCGATTTCCATCAGATTAAGGATTTTGCCTACGTCGGGCAAGGACATTTCCTTGAATAAATTAACAACTTCATCAGGGGGAATATTTTCAAAGATATTCGCAATGCTCTCCCAATCGAAACATAGGTAAAAACGTTTACGCTGAGGAAGAGTCATTTCAAGGAGACTTTCGGCAAGGTCAAATTCATGGTATAAATCTAATAGTTGTCGTTTTTGTTCAAGAGGGAGGTTTTGTTCGACGATGTCTATAATGGTGGGTTCTTGTTGGGTGGTGTTGATATTTTCTTGGTCCATGTCAATCCCTCCTTATCATGAAAATTCTAACACTATATTGTGTAAAACACAATCATTTTGTCAAAGAAAAAAGGCTAGGAATCCTAGCCTAAAATTACTTTTTAAAACGATCGCGAAGCCATGAAGGAATGGTAACATCTTCTGGCTCTTCTTCCGGTTTTTTCGGTAATTTATCTTGTTCTTTACGAATTTTTTCGTCTTTCTTTAAATCCTTCTTAGATTTTGCCGTTGGTTTCGCTGGAGTCTCTTCAACCTTTGGCGAAATCATGGGATTCGGCTCTGCCTTTTGAATGATGGTTTCTTTGTACAGCGGATCATCCAAATAACCAGTAGCGATGACGGTAACAATGATTTCATCGTCTAAATCGGAGTTGATGGCACTACCGTAAATGACATTAATTTCGGTTGTTGAACTTTTACGAATTTCTTCAATAATTTCGTTGACTTCATATAAGGAAGCGTTGAAACCTGAAGTAATGTTGACAATGGCATCAGTGGCACCATTGATGGATGTTTCGAGCAATGGACTTCTGATGGCAGCGCGGGCAGATTCAACGGCTCTATTTTCACCAGAGGCAATCCCTATGCCCATCAAGGCGGTTCCTTTATCTTTCATAACCGTTTTAATATCGGCAAAGTCAACGTTGACGACGCCAGGAACGGCGATAATTTCAGTGATTCCTTGAACACCTTGACGAAGGATATTATCGGCTTCACGGAAGGCATCAAGATAGGGTGTATCTTTTTCAACAATATAAAGTAATTTATCGTTTGGAACAACGATTAATGTATCTACATAAGGTTTTAATTCTTCTAATCCTTGCATCGCAACAGCCGAACGTTTTCTACCTTCAAATCCGAATGGTTTTGTCACAATACCAATGGTTAAGCAACCTAATTCACGGGCAATTCGGGCGATGACAGGAGCAGCTCCTGTTCCCGTTCCTCCACCCATTCCGGCAGTGATGAACACCATGTCGGTATCCGCGAGAATTTCACGAATTTCATCTTCAGATTCTAATGCGGCTTGTCTGCCAACTTCTGGATTAGCGCCAGCACCGAGTCCACGGGTAAGCATTTTGCCTAATTGAAGTCTTACATCTGCTTTTGAAAGTCTTAATACTTGGGCGTCGGTGTTCATGGCGATGAACTCAACCCCTTGAACATCATTTTCAATCATGCGGTTGATGGCAGAACCACCGCCGCCGCCAACACCAATGACTTTAATGACGGGCTTTTGATTAAATTTTTCGTTGATATCAAACATACAGGACCTCCGCGGGCAATTCTTATTCTCTATGGTATCACAAATGAAGCAATAATCAAACACATGAAACAAAAATTGCGGATATTGTGTGATAACAGTCTGTTATTAATTATACGAGAGAACGTGCAATTTTACAATATCGTTGAGACGATTTTGACATAAATCTTATGTGTTTTTTACAAGTAATTTCGATTTCAAAAAAAGATAGAATCATTCTCAGTTTTAATTTGTTCAAAAACAAAAAAACCGTCCAATGATGGACGATTTTATTTTAAACTCAATAAGAAATATAATTATAGTACTATTCATTTACCTAATTTTTGTTATTTTTGCCATAATATCTATCAAAAAATTCTTCCTTGAAATCCAATAATCGGTCTTGTTTAATGGCTTCACGGATTTGGCTCATCAAGCCCTTCAAGAAATAGAGATTGTGATAAGTGACTAACCGTTGTCCCAACATTTCTTCAGCCTTAAATAAATGGCGAAGATAACTTTTTGTATAATTTTTGCATACATGACAATCGCATACAGGATCTAAGGGGCTCATATCACGTTCGTATTCTTTATTCTTAATAACAATCTTCCCTTGGGAAGTCATTGCCGTGCCATGACGTGCAATTCTAGTAGGCAAGACACAATCGAACATATCAATACCGTTGATTGCTCCCATAATCAAATCATCTGGAGATCCAACCCCCATCAAATATCTAGGTTTATCATAAGGCATTATCGGGTTTAAATATTCTAACATTTCATACATCTCAGTTTTTGATTCGCCCACCGATAATCCCCCAATGGAATAACCAGGAAAATCGATTTTGATGAGTTCTTCGATGGAGTGTTTTCGAAGATCTTTAAAAGGTCCCCCTTGGACAATCCCAAACAAAGCCTGTTCATTCGGAAATTGATGAACTTCTTTTCCTCTTTTTGCCCAGCGAATGGTCCGTTCAACGGAGGCTTTCATATAGGCATAATCCGAATAAAACGGCGGACATTCATCAAAGCTCATGATGATGTCGGCCCCTAGGTTGTTTTGAATAGCTATTGAATCTTCAGGGCTCATAAAGAGTTTTTCACCACTTAGATGATGGCGAAACTCAACGCCTTCTTCTTTGATTTTACGGATGTTTGATAAACTAAAGACTTGAAATCCGCCCGAGTCCGTTAATAAAGCCCCATCCCACCGCATAAAACCACGAATTCCTCCATGATCTTTGACGATGTCATCACCTGGTTGAAGCCATAAATGATACGTGTTTCCCAAAATTAAGCCATCACTGACTTCTTTTATTTCTCTTGGTTCTAACGTTTTTACCGTTGCTTGTGTTCCAACAGGCATAAAAACTGGGGTTTCAAAACTTCCGTGAGAAGTATGGAGTACCCCAGTGCGAGCCTTCGATTGTGCGCAAATATGTTTTAATTCAAATGAAAAAGACATCGTATTTAAAGAATGGTCCCGTAGACAACACCATTAATTCCAGCAGCGTTGCCTTCATCGGTGTCAATGTGCATTGCATTCGCAAAATCAGCGCGAACACGGATAACAACATCATCAAAAATCAATGAACGATCGGGAGTCGCAACTTTGACTTGAACGACTTGTTTGTCTTTGACGTTAAAATTCAAAGCATCTGCAGGCGTCAAATGAATGTGACGTTTAGCGATGATAACACCTTTTGTGATATCAATTTCACCTTTTGGACCGATGATTTTACAAGGAGCAGAATTCAGAATATCTCCGGATTCTTTAATCGGCGCTGATAGCCCGATGCTTCTTGCATCTGTTAAGGATAATTCAACTTGTGTTTCTTTACGAACTGGTCCTAAAATTGAGATATTGGCGATTTCTTTTTTGGGTCCAACCACTGTAACTCTTTCTTCAGCAGCATATTGTCCAGGTTGGGACAACATCTTCTTTATCGTTAATTGATGACCTTCACCAAACAAGGTTGCCAAATCTTTTTCCGAGAGATGAACGTGGCGAGCGGAAATCTCAACTAATACTTTTCTTTCCATAGAGTACCTCCTAAAAATGTCACATTTATTGTACTACTTTTACCGTTTTTTTTCAATCATCTGTCAATTAAATATTGTAAAACGAAACCATTTTGATATAATTATAAAGCACCGCAGTTCGAAATCCATCCTGCGACAACAAAACTAGGAGGTTTTATTGATGCCAAATGAATTATTATGGATTCTCTTTGCTTTAATTAATTTTATTCTATTTTTAACGTGTTACAAACTCTTTGGAAAAACAGGGATTATTGCTTGGATTGCCATCGCTACGATTTTAGCAAACATACAAGTGATGAAACAGATCACGCTTTTTGGATTAGAAGCTACGATGGGCAACATCATGTATGGAACCATTTTTCTGGCTACTGATGCTTTAAGCGAGAAATATGGCAAAAAAGCATCGAATCGTGCAGTATATTTGGGCTTTTTCGTCTTAGCTGCTTCGATAATCATCATGCAACTCGCTTTAGTCTTTGAACCGAATTTATACGATACGGCTCAACCCCATTTAGAAGCTGTGTTTGGATTCTATTTAAGAGTTGCTGTTGCGAGTTTAATTGCTTACTTGATTAGCCAACTCCTTGATGTTTACTTGTTTCATAAAATTAAGGACCGTTTGCCAGACAGAAAATGGCTTTGGGTCAGAAACAATGTTGCAACGATAATTAGTCAATTATTTGATACCATGATTTTCGTAACGATTGCTTTCCTTGGTACCATGGAATCTTCTGTTTTTTGGCAGATTGCCTTATCCACATTCCTCATAAAAGTGATGGTTGCTGCATTGGATACACCCTTTGTTTACCTTGTTGGAAAAATTAAACCATTGAATGAATAAAAGGGCTTTCGCCCTTTTTTTTATTTTGTTTGAATAAACATCGAATCGCCAAATGAAAAGAATCGATATTTTTCTTTGACTGCGACCTCATATGCATTAAGAATGATGTCTTTTGTCGCAAATGCGGAAACAAGCATAATCAGCGTTGATTTTGGAAGATGAAAATTCGTAATCAACCCATCAATGGCTTTAAATTCAAATCCGGGGTAAATAAAAATATCTGTCCAACCTGATTCTTCTACAAAAGTTCCATGTTTTTGAATCATTGATTCCAGTGTTCTGGTTGTCGTCGTTCCCACGGCGATAATTCGTCGTTTTTCTACTTTTGCTTGGTTAAGTATGTCCGCAGTCGATTTGTCTAAACGATAAAATTCAGAATGCATCTTATGGTTTAAGACATCATCAACCGCAACCGGACGAAATGTTCCAAGACCCACATGTAACGTCAGAGTGCAAATTGTAACACCCAAGTCCCGAATTTCTTTCAAAAGGAGTTCCGTAAAATGCAACCCAGCCGTTGGCGCAGCCGCACTTCCAACCGCCTTTGAATATACTGTTTGATAGCGGTTTTGATCAACCAAACGTTCATGGATATAAGGGGGAAGCGGCATCTCCCCTAAACGGTCGAGAATTTCTAAGAAAATTCCTTGATAACGCATTTCAAAATGACGAATTCCTTCATCAAAAACGCCAACACATTTAGCAATCAGTGACCCATCGCCAAATACAATTTCCGTTCCTAAATGAATTCTTCTCGCAGGCTTTACCAATGTTTCCCAGCGGTCCTGACCCAGTTCCGTTAAAAGCAACACTTCAATCAGGGCATTGGTTTCTTTTTTAAGGCCATATAACCTTGCAGGAAGTACTTTTGTGTCATTTAGGACAAGAACATCATTCGCCCGCAAGTAATGGGTTAAATTATGAAATATATCATGAGTAAGCTGCCCTGATAGGCGGTCTACAATTAACAACCGCGAGGCAGATCGATCGGATAAAGGGGTTTGAGCGATTAATTCTTCTGGTAAGTTAAAATCAAAATCAGATGTTTTCATTCGAATAGGGTTCCTTGGAAACTTTTTTTAAGATGTTTGTAGGCTTTTTCAGTGGCGATTCTTCCTCTAGGAGTCCGGCTGAGAAAACCTTTTTGAATCAAAAAAGGTTCATAGACATCTTCAAGGGTCAAGGGGTCTTCACTGATAGAAGTCGCAATCGTTTCTAACCCGACTGGGCCCCCTTTATATTTCTCGATGATACTGAGTAGATATTCACGGTCCTTTCGATCGAGACCGGACTCATCTATCTTAAGTTTATCAAGTGCTAATTTTGTGACTTCGACGGTAATAATCCCATCGCTTAGAATATCAGCGTAATCCCGAACCCGACGGAACAAACGATTCACAATTCGGGGTGTACCACGACTGCGCTTTGCTAGTTCAGTAATAGCATACTCATTGATTTCACAATTATATATTCCCGCTGTACGGCGACAAATAACTTCTAGATCTTGATCATTATAAAATTCAAGCTTATGGACAATTCCAAACCGATCACGAAGCGGACCTGTTAAATCACCAAATCGAGTCGTCGCTCCGATTAAAGTGAAGGGCGGCAAATCAACACGAATTGATTTTGCGCCGGAATCTTTGCCCACGACGATGTCTATTACAAAATCTTCCATCGATGAATAGAGAATTTCCTCGACTATTTTGGGAAGACGGTGAATCTCGTCGATGAATAAAACATCGCCAGGTTCAAGGCTAGTCAAGATGGCAGCTAAGTCACCCGTTCTTTCAATCGTCGGACCGCTGCATGTTTTCATATTAACACCAAGTTCAGTAGCGATGACTTGTGCCAACGTGGTTTTTCCAAGACCTGGAGGCCCATAAAGCAGCACGTGATCCAAAGATTCATTTCGCTTTTTGGCCGCTTCAACCGCAACTTTAATCATCTCTTTGACACTGGTTTGGCCAATGTATTCATCAAAATGTTTGGGTCGTAAAGTCGCCTCTACTTCATCATCCATCATTAAATTATTGGAAAGAATACGTTTATCCATCGATAACACCTCATATCTAATTATATCAAAATTGATGTCATTTTCGACTACTTATTTCATGTTCTTTTATTGTATTTCAAGGAGCAATAATATATAATAACTTTATAATGTCGCAAGAGGTGAAAAAATGCCAGCAAAACGCCCAAAAAAGTTAATTCCCTTGACTGCATTTGCACCGGTAATCGAACAACGCGACAACACGCTTTCTGATATCCAAAAATCGATTGAAAAAATCGAAAGTAACTACAGCGTGGAAATCGCTAAAATTCAATCTAATTACGCACTTTTTGATGAGGATTATTTTCACACTTATACTCGGTATGAGAACGATTTTAAGAGTGCTTTAGCTTATGTCGACGAAGAATATCGGCTTCTTTTTGATGCGCTTAATAACGACGTTACCGAAACCAACAACGGTGAAAATCGTACAATTAAACAAGAAAACGATGTTTACCAATCAATTGTTTCAAATTTTATGTCTTTAGAAGAACAAGCCTACAATAAATATTTTGAACTGTGCAAGGCCTCTGAGGCTTACATCGACCGTGAATCATCCATTCATAAAAAATTCGTTGATGAAGAGGATGCTCGTTTTGAATCCATTAAAAGAGATTATGCAGGGATCAATAACAAACAATATGATACCCTTTTATGGTCGATGGAAAAATCTAAAAATGCTCTTAGTGATCTATCGAGAAATCTAAACGAACAAGCTTTTAATGATTCGAAGTTTTTGACCGCATCCATCACAAAAACCCTAGAAAATTTACGTGATACGAAGAATAAAATTACTGTTCTTTTTAAGACAACCACCCAGATATTTGCTCAAAAAAAGAAAATCATCGACGATTTATCCTTAGTTCGTCAAAAACCACATTCCGTTTTAAACCAAAAATTAATCAATCAATTCGTTCAGCAAATCGATGAAGTCAACGAACAAAAAACATCCTTTGACAGTCTTGTCAAAGCCGATTTAGAGCGTTCAACGAAAATCATCGGTCAAAAAATAATTGAATCCGATGCGGCAAACAATCAAAAATTGACTAAAAAACTGATTATGCAATATCAAATCGTCAAAGCTAAAGCTGATTTCCTTCTCAAACGCAACCAACAGATGTCCGATTTACTCATTTCTAAATACCAAAACGAAATAAAGAAAATCAAAATTGACTCCTTTAGACGCGTTGAAGAAATTAAGCTTGCCTACTATATGCCTAGCGAATTCTTTCAAAACAGCATCACAATCTATTCAAATTTTGCCTTTTACATCAACGAATCGATGGATGAAATCGACAATTTACTATCGGACTTCATTCGTTTCAATCAAAATATTACGCAAACCGCTGCGGATTATATTCATACGTCTTCTAAAATATTTGAAGATTATAAAATCAACTTGCTTGTTACAGTCAACGACGCAACCAATAAACTGACGGAACTCATTACCAATGTTGATCACATCAGTAAAGAAATAATTGCGTTGGAATCTAAAAACCGCCTAGAAGTCGCTGAAGTTCGAAAAGAAATGGAAAACGCTGATATTACCGGTGATTATAATAAGTATCTAAAAACGTTAGAGTTTGATCGTTTTTTCGCTGATTATCAACACTATATTAATCTTCAAAAAATCACGGCAGATAACGAAAAGAACCGCCAACTTTTGACCATTCAAAACGACTTGACGAAAGCAAACAAAGATCGACAAATTAATGAAATCGCTCATAAACAAGCCAAATTATTGAATGGACTCGAACGTCAAATTCACGAGTCTGCTTTGGATAAAGAATTCATGTTGTCAGAGGCATTACACCGCAAAAACTTGGAATTGTTAGAAGCAAATCGTAAAATGGAAATTGCACAAGCCGAATTCAAGGCCAACCGAAATGCTTATCTTTATGGCATGGCCATGCAATCTGAAGACGAAAAATATGAACAGACTCGTTCCGAGGGCAACAAATATGTTGTCGATTTTGTTCATGAAACGCAAGAATTAATTGATCTTCACAAAACCCAAACTAACGTCGCAAAAGACTATGTTTCGATGGAGTCAGACCCATTACGATATGCCAGAATTTTGGAAAATGAACGACGCATCCTAATTCATAATTTAAATCAAAAATTAGATAATGAAACAGAACCTTACCGTAACGCCATTGGTTTTTATAATCATCTGCTTTTCATTACGCAAAAGCATCTCTTCCAACGCGTGACTAAATTTGAATCCATTTTTAAACATCTTCTTATTGGATTAAGACCAGAAACAATTCTTGTTCAAGCGAAAGGATTAATCACTACCTCCGTATATCTCTATGATATGACAGAGCTGATTACTTCTTCTAAAGATACGCTCATTCAAATATTAACAACATGCGAAATGCCAGAGTATCACCTTGAAGTAGAAAATCGATTTGAGAAGGAGATTTATGATTTTTATCAGCAATCGATTTCTTTAAATAAACGTCTGACAAAACTTTCTAATAAAAAGATTTTGTCTGTTTCAATGCAAACCTTCTATATTGAATCCATCCTTCAAATGCGTAAACTGGTGCAATATTTAACCAATCTTTTTGATCGCGTCCTTGAGAAATCAATTGAAAATGACGTTTTAATCATTGAAAAATATCGTGAAAAAGAACTTCAAGATCAAGAAATTGTTAATTTGGAATATGAAAAACGAATTTATTTATCAGCTCGTAAAAACCAGTCCAATCATCATATATTGTCGCAACTCGATCATGAATATTCGAATTTCGAGTTAATCATGAAGGAAAGGGTCTATCAACTTAACCAGACCTTCTTAAATGTTTTATCCAAAGAACAAGAGAAGGTTCAGTTTATAAAACAAGAATTGCTTCAGGAAATTTCTAAGATTGAGAAAATCAATGCTACTGATCTTGAAACCGTTGATGCCAATATCCAGTCTAAAATTGCGGAAGCGAAAGCTAGGTTCAATGAATTCGAGAACAAATATAAATCTGTTAAGTCAAATCTATACTCGAATATCGCTAACGAGAATGTACAAAAGGATATTGCCCTAAAGACCAATGAGGTTGAAAGAAACACTTATTTAGAAACCTTGAATCAATCAATTGTTAAGTTACCTAATTATGAAAACACCCTTTTGGCCCAATTAGAACAAGAAAAAGCAGCTTTGCTTGATCAAAAACGGGCCATTCTCAATAAAGAACTTGCTGAAATTGAAGAACAGAAATTTTTGGCTACCCCCGTATACCTAGACAAGATTGAAACCATTAAGGATCGATTACCCAGCGATTATGTTCAGTTGTACAAAGAAATTGCCAACGCCGAATCACAATTGATTAAGGAACATCGAGCGATTGAAGAAATTTACAATCAAAATTTCGGACGGTTTATTGGCAATCAAATGGAATATAACAGCCTTTTATTTAACGATGCTCTCATTTTGCATCCTTTCGAAAAAAATTTATCTTCAACCAAAAAAATTGTAGAAAAATCAAACGAATTATTTAAGGATACCCTTGATAAATCAGCTCTTACCCAGGCTAAAATGTCCAAAAAATTAGTCGAGTCTGATGAGAAACAAAAACGCGTTCTAAACGTCTAGAAGGGAGTCACATGGCAAAAGATTCGAAACAACCCAGCAGTATTAACAAGATTGTTTATCGTTCGGAAGTGAACGATGCTTTTGCCAAGGAAACGGCCTTATTTGAATCATTTTTTGATAAAATATCGACCTTCGCAAAAACCCACAAACAAGTAACAATCAATAACATCAACCAAATTGAATCACGGATACAACAATTAAAAAAACAATCCTCGCAACTGAAGGATTCCATTTTGTTTCATGACGAAGAAGTGGTTGTTGACCGTTCCAAAATCATCCGTAATACCGAAGGTTCCATTCAAGATTTAAACAAAACAATCCTCCATTATGATCGAATGAGTGCCGATGAAATCATCAATGCCATTGACTACCTTTCTAAAGCACTGGTCACCGTCAAAAAGGATTTTTTTGACTATTACCAACATGCTTACTTAAATGATATTTTAGCCAGTGAAGAATACTTCGATTTTTTCAATGCTAAAAGCCAAGCCTTTCAGGACATTTTAAATAATCACCAAGAGTCCATTTATCGAATTTTCTCTGAACTTGATGATGAAATCAAGTTTATGGACGAGAATATTTCTCAAATCATTTCCGATAAAAACCGGAAAATGTTAGAAATTAACTCATTTTACGAGAATGAACTCAAACATTACTCTGATAACCAATTGTCCTATAGTGCCGAATCTGATCCAACATCCATCGAAATTCAAGCATTGACCAGTGATAAAATCTATCAATTCAACACCTACAAAGATCATCAATTTAACCAAAACACCCAAATTCGGGATACGTTAAGACAAGAATATTTGGCTTTGTTTAACCACATACACGGAAGATTACTACGTTCAAAATCCTATGATCTCGTCAATGCCTATGATTTCTTTGATAACCCAGTCGCTTACATCGATTCGCTAAAAAAATCACTTCTTGACTTGGACTCAAAGAACAACGCTAAAACCATCAATCCTCTCATCAAAAAAATCAAGAAATTAGAGTATTGGCAAAAAAACAAAAAAACTCTTGAAACCAAAGCCCACAATATGTTATCGAAACAAATGCGCAATAAAGTTCGATTGATGGTTTTTAACGAACGATATAGCGCCAAACAAATCGCTAAAATGGAACTTTCTCTAAATCAATATCTTGAAGTCATGAGAATTGACCCGTTTTTAGCGCAATCTTTAGGGGACGAGAGTTCTACTTTTATTAAGGATGAACGGATGTATCTTTCGGTTTTAAAGGTCAATAAAGAACTTAAGGCCAACATCAATTTTGATATCCAAACAGCGAAAATAAAAAGTGAAATCAATGCTTTGGAAACAAAATTACGTTACGCCATCAAAAAAGACTTGTTCGTTCAAGAAATTGAACTAATGAATGTGGTCCATGAAATCAATGGGTATTTGATTGACACCAGTTTGAAACGAGGAATTTCACGTTTAAATATCATGAAAGAACGGGTTTTGATTGAACGACTAGACAAAGCCGCTAATGAACATTTGGCCTATTTGCTTGAATCGTTAAATACGAACCGGATGTGGCTTTCTTTAACAACCCAAGCGTTAATCGATAGTGTCAGGGCGAAAGAAACACACAATATTTACGTGACTGAAGCCAAAGCTAGAATTGAATATCTTTTGAAACAATACGATATGAAGGCGTTGCATTTCAAAACTATGTATGAGAATGAACTCAATTACCTCGTGGTCCAAAAAACGAGGGTTGATCAAGAAACACTTATTCATAATGAATTTATTCTGACCACCTATTTAAATCAAATGCGCTTTGCGCAAGAACAGATTAAACTCGCTGAAAATGAATATCGTTTGCGTCTTGAGGCCATCACTTCTACCATTGATGATGAACGAAGCTACCATCAAGAAATCATCCAAGCCACAAAACATCGTTACGATGATCAAATCAAAATCATCAAGAATGAGTATGAGGCTTACTTTTATCAAGACTCGCGGTTAATCGCCTATGATTCCGATGATAAAAAACGAAAATCCGTCTTGTCTAAAATTGAAAAAGAAACCAAATCAAGAGATCAAAAAGTCAATGCACTTCTAGAAAATCTTTCGAACGACGAAGTCATTCTCAAAGCTGAGGCTGAACTTTCTCATCTTGACGATTACTTTGAAGAATCAGTCAACGACGCTACGGATCTTCGAAATGACACCATAGCGGAATTCAATGAACTTTATCAATTTGCCAAAGAACGTTACGAGGTACTAAAACCGTATTTAGAGGCATCGGTGAACATCATGGATCCCACTTTCTACGATCAACTCGAGAAAATCAATAACCGTAAACAATTTGAACTTAAAAAAGCTGAGATTGAGCTGGATTTAAAATCAAAAGATTTGATTCAAAACTATCTCCAAATCGCCTTTCAAAAAACCGAAGAGATTGATAAAGCCGCTTTTGCAGAATTGATTGATGGCATTATGTCGTCCCGCGAACAAGTATCATTGCGGTATGCCGGAAGACTTCAAGCCATTGAAACAGCCTACCAATCCAAGACTTTGGATTTGGCAAAACAAGATGAAGCCATGCGTAATGAAGCCGTACTCATTAAAACCAATTGGAAATATAAACATGATACCGCCATCCTTCAATTAAAACAGTCTTTGAATCTGACCGAGCAAGAATATGCGGCTATGGTGGAATCTGACCGCCTCAAAACGGAAAAAGCCGTTGCGACATTATCGTCTGAATATAAGCTGGCCATTAAATCGCATCGTCAGTTTACCGAAGGCGTTGCCAACGATTTTGATCGTCTCATCAAGAGTTACCGTCCCTACATCAAACTATCAAAACACGAAATTGGTTATGCAAAATTGGTTCGACCGCTAGAAAAGAAAAGCCGAATTAAATTACGAAAGACGTTGCGCAATATTGAACTCAGATACCATCGATATAAGATTTTACAATCCGACGAACAAAATAAAAAGCGTTTCAGTTGAGTCATCAACTGAAACGCTTTTCTTTATCTTAATTTCTTTAAAAGGCTCTTACCATAGGCTGTTTGTGAGACATTAAAGTTATCGGCGATTGTTGCGCCAATGTCAGCAAAAGTGTCGCTAATCGGCAAATTTGAGCCTTTAAAATAGCGATTATAGAAGAATAGTGGAACGTATTCACGCGTATGATCAGTTCCTCGATAAGTGGGATCATTTCCGTGGTCGGCGGTAATTATCAGCAAATCCTCTTCCCCAATAAATGGGATCAATGCTGCTAAATCGCGGTCGAATTCTTCCATGGCTAGTTTATAACCAAAGGCATCGCGGCGGTGTCCGTATACGGCATCAAAATCAACAAGATTGACAAAACATAATCCCATAAATGGATTCTTGGCAATTTCAATCGTTTTAAGCATTCCATCGTGATTTGAAACAATACTATGATGCTGGTTAATCCCAGAACCATTGAATATATCCCGAATTTTACCGACGGAAATCACATCAAACTTCGATTCATCCAGATAATTTAAAACTGTTTTTTCAGAGGGACTTAAGGCGTAATCATGGCGATTGGGTGTCCGCTTAAATCCGGTTTTTTCATTGCCAATAAAGGGTCTTGCAATAATGCGTCCTACTTTCCATTCGTCTTTCATCATCACTTCGCGTGCAATGTGACAAATGTGATACAGCTCTTCAAGGGGAACAATTTCTTCATGAGCGGCGATTTGTAAGACCGAGTCGGCGCTTGTATAAACAATCAAAGCTCCGGTTTTCATGTGTTCTGGTCCTAATTCAACCAAAATCTCTGTACCGCTAGCAGCAACGTTGCCGATGATTTTTCTGCCGGTTTTTTGTTCGAGTTCATCAATGACTTCTTTGGGAAAGCCTGTTTCTGTGAATGTTTGAAACGGAGTTTCGGTTTTGATACCCATGATTTCCCAGTGACCGGTCATGGTATCTTTTCCATTCGAGAGTTCTGCCATTTTTGTGACATTCGCTTTCGGATTAACAACCGGAGATACCCCTAAAATCGAGGTTAAGTTTCCATAACCAAAAGATTCTAACACCGGCAGATTCACGCCACCGGTCGCTTTTGCAAGATTTCCGATGGTGTTTGATCCTACATCGTTAAATTTTGCGGCATCAGGCATAGCGCCAACGCCGACCGAATCAATGACAATTAAAAAAATGCGTTTGTATTTCATAACTATTCGTCCTTTCGATTGGCGCGTGGATGCGCCGATTCATACGCTTCTTGAAGGTGATGTTTGGAGATGTGGGTGTAGTTTTCGGTCGTCATGATATCTTCATGACCGAGCAACTCTTGAACGGCGCGTAAGTCAGCGCCATTTTCTAATAAATGCGTCGCAAAGGAGTGTCTTAACGTATGCGGAGATATTGATTTCTCAATATGTGCTTTTTCAGCCAAAGACTGGATGATTTTATAAAAACCAACCCGAGAGAGCTTTTGCCCGTTCTTATTGACAAAGAGCATGTCTTTTCCTTCAGGGTGGATCAAAGGTCTTGAATCCACCAAGTAACGACGAATCGCAATAATGGCATTTTCGCCTAAGGGGACAATGCGTTCCTTTGAGCCTTTTCCCAAGACTTTTACAACCCCATTGATTAAGTGCAAATCTGAGATTTTAAGTTGAATTAACTCAGACACTCTTAAACCAGACCCGTAGGCAAGTTCAACCATTGCGACATTTCGCAAATCCAAGATTTTGTTTTCACCTTGCGCGCTGGCAATCAATCGCTCAACTTCATCAAGATTCAATACAACCGGTAATGGGTGCGCAATTTTTGGTTGTGAAATGCTCAAAATAATATTTTCATCCACCATTTTTTCGGATAACAAGTAATGGTGAAAGGATTTGATGGCGGATAGCTTGCGAGCAATGGTTTTACCCGCTAATTCAGCCCGTTTAAGATGGTTTAAGTAATTAAGGGCATGTTGCTTGGTGATTTGGTCTGGACGGTTTATATGGTAGTTTTTATCGATAAAATCGAGATAATCACGTAGATCATTTTGATAGGAGATAATCGTATTTTTCGATAAATTCTTGGTGATTTTTAAATAATAGACATATTCTTTCAAAATGCCATTAATCAATGAATATCACCCTTTCTATATAAAACTACGTTCAACATAATTCATCAACAGCATCCCCTTGCGGGTTAACCTAAGATGATTATCGACAATTTCTAGCAAACCATCTCGGATATTATCCTGAAGTTTTGGATATTGTTTTAAAAAATCAACACCAAATCGTTCTTGAACTGTGTTAAGATGGATCCCTTGGGTTTTTCTAAGACCCATCAATCCGGTTTCCATTACAAGGTCACATGGATCTTCAGATTCGACGCCGGATTTTTTATCGTTCACGGATTGAAGATATTTTTGCATCGAAGCATGATTATGAAAACGGGTTTGTCCAACTTGAGAATGGGCACCCATCCCGATTCCTAAATATTCTTCTAAGTTCCAGTAAGCGAGATTATGTTTGGATTCAAACCCTTTGATTGCGAAATTACTGATTTCATAGTGATGGTACCCAGCTTCGGGTAATCGGTCCAACAAATATTCATACATGTCCGCATCGGTGTCTTCATCAATTAATTCTATTTGATGCTTCTGATAATCATGAAAAAGAATTGTTTTAGGCTCAAGTATAAGAGCATAAAACGATAGGTGAGTCGGTTTTAAAGCCAGCGCATAGTCAACATCTTTCCTTAAATCATCCATGGTCTGTTTGGGCCATGCGTAGATGAAATCGAGATTAATATTATGAATTCCTTGCGATTGTAATAACCCAACTGCATCTGCTGTTTGTTCAAGCGTGTGACTACGGTTCATTGCTCTCAAATGCTTGGGATGACTTGATTCTACTCCTAAGCTAACGCGCTTAATAGAGTATTTTTTGAGGAGCGCAACAAAGGCAGGACTCACATCATTCGGATTCGCTTCAATCGCAAATTCACGGACGGTTTTTACATCAATCAAAGAAGCGATTTTTTCTAGCAACCGTTCTAGTAAATCAAGGGGAAGGGCACTGGGAGTTCCGCCCCCCAAATGGATGGTTTGGACGTTTGCTAGCGACGATTGATAAAAATCAAGTTCGGTTTCCAGTGAAAGAAGGTATTTCTCCATCATTTCGGGATTGCCAACCAACTTTGCAAAATCACAATACGTACAGATACTTTTACAAAACGGAATATGGATATAAAGACTATTGACCATGGTATCACCAACATTATGTTAACATAATCTTGTTTTTTTGTATATTGATATGCCAAAAAACCGTAAAAAAAGATGATGATTTATTCATCATCATCTAAGGATAGTACACTCATGAAAGCTTCTTGCGGAATCTCAACCGAACCGACTGACTTCATCCGTTTCTTGCCTTCTTTTTGTTTTTCTAGAAGCTTTTTCTTTCGGGAAATGTCGCCGCCATAGCATTTCGCCAAGACGTCTTTGCGCATGGCCTTAATATTTGAACGGGCAATAACTTTAGACCCTATGGCTGCTTGAACCGGAATTTCAAACAATTGCTTTGGAATCAAATTTTTCAAACGTGAGCACATCTTACTGCCTCGTTCATAAGCAAATTCCTGATGAACAATCATCGCAAGGGCATCCACTGGTTCGCTGTTAAGCAAAATGTCCATCTTCACCAAATTGGACTTTTTGTATCCTGATAGCACATAATCAAGCGAAGCATAACCTTTGGTCGATGATTTGAGTTTATCAAAGAAATCAAAGATGATTTCAGCAAGCGGAACCTCGTATAATAATTCTACACGGTTAGGACCAATGTATTGCATGTCTTTAAAGGTTCCCCGTTTTCTTTGGCAGAGTTCCATGATATTACCAACATATTCGGAGGGAGAAATTATTGTTGCGATAACGTAGGGTTCTTCAATGTGTTGAACCCTCGCTAAATCCGGTAACATGGCAGGGTTATCAATGTCGATATACGTTTTATCAGTCATCGCTACTCGGTAGTTAACTGAAGGAGCGGTCGCAATCAAGTTTTGATCGAACTCGCGTTCCATCCGTTCTTGGAAGATTTCCATATGCAATAGCCCCAAGAATCCAACCCGGAATCCAAATCCCAACGCACTCGATGTTTCCGGTTCATAGAGCAAGGAGGCATCTGAGAGCTTTAACTTATCAAGGGAATCTCGTAAAGTCGCGTAATCAGACGCATCTACGGGATAAATGCCACAATAGACCATGGGCGTCAATTTGCGGTAACCTGGCAATGGCAATTGGGCTTGTCTTAACGCGTTGGTGATGGTGTCACCAACGTGAATGGTTTCAATGTTCTTAATAGCCGCACTAAAGAATCCTACATCACCTGCGGCGAGGAACTCTCTAGGTTCTTCTTTAGGCGTAAAGACGCCCACTTCGATGACTTCATATTCTGCCATCGTGGCCATCATCCTGATTTTGTCACCTTTTCTTATGATACCATTGACGACCCGAATGAGGGGAATAACGCCTCGGTATGAATCATAATAGGAATCAAAGATAAGGGCTTGAAGCGGATCATCAATGGAACCAGTGGGTGCAGGGATGGATTTAACAATCGCTTCTAATATTAAATCGATGCCAATTCCTGCTTTAGCAGACGCTAAAATCGCGGTTTTACCATCGAGACCAATGGTGTCTTCCATTTCTTTAATGACTTTAACCGGGTCCGCATTCGGGAGGTCAATTTTATTAATGACTGGAATAATTTCAAGGTTGTTATCAAGAGCCAGATACACATTCGCCAAGGTTTGGGCTTCAATTCCTTGGGACGCATCAATGACTAAAATCGCACCATCGCATGCAGCGAGGGAGCGAGAAACTTCATAGGTAAAATCGACGTGCCCAGGGGTGTCGATTAAATGGAAAATGTATTCTTCGTTGTTTTTTGCTTTATATTTAAGTTCAACCGAGTTTAACTTAATCGTAATGCCTCGTTCACGTTCCAAATCCATCGAGTCCAGAATTTGGTTTTTCATTTCTCGCATCGGAACAGCAGTCGTCGATTCTAAAATGCGGTCAGCAAGCGTCGATTTGCCGTGATCAATATGGGCAATAATCGAAAAATTGCGAATGTGTTTTTGTCTTTTTACAAGGGTATCATGGTCGCTCACTAGCCTCACTCCTTTACAATTGATATCTTATATATTATACTTTAAAATCGAGTTTTTTACAATAAAAAAAGCATAAACCAAGTCTATGCTTTTTTATAAGCCAGATTATCGATAAGCCATGTTCTGTCCTCGCAAGAGGTGGTAATCATTTATCTACGGCCAAAGCCGTCAGTTGGCTGGATTCAGTTCTCCGCCGTCCGTTCCCCTACCAAATTTGGGTTTCTAGCTTGAGGGGTTTACCGCGTTTCATTCCTACATATTTTGTAGGAGTCGTCTCTGTGGCACCTTAGGGGTATTGGGCCTTTAAAATCCCGTTTCCCGCCGTCGCCGTTTCCGGCGCCTGAACTTATCGGTTCGTTCAGCACAATCACTACAAGCATCTCAGCCTGTGCTAGCATGGACTTTCCTAACACTTACGTGCTCGATTACCTAACAATCTGACACTTTTATTATATCACAGTTACTTCTTGATATTTTCTAGTAATACTTTTCTTGATAAGTCAACGCGACCTTTTTCGTCAACGCCAATAACCTTGACAGCGATGATGTCATTTAATTTAACAACATCTTCCACTCTGGCAACGCGTTCAATGGCAAGTTGAGAAATATGACATAAGCCGTCTTGACCAGGCCATAATTCAACGAAGCAACCAAATTTTTCGATTCTGACAACTTTACCGTTGTAGATTTCGCCAACTTCAACACTTCTAATGATGTCTTCAATCATCTTGAGCGCTTGATTGATAAAATACATGTCGGTGTGCATTAAAATGACTCTTCCGTCTTGTTCGATGTCAATCTTGACGCCACCGCACTTCTCGATAATGGCTGAAATTGTTTTTCCGCCAGAACCAATAACGTCACGGATCTTGTCAGGGCTGATTCTCATCATCTTGACTTTTGGAGCGTATTTTGACAATTCTTCACGAGAAGCGGGAATTGCATCTAGCATGACCTTCAAAATTTCTAAACGGCCAAGACGAGCTTGTTCCAAGGCTTCCGCGAGGATTTCACGGCTGATACCAGAAATCTTGATGTCCATTTGTAAAGCAGTAATACCGTTTTGTGTTCCGGCAACTTTAAAGTCCATATCTCCGAAATGATCTTCTAATCCTTGGATGTCGGTCAAAATGGTATAATGTTCACCTTTTTTAACGAGACCCATGGCAATACCCGCTACAGGAGCCTTAATCGGAACGCCGGCAGCCATTAAACTCATCGTGCCTGAGCAGATGGTGGCTTGTGAAGAAGAACCGTTCGATTCTAATACTTCACCGACAACGCGAATGGTATATGGGAATTCATCTTCACTCGGAATGACTTGTAATAATGCTCTTTCACCAAGAGCACCATGACCAATTTCGCGACGTCCCGGTGAGCCGTAACGTCCGGTTGAACCAACCGAGAATTGGGGGAAATTATAGTGTAACATGAAACGTTTACCTTCTTCAACGGTTACGCCATCAATGATTTGGGCTTCGCCTAAAGCACCGAGCGTCGTAATCGCTAAAACTTGGGTTTGTCCACGGGTGAATAATGCTGAACCATGGGTTCTTTCAAATAAATCAATTTCAGCGGCGAGCGGACGAATTTCTGCGCATGCTCTGCCATCTGGACGAATTTTGTCAACGGTAATTAAACGACGAACTTCATTAACTTGAATTTCTTCTAAAACGCGATTAACGAAAACCATTTGTTCTTTGGTTTCGTCTTTATCTAGTCCATTGGCTTTGAAATGAGCTTCCATTGTTTCACGGATTTCATTTTCGATGGCTGCGATGGCATCACCACGCGCCAATTTTTCGTGAATCGAGATGGATTTCACAATTCTTCCAGCTTCAAGATCATAAACTTTTTTCGAAATTTCTTCTGGAACGGTAATTAACACGATTTCCATGGTTGGTTTCGCATGTTTTGCGATAATTTCTTCTTGGAAAGCGATTAATTCTTTAATTTTTTCGTGGCCAAACATAATGGCATCAAGCATGTCTTCTTCTTTGACTTGCTTTGCACCCGCTTCAACCATGTTAACGGCATCTTTGGTTCCGGCAACGGTTAAATCCATGTCGGATAAAAGCAATTGTTCAGCGGTCGGCATACAAATAAGTTGACCATCCACTCTGGCAACCACTACTCCGGCAACGGGACCATTAAAGGGAACGCCACCCAATCCTAACGAAAGGCTTGATCCAAACAAAGCCGACATTTCCGGACTAAAATCTGGATTTGTGGAAAGTACTGTGTTGATAATTTGAACTTCAGTTCTAAAATTGTCATCGAATAACGGACGAATCGGTCTGTCGATGGCTCTGGCTGCTAATGTTTCATGTTCAGTTGGACGACCTTCTCTGCGTAAGAATCCACCAGGAATTTTACCAACGGAATAAAGTTTTTCTTGATATAGCACGGTTAACGGAAAATAATCCAGTGCGACTGGTTCGTCACCGACCACGGTAACGGACAATACGGCAGTGTCCTCAAAACGAATTAAGGCAGCGCCTGTGGCTTGTTTTGCGAGTTGACCGACTTCTACAACCAACTTTGATCCGCAAAATAACTTTTCATAAACAAATTTCTCACTCATATTTTACCCTCTTCTCCCACCCAAATATCCCATATTTGGCCTCTAATTTGTTGCATATTTAAACATTTTTTTTCAAAAAAAATGATTTAAACAAATAATAAGCACCCAAATCGCTTTGGGTGCCTGTTTGTTAACTAACGACGTAATCCGAGTTTTTCGATGAGCGCTTGATAGCGTTCTTGCGAAATCGACTGTAAGTAATTGAGCAAACTTCTTCTTTTGCCAACCTTGATCAGTAGACCGCGTTTCGAATGAAAGTCATGCTTGTGAACGATTAAATGGGCGTTCAACAAGGTGATTTCTTCGGTGAGCAAAGCGATTTGGATTTCCGGAGAACCGGTGTCCCCTTCTTTTGCTGCGAAAGCTTTGACGATCTCTTGGGTTTTTGCTTTACTTAATGCCATGTTATTTCCTCCTATAATTCTGACTTACCCAGATCCGAAGCTTCGTTGGAGTATCGAATGTTTCAGGTTTGGGCGCGATGATTATTATAACATAATAGAATTTATTATGCAAGAAAAATTTCCTTAGATACGCGACTTCAACGCTTCTTTGATGAGATACATTGCATAAGAATCCATTTGGCAGTACTGTAACAAATTCTTGATGGTGCTTTGTTTCGTTTCTTCATCCATTTCCGGAAGTTTTGCATAGTTGACAAATGCTTTCTCGCCATTATTAATGGGCAACTCATCATAGTTTTCTGGGACGAGAGTTGGAAGTACTTTTTTCAACGAATAGCTGCCGTCTAACGAAGGAGCGTAATAGTTGTAGGATTCAATTTCTGCTTTAGAAAAATGGTTCTTTTGATAGAATAACGGATCGTTTTTGACAACCTTATAAAGATCAAACAAACGATTCGATAGTTCTAATAGTCGCTTTGCGTATTCAGGATAAAGTACTGCTAATTCTTGAAGTCGACTTTTCTCGAAGGTTTGATTATAAACAATGACAGATCCCCCATCCTCCGGAATGGCCTTCACCAGTGCCTTTACCAAATCTAGGCGATGATCAAATTCATCGGTTGATAAATAATACTGATGGGTTTTAGGGTTGTTCCGTTGAACGAATTGATTTTCTTGTTCAATGTGCAAAGAAAATTGAAAAACACTTTGCGTATAGGGCGTTTCGCCCTTGAAACGCGGTAAAATGGAAGGATAAGCTTCAAAATCAAGGTAATAAAGCGGATATTTAAGCGTAGCAAGGTAAGCAGCTATTTTGGTCTTATTGACATAAGTATAGTCATTTTCAACACAATATCGTTGCATTAGGTTCTTTTCACGGTGTAACCACGAAATAGGAACGTCTTCCATATTGACGACACCCTCATTAATCAAATCATAGGTATCGTGCACTATATCATTTCCTGGCGCTTTTTCGACAAATCCTTGGTGATGATAAAAATAATGTAAAATCGAATGTTGTTCTGGCAAATGCGAGAAACAATAGTCCACAAATTGGCATTCAAATGGTTGATTCTTACAACATTCATTTTTGACCAAAAGACAACGAGAGTCATCATTAAGTTCAATGTGATTAATCATGCGGTATAGGTCAATTTCAATCGTCGGTTGGATGCTTTCAACAAGATAAGTCATATCGAAAAATGTCATTAAATCGTTTTGATAAACCGGCGTTGATTGATCCATGAGACCATCGAAAACATAGGAATGATTCAAAACTGCCATCAAGTGTCGTTGGTCAGACATAGGATATAATTTACTAAGAATGAAGGCCTTATAGGCTAAAAAGTAGATATGCCGGCCAAGTGGATGATGCCGATCGGTCAATTTACGATATTTTTCATCATAATTGCTCTTCATTGAATGAGTGCTACTAGATCGTTCTGGATAAAAAATTCCTTCCAAATCCGACACAAAAAACGGCAATTTGTCTTTATTGGCGGAGTATCGGATACTCAGTAATTCCTTGTCGGTCATCGGTAATACCGTAATTACATTCAGTTTTTCATGATCATCGTAAAAGAAATCGAGTTGTGTGGCAAGAGAAATTTCTTCTGAGAAAGGGACCGATATCACTTTTTTTTCTGATATTTGAAACCCGTTCAACTGAGTTTTTAGACGATTTAGAACGGTTTTTCGAAGGGTTATCATAGCAGAATTCATCAAATCTTTGGAGAAACTAGCGGCATCGAAGTCGGTGTTTTCTTCTTCATCAACATCCATTTTTGGTTCATTTCCGCTTGCCCCACTCAAGAAAATCATCTCTTGAAACTTTTCATCAATTTGGCGTTTGTCATAACGCCGTTCTTGACTTAATCGGTCTAAGGGTGCATAACGAGGACAACGCAGATAATTTAACAAATCAATGGTGGTAATAATCATGGTTGGCTCCTTCGTTTTAGAGTACTTTACTATTATTATATCATGATTTTTATCGTTTTATTTCGAAATAAAAAAACTCCTAATAAGGAGTTTAAAGACTATTAATCAACCCAAGCAGCTCTCGTTGATGAATATTTTGTCCATGAAGATTCTTTGAAGGATATTCCTCAAGAATGGATAAGAACTCATAGATTTCAATCCAGCGGACTTCCATACCGGCCGTTTTTTCTT
The DNA here is from genome assembly GCA_942493185.1 of uncultured Caryophanales bacterium. GTDB lineage: Bacteria > Bacillota_I > Bacilli_A > Izemoplasmatales > Hujiaoplasmataceae > UBA5603. Next base: position 1,018,317 of record OW818673.1, read on the forward strand.
CTTCAGTCGGGTTTTATTCAGCTGGTTTATCAGATATTAATTCGCATCGATAAAAGTGCGTTTCCCATGTGGAGTCTGGATAATATTCCATCACCGTAACCGTTTCAGCCTTGATTGAAACAGAATATCCCGTTTCTTCCATCACTTCACGAATGGCACAAGCCGCTAAAGTTTCATTCTTTTCAAGGCCACCTCCAGGGAGATTGAAAAGATCACTTTTGTTAAAATAGACTGCCAAGACGGCATTATCCTTGACAACGACCCCGCGGCAAGATACTTTATGATTTACTTTGTTGATGGTGGAACGATCTGTTCCTTCACCAAATACTTCAATTCGCATGATGTCCCTCCAGAAGTTTAAAAATGGGCTTCTTAAACAAATCAATCAGATAACCGATGCCTAATGAGAAGATGACTGTTGTGACGCCAATATAAAAAAATACTTCGTAATGGCCAAAAATGATGCCAGCAATAATGGTTAAGACCAACGCCAATAATTCGCCGATTAACTTGCCTTTTCCATACGTAGATTTGAGCAAGACACCGATGCCATAACATAGTTCGTCTAGTGCAGGCAAAGGGTACTGACAATAAACAATGAGATTTAAGCCAATCGCACAAACAACCATCGAGCCGCCTAAATAGAGTAAATTAATTGCAAGGCCCATCGAAACAACAGATGGTACAACCAGCAATAACAAGTCAATAATGAGGCCAATGTAAAAACTGATTAAAAGTGGAAAGAGCATCCACAAACTGGCTTTTTTCTTTTGAATGGCATAAGCTATGGGGATTAAAACAAGGGCAATGATGGGATTTAAAAATTTATAATCCAAGGGGATTCCTTCATATAGATTTCGATAAAAAGCATCCCAGCTGCTCATGCCTAAATTGGTTTTTTGTAATAAAGTCACCGTGACGGCCAGCAAACTCAACCCTATAAAGTAGATAATGGTCTTTTTAAAGGTTATTTTCATGCATTCTTTCCTCAATGATGTCCGCCACCGCTAAGCCAGTGACCATCGCATCGACAATTCGTTTATTTTTGTTAATACGATCACCACCCACAAAAACATGGGGATAATTTGTCGCATAAGGCGATAAATCAGGACGTAGGATGACATCACTATCATGAAAGAGAACTTCACTGGTTTTTTGTCCGGTTGCAAAAATTAAATCATCAATATGAAAAGAGGTTTCCGAATTGGGAAGTCTTTCAACTTGTGCTCTTCCGCCTTCAGGCGAACGCACCAAACAAGTTCCCTCGCAATCCAAATATTTTAATCCGTTTTTAAGATAAAAAGAAACGGGACCCATCAATTCATGAATGACAACGCCCTCTTCGACCGCCGCCATTATTTCTGATTTACCGGCCGGAGCATCATCAATGGTACGGCGGTATACAATATGGACATTCTTGCCAACCCGTCTCAACGTTCTTGCCATATCAATGGCGACATTGCCCAAGCCGACGATGAAGACTGTTTCACCTAAAATCTTATTCAAATCAGTTCTGGAATAAATATTGGAGTTTAATAGATCCTGTGCATAATATACTTTTAATCCTTCGATTTGAATATCGACGGTCGCGGGAAGTCCTAGACCATCCGCAATAAAAATAGAATCGTATTCATGCAGTAATTCCTTAAGCAAAAGGTCTTTTCCAACATAAGTATTATACTGAACCTTGATTTTTAATTGATCGAATTTAGTTTGAATATCTTTGAGAACTGATTTATCAAAGCGAAAGTCAGGAACGAAATTGAAAACCGTGCCACCTATCGCCTGATTGGCATCAATGCACTCAACCTGATGTCCATATTCAGCCATTTTTAATGCATTAGCGATACCAGCAGGTCCTAAACCGATTACCAAATGGCGACGTTCGGTTTGTTTACTTGGATAATCAACAATCGATTTAAAAAGATCAGCAACACCGGCTTCAATAAAACCGATTTTCACCGGCATATGGATTTTGTTTAAGGTGCATGCCCCTTCACACATATTTTCGTTTTGACATAACCCCCCACAAAGTTCAGGAAGGTTAGAAGATTTATGCCATAAGGACCGAGCTTCTTCAAAAGCCCCGTTTTTAACCAGTTTCATAAAGTTTGGAATATCATTATGCGCTGGGCACGCTGTTACGCAAGGCTTTGTTTTGCAGTCCAAACACCGTTTTGCTTCAAGTTGTAGCAAATCCTTATCCATTTAAATCTCCTCCGAGTATGATTATAACACACACCACTCCTTAGAAGGGGTGATTGTTAAAGATTAAAGCCGCTTAAAAAATCAGTCACCTTTGATTCCATCTCCGTGGTAACTTGATGTCCCACTGGAAAACTTTCAAATAAGACATGATGAAACCCTGATGTTTGCAATAAATTGTAAAAATCCAACGCATTACGCCAATTGACAACAGCATCAACTTCACCTTCAAGAATCAGCATTTGTGATGACTTGGATAGATCATTTGGGGTTAACAATAACTTATCAAACCATGGACTTAAATCCTGTTGTTGTGAGTCTGATAAAAGACTGAATTTGGCCTCTTGATAATGCCGTTTTAAATCAGGAGCGCCGATGATGGGAATTAAGTAATCGATGTTCTTCAAAAATTTGGACATTTGAAAGGTGATATGTCCCCCATTGAGATGGGTTTAAGGGGTTTTTGGGGGGCAGGTTTTTTTGGGTTGGGTTTGTTTTGTGGTGGAAAAGGGGGGGGGGAAAATAATGGTTTTGGGGGGAAAAAATTTTTTTTGGGGGGGGGAATTTTTTTAAAATTTTTTTTTTGGTGTTTGGTTTAAGGGGTTTTATGAAAAAAAAAAAACAAGGGGGGGATATGGGTAGGTTTTTATTTTCTTTTCCTTTTCATTGCCTTTAGGAATGATGATTTGTTTTAGCCCGCTTCTAGCAGCTGCAATCGATTTTTCTTTTAATCCGCCAATGGGAAGAACGCGACCTTTCAGGGTGATTTCGCCCGTCATACCGGTGAATCGGTCAACCTTACGTCCCGATAAAACCGAGACTAACGCCGTGGCGATGGTTACACCGGCAGAAGGTCCGTCTTTTGGAATCGCCCCTTCTGGGACATGAATATGGATGTCCGATTTTTCGAAAATTTCTGGTTTAATGCCATATTTTTCTGCGTTGGTGCGGATGTAACTGAGAGCCGCCATCGCGGATTCTTTCATTACGTTTCCGAGATTTCCGGTGGACACCATGGCCGATTTTCCTTCATAATAGGTTGCTTCAACATCTAAGGTGTCACCGCCGGCAACCGTATATGCCAATCCAGTCACAACTCCCACCATGTCTTCTTTTTGAATTTGGTTATTATGGAACAACGGTTTTCCTAAATAGTTTGGTAAATCACTGGCTTCAATTTTAACAAAATCCAGTTTTTTAACCAATATTTCTTTAATGACTTTTCTGACAATCGAACCGAACAACCGTTCGAGCTGTCTGACGCCTGCTTCACGGGTATATGCTTTGATAATTGAACGAATGGCATCATCCGAAAAGATGATTTTTTCGCGTTCTAAGCCGTGTCCGTCGATTTGTTTATTAATGAGGAACCGTTTTGCAATATGGAATTTTTCGATTTCTGTATAAGAAGATAACTCAATAATTTCCATTCTGTCACGAAGCGGAGCCGGAACATTTTCTAAATAGTTCGCTGTCGCAATAAAAATGACTTTCGATAGATCATACGCTTCTTCAACATAATGGTCGCTGAAAAATTGGTTTTGTTCAGGGTCAAGAACTTCTAACAAAGCCGAGGATGGATCATTTCTTTCATCGAGCGTGAGCTTATCAATTTCGTCGATTAAGAACACAGGATTTGAGACTTTGGCGCTGATCATGCCATTGATGATACGACCTGGAAGGGCGCCGACATACGTTCTTCTATGCCCTCTGATTTCTGCTTCATCACGAACACCCCCTAAGGATGTTTTGACGAATTTACGGTTTAGGGCATTGGCAATCGATTTGGCTAAAGAGGTTTTACCAACACCAGGAGGACCATAAAGACAAAGAATTGTTTGTGGGTTTTTTCCAGTAAGCATTTTGACTGATAGATATTCAATGATTCTTTCTTTAACCTTGTCCAATCCATAATGCGCTTGTTCAAGCTTATCGATGGCAACATTGATGTCTTTTTCATCGGTGGTCGTTTTTTGCCACGGGATGGAAATCAATGTTTCCAAGTAGGTTCTAACAACATTGCTTTCGCTAGAATTGGCAGAAAGATACTCATAACGTTTGAGTTCTTTTAACGCTTTTTCTTTAACATCTTTGGGCATATCCGAATTATTGATGCCTTCTAATAATTTCGAGACATCATCTTGTTTGGAATCGCCCAATTCTTCTTGAATCGCCCGCATTTTTTCACGCAAGTAATATTCTTTTTGATTTTGATCAGCGGATTTCCGGACCGATTCATTAATTTTCGATTCAATGGATTGAAGTTGTTTTTCTTTCTCGATGTCTTCAAGTAAAAATTGAAGACGTTTATTAATGGAAATCGTAGTTAAATATTTAATGCGTTCATTTTCAGAGATTCGAAGTTCGGAGGCAATGAGATCACACAGTTTGTCACTTGTGATTCCCCCTTGCATAGTATCAAGAACTTTTTTAGAATCACGGAAAAGATAGGCAGCGTTTTCGACGACTTCTTTGGTCACCATTTTCAAAAGGACTTGTTCTTCATCCAAATTTTCGCTACGCAAAACCATCGATGTGAAATCGATTAAATAATAGGGATCTTTGGTAATTAAGTCATTGATTTGAACCCGTGTTACCGGTTCAAACTTGATTTTAAAGTTGCCATTTGGCAGTTTAATTTTTACGCTAATTCTGGCCAATAAACCGACTTCGATTAAATCAGTAAACTCCGGATCAACAATCTCTGGGTTGGTTTGAAATAATAAAACAACGTATCCATCGCGATTGGATTCTGATTCAAAAATGGCATTCTTGGAAAAATCTCTGCCAACCTCGACTCGAACATCCGAATTGGGCAGGAATATAACGCCTCTCACCGGCACAGCGGGAAGACGGTCGCTAAAAATTTTTAAAGGATCATACATAGAATTCACCTCAATGTTGTGGGTATGGTATCGTGATAATTCTAACAAATACATGTGAAGATTACATGTTGATTATCATTAATATTTTATCACATATTCGTAAACTTACAAAATCTAATGCACGTTAAAGAAAAGAATTCCCAAGACCTAAGTCTCTGGGAATTCTATATTGTTTGAGTTATTCGAGGAACTTAACGTTTTGAACCAACAAGTCAACTGCTTTTTTGAAGACGATTTCATCCACGATAGCGGTTTGAGGAATGGCTGCTTGAGCTTGTTCAAGCGTAACGTTTTGGCTCTTATATTGTTCAACGATTTCTAAGTACTTAGCATCAATTTCTTCTTTAGTAGCGGTCAAATTTTCTTTTTTACCAATCGCTTCAACAACGAGTTGTGAGCGAACGGTTCTTAAAGCTTGTGCTGCTAAGTCTTTATCATAGTCTTCTTTGGTTTTTCCCATGTATTGGAGATACATGTCGAAATCCAAGCCATATTGCTTAATTTGACGGGTTGTCGACTCATGGAGACGATCCGTTTCTTCTTTGATCATTTCTTCTGGAACGTCAAACGTCGCATTGGCTGTAGCAAGTTCAATCACCTTATTAGTGACTTCACTAACCGTACGATCTTTCTTCGAAACTTCAAGGTCAGCTTTGATTTTTGAGCGGTATTGTTCAACGTTATTGATGTTTTCAAGCGCTAAATCGATTACGAAAGCATCGGTCAAAGTCGGAACGACTCTATTTTTGATTTCGTGTAATTTAACGGCAAAAACCGCTTCTTTACCGGCTAATGACGCTTCATGGTAATCTGCAGGGAATGTCACAACAACATTCTTTTCAGATTCTACACTCATGCCAAGCATTTGTTCTTCAAAACCAGGAATAAATTGATTTGAACCAATCACTAATTCATAGTTTTCTGCAGTACCGCCATCAAATTTAACGCCATCGACGGAACCAGAAAAGTCAAAAACAGCGGTGTCATTGTTTTCCAATGTGCCATTTTCTTTTAAAACCATTTCAGCGTTTTTGTTTAATTCTTTTGCGATTGCTGCTTCGATTTCTTCTTCAGTTGCCACTTCAGAAGGTCTCTTAACTTCTAAACCGAAATAGTTCCCTAAGGTAATTTCTGGCTTAACCGCAACAATCACTTCATACGTGAAATCTTCGCCTCTTTTTACGGTTTTAAAATCAAGATTGATTTTAGGTTGAGCAACAACTTGTAAATTGTTCTCAGTGACAGCGTCATAATAAGTGTCTTGCATTGCATGATTGACTGCTTCTTCATACAATGATTCAACGCCATATTTGGCTTCATAAATATTTCTGGGAGCATGGCCTTTACGGAAGCCTTTAATTTCTACTTTTTGGTTCATTTCTTCGAAAGCATGGTCTAAAGCATGTTCGAATAGTTCTTTTGTGACGGTTACTTCAAATCTTACTTTGGAACCGCTTAATTTATCAATTATCATTTTTAATCCTCCATTGGAATTTAATCGCGTGTTTAATTATATCAAATCGATGAAATGAATGCAATCTTTTTGAACTCTAAAAGATTTTTTGTTAATATGCAAACTAAACGCAACAAGAAGGAATAAACCTTGCATTTACATTGAAAAGGAAGTTTTCTATAATAAAAGGGTGTTCTAGTCAAGAAAGTGAGGATGAAATGGCAAGAATTGACTATGATGGTATATTAACCATCTATAAGGACTTATCAATGGATTTAAGTGCGTCAGAAATTGCGACGAAGATGAATATTTCACCTTCAACTCTCTACCGATTGATCGAATCAAATATCGAAGTCAAAATGAATACGAAAGAGTATCTGATGTGTTATCGATATCACGACTGTATCCATCTGTCAGAATGTAAGAAAACGGTTAAACAATGTCCAAATATCTGCGAACGATTCCAAAAGAATCTTTGTCCTAAATTAAAGAAATTTCCGTTTATCTGTGATTTTTGTGAAGCGAGACCTGTCTGCAAAAGAGAGCGACATTTTTGGAACCCCGTCGATGTTTACTTAAACCGCGAAAAGCGGTTAAAAGAAACAAGGAGCCATCTGATGATATCCAAAAGAAGCTTATCAATCTTTGACGAATGGTTAACGCCTCTGGTTAAAAAACAATTATCCATCGAAGCAATCCACTCAAAGTATCCAGAAGCATTTCCGGTTTCAACATCAACCGTAAGACGATGGATTGATCAAAGCTATTTGATGGCTCGAAGAATTGATTTACGACACGCAGTCTGCTTTAGAATAAACAAACGGTATTTATACCATCGACCTAGTAACAGAGATCCCTTGGCTAAATTTGGGCATACATACCCCTATTTTCTTGAATTTATTAAACAACATCCCCAAACGTCGATCATTGAGATGGACACCGTCTATGGCCTGATGTCCGAAGAAAGGAAACTACTCACCTTCTATCATCGTCAAAGCCACCTACAATTTGGCATCTTAATTCCCAATTTATATGCCAGTTCCGTCAATCGTGAGCTAATGCATTTACAAAAACGTCTTGACCAGCAATATTCAAAACTGTTCGAAGTTATTCTCGCTGATAATGGCCTAGAATTTGATGACTTGATCAAAGCATCAACAAGTCAAGATACCGGTGAAATTTTTTCGAATGTCTTCTATACCCGTCCTTATAATTCTGGCGATAAGGGCGGTTGTGAACGCAACCACGAACTTTTTCGCTACCTCGTTCCAAAAGGTCATCGTTTATCAGATTTTACGCAAGAAGACATCAATTTTATGTTTTCCATGATCAATTCCTACCCCAGGGAATCATTGAAATGGAAAACACCCATTGATGTCTTCAAGACGTTCTTTTCAAAGGATATTCTTGACGTGCTCGCCATTAAAGAAGTTCCTTTGAATGAAATCAACTTGAAACGTTAATTTCATCATTTAATACTCTAGAAACTTATCCTAATTGAGTCTCTATTGACTAGAACACAACTCATCCACTAGTTGCGTTTAGCTCGCAAATCGTCTCAAAACGCACATTTTTCGTTGCGCCATATCTTAATTACTAGACTGTATTCATACTTATATTTTACATAATTTATACAAAAAAGAAAGCAGATTTCTTGATTTATTCTGCTTTCTCTTCATTTATTTATTAAAATTTAGTTGGATTTGTTTTCATTGCATTTACTTATCAAAGTAACATCTAAAAGATTTTTTCGAAGATGGTACGAAGGCGTGATGGCATCCGTTTGACGGACTCAACTAAAACCATGGGAAGCAAAACGATGGCTTCGGCAAATGCGTTCTTTCGCAAGTCTTTTTTGGTTAAGCCTTTTAGATTCATGAATAAGTAGTTGCGGCAAATAATACCGACACGAAGAGATAATAGCGCATTTCCGACGCCTTGAGCCAAGGACCCGGTCAATATTTTTAAGAAAGGAATCTCATTGAGGGCTTGAAGTCCTTTGGATGGGAATAATTCATTAAGATCAATTCCTTCTAACGATTCCGCAATTACAGCTGCACTCATGACATTGACCGACAAACGGCCCAAAGAAGCATAGCTGGGACGGAATCCACACTTGACAACCAACTCTTTGATTAACCGTAAATTGATAATCAAAACAGCAGCCAAATCCAATCGTCCATTTTGACTGATTGCAGTGGATAAAAAGACCGTTTCTGCGTGACCAACGATGATTTTATTCAGTTCTTTTTTGATTGTCTCGTCAAACACTTTGCTTAAAACAACTTTAAGTGCCAACGGATCATTTAATGATTCAGTAATTGATGTTTCTTGTTCTTCGCTCAAGAAACTGTCTTTCACTAGATTCTGAGCAACTTTTTTATACATATGATAATTTTTTTTGGCATTCGATTCCTCATCGAACAACGTGTCAATTGAAAATGTGGGGGAAGATAACACGACGATAATCGGTCTTATAACGAGAAGGATGAATAATCCCCCGGCAACCGCATAAAAAGCATACGCTAAATAGGGCGAAATTTGCGAGATTCGTTCTCCCAAATCTAAAACACTTGAAAGCAAAATCATCGTAACGAAAAACAATGCACCAATTCCTAACGTAATCCAAAACGCTTTACTTGCAGTTTTCATAATTAGGACCTCATTTTCTTAAAAGTTTTGATGGTTTCTTCTTCATCTAAATGCATTCTTTGGATTAATTCGGCGGCAGTCGCATACTTGATTTCCGCACGGAGATATTTTTCAAAGGCAACGTGAACCGTTTTCCCATAGATTTGTGACTTGAACTTTATGATATTGACTTCCATTGAGACTTTCGAGTCTGAGAAAGTGGGGTTGTCTCCAATATTTGTCATTGAATCATATTCAATCCCATCGACGGTAATCAACGTTGCGTACACGCCCGTTTTAGGGAGTAAATACCCATCAAAGTCAATGTTCGCTGTGGGAAAACTTAAATATTTACCTCTGCCCTTGCCTCTAATGACTTGCCCGGAGATCGTATATCGATAGCCTAGCATATGATTTGCTAAATCGATATCCCCTTCAGCCAACGCATCTCGAATCCGAGAGGATCCAATTTTTTGTTGGTCATAACTCATTTCTTCTAAGACAATGGTTTTAAACTGGGGGCTATCTTTTAATAGGTCGACATTTCCTTTTCCACGAGCTCCAAACGTGAAATCGAACCCGACAACAACGGTATCAGCACACTTTAAGAAGCGACTGATAAATAATTCGGGCGGTAAGGACACAAGGTCTGGAGTGACTTCGAACACATAAAAATAGTCAAATCCCATCGTTTCTGCCTTTTTTATTTTTTCATCTAAATTGGTCAAATGAAGAAATTTTTGGTTTTTAATAAATGAAAGTACATGGGTCGAAAAGGTCATCAACGCTGACTTTTTTCCGGTTTGATGCGAAATATCCAACGCCTGATTTAGCAGTGTTTGATGCGCAATATGCATGCCATCAAAAAATCCAAGTGATAAAACTAAATTTTGTTCATTGATTTGGTCATCAAATTTTAAGAAAATGGTTTTCATAATAACACCGACAGTCTCATAATATTTTTCGTTGAATCATAGGTATATATCGCCAATGGATGATTCATTGCATCCTTAACGAGAGTCTCTTCATAGGTCTTAAACAAATCCAATGGTAAAAAAGCTCCGTGTAATACGATTTGTCTATAATAATCATCAACAGTCACTGATGGAAACCCGAGGTAATCCAAAGGGTCGTGAAATGTCACATGATTCTGTGTAATGTTTTCAAGTTCATCGGCTTCAGTAAGAGCCATTGAACCAACTTTGGTCCTCACCAAAGAAGACAGGGTCGAAGGAATTCCCAGTTTTTGACCCAGATCCCTGGCTAACGCGCGGATGTAGGTTCCTTTTGAACAAAGGATTCGAAGTGAAACCACAAAACAGTTCTCTACTTTGGTCACGGGTTTTAATTGTTCTATCTCAAAAATCGTAATTTCACGGGGTTCCATTTCGGGTTTTTCTAAATGTTTATGAACAAATTCATAAGCTCTTTTGCCATTGATTTTTATGGCAGAAGCCACTGGAGGAATTTGCATAGTAACGCCAAGAAAGGAATCCAAACTTTGTTTTAGTGCGATTTGTTCAAGATTATCAAGTGAAATCTGGGATATTACTTCTCCAGTGATGTCATCGGTATCTGTTTGAACACCAAATGTAATTTCCGCAAGGTATTCTTTAGAATCGGATAAAAGGTATTTCACCATTTTTGTGGCATTTCCCACGCAAACGACCAATAAACCAGTAGCCATAGGGTCAAGGGTTCCTGTATGGCCAATTTTGGCGGTTTTTAATTGTTTTCTAAGCCTTGAAACGACATCGTGACTTGTGATGCCCTTTGGCTTATTGACAAGGACGATTCCATTCATGGCTACACCTCAAATCTTCTTATCGATTATACCATAAAAAATCAGGAGAATAAAGATTTTCCCACTCAAAAAAAGAATTGCCTCACGACAATTCTTTAAAGTCCTCGATTTGATGAATCCATGATTTGAACTCTTCATAATTCAAAGAGCCACCGATTCTCATGATTTCTTGATTATTTTTACATAATATCAGCAATGGAACACCTAAAACCTGATACTGTATAGAAACATCTTTCGCTGTTTCTATATCAATTCTGATGATTTCAATGTAGTGTTTTTGATCTAGAAAATTGAGCATCCTCGTCACACTTCGACAAGTTCCGCACCAAGGAGCATAGAACTCCAAGATAACATATCCTTCATCCATTATTTGCTTGAATTCATCAAGGTTATTTCGACTATATTCGAGCATGAAGTCCTCCTTATTTAAAATATAAAACTGTCACTCCGGAGCCACCTTCACCTTGTCCACCAGGGCGTGAAGATTTAATCTGTTTATTTTTGCGAATGAGTTCCTGAACCCCTTTTCGAAGGGCTCCAGTTCCATATCCATGGATTATATAGGTGAATTCCAAGTTATTGATGAGACAATCATCGATGTGTTTTTCTAAGGCAATCATCGCTTCTTCGAACCGTTGACCCCGTAAGTCTAATTCGGCTTTGGGATTGCTGTTTCGTGACACGGAAACATGGCTCTTCTGTTCGTTTGATTTGCGGTCAGTGAATTCTAATTGATCTTCCGTAAAAGAGGCGCTCAGGATCCCCATTTGAACTTCGTAACGATTATCGCCGGTTTTTTTCATGACAATACCCTGACGTTGATAAGGAATGACCATCACGACATCCCCGATTTCAATTTTCTGTTGGTTAATTTTTTTAAGTAAAATGGGATCAGTGCCCAGTGACTTAACTTCATGTTTGAGTCTTGCCAGTTCATGTTCACGGAAATTTTCTGATTTTTTTAATTCATTGAGTTCTTTAATTAGCTCGTTGGCTTCCAATTTCGTTTTTTCAACAATTTCGGCTTTGTATTTTTCAAGTTCTCGATACGCCTGATTTTGTTTTTCCTTCGTCATATCCAACGTTTTTTGAATTTCACTATTTTTGGCTTCTAGTGCATTTTTCTTCGCCTTATAGGAGTCGATTTCCTGACTGAGTTCCAAACTTTGAATTTCCATTTTTTTCATAAGGTTGGTGGTGTCAGTATCAAATGACAAAGATACTTTCTTAGCATGATCAACGATTTCCTGAGGTAACCCCAATCTTGTCGCTATATCAAGGGCATTAGATGTCCCGGGAGTGCCAATCTGTAAACGGTAAGTTGGTCTTAACGTATCAATATCAAATTCTACGGAGGCGTTGACGGTGTCATCCAATTCGATGGCATACAGTTTTAATTCGGGATAATGAGTCGTGACCATGGTGTATGCATGTTTTTCCCGTAAAAAATCCATAATGGATATGGCTAAAGAAGCCCCTTCTTTGGGATCTGTTCCAGATCCAAGCTCGTCTAAAAGAACCAAAGAGCGTTGATCGACCGATTCAAGAATCTTTATGATTTTCGTGATATGGCTTGAGAACGTCGAAAGCGACTGTTCAATGGATTGTTCATCACCGATATCTGCGAAAATATTGGAGAAAATCATCGTTTTTGAGCCCTCATCAACCGGAATTAATACCCCAGATTGAACCATGATTGAGAGCAACCCCAATAATTTTAAGGCAACGGTTTTTCCGCCAGTGTTAGGTCCAGTGATGATAATAGAACGATATTTTTTAAAATGAATGGTGTTCGCTACGACCGATTCTTTGGGAATTAGAGGATGACGTGCTTGACGAAGATTGATTTCGTTATCACATAAAATGGGTTTTATCGAATCGGTTTTAATGGCGTATTTTGCTTTGGCGAAAATAACGTCCAGTTGGGTTAAAAGTTGAAAATTGGTGTCGAGTGAATCCGCATTCTCGCCAACGAGGGCCGATAGTTTCTGCAAAACGCGTTCGATTTCTTCTGACTCTTGCATCAAGAGCGATTGAATTAAATTATTGATTTCAACGCACGCCATGGGCTCGATGAAGACGGTTTCTCGAGAACTTGATTGATCGTGGATAATCCCTTTAAAACTGTTCTTATACTCTGCTTTGACAGGGAGAACCAACCGGTTGTTACGAATGGTAATGATGCTATCAGTCAATTTTGAGCTTTCGCTTTTGAGTAGGTTATCCATTTTTTCGGATACGCGTTTTTGATTGGTACTAAGTTTTCTTCTAACAATGCTTAATCCTTCTGAAGCATCATCGTAGACTTGTCCTTTGACATCGATGCATTCATCGATGGCTGACTTAAGGGAAGCCAAATTGATTAACTCATCATAATAATGATTGAGATAGAGCGAAGGAATTTCAAGTTGTTTGATTTTTCTAATGAAGCGTTGGTTGTTTCCAACAGCCTCTATGAGCGACACAATATTGAGAAGTTCTTCAATGCTGAGGGTTGATCCTAATTTTGAACGTTTAATGGCATCCGCTATATAAAGAACGCCCCCCATTGGACTAGAGTCATAGCGTTCAATCATGGTTCTTGCTTCCATTACTTCGTTTAGTAAAAGTTCTATGGTTTCATAATCATCGATAGCGGTAATCGTCAGAACACTGGCTTTGCCAAAATCTGTTTCCGCAAAATCTTTAATCATCGCGAGAATTTTTGGAAATTCCAGCACGGTTTGATTGACAATCATATTTTTTCACCCGCCTTTGCCTTCTATTTTAGCACAGATTATGATAAAATGTAACCCAAGGATGTGAGATAATGAACTACGTATTTACCGTTAAGAAAGCCGATTTAGAGCTATTTACCGAACATTACGGCATACAACCAATAATTCCTGATGATCCGCGCATCCTGATGGTGATAAAAACCGATGAGATTGTCTTGACAGTCTATCAATCATTGAAGGTAGTTATACAAGGCAGTAACGCCTTGGAAGATTACTTAATGTGGTCAGATATTTTAGGATTTAATCCTTCCAATGAGGAGCCTTCCAAAGAGAATCAAGAGCTGATAAAACCCACTTCAAAACTATACGCGGCTTCAGCGATCGGTTCCGATGAAGTCGGAACGGGTGATTTCTTTGGTCCAGTCATTGTCGCTACCGCTTTTGTGGATAAAAAACTAATTCCGGCCCTTGAAGCCCTTCGAATTCGCGATTCAAAACAAATGTCTGATGAATATATTTTGCAAATCGGTGAAAAATTAAAATCGATGGTCCCCCATATTGTCCTGACAACTGATAATCTAAAATACAATGAGATGATCTCAAAAGGGTTTAATCTCAATAAAATCAAAGCTTATTTGCATAATCACGCTATAAAAAAATGCATCAATTTGGTGAAAGATCCTTATGAATACGTCATTTTGGACGAATTTTGTTCGAAAGACCTCTATTTTAATTACCTAAAAGACGTGGATTCATTCAAGAATATCACATTTATGCAAAGAGCTGAAAGTGCTCATTTAAGTGTCGCTGCCGCTTCTATCATTGCCCGCTTTACGTTTTTGAATAAAATGGAGGAACTCAATGTTGTCGCGGGAATGAGACTACCCCTAGGGGCTGGTCCTGGAGTAGACGCCATAGGGCAAATCGTGGTTTTGAAAAAAGGACTCGATTTTTTACCGCAAATCGGGAAAATGAATTTTAAAAACCTCGATAGAATCAAACAAATCATCCATAAATAGAGATGAAACCCCAATCGGGGTTTTTTTATATCTTATAGTTAGTGTTAACTAACTTTTAGTGCACATGATTTGCTTCTTAGGTTGTTTCATGATAGATTATCAGTGTATATCACACAACAAATGGAGGATATTATAGATGAAACACACATTACCTGCTTTAAATTACGGATACAATGCTTTAGAGCCTTTTATTGACGAACTTACAATGACCATTCACCACTCCAAACATCATCAAGCTTATGTTGACAACTTGAACCTTGCCTTGGATAAACATCCTGAACTATACAATGTAAGCTTAGATGAATTACTGCAAAACATTGAAAACGTACCTGCCGATATTCAAACTGCCGTCAAAAATAATGGCGGAGGACATTACAACCATTCCTTGTTTTGGCGTTTGCTAAAAGTCAACCAAGGAGCACTTCCTACTGGTGAACTGTTAAATGACATCACATCGACATTTGGGTCCTTCGAACAATTCAAAGAATCATTTGCCAATGCAGCGAAAACGCGTTTTGGTTCTGGTTGGGCTTGGTTGATTGTCAATAAACACAATCGTCTAGAAATCATCTCGACTCCGAATCAAGATCCCGTCTTCCTATATGGAAACCCAATTCTTGGTTTAGACGTTTGGGAACATGCGTATTACCTAAAGTACCAAAATCGTCGTGTTGAATACATTAATGCTTTCTTTAATGTCATCAACTGGACCGAAGTACAAAATCTCTATAAGAAATTAAAGTAATAACAAAATAAAAAGGGTTTGTTCTTTTTCGGAACAAACCCTTTTTTTATCCTTTTACAGAAGATGGTGGATTACCATTAAAAGTATCAATGATTTCTTGAATAGCTGAATCGCTTAGTGCAATAGGAATGAGTAAAAAGTTACCTCTTACCAAATCAGCTTCTTCTAAATCGGTAATCAACCCTTGTAAAGTGGCACTTTCATCCAATTCTTTTTTCATGTCTTTCGTTGAGTCAAATTCCAATACGATGGCTGTTTGAAGACCTTTAGAGAATACAGAAGCCGTTACAGCAATTTCATCTTGTTGAAACTCAGCCAATAAAGCCGAAATCCAGGTGCTGGCATCTGCAGAATATGTATATCCGCCTTCTTCAAAATCGCTTTTAATCGACTCTGCGCTGACACAACCAACGACAAATGCAAACAGGGCAAATACAAACAAAGACAATAATGTTTTTTTCATAACATTTCCCCTTTCGATGATGCTCATCAAATCTGCACCACTATCCTATTGATGATACCATTATAAATCGCTATGTGTCGATAGTCAAGCGCATGCAAAAATGAAATCGAAATGACTCGATATTTCTCGTTTCTAGGTGAATGCCTCTTTTATTCTTCGTCTTCGTGTTTTGGCTGATCTTTTGGTTTTTTCATACTAGCGAAGAATTTCAGTTTCAAATAACCAATGCCCACCAACGCAACGCCAATCAAAACCCACCAATACCATTCCATATTAATTTCTCCTTTTTTATGTTAATTTTTTTAAAAAGACTTTAAGAGCGAAATAGCCTAACGCGATAGGATAAATGGTCCCTATGATCATGTATACCCAGAAATTCAAGTTCGCTGGAGCGGTTGAGTTAAGTGTCAAATTTAATAGAGCTTTCAATGGCCAGAAATTGGGGAATATTCCAAAGATGTATTGTTTTGCATCTTGAAACGTATCGAGTAAAATGAGCATGGGAAGCATAACAATAAGGCCGCCGCCTTTAACAAGTGCAAATCCTTCAATTTTGTTCTTCGCCACCGCCGCCAAAATCATCGCAACAAACGGAACTATTAATGCGGAGACCAAAGAAAAGATTAAGATATACCCAAAGTTGAGGGAATCCAGTAAGCCAATTTCCATTCCCCCATAGTTGACGGTATACGCATCACTCGCCATCCATTTTAAGCCACCTACCATTATCAAATTACTGATTACTGCCAAGATGTAGGTGTAGATTATCTTGAAGGTCGCATATCCAGATACTGTGACGGGTGACACGGCAATATTTAAAAGAATGTTTTCATCACGGTTATCCAGTAACGCAAATCCAAGCATTGCACCCATCATAAAGCCGCCAATTGAAAGTGTTAATACGAATGCAATCAACATGGTAATCGCTTGTGAGTTTGACCCAGCTTCGCTCGTTTTAGATACGATGGCAGGTAACAAATATCCACAGATAAAAAGCATCATGAATGGGTAGATTAACATGAAGAGATTCATAAGATCTTTGACCAAGTTCTTCATTTCATATTTTATGAGACTGAGATATTTTTTCATAGTCACTCCTCAATCGCATTCTTTTTAAATTTGTTGTAAACATATCCTGAGTATATTCCAACGCCTAAAACTAAGAGATAAATAAAGGCTAAAATCGTATCAAGAGTGGCTTTTGGCGCAAAAGCACTCGCAATTAAATACTCAGCCGCATACGTGGGAGACAAAAGCGCCAATAAGTTCCATTCATCGCCTATAATGCCTAATGCCATCAATAAAGTGGGAACATAGAACAAAATCACAAGTCCTGAATATTTGACCAACATCGATAAAAAGTCAGGACTTCTTAAAATGACGACGTACCCTATTGCGGTGTGACTAATAACGACAGCGAACATAAAAAGCAATAACTTTAGAACGGCAACATCGAGTCCATGGATAATGATATTTGATCCCACCACAAGAACAGCTGAGATTAATGCGGTAAACACCGCCGATAAAATCTTAGCAATTAACACTTGCACCATTGATACGGGGGAAACCAACACCGACTTGATGGTGTTTTCTTGTTTTTCAAAATAATAACCCGCTCCTATTAAAACAATGGCCATTAATCCTGAATCAGTCGCAACCATCAAAGGCATTAAAGCGACCGCTTGTTCGGGTGTTTGAAAAGCTAAAACCAGAATCCAAATGACTGATACTAAAATACCAAAGAAGATTATCTTATATTTAACCAAGCGAATAAGTTCGCCTTTCAATAGGTGTAGCAAACTATTCATACTTTGCTTCACCCGTCACTTTAATGAAAATATCCTCCATGGATGTTTCACCGCTGTGAATCGTCTCGATGGGTGCGTTTTTAATCAGTGTTAAAAATTCGGAATTGACGCCAATCGAATCCAGTGAAAATGTCTGTTTTTCACGAGTGTGACCATTTAGATATTCTACGTATACTTCTTTTTTCCCATATTTGAGTTTTAATTCTCTGGGAGTAGCGACATCGCTAATTTTCCCTTTGGTAATAAAAACGACTTGGTCGCATAGTTGCTCGACATCGCCCATCAAATGGGTCGAAATAAAAATCGTCTTTCCTTGATTTTTGAGTTCAATCAAAATATCTTTAACGATTTTCGCGTTTTTTGGGTCTAGACCATTGGTGGGTTCGTCCAAAAACAAGACGTCAGGATCATTGAGCAACGCACGAACGAAATTCAAGCGAATTTTCATTCCTTTTGAATATTCGCCGACTGCTTGATTTCTGGCATCGTATAAGCCGACACGTTTCAAGAGCGCCTCATAATCAATTGTTTTTTGGTATAATCCAGCAAAATATTTTAGATTTTCCATTGCCGTCAACTTATTGAAATGAACCGGCATTTCAAAGCCAACGCCCACATTTTCATAATAACTTTTGTTATAAGACGATAAATCTTGACCTTTATATAAAATACTTCCGGTGTAACCGGTCAGTAATTTTGTCAAGAGTTTTTGGGTTGTTGATTTTCCCGCCCCTGATGGACCCAATAAGCCAAATATCGTCCCCGATTCAACTGAGAACGAGATGGACTTGATGGTATTTTCAGTGGAGTGAGGATACTTAAAGCATAAATCTTTGACCTGAAAGATGGTTGACATGGTGTTATTTCTCCATTCCTCGAATGATGATTTTTATATAATCAATGCTTTCTTGACGAATTGATTCTAAGACTTTGAAACTGACTTGTTTATTGATATAAGTGGCTTGTAAACCAGATATCGCTATATTTAAAACTCTTTGTACATCAGTAGGCGTTAAGTCGTCCCTTAAATTGTGGAGTTGTATCTTTGAAAACAAGGTTGCCATTGAAACATCTTTTAACTTGATCATTGACTCCAATATCTGTTCTTTTATTTCTGGAGGTGGGTTGGCTAACCCTTCAAGTAAAACCTCTGATGCTTCGGGATGATCTTGAGCATATTGGCCTTTCCAAATCAGAATGTCGATGATTTGTTCAAATAATTCATCGGACAAATGGACTTGGAATCCATTATACGCTTCTAAGAACCGATCGAGTTCCCGCTTGTAACAAGCTAAAAATAATTCTACTTTTGAATGAAAATATTTGAAGATGACCCCTTTGGACAGTGAGGAAGATTTGGCCATGGTGTTCGTGGAGGCAAGTTGATATCCCTTTGAACCAAACTCGTTAAGTGCGGCATTTAAAATTTTATCTTTTGTGCTTATTTGGGTGTCCATAATTCACATCCTTTGATGAAGTGACCACATGGTCACACATATTATAGTGCTAATTTTTTCAAAATGCAACTAGTAAAACAAAAAAAATCGTCAATCGACGATTTTTATTTTGAAAATTCACGATATTCTTGTAGAGTTGATTGGAAATAAGCGGGAAGTTCCGCTTTAAATTCCATAAAGATGCCGCTTCTTGGATGGGTAAATCCTAAGACTCCGGCATGAAGAAACTGTCCATTTTCATCAATATCCGCCTTTTTACCATAGATGGGGTCTCCAATCACTGGGTGACCGATATAGGCTAAATGAACACGAATTTGATGTGTTCTTCCGGTTTCAAGGATGCATCGAATTAAAGTTGCGTTTGCGAAATGCTCCAAAACGGTGAAATGCGTTACGGCTGATTTTCCGCCGGCGATGATGGCCATTTTTTTACGATCTCTGGTATCTCTTCCAATCGGAGCATCAATTGTTCCCGAAGGATTTTTTAAGATGCCGGAAACTAAAGCAATATATTCGCGTTTTGTGACTTTGGCTTTTAATTCATCGGCTAAAATTCGGTGTGATTCATCATTTTTAGCCACCATTAATAATCCTGAAGTATCTTTGTCAATCCGGTGGACAATGCCAGGGCGCAAAGGATGCGATCCTTCTGATAATTGGTTAATGTGATACAGCAAAGCATTCACTAACGTGTGTTCATAGTTTCCGGGAGCGGGATGGACAACCATGCCTTGCGGTTTATTGACCACCAGTACATCATCATCTTCATATACGATGTCCAAAGGAATGGCCTCTGGCTTTAAATCCATTTCTAAAATGGGAACTTCGGTAATCTGGATTAAATCGCCAACTTTGACGACGTAATTGGCTTTAATTGCGTTGCCATTCACCAAAATGGCGTCGCCTTTAATAATTTTTTGTACCAAAGTTCGTGAATACTGTGGAAACAAAACCGTAACGAATTTATCAATTCGTGATAGTTCATCCGTTGCTACAACGACGTATTCAACCGCCGCATCAAACTCCTTTTGCAGCTGCATCAGCCTTCACCCGCTTCGGATCAAGAATAAATTGATCAAACATAAACAAAGAGATTCCCACCGTCAAACAAATATCGGCGATATTGAAGACATAATCCCAGATGCCTCTAAAATCAATAAAATCAACGACTTTGTGGTCGAATTGAAAGATGCGATCAATCCAATTTCCCATAGTACCGGCGATTAATAGTGTCAAACTGAGGGTATAAATGAGTTTTCGTTTGTCTTTCCAATTATTTGTGAAAAACATATATCCGAAAATACCCATGGCCACAATACCAAAGGCAATGAAAACCCAATAACTGACGCCTTGGTCACCGCCCATTCCAAAGACAGCACCCTCGTTTCTAACATAGGTAAAATGGAAAAAATCGCGAATAATCGCGAAGGTATCGCCTTCAAAAGTAAAATTTGCTACTACAATCGCTTTTGTGACTTGATCAAAAATCACTAAAAGGACTGCGATGATCAACATAACAACCATAAATTACTCCTCTATACCCATAAAATCGGGATTAATACAAAGATAAATACCAAGCCAAGAATAAGAACAATCGACATCCAAAAACCCGCATTGACCATCATGACTTGGTGAATATTTGAGGTATGATCCGGTTTTTTAAGGAACAAAGCTTTGCAAGCAAGTTTGTTAATGACAAACACGTTGAACATTGCCGCAAAAACAATTAGTATGACAAAGGTGTAAAGACGATACATATAAATCATCGTTATTTCTACTAAAATAACATAGACTGGAATGAAAATAATCATGCCATACACGATTCCTGCAAACAATGAATCAAGAATAGCGTTCCATCCATATTCTTTAAGAAAAGCAGTAAACGATTTTTTAAGGTTTTCCATTGCTATTCCCCCAAGCCCTGTAGATAATCGAGTGCATCTTGGAATGTAGCAATGGGAACCAACCAACCGGTTGGATCAATGCCTAGTTCTTCGCAAGCCCGAAGCGCTTCTTGATAATTATCATACGTGTAATTATCATCCAAATTAGGAATAAAGAAGACATCGACGTTATTTAAGTAAGCCGTTGCGATTTTTTGTTTTACCCCACCGATGTAACCAACAGATCCATCGTACTTAATCGTTCCAGTTCCCGCCACTTTCAAACCCTGGGTAATATCTTCTTCTACCAACATGTTATAAATAGCCAGGGTTTGCAATAAGCCACCCGACGGTCCACCAATATTGGAATCTTTGACATCGTATTGTGGGAATGTCGTTTCACGGTTCACCAAATAGGAGGTTCTAAAAGTGATTCCAAATTTACCGGTTTCTTCATCTTTTGTTAAATCGACGGTATACTCTTCACCTAAATCATTCTTGAATGTGAAGGCGTAGGTTTCTTGCAACACCGTATTATTTGCGATGTCGTCCACCAAAGTTACAGTTCCTAAATCACCGGCCATCGAGATAAATTGATCGCCAAAAGCGATGGAGTTGTAGTTTGAAAGATAAGAGGCTTTGCCAAAAACCAATACCTTTTCGACATAGTCAATTTCAATTTCCGGATTATCGGCTTTCGCTGCTAAATATGCGACGATAATAGACGCGTCGACAGACGTATATTTATCCCAATAACTGATTTGAGAAATTTCTTCATTGGTATAATCGGCGTAAGAGCCGGTTAAGGCATCAATCGTCGTATAGGGACTAAAATATCCCACCATAAATTGGAAAAAAGAAGGGCGATTTAGTGCGATGATATAGGTTGTTGAAATCGTTCCTTCTGTGACTTTATCTTGATTGTATTCGACACTAATTGTGTCTTCTACTTCCGTCAAACCTCCAGGAGCATCCAGATAATACTCAATAGGATAGACCAAAAGAAACATGAGAAACAAATAAGGGATGATTAACAAACGAACAATGGGCCATGCTTTATTGGTCAGTTCATTCATCGTATGTCACCTTTAAATTGAAGTGCTCAAGTTTTCGAGTAGAAACACCTGATGCTTTTAACATCTTTTTTGCTGCTAGATCCGTATCAGTTCCCAAATATTTATCGGACAAATAGATGATCTCACGAATGCCAGCTTGAATGATTAATTTTGCACATTCGTTGCAAGGAAATAACGTGACGTAAATTTTAGACTCTTCCAATGGAACGGTGGCATTTAAGATGGCATTGGGTTCGGCGTGGACAACGTATGGGTATTTGGTATTGAGAAAATCGCCTTCTCTTTCCCAAGGAAAATCATCGTCATTACACCCAATTGGCAAACCGTTGTATCCTATTCCCACAATTCGGTTTTTGGTATTGACGATGCATGCGCCAACTTGGGAGGACTCGTCCTTTGAGCGTAAACTTGAAAGATAAGCAACACCCATGAAGTAGTTATCCCATGAAATATAGTTCGTTCGTTTCAAAATCATCAATTCCCTTCGTAGTAAGCTTTCGCAATTTGAGCGGCGAGGGCACAGTTATTATTGACCAAAGCAATGTTGGCTTCTAAGCTTTTACCTTCGGTGATTTGAACAATTCGTTTTAACAAAAACGGAGTGGATTCTTTGCCTTTGATTCCTTGTTTATTCATATCTAGTATGGCTTTGTCAATGGCTTCATCAATCTTGTCTTTGGGGAAGGAATGGGACAATGGAATGGGATTACAGACCAATGTTCCCCCGTTAAGACCTAAACCCCATTTTGTTTTGACAAAATCGGCGATTTCACGGGGAGTATCGATTTTAAAATCAACTTCAAAGTCTGATTCTCTCGTGAAAAAAGCTGGAAGTGTTTTGGTTTGATAACCAATCGTTGGCACGCCTTTGGTTTCAAGGTATTCAAGGGTTTTGCCTAAATCAAGAATTGATTTTGCACCCGCACAAACGACGACAACATTGGTTTGAGCCAATTCATCTAAATCGGCAGAAATATCAAAGGTCGTTTCGGCTCCGCGGTGAACACCGCCTATGCCTCCGGTAGCGAAAAATTTAATGCCTGCCAATTCGCTTGCAATCATCGTTCCAGAAACCGTTAAAGCCCCATGGAGTTTTTGACTGACAACGTAAGGAATATCCCGACGAGATGTTTTATGAACATGCGTTTGCGGTTTTGCGATTAGTTCTAGTTCGTTGTCGGTTAAACCAATGGTGATAACGCCGTTAATAATGGCAATCGTAGCAGGAACAACACCATAACTTCTGATGATGTTCTCACAGCCTTTTGCTGTTTCAATATTTTGTGGATAAGGCATTCCATGAGAAATAATCGTTGACTCCAAAGCTACGACGGGTTTGTTGGCTTTAATCGCAGCCAATACTTCAGGATGAATTTTCAAGGAATTAATCATATTAGGCTCCTTTTTTGGTTTCTTCAGGACGTAACAAGTTCAAATTGACATGACAGTAGCCGGAAGGATTCTTAACGAGATAATCTTGATGATAGTCTTCAGCATCATAAAAGGGTCCCGCGGCCTTAATATAAGTATAAAGTTTTTTTGTGTATTTTTTTTGAAGGGTTTTTAGATAAGCATTAAGAATGGGTTCGTCATTGGCATCATAGAAAAATAAAGCGGTGCGATATTGAACACCAATATCATGTCCTTGACGATTAAATTCTGTAGGGTCAATGATTCTAAAAAAGTGATCTAATACTTTTTCAAGCGGTATTACTGATTCGTCATATTCGACGTAACAAGCCTCGACGTGTCCCGAACTATTGCACACGTCTTTATACGTAGGGTTGGCTCCTAAAGCATCAGTGTAGCCAACTTTTGTGTCAATAACCCCTTTTAAGCGAGAAAAGTAAGCTTCAACGCCCCAAAAACAACCACCAGCAAGAATAATTTTTTTCATTTTATGATGCCTCCTTGTCAATAATTTGATTGATAACATAAGATGCCATGATTAATCCGGCCGTCGAAGGAACAAATGCATTGCTCCCCAAACGCACAGAGTCAAGTTTTGATTCAATGGGTGTTTCAATGGAATAGACTACGGGAATATCCAATTTAACACCATCTCTTCGAAGTCGGTAGCGAATCTCACGCGCTAAGGGACAAGTTTCAGTTTTAGCAAGCGTCGTCAATTCAATTTTCTCTGGATGCATTTTCCTAGCAAAACCCATCGATGCGATGATTGCGATTTTTTTAGCTACTGCAGTCTCGATAAGCAACGTCTTTGATGGAACAGAATCAATGGCATCGATGATAAAATCAGGTTTGAGTGAAAAAAGCGATTCAATGGTTGTTGCATCAATAAAAAGACACAGAGGAACAATAACCGCCATTGGATTGATTTGCTTAATTCGTTCAGCCATAACCTCTACTTTTTTGCGTCCAACGGTTTCATCAAGCGCAATCAACTGTCGGTTGATGTTTGTTGCATCGACGACGTCATGATCGACTAAAATAATCGTTCCGATGCCACTTCTGGCAATTGCTTCGGCCGCATAAGAACCCACACCGCCAATTCCGGCTATTAAAACGGTTTTTTGATGCAACAATTGAAGATTATCCGCCCCAATAAGGGCCTCTAAACGTTGAAATCGCATATAGCTCCTAACAAATAAGGCTGCAATCGCAGCCATTATTTCTTTTTCATATAATCAAATTTAAAGAATGTGCGGCCAAGATTTAATAGAATGTATATTAATATGGCACCAATAATTACGATAAAATTGGCAACGTACTGCCGGTCGCCACCCATATAATCATAAAAGACCACAAAGCCTAAAACGCCAAATGAACAGATAAAAAGCAAATAAACGAATTCGGTACGGTATTCGGCTTTGACTTGTCGTTTCCAATCATCTCTTTTGAATAATATGACGAATGAACCAATCAGGGTTACGATAAAATTGGCGATGGCCAACCAGAAAATAAATTGATTGATGTTCAGTTTCTGATCGATTTCAAAAACGTATGTGACAACCAAAATCATGGGTAATAGCCAAATCATCGTGGCATAAAAATTGATGACGTTAATCTCGTATTGCGAATATATTTTTGAACGACGTTTTGGAGTAATCATCCGGTACTCGCCGAACCTTCTTGTAATTCTTGGGACTTACGAACTCTCAGTTCCTTAAAGAACCCCCAAATAACTCGAAGTGATGCCGCAATCGGGGAGGCAAAGATAACACCCAATGTTCCAAATAGTGAGCCGAAAAAGAGAATTGATATGATGATAACAATGGGATGAATTTCCAATTGATGACCCATGATGATGGGTTGGAATATATTGCCTTCAATAAACTGGATAATCACGTTGACTCCTAAAACGAGAAGCGGTCCAGGACCGACGCCTTCACTGATGAAGGCATATACAATCGGAGGAATCGCCGCAATAATGGTTCCAAAATACGGAATGATATTCGTGACGCCAACGATTAAACCAAATACCAAATAGTATTTTAAGCCGATCAGTTTATAAACAATCGTCGCAACAGCCCCAATGGCCATCATCAAAATTAATTGACCCCGTAAGTATTTTCCAACGGTTTGGTTCAATCTTGACCCTAACTCAGCAACGTTCTTTTCATGCTTTGAAGGGACGATAGAACGCAGCCGTTCGTTGATGAGTTCATAATCCAACAAATAATAGATCAACAAGATTGGTAATAAGGAAATGACCGTTACCATCGGCAAAGCAACACTCGATAACGATGCCAAGAAGGTTGGGAGCAAGCCATTCAACCACGTATTGATGATGTTCGTTGAAATTATGTATTCCATAATTCGGTCATAGATGGGGGTTCCTAAAATGAAGGTATCGCGCATATCGACCGTCAAATACGTAATGATATTGGGAAAATCATTGCTAAAGAAGTTATTGATTTCCTTGATGATTAAAGGGGTGAGTAGATAAAATGATGCGCCTATAATTCCCACCATTAGGATAAACACGATGGCCAAAGACAAACCCCTTGGACCTATGCCTTTTTTCTCTAAATATTTGATCAGTGGGAACACAATCAAGGCTAATAAATACGCCAAAGATACCGGAACAATTACAGCTTTAATGGCATCGGTAATCCAAGTCCAAAGATCACGAAATTGAATGGCCATAAATAAGACGGCCATTGCCAATAGTGCAATGCCTAGAAATTTTAAGATGCGATTAAGGGTTTGATCGGAAATCGGTTGTTTTTTCAAAAAACATCACGCCCTTTCAAATGTTAATTATAGCATAAAGCCCACAAAAAAATCAGTGATTTTATGAATTATTGGCAGTCTGATTCGCACTCTTCGCAATGTCCACCGCAAGAATGAGACTCGCTTTGGATGCTTTGGATGAGATATTGATACAAATTGGCAAGCGGAACCGTTTCTTGAACGCCCGTTGCGGTTATTTTGACATTGATGACATTCTTTTGAATTTCATCATCACCCAAGATTAGGATGAATTTTGGATTGATGCGTTCTGCTTGTTTAAACTGGGCTTTAAGCGGCCGATCAAAGAAATCAGTGTCACACACCAAACCACCATGACGAAGCTTCGTTAAGATGCCCATCGAGAGTGACTTTGCCTTTTCTCCCAATGTAATCATGAATACATGAGTCAAATCCGTTTCTTCTTCCTGTTGATTGCTTTCCATGGCAAGGAGCAAGCGTTCCATTCCAAAAGCAAAACCTACAGCCGGGAAACTGGGTCCATCAAGACTTTCAACCAAATCGTTGTAACGACCCCCACCGCCCAATGTCGCTTGTGCGCCAAGAGTCGGAAGTTTTGCTTCTAATTCAAATACCGTATGGGTATAATAATCTAATCCGCGCACCAATGATTTATCGACTTCATAGTCAATTCCCATTGCGGTCAAGTACGCTAATACTGACTCAAAGTGAGCCTTGTCAGCCGTATTTAATGAATCTAAAGGTTTTGGAGCTTCAGTCAAAATCGGATTTTGAACATCAACTTTGCAATCCAACACACGCAAAGGATTTTCTAAATAGCGATGTTGACAATCGGGACATAATCCTTCTATTTTTGGAGACAAATACTCCAGTAATTTCGTCCGATAAGCCAGTTTTGATTCTTTATCGCCTAAGGAGTTGATTTTCAATTTTACGTTTTCCAAACGAAGCGCTTTTAAAAGCGTGGTAGCGTAACCAATCACTTCAGCATCAAGCTTAGGATCATATGATCCCATGGCTTCGCCGCCAAATTGATGAAATTGACGTTGACGTCCTTTTTGAGGACGTTCGTAACGAAACATGGGTCCAACATAATAATATTTTAAAGGAAGATTCGGATTCGCGTAAAGTTTGTTTTCAATGACACTTCTAACAACGCCGGCAGTTCCTTCCGGACGTAATGTGACCATCCGCTCGCCTCTGTCCATAAAATCATAGGTTTCTTTTTTTACGATGTCCGTTGAATCGCCAACACCACGGTGAAACAATTCGCTCGCTTCAAATATTGGCGTCCGAATTTCTTGGAAATGATATAATCGCGAAACCGCCGAAATGACTTCTTCTAGGCGTTGCCAAACTGCAGTTTCTTCAGGTAATAGATCGATGGTTCCTTTGATTTTGTTAATCATAAATGGCTCCTTTTTTTGAAAAAAATCGTCCTCTTGTCAAGGACGATATCCTCTGATGTAGAGGTTTCTTACTCGTTTTTTCAGTTTATGCGAAATACTTATCGCTAACGTGTTCCATGACAAAGTTAACCAAATCGCTAACATCTTTCATCTTCATGGCTGCTTCATCGGAAATCGTAACGAGGAATTCGCTTTCGATTTGATTGAACAACTCAAGAGCGTCTAATGAGTCCGCTCCAAAATCATCTGCCAACGCTGCTGTCAAGACAACTTTTTCAGCCTTTACGCCAAGTTCTTGAACGATAATACTTTTGATTTTATCAAAGACTACTTGTTTCTTATCCATGGTATTTCCTCCGAAGTTGTTTATATGGTGTTTCTATATGTAGATTATATTATTAAACACTTTTAAAGTCAAACAAAAATCACCGATTCGCTTACTTGCGACTTTCTAAAAGCAATGTCACCGGACCACTGTTGATGAGCGCTACTTTCATATCCGCCCCAAACTGACCAGTTTTTACAGAAATTGAATGGTCTTCCCAAAGGGAACGGTTAAATGCTTCAAAGATAGGAAGGGCAATTTCTCCCTTGGCCGCTTGGGTAAATGATGGACGATTACCATCGGATGCATCCCCATAAAGTGTAAACTGTGAAATCGATAAAATCGCTCCACCAACGTCTTTAATGCCAAGATTCATCTTTCCTTGTGAATCTTCGAAAACTCTTAAATTTGCGACTTTACGTGCCAAATACAAGGCATCCTGCAGTGTGTCATCGGTTTTAATGCCCACGAGCACTAATAATCCGTGTTCAATGGATCCCAATAGCGTTCCCTCAACCGAAACGCTGGCTGAAGCGACTCTTTGAATAAGGGCTCGCATGTTAAGCAACCCTTTCGATGGAGAAAATTCCACGGATTTTTGAAATGTTCGCTAAAACAGTATCGAGTTCGATGACTGATCCAACTTCTAGCTTCATTTTGATAATGCCTTCTTTAGAACGATTGACTTGGGCAGAAACTTGATTGATTTTTCCTTTTGAAGACGTTGCCGCATTGATGATTTCAGCCAATATGTTATCACGGTTCATAACGGTGATCTTGATATTGGTTTCATATTTACGTAATATATTTGTTCCCCAGAAAACATCAAGCAACCTTTCTGGTTCAAAGGTGGGAATATTTTTACAAATTCGTCGGTGAACTACAATACCGGTACCTTTGGTGATAAAGCCCACAATATCATCGCCTAAAACCGGTGTGCAACAATTGGCCAATTTCACCGATGGATTCGTTAAACCTTCTACAACAATGTTCACATCATTATGAAGGGTTCTAAGTTTCCCTTGGCGTTTTGTGTCAGGGGTCTTGTTTATTTGTTCAATGAGCATGTCTTCCGTAACGACGTCTTTACCGGTTATGGTATTTATTACGGTAATCGGCGAAAGAACGTTTTTACCGATTTCATAATATAAATCCTCAACGGACTTAACTGCAGCCTTGACTTCAAACAAATCTTTACACTGCTTGTCGGTTAACATGATGGATAAATGTCTTGAAGCTATTTCACGGTCAAGATCTTCTTTTCCACGTTCGATTAAAAAATCACGACGTTGACGATTTAAGAAGTTTTTAATTTTGCTTCTGGCATTGCTCGTTTTGGCGATTTTTAACCAGTTGTCATTCGGGCCAACGGCATTTTGCGAGGTTTTTATTTCAATGACATCACCCGTTTTTAAGGTGTAATCCAAGGGTACTATTTTACCATTAACGATTGCACCCACGCATTTTTCACCAACGCGGGTATGAATACGAAAGGCGAAATCTAGCGGTGTAGCTCCTGCGGTTAAGTCAATAATATCGCCGTTTGGTGTAAAGACATAAACATTGGCATTGAGAATGTCGTCAGTGAAAATATTGAGGATTTCTTCATCGGAGGTGGATTCTTCGGTGAACTTGATGAGTTCAGAATACCATCGTAGTTTTGAAGAAACGATATCTTCAATATTTTTACGGCTTTGGCCTTGATTTTCTTTATAAGCCCAATGCGCAGCAACCCCTTTTTCCGCAATTTCATCCATGGGTTTCGTGCGTATTTGAATTTCAAATATTTTTCCATGATAAACAACGGTGGTATGCAAAGACTGATACATATTGGGTTTCGGCATGGCGATATAATCTTTAAATCTGCCGGGAACCGGAACAAATTTGGAATGGACGATTCCAATCGCACGGTAACAATCACTGATGGTCTCTACAATGATGCGAAGAGCCAATAAATCGTTGATCTCCTCAAATTCCAAATCTTTCACATGCATTTTACGGACAACGGAATAAATGTTTTTGACACGACCATTGATGTTAAATTGTTGGAATCCTTCGGTTTTTAACAAAACCTCCAACTCTTTTTGCATCATATTGATATCATTTTCACGATTGCCTTTTTTATCTTTAATTTGCTTGGCAATTTCTTGATACTCATCAGGATATAGATACTTAAACGCCAAGTCTTCTAATTCCGCTTTTAATCGATACATACCAAGACGGTGAGCGATTGGCGCGAAAATATCCAACGTCTCACGGCTGATCCGAATTTGACGTTCAGAATCCAAATGCGACAGGGTCCGCATATTATTAAGTCGGTCGGATAATTTAACAAATATAACTCGGATGTCCTTTGCCATAGCCAAAACCATTTTTTGATGGTTTTTGACTTGTTCTGAGGCTTTTGAACCTTCATAATGCAACAAATGCAATTTGGTCAAGCCTTCGACAATGTCGGCGACTTCCTCGCCAAACAATGTTTTTAATTCATCATATTGTGTATCGGTATCTTCCAACAAGTCATGCAAAAGACCACTCGCTATGGTCGAAGGGTCGACTTGATATTCAGCGAGCGTACAGGCTACTTGAACCGGGTGGACAATGTAGGGTTCTCCAGATTTACGTAATTGTCCTTCATGCTTTTCATAGGCAAAATCGAACGCTTTTTGAATGAATGCTAAGTGTTCGGGTCGGGTCAAATAGGGAGATATCGCCTTTTGTAAGGGTTGGAAAATGTCCGCTTTGGTCATTGACAACCTCCTAGGATTGTTAGTATTGAATCAGCACTTTTACAGGAATATTTTTGAGTTTTTGACGGCCATTCAAATCAACGAGCTCAATTAAAAACCCAAGGCCAACGACAATTCCGCCGGCGGCTTCAATCAATTTAATCGTCGCTTCCATCGTCCCGCCTGTGGCTAAAAGATCATCGATGATGACCACTTTTTGACCAGGAAGAACAGCGTCCTTATGCATCGCTAACGTATTTTTGCCATACTCTAAGTCATAATCATATTGAATGGTTTCTCTGGGGAGTTTTCCAGGCTTTCTCACTGGGACAAATCCGGCTTTAATCGCAAAAGCGACGGGCGAACCAAAGATAAATCCTCTGGCATCAGGGCCTACAATTAACTCTGCGCCTTGGGCTTTGGCAAATTCAGCCAATTCTTTAATGGCTGAATGGTATGCTTTTCCATCGCCAATCAGGGGTGTAATGTCTTTAAACTGAATTCCGGCAACCGGAAAATCGGGAACGTTCTTAATATAATCGGTGTATTTCATTGTGTAACCTCCATCAATTTTTTAAAATAGGATTTAATCGCCGGATAAGGGCTTTCAAGGATGAACTCATAATTTTGCTTTATTTTTAATAAATTTTGGTACGTGGCCGACTCTTCAAGATTCTTTTTTTCTTTTGAAGGGGACACTTTAATTTTACCATGTTCGCATTGAATTAAGAACAGGTCGGTAAAGATTTTAAGGGCGGTGGAAACCGTCCATTCGGATCCACCAACCAGCTGGATGAGCTTTTGCGTATCGCATTCGGTCATGGTATTGATGACCTTATAGATTTGACCTAAATGGTCCTTAGAAAGTGCCTTGGTAATGTTTGGATAACATTTTAGAGGACCCACAATCAAGGTCATGGGATGATCGATAATGGGAAGCTTCACGGACTGAAACTGTGTCTTCATAAATTCATCGTCAATGAGGATGCTATCCGTAAAATTTTTGATAATCAGAAGGGATTCATCGGGTTGATGTCGAAAATCTAACACTTGAAAATCATCACACTTTAAATCTTTAATCATGATTTGGAGCGATTCTTTGCTTTTCCATTGGTTGATGGATAATCCGCCAACAATCGATACCACATCGCCGACTTCAAGATGATAATAATATTCTTGATTATTGAAAATAATAGCCTCAAATGATTGATCATTATCCATAACGGCCAATTTCGTATGTTTATTCGCCAGCAATTGTTTAGATTTAACGATTAAATTTTCAAATAGGTAAGTCCCTGTAAAGAACGAATATTTTTCCAGTTTTTTAACGGTAGGAAATGAGACCGACGCTAATTTCACTCGCATATCAACATTTAAAATGGGTTGAACAGACACCGCTTGATTATGGTTCAGTCGCTCTTGGAGTATTGCAATGTTGCTCGCCTTGATAGTCAATCCGGCTGCTTGCGAATGGCCCCCGTATTTGATTAAAATATCGGCATTAGCATCTAACATTTCTAAGATATTATCGCCACCATAGGCGCGGCAAGATCCTTTGCCAATACCTTCATCATCTAAATAAATGACACAGGTCGACTTTTGATATTTTTCAGCGATTTTTTGCGCACAAATGCCAATGATACCTTCATGTAATGTCGCACTTGCAATAACTAAAACGTGGTTGAGTGGATCCATGACACGTTCACAGGTTAGGAACGCATCTTCCGTCAAATCTTTTCTGGTAGAGTGATTTTGTTCAATATCGATGATAAGTCGATTTGCCTCTTCATCCGAATCAGTCACCAGCAATTTGACAGCATCCAAAGCTTTGCCCAATCGACCGCTCGAGTTAATCTTTGGGGCAATTTTAAAGGCAATCGCCGTTTCATTGATTTGATCAAGATGAGAATGTTGTAATAATTTATTTAAACCCGGATGAACCGATTTTTTAAGCTGTTTTAGCCCTAAATTGACCAACGCTTGATTTTCATCTTTTAAAGGCATTAAATCGGCGATGGTGCCAATCATAACCAAATCTAGTAAGTCATCAAGATCCGAATTTGATACGGCGCAAGCCAATTTATAAGCGACCGCGACTCCTGCCATTTCTTTCCAAGGATAATTGGGACTTAATTTGGCATGGATAATGGCAAATGCTTCCGGAATCGTTTCTTTGATTTCATGGTGATCGGTAATGATACAATCGATACCCGCATTTTGAAGATTCTTGACTTCTTGAACACAAGTGATGCCATTATCAACGGTTATGACAAGTTTGTATTTATTTTGGATGATTTCTTCAGTGGCTTTCATGTTCAATCCGTATCCATCGCTAAAACGGTTGGGAAGATCATAGAAAACATTCGCACCTAGTTGTTTTAACGCCCGGAATAATACACTGATAGCAGTGATTCCATCACAGTCATAATCACCAAAAATTAAGATGGGTTCCTTATGAGTGATTGCCCGCTGAATGCGAGTAACGGCTTTTTCCATATCATTAAGCAAAAAGGGTGAATAAAGCGCTTCTTTACCCATGTTAAAAAAACGTTCGGCATCATCGATGCCCCGGTTCTTTAAGATGTTGTAAAAAATGTCACGGTCATCGACGGTTCCCTCGACGGCAACTTTCCATCCGTATTTTGCTTTAAGCATGGTACTCACCATTTTCTAGACGTTATATTATAACTAATATCCGGCTTTTGTTAAAGCCCCTAAGCTAAAATTTTATTGAAATTTTAGCGAGACATCCAAAGAATCATAAGAGTGTGTTAATGCTCCAACCGAAATGTAATCAACACCGGTTTTAGCAACCTCTTTAATACGATCAAGGGTCATATTTCCACTCGCCTCAAGACGTTTTTTTCCATGATTAATCTTGACACATTCTGTCATCATATCGCAACTCATGTTATCAAGCATGATGACATCAGCATCAGTCTCTAACGCTTCGTAAAGTTCAGGGATAGATTCCACTTCAACTTCAATTAAAAGATTGGATTTAATTTTGGATTTTACCGTTGACACTGCCGCCTTGATAGAGCCCGCTGCTTTAATATGATTGTCTTTAATCATGGCCATGTCGGATAAGTTCATCCGGTGATTGGTTCCCCCACCATCTCTCACGGCTTGTTTTTCTAAAAGTCGAAGATTTGGCGTGGTTTTTCTGGTATCTAAAATGAGAGCATGTGTGCCTTCTACCTCTTTGACAAAGTCCCTTGTCATCGTTGCGATGCCACTCATTCTTTGTAAAAAGTTAAGGGCTACTCGTTCGGCTTTTAAAAGCGATTTTGATAAACCACTTACCGAAGCAATAACTTCGCCCTTTTGCACGACAGATCCATCCCCTTTGAAAATCTCAAAGGTAACAGCCGGGTCCACTTGCAAGAACGTTTCTTTTGCGACAAGTATCCCAGAAATAACTCCAGAAGATTTGGCAATGAAGCGTGCTGTGGAGGTTTCGTTTTTGAAAAGACTCTC
Organism: uncultured Caryophanales bacterium; assembly: GCA_942493185.1. Lineage (GTDB taxonomy): Bacteria > Bacillota_I > Bacilli_A > Izemoplasmatales > Hujiaoplasmataceae > UBA5603. The sequence continues at coordinate 1,052,582 of OW818673.1, forward strand.
GGTGGTAATGTCGCCATTTGGCATGTCTTCTAATAATGCTGATGCAATAATTTTTTGAATGTCATTCATTATTTAGTCCCCCAAATCAAAATTCATTTGCTTTAAAATCGATTTCTTTGTTTCTTTTTGATAGAGTTTGACCCATTTAGCACTTCGACCTTTGCCAAGTGGACGGATTTTATTTTCTTCTTGCATGCGTTTAAGCGTTCGATTGATCGTCGAATCCGAAATTAGCGGATGCTTTAACCGAATATCTTCTTTTGAAAAGACTTGATTGAGTTTATCGATGGTATTTTCAATATAATCCGATTTGGATATTTCCAAACTGGATTCATATTGATAATCCCTTGCGAGTTCTTCAAGTTCAACATACATATCATAATGCATACGTAACATCAGACGGTGCAAGGGCATCAGATCCGCAAACCCTTCCTTCCAATTCATCCGTGACATATCTTTAAGGGTTAGGAATTCTTTCATATTGAGGAGTAGTTTTCCAAAAAATGAAATATACCTTGATACGATGATGGAATCTTGCATGTTTAAAATGTAATAGATCAAAACACTGATAACGTCGTTATCGGGAATTTTATAGACGTCCATATTCAAGTAATCCACCATAAAATGGAGGCTTAAATAGGTCGATTCATAGTCATTACTTCGTTTGATATTGGTGTAAAGATTAATCATTGCTTCTAATTGTTCCCGACGAGAAATCGACTCATTTGAAAGCAATGAGTGTTTTTGACGTTCGGATTTTTGATAGGATAGTTGATCTTTTCCATAATAATCTTTATACAACATCGCCACTAAATTGTTAATTTCAGCGACGTTCAATTCGAAATGAGCGATGGATGAATCGTGGATGGTCGCAAACACACTCAAAATATTTTTATAGAGTGTTTCTGCTTTATTTTTAGGTCTGGTCGATTCTAATTGTAACGATTTTAAACGAGACTCCGGAATTTTTAGTTCTGCGTAAAAGCACTTATAAAAACTATAAGCTTCGGTGAATGCCAACTGTTTGGACATAAAATCAAAATCAGGCGAGAACAAAGTAGCATACTGCGCATTCTTGCCAATCTCACGGTACAATTTCAACGAATTCATTATCACATCATTGGGTATTTGTTTCTTTGAAATGGTTTCTAGACTTTTCAACGGCATCACCTTTTTCGATATTAATCATTCTACGTGTTAGTCTATCGCAAAATCGTTATAATAGCAAGGCTAATCGTGTCATTTATGCAAGATATGACTATGTTTATTGAGTAAAACAATGGAATCAACCGAATGAAAAGCCTCGGGATAAAATAACCCGAGGCAAGGAAGATGCTTGAACTATTCTTGTGTTAGTGTGGATATCGCTTGGTTAATATCAATCAATGTCCCGTCCCAGCCTAGGATTGTTTCAAACCATGAAGCATCGGTTAACGTTCCCATCGTAACCGGTTCACCGGCAACATCGAGAATGGTACCGCTAAAACCAATGGTTGAGAAACTGTTGGTGACGATGGTTGAATCATTGATGGAAGCGATGAGTCCTGATACATTCAGATTTTTTGATAAGGTCGTATCCTCGGTCATGAAGATGAGCGAAGATGCGACAGAATTGATAATTTGACCATTCCAGTCTTCGCCAATTAAGCCAGCGATATAATGATGATCATCCGAATCAAGCAAGATTCGTGCATAAGCATAGGAATTCATGATGACGCCGTATTGATTGTATCCCAACAAACCGCCAGCACTACCCCATGTTCCCCCTTCATAAAGGGTAATCACGGCGTTTGAATGACTATTTTCGAGAGTTATTTCGACGTCTTCCACGATATCTTCATAACCGGCTAAGATGCCAGAAAAATTATGTCCAATTAATCCACCGGCATAGACCCGGAAATTTCTTGAAGTTGCGGTGATATTGACATTGGTTTGAGTTTGATCCAAGTGGACATTATACGCTTTGCCAATCAGTCCGCCAATGTATACAAAATTTTCACCCACGATGGACAAGGTTCCCTCTGCGGAAGCGTTGGTTACGGATCCAGGTTGGAACTGAGTAACAGTCATGGTGCTGGTTAAATACGCTGATACAAGACCTGCTAGTAATCCCACATAGGAAGTGCTCCCTAAATTCGTGATTGCGATTGTTCCTGAAACGTTCACATTGTCGATGTCACCACTCATGTGGCCGACTAATCCGCCCGCATATGTCATAAAATCGGTTGTATAAGTGATATTAAAATTTTCAATGGTTAGATTTTTGATATTTCCGGTAGCTACACCGAAAAGTCCATTATAATCGGCGTTTGCATCGGTAATGACATAATTAGAAATCGTATGTCCGTTGCCATCAAACCAACCTTCAAAGGGGGCATCATGGGATCCAATGGGCGTCCATTCGGCGTTGGCCAAATCAATATCAGCCATCAATCGATAGGATTTCGTAACGTCAATCGCGCGAAGTTCAGCCTCAGTTGATACTTCAATCAACACAGTGGGTTCGGTGGTATCTTGTGTTACTACTGTCGTTGTGGTGACTCCGCCGAAAAAATCACACCCCATTACGGTTAGCGAAAACAACATCATAAGTCCAAATAAAACGATTTTTTTCATGGATGATTCTCCTTCATTCGTGACACAATTCAGTATATCATAGGTTAGTGATTTTAGATTTGTTGTTTAAGTGAAGATTAAAAGAGGGTTTGCTGGATGACTTTCTCGGCTTCTTCATCATCCTCAGATTCTTCTTCGGATCCTTTATTGGTATTGATGATTTTTTCGAGTTCCCACATCACAGAGTTATCCTCCTCAATGGAGGGTATTTCTATATCCTCAACTTGCGGTTCTTTGGACAATGTCGTTTCTACGGGTTCATCCGATGGTTGGATGGGCAGACGCTCTTTTGCGAGTTTCGTTAATATTTTTTCAATGGTAGCAGCGTCATTTTCATCGATTCGTAGGGATTTCGGCACTTGATCTTTTTCAAGGTAGGGAATCCCGTGTTCATATTTATCTGGTTTCAAATCGGCTCCGGGAATAACCATAGATCCCGATTCCATTTCAATTCTTAACGTAATCAAATCTTTAATGTAAAAAATATTCTGAGAACGGCCACTGATAAACTCGTAAGGGTTCGTTTTCACACTCTTCAAGTAGGGTTTGCCTTTGGCGGGACGATGCTGGGTTTCAATGTTGAGCACAAACTCGCGTTTGATAGCCCCACGGTTGGTTAACAAAAGAATTTCATCTTTGGACGTTGCGGTGGTATACATCGCAGCGACCAATTCATCTTCTCTTAAATTCATTCCTTTGACGCCTCTGGCACTCATACTCAAAACAGGAACTTCACCCATGGGATATTTTAAGACATATCCATTTTTCGATACAACGACGATTTCCTCATCGTATACACCGGATAAATCAACCGCAACTAAAGGATTAATCTTTGTACAAGGCATTGAATTATATGTTTTGTTAATTCTGGCCGGTTGGAAATCATACAAGGACACTTGTTTGATCGCGCCTTCGCGATTGGCTAACAAAATATTAAGAGTTTTATCGAAGCGTTCAACGACGATGAAATCGAGAATGACTTCATCTTTGGCCAAGGGAACAAATGAGCCAAGATATTCTCCGATTTCTTTCCATTTCTTATCAGGAATTTTATAAACCGGTAAATTGGCGTAATTTCCAAGGTTCGTGAAAATAAGCAGAGTAGCCTTGGTGGAAACTTCGATTTGCTTGATAATCACATCATCTTGTTTTAACCCAGTATCGCCATTCACGGTTGCGAGCACTGATTTTAGAGAAGAACGTTTCAAATAGCCATCGCGCGTCGCTGCGAGAATGACCGTTTCATGTTGGATTAAATCTTGTTCAGATATGGCGATGCGCTCATACGTATCCATCAGTTCGGTTCTTCTTGGAATTTGGTACTTATCAGAAAAGGCTCTTAATTCCTTCTTAATGACGTTTTCAAGTTCGTGCTCATTCTTCAGTATCTTTTGTAAAGAAATGATTACACGGGACAAATCACTCGCTTCGTTGCGCATTTCTTCGACATCTGTTGAAGATAAACGGTATAGTTGTAACATGACGATAGCTTCAGCTTGTTCTGCGGTAAAGGCAAACATTTGAACCAAATTCGTCATGGCATCTTTTTTACCGGTGGAATGACGGATGACTTCGATGACTTCGTCTAAGATATCAACCATCTTTAAAAAGCCTTCAACAATGTGACGACGTTTTTCAGCCTTTGTCAAATCGAAATAACTGCGATTCCGAACAACTTCCTTTTGATGAATGACATAGGCATCAAGGATATCAATTAACCCCATCTGTTTGGGTGACTTGTTATTAATCGCAACCATATTATAATTGAACGATAAGGACAAATCAGTATTTTTTTCTAAATATGCCAAGACGATTTCGGAGTTAATACCCTTTGTTATTTCAATGGCAATTCGCAAACCTTCACGGTCAGATTCATCACGAACTTCGACGATGCCATCTATTTTCTTTTTTAAACGAATCTCATCGATTTTGCGAACAAGATCCGCTTTATTGACTTCATAGGGAATTTCTGTAACGAGTAACAATGTATCTGATACTTCGACGCGGGATTTCATAACGACTCTTCCACGTCCAGTTTTAAAGGCTTTTTTGATTTCTTCAACGCCGGTGGCTATCCCACCGGTGGGAAAATCAGGGCCTTTGATATATTCCATTAAATCTTCGACCGTACAATCAGGATAATCAATGCGATGAATCGTTGCTTCAATGACTTCGTTGATATTGTGAGGAGGAATATTGGTGGCATATCCAGTCGCCATTCCCATCGAACCATTGACCAATAGATTGGGATATTTTGCCGGTAAAACCACCGGTTCATATTCTTCATCATCAAAATTCGGCACAAAATTGACTGTTTTTTTGTCTATATCAGCTAATAATGCTTCTGCAAACGGGGATAGTCTGGCTTCTGTGTACCGCATCGCTGCCGCCGAATCACCGTCAATGGAGCCATTGTTACCATGCATGTCGATGAGAATGGATCCCATTTTCCACGTTTGGCTCATACGAACCATGGCATCATAAACGGATGTATCACCGTGTGGGTGATATTTACCGATGACTTCGCCGACGATTCTGGCAGATTTCTTAAAAGGTTTGTCAGAACCCATTCCTAATTGATCCATCGCAAAAAGAATCCGTCGTTGAACCGGTTTTAAGCCATCACGGACATCTGGCAATGCACGATCTTGAATGATGTATTTTGAATACTTTCCAAACCGATCGCCGATGATATTTTCTAAATTTTCGCTAAGGATTTTTTCCTCAACAAAATTTTCAATTTTCTTTTTGAGGGGAGTCGCCATTATTCCGCCTCCTTTAGCTTAAAGTCATCTTCGGAAACGAACGAAACATTGGCATCAATCCACTCTTTACGAGGTTCAACGTCATCGCCCATTAAAATACTGATTCTTTGTTCCGCATCAGCCATATCATCGATGGTGACTTTGATGAGGGTTCTAGAGGTTGGATCCATGGTTGTCTCCCACAACTGTGGGGCATTCATTTCACCTAAACCTTTATATCTTTGAATATTATACGTTTTATATAATCGACAAATCGTCTCGCGGTCTTCTTCTGTCCAAGCATATTTAACTTCTTCTTTTTTCCCTAATTTGGTAATTTTGTACAGGGGCGGAAGGGCAATATATAACTTTCCGGCTTCAACCAATGGGCGCATATAACGGAAAAAGAATGTAATTAATAAAACCTGAATGTGGGCACCGTCGGTGTCCGCATCGGTCATAATAATAACCTTATTGTAGTTGCATTTATTGAGATTAAAATCAGAACCTAACCCAGCGCCAACCGTCGAGATAATGGTTGCGATTTCTTCGTTTTTTAGCACATCTTCCATCTTTTGTTTCTCAGAGTTAATAACCTTACCTCTAAGGGGTAAGATGGCTTGAAAACGACGATCACGGCCTTGTTTTGCAGAACCACCGGCAGAATCACCTTCGACCAAGAACAACTCATTGACTTTCGGATTTTTAGAAGAAGCTGGAGATAGTTTACCAGAAAGAATGGTTTCGGTTTTTGATACTTTTTTGACCAAGCGTGCATCTTCACGCGCTTTACGTGCCGCATCTCTTGCATTGCGGGCAAACAATCCTTTTTCAATCAAATCAACGCAAACTTGGGGATTTTCGGTCATGTAAATCGACAATTGTTCGGAGACAACCGTTTCAACCGCAGGTCGCGCTTCAGGACTACCCAATTTATTTTTTGTTTGGCCTTCAAATTGCAATAAATTTTCTGGGATACGTACCGATACAATCGCGGTTAATCCTTCGCGAACGTCGGCCCCTTCTAAGCCTTCATCATTGGCTTTCATCAAATTTAGTTTTCTACCAAAATCATTAAAAACTTTCGTAAAAGCCGACTTTAACCCCGTCTCATGGGTTCCTCCGTCTTTGGTTCTAACATTATTGACAAAGGAAATGATATTTTCACTGTAGGATTTTGTATATTGAAATGCAACATCAACTTCAATTTCTGAGGCTGTTCCATAAAAGTATTCGGCCGAATGAATCGGTGTTTTTTGAGCGTTTAAAAAATCGACATAGGCCTTAACGCCTTCTTCGAAGACGTACGTTGCTTTTTGTTTACTCCGTTCATCGACGAGTTGCATTTTCAATCCTTTAATTAAAAAGGCACTTTCACGGAGACGTTCCTCAAGAATCGCATAATTAAAAAGCGTCGACGAAAAAATCGAAGCATCCGGTTTAAACCAAACTTCAGTACCGTTTTTCTTCGTTTCGCCGATGACGATTAATTCTTTGACTTTTTTACCGCCTTTTTCAAAGCGCATTTGATACATCAAGCCGTCACGATGTACCGTGACTTCCAAAAATTCGGATAATGCATTAACCACCGACGCACCAACGCCGTGGAGACCGCCGCTTACCTTATAGGCGCTCCCGCTCGCGCCAAATTTACCGCCTGCGTGAAGTTTAGTGAAAATAACTTCAACGGCACTGATGCCGGAAGAATGCATATCAACAGGCATTCCGCGTCCATCGTCGGACACGATGACAGAATTGTCTTCTTTTACTGTGACTTTGATATTTGATCCATAACCGGCTAATACTTCATCAATGGAGTTATCCACGATTTCCCAAACCAAATGATGGAGACCACGGGCGTCAGTAGAACCAACATACATCCCGGGGCGTTTTCGAACTGCTTCAAGCCCTTCTAATATTTGAATAGACTGGGCGTTATAGGTTTCTTTGATTTTTTCGCTCATGTGTAAGACCTCTTTTGCATGTTTTTATTATAACAAAAGTTCAGTAGATTTAGTAGTTGTTTTTAATAGTTTTGTGATATAATCAAAAAGACTTAGGAGGTCTCTGATGACAAAATATCTGTTACTACTGATTGCTTATCTCCTCGGATCGATTCCCTTTTCCTTCTTACTAGGAAAAATCTTTCGAGGACAGGATATTCGAAAACTCGGAAGCGGAAACATGGGGACATCCAATGCCTTTCGTTGTTTTGGAAAGCCCATTGGTTTTACGGTTCTTTTCGCGGACACTCTAAAGAGTGGATTGATTGTTTTTTTAATGGTCCAAACCGGATTATTCGATGGCGTTGAACTTTTTCATCCGTTATTCTACGGGTTTGCTTCGGTCCTTGGTCATGTCTTTCCCATTTGGTTCAAATTCAAAGGTGGAAAGGGCGTTGCGACGGCGTTTGGTTTATTGCTGACGTATCAACCGCTTCTTGGTTTGGGAATGGTGCTTGCATTCTTAATTACGGAATATATTACTCGGTATGTTTCGGTTGCTTCAACGGTATCTTCCATTCTCGCTTTCATCACTGTTAGTATTATGTTTATTTTATCGCCTGTCTATGATAACCTAATATTCATGATTATCACCGGATTAACGATGATTGTGATTATAGTACGCCATAAATCAAACTATAAACGGTTAAAATCTGGAACCGAAAATCGCGTCAAATTATTTGATAAACTCGATGCTTTCTTAGGAAAAAACAAATAAAAATGAGACCCTAAAAGTCTCATTTTTCATTTATTTTGCTTGTTTCATGGAAGCCATGACCTGACGGACTTGCTTCTCAGAAGGTGTTCTTCCCATTTGCGACATCATAGCTCTCACCATGGCTTCGTTGATGGGGGGGTTCTTTTCCAAGTAGGATTTGAAGTATTTTCTAGCTAAAAAGAATCCGATAACCGCGCCGACAAGCAGTGTCAGAATCGGTAAAACGATTTGTAACCAAATTGGCATTGTAATCACTCCTTTGTACCTTTTCTATTTTAACAAAATTAATTGCGTTATTCAAGATAAATCAATGCGAACTTCAAATCCTAAAATAAGTTAGTGCAGGCAAAATAATTAGCTTCGATTGATTTATCGGTTTTTTATTTACAAACCCGTCATCATAGGGTAAAATATGAGTGAGTTTAGGACAATCATTATAGGAGGAATCATCATGCCAAGAAAAATTCTCGATACGTGTATCGCTTGCGGAACATGCAAATCCAACTGTCCAGTCGATTGCATCGCTGAAGGCCCCATCTACGTTATTGATCCGGATCAATGCATCGATTGTGGCGTTTGCGAAGTCAACTGCCCCGTCAATTGCATCATCGCCGAATAATTACAATGCAAGAAAAAATAGCGAAAATTTCGCTATTTTTTTTATTTACGGAAGTAGGTTGCCACTTTTTGTAATGAGTTGATGAGAATAACATCCTCACCAACTTTTAAATCTTCAAAAATAGCTGCAATCATTTTGTCGTGATAGACTTGATGAATTTTCAAGACTTCGTCAGCACTTTTTTCTAAACGGACCAAAACTTTTCGACGATCTTCGGGAAGACGATAGCGAGTGACATAGCCTTTTTGAACCAACGTATTGACCGCAGTGGTCAAAGACCCTACAGTAATACCCAGCTTGGCAGCAATAAAAGTCATCGACGGCTCCTCGACGACCAGAATGGCTTCTAAGACATGAACTTCGTTCATGGACAGAGTCACACCGGCCTTTTTAAGTTCTTCTCCTTCAATCGCTAGAATACGATTAAAGAGGTCGACTAATAACTCATTGATCAACTTTTTTGCTTCTGTCATAAATCCTCCAGCTTAGAGTTCGACGTATCCTAATCCCATGGTTCCAGGTCCAGCGTGGCATCCAACAACCGGAGTCAACGGAACCATTTTAACATCTTTAATATCTGGATTTTCGAGCATTTTATCTCTTAAATCAGCCATTTCATTGAAATTATTGGTATAGATAATAAAAATTTCAACGTTTTTGCCTTTGATTTCTTCCATAAACTTGCTCATCATTAAATCTCTGGCTTTTTGCGTAGTACGAATCTTGTCTAGGGTAACAATTTTTCCCTCTTTTGTAACTTCAAGAAGCGGTTTAAGTTTTAATAGTGTTCCAAAGAAACCGGCTGCGTTCGACAAGCGGCCATTTTTCACTAAGAATTTTAGCGTATCGACGGTCACAAAGATATGATGATGATCTCTGATTCTTTCCAAAGCCGTAATTATTTCTTGAGCTGATTTTCCTTCATCGGAAAGTTTTAATGCGGTAAATGCCATCTTAGCTTCGATGTGAGAGACAGAGCGCGAATCAAATACATGAACCGGAACATCTTCAATCATTTTGGCTGCCAAGACTGCGTTTTGGTAGGTTCCAGAGAGATGGGATGAAACGGTGATAACGATTATTTCGGTGTATCCAGCCGCCTTCATCTCTTCATACATGTTGAGAATCACACCAGTACTGGTTTGAGCGGTTTTAACATCAATTTCCGGGTTATCTACCAATTGTTGATAGAAATCATCGGCGTTAATGTCAACGAAATCTTCAAACTCTTTTCCTTCAATCATTAGTAACGAACGAAATACTCTAATACGTTTGTCATGTACTGCATAATCAATTCCTGAGTTACCACATACTGCGATGCCGATTTTACTCATGTTTTTTCTCCTGTGATATTTTAGTTTTAATATCAAATAATTTGAATATCAAACAATAATATATCATAGGGTCAAAAGAAATACAAGCGAAATCCAACGAAACAGCAATTATTTTTAAAAAAGAGGTTATATTGCGATATAAGGATTGGTGTCAACCATCGACTCTAAAATCAATACATCCAAAAATTGGGATTGAAGATCGTTACGAATGGCTTTTTTAAAGATTTTTTCAGCATAATGCCCAATATCCAAAACATTCAAACCCATTTGAAGACAATCAAGGGCGGTATGATAGGTGACATCACCGGTTATGTAGAGGTCACAGTTTTGTTTTTTTGCTTGTCCCACATGATTTGATCCGCTTCCCCCAGATATTCCAACGCGTTTAACGGGTTTGTCAAGCGAGCCTATGAAGCGTGCAGAATCGATTTGAAGCGTGGTTTTAACAAAATCTATGTACGATTTCATCGACTGTGGTTCAACTGAACCGACTCGTCCGATGAGTTCAATTTCATCTAGTAATTTTGGCTCTTGAATGTTTAATAAACGTGCTAATTCGTCATTCATGCCCCCATCAGCCAAATCATAATTGGTATGCATAGCATACAGGGCAATATCATTTTTGATTAATTGGTTGATCATCCATCCACGTGGTGATTCGATGGAAAGCGACATCAGCGGTTTGAATATTAAGGGATGATGGCTGATAATCAAGTCGACTTTTTTGGCAATCGCCTCTTTAATAACTTCTTTGGTAACATCGAGGGTTATTAGAATCGATTTTGTTTTTTTATTGAGAGACCCCACTTGTAACCCCACATTATCCCAGTCATAAGCAAGGGATTTGGGATACTTTGTTTCTAGGTACTTAATGATGTCAATCGCATTCATCGGCGGACACCCCTCAATTCATCAATTTTGGTTTGGATTTCGGCCTTTTTTGCAAGGGAAGTTGTTTTTTGATAAGCTTCAGTCAACTTATGAAGTTCAAAATCGACATACTTCAGCATCAATGGATCTTGTTTTAAAATGTTTAGCGGTCCGAAAGTTGCTTCTTGTGCATCGAGTGTCATCATTCCGGGAGTTGCCTTGATGATTTGATACAAATGTTTTCTATCCTCGATAAAGCGTTCATCAACGATGGTATAGCCATGAGAAGCCAACCATTTTCTAAGCACACCGGCTTCGGAATTAGGACCTAGAATCAATGTTTTTATGGTGTTTAAAGGACCGTCGTTTAAGATTTTTGCAATCTGTTCGCCGCCCATTCCTAGAATTGCAACGGTATCAACATTGTTTGGAAGGAGACGAAGTCCATCGCAAAGAATGGTTTCAATTTGATTTTGAAGACCCGCTTTAAGAATGTTATCTCGAGCTTTTTCCAAAGGACCAACTTTGTTATCTGAGGCAATTGCCTTAGATACCTTCTGGTTTTGAATCGCAGCAATTGGCAAATAGCCATGATCACAGCCCACATCGGCCAAAACATGAGAATCAATCAGAAAATCGAGAGCGGCTTGAAGCCGTGCACTCAACGGGCTCATTATTTTCCGTTCGTGAAATCTTTCAGTTTCTTACTGCGTGAAGGATGACGAAGTTTTCGGAGGGCTTTGGCTTCAATTTGACGAATACGTTCACGGGTAACTCCAAATTCCTTACCCACTTCTTCAAGAGTTCTCGTCCGGCCGTCAAGAAGGCCAAAACGCATTCTAAGAACTTTTTCTTCACGGTCTGTCAAGGTTTCTAAAACCGCATCAAGTTCTCTTTTTAACATTTCTTTGGAGGTGTATTCATATGGGGTGAGGGTATCCGGGTCAGGAATAAAGTCGCCTAAAGATGAATCTTCTTCTTCACCCACGGGGCTTTCAAGAGAAATGGGTTCTTGAGCAACCTTTTGGATGATTTGGACTTTTTCGACTGAGATTTTCATCTCTGCCGCTACTTCTTCAGGATAAGGTTCTCTTTTTAACTTTTGCGTTAACGTTCTTTGAGTTCTAACCAGTTTGTTAATGGTTTCAACCATATGAACGGGAATTCGAATGGTTCTTGCTTGGTCAGCGATGGCCCGAGTAATGGCTTGTCTGATCCACCATGTTGCATACGTTGAAAACTTAAAGCCTTTGGTGTGGTCGAATTTATAAACAGCTTTCATCAAGCCCATATTACCTTCTTGAATTAAGTCAAGAAATTGCATGCCTCTGCCAACGTAGCGTTTAGCAATAGAAACTACTAGGCGAAGATTGGCTTCAACAAGTTTCTTTTCAGAGAATTGACCACGTTTGTAAAGTTCTTCAACTTCAACTCTTTCTTCATCTGATACTTCGATGCCGTCTTTGGCTTTTTGATCATAAATTTCTTTCGCTCTGCGAGCTCTTGAAATTAAAGTAGCTAGTTCATATTCTTCGTCGCTGGAGAGTAATTCAACGCGTCCAATTTCTTTTAAATACATTCTGACGGGATCATCCACTTTAATCGATACCGACGTATCGTATTGTTTGTCCCGCATTAATTCTTCTTCGATTTCCTTAGCATAATCAACAAAATCGATGAGTTCATCTTCCGATAAATCAGCATCGGAAAGTTCATCTAAATCGATAAAATCATCGTCTTCGTCGATTGGTTCTTCAACAGGTTCCACAATCTCTTCATCGTCAATGTCATCAACCGCTTCAGGCAATGGCAATTTTTCCTCAAGAAAAATACTTTCACTTTCAAGTTCAATGACGACATCGTCAAATTCAACGGAGTCTTCAGAAACAAATTGTGTTACATCCTCGATGGTGAGTAACCCTTTTTTCTCGAATAAATCCATTAATTTTTTTACGATTTCTTGTTTTTCCATAGGTTTTCCTTTCGTTGCAAAATTTTCACAATCTCGTTATCTAATTCGGTGTAGGCTTGTTTATTCAAATTTCGGTCAATTAGTTGTTGCTTATCGCGGATTACCTTGATGTCATTTTCGAGTGTTCGCGACTTGATTTGCTTAATGCAAGCGTCAAGTTCCTCATTAGAATACTCAAGGTTATGCGTTAAAACTTTTTCGACGCGTTGTTGAACCAAAGAATCATACTTAAACCGTTTGATTACCTCAGAACGTAAGTCTGAGGTTGATCCGGTTTCAAGCAAATCTTCAATTTCAATTTTAATCATTTTATTGAGATTATCTTCACACAATTTTGAACCAAATTCAGCATTGATGAGTGTACGATAAGCTTCTGAATAAAGGTAATAATTCATTAAGATATTCTCAGCATCAATGTACTTTTTCTTGTATATGACAACATCAGCCACTTTGACTTTTGTATCCGAATTTGATTTTTGAATGGCTTTTGAAAGTTGATAATCTCGGTAATCGGTTCTGACACTCGCAAAATCGATTACGGCATCCGAAGCAAAACGTTTTAAATATAGTTCGGTGACGGTCGCTGAAGTCTCTCTTAAAAAATCAAAGACCGACAATTTGAACCGTTCTATTCCGCCCGCTTTGGTCAAATCGGAATGCTTGAGTAGATATCGATATCGAAACTCATATTTATCGATTTGATTTTGATCGATGAAGGTTCGGTAATGCTCGGGAGAATATTTTTTGATATATTCATCGGGGTCGAGTTCTTCAGGAAGTACAATCAGACTTACGACCAATTTCTCAGATTCTAAGATATGGATGGCTTTCATCATGGCTTCAAAACCGGCTGAATCACCATCATAACATAATAATACGTTATCCGTATATTTTTTTATCAATTTGGCTTGTTCGGGAGTCAAACTGGTTCCCATTGAGGCAACCGCTTCTTTGATTCCGGCATTCACCGATGCGATAACATCCATGAAGCCTTCATATAGTACAACCCGTTTCATTTGTTTGATCGCCGGTTGAGCCCGGTCTAAATTATAAAGTATTTCACCCTTTGTAAAGATTGATGTAAAGGGGGAGTTGACATATTTTGGCTCATTTTCGGATTTTTGATAGATACGACCACTGAATCCGACTACTTTTCCATAAGCATTCTTAATTGGAAAAATGATGCGGTTGCGAAACAGATCATAATAATTGCCTTCTGTATTTTTCTTAATGAGTCCAAGTTCTAACAAGTCAAGTTCTTGATATTTCGTTTTTAAGTTCTTATAAAGCACGTCCATATCATTGGGTGCAAAGCCAATTTCAAAATATTGGATGGTGTGAACATCCAGCCCACGATTTATCAAATAATCCATGGCGGGTTTTCCACTTTGCATATGGGTTAATGCCAGTTGATAATACTCAAGGGCTGTTTGATTGATTTCATACAACCTTGTGTATTTTTCCGTTCCAGGTTTGGTCAAATTGATTTCCAGCGGAACATGGTAGCGATCGGCGAGTGATTTGAGCGCCTCGATGTATGTCAAATTTTTGTATTTCATCAAAAATCCGGCCGCATTGCCTTTTTCGCCGCAACCAAAGCAATTGAAGAGATGTTTTTCCTTGTTCACAAAGAAGGAGGGTGTTTTTTCGTTATGGAAGGGACAAAGTCCTTTATAACTCTTACCGGCAGGTTGAAGTTGTACGAATTCACCAATAACATCGACGATGTCAGCCGCATTAATAATGTCATCAATGGTCTGTTGACTGATGCGTTCCATAACTTCACCCCCTTATAAGATTGTTTTAATTTTTACTCAAATTGTTTTTCAAAGTAAGCTTTTAATTCCTCAATCGGAAGTTTGATTTGTGTCATGGTATCACGTTCGCGAACGGTCACTGTTTTTGAAGTAATGGTATCTTCATCGATGGTTACACAAAACGGTGTACCAATGGCATCTTGACGTCTGTAACGTTTGCCAATGTTGCCAGCATCATCGTATTGGACGTTAAAATGTTTTGAAAGCAATGTAAAGACGGCATCGGCTTGTTCAGTATGATATTTTTTTAATAAGGGTAAAACGGCGATGCTAACCGGAGCGAGTTTTTTGTTTATTCTGAGAATCACTCTGGTATCGCCCTCGCCCAAGACTTCTTCATCCAAAGACTCCATTAGAATAGCGAGTAATAAACGTTCTACGCCAAGCGATGGTTCGATGACGTAAGGAATATACTTTTCATTGGTTTCGGGATCAAGATATTCTAACGATTCACCGCTGTGATTTTGATGACTCTTTAAATCGTAATCCGTACGGGATGCAATGCCCCAAAGTTCATCAAAGCCCCAAGGATAACGGTATAAAATGTCGGTCGTTGCATTTGAATAAAATGATAGTTTTTCGGTGGGATGGTCATAAAGTTTGATGTTTTCTGGTTTAAGCCCTAATTGATTTAAAAAATCAGCACAGAACTGTTTCCAATAGACAAACCATTGCATTTCTGTTCCTGGTTTGCAGAAAAACTCGAGTTCCATCTGTTCGAATTCACGGGTTCTAAACACGAAATTGCCCGGGGTGATTTCGTTACGGAAGGATTTGCCAATTTGTCCAACGCCAAACGGGACCTTTTTGCGAGAAGTTCTTTGAATGTTTTTAAAATTCAGGAAAATGCCTTGCGCTGTTTCAGGTCGTAAATAAATAACGTTTTTGGAGTCTTCGACAACACCTTGGAACGTTTTAAACATTAGATTAAATTCACGAATTTCGGTATAATTGAGGGCTCCGCAATTGGGACATTTAATTTGGTTGTCAACGATGTATTGATACATTTTGGCTTTGTCCCAGCCATCCGCATCGACGGTCCCTTTGGAAAATGCTTCTATGAGTTTATCGGCACGATGACGGGTTTTACAAGATTTGCAGTCCATGAGCGGATCTTGAAATCCGGAAACGTGACCACTCGCAACCCAAGTTTCGGGATTCAAAAAAATCGCGGAATCTAATCCCACGTTGTAACGATTATTTTTAACAAAAGCATTCCACCATGCTTTTTTGATGTTGTTTTTTAGTTCAGCTCCCAAGGGACCATAATCCCACGTATTGGCTAATCCACCGTATATTTCTGATCCTTGAAAGATGAAACCATATTGTTTCGCATAATTCACTAAGCCTTCAAGCGTTGTCTTCATTGTTGTGTTCCTCTCCAAATAGGCATAATAACTCATAATACATTATATTATGATAAAAATCTAAGTCAAGAATAAACACGAAATTAGCCTCATTTTCGCTCGTTTATAAGCAAGAAAGCGGGTTGTCGGTCAATACCCCAACAACCCTGCTAATATTTTACGTGATTTCGACTGAAAACTCAGGTGATACGAGTAATACTCGTCAAGAAATTGCCTGATTTCCATTCCTGTCTGTTGATCAATTTTTAATTCGAGCGGTAATTTCAAATCATGATAATACAGCTGTTTTATAACACTCATCGTGGTTTCTAAGAACGTTTTCTCACCGGTTATCACATGATCAGGACAAGCGTAACCACCATTTTTTATTGAAAAATGCAAGTCGTCAGTTCGTGAACAATCAACGCATTGTTTGAAGTTGGGGGCGACGCCCAGCATGAACAAATACTTCAGTTCAAACATATAAACATACCGAACATACGTTTTTGAAGTAGCGATGTGATTGAGAATTTTTATCAAAAATTCATAGATTTTTTTATGATCATATTCCGATTCAGAAAACGCCATAATCAATTCGGTTAAATGCGACACATATGTCATCTTTTCTAAATCCGCTTTGATGTCGGCATAATCTCGAATGATTTCGCCTTCGGTCATGGTTTTTAAACCAGAGCCCGTCACAAAACAACGAATCAAGGTCAGATTCTCGGTTAGCCTTAGAAAGGGACTAGAATATTTCTTGGCACCATGAACCAAGACACTGACTTGTCCGGAAGGGGTGTACATGTAGATTATTTTACTAGACTCTTTAAAACTAATCTGTTTGATGATCAGTCCTTCTAGTTTATCCAAATCAATCACCAATCCGTATTAATTTTTTTCAGGTTTGTATCCATAATTTTTTAAATAATGTTCGCGGTTTCGCCAATCTTCTTCCACTTTACAAAAGATTTCTAAGAAGATAGGCATGGATAATAATGCTTCGATATCGGTTCTTGCAAGCGTACCGATTTTCTTAAGCATAGCTCCGCCTTTACCGATGATAATTGCTTTTTGACCGGCTCTTTCAACGATGATTGTCGCATGAATGACCATGGTTGTTTTCGCTTTGTTCATTTTCATTTCATCGATGGTGACCATGATGGAATGCGGAATTTCATCGTGGGTTAATTCCAAAATCTTTTCGCGAATTAACTCACGAATCAAAAACGTCTCTGGACGGTCTGTGACAGCACCCTCCGGATAAAACTGGGGTCCTTCTTCGAGTAATTCTTTGATATCATTTAACAACAAGTCAACGTTTTTTCCATTGAGAGCACTGATTCCAAAAACGCCTGTAAATGGAAAAGCGGCTTTATATTGGTCAACGCTTTCTTGTAAACGATGATAATCCTTGATAGCATCCAGTTTGTTAATGATAAGAAAAACAGGGGTCTTCACAGTCGCAAGATTCTTGAGAATCTCGAGATTTTCCGGTTTAACATCGTCATAAGCATTAATCATGAAAAGCACTAAGTCAACGGCTTTGACCGTGTTAATGGCAGATGACGACATGTATTCGCCTAATTTGGTTTTTGCATGATGAATTCCCGGAGTATCGATAAAAATAATCTGAGACGTTTCATCATTATAAATCCCAGTAATTAAATCGCGTGTGGTTTGCGGTTTGTTTGAAACAATCGCAACTTTTTGTTTTAATACTTGGTTTAAAAACGTTGATTTACCAACGTTTGGTTCGCCTATGATGGTGACAAAACCTGATTTGAACATTACAAATCTCCCTCAGTGAAGCCAAATGGCAACAGCTCTATGTTTTTGACTACTTTTAGTTCATCTTTGTTATTGGCAAGAATGACCTCTGCATCTTCTTCCATCAACTCGCGCATAACTTGGCGACAAGCGCCACATGGCGAAACAAAATAATCATGGTCGGTGTAGACTAGGATGCGTTTAATATCCGTTTTTCGGTATCCTTGAGAATAGGCCGCAAATAACGCACTTCTTTCGGCGCAATTGGCAAGTCCATACGCGGCATTTTCAACATTGATTCCTTTTATAAGTTCGCCGTTAGTTAATTCAAGAACGGCGGATACAGCAAATTTTGAATAGGGTGAATACGAATTGTGGATATTATCTTTGGCTATTTTGAGTAATTTATTCATTTTATTTACCTCGTTAATCGACATTTTATGAGGATGTCGTCTTGTAATTGAAACATAATTTTTTCGCTTTCTAAATCCAAATGATCATAACCATTACAATGTAAAAATCCATGGATCGCTAAAAATCCAAGTTCACGCTCGAACGGGTGACCATAGGACATTGCTTGTTCTTTTGCCTTATCAATTGAGATAAAAACATCGCCAAGTTCAATGGAATCATCATTGTTTTCAAAACTGATGACATCTGTTGGCGTATCTTTATGGCGATAATCCCGATTCATTAGTTGAATCTGATCGTTATTGACTAAAATAATATTGATGATTTTTTTTCCGTCAAGTTTTAAAAACTGATAGGAGGCTTTCAAAACTTTGACTAAGGTTTTCTTGTAGGGTCGAAGGGAATCATCATATTGGTTAATTAGGTTTATTTTAAGCATTTTCAAACCTCTTCAGGATGGTCTGTACCAACGGATGTCGAACCACATCGATGTTTTCGAAATAGAGAATGCCAATATCATTAATATCATTGAGGATTTTACTGGCTTTAACGAGCCCTGATTCAACATTTTTTGGCAAATCACTTTGTGTAATGTCGCCAGTGACAATCATTTTTGATCCAAAGCCTAGTCGTGTTAAAAAAAGTTTCATTTGATTAATGGTCGTATTTTGGGCTTCATCGAGAATGACATACGCGTTTTCTAAGGTTCTTCCTCGCATGTATGCTAAAGGGGCAATTTCAATAATCCCTTTTTCGATGAGTTCATCGGTTTGTTTTACCCCTAGTATTTCATAAAGGGCATCATATAATGGCCGAATATAGGGATCCACTTTTTCCATTAAGTCTCCTGGCAAAAATCCTAAATTCTCTCCTGCTTCAACAGCTGGTCTGGTCAAGATGATTTGCTTAACCGACCCTTCACGCAGTTTTTTTATTCCAATCAGAACGGCTAGATAAGTTTTACCCGTACCGGCAGGACCGATTCCAAAAATAAGTGTATTTTTCTCAATGGCTTCCAAATAGTGTTTTTGGTTAATGGTTTTTGCATAAACGGGTTTTCCGGCATACGTTTTGATGATTTCCTTACGATTAACGAATAAATCCGCAATGGCCTCATCCGAAGTCGTTTTAATTAAGTTATGAATATAAATGATGTCCCGTTCGTTAAAAAAGATATTGCGTTTAACAAGTAGAATGATAATCGAAAATATACGACTGAGTTCATCTAAAATCATCGGATCATGGCTGTTCACCAAAATTCGATTATCTCCGGTGTATAATTCCACATGGTAAAGGCTGGATAATAGTTTTAAATACTTATCGTTGGTTCCTAAGATGAGAACCAATTCTGCAACAGAATTCAAGTGCAAATCCAGTGTCGATAGATCAACCATTAATGCACATCTCTCCTTTGTCAATATCTACTAAAATTATACCATAAGTTCAACTTTTTTTCCTAATTCACGCAAAAAACAGGAAAAAAAAAGCACTCCAAACACGGAAGTGCTTTCGAAGATCAAACTTTACGACCTTGGTTCATGCGTTGTTTTAGTTTCTTTGAAACGCTCGGTTTCAAATAGTATTCGCGTTTGCGGGCTTCAGCAAGTGTTCCAGCGCGTGATACATCACGTTTAAAACGACGTAAAGCGTCTTCGATGGTTTCGTTTTCACGAACGACGGTTTTTGCCATATGCTTTCACCCCTTTTCTTTTTCCTATAAGAATTATACAATATTATCGCATTATTGTAAACAAAAATATTTTGAAAATTGATTTTAAAATACAACATAATATGTTATTATTTGAATAAGGATTATTCGAGGTGATTTTTATGATTTTCGCAGTTTCTGTTTCTAGTTTGAATTGGCAAACCATCGCCATTATTATCGTGGGCGGTCTTGTGATTCTTGGAATCATTGTGATGATGATTAACAAGGGCAAATACCAATCTCGTTTTAACGGTTTTTATAAACGGATGGATAAAGCCATCACGAAAAAGTTTAATGGCAATGTATTGGTTGAGACCCTGCTTAATACGTATGTGACCGACGATACCAACACCTTTAAATCACTCAAATCAAAAGGCAAAAATAAAGTTAAAAAATATTTTGAGTATTACGTTAAGAACCTGCCGGAACTGGTCATATACAAATCCTTTATTTCTCCGGATCGTAATAAATCCAAACTGGTCATCATGATCTTGGATGAGAATGACAAATTACTGTTTAAATGGGATAAATCCAAGAAGATCAAAGGATTGATTAAGGCATCGAATAAATACCAGATGCTGACACCGATTATTGCCTATCTATCAGAACTCCCCTTAAATATTAAAGAGAGCGCACCGTATCGGTTCGTCAATCATGACAATGACTACCGAATTACCTACGACATTGTGAAGAACACGAATAGTGTCAAACGCAAACAAAAAGAGAAAAAACTATCTCGTGCTGAGGTAAAAGCATTAGAAAAAGTTGAAAAAGCAAAGGCTAAAAAGGCAGCGAAAGCCGGTCGGTGACCGGCTTTTTTTTATGCTTTAATTCCTTCGCTGTGCGGAAATCCTGGCTTCGTCAAAACAACTGGCACAATCGTCCCCTTAGACTCTTTGTTGCCCTTAAAACGAAGCAACAAATAGTTTTCTGAATGGCCGATTAAATAACCATTTTCATAGGATTCTGGAATAACTGACAATGTCATTCCAACATTTTGTGTAGCGTAATCTAAAACCAGTTTTTCGGATAAGGAAATTAATCGATTGACTCGGTCTTTTTTGATAAGTCCATCGACTTGACCATCCATATTTGCAGCCAAAGTTCCATCTCTTTTCGAAAATGGGAAGACATGTAGTTCTTGAAAATGGACCAACTGAACAAAATCGAGAATCTCCTGAAAGTCTTCTTCTGTTTCTGATGGAAATCCAACGATGATGTCAGTGGTAATCGATAGATTTGGTTTGATTTCTCGAAGTTCCTTGATTTTATCGAAGTATTCTGCCTTCGTATATTTTCGGTTCATCAGTTTCAAAATTCGTTCAGATCCACTTTGCAGCGGAACATGTAAATGATTGACAATGACAGTTGAGTTCTTGATGACTTCCATAACATCAGCGGTCAGTTCGGTAATCTCAATTGAAGATATCCTTAGGCGTTTTAAACCCTTAAGTTCAACCAATTCTGATAATAAATCAGCGAAACGGTAGTCCTTTAAATCTAAACCATAGCCACCCGTATGGATGCCCGTCAATATAATTTCTTGATATCCGCGTTCAATCAACGTTTTTGCTTCGCTGATAACTTGCTGCGGAGCTTTTGAACGTACCCGCCCACGAGCATAAGGGATGATGCAATAACTACAAAAATTGTTACATCCATCTTGAATCTTGAGAAACGCTCGTTGGTGCTTCTCTAAATGATTGATTGATAAACCATCATAACCTTCATTACTTGACAACGCTTCAACGTTGTTAATCGATTGACGATTAAGAAGAAATTGTTCAATGAGCTGTGGAATTTGCTCGCGGTGATTGGTCCCTACCGCAATTGAAACCCCTTCAATGGCCATGACTTCTTCGGCTTTTAATTGAGAAAAACACCCCATCACCACGACAATGCTCTTTGGGTTGGTCTGAATTGCATGACGTATCATTTTTCTTGATTTTGCTTCGCCATTGTTGGTGACGCTGCACGTATTAATGATGTAGACATCACTCAATGATTCAAATTCTACGCGTTCATAACCCGCTTTTTCCATTAGTTCCCAAATTGCTTCTGTTTCATAACTATTAACTTTGCACCCTAAGGTTAAAAAAGCGACTTTCATCTTAGCACTCCCAAAGTGTATTTAAATAAGCCAAAACGACCAATGCCGCCGTTTCGGAACGAACAATCCGTTTACCCAAACTACAAATGACGCCACCTTTTGATTGGAAAAATGCCAGCTCTTGTGGGGATATTCCGCCTTCAGGGCCGATGATGACCAAGATTTTTTGGGATGGCGACAATGTTTTTGCCAAATATACTAGTCCATCGTCCCTAGAAGCACCTTCGTAACAAATCAAGATCTTGTCATACTGATCAAAAGGCAGTTGATTGCTTTTTACGACAGGCAAGACTTTTGGAATTTCAAAACGACGCGATTGCTCTGCGGCCTCTTTGATGATGGTTTGATATCGAATTAATTTTTTTGCTTCATTCTCTGGTTCTATTTTGATGATTGAACGCTCAAAAGCGGTAGGAATAAAGGATTCCATCCCTATTTCAGTGGCTTTTTCCAAAACCCATTCGAAGCGTTCACGTTTTATCAAGGCTTGAGCAATGGTAATATGGGAATTTTGATGCTTATTCTCAAGTTCTTGGATAAAATCAATTCTCGCTTCACTATCATCCAAGGATTGAATCTTGCCTAAAAAAGCTTTTCCGTTCTCGCTTAGAATAACCACTTCATCCCCTAAACGGCGACGCATCACGTTTTTTAAGTGATGAAAGTCTTGGCCAACCAAGTAAGCATGATCTAAATGGATGTTTTTTGATGGAACAAAATATCTTTGCATAACAATCACCTGTTCTTATTTTATCATGTTACGATTGATTAAATCAAAAAAAATAACCGGATTTCTCCGGTTACTTGTGTTAGTTCCAGTAGGGATAAGCGTCATTCGTTAAATCGGTGATTAGGGAACGAATCCGTGTTTCGCCAATAAAGAGGTATCTTGAGACATTGGTCAAATCAAATCCATCTTTAATGACCAGCATGGTGGGTGTTTGTACCGACGCTTGCCCGATGGCTTCTAAATATGGCGCTTGGTTTGTTGAATCAACGGCGCCGGCATTGAAGAAATAAATGACATGATCCGTATATTGACTAGCAAACGCAAGGATGTCGGTTTTTAACCGTGCACACGCTTGGCATGTTTCTGCGTATATATAGACAAGATAGGTTCCTACAGGGCGATCAAACACTTCGTCATAATCGCTAAGATAATCAAAATCATCATAATCTAGTGCGTCTTCTGTGGTGGTTTTAGTCCCACAGCCGATTAAAGCTAATAGGCTGAAAAGGATGGAAAATAAGAGGATTGTCTTCTTTAATAGCATCGTTTGTCTCCTTAGAAATCATTTCACATCTATTATACAGAAAAATTGTGAGAAAGGCATGAATAATTAATATTTTTGCACAACTTCGTAGGCTCTCGCAGCTTTTCCTTCACGCATCGTGACAACTGTCGTATCCGTATATTTGCTTAATACTTCCATCTTTTGCGGTGGTGTGGCTAAAACGATTTGGACTGGCAATTGCTTAATGAATTCCATCATTGATTTAATACGCGACGTATCCATTTTGTCAAACACTTCATCAAAGAGGATTAAACCAATAGAATCCGATACATTGGCACGGGTTGCTTGTTGGAAAACACGTACGAAGGATGCTAATGTGGCCACATAGAATGGAACCTGGGTTTCGCCACCCGATTTTTCTTTAAAGACTTTCGAATATAAAATCGTTTCTTGAGAGCTATTTCGAATCTTAATGTCATAATCCATGTAGGTACGATAATCGGTGAATTTGTTGATGGCTCCATTCGAATTGAGATCTTCACCCGCTAAATTAATGAATAGTTCTTCTAGTTGGCGTTGATACTTCATTTCAAAATCGTAATTGAATATTTCAGTACCGCTACGCATGGAGTCATCGGATAAAACCATGTCATAGTATTCGGCATATTCTTTCGATTTTGGGAAGATAAACTCATAGGTGTCTTCGCCAAAATGAATGGTATGCAAGGTCGCATTGATCTTCGATATTTCGTCTTGAGCCGCAACGATATAACTTCTCAATTTTGCGATAAAGTCTTCTTTAAAGAGTTTTTCGGCTGCTTCGCGAGCTTCACGAACCTTGCTTTCATATTTGACCAGTTCTGATTTAATTAATTTGTTTAACTCGTTCAAATAATAGCTCATGTGCTCAAATCCAAAGGGATAGCCCAAGTTAAATGTATTGGTGTATTTGAACTGTTTGTTCTTCAGTGAATCTTCTAGGTTCGTCAAATTGGTCAATTCGACTTCTATCCGTTTGCGATAATCCATTTCGACTTTTTGCATGTCTTTCGCATTGAGAATTTCTTGGTTATACAGGTTGTAGGCATCTTGTTCAAGATTCAAGTTTTCTTTTGTCAATTCATTAAGTTCAGTACGAATTGTTTTTTGACGCGTTTCAAACACAACCAAGTCTTCATTGATTTTTATCTCATCACTGCGAATCTTACCGGTTTCTTCATACAATTTCCGTTTTTGATTGTTGATGCTACGAATTTCATCGCGGGTGTGTTCGTATTCAACACGTAAATCGTTCACACTGCCCTGAGGAAGATTAGATTTTTTATAGGTGACGTTTTTAATCTGATTTGTTAAGTTATCAAGTAAAACTCCTGACCCACACAAATCAATAATGCCTTTCAAGTTGAGTTGACCAATCAAATCGTTTTCTTGATTTAATTTTGTAATTTCATCGTTGATTTTGGTATATTTTTCTTTTGATGTAATGGCCATTTGACGCCATTTATCCAATTGTTGATCATGCGCGTTTTTACCAATAAATGGCTTGTCAGTATTCTTATTTAAACTCCGAACGGTATAACTGCGGTAGAGCATTCCATCAACGGTGATGGCTTGTGTAAAGTTTTCTAATTCCAACACATCATCAACCATGATGAGATTACCGCAAGTCATGTTAATGTAATGTTTTGCATCAACGTTATCAGAGGTAATGATGGAGGCCAGTGATTTTGGTTGATAATTGATGAACTGAGCGATTTTCTTGGTGTTGACCAAGCCGACGCTCGACAAATTCAATTGATCTTTGATGCGATTATACACTTGTAGTGCTTCATCGAAATAACGTGGTTCTACAATGAGATTGAAGCGTTGAGCCCCTAAGAAGTCTTCCACAGTATCATGCCATTTGGGATCAGAAACTTCAATTAATTCAGCGAGGACATGGACACTCACTTCGACTCCATAACGATTTTTAACGCCTTCGATAATCCGTTTTTGCATTTCTTTAATCATGGGATTAAATCGGAGTTTGTGGTTTTCTAAGTCTTTCAACGCCAAATAGATTTCGTTGATTTCAGTCAAAAGTTCTTGCTTGATCGTTTCGGACTTGCCAATAATTTTCATCGAGGCTTCGGTTTTATCGCGAAGACGTTTATCGATTTCACTTAAGCCGAGCTTCACTTTGTCGACATTCGAGGACGAAATATTAGCGAAATCGATTTTACTTAATTCGTCATATAGTTTATCGCCGTATTCAGTTTTTAGTTCTTGTATCATGGGTTTCAATTTTGTGATTTTTTGTAAGTAGTAACGCTGAATCTCTTTTTGTTCTTCGATTTTTTGACCCAGGCTTAATAATTCTTTATCATATAATTCAGCCGATTTGAAGGATTCATCAGATTGCATCAACGCATAGATTTCTTTTCCACGCTCGTCTAGTGCTTCTATCTGGCTGTCTAGTCCGGCAATTTCACCCTTTAGACGGTCGGTAGAAATGCTAAGTTTTTCGAGATTTTTGATTTTGGACTGAATGAGATGTTTTGTATTTTCTAAATCAATGATTTTTAATAGAAACTCAAAGAAGCGTTTTTGATCCTGGTTTTTCTGAATTTCCTCATACGTCAATTTCATATCTTGTAAATCTGTGATTTTTTGTTTGATAATTTTTAAAGTCGCTTCCAAATCACGGTACGAATGGATGGATTCCTTAATGGCTTCGACATCTAAGGTCTTTTCTTCCAAAAGATAATGGTATATAAAATCTTTTACATCGGAAATCGGCTTGAACGCCAATGCTTTTGGCAGTAAGCTGAAATAATTTTCGTTAATCGATCCAAAACGATGACGAAAAGCCAACTTGGCTTCTCTTCGAGTCAAGTATATTTTTTCGTTTTTATGATTCTTCTTGAAGTTCACAGTCGTTAGAATTCGCGACTCAGAATCAATGAATAATCCATCGGTCAACGCACAATCAAATTCATAGAAAATGACTTTTGGCGGGACGATGTCCCCAAAGACATCGATGACGGCGCCGACGGTAAAGAAGGCTTTTAATCGTTCATCATAAAATTCCAAAGCGACATGCCCTGTGACATCACCGTTTCTTAAATATTCTTGATTATCGATGCCCAGTTTACATTTGACATACCCACGCAAATCACGTTTTGACTTTTCATTGGCCGCCATGTTAAAGATTTGATCCCCTGCTGTTATTACAAAGGCAATGGCGTCCACAATGGTTGATTTTCCAGTTGCGTTTTGGCCGGTAATGAGGGCGTTATTCTTGATATGAATGGTCTCATTCGAAAAATAGTGCCAATTGATTAATCTAATTTTAGTTAGCCGCTTCATCTTCTTTTGGACCTCCTTCTTTGCTTGCAATTCTGCCGATGACATCCAAAACATCATTGATGTTTGTGGTTGATATCGCCATTAGAATAGTGGGATAAACGATGATTCTTGTACCACTTTGAGCAATATCGCCGAGCGGTTCAATGAGATTGAAACGACGATACATTCGAAGTATTGAAACCAAATCGGTTTTATTAATTTTCTTTTTAAGTTCTAAAGCATCATACTTTTGATGAATTTCATCGGTTGTAATGATGACGTTGTCATTGATGGAAGTCTCGACCAGATGTTGATGATACAAAATCCGGATAATCAATAATATTAACGTTTCATCTTTCTTTAGCTTTAATACATTTTGGTTTTCTCTAGTGACCAACTGAATTGCACCACGGTCTCTATCGAGAACCAATTCATAATTGATGATATTGAAGTATTCATCAAAATAATTTTTAAAGCTTAAGATAAAATAGTACATCTCTTTATTGTCTTTTTTGTCTTTAGCGAGAAAAGCATTGGCTAGTAACTTTACACAGGTGTCCGCGAACATTTGTTTTTGGGCGCTTGTCAGCGAATCAAATTGTTCTAATATCATTTTTTCTGCCCCCTTACAATTTGGAAATCATTGAGTTTGAAACGTTTATGGTGAATTTGTTGATCAAGCGGTCTAATAAAGTAATTCATATCATCATCGGCGTAAACCAAAATGTATAATAGTTTCATAATGGTCTCATCACTAAAATCTTCTTTTACCAAATCTGAAGCTTTAATGATGGATTGTTGTTTAAATAAGGCATTGAGATACTTTTTGATAACTTCTTCTGAGTAGTTGGTTTCAAACTCTTTGTAAAATGCTTCTTGAAGGGCATTTGACGGTGTTATTTCGTTATCAAGGAGATATTGCGCGTCCGCATGCGCATAAGCGCCACGCGGCGTATAAATCGAGTTATTGTTAATGACATTATGGGTTTTTAAACTTACCAACGGCGCAATCGTTTTTAAAGCTTGATCCGTTTTATACCGTTTGATATTGTCAGCGGCGTAACGGAGAATCGAATTTAATTTGCCGATAACATTTTGATCATCATTCAGTAAAAACTTTATTTTTGCGATGGTTGAATTGACATATATTTTATTCTTTCTATCAATCTCGTCAATAATGTTCGATAACGAGTTATAAATATCAATCATATCATCAATTTTTTTATTGGCTTTGACCTTGGCAAGCGTCATGTTATTTCCGGATGATAGGAGGTATTCACGAGAAATAATGTCCATGATAACCGGATTTTGCTGATACTCTTCCAACTTCTTGATGATAAATAACTTATACTTATTCACGTTGTCGCTGGTTTTTAACCGTGAATAGGCTTGATCCACCAACTCGACTTTGTAATTGACCAAGAAACCAATCAAGTCTTTTATTTCTGTGTTTTCAATGATTGATTTGATATAATATTTGAGTCGCGAGTCAAGTTTGCGAATTTCTCTAACAAATGCAATCGTATTTTTATAGACTTGGTCGATGACCATGCTATATTCGGCATGTTCATTTTGAAGCAATGAATAAACTGTAAAAATATAGCCTCTAAACTCGTGGGTTTCATCATCATATCCATAAAATGAGTCTTGACTGATATTTTTTAAAGCTTGGATAATCGTAATGGCATAATCGCGAAAGTTCATAATTTCAACATAATCATTATTAATGTCGACGTCAATCCATTCGCATTCTTCCATACGTCTTAAAATCGCATTTGCTTTGTCGCGTGTAGAAATATTGGATTCGACTCCTTCTATTTCAAGGGCATCGTCGAGTTGTTCCAACTCATCTATAATGGCTTGTTGAGCAATTAATTTATCCATTCCCAAAACCGATCCTTGTTCATACGCTTTATAAGTCGCAAAGACGCACCTTACATAAAGGGCTTGGTTTTTAGAGTTTAACAGTGAAAAGAAGTTTTGGGGTATGACTTTAAATACGTCCATAGTTGCATCTCCTTAATGAGTAATCATAACGGTATTTCATTCTTCACGGGTGTAAACAAACCCGCCTCCGACTAAATTGGTCAAATTGTATTCAATAATCTTCCAATCGGTTCTAAACAACTTGAGTGACTCAATCCCTAACGGAGTGATCCTAAAGAATTTACGCGTCATCCCCTTTTTATTCTTTTCAGAATAGGAAGAAACTTTCCCATCTTCTTGTAATCGTTTCAACGCAAAATAAAGCGTTGCTTCATTTAATGAAAAATTTGAGTTGCTGACGGTTTCTATAATCTTAGTCATCTCATAACCATAACTATCAAATTTTGACAGAATAGATAAGATGATATAATCAGTAAAACCGCGGATGTACTCGCCAGAATGATTCATAAGGTCACTCCTTTCTATATATAATGAGATTATACATATTGTCTTTATACATAATCTGATTATATTATAGGCCGAACGGAATACTTTGTAAACACTTTTTATTAGTTTCCTATATGAGTTCGGAAATCATTCCTTTAAAAACAAAAAAACTTATGATTTTTAGTCATAAGTTTATTGAATTAATCGTTATTTTTTAGTTTTTGTTCCAAAATTTGATTTGAACTTATCCCATGCATTTGAATTACCGGATTGGGATTCGAGTCTGTCTAATTCTTCATACAACCGTCTTTGTTCTGGACTAAGTTTAGAAGGAGTCACAACATTGACGATGACGTGTTCATCGCCTTTATATTTCGTTCTTACGTTTGGTGCCCCTTTTTCACGAAGGCGGAACTGCGCGTTGGATTGAGTTCCTGCCGGGATTTTTAACATCACATTGCCATAAACGGTGGGAACTTCAATTTCTGCGCCTAAAGCAGCTTGAGAGAACGTTATGGGCACATTGACAATAATATCATCGCCTTCTCTTGTAAACGTGTCAGAAGGTTTTACTTCAAAAACAATGTATAAATCGCCATTTGGTCCACCAAACGCACCTTTATTTCCATATCCTTCAAGGCGTATTTGTTGCCCGGTTTCAATGCCCTCCGGAACTTTAATTTCCACGTCTTTATTGACCTTGACAACACCCTCGCCAGCGCAGTTCGGGCATTTGTTGATGATTTCTTTTCCCGTTCCATGACAAGTTGGACATTGAGCTCTGGTTTGTGTACGGCCCAGTAAGGTCTGAGTTTCCATAATGACCGTTCCTGATCCTTTGCATCTGGAACAGGTATGGATGTCGCTAGCGCTTCTCGCGCCAGTACCGTGGCAACTGCTACACTCGTCGTAGGTCGGTACTTTGATTTTTTCTTTTTTACCAAAAATGGCTTCCTCAAAAGCAATGGTCATCCGTCGTTGAATGTCAGCGCCTTTTCTAGGTCTTGCACGGCCTTGTTCTTGACTTCTTCCGCCGCCACCGAAAAATGCCGAAAAAATATCGCCAAAGTCGAAATTTTCAAAGCCTCCAAAGCCTGCTCCAGGTCCGCCACCGCCAAAATTATTGGTTTGGTGCCCGAATCGGTCATACTGAGTCCGTTTTTCAGAATCAGACAAGACTTCATAAGCTTCTTGTATTTCTTTAAATTTGGCTTCAGCATCCTTTTCGGTTGATACGTCCGGATGAAATTTCTTTGCCAAAGTTCGGTATGCTTTTTTAATCTCGTCGTCGGAAGCACCCTTATTGACACCTAACACTTCATAGTAATCGCGTTTGTCCATAGCCTCACCTCGTAAATATGACAAAAAGCAGAAAGTCTGCTTTTCATCGTTCTAATTGTTATACTTCTTTGTAATCGGCATCAAACACTTGATCGCCATCATTGGCTCCGCCAGAGGTGTTTCCACCATCTTTATTGCCACCATTATTGCCTTGTTGTTTATTCATTTCTGCATAAACTCTTTCAGAGAGCTTTTGAGTTGATTTTTCTAAAGCCTCTTTTGCTTTACGGATAGCATCAAGATCGTCGCCTTTTAAGGCTTTCTCAAGATCTTTAATTTTGGATTCTGCTTCTTTTTTCTCAGAATCAGTGACTTTATCGCCTAAGTCTTTAATGGCTTTGTTCGTTAAGAAAATCATTTGGTCAGCCTCATTGCGAACATCGGCTTCTTCACGTTTTTGTTTGTCTGAATCTGCGTTGGCTGCTGCTTCTTTGACCATGCGTTCAATGTCAGCTTCGTTGAGTCCTGAACCTGATTGAATGGTAATTGAATTGGCTTTTCCAGTTGCAACGTTTTTCGCAGATACGTTAACGATGCCATTGGCATCAATGTCAAATTTAACTTCGATTTGTGGAACGCCTCTTGGTGCGGGAGGAATATCTCCTAATTGGAAGTGACCAAGCGTCTTGTTGTCTTTTGCCATGGAGCGTTCACCTTGAAGGACGTGGATATCAACAGCTGGTTGATTATCTGCTGCCGTAGAGAACACTTGTGATTTAGAAGTAGGAATCGTTGTATTCCGTTCGATTAACTTGGTGAATACACCGCCGAGGGTTTCAATACCTAGTGAAAGTGGGGTAACGTCGAGCAACAAAACGTCTTTAACGTCGCCTTTTAGAACGCCGCCTTGAATAGCAGCTCCCATTGCCACAACTTCATCTGGGTTGACCGATCTGTTGGGTTCTTTCCCCAAAATACTTTTTACGGTATCTTGAACTGCTGGGGTTCTTGTCGAACCACCAACCAACAATACTTGATCGATGTCTTTAGCGGTCATTTTCGCATCTGATAATGCACGGCGAACCGGTTCAACTGTCCGTTGAACTAAATCAGCGGTTAATTCGTTAAATTTGGCTCTTGTTAGGGCTTTTTCAAGATGAACAGGACCGTTGGAGGTCATTGAGATGAACGGCAAAGAGATTTGCGATGAGGTGATGGAGCTAAGTTCTTTTTTAGCTTTTTCGGAAGCATCGCGAAGACGTTGTAAAGCCATTTTATCATTTGCAAGGTTTACGCCGGTTTCTTTCTTGAATTCTTCGACCAACCAATCAGAGATTCTTTGGTCAAAGTCATCACCGCCGAGGTGATTGTCACCGCTGGTTGCGATAACTTCAAAGGTGCCATCTGAGAGTTCAAGAATGCTCACGTCGAATGTTCCGCCGCCAAGGTCATAAACAAGGATGGTTTGTTCTTTGTCTTTCTTATCAATACCATAAGCAAGGGCAGCAGCTGTGGGTTCGTTGATGATTCTTTTGACTTCAAGTCCAGCAATCTTACCAGCATCCTTCGTTGCTTGACGTTGAGCATCATTAAAATAAGCAGGAACAGTAATAACTGCTTCCGTTACTTTTTCGCCAAGGTAAGCTTCGGCGGATTCTTTTAAATTCCGGAGAATCATGGCAGAAATTTCTTGTGGGGTGTAGTCTTTGTTGTTAATTCTTACTTTTTGATTGGTACCCATTTTACGTTTAATGGAATACACGGTGTTGGGATTCGTAATAACTTGACGTTTTGCGACTTCTCCAACTTGAATTTCGTCATCCTTAAAAGCGACGACCGACGGGGTGGTGCGATTTCCATCAAGATTGGGAATAACTTTGGCTTCAGAGCCTTCCATGACAGATACGCAAGAATTGGTGGTTCCTAAATCGATACCGATAATTTTACTCATAGTTTTTTCTCCTTCGATTAAGCGACATTAATGTCGATTTTTTCATTTTCTATTTTTGTTTCGGGTAATTTGTTGATAATAACCATTGCTGGACGTAAGAGACGTTCCTTATACATGTATCCATTTTTACTGACTTGCAAGACAACATTATCTTTTTCGTCTGGATTGTTCTTTGTTTCAATCGCATGCATGGTGTTTGGATCAAATTGTATGCCCGGGTTAATGGCGATTTTTTGAACACCATCATCCGTTAATACATTAAATATCATGTCTTTAATCATTTTAAAGCCGTACAAGAAGTTCTTAAATTGCGGGTCATCTGTTTGGATGCTTAAGGCTTGTTCAAATATTTCAAGGGAATCGATGAGCTTATCCGCTATCGGTTGACCGGCGTATTTTCGTTCACGTTTTAATTCTTCCGCATTTCGCTTTTTGTAGTTTTCCATTTCAGCGAGTGATCGAAGGTATTTATCTTTGACATTTTCTAACTCTTCTTGAATGGTTTGGAGACGCTCTTCAACCGTTGGAATCACAGGTGTTTCAACATCTGAAGTTTCTTTGGGGGTCTCAACTGGCGTTTCTTTGGTTTTTTCTTTGTCCTTATCTTTCATGAGCAGCTCCTTATTTATCTTCGTATAGTTTTGTTAAATGTTTTGCTATGTATTTCATTAAGGGAATGACTTTTCGGTATTCCATTCGTGTTGGACCAACTAGGCTAATGGTTCCATGATCTCCCTCAACGGTGTCATAATTAGCCGATACAACAGTACAATCTTGCATAGAAGTCATCGTGTTTTCTTTACCAATTTTGACGCTGATTCCATCCGAGTTGGTTTCGACAATCTTAAATATTTCATTATTTTCGATTGTGTTTATAAACTCGCGTAATTTGGCAATGTCATTAAACTCAGGTTGATAGAGCATATTCGATTGACCGGTCAAATAGTAACGAGCTTGAGCGAATTTTGAGAACGCTTCAATAAACGAATCAACAATGGTCTCGCGGTATTTCAACAGTTCTTTTATTTGTTGCCGTTGAATCTCATAATGAAGTTTTTCAGAGACTTGAGAAATCGGTGTGTCAACCAAGAGTTCGTTGAGTAAATCAATGACTTTCACCAACTCATCCATTTCCATTGATTCATGGATCGTGATTTGTTTTGATTCAACGTATCCCTGATTGGTAATAACTAAGATTAAAGCAATTGTTTCACGAAGCGGAATTAATTGAACTTTCTTAACTTTTGCATTATAAGCGTTTGGCCCCAAAGCTATCGCCGTACAATTGGTGGCTTGGCTAAGAAGGTTGATGGCTTCTTTGATTAAATCATCTCTGTCAATGTCTTTGTTTTCAAATAGATTATCAAATTCGGTGAATGAATCCGTTTCATTTTCAACATTTTTGATGATACTTTCTATATAATAACGATATCCTTTTTCAGAAGGAACACGGCCACTGGATGTGTGCGTCTTTTCAAGAAAGCCCAACTCTTCTAAATCAGACATTTCATTGCGAATGGTAGCTGGGGAGACATCCATATGTTTCGATAACGTTCTTGAACCAACCGGTTCAGCCGTACGAACATACTCTTCGACAATCAGTTTAAAGATGAGTTCCTGTCGTTCATTCAGCATCGTATTCACTCCTTAGCACTCCAAGTTTTTGAATGCTAACAATATTATACACAAGCCAATTAGCAATGTCAAGCATTGAGTGCTAACAAAAAGAAATAAATATTCTCACACGTGTGAATTGCATAGTTCTTTTCGGTTTATCGACGGGTTCAATATTGTAATAAATAAACAAAGTAGTATAATAGTGCTTGTGAAACAAGGGGTGTTATGATGCGTCGTTTGCTGGGATATTTTTGGAAGGATAAAGTGTTTATCATCGCATTTGTTTTTGCGGTGATTTCTTGTTTCTTTATCAAGCCTTCGATGGCCTATTTTGATTATATAAACTATAAAGTTTTAATCATTATGTTTACGCTTATGATTGCTGTAGCGGGTCTATATGAAGCAAACGTATTTAGTTTTATCGCCATCAAATTGGTATCAAAGTTCTATTCTATCAAATGGATAGGCCTTGTCATTGTCATCGCAACGTTCTTTTTGGGAATGTGGGTGACCAATGATGCTGTTTTATTGACGCTCGTTCCTTTTACCCTTTTTGTGACAAAACAAACCCATCAAGAAAAATATGCCTTAATCATCGTTATTTTACAAACCATAGCCGCAAATATGGGTAGTTCACTTACACCCATGGGCGACCCACAAAACATTTACTTGTATGCCTATTACAATATTCCATTTGCAACATTCCTAGGTACCATGGCCCCAATCACTATAACCGGTTTCATTCTACTGGTCATTTCTACCTTGGTATTGGTACCAAATATTCCCTGTCATCCCATTACTGTTGCTCCCAAGATTGGCTCAAAGAAAGTGATTATTTACGGATTGATTTTCTTAAATGCACTGCTTTCTGTTCTGCGTGTGGTACCTGAATGGTACACGTTAGGCATTACGGTAGCATTAACGTTTGCCTTCGCAATTCATCTTCTTAAGAAAGTCGATTACACCTTATTATTAACGTTTACGTCATTCTTCATTTTTACAGGAAATATGGGACAAATGACCATCATCAAAGACTTTGTATCAACGTTATTAAATAGCAACTTATCGGTTTATTTTACCGGATTATTAACCAGTCAAGTTATCAGTAATGTTCCGGCTTCTGTGTTACTCTCCACCTTTACCGATGCCGCTTACTGGAAACCGTTATTACAATCGGTTAATGTTGGCGCAATGGGGACTTTGTTGGCTTCGTTGGCGAGCTTGATTACCTTTAAGTTTGTGGTCAAAGATTTTCCTGATCAAGGTAAAACCTATATAAAAACATATACGTTACTTTGTATTATTTATGTCATTATCATTACCGGTGTTGTTTTTATCGTTTCAAACTATGTATAAAAAAAAAGAGGCTTTCGCCTCAATAGAAACAGCCATCATCCCTATGATTTGAGCAACCTCAAAACGTAGGGGTTTTCTTTTCTTTCATTTCCCATCGTAGATGATTCTTCGTGTCCGGGATACACAATTCGGTCATTTGAAACACTTTGAAACAAACGAACAATCGATTTATCCAATAACTTTTGCGAACCAGATACCAAATCCGTTCTACCAAGATCCCCATGGAATAGGGTATCTCCTGTAAAAAGATAATTTAGGTATTCAAAGCAAACGCACCCAGACGTATGTCCTGGCGTATGCCACACTTTAAAGGCGTCCAGTCCAAAGGTGATTTTATCGCCATCATGAACTTGGATTACTTGTTGGTCCGCCTTTATTCGAAAGGATCCGTGAAAATAAGTGGCTCCATTCATCCTATCATCCATTAACATTGGAACATCAGCCTCGTGAATATAAATCGGAAAGACCAACATCTTCGCAAGAACTCGTAAATCACGGATATGATCAAAATGGCCATGCGTGATTAAAACGAAGTTCAATTTCAAATTATGTAATGTTAAGTAGGCTAAAACATCATCACCATTAAACCCTGGATCAATGAGAACGCATTGGCCTTGATGAATCACCAAATACGAGTTCATCTGTGCTGCATTTTGATTAAATACAACAGGTTTCATTATTTAACCAAATAAGCTGCACCAAACATGCCAGCATCATTTCCCAGCGATGCGATAACCATTTTTTGATTTTTAACAAATGGGCCAACATAAGAATAATAATGGGCTTTAATATGATCTAGTAAGAACTCCCCGGCGTTCGAAACGCCGCCACCCAATACAAATAGTTCAGGGTTGACGGTTAAGGTCACCAAACTCATGGCATAGGCCAAATAATCTGCGGCTTCATCTACCACTTCTAAGGCCAACGCATCGCCTGATTTTGCCAAATCAAAAACACGTTTTGCGCTAAAATTGTCAAATTGTCGAAGAAGACTCGGTGTTTGGGTTTGTTTTAGTTTTAATTTTGCTAGATTGACAATTCCTGTCGCCGATGATACGGTTTCAAGACATCCTTTTTTGCCACAATTGCATGGCAATTGATATTTTCTATCAACGATGATATGGCCCAGTTCACCGCCGGCCCCCGTAAATCCATCAACGAGTTCGCCGTTGACCAAAATGCCGCCGCCAACGCCAGTTCCAATCGTGAATAGAACAACATTTTTATACCCTCTGGCGCTACCTTGGTAGACCTCACCCGCGCACGCTACATTGGCATCATTAGATACCTTTATCTCAATATAATGATCCCCGATAAAATGGTTAAATTCCTCAGCGACATTCTTTTCTCCCCAACCTAAATTGACACAGTGAAAAACGATTCCGTTTGAAACTGGCCCAGGAACACCAAAGCCAATGCCACGAATCGATTCAATGTCTAATTTCGTCGAAATAGAAGTATAAATATCTTTAAGAATATTTGAACCGTTATTGGACCTGTCTGTCGGAACATCCCATTTATTTAAGATAGTTCCGTTGGTGTCAAATTGACCGATTTTGATGGTGGTTCCGCCGATATCGACGCCTAAAATGTATTCATTCATAATTTTCACTCTCCGTCCAATATTATATCATGAGTCTGTTTGATTTTATAGTAGCGATAGACCCCTAAAAAAGAAAAAAACTTCGATATACGAAGTTACTTTTTCTCGCGATGGATAGTTTGTTTTTGACACTTGGGGCAATATTTTTTAACGTCCATACGATCAGGATGCAATTTTTTATTTCTTGTCGTAGAGTAGTTTTCTTCTTTGCATTCAGTACACTTCAAAATAATTTGCGTTCTCATAAAAATCCTCCATTCAGCCACTTATATATTTTATATTTTATTCAGTAAAAATGCAAGTATTTTATTCCTAAAAATCAAAACGAGAGAGATTAAAGCGTCCAAAACTCGTTTATGGGTTTTGGACGCTTCTATTCATCTACTGAATGATTCTTGTACGGTAAACACCATTCAATGCGTTTATTTGATTTATAATTGCGGTAGAAACTGTTTTGTTTAAATCAAAAACCGTGTAAGCGACTGATCCTCTGACATTATTAACCAATTTTTCAATGGTTAATTCTTTGTGTTTGCTTAAGATTTCAGCCAAAGTATTCAAGAGCGTTGGGGTGTTTTCGTGTAAAATGGTCAATCGTGTAGCGCTCTCAACAGGGGATAACTCGCAAGTAGGGAAGTTGACAGAATTGATGATAGATCCTGTCTTAACATAATTAATCAACTGTTTAACCGCCATGATGGCACAATTGTCTTCGCTTTCTTCGGTTGATGCGCCAAGGTGGGGAATACAAAGCACGCCATCCATATTCGCCGTTTTAGGATTTGGAAAATCCGTGACATATTTACGAACTTGTTTGGACTCAATTGCTTTTTCCATGGCATCGTCATCGACGAGTAAATCGCGAGAGTAGTTGAGGATGACGATTCCCTTTTTCATTTGTGCCAATGTTTCAGCATTAATCATATTTTTGGTATCCGGTGTCAACGGCACATGAATTGTAAGGAAATCACTATGCGCATAAACTTCTTCCAATGAATCGCAAAATACCAATTCAGGAGGAAGTAGGTGTCGCTTTTCTTCCGGTAAAAAGACATCGTAACCACGGACATTCATGCCTAAAGCCACGCATGCCTTGGCTACCAACAAACCGATGGCGCCTAATCCAACGATACCAATCGTTTTACCCAGAATTTCGGTACCGCCAAACTGCGCTTTGGCTTTTTCAACATTTTTAGCAATATCCGGATCATTTTGATTGTTTTTAATCCAGTTTAATCCGCCATGAATGTCCCGAACAGACAGTAGCATACCGGCTAAAACCAACTCTTTTACACCATTTGCATTCGCTCCCGGTGTATTGAAAACGACGATTCCGGCTTGGGCAAATTTATCAAGCGGAATGTTATTAACGCCAGCGCCAGCGCGACCGACTGCGATGAGATTATCAGGAATATCCATTTCGTGCATAACAGCACTTCTGACAAGAATCAATTCGGCGTCATTGACATCTTTGACGATTTCACAGGATTTGGGTAATAGATCCAATCCATACTTGGAGATGTTATTTAGACAATGGATTCTCATATCTCAACCCACATGTTTGGCTTCAAAGGACTTCATGAAATCCACAAGTGCTTGAACGCCTTCGATTGGCATGGCGTTATAAATACTAGCGCGCATACCACCCACAGAACGATGCCCTTGAAGGTTATCAAATCCAGCTGTTTTAGCCTCTTTAACAAATAATTCATCCAATTCCTTATTACCAGTCACAAAGGTGACATTCATCAAAGAACGGTCTTTTTTGACGACATTTCCTTTAAAGAGTTTGCTCTGGTCTAAATAATCATAGATGACGGCAGCCTTTTTCACATTGTAGGCTTTCATCGCATCTAATCCGCCTTGGGCAAGCAACCATTTGAACACAAGGCCGCAGATGTAAATTCCGTACGTTGGCGGCGTATTATACATCGAGTTATTCTCGGCATGGGTGCTATATTTTAGCATGGTTGGGGTTCCAGGGAGAACATCGTTGGTAATCAAATCATTACGAATAATGACAATTAATGTACCAGCAGGTCCAATGTTCTTTTGAGCGCCTGCATAGATTAGTCCAAATTTAGAAACATCAACCGGCTCAGAAAGGATGCAAGAAGACATGTCCGCAACCAAAACTTTACCGTGTGTGTCAGGGTATTGATGATACTTCGTTCCAAAGATGGTATTATTATCACAAATGTGAACGTAATCCGCATTGGGAGAAATGGGAAGATTTGTTAAATCAGGAATGTATGAAAACCCCTTATCTTCCGATGATGCAATTTTATTAGCGGTGCCAAACAATTTTGCTTCTTCATAAGCTCTTTTTGCCCATTGCCCGGTGACAATATAATCACCCACACGGTTTTTCATCAAGTTCATGGGAACCATCGCAAATTGAAGATGTCCTCCGCCTTGTAAAAACAGAATGGTATAATTGTCTGGAATGTTCATCAATTGTTTTAAATCAGCTTTTGCTTGTTCTAAAATGGACTCATAAATTTTTGATCTGTGGCTCATTTCCATGACAGACATGCCAGAGCCATGATAATCCATCATTTCGGCAGCCGCAGTTTGGAGAACTGCTTCCGGTAGTACAGCCGGACCAGCAGAAAAGTTATAAATACGTTTCATTTTTTCCCCTTTCAATTATTTTATTTTTCGACATTCTAAATAATATCTTTTTTCCGAAGCTTCTCCCATCGAGAAGGATTTTCTCGGGAGAACCCCCTTTGAAGCGACATAGTCAAAAAGATCTTTTTTGTTCATTGGCGGCAGAGTAATTCCAACAGCCCTTGTATCTTTCGAGCAAATTGATTTCAACGAATCGATGCCGTGAACATAATCAATGCTCGCTTGAGGATGCGTCTTAATGTAATCGTCGAGGTAGTTTTGAACCAAACGAATGGCTTCAGGAGCGCTTTCGGGTAACATGAGCGGTGCTTCACCGGTTAACGCATTATACGTGATACAGTGGGAAGTCCCTTGTGATAAAGCCGATAATCCGACTTGAAAATCAGGGCTAACATCAAACATCACGCGGTGAATTGGCTCGAATTCTAGTCCGGAATCATGGATATTGATGAGTTCTACCATGGCATATCGACTGGGATGAATATCCCAATCTTTCTTAGGAAGTTTTGTTTTTAATGCTTCCCAACAAGCCTTGGCGGTCGCAAGGGAGTGATTGCCATCACCCACGATGAACAATAATCCGTTATTGATCTGACTTTCGAGTTGTTTTATAACTGTTTCTGTATTGCTTACACGATAGCCTTTGAGATGTCCACCCTTCATGCTCAGTTGAAAATCATACAATTTTTCAAAGGTAGATCGCTGCTCATACAACCCTTCGATGATATGTTCATCATGGTCATTCATTAACAGTTGAACATGGGGTAATTCGTAAAGGGCATCTTGTCGGATTTTAACACGGGGTGGAATTCTAGAAATGACCGTCTTTTCGGTTGAACGGATGAGGGCATTCGTTTGTTCGGCGTAGACATATTCATCCAAATCAATGGCGATGACAAGGCCCAAACGACGTTTTTGATAAGCCGTTTGACGGTCCACCAAAATGAAGCATTCACCAACATCGCGTAGAATATTTTTGCTCTCGTAGTCACGCATTGTGCTATTGATTAAACGAATAGTCGCCTCATCATTTTTTCCTAAATAGACTTCAGGGAATATCATATGAAGCGTCGAAGGATGATCTCCAACAAAAAGGGAGAGTTGCTGCCAATATTCAGGTTCACTGGTGAATTGATCACAAGCGATAACCGACCATTTTGATAAGTCGATTTCAGGTTTTGGCAACAAAATCCTAGGGGCTTTTATAACAGTCATATGGGTCTCCGTATTAGACGCCTTGTTGAATCATGGCTTCATAAACTTTTAAGAATCCGGCAATATTGGCGCCAGTCACTAAATCAGTGGGAGTACCGGCATATTTGATGGATGTTTCATGGCATTTCTTAAAGATATTTTTCATAATTCCATGGAGTTTCTCATCGACTTCTTCAAAAGTCCAGTTCAAGAACATCGCATTTTGGGACATTTCTAAACCAGAAACGGCAACACCACCGGCATTGGCGGCTTTACCAGGAGCAAACAATACTTGATGGTCCATTAAGTATTTCGTTGCTTCGATGGTGGTGGGCATATTTGCGCCTTCGGCAACAAGCCAACATCCATTTTCAACAAGGGCTTTTGCGGAATCAATATAGATTTCATTCTGCGTAGCACAGGGTAATGCGATATCGCAAGGAATTTTCCAAATATCTTTTGTGGAAGGACTAAAAGTGGATTTTGGACGGTGTACTTGATACTTATCCATTACGGCAGAATTGGTTTTGGAAAGAGCTTTGATTAACTCTAAATCAATGCCGTCTTCATCGCGAATAACACCACTGATATCGCTCATACCGACCACTTTTCCACCAAGTTGAAGCACTTTTTCAGCAGCCATCGATCCAACTTTACCGGCACCACTGATGACAACGCGTTTGCCTTTAAACGTATCATTTTTAAACGTTTTTAGCATTTCTTCAACAAAGTAACATAGTCCATAACCTGTCGCTTCTGCTCTTCCAAGTGAACCACCGGAGGCAATCCCTTTGGATGTAAACGTGCCGCTAAAATCGTTACGAATACGTTTGTACATTCCGTACATATAACCAATTTCACGAGCGCCAACGCCAAAATCACCGGCAGGAACGTCAACATCTGGTCCAATATGGCGGAATAATTCTAAGATAAAGTTTTGACAGAATCTCATGATTTCATTATCGCTTTTGCCAGCGGGGTCAAAATCAGATCCACCTTTGGCTCCACCCATAGGAAGACCCGTTAAGGAGTTCTTAAAGGTTTGTTCAAAACCGAGAAATTTCATAATGGACTCATTGACTGTTGGATGGAAGCGGATTCCACCTTTGTAGGGTCCAATAGCGGAGTTGTATTGAACACGCATAGCTCTGTTCACGCGTACTACGCCGGCATCATCAACCCAAGAAACACGGAATTTAATCGTTCTTTCTGGTTCGACGATTCGTTCA
The DNA here is from genome assembly GCA_942493185.1 of uncultured Caryophanales bacterium. Classification (GTDB taxonomy): domain Bacteria; phylum Bacillota_I; class Bacilli_A; order Izemoplasmatales; family Hujiaoplasmataceae; genus UBA5603. The sequence continues at coordinate 1,094,420 of OW818673.1, forward strand.
ATAATAGCATTTTTTTGAATCCCTGGTTCTTTGTCGACGAGTAAATCCATCGAGTTTAAAAACTCTTCGACCGCCTGTAAAAATTCTGGTTGGTCATGATACCGTTGAGATAATGTTGCAAAAAAATCATTGAGATACTTGCTCTTGAACAATTTTGTTTACCTCTCTTGTCTATATTTTTTGCGATTAAATCGCAAGAATTCACGTAACAAAAACCGACGGCATATCTCATTTTTATATCCGTCAAACATAAATAATATCACCTTGTCGTCGCTTTGTTTATCCCCAAGACAATAAAAAAAGAGCTTGAGTAAGCGAATTTTCAAAGGATTTGGAGCTTATTTCATCACCAGCATCTATTATACAATGAAAGCGCTTTATTAACAAGTCTAAAATGATGCTCAAAGCACTAAAAATATATGTGTGATTGTTTTTATATTATATATACTTTCTTATAATCCATGAATTAGCCTATTTGATTCGTTAAAAACAAAAACGAAAAAGTATCTGAAGCATTTTACCCCTGTTATATAGTATAATTATTGATAGAGGGTGATGACCATGATTAATCGCAGTGAAACAAGAGCCATCAAAGTAGGGTCCTTACAACTTGGTGGCAATGACAAAATATTAATTCAAAGCATGACGACGACCAAAACAAAGGATGTTGAATCGACCATTCGTCAAATATACGCCTTAGAGACAGCTGGTTGTGAGATCATCCGCGTCGCTGTTTTAGATATGGAAGATGCGAAAGCCTTGGGACTGATTAAAAAATTAATTCATATTCCTCTTGTTGCGGACATTCATTTTGATTATCGCCTTGCTTTAGAAGCAATCCGTCAAAATGTTGACAAAATCCGGATTAATCCAGGAAACATCGGCTCAGATGCCAATGTAAAAATGGTCGCAGATGCTTGTAAAGCAAAAAATATTCCCATTCGTATCGGAATTAATTCTGGATCTTTGGAGCCCCACATCCTCGAAAAATATGGAAGTCCAACGCCAGAAGCGATGGTTGAATCAGCGAAATATCATGTCGAATTGCTTGAAAAAGTTGGTTTTTATGACATCGCAATTTCTTTAAAATCGACCGATATGCAAACCACAATTAAAGCGTATGAACTAGCGGCGAACACGTTCAAGTATCCGCTTCATTTGGGCATTACCGAGGCAGGGACGGTATTTGGTGGGACCATCAAAAGTTCTGCGGGATTGGGCGTCCTCATTCACGAAGGCATCGGTTCGACACTCCGGGTATCACTGACCGCAGATCCTGTTGAAGAAATCAAAGTCGCAAAAGAATTGTTATCAAACTTTGGACTTTATAAAAAACCAAAATTGGTCAGTTGTCCAACGTGCGGAAGAATCCAATATGACATGATTCCCATCGCCATGGAAATCGAGAAGTATCTTGAAACCATTGATAAAGACATCACGGTGGCCATTATGGGCTGCGCTGTCAATGGCCCCGGCGAAGCCAAGGGAGCCAATATTGCGATTGCTGGGGGAAAAGCGGAAGCGTTGCTTTATGTCGATGGTGTCAAAATAAAAAAAGTAAAACAAGCAGACATAGTTGATGCATTAAAAGCGGCTATAGAAGCCTATTAAAAAAATGTTGCCTTGGTATCATCCAGGCAACATATTTTTTTTAATGAATTGTTAATGTTTGATTTGGTTCTACTTCTTTTGAGGAAACCTCTATTACCGCAACCATAATCACCATTAAGATCATGAATTGTGGCATAAAATAGACGTTATCAACCATTCCGTGGACATGGGCTCCTAACAAAGCAGCCGCTAAGAAGAGATTAGTCATTTTGAATCTCCCTAACGTAATCTTGAATTGTTCGAAAAGTTGGATAGCGAGAGAGACTCCCCCTAATATACCCATTGTTGCCAAGGTGTGCAGAAAGGTATTATGGTACATGTTATAATCTTTGGTTCCAACTCTGGCGAAGAGACCAGATCCAAACAAGGGATGATCGGTAAACTTAGCCAAGGCATCCAACCATATTTCAAATCGTCCAGAATCATCGAACAATAAATTGTTAAAGCGACTAAATAACGCGGTGGCTAAATCGAGACCCACCCATATGATTCCGGCAAATAACACGAGTGATACAAAGCCCGATAAGATTAATTTCCACCAATGCTTATTTTTGTAGAGCAATAATACCAGTAAAATGGGAAACAGCCCTGCAAATGCGACAATGCCCCCTCTTGAAAGTGTAAAAAGAATCATAAGCATTTGAAAAAATGCGACTGGAATCCATAAATAGCCTCTTTTGCTGGTTCTGGCAAAATAATAAGTAATGGAGGTGAACATGATTAAATACGTTGCGACATAATTTGAAATACCCCAGCCTAGATTAATGAGTTTGTGTTCTACGGCGTAGACAACATCCTCGACATTCATATAAAAAATGAGGGTTTCCAAACTGACAAGGATGCCTAATATCAACATCATTTGCATTAAATAGGGGACATGGTTTCCCTGTAAAGTATTCGCATAGAACAAATATATGATGGCATATACTAACCCAACAGACGCATAAAACCAATAAGTCAAAGGCAACTCTAAGGCGTTGATGCTCGATAAGAACATGGCTATGACCATGAGGATAACCCCAAACAACATTTTCCCTTTTAAAAATTTCACTTTAAAACGGATGATATGGATAATCATTCCAAAAATGATGGAAATAGGGGTTAGATAAATATATAATGGCGTCGTCTCAAATGATAGATTGGTTTGGGAAAACATGAATAAGGCGTTTAATAACAAGGGTATCGAAGGCATAGGATCTTTGAGTAACACAAAAACAAGAAATAGTAATCCCAAAACAATCGGAATCCCGTAAGATTCTAAATGAAACGTCCAAAAGAACAGCGTAAAAACGCTGAGAACGATTAAAAATGGGACACTATAGGTAAAACGTTTCAGTTTATCCATGGATTTCCTCGTAAATGTGAATACATCCATATTAGCAAATAAATATGAAAATGTCACTAAAAATAGCAAAAACGCACCCGATAATCGAGTGCGTTTGTTTCGATTTATTTTAAGACGACAAATCGTTTTTCAAGCGGTGTAAATTCTTTTGCTTGTGGAGTTTGAGTGGGTTTTCCAAAAGGCATTTGAGCAATCAGCTGCCACCCATCGGGGATATTAAACGCTTTTTTGACATCCGCTTCAATCAGTTCATTGTAATGTTGCAAGGACGCACCATAACCAATTTCCGATAAAGAGACCCATACATTCGATTGTAACATCCCGGCATGTTGTTGATACCATACTGCGAAATTGTCTTTATATAGCGGGAAATCTTTCATCAAACCTTGGGTAATGTTTTGATTGTCAAAAAACAAAATGGTCCCATGGGCCGCTGCAAAACTTTTTATCTTCGCTTCGGTTTTACTAAAACTTGCAGGGGGAACAATTTTACGTAATGCTTCTAAAACGATGCTCCATAGTTCTTGATGTCGTTGATTCAATAATAATACTGCCGTTTGACTTTGAGAATTAAAGGCACTTGGAGTATATAGTATATTTTCGGCGATGATTTTTTCGAGTAAATCATCACTAATGACTGATTCATTGCTTAACGAATAAATTGAACGACGTGATTTGACTGCTTCTATGAAATTCATAGGTAATTCCTCCTAAAATGAGATATTTTTTTTATTTCTACCTTAGTATATAGAAAACCATCTATGAATGCAAATGATATGCTTTACAAAAAAAAGACTGGCATGTCGCCAGTCTCTCGTTAGATAATTGTCACAAATACGTTGATAATCTGTTTAAGGAGGTTGTTATCATACAACCATTTGGATAGCCTAAACCCTTCTTCACCTAATTGCATGTCCACCGATACAAATCCACCTATGGCTTCATTAATCGCTGGGATTGTTAACAATAAACCCATAACGAATAACAAAATGAAGATGATGAGTGCAACTTTGACAAGTCCGAAAAGCACTCCTAGAATCTTATCAATTTGCTTAATGACAGGTAACTTTGTAACAAGTTTAGCCAATATTTTAAGGAAGAAAAAGAGAATCATTGAGCCAAAGAAAAGAACTAAAAAGGAGATGACAAGTAACGCCAAGCTTTTAATAATGGGTTGAATGGTGTCAACCAAGGTGGCTGACATCGTTTCCACATCAATGGCACTGGCAATCCATTCAATCATAAATTGAGGCAAGTTCATGCCTTCAAATGCATCTTCTACCACTTGTAGCCGGTTTTCATATGTAAAACTAGCCGTAAAGATAGCGGAACGAGAAATCAGATATTCTTGGATTTTTAGACCGATTGGTTCGCCGATCCATTGATCAAGAACCGCAGAGAAAGGTCTAGCGAGCAACACAGAAGCCAGTAATCCGAATAATCCAGAAGCCATTTCGACGATTTTAACCAAGAAACCATGTTTCCAGCCAAGAACTGCGAAAATGACGACTGTTACGACAATGACAACATCGATGACGCCAAAAATCCCAAAAATATTCATTCTTATTCCTCCCGAAAATGCATTCTTTAATGTTGATTTTCTTTTACAAAATCTTGATACGTTAAAATCATTTTCTTGGCTGCGTATACTTCATCAATTCTTGAAATCGGCGTTGTATGAGGAGCCAGTTTCATCATTTGTGGATCTGTTTTTGCTTCTTGAGCCACTTTTTTCATGACTGCGACAAATTCATCTAAGGTTTGTTTAGACTCGGTTTCTGTCGGTTCAATCATGATGGATTGATGGAATAAAAGTGGAAAATAGATTGTCGGAGCGTGATAACCATAGTCTAAGAGGCGTTTCGCAACATCTAAGGTTGTTACTCCTGTTGATTGGTCTTTAAGACCATCAAATACACATTCATGCATTGAAAATCCTTTAATAGGCAAATAATAGTCCTCTTCAAGCAACACACGAACGTAATTGGCATTCAAAGTAGAGTACTCACCAACATGTTTTAGATTTTCTTTACCCAATGTTAGGATATACACGTACGCTCTTAACCATACCTTGAAGTTGCCGTAAAATCCTGATACAGACCCAATAGAATCCCTATTCCAATCAAAATAATAGTGATTATCGAGTAATTTTACTTGAGGATTTGGGAGGAAAGGTACTAAGAAATCTTTGACACCCACCGGTCCAGACCCAGGTCCTCCGCCGCCGTGGGGCGTAGAGAATGTTTTATGTAGATTAATATGCATAATGTCAAAACCCATATCGCCGGGTCTCGCTTTTCCCAACAAAGCGTTAAGATTAGCGCCATCATAATACATCAATCCGCCTGCTTGGTGAACCAGTTTGGTGATTTCGAGAATATCTTTTTCAAAAATACCCAAAGTGTTCGGGTTTGTAAGCATACAACCGGCTACTTCATCTGATAAGGCCGCTTTTAATTGTTCGATATCAACCGTGCCCTCTGGGGTCGATTTAATTTCAATAATGTCAAACCCAGCAATCGATGCACTGGCTGGATTGGTGCCATGGGCAGAATCAGGTACGATGACTTTCGTCCGTTTGAAATCGCCTCTTGAAAGATGATATTCTTTCATAATCATTAATCCGGCTAATTCACCATGGGCGCCAGCAAAGGGATTAAGGGTATAAGCTGCTAATCCTGAGATATTGGCAAGCATCGATTGGAGTTCATAGTAAACTCTTAAGACGCCTTGAATGTCGTTCGATTCTTGCAAGGGATGAATGGCGTTAAAAGCCCTCATTCCTGCTATTTCTTCATTAATTTTGGGATTGTATTTCATTGTGCAGGATCCTAGTGGATAAAACCCGGTTTCAACGCCAAAGTTCTTGTTAGAAATATTGGTATAATGTCGAAGCACATCAAGTTCAGATACTTCCGGTAATTGCGGGGTATTTGATCTTAATAAACCGGACCCTAGGTCTGATAATGATTGTTTTTTATTGAATGAAGCTGGTAATGAATAGCCAATTCTACCTGGAACTGATAACTCAAAAATTAAATGGTCGTAGTATTTCATGATAGACCTCCCAGCAAACTGACCAAACGATCAATTTCGGTTTTGCTCCGTTTTTCGGTTACACAGAAATTGAGAACATTTTGGAAATTTTCATCATAGTCGCCTAGATTGACCGCACCGAAAATACCGTTATCAGACAAGACTTTTTGAACCATTGAAGCGTTCAAATGCGTATGAAGGACGAATTCTTTTAAGAACGGTTTGTTAAAGACCGGTTTAAATTTACCAGTTTTAATCAATTGATCATGTAAATAGTGTGCACCCTGATAAGAAAGTTCATTGACTTCTTTTAAGCCTTGTGGACCCATCAAACTTAAATAGATTGTAGCATATAGAGCAAGTAAAGATTGGTTAGAACAAATGTTGCTATTGGCTTTTTCACGGCGAATATGTTGTTCACGCGCTTGTAATGTTAAAACGAATGCGCGTTTGCCATTACGGTCGAAAGACTGGCCGCAAATACGTCCTGGCATTTTTCGAACGAATGATTTTTTGGTCGACAAATAGCCCAAATAAGGTCCGCCAAATGCAACTGGCATACCCAAACTTTGGCAATCGCCACAAGCGATGTCTGCACCGTCTTCTGCAGGTGTTTTTAAGACTCCTAAAGTAGAAATATCAGAATTAAGAATCATGACCGATCCATTTTGATGAATTAAGTCACTAAATCCGCTAAAATCTTCAATAATACCAAAGAAGTTGGGTTTTTGAACCAAGACTCCTGCGATTTGATCATTTAACTTTGCTTTGAGATCTTCTAAATCTGTAACCCCATTTTTTTGGTTAATCATTGCGATATTGAGACCTTTGTATTTCGCATACGTCTTGACAACTTCAATAATGTTGGGATTGACACAAGACGATATTAGCAAAGTACTTCTTTTGGTGATTCCTTCCGCCATAAACATTGCTTCAGCAGTGGCTGTGGGGCCATCATACATGGAGGCGTTTGCTACTTCCATGCCTGTCAGTTGGGTCACCATACTTTGAAACTCGAAAATATAGGTTAATGTTCCTTGCGAAATCTCAGGTTGATAAGGGGTGTAAGACGTTAAAAATTCTTGTCTTGAAATAAGGTGATTGATGACACTCGGCTCATAATGATCATAAGCTCCTAAACCAGAAAAGATGGTTTTAGGATGGTTCATCAATCCCAAAGATTCCATGTGGGAACGAATTTCAGTCTCCGACATGGAAGAAGGAACTTGATAATCTTTCTTTAGAATCACTGAAGAAGGAATCGCATGAAACATCAAATCGGTGTTCTTAATGCCGATTGCTTGTTTCATTTGTTCCAAATCAGCCTCCGTATGTGGGAAGTATTTGAACATAGGTATCCCTACTTACTGATTTCTTTATACTGTGCGGCGTTGAGCAATTTGGCGAATTCTCCGGCATCGGACAATTCAACTTTGATCATCCATGCCGCAAAGGCGTCACGGTTGATTGCTTCTGGTTCACCGATTAAATCTTCATTGATTGCAACTACTTTTCCTGAAACTGGACTGATTAGATCGGAGGCTGCTTTAACCGATTCAACGGCACCAAATTCCTTGTTTCTAACCACTTTTGAACCTACTTCAGGTAAATCGACGAAGACCACGGCTCCCAATTGATGTTGGGCGAAATCTGTGATTCCAATTAGTGCGAATTTACCGTCTTGTTTTGCCCATTCATGACTTTCTGCGTAGAAAAAACCTTCCATTACTTTACTCATTTTTGCGTTTCTCCTTTAGTCTTGTAATTTTTTTTGACAAATTGTTTATTTCGTACAAATCCAGGAACTTTCTTGTTTCGAATTTGAACGGTTATAAGCGTATCTGGTTGGGAATACTTGGCATCAATAAGGGCCATTGCCAAGGGTTTTTCTGCGGTTATCGATAGATAGCCAGTGGTGACCACACCAATTTGTGTTTCGCCAACCCATACTGGATAGCCTTGTCTCGGAATGGCGCGTTCGGTCAATTCGATTCCGACTACTTTTTGTTTCAATCCATCGGCTTTTTGCTTTAAGAGTGCGTCACGACCGATAAAATTACCTTTATCGAATTTGACGAACATACCAAATCCTGCTTCTAAAGGCGTGATTTTATCGCTGATTTCATGGCCATATAAAGGTAAAGCTGCTTCAAATCGGAGTGTATCACGGCATCCGAGTCCGCAAGGTAATACTTCACCGGAATCAAACAATTGATCCCAAACCATATTGATTGCCAGATGATCTCCATAGATTTCAAAACCATCTTCACCGGTATATCCAGTCCGTGAAATCAGTAATTCGTGATCAAGATAAAGCACTGAAGTGAATTCAAAAGCACCAAGTTCCGACAAGTCAATATCCAAAATCGATTTTAGGATTTTTTCTGTTTCCGGTCCTTGAACAGCGATTTCCGAATAATCATCAGAATGATTGGAAATTAAGACGTCAAATCCTTCCGTTTGTTCAACAATCCATTCATAGTCTTTAGCAACGTTAGACGCATTGACAACCAATAAGAAAATCTCCTCAGAGTACTTATAGGTTAACAAATCGTCGACAACTGTCCCATTTTCATAAAGCATTAAGCCATAAACTACTTTTCCGTTTGGTTTTGATTTTAATTCATTGGTGGTCAGATATTCAACAAATTTTTGAGCATCTGCCCCTTTAACAAAAATCTCACCCATGTGTGAAACGTCAAACATACCCGATTTCGTTCTTACAGCAGTATGCTCTTTAATAATCCCTGTATATTCAATTGGCATTAAATATCCGGCAAACGGCTCCATCTTTGCATTAAGAGCGACATGTTTGTCGTACAGGCTAGTTTTTAAAACGTCATCCATTTTCTCTTCACCTCTATAGTAAATTATATCACATGTAATAATGTGTTAAAACAAGATTCTCATGAAATCAGAGTTCACAAGGCCCATCACATAGTCTTCAAGTTTAATCGTCGACAAAACATCTTCAAAATCGGTTTTTGTGAATTCACGGTTAATAAATCTTTTTAGAAATTCATCTTGATCGCTAAGGAGAAAATAATCGCCGAGCATATTGATTTTTTTTACGATATTGTTTTTTAACTCGATGCGGAACTCAATAAATCCAGCTTTGACATACCCAGATTTAATGATGCTATATCCGGGGTTTTTACCGTAAATAAATTCATCTTTTAAGTACTCTTCTTCTAACTTGTAAATATTTCGAATATCGTCCTCGTTTAGGAATAGTTGATCATCGCATAAATGACTTTTCATGTAAGTTTTAAATGTTTCGATGTCGATGGAAAGATGCTCATTTAGATTCGTAACACGTTTTCTGACAGAATCGACGCCCTTGGATTCTAGTTTTGCGGTAGCGGGGGTGATGGCTTTTGCCATAACTGAAAAATCAGTCGCAAAAAGCATCGTCCCATGAACAATCGACCGGTCTTTAACTTTGTAAAAGGCGTTTCCTGACACTTTCATCCCATTGATTAAGATGTCATTTCGACCGGAGAACTCGGCGTTCAATCCAAGCGATTTTAAAACGTTGACAACTTTACCCAAATAATTATCAAAAACAAAGTCCTTGTTAAAATTTGGTGTGATAAAGGAAAACATGATATTATCGAAATCGGAGTACACACATCCTCCACCGGATTTTCGGCGGTACATTAGAATATTGTTTTCACGGACATAATGAAGGTTCACTTCGTTTTCAATCAACTGATTGCGACCGAAAATGACGGAAGGAATCACTTGCCACATGAAAAAATACTCATCTTTGGGATAATTGAGTGCTAAATATTCTTCGGTTGCTAAATAGAACGATAAACGTTGTATGGTTTGAAACGGATAATTGACATATTTCATTGGGTTCACCTCAAGTACATTTTATCACAGACGAAAAAAAGAGAGTAGAAATCTACTCTCGAGTCAAGTACTCTTTGATCCGTTTCTCAACTAATCCCGCCAAGAAAGTCGTGAACGGTTCAATGTTCTTGTTGATTTTGTATTCATCAATATTCATAAAATATTCGTTTCTAATGCCTTTGGTGATTGAGACGGGTAAATATCCTTCTAATTCTAATTGATAATTCAATAACAATCTTGCCAATCTTCCGTTTGCATCCATGAACGGATAAATTTTTAGAATTTCTAGATGCGTATATGCGGCCTTCTGTATTCCCGTTAATTCCGGATTTGCTAATTCTTGAAAATAATTATCCATTTTCTTGAAAATTTTCAAATACGTGGGTGGAACATGTTTGGCCCCGAGAATGAATAAATCTCGCGTTCTGTAAACGCCGCCGGGGATAATGCCATCTACTAAAACCTGATGTAAATCTTTTACAATCGGTTCCGTGATTTCTTGGCGGTTTTTTACGAGTTGATGTACCAAAGTTAAAGCGTGATAATTGTTGATAATAGCTTTTCTGACAAGTTCATCCTTATCCGGAAAAATACGGGAATGGTCCTCCAACAAGAAGCAAACGTCTTCGAATGTGAAATCTCCGTTATCAAATAAAGTTGACTCAAAAATATAAAGCTTATCAAATTCGTTATCTAGTGCACGGACTGTTTCTTCGGAGAGCGTTTTTTTCTTGTCAATAAGCAGCTGTTTGAGATCTTCGACCTCGTTCAAATGCATAACAATCACCTCAATTTTATATTATCATAGAAAACGCTTACTTTCAAGCGCATATATGAAAAATAATAAGAAAAAAAAGCAACTATAAAAGTTGCTTCTTAAGCATGAACATTATCGTATGCGGTTTTTACAATGTCATAAATGACATCTTTGGGTAAGTCGCCGTAGTTGTTGGCTTTAAACCACAAATTATCTTTTGTTCCTTTATTTTTGGAGATGGTTGGAAACTTGATAATTAAACGAATACCTTTTTCTAATTCGCTACGAAAGGCCATGCGGTAATAATTTCCAAAGTTCATGAGAACCAGGAATGGCTTACGATCAACATAGAAAGTGATTCTTTCATCAGCAAGTTTAGTAACGACATTGGGAAGTTCGCGTATGTAGGCTACCAATTGATCAAATGCAGGATCAAGGGGTTTAAACATTTTTGGCTTCTCAATATAATATTCGATTGAAGATACTTGTTTGTCTGCATTAGCTGTTTTATTGAATTCGCTGTCAACAGGAACATCTTCATATAATACTTGCGTTGGATCAACGTTTTCTTCGCCACTAATGATGGTTTGTTCTTTTGAGACAATCATGGTTTTATTTCCAGAATCTTTGGTAGAGGTTACTTCTTTCTTTGATTTTACAGGAGTCTCAGACTTTTTTGGTTTTTCTGTTTTTTCCTGAACTTTTTCATCATTTCTAATTTCTTTTACCGCTTCTTCAACATCATTTTCATCAACGTGTTTCTTGTTTTTTGCGCTAATGACAATCAAGTGAACAACATATAGAACCAAGGCTACGCCAATCGCTGCCGGATATACATAAGTATAAATGGAACCGTAATAGGCTGGATCAATGGAGTGCATTAAATTACGAGTAGTGTATCCTGCAAAGAGAGCTGCACCCATAAATTCGAGATTAATGAGGAATATGATGATTTTTTTGACAGGCGATCCTTTTCTAAATGCAGCACCGGTAAAGTGAAATAAAATCAAGGCATTAAGGACGATGAATAGGAGCACATACGTCAATGATCTTAACAACAACCAGTTGGCTGAAGGAGGCATACGGAAGGCGATAAAATAAGCTAACGCGGTAGCATAAGCCAAAGCAGCGACTGCAACAATTGCCATGGGGGCAAAAGCCGCATGAAGCACAGAGGATTTTACCTCGCCATAATTATTTTGGTCGTGAATGGAAATAATCAAATATATTAAACTAAACAGAAACATTAATGCGCCAATTCCGCCTTTAATGTATAATTCATAAGTCGTCATCTGAGTCAGCGGAATACCCCATTGTGTAACATTATTCCAAGGGATAATTATAGCACCGGCGAGAATGGTTGCGAGAAAGAAAATTACATTCGCAAAAAACTTTTTCATGGTAGCCACCTCAATTCATTTCTTACTATGATTATATAACGATACAATATTAAAGTCAACAATACTGTAGGGATTATTCACCTAAGAAAATCAAATGTTTTTCAACATAGTTATTATCTCAAAATAGTAAATTAATATTTACTGTTATTTGGTCAAAAAGGTCCGCTTTTTCGTCAATATGAAGGAATATATGGTGGTAATACCATCACTTCAATCAACAAAAGAGCCAAAATGACTTGAAATGATAATTGGTTATAAAATCGTAATTTATACGGAAAATTTGACAAGATTAACCTCTATTTACTATATCCATCAACATCAACAATGAATTTATACGCAATGATATTGACAACAAAAATGAATGATGTTAAGATGAGGTTGTAAATCCTTTAGGAGGGGTGAAAATGCAAGTATTGAAAGAAACCGTAAAAAAAGCAATTTTGACTGGCGCAATTCAAGAGTTTTTTGATAATGGCTATCAAAATGCCAACATGCGCCGCATCGCTGACAGTGCTAATATTACTGTAGGAAATATTTACCGCTATTTTGAAAACAAAGAGGCGCTGTTCAATGCCGTTTTGTTACCAGCAAAACGGGCTATCGACGATTTAGAGTCGTTCGATAAAAAGCTTCATATTACTCACATTGAGAATCAAAAGGAAGCAATTCAGATTGTTACCTACGTCATTAATGTATTAAGACCTTACACCAAAGAAATTTTCATTATGATTTTTAACTCGAATGGAACACATTACCAGCAAGTTAAAGCTCAGCTTGAAAGTTTAGTCATCGCAAAAGTCAAAGAATATTCACCGGGAGCCTTCAGTGATTATTTACTTAAAGTCATTGCTTCTAGTTTCATTCAATCATTGTTTGTCGTCTTTAAAGACAATGTCAACGACATCAAGAAGATTCAAGAGATTATCATTCAATTGATTGTCTTCTACTTCCGTGATGTTCAAAACCGTTTGTTCTAAAAAAGTCTATATAAAAGGGTCTCAAGCGTTCGCGCCTGAGGCCCTTTTTTTATAATAGTTTTTGCTATAGCGATGAGACACCCTGAAATTTTATTCTTGATATGCTTCAAGAATTTTTGTATCAATTTTGCCTATGATTGTTCGAGGCATTTTATCAATATAAAGAATGTCTTTTGGGACAGCGTAAATGGACAGTTCTGACTTAATCTTTTTCCTTACAGAGTCTTCAAACACCGTTTTAATGGCGTCTTGTTTAAGGGTTACAAAAAGTCTAATCATATTTCCTTTTTCTTTATCTTTTATACCCACTGCCGCTACTTCAAGAACCTCAGGAAATGCTGAAACCAAAGTTTCAATTTCAGAGGGAAGAACGGGCATCCCTAATACTTTGACGATTCTCTTAAGTCTTTGCTTGAAACACAAATACCCTTCTGAATCGATTAAACCATAATCTCCGGTTAAAACATACGTATTACCGTCGATATCCAAAAATGTTTTTTGGGTCGATTCTTGGTCATGAAGATAACCATTCATCCTCGTGTCACCAGAAACCGCAATTTCACCAGGTTGATTGATTGGCAATTCTCTTCGTGATTCTAAGTCGACAATCTTAATGGACAAGGAGGGTAAAGGTTTCCCCACAGTCCCTTCTTTATGATCGAATAACGTGTTAACACTACAAACAGTGACCACTTCCGTTAATCCATATCCTTCTAAAAGTTTAGCGTGTGAACCATTCTTTGTCATAACCTCATTAAACCGAACTTTTAAACTAGGACTGACATAATCTCCTCCGACAAACGCTTGTCGAAGATTTTTCAAATGATCTCCAGAAAATTTAGGATGACTTAATAAAGCTTCAAACAATTGGGGAACGCCAATCACATAATTAATTTGATTCTTCTTTATGAGTTTGATGGCCGTGTCCGCCTTGAATTTCGGCATTAATGTGTCACAACCGCCAAAGGCTAGCATCGCATGAACACCCATACATAAACCAAATCCATGAAACATCGGGAGTACAGCGAGCATATGACGATTTTCAAAGTCATGTTCATCTAAGATATAATCGGTGTGAGAAGCCAACGAATTGATGGCAAAATGCGAAAGTTCAATTGTTTTTGGTGTACCTGAAGTTCCACCGCTATGGAGATAAACCGCTGTCGTTATTGGATTGATTTCTACAGGAGATTGTGGGTCATTCTTATGAACCAAATCCTTGAATCTGATGACTTTTTCATCGATGCTGATATTGGCTAAACGAGACCGATTAATCAATCGATAAGCCACTTTTTTGATAAGACCAAACGTATCCACTGGCGTCACCAAAATTAGCGGAACCGACAATTCTTTCGTCATTTCGTGATAGGTGTCATAAAAAGTATCCACAATAAGAAGAACTTTCGAATGGGTAGCACCCATTTGATTCTTTAATTGATTCACCGGAGTCAAGGGATGAACCATATGGCAGATAACGCCCAATTTATTAAGCGCATAAAAAGCAAAAATAGTTTCAAATACGTTTGGCATACAAATCGTTACGACATCGCCGTTTTGAATTCCTAATTGGCGAAATCCCGAAGCGACATTGTCAACGGTTTGAAGTAACTCAAAATAGGTTAGCCGTTTACCCATAAATTGCAGCGCCGTATAGTCCGGATGACTATTTTTGGTGTCTAAGATAACCTGATATAAGGATTGATGAACATTCATACCCATTCCTCCAGTGTTTTATTAAAATTTGTATCCGAGCAAAAATCCAATCAGAAATACTAATCCAGCCAATATGAGTTGATGAGTTAAAAAGACCCACAATGAATGCTTTCCAACGTAAACGAAGGGGCGGTTCCAAGCTTTATCACTAGAAGGAAGCAAACTTTGCCTGTTTGGATAAAACACTTTTCCAATGACGACTCCAATTAAAATGACTCCAACGTAAGGAATTATTCCAAAAAAGTCGGCACCATATCCTTTAAATCCAATCATAATTTCCCAAAAATTAGCGAAAGTGACTTGATTGTAATAGGATACACGGTCCCATTTTATGACAAACCCCAAAAAGACAATGACAAGGCCAATAATCAATAAGAACAAGTTGTTATCCCAAAGTTTCCTTAATAAATAGACGATTAGTGTCCCTACAGCAAACATATGAATGATGCCAAAAATAATCCCAATTTGAAGTCCTGTGAAGGCTTCTACGCTCATTGTCACGATTGAAATAAGGGCGGCTACAATTAAAAGTTTGATGCCACGGCTAAGGTTTGAACGACTAAAAGTAGAACTAATTCCCGAAACCAATAAAAAAATGGCGACGAAAACCCAGTGTCCATACTCTCTTAGCGTAGAATACCAATAGAGACGAGCGAGTTCAACCAACTGACTGACGAATACATTCTCAACTTCATGATAATTTGAAAACCAGGTGGGAATGGATTTCAAGTCATACATCAGATGATCAAAGACCATCATAATGATTGAGAATCCTCGCAAAAAATCCAATTCCCATATTCTTTTGCTTGTTGTATCTTTCATGATGTTACCGCCCTTTTATTTTATCAAAATTATAGTATAGAAAAGCGGGTTTGTCAAAACATCCTCATAAATGTTGGTATAAATAACGATTTTTCCAATAAATCGAAGCTAGGAGCCGTATATAGTGTGAAAGACAAACCTATGGAGGGTAAAAATATGAAAAAATTTGTTATTGGACTCATGATGTTAGCATCCATCATTACCTTCGCAGCTTGCAATGCAAGTGTCAGCGATGTATTTGCTTCAAATGACGATGTATTGGCGTTCCAAGCCATTTCAGCTGTCGAACTTCTCGCAGAACAAAATCAACCAGTTACATCCGTTACAAAAGATTTATCGGCCGTATTGTTAGAAGAAACAACGGATGAACCCATTGTCGCCGACGAAATCGACGTTTTAGACAAATACCTCACGATGATGGAAGTATATTTGGGAAACAATGGTGGCCTAGAAGTCACTACTGACGTATCCGACAATCCTGATTATACCAACATGGTCACATTCACTGCTCAAACATTGAGTGGAATCGAAGCGACCTACGTCCTTTATTTTAATGAAGTACTCTTTGAAGAAACACCAATCGTTGAGGACGACGAAACAACAACGACAACTGCCGTCACAACTGAGGAAGAAACAACCACAACTGAACAAGTAACCACGACAGATACAGACACAACAACACCCCTTGGATACAAAGATCAAGAACAAGACAGAATGCAGGACAAGGAATTTCATTTTGACGATGAAGGCGATGAAAACATCGTATATGCTTTATCCGGAATGTTAGTCATCGGCGACAATAATTACTTGCTTGAAGGCAAGAAAATCGTTGAAGACGATGAAGAAATTCTTATTATGAGAGCATGGATAGATCACGAAAACTTTGTAAAAGTTCGTTATCAAAGTGAAGACAATCAAAAGAAATTCTTCTTTGAAATCGTAGAAGAAGGCGTCATTATCAACAAATCCAAAATCAGAGTACAAAATGAAGATGGCCGTGTGATGACAAAACTTGAATTTGTCGAAGGCGAAGCCCGTGGCAAATATGAATTTAGAACCGAAGTCATTGAAAACGTCACTTATATTAAAATCAAATACGACGTTGAAAATACCGATGGTACCGAAGAAAGAGGTTTGATTCACATCATCGCTACGTACGACGAATTAACAGGCGAAACCACCTATGAATATCAAGTTCGTCCTGAAAGAGCCGACCATGATTATGAGTACAATTACGAACATCAAGAACACCGCGGTGAAGATCGTGGCAATCACAATACAGGAATGAACAACTAAGTTCATATAAACTAAACATTGGTTTTTCGATGTATGATATAATAGTCATCGAAATGAGGTGGACCCATGCCGACAATCGATGACTATGTCGAACGACTAAAATCAAAAGACGATGAAGCTTTTGAATACCTATATAATCATACCAAGCGCGGTGTCTATGCCATCATTATCGCCATTGTGAAAGACCATCATGCAACTGAGGACCTTATGCAAGAAACCTACATAAAGATGCTCAAACGCTTGAATCAATATGAACCAGGTCGAAATTTTAATGCATGGATTACGCAAATAGCTAAGAACATCGCCTTGGATTATTACCGAAAACACCGGCAGACTCAATTGGTTGACCCCATTGAAGACGCCTCGTTACTCGATCAAACCCAAGTAGCTCAAGATCAAACCGACTATTCCTTAGAAGAAATGTTACTACCGCTTGAAGATTTGGAAAGGCAGATCGTCTTGCTTCGTACTGTTTCGGAGACAAAGTTCAAAAACATTGCCGAAATCGTCGATAAACCACTTGGAACCGTCCTGTGGATTTATCAAAGAGCGATTCAAAAAATGAAAAAATCATTGGAAAGGAGTCAACATGAAGACTAAAGTCATGAAAATGATGATTAAAGACAAAGCCTTAAAAGCAATGCCTGAAATCTATGATAAGCTAAAACTTGAACTCGACATGATTGACGTTCCTGCCGAGAAACAACAAAAGAAAATATGGAATTTTACGTTTTCTAAAGCCTTGCGTTTTGCCACATACATCCTTTTAATCGGCATCACATCCCTATTTGTCTATAATCAACTATATTCTCAATCAAACGTTGTATTTGCGATGGAAACTGAGGCTGAAGTTGTTGGCTTCCCAGCCATTTCGGGAGCGGTATTGTTGGATGAATATGAGACCTTGCCATTATCGATGCCTCTTGTTTTACCTTTGGATATGACTCCTACTGCCCCACTGATTGAAAGTGAATTAGATCAATTAAACAAATATCTCAACGCAATCGAATCCATGATTGGGGACAAAGCGAACATCGCTTATTCCATCCTTGAAAGTGATAATGTTGATTATACCTATATGTTACAATATCAGACGTATGACTTACTTGGAAACGAATTGAACTATCAGCTCTATTACAACATGACTTCCGACGATACCCTTGATAATCAATATCATATGGCGGGTATTATGATGATTGGATCTTCTGTTTATCAACTCAGCGGAACGCGCAAAGAACTCGAAAAAGTTACGAAAGTTAACTGGACAATTGCCATCGATGCTGAAAATTACGTCACCATCGAAGATCGTTCGACCAATGCCAAACAACTATTTGGATATTCTGTCTATCAAAATGGGATACTACAATATGCCAATGAACTTGAGCTGTCATTAAAGAACAATCAGGTCATTGGAAACCTATCCATTCAAGCAGATGATTATATGGTTGAATATCGCATTGAAAGAAACCGTTTCGATGAAGCTTCTGAAAAGTTGTCCATTCGCTATGCTTATGAAAATCAAATGGTTCGTGAATCAGGAACGATTGACGTGGAAGTTGAAACGGATCTTGAAGGAAATACGCAATACAATTATGCTATTCGAGGAATGGGCGCAAATGCACCAGTGACCGAATATCAGAAAGATCGTGGAAACCGGTCTAATCACGATTCAAATCCCGATAACGATATGCCAGGTCCCGGCGGAAACAATCCCGGACCCGGACATGGAAATCAATAAAGAGAAAAGCTGTTCCCGAAGTGGAAACAGCTTTTTTAATGGTGATGATGGGGATGTTCTTCAATCTCACTCCCTGGATCACATTCCTCACAACTCAAATCCAGTTCGTATTCAAACTCGATGGTCGCATGATGAATGTCAAATTCTTCGAGTAATGAATGCATCCAATTTTGAGTTTCAAGTATTTGTGCTTTCGTCATGGATGACCGCATTTGCGCATGAAAGGTCATGAGCGCAAGGTTTCCTTCCAGACTCCACAAATGGATGTGGTGAATGTTAAGAACGCTTGGATGCGCTTCTAACCGCGATTTAATCACTTCTATGTTGTATTTTGTCGGAGCTTTTTCTAAAAACACTTCAAATATCGCTTTAACATTCTTATAAACATGCGTCAATATATACAGGGTAAAAAGAATCGATAAAATTGGGTCTAAAATGGGGATATCCCATATCGACATAACAATCGCCGAAATTAACAACGCAACCCAACCGAACACATCTTCAAACAAATGAAGACTCACCATTTTTTCGTTGAGTGAATGACCTTTGGATGTTGTAAAAGCCGCAACGCTATTCACAACGACTCCCACAATCGCAAACCCAATTAACCAGGTTGTATTGATATCCTCAGGCGACAAAATTCTAGGAATGGCTTCAATAATTAAAATTGTAGAACCAATCAAAAGTACAATTGCTGATATGAATCCACCTAAGAGCGAGTATCTAGCATAACCGTAGGTGTATTTGGAATCCGGTTTCTTCTTGGCTTTTTCATTTAAAAACCAAGACATACCAATCGAAAAGGAATCCCCGATATCATGGACTGCATCCGATAATAAGGCGATAGAGTTGGTCAAAACTCCCCCTACGACTTCTAAAATTGAAAACCCAAAGTTGAGGAAAAACGCCAATTTTAGTCGATTTTTTGATTTATGTTTAAGCATATTTGTGCCTTCTTTCATACCCATCATACATCGATTCGTTCGATTTCGCAAATCATATGCTGATGAAATCGGTAACTCTTAATCAAGACGGTACGCCAGATCGAAACGAACTTCATCTTTTTGGAGATCATCATTACTATATTCAATGGTATTAATCGCAATGAGTTTAAAACCATTTTTCAAATAAAAAGAGATCGCCGGATAGTTACAGGATTGCGTTTCTAAAATGACACAACGAACATTCATGGTTTTAGCAAAAGCGATGATATGCTTCATCATTTTAGTTCCAAGGCCCGAATTCCGCAATCGTTCTTCGACAAAAATGTTCGTGACTCTAAACATTTGATGCCAACTTTCAATGCTTCCTTCGATAAATGCCACAAGGTGGTCTGCATCAAAAATCCCAAATGCGACAGGGTCCTCCATCCAGTCTTCAAAAAGCGTATCAACAAACGATTTTGTTTGTGGTGTATCATAATCACACACTGTCCAATGAAATCCATTATTTTCTTGATCGACATGATAGTATTTCGTGGTTACATATTCAAACTTCTGGGAATATCCTTTGAACTGTGTCTTGTTTAGGGAGATTAGATCATAGTTGACCATATTGAACACCTCTTAAATTCGATAGATATAACCCCATTATACACGATAAAACATAAAAAAAACTACGATTTCTCAAGGAAACCGTAGAGGTTGTCAATGGTACCAGTGGTCGGACTCGAACCGACACGCTTTATTAGGGCAATGGATTTTGAGTCCATCGTGTCTACCTATTTCACCACACTGGCATAGCACTCATTATTATACACAATAATTATTGAAAATCAAAGAAAAAAACGCTTTTTTTGTAAAAAAAATAGGACCCACTGGTTACCCAGTCGGTCCTCGTTTTTATTGTTTGGAGAGTTCAAGCATTTCTTCGGTATATTGATTGGTATAGAGTTTGTAATAATGACCCTTTTTCGCAATCAACTCACGATGCGTGCCTTCTTCGATGACAACGCCTTGTTCCAAAACCAAGATGCGGTCACTGGAAACAATGGTGGACAAACGGTGCGCAACGATAAAGGAGGTCCGTCCTTTAAGAATCTTGGCAATGGCGGTTTGAACCGCTCTTTCGGTTTCGGTGTCAACGGAGGATGTTGCTTCATCCAAGATTAAAATCTTAGGATCCGCAAGAATCGCCCGTGCAAATGAAATCAATTGTTTTTGGCCAACAGAGAGACGTGAACCACCCTCGCCACATTCGGTTTGATACCCTTTTTCAAATTTCATAATAAATTCATGGGCTTCAACCGCTTTTGCTGCTTCAATGGCTTCTTCATCGGTAGACCCGATTTTTCCGTATTTGATGTTATCCATAACGGTACCACTGAATAGATGTGGGGTTTGTAATACGTATCCCAGATTCGAATGCAACCAACCCATGCTTCTTTCTTTATAATCAACGCCATCGATTAAAATGCGACCTTCTGTTGGTTCATAGAACCGACAAATTAAGTTGACGATGGTTGATTTTCCCGCGCCGGTATGACCGACTAAGGCGATGGATTGACCGGCTTTGACGTCTAAATTAAAGTCAGTTAATACTTGTTCGCCAACATGATACTTAAAAGACACATGGTCGAATTGAACATGGCCTTCAAGTGGTTCAAAGTTTTCGCGTTTATACTCAAACAAAGTACCATATTTGGCGATGACTTCATCAGTATCAACGATGTCTGGTGTGGATTCAATTAAGGACATGATTCGTTCTGCGGACGCTTGGGCTTGTTGGAATCTCGCGTAAATGGTGGCGATGTTGTTCACCGGCTCGAAGAATTGGCCAACATATCCGGTGAAAAGAATCAAAGTACCAATGGTAATTGAGGTGGAAATTACCAAGTTACCGCCGAAATAATAGATGACTGCGGTCGCGATTGCGATTAAAAAGATGACCGTTGGAAAATAAAGGCCTTGGATCATAGCGGCCCGAATTGATTGGCGACGCATATCAGAGGTTAATAAGTCAAAATCATGACGATTCGGTTCTTCAAGAACCAAGGTTTTGGTGGTGATGGCTCCGGTGATACCTTCGTTATATGCTCCGGTAATTTTTGAGTTGACCTTCCGGATGGATCGATACGATTTAAGAATGTATTTGCGGAAAATCGTCGAAATGACCATCAAAACCGGGATGATAGCGATGGTAAGCAATGCTAATTTAATGTTTATGATGAGCATGACAA
The DNA here is from genome assembly GCA_942493185.1 of uncultured Caryophanales bacterium. Lineage (GTDB taxonomy): Bacteria > Bacillota_I > Bacilli_A > Izemoplasmatales > Hujiaoplasmataceae > UBA5603. Next base: position 1,116,151 of record OW818673.1, read on the forward strand.
TGATGAGTAAAATCATCATGAAGAGGCCCCATGTCAAATCAATGATGCCCCAAGATAGGATATCGCTTAAGTTTCTTGAATCGCTTGTCATGCGTGCCATGATCCAGCCAACACGAGTCCGGTCGTAATAGGAGAATGGTAGTTCTTGGAGATGATGGAACGCTTTTTTGCGGATGCCATAGGCTAATTCAACCTGTACTTTACCGGCATACAAAATAAATAAGTAGACGAGGGTTGCCTGAACAACCATAAAGCCAAGGTAGATGCCAATAAATAAGGGAATCTTTGATAAATCATCGAGTCCGGCTTCGATGTTTGGTTGAATAATTTTGTCGATGGCGAAACGGGCAATCAGCGGATATACGACGTCAGTTGCGGCTAATGCTGACATGGCAATAATCGATGCAATGACAAATTTTTTGACCGGTTTCATGAAAGAAAAAATCTTTTTCCAGACTTTCCAGTCTATCTTCTTAGAGTCAAAACTCTCTTCTTCGAAAAGTTCTTCGTTCATATTATTCACCGTCCTTGATTTGGAAATCAATCTTGGACTGAATGTCCCAAATATTCTTATACAAACCTTTTTGTTTCAATAACTGTTCATGAGTACCACTTTCCGCAATTTTTCCTTGATCAAGGACTAAAATACGGTCCGCTTCTTTCGCGGTGGTAATCCGGTGGGTAATGATTAATACCGTTGATTCTTTCCATTCCTTTTTCAAGGCACTACGGATTTGGAGGTCCGTTTCCGTGTCTACCGCGGACAACGAGTCATCAAACACCAAGATTGGCTTGGGTTTTAAAAGCATACGAGCAATGGCCACTCGTTGTTTTTGACCGCCGGATAATGTTACACCGCGTTCTCCTACTAAGGTTTCATAGCCCTTTTCAAAGTTGATAATATCTTCATGGACTTTTGCTATTTTAGCAACTTCTTTGACTCGTTCTCCTGGTAAAGTACGATCAGAAATTTTAATGTTCTCTTCAACCGATTTAGAGAATAAGAAGGGTTCTTGAAGAATAATACCAATGTTACCACGTAAATGATGTTTTTCGATGGCTTGGATGTCCGTACCATCGATGTAAATGTGTCCTTCTTGGAAGTCAAGAAGTTTGACCAACAAGTTAATCATAGACGATTTACCGCTACCGGTTCTACCGATTATGGCGACGGTTTCGCCTTTATTAATCTCAAAACTGATTTTTTCTAATTGGTTATAAGTGGAATCAGGAAACTTAAAAGATACTTGATCAAAGACGATGTTGCCAGAGATTTCTGGCGTTAAATTACCAGAACCCTCTTGGTACTCATCCTTGTTCGATAATATCTCGTTTAAACGGCTGACTGAAACGGTGGCTTTGGAAAAATCGCCTACAATACGGCCCAATTGACGCATTGGCCATATAATATTTCCGGCATAAGCCAAGAAGGCTGAATAAACGCCTAAACTAATGTATCCCTTTGTCGTGTATATAATACCAACGACCGCAACCACACAAAATTGGGCAAAACAAATAAAATCGGTTGAACTCCAGAATAGAGCCATTTTTTTAATGAGTCGCATATCGGAGTCCGTAAAATTACGATTTAGTTTTTCAAATTTTTCAATTTCAAACTTTTCATTGGCAAAGGCTTTAACAACCCGAGCACCACTGACGTTTTCTTGGACGTGCGTCGTCATTTTTGATTCGTTTTCTTCGATGGTTGTAAATGCCTTTTCGACTTTTTTGAAATAGACCGAAGCTACGACGAGTAGCACTGGGGCAATAATCAAAGAAATAAGCATCATATCAATGTTTAATTTTGACATTTGCCAAATGGAGAATGCGACCAATAACGCCAAACGAACCACTTCGATGATTTGATCTGAAATAAAGTTTTTATAGGTTTCGACGTCGGTGGTGCAACGTTGAATTAAATCGCCGGTTTCTGCATGGGCGTGAAAACCAAAACTCATATTTTGGAGTTGTTTATAAAGTCGATTGCGAAGCGAATAAGAAACGTGTTCAGAAAAATAAGCAGTCAGGGTTCTTCTGGCAAAAATTGCTGCGCTTCGGAAGAAGTCGATTAAGACAATTCCTAATGCCGCAAAGATTAATTTGTTAATTTTATCGCCTTGATTGACGATATTATAAATAAAGGGTGGCAACATCGATCCTGTCGACAAATCGTATTCTAATACATAGTCGACGATGTGTTGCGTGAAGAGCGGAATTAACGTCCGCAAATAAGTGACGATTACGAGAAAGCCAAATGATCCGATGAGCATTGGCCAATATTTTCCCATCCATTTGAACATGAGGACAAAGGATTTAAGGATACTTTGTTTTGGTTTTGTTTTATCTTTTGATAAGGTTGTTGCTTCCATGACTTCACCTCATTCCTTGTAGTGTCTGGAAGACTTACAATTGTTATTACATTTTATCGATGACTTGCATGCCGAGCAAGGTCATGCCGTCGTTTAGTACGGTTCTAACCATGGCAAGCAAATGTTTTTTGGTATTCTTCTCAATCAAGTCTTCAACATTCACTTTTTCTTTTCCATAGTAACTGTTGAATAAACTAGCGAGGTTTAGTAAATATTTTGCTAAGATTGAAGGACTCGATTCAAGTGCCGATTTTTCAATCGTCATTTGATATTGTCCAATCGTCTTAATCAGTTCAAACTCCAAATCGTTTGCTAACCGATCATAATCGACGTTGCCATCGAAAACAAACGGTTCTGAGTTCAGAATGGAGGTAATCCGTACTGAAGTATATTGAAGATAGGGTCCCGTTTGACCTTCAAAGCGCACCATTTCCTCAAGGTTGAACTCAAAGTCATTGGCGCGGTAATTTTTAAGGTCATTAAAAATGATGGCGCTGACGCCGATTTTGTTCGCAATCACTAATTTGTCTTCAAGATTAGGATTCTTATCATTGATGTATTCCAAACTTAAATGACAAGCTTCAGTTAATACATCAACCAATTTAACGATTTTGCCTTTTCTAGTAGACATCTTCTTTCCGTCTTGTAAAACCAAGCCGAAATTGATATGTTCTATTGCCGAATCAAAGGCATAGCCCATTTTGCGAACCACGGCTTTGATTTGCTCAAAATGTAATTTTTGTTCATTTCCGACCACGTATAAGACTTTGTCAAAATGATACGTGTTCTTCCGGTAAAAAAGCGCTGCTAAATCCCGGGTAATATAAAGGGTTGATCCATCTGATTTTTGAATCAATGCCGGTGGCATATTTTCGCCTAAATCAACAATCATGGCTCCATCATCTTCAACCAACAATCCTTTTTGGGATAATTCATCAATGATGGGTTGCATTTTGTCGTTATAGAAAGCTTCACCATTATACGAGTCAAAACGAACGTTTAATAATGCATAAACCTGCATGTAATCTTCCAACGAGACTTCACGGAACCAATTCCAAAGGGCGAGATACTCAGGATTTCCTTGTTCTAATTCTTTAAAAATCCGTCTTGCTTCATCGTCCATCGAAGGATCTAGCTTGGCTTTTTCGTGAAATTCTACGTAAAGTTTTACTAGTTCGTTAATCGGATCTTTACGAATGGTCGCTTCATCACCAAAATGTTGATATGCATAGATAATTTTGCCAAACTGGGTTCCAAAATCGCCGAGATGGTTGATTCTTACGACTTTGTACCCACATTTCTCCAGTAAATTTCCCAATGAATGGCCAATGATGGTCGAACGTAAATGGCCAATGGAGAATGGTTTTGCAATATTGGGAGAAGAGTAATCAATGCAAACGACCTTGCCTGCACCAATTTGAGCAGATCCATAGTTATTTTGATGGGTTTTGTAGTTATCAAAAACCGATTTTACAATCGCTTTGGAATCTAAGTGAATATTCAAAAATCCGCCCATCAGTTGGATGTCAGAAAATAAGGCCGCAATGCTCGAGGATAGTAAGACCTCACGAATGGTCGTGAAAGTTTCAGGAAGTGTTTTTTGGATTGCTTTTGCAATCGTAAAAACAGGAATCGAGAGATCTCCCTGATCTTTGCGTTTTGGTGCTTCGACGATGACATTAATTTGAACATCATATCGACTCGAAAAAACCTTCTCAAGTATCGTTTTTATATCATTTTTAATTTGTTCTATCATAATTTCACCTACTTATCAAAAAAGAAATTTGGATTTTTAAAGTCCAAATCTACTTTTGATATACTTTAACATTTCGGTCTGGGTGTTATAAAAATTAAGCTTAGGATCATTCAAAGCCGCTAATGTTTTTTGGTTTTGAGCGATCGCATCATCGATGTTGGTCCACGTGGGAACCAACCCCATTTCCTCTTCGTGTTCTTCAAGATTGGCGGAAATGAAATGCTTCACCTCTACTTGGTAATAGTAGCTGACGATGCGTAACACTTTGCCTTGAAGGGATCTTGACTCGCGAATTTCTTCGGTAAAACCACATGACTCAATGATTTTCACCTGTTTCGCGCCGACTTCTTCCAATAGTTCACGATATAAAGTATCCAATTTTGACTCATTCAGCGTCATTCCGCCTCCTGGAGTTCCGTACATTTGGTCTTTTCCTGAGTACATCAATAAAATCAAGCCGTTGTGGGTGATGATTGCTCGCACAACTTCCCTTGTGTCGATTTTTGGCGGGATTGCCACCAAAGTATCTGTTAATACCATCAAAGGTTTCATTGGATTCTCTCCTCTCACAAACAGTTTGTAATGCATTTACAATTTTACCATATTATTACATAAAGTAATAGACCTATTCGGTCGATTCACCAGTCAATTCATCCATTAAAACGAATAGTTTGTCGATTTCTCCATCAATTTGAGCGATTTTATCCGTCACATTTTGATATTTTAATTTGTCAGTGTAAACCTCATCGGAATAAAGGCTTTGCTTAAGTGTTTCTCGTTCGATGTGCAAATGATCGACTTGAATTTCAAATTTTCTGATTTGTGCTGTCGTATTGATGCTTTTTGGTCGCACTGCTTTTACGGTTTTGCTGGGAATTCTTTCGGATAATGTTTGTTTGTAATCATCATAATTTCCTTCGAATAATTCTAACCCGTTTGAACGGAAGTCTATGATTCGAGAAGCAACTTTGTTAATAAAGTAACGGTCATGAGAAATAAAAATGATGGGCCCTTCATATGATTCAAAGACATCTTCGACAATGTTCTTCGTTTCAATGTCAAGATGATTGGTGGGTTCATCCAAAATTAAGAGTTCCGGTTCTTCAAGCATCATCATAAGTAAGGTCAATCTTACGCGCTCGCCACCAGAAAGGACGGAGACAAGTTTAAAGACATCTTCTTCAATAAATAAGAACCGAGCCAGTAGCCCACGTACTTCTCCAACGGTTTTTACCGGATAACGATTATGGACCGTGTTAAGAACGCTAATGGACTCATCAAGGCCCTCGAGGTTTTGATCAAAATAGCCAATTTTCATTGGTTTTCGGAAAATCACTTCGCCAGATTTGGCGGGTAATGAACCGATAATGGTTTTTATCATCGTTGATTTACCAATACCATTGGGACCAATGACCCCAATTTTATCATAGCCACGCATTTCAAAATCAATGGGACCTTGTAAGATTGAATCATACCCAATGCAAAGTTTTTTGGCTATCATAATAACAGCTTCGGTCGGACGTTTGCTCTTAAATTGAAAGCGGACATTTGCATGACCCGTTACTGGTTTTTCAATTCGCTCAATGCGGTTTAGTTTTTTAATGCGGTCTTGAGCACTTTTGGCTTTCGTGGCTTTATATCTAAACCGATCGACAAAACTTTGGAGGTGTTCTATTTCTTTGGCTTGTCGGTTAAATTGTTTTAGAAGCAATTCGTAGCGCTTAACTTTTTCTGCTTCGTATTGGTCAAAATTGCCGTAATAAACCGCTACCGTGTTTTGATCAATTTCATAGATTTTCTCCGCAATTTTATTGATGAAGTATTTATCATGAGTGATACAGAATATCGCTCCGGGGTATTTCTTTAAATAGTCTTCCAACCATTCTATGATTTCGATGTCCATATGGTTGGTGGGTTCATCGAGAATGAGTAAATCCGGTTTTTTCATCAACAATTTCGCAAAAGCGATTCTAGTTTTTTCGCCGCCAGAAAATGTTTTGATTTGACGGTCATATTCCGTTTTCTCAAATCCGAATCGAGACAAGATCATATCAATGTTAAAATGATATTCATATCCACCCAAACGAGAATATTCCTCTTCTAAAGTCGAATATCTTTTCAACATCGTTTCTGAATGATCAGACTCAAGGAGTAACGTTGTATTTTTTATGTCCATTTCAAGTTTTTGAAGTTTCTCATAGACCAACATAATCTCTTGAATTAACGTACGGTTTTCATCTTCTAATACAGATTGACTTAAATAGCCGATGGAGGCCTGACGATTAAGATTAATTTCGCCTTCATCGGGTAAAATCTCGCCTAAAATCATTTTTACCAAGGTCGATTTTCCGGTGCCGTTTTGACCAATCATCGCGATTTTTTCACCGCTGTTTATTTCTATCGAAACATGATGAAAAAGCAAATTTCCCGAGAAAATTTTGCTTAAGTTGTTGATTTTTAAGAGATTCATCGTCATCACCCGGTTCATTCGATTCGAAATCATCGACCGTTATCATTTTATCATAGGACGGCTTCATATTCAATTAAGAATTGATGGCGTAAAAAAAAGGCAGCCGGTTGGCTGCCAATAAAAGTATTATTGCGATTTGACGCTGGTAATCATGGAAGTAATTGCATCCGTATCGGCGTTAGAGAACGCGATTAACGGTATAGCGATGAAATCTTGAATGGTTGAAGGATCATAAGGATAATCAGAAGCCATTACCGAACGAATGACATCGCCTTTAGCGGCCGTTTTAATCATATTAGCCGTAGCGGTTAATACGGTGGTATATCCAACGATTCCGGAGTTTTCATAAGCGATTTCCGGATCAAGGAAGAAGTCGATAAATTTATGTGCGAGATCAACGTTTCTTGCATCAGCGGGGATAATCATGCCGTCATAGAAGGCGATGGTTGTATCGGGGATGTAGATGCCGATGTGTTCTGTCAAAGTAGCAGCTTCTTCAGTGGTCGTAGCATTTTCAGTCAAAATGAGGTATGTGTCGAAGAAGTCTCCTACATATAAGAATCCATAGTCGAGGTTGCCGGCTTCGATATCTTTTTTCAGCATATCGGTTGCCCAAGCTTCATAGTTTCTGACCGACAAAATGTCTTCAGCCACTGAGAGATAGTTCGCAGAATAAACGTTTAGTGCGGTTGCATCATCAATAATGCCTTCTTCGTCTGCATAAATCAACGAAGCCGAATAAGCAAAACGAGATACATCATACATACCAACTTTTAACGGACGAGTGAAAAGTCCGGTTGGTTCTTGTTCAAACATGACGCCCCAACCATTTTCTTCGATGTAAGTTTCTAGTCCAGCAAGCGAACGGTTATACATAATACCAAATACACCCCAGAAATAAGGGATTGAAATTTTGTAAGCATCGGTAACTTCGTCATTGTCTTGGAACATTTGTGACATAATGCCATCAAGTCCAGGTACAAAAGCGGTTTGATCAAAATGGGTCAGTTTGGATAAATCAATTTCTTGGAGATAATCATTATCCCAAAGTTTTTCAATCATGTAATCAGAAGGAACGGCAATATCATATTTCGTTGTTCCTGCCATAATGGCTTGTTCCATCGCTTCGTTTGAGTCAGCGAAGGTGAAAATGACTTCAACGCCATTTTCTTGTTCGAAATCTGCGACTAATTCTTCGTTAATATATTCTCCCCAGTTAAGCACGTAAAGTTTGGGAGTTGCGTTACAAGCCAATAAAGCGAGTGATGCAAATACTGCTACCAATAGAAAAACAATTTTTTTCATTATTTTCTTGTATAATCAAATCGTCCTTTATAGGATCGTTTGATTATCCTTTCTTTTTAATTTTTTTAGTTTGTTTATTTGTTTTGTTTTATAATCGAGTTAAGCACTGTGGATTTGTTTCATTTTTTTATAGCTTTGACTATTGTAGGAGACTCTTACCACAGTTCTTATTTAATAATGTCAATCAGTAAGTTAGCGCTAGACGCTTCATCACAAGACTACATAAATAAGAATACTGTGACTTACCCAGTGCTAAAACTTTTTACGGGAGGGGTTTTAATGTACTTTATTGGAATTGACGTTTCAAAGTACAAGCATGACTGCTTCATAGCTACTGAAGCAAAAAGCATCAAAGCATTTCAGTTTGATAATAATCGATTAGGCTTTGACCTGTTTCTTACGACATTGAAGTCTTTGGATCAATCCCAAGAAATAAGAATAGGTCTTGAGGCAACGGGACACTACGGCACGAATCTCAAACAGTTTATCTGCGCTTCTGGTTATACCTATCTTGAATTTAATCCTTACTTAACGCATCAGTTTTCCAAGGCTATGTCGTTACGTAAGACAAAAACAGATAAGGTAGACGCGAAAACTATTTCAAGTATGCTAGGTCCCGTTGACTACAAGACCTTACATACTTCATTTTATCATATTAACGAATTAAAACAATGTGTTCGTTATCGTGATCTCAAAATGAAACTCCGATCGAAGATTATCGTTGAACTCACAAACATCCTTGATCGGACGTTTCCTGAGTATAAGACTTTCTTTAATCATCGCCTACCTGGAAGTGCTATGTTTATCTTAAAACGTTTCAAATCCCGTTCTCGCATCGCTAGGTTCAAACAAACAGACTATGATTCGATTAATAGTTACTCCAAAGGCAAGGTTACCAATGTTAAATTTCAAAAATTAAAATTATTAGCGATGAATTCAATCGGATATGAAACAGATACGGATATCCTTCTCATTTCCGAATCCATTCAAAGTTACGAATGTTTATCTTCAACTATTGAAACAATCGAGAATAAGATTATCGAACTCATGAAAAATATTCCACAAACCTTAACTTCTATTCCTGGGTTATCTTTGATTTCCGCTGCGAATATCATCGGCGAAATCGGTGATTTTAGGAACTTTTCTAATCCCGCTCAAGTTATTTCTTTCGCAGGCCTTGATTCGTCTGTCAATCAATCTGGCACAATGGAAACAAGAGGTCATCTTGTCAAACGTGGATCGGGTTTACTTAGAATGACGCTTTGGCAAGTCACTTTTTCCGCTTTACAATTCATTCCGACTTTATATGAGTATTATTTAAAGAAAAAAGCGGAAGGTAAACATCATAAAGTTGCGCTTACTCATTGTACAAGAAAATTAACAAGAACAATCTTCAACTTAGGTTTAAATCAACAAGTATTTGATCAAACACAATTTAGGTAATCATTGAAGGGTGTAGCTACCTTTTTTGAATTATTATATAATCAACCCTTTAATTAGGCTTTTTATCCATGGTTTTTAATTATTTATTGACAATCTATAGTAAGTCTCCTTTTATATTTTTTTGAATTTTAGAATTGATTGACGCTTTTTAAGACTGCTTCGAACCGATACAATCACTAGGATCATTATCATGATGAAAGCAAACGCTGTATTGTAAGCATAGACTGCCGGTGACATCTGACGGCCAATCGAAGCGTAAATCCAGATAGAAACGTTGTTAAATCCATTACCTGTGTTGAAATAACTAATGACGAAGTCGTCAATGGACATCGTGAATGCCATTAACATACCGGTGAAAATGCCACTTGATATTGCGGGTATGATAACCCGAATAATGGCCGCAGCTGGTTTGCAAGACAGGTCAAGAGCCGCGTCATAGAGGTTTTCATCAAGTTCTGATAGTTTTGGTAAAATACTTAAAATAACATACGGTAAACAGAAGAATACGTGGGCAATCAACATCGTTGTCATCCCAAAAACATTGGGAAAAACGAATTGAATCAATTTAAAAACCAACATCAGTGAAATACCAGTAACGATATCTGCATTTAAAATAGGAACCTGGTTTAACAAAACCATTTTTTGACGTTTTTTCTTCGTTAAACTATGAATCCCAATGGCGAAGACGGTTCCTAAAACGGTTGAGATTGCTGTTGCTAAAATAGCAATCATCAATGAGTTCGATATTGCACCGACAAGCGCCTGTTCATTGAAGATTTCTGAATACCATTTAAACGTAAAACTCGTGAAATCATACATGGATTGGCTTTCATTAAAAGACTGTAATGCAATGATTAAAATCGGCAAATACAGTAAAAACATGATTAAGGCAAAGAATGAATATTTCAAAATGCTACCAAGCACTTTGACTACTTTTTCGACTTTGGGTTTGCGGAAGAATAGGACAATTTTACGAGAAAGAGAGGTAATCTTTTCGGTCATAATAAAGATTCTCCTTCTTTATCGACTTTAAAGATGATGGCCATGGCGCCAAAGATGATGAGTAAAACGACGATTGACAATAAACTTCCAAGGGAATAGTTCGACGTTTTATAAAAGAAGTTTTGAATTAATGTTCCCACAACAATGACGTTGCCACGACCTAAAATTTCGTGAATCGCAAATCCTGAAAAAGCGGGTAAGAAAACCATGACCAATCCGGTTGTAACGCCTTTTATTGAAAGGGGGAAGGTTACTCTTAGGAAGGTTTTGATTTTTTTGGCCCCTAAATCTTCAGAAGCTTCTAATAAAGATCGATCCATTTTTTCCAAAACCGTGTATACCGGTAAAATCATGAAGGGCAAATAAGTTAATACCAACCCTATTACAATCGATGGAACCCATACAAGCCCACCAATTAAAGGAAATTCAACACCTTTAATTCCCCAAGAAAATGAGATGCCAATGTTCGAAAGTAAATCGCCAATAATGGATTCCTCAGAAAGCAAATTGGCGATGCCATAGTTTCGTAACAAGGAATTGGCCCACATTGGAATAATGGTTAATACCAAGATAATCAGTTTGTTAGAGAAATTGCTGGTTGCAACGATATAAGCCATCGGATAACCAAGAAAGAAACAAACAAACGTAGTAATACCAGCATAAATAAAGGAATTTCTTAAAGCGATTCTAATGGTCAAATCAGAAAACAGTAAACGCCAATTGGTGAAAGTGGCTTGAGAGTTGACCAAACTGAGGCCGTGGCTACCATTATCGATAAACGTCAAAACCATCATCATTAATAAAGGTACCAAAACCAATAATAACATCCAAATCAAGTATGGCAAGACAAGCTTACCTAACCGTCGTATGTTCACGATTTCTCGACCTTCATAAGATGAATTTCATAGGAATCAACGCGCATTCCAACTTTTTGTCCAACCGCCTTATTCTCATAAGTATGAATGACAAATTCTTTTTCTTGAACGATGACACAAAGTTCAAAATGAACGCCTTTAAAAATCGAACTAGAAACAACGCCTACTAATTTAGCCCCGTTAGGGTCGATTAAATCAAGGTCCTCAGGTCTGATGACGACATCAACGATTTCACCGTCTTCAAATCCAATGTCGACGCAATCGAATTCAACGCCCATAAAGGACACGACGTTTTGACGAACGTAGACGCCTTGAAGGATATTCGATTCACCTATAAAGCGGGCAACGAAACGATTTCTTGGTTCATTGTATATTCCGGTGGGGGTACCGATTTGTTGAATGACACCATCTTTCATAACAACGATGGTATCTGACATGGTTAAAGCTTCCTCTTGGTCATGCGTTACATAGATAAACGTAATTCCAAGTTTGCGTTGCATTTCTTTGAGTTCGTATTGCATGTTTTGGCGTAACTTTAAATCCAGTGCTGCCAAGGGTTCATCAAGCAACAAAATCTTTGGGCGGTTGACAATGGCTCTGGCTATCGCGATACGTTGTTGCTGTCCGCCCGATAAATTGGCAACTTTTCTTGATCCAAAATTAGGGAGTGATACCATCTTTAAAGCGGCGTCAACCCGTTCTGCAATTTCTTCTTTGGGAACCTTGCGGTTTCTTAGTCCAAAAGCAATGTTCTCAAATACGTTCAAATGAGGAAATAACGCATAACGTTGGAAGACGGTATTGATTGGTCTTTCATAAGGTGGTAATTCATTGACTACCACACCGTTAAGGATGATTTCCCCTTTATCTGGTTTCTCAAATCCGCCAATCATTCTCAAAGTCGTGGTCTTACCGCAACCAGAAGGACCGAGCAGAGTTATGAATTCATTTTCATTAATATAAAGATTGATATTGTCGACGACTGCGGCTCCGTCGTACACCTTTGTTACATTCCTTAATTCTATAAGTTTCTTAGACATATTCAGCCCCCAATTCGTAATAAAAATCAAACATTATTATAATACTATCGATGGTCAATGTAAACAGATTTATTAATAATTTTTATGGTATTGGTTCACGCTTTAGAATAAAAATATTTAACTATATTTATATAGTTATTGTGATATTATAGACCTATTTTTTCTGTGATTTCATGCGGGTAAATAGGAGGGATTTATAGCATCGAAAGAATTGCAATTCCTGCATAATACGTTCCAATCAAAAACAAGAGAATTCCAATAATTTTTGCTACTGTGATTTCTACGCTTCTTGGTTCAGCTGTTTGATGATATTTCTGTTTCTGTATCCACTGAATAATGCGTTTTCCTCTTAAAAGAAACAACACTCCCAACACCATAAAACCCAATCCAATCAACAAGCCGAGTACCTTGATAAATAGTTCCATTTTTCCACCACTCTCTATATCATAATGATATCAAATTTATATAAAATATTATATAGTTACAAATGATTAATTTTTGAAAAATAAAAAAACATCGGCTCTAAATCTTAAAAAATTGACAGCCTACCCTTAGGAGAGATAAAAGCTGAAAATCAAACGGGGAGTTTAATTAAGATCGCGATGTTTTTTATTTTTGCTCTGAGTAGGACCTAGTTGCCGATATTATTATAAATCAAATTAACGCTTTGGTGAAGTAAATTTTGCATGTTTTATTCATTTATCTATCCGCTTGTTATTTTGTTCACTATTGAGCCTTTATTCGAACTTTTTAAGTCGTTTGATTTGCACTTAGACATTTTAATGTTTATAATGAAATTATCAAGTTTATAGGAGGATTTTATGTCAGTTCACAATTTCACAGTCCTAGATTCCACAAAAAAACCAATTAACCTTAACCAATATGCCGGAAAAGTATTATTGATTGTCAATACCGCCACCCATTGCGGATATACTCCTCAATATGACGACTTACAAAAACTGTATGCTAAATACGTTGACCAAGGATTTGAAGTGTTGGATTTTCCTTGTAACCAATTTGGCGGACAAGCGCCAGAAGAAATTGAAACTTACGTTGATGTATGTCAAACAAAGTTCAATGTCAAATTTAAAATATTTGATAAAGTCCATGTGAATGGATCCCAAGCGGAACCGCTTTATGAGTACCTAAAGAATGGTAAAAATATACGCTGGAACTTTACGAAGTTCTTAGTTGATAAATCCGGTAACGTGGTAAAACGTTTTGAACCGGGTGACAAACCGTTTAGTTTCGAAAACGATATCCTTGCTCTCCTCTAATCTCCTCAATATATAAAAAAGATGCACTCCATGAAGGGGTGCATCTTTTTTATAATATGTCTTCTACTTTGGCTTCTAAAGGCGTTTCAAGAAGATGGGGATTTTCAACGAGTTTTTTAAATTCACGGAGTGAGTTTGCATTATATAAGCCATCGCATATACGCTCGTCGATGATGGCTCCAACCTTCATGATTTTTGCGATGCCGATGGTTCCTTCTTCAGCATTAATGACAACAGGTTGATAAGCCTCTTTTCCCATTCCTAGGAATAACGAGGTTGTACCAAAATTATAAATATGGTGAACAACGTAATCCATTTTAATGGATTTCATATTGGTGATAAACACAGAAGTATGAAAGGGGCTAACATTTAAAATGCTTTTTGGAAGTAATCCGTGAAGATCGAGGAATTTTAAAAAACCAACCATAAATTTAATCAAGAAATTGGGTACTTTGGTTAAGAACGACGCCGTTTTATCGGTATCATTCACAACGGCACCTTTAGCGGTGGTGACGATTTCTTTATCAATCATATCACGGATTTCAGAAACGGTTTCAGTTCCTTTAAACGTTAGTTTGACGGTTGTTTCATCAGCAGAATCGGTTAATGACTTCTTAACAGCCAACGATATTTGAATATCATTTCTTCTAAAAATTCTACCATTCATAATGAAACGATTTAACTTTGGTCTTAACGCTAAAACACGGATGATTGAGGCAATTAATAGATGCATATAATTATATCGATCGCCGATTTTACGCTTTTCAAAAATATAATCGTCTAATTGACCACAATTGACCTCTAACACCGTCCATACTTGCGCATCACTGCGTTCAGGCATGATATGTGGGACAAGTTTCATAATTGGATCAATCGTCTTGATACGCTTACCATCATTTCTAAATCCAAACATAGTGGGTCCTCCCAAGAATTACAATTATCACAGATTTTATCACATATGTTCTTCGTTTTCAAGATTTATAACGTATTTATGGGTTTGTGAAGATGCAACTTGAATTAGAGTGGTTTTTTTGATATAATGTGTATAAAAAAATGGAAGGTACTACTATGAATTGGAAAAGAATCACTTATGCTCTCATACCATTCTTGATTGTCGCTTCACTGCAATTTATCGCTTACTGGGGAAATCAGTGGTACGCAGAACTGAATAACATCGTTGGAGTCGATTATAGCTTTGTTTTTAAAGGTTTTAATGATGCGGTACCATTCCTCGCTTGGACCATTTATCCTTATACCATCGCTTTTCCGTTTTGGATTGGATCATTCTTCTACATAGCATATCGCAATAAAAAGAATATGTACACCATCTTAGCCCTCGTTATTATTACATTTACATTAACTGGGTTATTCTATTTCTTCTTTCAATCCGATGTTCAATCATGGAGAGAAACCAGTGGATTATTCACTCGAACCGATCTTAATTTCACCGAATCATTCGTTTTGACAATATATAACGCTGCCGGAGCCAGAAATGCGCTACCCTCGATGCATTGTTTGATGAGTTGGTTATGTATTTTAGGGGCTCGAATGGATAAAAAAATGCCTGTGCTAGGCAAAGTAGTCCTGTGGACGCTTGGGTTGGCGATTTGCATTTCGACACAAACATTAAAACAACATTATATCATCGATTTTATCGCCGCCGTCGCGTTGGCTGAAGTAACCTATCTATTGGTCAAGAATTCCAAGTTGGTCAATTGGCTTCAAACCCAATTCTCTAAACTGAATGTCAAATGGAATCTTGAATGGGATGACTCAAACCAATAACTATATAAAATGAAAAGATTGCCCGAAACCGGACAATCTTTTTTTCGTTTAATAATTTTTTTCTGGAATTTGAATGATTCTCATGGTATTTGTTGTGCCATGTCTTTGACCCCAACCAGATGTAATGATGATCGACGCTCCAGGTTTAAAGCCAAAATCTTTAGCAACATTGATTGCGACCTTGTCAAAAGAGGCTAAATCCATCACATTATCTCTTAAGGTTGCCCAAACGCCCCAATAATAGGATAACTTTCGGCAAGTCGATAATGAATCGGTCACAGCGATGATAGGAACACTCGGACGGAATTTGCACAACCGTTTGGCGGTGCCACCCGTTTCAGTAAACGCAATGATGACTTCAACATCAGGCAACGTTAAGGCCGATTGCGATACCGCAATCCCAATGGCATCATTGATGGTCTTTTGCGAAGTTTTAATCGCTTTTTGAAGTCGATCTTCATAAGGAATGATTTCTTCGATGGCTTTCGCGATCGTATCCATGGTTAATACAGCTTCTACAGGATATTCGCCGGCTGCTGATTCACCAGAAAGCATAATCGAATCACTACCGTCTAAGATGGCATTTGCAACGTCACTGGCTTCAGCTCTCGTTGGACGAGGATTGGTCATCATGGATTCAAGCATATGGGTCGCTGTAATAACCGGCTTTCCACATTCGTTGGCTTTTTGGATAATTTTCTTTTGGTATATAGGGACTAAAGCAGTCGATACTTCAACGCCTAAATCACCGCGTGCGACCATGATTCCATCTGAAACAGCTAAAATGGATTCAAGATTATCGACGCCTTCTTGATTTTCAATTTTGGAGATTAATTCGAGGGATTCTTTTCCCATGGTTTCCAGTAAAGCCCGAACCGCTAAAACATCCTCAGCCCTTCTTACAAACGACAAAGCAAACATGTCAACGCCATTTTCGGCGGCGAAACGAATGTCTTGTTTATCTTTTTCAGAAAGGAATGGCATTGATAATTTGACGTTAGGAACATTGACTCCCTTACGACTTTTGATGGTTCCGCTATTGAAAACAGTGGCTTTTAATACATTCTCACCGGTTTCAATCACATTTAAGCGAATTTTTCCGTCGTCGATTAACAAATAATCTCCGACTCTAATATCGGTGAATAATTGGGGACATGAAATATGAAAACGGTCATGATCACCCAAAATTTCTTCTTTGACAATGGAGACAATATCCCCTTTTTTAAAGGGAACTTGATTTCCTTGAAACATTCCGGTTCTGATTTCGGGACCTTTGGTATCAGCCATTATTCCGATATATCGATTAAGTCTGAGTCCAATTTTGCGAATCATGCGAATGCGATTCAAATGTTCATCGTATGTTCCATGCGAAAAGTTAAGCCTGGCAACATTCATGCCGGCATCAATCATTTTTTCGAGCATTTCCTCAGAGTCGATGGCAGGACCAATCGTACAAATTATTTTGGTTTTTCTTTTCAAGATGTAATCCCTCCTAAGTCAGTTTGTCGATACTAATTATACAACATCCATAACAAAAAAGCATTAACCCTAAAAAATATCATTCACTTTGTCTTAATCGACGACTGTCGAATTTTTTACGTTCGGTTGTATCAAGTATTTGTTTACGAATTCGAATCGATTTGGGGGTAATTTCAACCAATTCATCATCGTTGATATAATCAAGACACATCTCAAGATTCATACGTCTTGGACGTTTTAAAACGACGGTAAAATCTTTAACGGACGAACGTGTGTTGGTTTGTTGTTTTTCTTTGACGACATTGACGGCTAAATCACTTTCGCGATTGCTTTCACCCACAACCATTCCCTCATATACACGAACCCTGGGCTCGATAAACATCGTACCTCTATCTTCAAGTCCTCCCAGCGAATATGTGGTCGAAACCCCTTCTTCCATCGCCACTAGTACTCCTAGTTTACGTTTGCCGACATCCATGCTTTCCACAGGGCGATAGTCCAAATAGGTATGATTGACGATACCATAACCTTTGGTGGCGGTTAAAAAGTCGGTTACGAAACCAATCAATCCTCTAGAGGGCATCACGTAATTTAATCTGGTTTGGTTCTCATGAGTATTCATTGATTCGATGATACCATGACGACTACCAATGAGTTCCATGGCTGCGCCAACGGTTTCTAAAGGACAATCTACTTGAACGGATTCAAAGGGTTCACATTGAACCCCATTGATTTCCCGGATAATGACTTTCGCTTGTGAAACTTGGAATTCGAAACCTTCGCGACGCATATTTTCAATCAAAATACCTAAGTGTAATTCGCCTCTACCAGAAACAATCCATTGTTCGCCTTGACCAGCGCGTTCAACTTTTAACGCCAAGTCTCTTTGCGTCTCGCGTAGTAAACGTTCTTCGATTTTTGAGGAGGTTACAAACTTACCTTCTTGACCGGAGAAGGGTGACGTGTTGGTTCCAAAGGTCATTTGAACCGTTGGTTCACCGATATGAATGAGCGGTAAAGGACGAATATCGTTGATATCACACACGGTTTCGCCGACAAAGATGTCTGAAAGACCGGAAATCGCAACAATATCTCCTGCATAGGCTTCTTGGATTTCGATTTTATCCAATCCTAAAAAGCCATAAAGTTTTTGAATTCTAAATTCTTTGATGGATCCGTCTAAACGAGAACAAGCTACCATTTCATTGACAGACATTTTGCCTGCCATAATCTTGCCAATGCCCATTCTGCCAACGTAATCGTTATAGTCAAGCAAAGAAGGCTGAAATTGTAAAGGCGCATTGATATCCGTGTTTGGCTTTGGAACGAATTCTAAAATTTTATCCAATAAGGGAATCATTGTATCTGTGGGTACCAGTTCGGGCACTAGTGATGATTGCCCATTGATGCCAGAAGCAAATATAACTGGGAAGTCGAGTTGATCGTCATCAGCCCCTAATTCGATAAATAATTCCAGAACTTCGTCGACTACTTCGATGGGTCTGGCTGCGTAACGGTCAACTTTGTTGATGACCACCATGGGTTTTACTTTTGCTTCTAAGGCTTTCTTTAAGACGAAACGTGTTTGTGGCATCGTTCCTTCATATGCGTCAACGACCAAAAGTACAGCATCAACCATGTTCATAATCCGTTCTACTTCGCCACCAAAATCAGCGTGACCTGGGGTATCTAGAATATTAATACGCGTCCCTTTATAGTTAATGGCCGTGTTTTTTGCAAGAATAGTGATGCCTCTTTCACGCTCAATGGCATTTGAATCCATTGCGCGTTCATTGATGGTTTGATGCTCGCGCAATGTATCTGATTGCTTAAGCAAGGTGTCGACTAAAGTGGTTTTGCCATGATCGACGTGAGCGATGATGGCGATATTACGTATATCCATGTTTTCCTTCTTTCTAGGTGAGTCGTAGCATGTCTTTAGGTAGTTGTGCCACAACTAAAAGCGGATGTCCGCTCAGGGGATTGGTTAATTCAATTGATTCAGAATGCAACGCAACGCGTTTTATTTTATCAGTTCTTCCGCCGTATAAAACATCGCCCAATAGGGGATGTCCGATTGAAGCCATATGAACCCGAATTTGATGGGTTCTACCGGTTCCTAATATAAGACGAACAAGCGAATAATTATCATAGGTTTTGACGACTTCATAATGCGTCACTGCTGCCTCACCCGTTTCACTGATGCGAAACTTGTTATTAACGTGACGATCTTTTCCAATTGGTTGAGTAATGACGCCTTTGGGATTGTGTAGTATCCCAGCCACTAACGCTAAATACTGGCGCTTAATGCTCAAATGATCCCAATGAGCGGCTAAGTATGAATGCATCAAAAAGTGTTTGGCAACCAATAAACAACCCGTGGTTTCAAAGTCTAGACGATGCAAATATCGTATTTGACGATTGATTCCTTTTTGGGTGTAATAATAGGCGATTCTGTTCACAAGCGTGCCTACGCCCAGTTTATCGGCTGGATGGATGATAATCCCTGATGGTTTATTGAGTACTAATAGGTCATCGTCCTCATAAAGGACATCCAAATCAGATTTTTCAGGAATGAAATCGATGTTTTCAAATTCTTCAAGATCAATTTCAATTTCATCTCCCGTATTTAGTACTTGGCTAAAAGGGAAGAATGTATGATTAACAAGTAAATTTTTATGTTGTTCAAGAAGATAGATTTTCGGTTTAGCAACTTGAAAATAACGTAAAAAATCCAGGATTGTCTGTCCATGGAATAAGGTATCTATTGGAATTTTCAGTTGATTCACAAAAATCACCTCTTGAAAAAATGATGTCCAACGCGCTCGTTAAACATCATCAGCTTCGATTCGTATTATTTGGGTCAACGAGACCCCCTCTACTATACCCTTGAATGAAAATAGTAGACTAAAGTTTCTTCTTAAATATGATGACCAATCCGGCAATGACGAGAACACCAGGTACTAAGAAACCCGACAAATTCCATCCTCGCTCATTTAAAAACAAAACGATTCCCAAGAACAGTAATACCAAATTACCGACCTGAACTCCATGTTTCGCAATTAAATAGATGGCAGGAATAATGAGTAATAATGTCCACCAGCCCTCAAAAAAGAGGTTAAAAGACCAAATGTGAAGACGGTCTAATAAGAACGCAATACCCAGTACTAGTAATACAATTCCTAAAAATTTGCGATTATCGGTTTTCATTAGAATCAACTCCTGAATACATTCTATATAAAAAGCCCCAAAAAGTCAATTAATCCCGTCTGTTTTACACAGATATCTTTGATATGGCTTAATTGCCCACATAATCATATACTTATTAATCGCACCTGTCAAGCATGAAAACGCACGCAAAAAAAATAGCGGCAATTCGCCGCTAAATAATCAAAAGTATATCGATGACACTCTCACCATGATACGTTGCTAATCGGCACGTTTTTGCGTCCCCAACCGCGAAAGCATTCATCCCGCCGTTAATGGCGGCGGTGATGCCTGCAACAGCATCTTCTACCACCAAACAATGAGCCGGTTCAACACCTAAACGGCTGGCGGCTTTTAAAAAGACTTCCGGATCCGGTTTGCTTCTCACAATATCATTGCCATCCACGATGGTATCAAAGGCATCGATTAATCCAATTTGAGTGAGGATACGCTTTGAATTTTTTGAAGAAGAGCCAATCGCAGTTTTGAAATGATGTCTTTTTAGATACTTCAACGTATCGATGACACCAGGAAGTGTGTTTTCAGGCGTCAAAGAACTGAGCAATTGAACATATATAGAATTCTTTTGTGTCGCTAATGCAACTTTTTCTGATTCAGAATACGTTTTCGATGCTTTTTCCAAAATGATTTCTAAAGATTCCATTCGAGAAACGCCTCTCAAACGGTTATTAATGGTTTGATCAAAATCAATTTTTTCTTGGTCCGCCACTGCTTTCCAAGCTTGATAGTGGAGCTGATCCGTGGATACAATAACCCCGTCTAAATCAAAAATCACAGCTTCAATCGTCATTTGGACTCCCACGTAACCTTTGCGCCATTCGGTCGAACGACAACATTGGCAATTTTTCCTCGGTGTAAACATTTGAATCGAACTTCAGTCATCGTTTTATGCAAACGGGATTCACTCTTTAAGTAAAGCCCTTCGGTTTTTAGACCTGCAAAGCCGTACACAAGGGCCATATAGGCTCCCCCATTGGCGCCAGGGTGCGTCCCACCCACATAGATGCCACCATTGTAATTTTTTTCTTTTCCAGAAACATCCACGGTTGCGCTACTCATGAAATATTGATAGGCCGCATCGGTCTTGCCAATTTCAGCACCAACCATCGCATGAAAGGCATCAGATAGTGCGGATCCGTGATCTGCCATATATTCATAGTAATCCCAGTTGGCTTCTTTTGTCCGTTTATCAAAGTCATCGGGAAATAAAGCCATCATCGCCAAAACATCCGCTTTCTTAATGATTTTTGTCGGTGTAGCTTTACCGTTTTTACCGCCTAAATACTCGCTTGGGTTTTCCATTTTAGCAAGTAACTTTTCGCGTTTTATTTCAATCAATTGATGGTAGCCATCAAATTGCTCGATGATTCTTGACTCATTCGGTAATTGTTGAAACAATTCCCGTTCGATGACATGCATTTTGGTTATTTCTTCAGTGTATCCATTACTAGCGATGAGTTTTCTAACAAATTCAGAGTTATATTCTCTCATCATCTTAATGAAACGAAACATCGTTGAAAAAGTATACCGAATCATATGATTTGTAAAAGCGTTATTATTGACTCCCTCATGATATTCATCAGGTCCTATAACATCATTGCATACATAAATCTTTAAATCGGGTTTCCATGTGACATAGGATTGATAAAAGCGTGCGCATTCAATAACAGCTTCTAATCCCCCTGCTTCTAATACCGTAAGATCACCAGTGGCTTCGACATATTTGTCAAAAGCATATACGACGTCGGCACTGATATGGATTTGTTTTTGATTAAAATAAGTCCGTATTGGCGCTTTTGTGAGGGCATCGGTAATGTTAAAATCAGAACAGGCTTCATCACCACTATCTTGGCTCTCCCAAGCATAAAAGGCGCCACTATATCCGTATTTTTGGGCTTTTCGCTTTGCACCTTCCAAAGTTAGGGCACGGTACATAACAATTTTACGTGCCGATTCTGGATCGGTGTTTAGGAAAAATGGTAGCATGAATATTTCAGTGTCCCAGCAAATAGACCCTTTACATCCTTGACCAGACAAACCCCGAGTAGAGATGGATTGATGATCAGCATAGGGTCGAAGGCTGATTAAATGATAGATGCTATTGCGAATGGCTAGCTGGGCTTCGGCATTTCCTTTGATTTCTACATCGGAAAGTTTCCATTTTTCTTCCCAAAAAGCACAATTCTCTTCATACAATTTTTCATAGGTTTTCGCCATCGCCTTTTTGACGCTTTGGATGGAGTCAGAAACACAAGATGGCTTCGAATGGCGAACGGAAGCATATTTAAACAACGTGTATACTTTATTGGGTTGAGCACGGAAATGCATCCAGTGCATGGGTTGATTGTTATAAAGCAAAGCGCGTGATTCTGTATTAATATTGTGAACAATCCCCTCTGAAACCGCAATGGGAACTCGGTTTTCAGTGGTATTGGCATCGGCGGTAAAAACCCCTTGGGTATCCATAAAATGATAGCGTTCCAAATGGGGGCCATTGAGGTCAAAGACTTGTGTATCTATTCCAGTATATAACTCAAGTTCAACATCGTCGGTTGCGGCAAATTGATATTTCATGCAAAGAATGTCTTTATCAACTTGTGAAACAAACCGTTCAGACTGAAGCGTGATTTCGGTTTGACCAAATTTAAAGGTCGTTCGGCGATAATGCGTCCCTTTATACATATCTAGTATTTGCAAGTGATCGACGGGTTGAATTCGATCAGGATGGAGAATTTGATCACCCAGTTTTAGGAATGTATAAAGTGGGTTATACACATTGACGCACTCGCGCCAAGGATCGGTTTGTTTTGGGGGTTGATCATAAATTCCCGCTAAGTTTAAACCCACCATCTCATCTTTGGTGTATTCCTCTAACGTACCACGGTATCCCATATAACCGTTCGCAATCAAAAATTGATTTCCGTTTTTAAGGATATCGCCTGGAACAAACACTTTGGATTCGATTTTATACATAGAATCACTCCTTAAGAATGAGTTTTAAACGTATGTTCTCCAACGGTCAAATATTGAAGTTTTCCATAGATTTTGATGGGTTCTACAAGGGCAGAGTCAAGAGAAATCTTCAAGACTTCTTTGGTTACCACAACCGTCATTTTTGCGGAATGATACCGGATGTTAAATCGGTATGAATTCCAAAAATCGGGAATTTTTGGGGCAATCGATAAGTGTAACCCATCACTTCTCAAGCCGCCAAATCCATAAACGATGTTTACCCATGCAGCGGCAATCGATGTTAAATGTAATCCTTCTTGAGCATTGCGGTTATAATCATCTAAATCCATTCTTGTCGCAAAACGGAAGAAAGCGACCGCTTCTTCGGTTTTGTCTAGTTCCATGGCTAAAACCGAGTGAATGGAAGGAGACAAAGACGACTCATGGATACATCTGGGTTCATAGAAATTGTAATTGGCCATTTTTTGCGATTTGGTAAATTTTTGGTTATGCAAGAACATCAGCATTAAGACATCGGGCTGTTTAATCATATCATTGCGGTAAATACGGTCATAGGTCCAGTGATGATAAAGTGGAAAATCGGCTTCTGGAATGGCATCAACATCAATATGCGGTAAATCGAAATACCCTTGATGTTGTTCAAATAATTTCGTCGAATCATCGTAGGAAACATACATTTTTTGGGCAGCATGACGAAAATCATTGATTTCTTGGGAGGTCAATTTTGTCTTCTCTAATATAATACGATATTTTTCAGGATTTGTCATTCGCATTTGGGACAATTGTTGAAGGGTATCTTCAAATGTGTATTTACCCATCAAATTCGTATAGGTATTATGATGAACCATCATTTGAAACTCATCAGGTCCCATAACCCCATAGAACCCAAATTTTGTCCCATCGGCACTATAATCCCCGCGCGAGAATAAATAACGACTGATTTCAATCATCATTTCTAACCCATAATCGGCCATAAATTGATAGTCATTGGTATTTTTAACATAATGCATGATGCCAAAGGCCACGGCGGTTGAGGGTTGTGGTTGTAAGGAGGCATGTTGCCATAAATTGCATGATTCGTACCCATTTAACGTCGCAATCGGATAAGCAGCACCTTTGCAATCTAAATCTTTTGCTCTTTCTTTTGCCATCGGCAATGTGTGGTAGCGATACATTAATAGATTTTTTGCTGCTTCGGCATGATTGAACAAATAGAATGGCAAACAATAGGTTTCTGTATCCCAAAAAGCATGGCCACTATACGCTTCACCAGTGAGCCCTTTCGCTCCAATGTTATTCGTAGGGTCAAAACCGTGATACGTTTGTGTCAACTGGAATAAACAGAAACGAATTCCTTGTTGGTTTTCTTCATCTCCCGAGATTTCGATGTCCATATCCGCCCAAAATTGAGTGTAAAAAGCTTGGTTACTATGATAGGCTTCTTGAAAACTAGGTTGCTGACTTAATAAGGTATCTCCTTGACTAATCAAATCGGTTAATGCAACTGTTCCTGATTTATCAACTTGATTGGTCACACGTTTGGAGATGATGTTTTCTTGATTTTCCTTGAGTGAAAATGATAATGAGTGCCCAATCATTTTTTCAGAAGCAATCGCGTTGTTATTGGATTGAAGACTCGATGTAATTTGATAGCCAGAATATAGTTGTTGGTTTGTTGGAAGCAATCCAACAATATGACCAGAAGTGTTCGACTGATTCTGAGCCGTGATTGTCCAAAAATTGAATTTTCCCCAGTGAACAATGGAAAAATCCTGCCACAGATCAACGTTGCAGTCAATGGTTCCTTTGAGTGATTTTAATTCAATCACTTGGTAACAATATTGTGGCGTTTCCATATTTAAAAGACGTTTGAACGTCAGATGCAGTATTTTCCCGTTTGTTAGTGTCCAATTGAAAGTACGTCTTAATTCACCGGTCTTAAAATCCAACTCGCGGACAAAGTCCGAATGGTTAATTTGCGAAAAATTGAGGGTTTCACCATCTGCGATGATGCTCGTCTTTGTCCAGTTCACCGAATTAATCATGTAATGGACTTTTTGGGTGATGCCTTTATAGGCTGATCCCGCTTGTTCTGGCGCATAGACATAAAGGCCATTAAAGTAAGTTCCAATTAACGTTTTTTTATTAACACCTTCGTCAAAAAAACCACGAATACCGGAGTACTCGTTGGCTAGTGAAAAGATGGATTCTGAGACTTGATTTTCGGCAGGATGATACCCTCTTTCAATCACTTTCCAAGTGTTTATTTCAAGGTAACGATTAGCAGTTTTTCCCATAGTTTTCTACTCTTTCAGGCCGCTGGTGGCCACACTTTGTGAGATTCTTTTTTGGAATAATGCAAATAAAATAATAGGGGGAACAACGGAGAACATAATGGTCATCAATTTTTCCTGTAATGACACTTCCGCCATTTGATCTGAGAACATGTTATAAAGTCGAACCATAATGGGTTGTTCTGATTGGCGAATTTGAGTCATTAACGAGGGTAATAAAAAGTCACTCCAAGAAGCGTTCACCGTAAAAATGGCTACGACCGCAATGATGGGCATGGAGAGCGGAACTAAAATAAAGCGGAACATTTGAATGCGGTTCGCTCCATCAATACTGGCAGCTTCAAATAGCGCTTGAGGAATCGACTGAAAATAAATTTTGAACAAGACGTAGTAATAAGCATTAGCACCATAAATCAACCAAAGGGGTAAATAAGAGAAATAAGGAATACTCCAAACGTTGATTCCCAGAAGTGTGTTAAATGCATTAAATGTGCCAATAATATTCATATATAACGGGCTAATGTTAATAATAGCTGGGATTAATAACGTGCTGATGACCAATGTATCGATCAATTTGGACCCTGCCGGCTTAATCACTGCAATAGCATAGGCAAGAAGGCCATTGAAGATAATCGAACAGATCACCGCTCCAAAAACCAAGAACATCGAGTTTAGATAATAGCGGCTAAAATTAAACTGACGCCAGACGGTTCCAATGACTTGTAAATCAAACTCAGCGGGGAAAAAGATAAAATCTGTCGACAAGATTTGTTCAGGAGTTTTAAAACACGATAAAAATAACCAAAGGGGAGGAAAAACACTGATAATTGCAAATAGGGCGAGGATGGTTATAAACCCAATATATAACACTTTGTTTCGAGGTTTCTTGTAATCTGAGAAAATCCAGATTCCCTGGGTTTTTGATTTTAGGCGGCTCATTTTATTCACCCGCCTTTTCTTTTTTATTGGCAATGCGTAGATAAATAGCCGTCAAAATGAACAAGATAATTGAAACCACTACACCCATGGCGGCACCTAAAGAGATTTCCATATCTTCAATGCCGGTTTTATAGAGTATTTGTAGCAACGAGAATGAATAGGGATTTTGTTTTGTAAGCATTAACGGCTCATAAAACACTTGGAAGACCGAGACAACTTGCAAGATTAATAAGGTCTTTAAATTGTTTTTTAACGTTGGAAACGTCACAAGCCGCATCCGCTGCCATGCATTTGCGCCTTCAATTCGACATGCCTCATAATACGTTGAATCAATTGTTTGTAAGGCGGCCAGATAAATGAGCATGGTCGCTCCTGCGCCTTTCCAAGTCATCGTTAAAACAATCAAGGGAATAGCGGACCAGTTTGGGGTATAAAACCAATTGACGGCAGAAACGCCGATTTCACCTAGTAACGAGTTCAAAACACCGTTTTGTTCACTTCTAAAGAAGTATACCCACGTTGCAACCGCGGCGATGCCGGGTATAAAATTCGGGATATTTAAGGTAGTTCTAAAAAAGCCTTTTAGATGCACTAATTCATTCAGAACCACGGCAAGAAAAATGGGTAATCCAAATCCTAATAAGAGCGACCAAAGAATGTACTGTACCGTATTCCATAGAGATCTTAAAAATAAAGGATTGCTAAAGATATCTCGGTAGTTTTGAAAACCAACAAAATCACCAATGGTGCGATAATTTGTGACATCAAAGAACGATAACTGTACGTTTTTTAACAGCGGGACCCAAATAAAAAAAGCAAATAAGAATAAACTCGGGAGCATTAAAAAATACCCTCCGAGATTCTTCTTCATGTGCTTTTTAATCAATACCAGGGTCGAGGTCATCGTTTCACCCTTTCACAGAACTAGTCGTTAACGCGTTGCATATATCTTGTGTCGAAATTAGAATTAGCAGCATTGAGTAACGCTTGAATATTGACTGTTTCATCCGTTAAAACTTCTAAAATGACTGAGTCGAGAATTTCATACATTTCTTGACAGTAATAGGGTTCTTCGTAATGTCTGGTAGAGTTAAGAGTTGCGTAAAAATCTTCAAAGTTTGGCATATAGACATTCACATAACGGGCTTCAATTTCTTGTGTGATTTGTAAATACTCCTCATTAGTCCAAGGATGAATGGTCGGAACAATGGTCATGCCTTTGGATTCAGCAACCAACTGACCTTGATTCATACTTTGAACGGCGATATCGGAAGTGCTTGGACTCCTGCCAATATATTCTAAAAATAATAAAGCGCCCATCACTTGTTCATCGGTTGCCCAAGAGGAAAACATGTAAGGTGTTCCGCCAAACAAGGTGTTTTGATGACGGGTATTAGAGTCATCGTATCCAGCTGGCATGGGAACAAATGCGATGTTATTCTTATTCATGGAAAAATTGATGACCGGTAAATTGATGGCATCAGATCCGACAAATGCCATCGCAGCCTGATTGGTTCCTATGTAATAATACCAATCCGCGTAGGTTAGTGAAGGCGTCTTTGGTAACGCTTCTTCGGTCCACTTTAAATCATAAATCCATTGCAAGGCTTTAACCGCAGCTGGACTATTTAAATTGGCTTTCCAAGATTGGGTTCCTGAATCATAGATTTGCAAGTCCTCGCCAAAATTCCAAACTAGGTTGGAAAACTGCCAACCGCCATTGTTGTTGGCGGATAAAACAACTAGTCCTGCCACTTCTTCTTCATAAACTGATAACATGGTTTGGGAAATTAACGCTGAAGTTTCATATAATTCATCCATGGTCGTAGGGTACAACGGATTGCCTTCTGGATCTAATATATCAACGATGCCGTCGTCATTATGATCGGTCATAATTCCGGCCATTTCAAACAATTCAAGATTTAAGAACAGACCTAAACCATATCCATCTCTGGGAACGCCATAAATTTTATCATCGAATGTTAGGGCGTGACGCATATCGGCATC
This sequence comes from uncultured Caryophanales bacterium, assembly GCA_942493185.1. GTDB lineage: Bacteria > Bacillota_I > Bacilli_A > Izemoplasmatales > Hujiaoplasmataceae > UBA5603. Next base: position 1,144,393 of record OW818673.1, read on the forward strand.
CATTTTGTCAAGCCATCCCAATTCGGTCAATTGTTCGGTAATATCACGAACATATGCCTTTGAAACCAGTTTCTCTGGTTCAGTAAACCACGTTTCAAAGATAATTGGAATTTGTCCAGTTTCGGCATTTGGAGCGAAGGTATTGGTTGCGTAAACATAGTTTTGACCCACGATATCATACTCTGGATGGTCTGCTTCAAAAAGAGCCTCCCAAGCTTCATACATTGCGACATCTTCAGTCAGGTTTGACGCTGGCCAAAAACCAATCGTGACTGTCGTTCTTCCTTCTGTTGTATCGTTGCATCCAATCATGATGAACAAGGCGAAAGTCAACAACGCCAAAGTCATTATTTTTTTCATGTAAATGCCTCCCAAATCGAAAAATATAGATGCCATTACACACCTTATCCAGTAACTATTATATAGTTATGTAAGCGTTATGAAAACGTTATAATACTGCAAAATGGTTTGCTTTCCTGCATATCATCATAGATGGGTTTGATAAATCCAAATAACACGGTATAATGATAGAGGGATGTGATGAAATGTTTTCAAAGTTGAAATTTAGAATCGTAATCTCCATCGTCCTATCGACATTTCTTTTTTGCACACTCATCAATGTGACAACGGGAATAATCATTGGCAATAATTATGTTCAAGCATATCAAGAGGCTTCTGTAGAAACTGTAAAAATCGCGATTGATTTTAGTGAAATAAAACTTGAAACGATCGAGAACGACTCGCTTCGCGTTCTCAGCAATGCGACTCTGATTGCGGGATTAAAACGCGCAACGTATGATATCGCCGTGAAACCAAAATTGAATTTTTTCCGCAGTCAGTACCAAGAGGAAATCATTGGTCTAACCCTTTATGGAACCAACGGTTTGGTCTACATCACCGATGTGGACCCTGTTTATACCATCGTACCGTTTTCATCTTTGACCGCTGATGAGCGAATCACTGATTTCATCAATGGGCCATCCACATCGATGCGAATCTGGATGCACGATGCGAATAATCCCACGCAAATTGATAATTTAGCACTCATCTTCAAAGTGATTGATGAGGAGATGGTATTGGGTTACTTATTTATTAACATCAATCCAGAATATTTGCACAATGAGTACTTTGATTATTCCTCTTTCGAACAATTCAACTTAATCCAAAATTATGTCCTAGATCAAGATAACTTTCTAGAGTTGTCTGCGCTTCAGACAAACGAGAACTATACGTCTCTCTTAACGGATGATTTATCGGCTAAGGCATACTATGAATCACAAAATCAATACTATATCATCCACGAGCCGTTATATGAGACTGAAGCAACCTTGGTCACCATCACCGATACAACACCACTAAGACTAAAGATAATTGAACTAGTCATGATTTTAGTTGCTATCGACACGATTATGGTCGGCGGTGCCTATGTGATTGCTAGAAAACAAGCTAATTTTATCTGTGAACGCCTATCAAAACTAAAAGAAAACATGCAAAAGGCGCCGGATTTACTCGATTAAGCGAAAAGAAGACTCTACTCGGTCTTCTTTATTTTTATGAGGACCTTCGTTCCCAAATTGGTTTTCGATTCAACCCTAATTCCATATTCGCGTCCATATTCAAGTTTGATTCTTTCATCGACGTTTTTGAGCCCATAACCGCCCAAACCATCCAAAAGCCGTTTTTCAGAAAATAAATCCTCAGTCGGCAAAAAGCCAATCCCGTCATCCACTACTTCAAATAAAATGTCGTGGTCGCCGTCTAATTTGGCCGAAATTGTGATGTGACCCATTCTGTCTAGTCCCACAAAACCATGTTTAATCGCATTTTCGACAATGGGTTGTAAAACCAATTTTAAAGTGCTTGAAGTTTTGATTTGGGGATCGAGTTCGTAATGAACTTCAAACTGATTCGGGAAACGAATAATCTGAACTTCGACGAAATTACGAACCAAATCGAATTCTTCTTCAATCGTAATATATTTGTCCCCTTTATGTAAACTAATTCGGAAAAATTTAGCTAAGGCCAGAACAAGTTTTTCAATGTCTGGTTCCTTTTTTAATTTGGCCATCCAAGCGATGGTATCCAAGGTGTTGTATAAAAAATGGGGATTAATCTGCATTTGTAATGCATAAAGTTCAAGTTTTCGTTTATTTTCCATTTCCAAGTTGTTGGTGTTAATCAGTTCGATAATCTGATTAATCATGTCATCATAGGTGCGTTCTAGTTCAGCGATTTCATCATTAAACTGCGGGGTAATCAGCCCTGTTTTTGATCTCTTATCCGCAAAATGGCGCAAGTTGCGAATGAGCGTTTTTAAGGGTTTTGTCAAGCTGCTAGCCAACTGTCTTGATACTATAACAATGAGTAATATCGAAATCCCGCCTACGATTAGAATTAACCGGTTTAACAAAACAATGTCTTGAAACAAACGATTATATGAAAGGACACTGATAACACGAAAATCGATGGTTCTATAAGTCCCGTTTACGTCGGATAATTGTGAAGAAATCAAAATCACTTTTTGGTCATTGAGATCGCTGATGGTATAAGCATCTTCGTCCCAAGATATATCACTAAAAACAGAGAGGTTTAACTCAGGTTGCACTGAGTAAACCAAGTCTTGAGAATTGTTTTCAAGATATGAAAATCCATCTTCAATCGCTAGCGGACTGGTTATCGTGAGTAGGATGTCATAAATTAATTGAGTTTTAACATAAAACAATACCACCGCGAATGTGTCACGATCAGGGTACATGGTAATAATCTTTCGAGTAAAAACGAAATATTCATTTTGATCAGTGTCGCCATAAACCCCCGAAAAATCTAACGTGTCCCCTGCATTTTCAAAGGTTCTAGTCAGTAATCCTACATCGGGATAAGACACGATATGATCCTCAAAACGGCCCCTATAAAAGTCGTTTTCATAGAAAATGACTACTTCTCCAAAGGTGTCTGGATCTAATTGAGAGTCATCGAGCAAATCGCTAAAGAAGGCTTCTTTCTCGGATTTGTTATTGATAGGATTTGAGAAATAATCAGTAATATCTGACGTATCGTCAAATAAATCAAGATATCCTAAGGTAATGCGATTGAATATATCGAGCAGAGCGCTGTCAAATCGTGATTGGCGTTCCGTTATTTCCTGATATTTTTCGTCCTCAAATCGGATTTTGGAAACTTGACTAATCACAATCATTGTTAAAAGAGCCCCGATCGAAAGAATCGTTGCGGTAATCAGTGACAGTCTGGTTTTTAGGCTCCATTGCCGTTTCATTGTCTATGACCATTCATTTTCTCGGCATACTCCGTTGGGGTAGCGCCGGTCTTCTTTTTAAAGATTTGACTGAAGTATTTGACGTCGGGGTACCCCACCATCTCTGATACTTCATAAACTTTATATTTTTGTTCAATGAGCAATTTTTGGGCTACCAGTATGCGATAATCCGCAACACATTCATTAAAGGTTTTCTTCGCATTTTCTTTAAACAAATGCATGAGGTATGATTCGCTGACAAACAACGCGTCGGTGACCATTTTAACCGATAAATTTCGGTGATAGTTTTTCGCAATAAAATCCATTGTTTTCAAAATAATCGGTTTGATTTGCTCGCTTTGGGTCGTATCTCCAGAAAGTGTGTTGATTCCGGGAAAGAGTTTGTTCATAGCGTTATTCTTCGCTCTTTGGTAAGAAAAGCCCAAATTAGCGAACCCGTCATAAGGGCCAGAAATGCCAATTGATACGGTTTCTTTAAAATCTAAACCATATTGGTCTAGGTTATTCCTAATGAGGATTGACAAATTCTCAATGAGGTTATCTCTATCGATAACAAAGAAAAAGTTGTCCTTATATAACGTATCGTATTTGAGAATATCTTGTTTTCTAAAATCGGATTTTAGCGACTCAAAAAGTGATGATAAAGCATTTTCAGGCAGTGATGAATCTATATATAGTTCTCCATTGTCAATTTGTCCATAGACCAGAAAACCCGAATCCGGAATGTGCATATTATAAAGGGTCAGTTTTCCTTCGATGTCCTCAACAGGGGTGCATTCAATTAGACTTTTAATCAACTTCATTTTTAAATCGGGAAGTTCAGAATCGAGGACGGTTGCTTTAAGCGATAATTGGCGGCGTTGATCTAGTTTAGCGGCAGCTCTAAGGACGGATGCTACCAATTCTTGATTATCAATGGGTTTCAATAAATATTCAACCGCCCCATTTTCTAAAGCCCCTTTGGCAAAATCAAAATCTTTATATCCACTGAGTATTACTACTGAGCAATCTATTTTTGCCTCTTGGATGGCTTTCACCAGTTCAACCCCATCCATTAAAGGCATTTTAATATCAGAAATCACCAAATCAGGATGGAGTCGCTTAATTTCTTTTAACCCATCTCTGCCATTTGTGGCTTCTCCTATGATTTGAATGTTATGGGCATTCCAATCAATGGTTTCTTTAATTCCCATTCGAACGAGGATTTCATCGTCAATAACCACCATGGTTTTCATTTGGCACCTCCTGATATCATTATTCATTATATACTGGATAAATTACTTTTACAATCAAAAACCTGAACCATAAAACATACCCCCTATCCGAACCGGGCAGGGGGTATGTGATTTGGATTAAGGAAATGTTTAGTCGTTAAGAGCAGCGTTTAATGCTTCAACAACGGTGTTAAGAATATTCCCGGCTTGGAAGGATTGAATGGTAAGAATGTCTGTAGCGGATGCATTGCCATAATGGAAGTGCATGGCTTTGATGTCCGTACCAATGCCAGAAGCCACTAAATCAATAATTAATGTTTGATATTCTTCTGAAGTTGCTTGATAAACAAGAGGTAGACCATCAATACCGATCCATTGATGAACCCATACAGCGCCAATCGTTGAATCATTGGCTTTGATGGCTTCAAAACGCATGGATGTCAAATCGCCTTTTACGGTAATGATCATATATTGTTGTCCAAGTACTGGGTTATCTAAACCAATATACGTGTAAACATATTCACTGGTAGATCCATCAATAACGATAGGAGATACCGGCGCTTTTAGATCAATTAAAGTGGCTGGATCAATGACGGGTTTTGCCTCTTTTTCTAGTAAATAAATTTCTTGGATTGTTAGGATATCTGTAGCGGTATCATCACCGTAATGGAAGTGAAGTGCGCCAACATTGGTTCCTAGTCCAGAAGCTGCTAGGTCAATCATGATGGTTTGGAATTCTGTGGACTCATTTTGGTAGGCAACAGGAAGACCATTGATGCCAATCATTTGATTAAGATAAACGACATTAGAAACAACAGATTCATCATGGTTGATGGTTGCGAAACGAATGGAAGCCAAATTGCCGGAAACGACCATCACTAAGTAATCTGCATCAACGGCTTGATCAAATCCAACATACGTGTAAACATAACCAATAGCCGAACCGTCAACAACCGTTGGGGTTACTGGAGCATAGCTTGCTAAAACGGTTTCTTGATAAGGAAGTACTTCATCAGCAAAGAAAATTTCTGCGATGTAAATTTTAGCATTGTTTAAATGAAGATGAATGCCATCAGGATTGAGTTGCATTCCGGATGCTAACAAATCAATGGCCAAATAACGATATTCGGTATTCGAAATGTCGGCGGTTGTGTAAGCATGTCCATCAATGCCAATCATTTGATTGAGATATTTGACTTCGCTTGTGACATCACCATCATAGGTTTGAATACGGAAGTTATCCAAACCGGTTCCTTTTAATAATAATACCAAGTAACGTTGATTGAGGGGATTGTTATTGGCTAATCCTAAATGATTGTATGCATAATCGTCGCCTGCTGAGAAGACTTGTGTAACATCTGATGTGTCAGCAATGGTTTGATTTTCTAAATCAAGGCGTGTAAATTCGTTATTCGCAAAGAAGATTGAATCAATGATTAAACGACCTTCCGTGCTGTAATAAAGCGTTAATTCATCAATGGCTGTGCCGATTCCTGATAATTCAAGATCAACAACAACGTACGTCCAACCATCATTCGTTACATAAGGAGAATCAAAAGAGCCAAGTCCAGGAGCGGCCATAAAGGCAGAGGACCATACGACGCCACTGGTCTTTGTTTGAAGACGGAAGTTCGCATAATTGCCGCCTTGATCAACCTTCATTTTGAAGACCATGTATTGATGCGTTTCATCATTCAAATGATGAGATGCTTCAACAAAGTTAATATATCCGGCTTCAGTAGTGCAATCGAATACGACCGCGCCATCTTCAATATATAGTTGATTTTTCGTCACTGAATCGGTATAAGAAATAATGTAATAAAGTTCGTTTTCAAGGGCTACTGGGTTATTAGCATCATATGCGACAGTCGCACCAACGGTTGCACGGTTAAAGTCATCCCAAACAATCAAAGTTGGATTATCTAAGGTTGGGTAAGCGACTTCTCCTTGGGCAAAGGTTTTGAATTCGATGTGTTCAAAGGTCACAACTCCGGAAGTGAGTTTAAATTTAAGACCCACTAAGTTGCTTCCCCAAAGATTATTAGCCAAATTGATTACAACGGATTCAAACGTTGTTCCGATAGGGCCAATAGCTGCATTGGTTTCATCCAAGAGTGCGGATAATAATACTTCAACACCCAAGGTTGGAACAGTATCAATTAAGAAGATTGGTGTTACCAAAATATCGTTAGCAACGGCATCACCACGAAGGGTAATCACGATGTTTTCGAAGTTTTCAGCATCTTGAGTGGCGTCTTGATACGTCGCTACATCAGCTGTAGCATCCATAATCAACCATTTGCCAACGATTTCACCAACAGAACCACACCAGTAAATGCCTGCGGGGGCTGTTGCGACATTCAAACGTTGGAAATTGTCAATCAGTTGGTCAGTCGCTTCGGTATATCCGGTTGTAATAGCACTTGATGTATAATACACTTCTTGAATTTCGAGGGTACCCGAGTTAATTCCGTCTGCATAGAGATGGAATCCAACGATGGATCCAGCAGCAGCAACATCGGTAGCTGCACCAATTCCTTCAAATGTTTTTCCATCCAATGTGTCAGGAATACTGATAATGAAGGTTTCATAAGTCGATGATAATTCTGCCATTGGAGAAAGGTCAGAGTCTAATAACTGTGTGAATGGAACAACAATCAATTCATGGGTGTCGTCTAAACGGAAAGCCAAGTTTAAATGATTGATGGAAGCTCCGTTAGAACCTTTCATAACAAATACCAAGTTGGAATAAGAACCATTGGTGTTTGCGCCTAAAGCTGCTTTATAAATGGCTGCATCGGCATTAATGCCTACGGTACTTGTGTAGTTGATTGATAGATGACTGACACGGTCAGATAATTCAACATCACCCGTGATTGTGATGCCATCAGCTAATAAAATTGAACGGGTGAAATCATCAAATAGTTTAATCGATTCTAACCCACCGGTTTGTTGCGGAACGGTTGGGACATAGCCAATGGCGATGTCAATCAGTTGTGTTCCTTCTGCAGGGGCATCATAAGTGAAAGTGTCTGGTCCTTCATTTAAATAGATGTGAATTTCAGCATTTTCATCTTGTTTGGTAAAATCGATGCTATTGATTTGCGGAAGAATGGGTGCCCATTCTTGTCCAGGCACAACCGCAAATCCTAGATTAATGCGACCTCTTTCACCCAAATCGATGGTTGCGTAAACGCCATCATCATCTTGTCCAGTGAAAGCAACCCAGTAATCTGGTCCCCATGCGTTGGTAGCGTCTTGACCCCATGCTTTAACATTGAGATCTGCGACAGAACGAAGTGTCATGTTTAGATGAATATAAACGGTGACATCGGTGTTAATGGGTTCTTCTGTCGTGGTTGTAGTCGTTGTTGTGGTGGTCGTTGTGGTTGTAGTCGTCGTTGTCGTTGTTGTCGAAGACGTCGTGTTCGAACTAGAAGTTGTTGCGGAAGTACTAGATCCTTGTGTCGTGGTTGTCGTTGTTGTTAAATCCGTACAAGCAACGAGTGCTAATCCAAGGAGTACTCCTAAAAGTAGTACAAACCATTTTTTCATAATATTCCTCCTATATCTATTTTTTATTTCGAAAGTCCTTTAAAAAATGATGTTACGAGAAGATGGTAATTTCAGAAATCTGTCCACCATAACCTGAAGAGTTGCTATAAATCACAACTTTCACGAATCGGGCAGGGATTGGGTTTGTAAAGGTAATTTCAACGACATTTGATGCCGAAGTCGCAAACACATAAGCCTGTTTAGCCGATGCTACGGTATAATTCGTCCCATCGGTGCTCGTCAGGATTTCTATTTCTTGCGTTCGATTTTCCCATTTGGAAGGCAAATACAAACTTATATATTTGATGTCGTTGCTTTGGAGCAAGTCAATAATAATTTCAGCGGGGAACGTACCGCTTTGCGATTCATAATAAGTGTCTGGATTGCCATCGACCGCGTATTTAATCTCATAGACATCTTCGTGTTCAGTTCCGGTTGGTGTTAAGCCGAAGGCCAAACTAGCGGGATAGAACTCGACTTCCGATAAGAATGCATGGTCTGCGTATTGTGGCTGATCAACATAATAGAAACGAAATTGAATCGCTTTAAACTGATTAGACCGGATGGTAATATCCACAACATTTCCCTTAGCAGGGCTGAACTCATAGGCATACGTACTCAGAATTTTAGTATAAACATTGGTTTCACTGGTACTCTTTATTCCATAAATAGCAATATTTTGCACTTGATATATTTCGCTGAGCATATCGCCATAAAGACGAATCGTACCCACTGATTTAATATCATTAAAGGCGATGCTTAAGGCGTAATATTTGTTGGTTTCGGTGTAATCAACGGATTCCCATAAAGTCGATGGATTCCCATCAATCACATCATCAGAACCATTTTCAACCAAATCGTAGGAACCGGTTCCGTCATCATAGATGAGAATTTCCGTCCCGCGAGTGGTCTCAGCGGTAAATGCTCCGGTGACTTTTGAACCCATATAAGAACCAACCGGTTCTGATCTTGCAAAGAGCGGAACCAAATAGCCTTCTTGCGTGATATTCGGATTGGTTGTGATTTCAGGAACATCATCCACAGGAAGACTTAGTTCGTAGGCGTAATAGACATCGGCGCCCACTGCTTTTGCTTCATCATAGGAGATTGTTACATTAGAAACATATTCGTTGGTGGTCAGATTTAAATCTTCAGCGGTATTAACAGGATTTCCATATATTTTAATGTTACTCAAAGTGATGTTTTGCGTTTTGTGCGTGGCGTCGTACCCATGGATTAAAGAGACAATGTCTTCTTTCCCATCTAATACCACCAAGTTATCAATCAAAACATTTGAGATGGACCCGCGGTCATTCCCGCTTTTACTCCAGTTAAGATTGTATCTTGTAAAGATTTCGATGAGATAATCGTCGGACGTTTCGACGGCATTATCCCCGATCATTTGCGCATCCTCAACGGTTATATTTTGGAACGTCACAAACGTAATATCGGCCTGGTCACTGTTATGAATGGAAATAACGGGTTTATGGAAGTTATGCAATACGGTGATATTTTTGAAGATGATATTGGTCATGGTTTCACCATATGTTTCGTAACCAACCTCCATGCTTTGAGCGAGATCAGTCCAGATGGTGATATTATCAAATGTGATATTTTCAGTGGTTCCCAAATTATAGTTTTTGACAACGAGGGCATCATCCCAAGTTCTTAAGAAACTGTTTTTGACTAAAACGTTCTTACTTGATTGAACACTTATGCCATCGCCATTGGCTCTCGCAGTGATGATGTTCACATTTTGGATTGTAATGTTTTCGGAAAAATAGATAGCCATACACCAACCGGCTGGATTTAAGAAGGTGATGCCATCAATCGTGATATCGCTAGAATGACGAAGTTCGATGGGAATCGTGTATTCAGAAGCCAAGGTCCGTGGATAGATGGATCCATCAATAATGCCTCGGCCTTTAATCGTGATGTTTTCCATATTTTCAGTACGGATTTTTCCGTAAACAACGGCTCCGCCCGCAATATAAAGGGTTTGATTGCTTTGAACCGGGATATTATCGGCTTTATACACGCCAGGTCCAATGTAAATAACATCTTCGGGCAAGTTTTGCGGATCATAGGTTTCTTCTTCAATAGTATTGGTAAATAAGTGAATGGCATTGTGGTAATCATCGTTATATTCAACGGTGTAAGCTGTGGGATATTCTAACGTAAAAACAATGGTATCGCCATTTTCAATGACGGGTTCTATCCCATATGCGGCGGGAGAGACTTTCGCACTGGTGACTTCTACATCTCCAGGGATGGTAATTCTCACTTCAATGGTTCCTTCAAAGTCCCAAATCGCTACGGGGACTTTGGCAGTGGAGGTTGTGTAAGTGAACGTTCTTCCGTAATTGACCAATGTTTCATAGGCAAATACTGAGTGACCTTCCACTGAAATATCTACCATATCAGAAGACGTCATAATTTCTGGGCCATCATAAAGAACGACTTGCGTGTTGTCATTTAGAACAATAACTTCAGTGGTGGTTGTGGAAGTGGTCGATTGAGACGTGATGGTTGTCGTGGTGGTTGTCGTCGTTTTTTCAGTACATGCCACAACACTTAAAAGGGTGATTGCGAAAATCACCATCAAAAATAGTTTTCTTAAGGGTACCTCAAATTGTAACTTTGGTTTATACATAGTCAAAAAACCTCCTACACAAAAGTCAGTTTAATTATAATGATAAAGTAAGCGTTTTACTATATAAAAATACTGCAAAATAGTTTGTAATCTTGTCTTTCGTCTTCTAAGGAAATCCTTTCAAAGAAAAAGCATCTCCTTTTCAGGCGATGCTATTGAATTAACGATGAGTTTTCAAATATTCCCAAATATCGTCGTTGGCCATTGGCTTGCCAAACAAGTATCCTTGTAAGCAATCGACACCTACGCTTTGAAGTAATATCTTTTGGGTTGACGTTTCAACGCCTTCGCAACATACTTGAGTATCCTTCATATGACAGAATTTCGCGATGGCATCGACGAAGGAGACGGTATACGGATCAAACTCAATGTTGAAAATGAAACTACGATCGAATTTAACATAATTTAGGGGCATTCTTCTAAGGTGATTTAAAGAGGAATAACCGGTTCCAAAATCATCCATCGCAATTTTCACACCGATTTGGCGAATGGCATTCAATATTTCTAGGATTTTGTTGATGTCGTTAATGGCCAAACTTTCAGTAACTTCGACCATTAAATTTTTAGGCGGTAATTTATGTTTTTGCAATGTTTTTAAGATAATCGCAATTAAGTCCGATTGCAATAATTGGATGACTGAAAAATTGACCGAAACATGAATATCGATTCCAGCATCCAGCCATTTTTTAGCTTCGGCACAGGCCAAGTCTAGAAGATATTTTCCTAATGGGATAATCAAACCGGTAGATTCGGCAATTGGAATAAACTTCACAGGACTGACTAACCCGTATTTTGGCGAATACCATCTTGCTAAAGCTTCAGCCGAAAGAACTTTTCCCGACTTTGCATCAACGATGGGTTGATAGTGAAGCTTAAATTCCTCGCATTGAGCATCTACGGCCTTTTTGAGCTCGTTTTGCAATGAAAGCGTATCTTCTTCATACTTCTGTAATCCGATGTTGTAAACGACGAATTTATTCTTTCCAGAGGTTTTTGCATCAATCAAACTAAGGTTGGCTTTTCGTAATAAGCTATTAATGTCATCGGGTGCTTCTTTCCAAAAAGCGATTCCCAAACTGATGGTACAAGAAGTTTCATAATCATCAATGGAAAAAGGCGATTCGAATATTTTCATAATCTTATTGGCGATTTCATAGACTTGATCACTAAAAAGATGATCGACATAAAACGCAAACTCATCGCCGCCAAAGCGGTATAAGTGACCTTTTAGTTCTTTAATTCTTTGTAATAATCCGGATATCGTTTTTAGTAAAGCATCCCCATAAGAATAGCTAAAGGTGTTATTAATCATCTTAAAGTTATCGATGTTGATAATGCCGATGAACGAATTGACATCACCAAACGATTTTTTAGCCATGGCTTCTAACAAATCGCGTTCGAATTTGACGCGGTTTGGTAAGCCCGTCAAAACATCTGTAAAGGCCAAGGAGGAGATGGTTTCATGGGCTTTTTTATTTTGAGTGACATCTGATAGGATGAATAATTCCCCTTCATTGGCCCATGCAAATGAAACCAATGTCCGGTTGACTAAGAACCAAGTATCCAAATCTTTAAAGTAGATTTCTGAGGACGGATTTGAACTATCCAGTGCCAGAAGAGCATTAATTTTTGGATACTTTTTAATCACTTCAGATTCAATGAATTGCATATCTGCATTCGCAAAAAACGTTTTTCTGAACATTTGATTGGCATAGACCAAGCGATGACGCTTACGATCGATTAACGCAACGGCATTGGGCAACGGTTCAAGAGTCGCCATGAATTGTTGCTTGCTTTCCAGTAATTCTTGTCGGTTCGAAGAACGTTCAATAACCGAACTTAAAATATATCCGATATCTTCCATAATGATAATTTCATCTTCTGTCCAATGGCGAACTGAATGATTATCGGCAAAATTGACGGATCCAAATAATTTTCCACCCACCGTTAAGCGAACGCCCACCACCGCCTTTGAATAAGCACGGTGATGCATTGGGTCAGAAACAACCGTATCTGAATTGATGACAAAAGTGGCTTTTTCACGCCAGTTCCAATCTTTAAAGAAAGACTGTTCTTTTAGAACATTCGTGTAAACATCTTTTCGCGACACATCAAGATTTGAGTACCATTCGGAAATACAGGAAAATGTTTCGCCCTCATTGTTTTGACTAAACAGGGACGCTCTGGAAAGGTTCAACGCTTCGCCGACTTTAGGAAGAATTTGATCAAAGCAATCCATGACATCGGTTGCGCTATTGGCAATATTGAGCAATTCAAGAAGAATTTCGTGGCTTAGCCGTTGTTGATGAACAACGCCTTGGAAGGATTTGGCAGATTGCATTTGCATAAGAATCATGGCTGCAGAGTTTAACGAAAACGAGATATTTCTAGCAGTGACTTCCGCGGCCTTTTTAAGTCTAGCAAATCTTGAAGTGGATAAATGCTTAAAAAAAAGATTATTATCTTGAAAGATATTATCATCCGGCTTTGCAATGTAATCATCTAGGATAGCGAAGTATAGAAGGGTTCCTATTTTAGATTTTCCCACTTCAGAAGAAACGGTTCCAACACCCAAATTCGCATAAGCGGATTTAATGGTTTCGGTGGTTGAAAAAGATTTAAAATCGGTTAATGAATTCATCAGGGTATGGTATCCAAGTGGATGTCCTGTGTATGGAACCATCAAAATATCATTGTTGTTAAAGAATGCTAAATCAATCCCTTCTTCTGATAAGGGACTTAGAGCATTTTGAAGATTCGCATATTTAACGACTGTACTATAATTCACATTGGGCGTGAAACCATCGGCGGGTAAGTCAATGGATTGATCATTAATCTCTTTTAAAGTATCATAAGCCAATTTTGTTGAAGTGATATTAGTGATGGCTGACTCAACGAACAAAGAACCCTTGATGTTGATGACGAACATCGATTCTTTTAACCAATACAACTTATGACGTTTGGTAATTAACGGATACTCAATGATGGCATTATTCAATTTATTTTCTATCAAAGAATTAAATATATTCAAATAACTTTGACGATATGCTTCATCAATTAACGACGTATAAGGGGTTAGGTCCTCCGTAAACTCTTTAGCGAAATAGCCAAATTGATTGATATTTTCTGTTAAGAATTCAAAATGATCGGCTGATTCAAGTTTTCGAACCGTGAAAACCGTGTAACTACGGTTGACGATGGCATTTAATTTCTCAAAATTTGCCAAGTCGTCGTGGGTAGAATCTTCCAAAAACTCCATGACTAAAGCGATTTTTTTGACCTTGTTGTTCGCATCGACCATCGGCGTGAAACTCATTTTGCAAGAAACGAGACTTTGGTCGTGGTCCACTAACTTTATTTTCGTGGAATAAGCCACTTTTTTAGTGAAGAGGTTATCCTTGAACTCGATTTTAAACCGTTCAACATCATCAGGTGCTACTAAATCAATCAATTTGACCGTCCCTTTTAAGAACAAAGAAAAATCATAATGCAGGGATTCAAAGTTTTCAGTATAAAACTCTATAGATTCATCATTTTCAAGATTTTGAACAACAACATATACATTGGCGTTAACTAGAGCTTTTGACACCATTACACGATTATCTGAATCGATATCAGCGCCGGAAATTTGAAAAGAATCAACCGTTTGATTAATGGGATAGTACGCTAATATGATGCCAACCAAGTGATTATCAAAATCATAATAAGCAAATTTTTCCATTTTGACCCATGAAGAAAATAAGTCTACTTTGATTTTACCCATCATATCCCAAAAACAAACCCCTTGTTCGATAATGGCTTTGTCTGAGTGCGTAATGTTGGAAATGAACTCTTGATCGAATAGTTCTTGGTCAGATTTACCAACCATGGAAGATTTAAGATTGTTTTCATAAGGAACATAATCAGAATGACCTAGGTAAACGCTACTGGGTGACTTCCACAAAATTCTGGGAAGTTGGTTATCCCTAAAACTGGATAAACGCGAATCATAAAAAACGATGACCAAGGCATCGGAGGAAAGTTTAATGACATTGATAGATCCATTACATAAAATAATTTGACGATCAAGTGTTAATTTTAAGCCATAAAAGACCTTAGATCCGTCAGGGGGAAGCGATTCGTAATTGAAATTGATGTCGCAAAAAGACGGCATCATCGAGGAATCCGTCCTAAGGTTATTAAACCCCAATACCTTCCCACTTGATTTCAAAAAAACAACGGAATGATAGTTGAGATGTTGACAAAATTCTTGAAAGTGATGTTTATACGCCATGTAAGTGTCCCTCAAGTCATTGTAATAAAAGTAGAATTCTCAAATAATTGTCATTATTATATCATACAGAACGTTATGTAAGTACTTATCTTTTAGGAAAAAACCGAGAATCAAAACGTTATTCGACTTCAAAAAAAATAATTGCATCTGAATCTTGCTTTTTTACGTCAAATTTGTTACAATATTACCGCTTATATCGATGGAGGTGACAAAATGGCAAATATTAAGTCGCAAATGAAACGTATCATTACAAACGAAAAAAGACACGAAGCAAATTCAGCTTTTAAATCAGCACTAAAGACCGCTATCAAGAACGTAGAAGTCGCTGCTGAAAGTAAAAATAAAGAAGTTGCTGTCGCTGCACTTAGCGTCGCATTCCAAAAGCTTGACAAGTCAATTTCTAAAGGCGTCCATCACAAAAATTATGTCGCCAACCAAAAATCGCGCCTGTCATTGAAAGTTAATAACCTATAATTAAAAAAAGCCGAGTCGGCTTTTTTTTGTTATTCAGGATGTTTGTTTAAAGAGAAACATTTCTAATCCAATTTTCTTGTCAATTTGACCACTTTTGATTTTATAATCGAGGTCTTCTAAATCCGTTAAATATTGCATGACAACTGCCTCTGAGATTTCAGTGGCGTTTTTTATTATATAATACGCTCTTCCTTTGGTAGCATTGAAATATTTCATGATGTCTTCTTGCTTGCTTTTTAATTTTAATAGGGCTTGGGCATATAATATTTCCTGAAATTTAAACCCAATCATCGTGACTATGGAGGCGGGTTCGGTATTCACCCGAATGAGATCTTGATAGATATTCGCAACACTCCATTGGTCTTTTAATACAACGGCATTGACCAACGTGTAGATTTTACTTTCAAGGTTCTTAATCGTGATGTCTTTGACGATGTTCAAATCGATTTTTGATTTTCCCTGGGCATACAAAATCAACTTGTCGAGTTCATTCACCATCATATAACCATCCTCACCGACTCTGGTGACAAATTCTTCTAAAGCATTGGCATCGATGGTCATGTTTTCTGCTTGAAGGCGTTTGCGAATGTAACCGTAATGATCGTCTTTGGAGGGAGCAGCACATTCTTCTACCGTGCAGTTCGCCATACAATCTTTGGTGATTGCTTTGCGTTGGTCGAGCTTGTCATAGGGGGCTTGAATGACCAATATCGTAGAGGGGTTGGGATTTAGTAAGTAGTTTGATAAATATCGAAGTTGATTCTCAGAATCGTTTTCAGATTTGCTGTTGGCTGTCAAAATGGATGCATTTGCCAAGATGACGCCTTTTGATTCAGATAAAAATGGGATGGTCATCGCGGCGTTAATGGCATCGATGAGAGATGATTCTTCTAAATCAAAATATTCGACATCCATGGAGTCGATTTTTTTGTTTTCAAATAGTTTTTCGGTTTTGTATTTGATTAGGTGGGGATTATCCCCGAAATAAAGATAGATATGTTCATTCATTGAAATCACCGTAATAATTATATCATAGGAAGACATCAGTTGTCGTTTTGATTTTGATAAGTATCGAGGTTTCTCCGCAAATAAGGAAAGAAATAATCTTCGTTTCGATAAGATTGCACAATGCACTTTCCTAAATTAGTGTAGTAAGTGAATCGAAGTGTTCCTAAATCATCGGTCCTGTACACCTTCGCTCCCCTAGACAACCATCTTGATATAACATCGATATGGGGGTGTTGGTAATAATTTCCTTCTCCCACCGATATTAGGGCGTATCTGGGAGAAAACTGTTTGACATAGTTTGGATAAGAAGACGTGTCGCTTCCGTGATGCGACACTTTGACAACATCCACAGTTTTAAGAATTTCGGGAGATACTTTCTGTTCAACTTTGTTTTCGGCGTCTCCTGAAAACAACCAAACATCATCGCCAACCTGGATGGTCGCAATAATGGATTGATTGTTTTGGTTTGGATCACTGTCACTATAATAAACGACCTCTATTAAGAAAGAACCACAGGATTCCTTCATCCCGATATTAGGTATGAGATGCTTAACATCCTTTTCAATTGGAGTGTTAGCCCCACCGATAAGTGATCCTACTTCAAAATTTGTAAGAATATATGGAAGTTCGCCAATATGGTCATCATGTCCGTGTGATGCAATTATCATATCGATTTTACGAATATTCATTGCTTCAAAATAATCGGCAAGTCGGTGAAAATTGTCTGGTTTTCCTGTATCAATCAAAATGTCACAGCGGTTGTCATGCAGATGAATTGCGTCTCCTTGATCCACATCTAACATGGTTACTGTAATAATATTTGGAATGATATTGATTGTATAGCTTAAGAGCACGATGATTACCAACATCATCGCCGAACTAATGATTGTTTTCTTCGTAAAGCCTTTGACCAATAAAACCAATATTATTATCCAATATGCGGCTTTTAACCATGCATTGGGAAAATTGAAGGGAATCGCGACATTGAATGGAGCGATACCATCAACGATAATATAGAATCCCTTTGAAATCAACAAAAAAATCGGTTCAAAAAGAGGAATTAACAATGTCAAAAACATGCCTGGGAGCATCATTTTCGCCACGAATAATCCTAATATTATACTCAGAGGTATGCCCCAAAGGCTTATTTCGTGGTTGGCTTCCAAAATGATCGGAAGACCCACCGCGGTCGCTAACAACGATATTTTTAACAGATTGGTTAATTCTGATTTTGTCGATAAATATTCATTTCCTAAGATGATTGAAAAGGTCACTAAAAAAGACAACTGAAAACCCATTTGATAAATAAAGAAAGGATTGATGAACAAAAACGCCAATAGAATCATCGACAGGTAATCCAATTTTGAAAATGGCCATTTTAAACCTTTACCTGCAAAAATGAGGAATACAAGAACCGATGCACGAATCATCGAAACCGAAAAACTCGTTAGGAACGTATAGATCAACAAGGTCACAACCACAACGATATGCTCAACGCTATTGCTACAATAAAGTCTTTTTGTGATAGCCTTTAACATGACAATGACGAGGCCAACGTGCATTCCTGATATCGCAAAAATGTGCGCAACACCTAGTTTAATAATGCCATCATTGGTTTGATCACTTAACAACGAATTATCACCAAAAAGCAATAAGCCAAATACGGGCACCACTTCCGAAGAATACACTTTTTTGATGTAATTTTGTATCGTGAATCGAATTTGATTGAGATGAAATTGATGAGATATTATTTCATACCCCGTAGCGAAATAGACTCCTTCTATGGTTTCCCCCATCAAATAAGCGCCATAGTTAAAAACATGAGGTATACTATATCCTCCCGATTTGGCATTTTTGCCATAAATGATGACGTGATCTCCTGGGGTTAAACCATCAAAATTATCTCCATACACATACCAGTTTTTGTCTTCACTAACGAAGACTATTTTGTCAACCATGACCTCTTTGACCATCCCTTGGGCTTGATCGCCAAGTTCATGTTGAGTTCGTGTAGATAAACGATAGTAATTAATACCAATGATAAATCCTAATAGAATGGATAGATAGAAAAAACGCCGATGATTCTTCCATAAGAAGATCATTTCGGCGATAAACAATAACACAGCTGGGGCTGTTTGAATACTGAGTAATAGTAAGGTTGTCGCTATGGCTAAATGGATATAATTTCCACTATCAGACTTTAATATTGTTTTTAATTTGTTCATAAACGCTTTCCTTAATACCTGAAACATTCATAATATCTTCAATCGCCTCAAAAGGCCCAAATTCAGCGCGATAATCGATGATTCTTTGCGCTAGAATATATCCAATCCCAGGAAGAGTATCTAGCATGTCTAATGTTGCGGTATTGATGTTTATACGGTCATCGACTGGGGAAACTGGATCATCTTCATCATCAGGAAGTGTGCTGGTTGATCCAATGAGGGGAATGGTTATTTTCATTTGATTGACGATGCTTTGATTTAGATCGATTTTTGATAAATCGGCATCAACTTTAATTCCGCCCGCCAAGTTAATGACATCCTTAATCAATAAATGACTGTCGACATAATACAAGCCAGGTTTGACCACTGCCCCCAGAATCTGAATATAAATACGAGGATTTTCGACAATTTCGTCTGAGGGAATAACCGGGAGGGATGGAATCACAATGACCATTTGATCTGTCACAATTTGTGATAGATTCAAAGAAGTGGCATCAGCATTATTGGTCAAACCGCCAGCTCTCAAAACAACATCATAAATTCTAAATGTTGAAGGAACTTCATAAACACCCGGATACTTGACCTCGCCTTTAATATCAATACACATGATTTTCTGACTGATCTCGATTGTGGGTTCAGAGTAGAAAGAAGGAATAAAGATAATCATTTGATCATAAACCATTTTCGCAAGATTGACTTCAGTCAAATCGGCATTGGCTAAAAGTCCTCCTGCCATCGCAATCACATCATTAATTCTCGCGCTGGAAGCGACCATATAGACTTCTGGATACTTCACTGCGCCTTTGATGTCCACAAATACAAACCCAGAATTTGTTGTCACGGTTTCTCCTTGAGTCGTTGTAACGATAGGGAGTGACTCTGGTTCTGCGGAAATGCTAACAATGTTCATTACAACCAAACCAAGAATGCCCATTGCTAATAAAAAAAAGCCCGAATAACGTTTCATGAAAGCAAGCATTTTTATCACCTCATGAAGATAATACGTTATCGGACCATTATTCTTTTTTTTCGGGTTTATGTAATACTAAAATCGTACGTTCTGGCATGCACTTGACATCAATCATCGAAAACCCGACGGTTTCGATGATATGAAGGTATTCAATGATGTCATGGGTTTCTTCATAGATTTTGACTTCATGTTCTTCTGCTTCTAAATGAATTGTGACGGTATGGACGATGCTATGCGGTTTATCACCTTTATGGCATTCCCAATGAAAATTAAATTCAGTATCATCTTCTGAATAACCATCGAGGGCATCGATGTATTCAGAGGAAAGGACATCAAAGATAAAAAGTCCGTTGGGATTCAAAGCGTCATAGATGTTCGTCAATCCAAATTGGACATCTTCTAAATCTGTTAAGTGATTGAGGACATCCATTGAAGCGATGACCGTATCAAATTGAATGCCAACGGGATCTAACATATCATATACGTAGATATCCATCGACACGTCACTTTCACTAGCACGATATTTGGCGACTTGAAGCATCTCTTCGGATAAATCGGTGGCAGTGACTTTATAGCCCCGTTTCGCGAGTTCGACCGATAACGTTCCGGTTCCACAACCGATGTCTAATAACGAGCCGATCGAAGTGTATTTTTCAAGCAAATTGAGATACTCATCATAAACATCCTGATCAATGAAGGCATCATAAAAATTCGCTAAGATATCATAACTCACAGCGTTAAACCTCGATTGTAATCCGTTCGCGTTGGATAAATAATTTGTCTAATTGATAATATTCGCGTTCTTCAACGTGCATAACATTAACAATAATGTCTCCTAAATCAAATAATAGCCAGCGTCCTTCAGGAGCGCCTTCAATCTTTGATGTACTAATTTCTGGTGCTGCTTCAGCGATATGATGAATTGATGCTAATACTTGACGTTCTGATGTTCCTGATGCGATAACCATATAATCAAAAAGCGGAGAAAATCCGCGAAAATCATAAATGATAATGTCCTTCAATTTGACATCGTCAAGGGCTTTGACGATGCGATTAAGTAGTTCTGCCATTCTCTTCCTCCAATAGGTATTGATAATAACGTAGGGCTTCTACGCCTTCTGAAACGGGTGTTTCTCCTCTAGCAATCAAATAATGATGCAATGATTTTAAAATCACTGCGACCGATTTATCAAGGCTATTCATGGCTAAATCATAATATTCGTGATTATCAAACGGTCGTGTTGGTTCGATAAAATCAGCGACGAAAATGATTTTTTCCAATAAAGACATGTTGGGTCTTCCCGATGTATGATATTGAATTGCCGCTAAAATATCAACATCATCAATCATTAAATCTTGTTTTGCGACCACAACCGCCGATAATGCATGCCAAATGGGCTCAGGCCATTTGCGATATTCTTCTGGACCAAAAAAGGACGCAATGCATGTTTTATGAAACTCAGAGGTTTCATGTTTGGTTACATCATGCAAAAGCGCGGCGATTTCGGCTTTCTGAACATCGGCGCCGTTTATCGCCGCCAATTTTTTGGCAGTATCGACAACCATTAAGGTGTGTTTAAATCGTTGCGAATCTCCCAGTCTGGTTTTGACATAAGCAACCAGTTCAGAATACGTCTTCATCAGATAATGGCGGGGCGGATGTATACGCCAACCACGAAGGGCGCAAAGGCTCTAACATTGAAAGGTCCACGAATCGTAACGAAGCCAAGTCCCGAAAAGACGATATCATATTTTAGATTGTCTCGAATTTTAAAATCGTGGAAAATCCACTTTGGAACCTTTTCTGCCTCAGCGAACGGAGGCGTCAATAAGGTATACAACTTCGTATCATATAAGTGATCGGCATTTTCCGTTTTCGTCCGGTGAACATTCAATGTGTTTGCGAAGAAAGTGACAACATTGACTTTATCACCGGTTTCACCCGAGATAATGTCAAAGCGAGCCAAACCGCCAAAGAATAAGGTTTGTCCCTCATTCAACTGAAACACAAGCGGTTTAATCTCTTTTTTAGGAACGGTTAATTTATAAGAAGGACGCGTTAAATAATGCGTGTATTGATGTTTATTGATAACGCCTGGCGTATCAAAAATCATTGTGCCGTCTTTTAATGGAAAGCCGATGAGACCAATGGTGGTTCCTGGATTTGATGATACCGTGACAACGTCAGCTTCTTTACCAAAGTAACGACGAAGAATTTGGTTGATAATTTTGGATTTACCCACATTGGTGGATCCCACCAAATAGACATTGCGGTTACCTTTATGCTTATAGATTAAATCCATGAGTTCATCGAAATAATCGCCGTATTTTGCGGAGATAATAATTGAATCGAGAACCGAAAAGCCCTCACTGGCGAGCATTTGTTTTAACCAAGCGAGGATCTTATCATATTTTACATTTTTGGGAAGTAAATCCATTTTGTTTGCGACCAAAATGACATCTCTGTTTCCGGTTAGCCGTTTGATAGCAGGGACAAATGATCCAGAGAAGTCAAAGATATCAACTATTTTAACAATCAATGCATTCTCTTTGCTAATTTGATTGATAACATTGAGATAATCATCATTGGAAACATTGACATTGATGACATCACTGTAGTTTTTGATTCGAAAACAGCGTTGGCAAATCACGCGTTTTAAATCGGACTCGTTCAGAACTTTTTCTGTCACAAAGCCCGGCGAATGACGATCAAGCGTCTGTATTTTCGCACCACAACCACTGCAATACAATTCATCCATCAACACTACCTCTTTTCAACAAGTTTTAACCTTGAACAATAATCTGGGTTAATTCGATGCAAACGATCAATCATCCGTTTTTCAACTCTTCGGTTCATTCTGGTGAACCACTTTTCATTGGAACGGTCTAAAGCATCAACGACAATGGAATAATATCCCATGCGTTTCGCGCCAAAAACGTCGGTCATCATTTGATCGCCGATCAAACAAATTTCTTTGGGATTGGAACACCCTATGATTTTCTCAGCACGACGAAATCCAAAGCGAGTGGGTTTTTTCGCGCTTGCGACAAACAAACACCCTAACAAATTTGAAAAATTACGAACACGTCTCAAATGGTTATTTGATATAATCAATATCTTAAAACTCATTTTTTTGATGGTTTCAAACAGAGTCCTTAGGCCGTCGGTTGGAAACGATTCATCATAAGGAATCAACGTGTTATCGATGTCGATAAATAGAACATTGATGCCTTGGTTTTTCAAAGCGAGGAAATCAATGTCGTAGACGGTTTTGTAGTAATCATCCGGCATAAAGTGCTTCGCCTTTAAAAATAATTCAATCATTTCAAACCTCCAAATGCTACATAGTATTATACACAATTTGAACCTAAAAGTCTATTTTTTTGTTTCTTTCACGTTTTCAAAAATGTAAATGTTATCATTCTGCTTTCTAGAGATAGAAATGCCATCAAGTGATATAATATTGAGCGGGAGGCGATTCCATGAAAACAGTCCTTGATTCTTCGTTAAAAAAACGTCTGGTCACCATTGCATGGCCATTGTTCATAGAAACCTTATTAATTATGTTAATTGGTAGTGTCGATACCGTGATGATTGCTAGATATTCTAACGATGCGGCTGGTGCCATTGGGGTTGGCGGTCAGGTCATTAATCTGTTTAATTTGTTTTTTATGGTTATTTCTGTGGGTACTTCTATTTTGGTCAGTCAGTTCATCGGCGCAAAAATGCAACAAAAAATATCACAAGTAACGTTGTTATCCATTGTATTGAATGGTTTCATGGGCTTATTAGGAATGGGACTCATGTTGATATTCAACGTTCCGTTTTTAAAACTGTTACAGCTCGACGACACGTTACTCGCCTATGGGAAAACCTATGTAGAAATTGTTGCAATTGGATCAGTTTTCCAAGCCATCACTTTCTCAGCGGGTGCGGTCATCTATAGTTATGGTCATACTAAGATAGGGATGAAAGCATCGCTGATTGCCAATTTAGTGAATGTCGTTTTAAACTATGTATTAATTTTTGGGGTTCCGTTTTTAAATATTCCCCAAATGGGGGTTGCTGGTGCGGCCATCGCAACCTTAATCAGCAAAATTGTGAATTTTGCGATCCTTGTGTATGTCTTGTTTAGAGTCATCGATAAATCATTATCGTTTAAATTGTTGATTCCGTTTCCAAAGAAAATATTTAAAGACATCCTAAAAATCGGTTTACCCTCTGTGGGTGAAAATCTATCCTATTCGATGTCGCAATTAATTATAACGGCTTTTGTAACAATTATAGGAACAATTGCCTTAAATACCATGACCTTTTATTCGACGATTGCAATGTTTATCTATGCATTTACCGTGGCAGTAGCGAATGCAGCCGCAATCATGGTTGGAAATCTTACAGGAGAAAACCGGACAGAAGATTCGTATCAAATGGCCCTTTATTCGATTAAAGTATCGGGAATTGTGACCCTCATCATCAATGGAATATTCATCTTGTTTATCACACCACTAATTCGTATTTTTACCGATAATCCCGATATTATTGAACTTGCAAAGTGGGTCGTTATAATTGACCTTGGTGTGGAAATCGGCAGAGCGGTGAATATCTTGTTTGGTAACACTTTAAAAGCTTCCGGTGACATCCGTTTCCCGGTCATATTTGCCATTATCATATCTTGGAGTATCATGATTCCTTTGGCTTATGTGTTGGGAATCACCTTAGAACTGGGACTCATTGGAATTTGGATTGCCTTAGCAGTAGACGAACTCATCAGAGGAACCATTTTAACTGGAAGATGGTATAGCAAAAAATGGCAAAATCGATCGTTTGTCAACCAACACAAGGAATAAAAAAGGGCTGGTAGAATCACTACCAGTCCTATTTTTTTTGGATAAGCGCTTGAAAGACTAAGGAGTTACCTTCCGATTCCACACGATAAGCCGATAACAAGATGTGGTCATCACAATCCACGAGTTGCATCTTGAACCGATCATTTTTAAATAGCGATTCGGAATAATTGATTTGATATTCGGTGATAGTTAAGGGGGATGGATTCCATTCGTGAATGGTCGAAAAGATATAATCCAAATAAACGACGTTATTAACATGGCCGTTTTGGTCAATATCTTTCATATGAACGTATTTATCAAGTTGAAAGGTAATGTTTGGATGATCATTAGAATATCGGCGATAGCCATCCGGATATACTTTTTCAACTAAGGGGTTATTTTGTCCACTAGTTAGTGCAAATTGCTTCGGTTTAACTAGTTTAAATGTCGACTTATCGACAATCACCCATTTTCCCATTCCTTGGACGACGAGGTCGCCCTTAGAATCGAAAACCAGATAATTACGATCAATTCCGACGGCTTCGTAGGGGTTTGGCCAGGTTTTAATCGAATATGTTTCATTGGCAACTAAGGATTTGAAGAATGAAACACGTAATCGAGCAATGGCCCAAAAAACATTTAAAGCGTCCATTTCGGTTTTTCCATATCCGATGAGGCTTGCATGATCTGTTGATGCATCTTGGATGACTTTTTGCATCGCCATCAAATTGGCTGATAATGACGCATCATTGGCAAGCGGTTTTAAGACAAATTGAATCTCGTACGGTGAAATCATACTTTCATTCGCTCCTGATGTCTGGGTTTGATTAAGCATTCAGGGCCAAAGCCGATGAGGTCCGTTCTTCCAGCAAGATGAAGCGCTTCTTTGACGAGGTCATAATTCTTTGGATCACGATATTGAATGAGTGCTCTTTGCATCGCTTTTTCATGTTGCGATTTCGGCACAAATACCGGCTTCATCGTGCGTGGATCAAGTTCAGTATAATACATGGTTGTAGATAATGTTAAAGGTGTTGGGTAAAAATCCTGGACTTGCTCGGGATTATATTTGAGGTCGCGAATATATTCCGCTAATATTACGGCATCTTTGATGGTCGAACCAGGATGAGAACTCATAAGGTAAGGAACTAAGTATTGTTCTTTATGCAACGCTTGCGTTATTTGGTTGAATTTTTTGACAAATCGGTCATATAACCCTTTACCAGGTTTCCCCATTTTATCCAAAACCGCATCAGAAACATGCTCTGGAGCTACTTTTAATTGACCCGAAACATGATGTTCCACAAGTTCTTTAAAAAAGGTGTCGTTGGGATCATACATCAAATAATCATACCGAATTCCACTACGAATAAAGACTTTTTTAATACCATCTAATTCTCTTAATGATCGCAGGATGTCTAAATATTCCATATGATCTACTTTTAGATTTGCGCATTTATTGGGGTGAAGACATTGCTTAGTTTTACAAACCCCATATTTTTCCTGTTTATCACAGGATGGGCGATAAAAGTTGGCAGTAGGTCCGCCAACATCATGGATATAGCCTTTAAAGTCAGGATCAGCAATGATGATTTTTGCTTCATCAATAACAGAGGCTTTCGAGCGAGCAGACATCACTCGTCCTTGATGCATGGTCAATGCGCAGAAAGAACATCCGCCGTAACACCCTCGGTTTATCACAATGCTGTGTTTGACTTCATCCATCGCTGACACATGACCCATGGCTTCTTGTTTTGGATGGGTTGCCCGCATAAATGGCAAGTCATATACTTGTCCCATTTGTTCTTCCGTAAGCGGGGCTTGCGGTGGGTTTTGAACGACGTATACGGTGTGATTTAATTCAATAAGTGGTTTTGCGGTAATCGAATCTGTATTCTCATATTGAATTAAGAATGATTCGGCATACGCTTTTTTTGAAGCGGTGATCGCTTCAAAAGAGGGTAAAGTAATACCGTCAGAGGGTAAGTAATCGGGGTTTGACGTCTTCCATACGGTTCCCTTAACAAATATTACATCTTTAATATTCAATCCACCGGCCAAAGCATCCGCAATTTCTAGGACTGCTGCTTCGCCCATTCCATATCCCAACAAGTCGGCTTTTGAATCGAGTAAGACACTCTTTCGAATGGTATCATCCCAGTAATCATAATGAGCCATACGACGCAAGGAAGCCTCGATGCCACCTAAGATAATTGCGCCATCAGGATCAATCTTTCTGATGATATTAGAATACTTAATAACCGCTCTGTCCGGCCGTTTACCCATAATACCGCCGGGCGTGTAGAAGTCTTTTGTTCTCCGCCGTTTAGCCACGGTATAATGATTCACCATGGAATCAATGTTACCGCTGTTGACGAGCCAAGCCAAACGGGGTTTTCCAAACTCCAAAAAAGCATCGGGATTGGTAATGGAGGGTTGAGATAAGATACAGACAGTATAACCATTTCTTTCAAGCCATCTCGCGATAATCGCTGTGCCAAAAGAAGGATGATCGCAGTAAGCGTCACCCGTCACAAAGACGAAGTCTGGTTGAGTGATTCCAAAAGCGGTCATTTCCGCTTTATCGATGGGAAGAAAGGGCATGCATTACACCTCGATGGTTTTGAAGAGTTTTCCAAGTTCCTTACGAAGGGACCGGTAATTCGGTGAGTATTTAAGCAAGAGCGCGTAAAACTTTGTTCCGTGATTGGCTTCTTTTAAATGAACGACTTCATGTAAAAAAATGGATTCTAAATAAATTGGGTCAAAACAAGATAAAACGCTATTGAGTTTTATGATGCGTTTTTCGTATTGACAGCTGCCAAATTGGCTTTTCATCAATTGGGCTTTTAAAGTGATATGGGAAATGTCGATGTCTGATGCAAGGATGGGTAACCATTTTTTTTGCATGGTTTCCATTTTTTTTAGAGTTTCAACGAGATAAAAGGAACGAACAACACTTTGGATGTCTTTCGCGTTTTTATAGTATAAAGTATCTGCAGAATATATCCAAGGGTTAGAAAGAGTAGAGTCTTGTATCATCGGAATCATTCGTCCAAAATGCAGTACAAATCCATCTTTATAAGCCGATTTCGAATGCTCACGTTGTGAAAGTGTAAGAACTATTTTATCTTCATTTCGTTTGATAAATGCCTGAATAGAACTCTCAGAAACCCGTTTATTGGTTGTAATGAGAAGGGAATTGTCGGGTTTGATTCTTAAATAGGTGTGACGGATCTTTTTGTACACGATTTGAACGAGTAATTCTTTTCCTGCTAAAGTGACTTTTTCCACGTACATCCCTCAATGAAATGAATAACAAATCGTGCCGTCATATCGGCAATATCATCCACGATATTTTCATACATTTGGACTTGAAGATGGTCATCAATCACATCTGAAATGCCTCGAAAAATCAAAAATGGAACATTGAATTTATATGCCGTCATGGCAATTGCCATGCTTTCCATTTCAACAGCCAAAATGTTATCAACCGTTTCACGTAAAGGTTCTAAACGTAATGAATCGGTAACAAATTGATCTCCTGAAGCAATCATGCCAACACGATAAGGAAGTTCTAAATCATCAAAGACAGTTTTCGCATATGATAGCAACTCTGAATCCGCTTGAACGATAAACGGATCCCCAGACATTTGACCATATTTTAAATCCGGATCAATGTTAACTACATCAACGTCGGAATAAACGACGCCTTTTGATAATACGATTTCACCGGTATTAATTGGAAAAAGACCGCCGGCAACACCGGTGTTAATGATATATTCAAGGGGATACTTCATACATAGGGCAGCTGTCGTAATAGCGGCATTGACTTTACCGATGCCCGATTTCGCAACAACCACTTCTTTGTTTTTTAGTAGTCCTTGATAGATTACTTTGTCAGCAACACGAAAAGTTTGAGTCACTTGGGTTGCTTTAAGAATCGCCTTTAATTCTTTGTCCATGGCCGCAATGATGGCTATCATCGTGTCCTCCTCAAGAAAAAAGCGGAAATCTCGTTTCCGCGTTATTTTATATCTAAAATTTCAATTTTAAATTCAGAACCAGTTTCGGATTTGTAAGTGATTTTTGCGCCTTTTTTCATACCAAGAATGGCACGACCAAGGGGGGATTCATTCGAAATTTTACCGGCTAAAGGATTTGCTTCAAGATGGCCAACCAAGTCGTACACCTTTTCGATGTTTGATCCAGCAAAACGAATGGTCACAGTTTTCCCGATGGCAATAATTTTGGAGTTGCTATCCTTAATGATTTCGGAATGTTTCAGGATGTTGTCAATTTCTTTAATTCTGGCTTCAATACGCGCTTGTTCATCTCTCGCAGCATCATAATCAGCGTTTTCAGAAAGGTCGCCTTGAGCACGTGCTTCTTTCAAAGCTTCGAGATTGGTTTTGCGATCAACTTCCTTTAATTGTTCTAATTCCAGTTTAAGTTTTTCATATCCTGCTTCGGTTAATTTAAAAGTGTTTTCCATAGTATGATTCTCCTTCATTTATTGCTATCAAATTATAGCATAATTTATTTGTTTATGATAGATAATATTTTAGCTTTTATAATGTCTACTGCAACATCGTGGGAATAATCGTTGGGAATAATGATATCTGCATATCTTTTGGTCGGCTTAACAAAGGCGTAATGCATTGGTTTGACAGTATTGATGTATTGGTCAATAACTGATTCAAACGTTCTACCGCGCTCGTTAATGTCCCGTTGCAACCGGCGTATAAACCGCAAATCATCATCACACTCAACAAATATTTTTATGTTCGCGAGGTTTCTAATCTTGGGGTCTTCCAAAATGAGAATTCCTTCCAAAATGATAATTTTGGCAGGGTTGACAATCTCGGTTTTGGTCGCTCTGGTCAAGTTGACAAAGTCATAGGTGGGTTTTTCAACAGATTGTCCAGCAATTAATTGACGCAATTGCTTATAAAACAGGTCGTTATCTAATGATAATGGATGGTCATAATTCACATTACGACGTTCTTCCATTGTCATATCGGATTGGTCTTTGTAGTAGTCATCATGTTTGATGACAACAATGGGATAGCCGTCGAGATGAGATATAATCTTTTCAACGACCGTCGTTTTTCCTGAAGAGGAACCGCCGGCAACAGCAATGATTAACGGTTTTGGCATGGTGAACACATCCTTATCATATCATATTTTTTTATGGGGATTGGCGATAGAAAACGAACTTTTTGTAAGGGATGTCTAGCAGCATCCAATAGATTATCTTGTTCGTCGTAAAGTGATTCAATCATAAAACGATAAGGCAATTTTGAAGGACTAATAACTTCAACGCTTACACCGGGCTTAAAATTATTCCTTTGTTCGACCGTGGCCATCTTTGATTGCGGATCATAATCTAACCCAATGGCGATAAACTCCTGATTAGGAACGGTTAATTGATCATTATATAGTTGTTGCTCATGAGTGGTTAATCCGCCAAAAAATCCTGAAGAAGTCTTACGGTTTTCTGCTTTTTGCATTTCCGTTTCATAGAATTCGTAGGGTTTTAATGTTCCTCCCACATAATCATCAATCAGCATGCGATAAACATAAACAACGGTTGCGATATAATGAGCTGACTTCATTCTTCCTTCAATTTTTAATGAAGTGATGCCCAAATCAATCAACTGAGGGATGAATTGGGTCGCGTCTAAATCTTTGGATGACATACGGAAATCCGATGGGGCACCCACAAGTACTTGGTCATCATATAGACTATAATGCCACCTGCAACTGTGTGCGCAACCGCCACGGTTAGCATCGCGATCCGTCATTGTGTTTGATAAGGTACATCGTCCGGAGTAGGAAACGCACATTCCGCCATGGATGAATACTTCCAACTCGCTATTGGCGTTTGCTTTGACTTTTGCAATTTCTTCAAGGCTTAACTCTCTGGCCAATACCACACGCTCAATCCCATAGTCAAACCAAAAATTGGCGAGGTCACTATTGGTCACACTTTGTTGAGTAGAAAGGTGAACGGGAATTTTGGTTATTTTTAGAGTCCGGTCAATGATGTAGGGACTTGCGGCGATGATAGCATCAACCCCAAATTCCTCTAATTTAAGCAAATACTCATCTAAACCGGCCATGTCCTCATTGTGCGGCAACATATTCGCCGTGATGAATACTTTTTTCCCCAACGAATGGGCAAAGGTGACAGCTTCTTGGATATTATCAAGGGTGAAATTAGAAGCCCTTGCTCTCAGTGAAAACTGGGTTCCGCCTATGTATACGGCATCTGCCCCGTAGAGTAAAGCTATTTTCAACTTTTCAAGGTCACCTGCAGGGGCAAGCAATTCTGGTTTTATCATAACTTCACCTCGTTTCTGAGGTTTGTTTGTTTATAATAAAAACCTGAATCATACTCTTTTTGATAATGAGCACGGAAATTCGGGATTAAACGTTCGTCATTATAAGCACGAATAGCATCATAATATTCATTATCAGATATTAAAAATCGTTCAATGAAAAAGTCGGACAAGAAGGGACGAAGGACTAATACCTCATTAAATGATTCGAGTTTTTTTTCACGCATAATATGGGTTCCAAACGCATCTTCATAAATAGGATACGATATCGTTTGACGGTTCGACTCTCGAATTGATAATTTTGGATTCCCTAAGTGATCGATTAGTTTGATATTTTTTTCCCGTAAATAGCTCGTTATTAAGGGCCTTTTGGAGTAAAACATCGGCATGTACCCATGACCTACCATTGAAAGTTCAATTTTTTGAGGACTTTCAGTGATGGCTACAATGGATTCAAGAGTGATTTCTCTAGCAACGGTCATTCCCTTAATTCCTAATTTTTCGTAGAATCGCGGGTCATATAAATTGGTTGTCAAGGTTCCGGGACGATAAATGATCAACGGATGAATATTCAACGCTTTTGCGAGTGGATAATAGGTCCAATCGAATATGACGATTCCATCAACTTTCACTCTTTTTAAGAATAATAGATACTCTTTTGCAATTGGAACCTCATCTTCATGCACCATGGTATTGAGGTTTACATAGACTTCTTTACCATAAGAGTGCACAAGATTAATTGCTTGTTCAATGAGTTCTTTTGATTGAGGGTGACTCGTCCTTGTCGTTAAAATATCCGTATCCAATAGCAAAACAGAAACGCCCAAATGGATTAGCGTTTCAATTTCAGAAAGATGATTGAGGGTTGCGACTAGTTTCAAATTATCATCCTTTAATTCTTTGGCTAAGGCTCATCCCATCGCCAATATTATGATACGTGGTTTCAAATTCATCATGGCTTTCCAACCAGGTTGTAAAGCCTTTGATTTTTCTAGCAATCGCCTTTTGATTTCTGGTTAAATAGGGTGCCATTGTTTCAACCAATCCATGAAAAGAAAGGTTGTCGGTGACAATGCAACCATTAGAAGAAAGTAAGGGAGAAAATTTCTGAAAAAAACGCTGGTATTGCGCTTTGGCAGCGTCGATGAAAATCAAATCAAAAATCGGAAATGATTCCGTGTGAATGAATAAAGCATCGCCACATATCACATGAATTACATCAACAAGTCCAGCTTGAATGACATTTTTTTGAGCAATCTCACAGAGTGAAAAATCCCGTTCGATGGTCCAAATTTCAACCTTGGTCAAACGATGTAAAGCAATTGCGCTGTATCCTTGAGCACATCCAATTTCAAGCACTTTTGACACTTTTCTGTCTAAAACAGTTTTTGCTAGAAATAATAAACCATCGTCTTGTAACATGGGAATTTGCGCAAAAGCGCCTTCGCGTTTTAAGCGTTGTAAGACTTCATCTTGATCTAAAAGCACTTTCAGTTCATGCATCATAGCACCAAAAAAAGGGAAAAGAGTAATAAATTACTCTTTACCTTCGTGATGATGTTCATGATGGTGTTCGTGATCGTGTTCTTCTTCCTCTTCTTCATCTTCTAAAAAACTTTCAAGGACTTCTTCGACGAAATCCCATTCTTCATCCGTTTCGATTTGACCTAAACGGCCTTCATCGCCATCGTCGGGATTAAAACTGGCAGCGAAATATTCGCCTGATTCATCATCGACGATTTGATAGACGACATACGATTTGTTAAATTCATCAGAATCGAAAGTCATGATAATTTGACATGTAATTTCTTTTCCATTTTCATCGGTTACGATAAACGTTTCTGCGGTTCTTTCCATATACTTATCTCCTTCTTGAGTCTAAATAACTCTGTAAAATGACAGTTGCGGCCAAACGGTCGACATTTTCTTTGCGTTTCTTCCGGCTAACGTCACCGGCAATCATTGCTTGGGTAACCATTCTGGTTGTTAGTCGTTCATCCCATAAAGCTATGGGGACTGCGGATATTGTTTCTAACTTACTTTTAAAGTCTAAAACTACTTGCCCTTGAAAGCCGATTGAGCCATCCATATTTTTGGGCAAACCAATAACGACTAAGCCTACTTTATTATTATCGATAAAACGTTTGACATAGTCAAGAGGTAGTTCATAATTATTCTGTTCAAACATGAATGTTTCAATTCCTGAAGCTAAAATTTCAGAGGGATCAGAAACCGCCATACCACAAGTCTTTGATCCTAAATCCAATCCTAGGACTTTCATTGTACCATTCTCCGGATGGCTTGAAGGGCTTCATCAACCTTCGTAACATCCTTTCCGCCGGCTTGGGCATAATCTGGACGGCCACCGCCATTGCCTCCGCAAATTTGAGCTGCGTGTTTAACCAATTCGCCGCAGTGATATTTATTGGAAAGGCTTTTGGCCAAAAACATAACTTTATCATTGGATACAGAGGCTACAAATACAAGACCATGAGGGGTTTTAACTGCGATATTGTCCACGAGTTGCTTTAGTTGCAACATGTCCATATTTTCTACTTTTTCGATGAATAAATTGTTTACGATAGACGAGTAATAACGGTCCATCGAAGAAAGTATTTGTTGTTCTTTTAGTCTCGATACTTCTTTTTCTAACTCTTTGACTGCTTTTTGTAAAGATACAAATTCATTGCGTTTATTGACCACGTCTTGATATGACCCAATGACCTCGTTATTGACGGCATAATCAAACGATACGGCAATGCCTTCCATTTTTGCGGAAGCAACGATTGATTGAGCTTTATTGAGTAGGTTGTCAATTTCTTGCTTAATACCAACCAATCCTTCAACGATCAAATCAACATTACGGTTTGTCAAACCCTCAATGCGGAAAATACCCGACCCGATGGAGTAAAGACCTTTAATCGCAAAACGATGAATATCCTTTAGATTACGAACATGAGTTCCACCGCATAAATCAAGCGTGTATTTCAAGTCAACCACTCTGACTGAATCACCATATTTTTCTCCAAATTCAGCGACGGCGCCTTTTTTAACGGCTTCATCAACGGATAAAATGTCGGTGTGTGATTCATAGGACTCAGAAATCATGGCGTTGACACGTTTTTCAACTTCGAGAATTTGTGATTCAGAGATTGATTCAAAGTGATTAAAGTCGAAACGAAGCATTTCTGAGGATACTTGAGATCCTTGTTGGGAAACATGAGGACCCAGTAAGTCCCTTAAGGCTTTAAAAAGCAAATGCGTCGCCGAGTGATTGTAGGCGGTTAAATTTCGTTTTAATTCATCGACTTTTGCAATAACTGACATTCCTTCTTCAGGAGTTCCTTCAATAATTTGGATGACGTGAAGGAATTGGCCATTGGGTAACTTATAAACATCAGTCACATGCGCAGAGAAACGATCATTATAAATAACTCCAGTGTCAGCCAATTGGCCGCCTGAGGTGGCATAGAAGGGCGTGTTTTCTAAGACAATGCCTTCTTTGAAAACCTTTATTAACTTGGTTTCTGTCAGCAACGATTCATAACCAATGAATTGGCTTTGAACGGTATATTGCAAGAATTCTTCATTTTGCGATTTCATCGACTGAATATCTTTACGCGCTAATCTCGCGCGATCTTTTTGTTTTTCCATTTCTTTATGGAAACCCTCTAAATCCACATTCATTCCCAATTCTTCGGCGTATTCCTGTGTTAATTCAATGGGAAAACCAAAGGTGTCATATAGAATGAAAGCATCACTTCCAGAAATCATCGTTTTACTGCCTGCGGCGACAATGGCCTCAAACCGTTTTTCACCAGAAACGAGTGTTTCTAAAAATTTTGTTTCTTCGTTCATCACGATTTTTTTGACAATTTCGGTTTGGTCCACTAAATATGGATAATACCCTTTCATCATTGTGACAACAATGTCCACAAGTTCATCCAAAAATGGTCTTGTTATACCGAGTTTTTTTCCGTATTTTACAGCTCTTCTTAATAGTCTTCGAAGGACGTACCCTCTTCCTTCGTTCGCAAGCATTGCACCATCAGCGACGGCGAATGTTACTGTTCGAATATGGTCAGCGATGACTTTAAATGCCATTTGGCCGTTGTATTGAACCCCGGAAATAGATTCTATTTGGCGTATAATTGGCATAAACAAATCCGATTCAAAATTGGTTTTAACCCCTTGCATAATCGATGTCAAACGTTCAAGACCGCAACCGGTATCGATGTTTTTATTGGGTAATTCTGGATATTCACTGCGTTTGAGTCCAGGTTTTGCATTATATTGCGAAAACACGATATTCCAAAATTCAACATATCGATCGTTTTCAATATCATCGCGAATCGCATTTGGTGTAAAATCACCGAAAGCAGGTCCTCTATCATAGAAAATTTCTGTACAGGGTCCGCAAGGGCCTTCGCCAATTTCCCAGAAGTTTGAATCCTTGGTGGGAATGATATGGGATGGATCCACTCCTAAAGAAATCCAAAGATTTTTCGTTTCAATGTCATCTGGATAAATTGTCATATACAATTTTTCTTTATCAAAACCCAACCATCTCGGGCTGGTAATAAGTTCATATCCCCAGGTTACAGCCTCTTTACGGAAGTAATCCCCAATTGAAAAGTTTCCTAACATTTCAAAGAAAGTATGGTGTCTAGCAGTTTTACCAACGTTTTCGATGTCATTTGTCCGGATGCATTTTTGCGCATTGACAATTCGAGGATTCTTAGGAATCATCGACCCGTCAAAGTATTTCTTTAACGCCGCAACGCCCGCATTCATCCAAAGCAAAGTCGGGTCATCATTGGGAATTAACGAAGCCCCTTTTTCAACACTATGCCCTTTTTCTTGGAAAAAGTCGAGCCATAGTTGTCTAATTTCATTTCCTGATAAGTATTTCATTGTATTACCTCCCTTAAAAAAATAAAAATCATCCTTTAAAAAAATAAAGGACGATTGTATCGCGGTACCACCTTTGTTCTAGATATCCTAGCACTCAAGATCCTTAACGCGGATCAACGGATGTGATTGGCATCTCTTGAAAGGAGCTTCGAATTATTTCTGTCTGTTTAGTCACACCGACCCTAAACTCGCTTGAAGTACAGAAAAATCTACTTATCTTTCGCATCGATTTGACAAGATTATAATATATTTGCATTAAAAAAGCAATGATTTTGAGGCATTAAATGCGGGGTTTATAAAAAATCTTCAATGGATAAAGGCTTTTCATTAATTTGTGGGGTTGTACCTGAAAGAAATATGGGCAAAAAGGTTTTTCGGTCTGATTCAATGCCTAATATTCCGCGTCGAAGGGCATTAAATTCGCCGATGAGGATGAGCTTTTCTTTGGCACGGGTTACTGCGGTGTATAATAGTTTTCGCTTTAACATGATGGTGTAACTTCTGACAATTGGCATGACAACCATTTTAAATTCACTACCTTGCGATTTATGAATACTGATTGCGTAAGCTAGGGTCAAATTATCGAAGTCCTTCACGTTGTATTTAACAGTATTCCCTGAAAAATCGACGAGCATTTCTCTTTCATCAAGAATCCCAGTGATAACCCCTAAGTCGCCATTCATAATTCCGTCTTCAGGCTGGTTCACCAGTTGCATCACTTTATCGTGATAGTAAAATTTCTTCGTTCCAAAGGCAATGGATTGACTTTGATGATCTTTATTAAAAGTTTCTTGTAATAAACGATTGATGTTGTCGATGCCACAATCACCTTTGTACATTGGAATCAACACTTCCATATCATCCCATAAATCATACCCAGCTTCAATGGCTTCTTTAATGACTTTGACAATGTAATAAGGAACGTTTTCTTCGTTTGCCCGGATATAGGCCCTATCGTTATGATTTCCAAGGACGTTTTCCGTTAATTGCTGATTCAAAATATCGTAGGCAAGCTGAATAATCGATGAGTCAGAGGCTTGTCTATGAATCTTATAGAGCCGAACAATGGGGAATATTTTGCTATTTAAAAGATCAGCCAAAACTTGACCAGGTCCCACCGATGGCAACTGATTATCATCTCCGACTAAGACGATTTTCGTTCTAAGCGAGATGGATGAGAAAAGTTGATTGGCTAAAACGACATCAAGCATCGATGCCTCATCAATGATAATAAGTTTCGCCGATAACGGATTATTCTCATCAAATGCAAAGTGACCAGTATAGTCATATCCTAATAACCGATGAATGGTTGTGGCAACACAATCGGTCGCTTCTGATAATCTTTTCGCCGCTTTACCGGTCGGAGCGGCTAGTTTAATTTTGTCGCGAACATAAGGATAAGTGGAATTAAGCGCAGTGAACACAGAAACAATACCTTTTACAATCGTTGTTTTACCGGTACCAGGGCCCCCTGTAATGATTGTGAAGGGTTTTAACAAAGCTGTTAGGATTGCTTCTCGCTGATTGTTGGTATAGGTAATTCCGTTGATCTTTTCAAATTCAGTAATGGTGTTTTCAATTAACCCTTCTGAATATAAATCATTTTCTCTTTCAGAAAAAGCTTTTAACCTCTTGGAAATACCCATTTCTGCATTATACAATACCATCATTCCAACCTTATCGTCAATAAGGGCTAATTTATGGCTATTAACCAATGTCGATATCATTTCTTCAATGAGGGTGGGTTCAACAGTGACATCGTCGCTTACTTTCAAAAACTGATAGGTAAATTCCATCAATCGATTTAATTCTAAATACGTATCTCCATATTTGTTCGCATATTCGCTCAGCAAATACAATATAACGGCGGATATTCTTAAAGGACTGTCGTAGGAAAAGCCTACTTTTAGCCCTATTTCGTCAGCTCGCTTAAAACCAATTCCCTCGACTTCATCAATCAAAACGTAGGGATTCTTCTTAATGACATCAATCGTTTCAATGCCATATCGTTGAAAAATGCGCATTGACATTTTGGGTGATATTTGAAATCCATATAACCAAACTAGCGTCGATTCCATACGCCTATTTTCGACAATCGCAGCCTGGATTTCATGTTTTTTGGCCTTTTGAAATTTAGGGACTTGATCTAGAACATTGGGGTCATTGGCAATCTTATCAAGGGCATCCAGCCCTAAGGTATCAATGATTCGCTCAGCGGTTTTAGGACCTATGCCTTTAATTAAACCGCTTGAGAGATAATCAACCAACCCATCATAGGTATTATCCATCACGCGTTCATATCGCTCGGCATCATATTGAGTACCGTACTTTGGATGACTTTTAATTTTTCCGTAAAATCGATATTTGCATGCTATTTCCAACTTAGGAAAAAACCCACAGATAATAATTGTGGGTTCGTAATAGATTAGCTCTTTTTCAGTTGTATCCGCAATCTCGATTTTCAAGACAGAATAAGCATTTGTCTCGTTAAAAAACAAGTATTGCTTGAGAATGCCTTCGATGTATCCCATCGGATCATCCTTTCAATGCAACTTATTTTTTGGACATGAACTTTTCGATATCCTTGACTTCCTTGATAATCGACGCCGAGAGATTTTCACGACCATTTTCTGTTACCAAGACATTATCTTCAATACGAATGCCAACGCCTTCTGTTTCAACATAAATACCAGGTTCAATCGTTAAGATTACACCGGGTTTCAAAGGAACCAAATAAGTTCCAACATCGTGAACATCGAGTCCTAAGTAATGGCTGACATTGTGGTAATAATACAATCCAATGTCTTCTAGCTTGTCAATTAAGCCAATCTTTAAGGCGCCTTCTGCCAACAAATCTTTCGCATGTTGATTAAGTTCTGCCATCATCAAGCCGGGTTTGACATATTCGATGCAGGCTTTATTAACAGATAAAACCAATTCATACAATTGTTTTTGACGGGGTGAAAAATGACCGTTCACTGGGAAGGTTCTTGAAATGTCAGATGCATATGGGCCAGCTAATGCGCCCATATCAAGAAGGACTAAGGAACCATCTTGAGCCACTTGGTTGTTTTCTTCATAATGAAGCGTTGTGGCGTTCGCACCAGAGGCTACAATCGGATTAAATGAATTTCCTTCGCTGCCAGCGGACTTTAATGCAAACTCATACTGAGCAACAATGGCTCTTTCGTTGATTCCAGGAGTTGCGGTTTTAAAGATAGATTCCATACCGATTTTGGAAAAGCTGATAGCTCTTTTGGTTTCGTTGACTTCAAATTCGTCTTTATACATACGAAGTGAATCGATTTGTTCATTGATGGATAAGATATTAATCTCAGGATATGATTTAATCAAAGAATCAATTTTAGCTAAACTGGCAGGAATCGCATACGGTTTGTGACGGTATAAATCCAAATAGAGTTGTTTTGGACTTCTGGCAACGGCTTTGCGAGACCCAGAAAGTACTTGATTAAACATGAATGAGGCGAATTGTTCAATGTAGTAGATATTTTTTTCATCGATGCTCGAGATTTGCGACGCTTCGGTTTTTGTCATGCGTTTGCCTAGCCATTTATTGGCATAATCACTCGCTTCTTCGATGAATAGAAACTCAAAGTATTGCTGATTGTCTTTTAAGAGTAACAGCGTAAAATTCGGTTTTTGAAGACCGGTTAAATAATAGAAATTGCGATTGGTTTCGTAAGGATAATATTGGTCTGTGGTTTTATGGGGCGCTTCGAGCGAAAACAAAATTAATGCCGAGCGATCTTCTAGTTGTTTCACCAACGCCAAACGTCTTTCTTTAAAACGATTTTTTTCCATGTAGGACACCTCTTATGTTACTGAATAAATTTATTATAACATAGTTCGCTAATCTGAGAGAAAAAAAAGCACATTTTGTGTGCTCTTTTATTGAATAAAATTAAGTCTAATGGTGCCATTCGATGTATCTAGTTCGATGACATTATCAAGGGAAGGATTATAAACCGAATCATTCTTTTCGTCGCCATCGATGTAGGTACTTCCATTTGAAGTATCGAGTTCGATGCGATAGTCATCATAAGAGCCGATGATGTCAACGTTGATTGCACCATTTGAAGTATCGGCTTTTAAATCGTTGGTGGTAATACTTAGTAATTCGATTTCGCCATTGGATGTGTGTAAATTGATTGATTCAAGGGCTATTACATCTGATAACGAGATTTTACCGTTAGATGTGATTGCTTTGAGTGCCCCTTTTACTTCCGAGTTTTCTAATTGAATTGCACCGTTCGAAGAACTAAAATCAATGTCGTTAAGGTTTGTTAAATCCGCTAATTCAATGGCCCCATTGGATGTCGTAATATCTAAATCGTAATTGATTAATCCGGCAGGAATATAGATGAGGACTTTAAAATAATTAGTTTGCCCAATTCCCCAAAATCCAAAGTTGATTCCAAGGTACCATTTCGTCCGGTTAATTAACTCCAGATTGGTTGATTCAACACTGACATCAATCCAATCGTTTTCAGCTTCGTAATACTTTATTTCAATCTTTCCGGATTCTGAAGGCAATATTTCTACGGCACGATTGGAAAAATACATGGTCATATCTTCTATTTCATCCGCCTCGTAACTGAGTTCGGTTAAAGTATAATCGGGTCTGTTAAATAAATCTAAGTTGGTTGAATCACTCATTAAGAACCCAACAACGGTGAGAGCAATCCCAATAATAATCGTTAATAATGCAATTCCTAGAACTTTTTTCATTTTGAATCTCCTCTTTTATCAATTGTTTTTTGAATCCATTCAATTAATTTTTCTAATTTATCTTTTGATTCTTTGACCAACCACCAGAAGCCATAAACTCCTAGCGATGTTAAGCCTACACCCAGCAGCATATTACCTACATAAAGCGTTAACGTCATCGACGAGATGCCACTCTTGAGGCCGGTGACAAACTTTAACCCCGCCACTACAAAGAGCGAAAGACCCGAGGTTACAAATGAAAAAGCGATTGATCCTAGGACGAATATGATAAAGATGGTAATCGCCGTTCCAACGAGGCGAGAAGATGCGCTGAAGACTTTTCTTAATTCAAAATTCTTCTTCTCTTTGACGTTTTTGACAAAGTCACTGTCTTTCTTAATGGTTCTTAAAATGGTTTCTATACTACCGAGACGATCAATGAAATCTTCTTCGTTTTTCCCTGATTCAACGGCATCCTGAATCAGTTCGTCATAGTAATGCGTTATTTCTTCGCGTTCTGCGGCCGCGAGGTTGTTTAAACTTTTGTCCAATCGATATAAAAATTCATACTTGTTCATTGTTTTCCCCCTATTTTAATACGTAATCGTAAATTTTTCTGATTTCAAGAAAGTCTTGTTCGGACTCTTTGAGTTTTGTGAAGCCTTCTTTTGTAATCTTGTAATACTTCCGCAGTCTTGAATTAAACTCGGTTGTGTACGTTGTAACAAAACCTTGTGATTCCAGTCGTTTCAAGATGGGGTAGAGTGTTGACTCTGACATTTCCATGATTTCGGAAACTTCCTGGATGATTCGATAACCGTATGAATCTTCATTCTTCAAGGACGCTAGCACCAGGATTTCGAGAAACCCTTTCTTCAATTGAATATCCATCATATACCCCCTTACACATAATACTATACAATGCGTAGTATTGTTTGTCAACACTTTTTTTTGATAATTTTAAAAATAATTATTATCAATCACGATAGAGGTATTCTGATTTATGTTTCATACTACGCTCAATCAATATTTTATAAAACATTAAACACTAATAATCTATCGAATGAATGGAATTCTTATAAATATTTTACTAATAATTTGACTTAGTCATTATTGATTTAGCGATTTAATGCTATAATTGACTAAAGTGAGGTGTTAACGTGTATAAATCTAAATTTGCCAATGAGGACATCGATCATTTATATGATGCGATATTAACCCTTAAATCCAAAGAAGAATGCTACCGATTCTTTGAGGATCTTTGTACTATCAAAGAAATTTTTGATATGGCTCAACGCTTAAGAGTTGCCTCACTCCTTAACGATAGTAAGCCGTACCAAGAGATTGTTGCTCAAACGAAGGCTTCAACTGCGACTATATCACGAGTCAATAAATCATTATTATATGGTGCTGAAGGGTATCAGCTGTTTTTTGATAAGACTGTAAAAAAGTAATTTCATCATCTCGAACGAAAAAAGCACTCTAATTTATGAGTGCTTTTTTGATTGAAACCGTTTTCTATAATTTATTACTTTACAATGCTAAAGTGATGAAATATAATAATTTGCAGAGGTGATTTATATGAAAAAAATAATAGGTTTTATGATGTTCGTCATGGTTTTATTTGCGATTTATGGTTGTGAACAAGGTGTTATAAACTCATGGGATAAGATTGAAGATCGAGGATATCTTATTGTTGGCCTTGATGATACCTTTGCTCCGATGGGATTTCGTGATAATTCCGGAAATCTAGTTGGATTCGATGTCGATTTGGCAAAGGAAGTTGGAGAAAGACTTGATATTGAAATTCAGTTTCAACCGATTGACTGGGATTCAAAAGTCCTTGAATTGAATAGTGGTACTATTGATATGATATGGAATGGTTTAACCATTACCGAATCAAGAATGGAAGAAATGCTTTTTTCCAATCCTTACATTGCTAACAGACAAATCGTGATGGTTAGGAGCGATTCTACTATCGACCTAATCAGTGATCTAATCGGAAAAAAAGTCGGCGTTCAAATAAGCAGTGCCGCTGAAGAATCGGTTACAGCAAATGCTATACTCTCCTCCTTAGGCGAATTGATAAAATATGATCAATACAACCAAGCACTACTTGAACTAAAAAACGGAACGATTGACGCTGTTGTCATCGATGAAATCATGGGTCGGTACATCATCAGTCAATCAGAGGGAGATTATGCTGTCGCAACGGAATCTTTCGCTGAGGAAACCTACGGCGTTGGCTTTAGACTCGAGTCGATAGAACTCCGTGACAAAATCAATCAAGTTTTGGCAGAAATGATTTTAGATGGAACAGCTAAAGATATATCCATTAAATGGTTTGGTGAGGACATATTTATTCAATGATTCAGTATCTCATTGAAGTAACTGAATACTTATCAAAAGGCGCATTAGTATCGTTAAGTATCTTTATTGTTACACTGCTGTTCTCACTCCCTATTGGCATATTGCTATCGATTGTGATGCATAGAAACAAATATCTTAATAAAATCATATCCATTTACACTTGGTTTTTTAGAGGAACGCCATTGATGCTTCAACTATTCTTATTTATGTATGGCCTGCCTGCAATCGGGATTA
Organism: uncultured Caryophanales bacterium; assembly: GCA_942493185.1. Taxonomy (GTDB): domain Bacteria; phylum Bacillota_I; class Bacilli_A; order Izemoplasmatales; family Hujiaoplasmataceae; genus UBA5603. The sequence goes on from OW818673.1 coordinate 1,187,456, forward strand.
ATGTCAATCGCATGACGGTTGCGTATATTGGATTCATCATCAATTATAGTGCCTATTTCGTTGAGATCCTTCGTGCAGGGATAGAAAGCTTACCAAAAGACCAACTCGAGAGCGCACAGGTAATGGGTGCAACCTTTTTGAAGGCGCACCGATATATCATTATTCCTCAAGCCCTCCGAACTCAATCGCCAGTGATAACAAATGAAATTATAACCTTGATAAAAGATACAGCATTAGTTACGGTTATCGCAATCTCGGATATCATGCGAAACGTCAAAGAAATCGTATCAAGAGACTTCACAATTTCACCGTTCATTTTGGCTTCAGTGTTTTATCTCGTTATCAGTTACCTAATTGTAAAATTATTTAAGTATCTCGAAAATAAATTTGATTATCTTGAAGCATAAAAAAAAGTGAGACTCTCACTTTTTTTTGTATATAGAAATAATTGAAATGCGATTACATCTGTTTTTTTGTCGAAATTTTCTTTGAAATTTGTTTATATAAAAAGATTATTATAAAGACAAGCAAATATGCAATTGAAAGCCAAATTACATTTTCTGGATTGTTCTGAATGTCAAACACACTACCCAAAAAGACCATAAAAGACATGATGATGACTCTAGATAGAATATTCATCCATATGTATGTACCGGTTTTTATTTTAGTGAATGATAAAGCATAATTCAAAATCGAACTAGGCATAAACGGATTGGCAAGAAACACAAGCATCATCCCAATATTACTTCCATGAGCAATATTCAAGAATTTCTTTCCTATTTCGTTGCTTTCTACTTTGTCGGCAAACTTATCCGCCAAACGATGTCTGATAATCAAAAAAATCATGAACATCCCAATGAATGAACCCAATACTGATAGTATGACCGTTAATAATGTTCCCCAAAATGCACCAAACGCTGCAGCCATTAAACTCAAATTGATCGCAACAATCGTTCCAAGTGGTAATGTGGGAACAGCGGCCTCAATAAATGGCAACAGAAACGTGGCTAAAACAACCAACCAAGCATGGTTGGAAATAAAGGTCTGGTAGGCATCAATAATCGATAGAAATTGGTCCATGGTTACCTCTTAGTCGAAAAAAGCACCCCGAAGGATGCTTTAAAACGTTTGAAAGTTAGATTAGTTCAGCAAAATGTTTTAAAGTGCGAACCATTTGAGATGTATATGACATTTCATTGTCATACCAAGCAATGACTTTAACGAGTTGTTTTCCGTCGACTTCCATGACTTTCGTGCTTTGTGCATCGAATAAACAGCCTTGAGAAATACCAATGACATCGGATGAAACGATTGGGTCTTCGGTGTAACCGAGTGTTTCAGAAACAGCAGCTTTAACAGCAGCATTAATAACTGCTTCTGTGACTGGTTTCTTGAGTTCAACCACTAAGTCAACAACTGAACCGGTGATGACGGGAACGCGGAGGGCGATTCCATCCATTTTGCCTTTAAGTTGCGGTAATACCAATCCAATGGCTTTTGCAGCGCCGGTTGAAGACGGTACGATGTTTGCAGCAGCAGCACGGCCTCTACGAGAAGCAATACCGGCTTTATGAGGTCCATCAAGCGTTGCTTGGTCGTTCGTGTAGGCATGAACGGTGGTCATGAAACCTTTAACGATACCAAAATTATCATCGAGTACTTTAGCGATAGGAGCTAAGCAGTTTGTGGTGCAAGATGCAGCGGAAAGAATGGTTTCATTTCCAGTTAAAGTTTTTTCGTTAACGTTGTAAACGATGGTTGGAACATCTTTTTCTTTTGCTGGGGCACTAATAACAACTTTACGAGCACCGGCTAAGATGTGTGCGGATGCAGATTCTCTTGATGTGAAGAAGCCTGTGCATTCCAAAACAACATCGACTTCATGTTGTTTCCAGGGGAGATCAGCTGGGTTCTTCATTGCATAAACAGGGATCTTTACACCTTCAACAACCAAATCTGTTCCTTCAAAACTGACTAGTTTGCCGTATCTTCCTTGGCTAGAATCGTACTTAAGCAAATATGCTAATTGTTCAGCGTCGGTTAAATCATTGATAGCGACAATTTTAAAATCCGGATTTCCAAACATGAGACGGAAAGCAAGACGTCCAATACGGCCAAATCCATTAATAGCTACTCTTACAGACATTTTAATCCTCCTATTATTTTTATGAAATTTATTCTTCTCTTCTATTTTACGCTATGTTTCAAGGTTTTACAACATATCTGTATGAATAAAACGCTTACAATATTTTCTTAAGAAAAATAAAAAAGATGGGAGCCCCATCTTTGATAATTCTTATAAAGTACGAATTTTTTTAATCTTTTTCAGCGCGTCGTTCACGCAAGTTTTGTATTCGCAATTTTCATCGCATTCATCGCATGCGACATTGTCGCGGAATTTTCTGGGAATAAAAGCTCGGATTTCATCTTCATTATAACCGGTTTGCATAATCTTTTCATTCACGATAATAGGGCGTTTTAGAATGGTGGGGTTGTCAATGATAAAATCGGCCAACTCGCCAAAACGCATTTCATCCGTTTCAAGATTATTATCTTTAAATATTTTTGAACGCGTTGAAATGATGTCTTCAAATCCGTTTTCGGTGAACTTAAGCATATTAATAATGTCATCGCGAGTGAGGCGAATGCCAACGATATTTTTTTCTTTATAGGGGATGCGATTTTCTTCTAACCATTTCTTTGCTTTTCGGCAAGATGAACAACTAGAACTCGTGTATAACGTAATCATGATTATCATCCTCACTTTCAGTAATATAATTATATCACACCCAAACATTATGTAAAAACATTTATTTGATTTATGATATAATAAACATAAACAACCTAACGGAGGTCATAACCATGAATTGGGATTTAACCTATCTATTCAAAACACAAGCCGATTTTGATAAAGCATTAAAAGACACCATGACTATTATTGAACGTTTAGCTACCTATAAGGGTAAACTAAATAACGAAGTTCAATTTGTGGAATATTTCATGCTTCAAAAAGAATTAACCAAAGTAGGATTAAGAGCGTATCAATATGCTTCTTTAGCCAGTGATTTAAACAAAAAAAATGCAGCGAACACGAAACAACTTCAAAAAGTTCAAATTGGTTTTGCCAAATTGTCGGAAGCTTGCTCTTTCGAAGAACCAGAACTAATTTCGATTGGTAAAGAAACGGTCTTGGATTTTGCCAAAAAACACCCCGAGATGAAGGAATTTATCTTTGGTTTTGAGAAATTGTTCCGTCGTCAAGAACATATCCTGGATGACAACTCAGAAGCATTATTGGCAAACTTCAACCGCCTAACTACTGCTGGAAGAGAACTATATAGTTCTTTATCAGTTGCGGATATTGAAAATGGCGATGTCATGTTGGACAACGGTGAAATTGTCACTATCACCAATTCAAATTATCGTGCTTATATCGCAAAAAGCAAAAGCGCCAAAGAACGTGAAGAGATTTTCCAATCTGTATTTTCTTATTATGATGTCCATAAAAACACCTACGCTAACATTTATAAAACGGTTCTCGATGCGGATTATGCTTTAATGAAAGCGAGAAAGTATTCCTCTTCTGTGGAAAGTTATTTGTTTAATAATGCGATTCCTGTCGAAGTCTATTATTCGCTAACTCAAGTCGCAAAAACAACTACTGCTCCTGTTAAAAAGTACATCCAGTTGCGTAAAAAAGTATTAGGTCTTGATGTTTACCATACATATGATCGTTTTATCCCATTAGTCGAATCTGATCAAGAATACGAATATGAAGAAGCAAAATCCTTGTTCTTCAAATCGATTGCCAATTTTCCTAAGGATTTTCAAGATAAGGCTCATGAAGTTCTTAAAGATGGTTTCGTCGACGTATTTGAAGGCGAAGGCAAACGTTCTGGTGCCTATTCATCCTCAATGCCAGATCTTCATCCCTTCATATTACTGAACTATTCAAAAACGCTGAATGATGTTTTCACGGTTGCTCATGAAGCCGGACATTCCATGCATTCGATGTATGCTGCCGAATCGCAACCAGCTGCCCTTCAAGATTATACGATTTTTGTGGCCGAAGTTGCATCTACCTTCAACGAACATAATTTATTAGACTATTTCATTCAAAATAGTCCTGCTTCTAAAAACGAAAAAATTGCTTTATTACAACGTGCAATCGATGACATTTTATCAACATTCTATCGCCAAACCTTATTCGCATTATATGAATTAGAAGCCCATAAGTTGATGGAATCCAACCAACCTATTACTGCCGATGTCTTAAGCCAAATCATGATTGACTTATATAAGGATTTCTATGATTTAGACATCACCACTGAAGAAGTAAAACAATATGTTTGGGCATATATTCCCCATTTATTCTATACTCCTTTCTATGTCTATCAATATTCCACGAGCTTCGCTGCATCTTTAAAACTGTATGAAGATGTCAAAAAAGGAATTCCTGGCGCCTTTGATCGTTATGTCGGATTGCTAAAGTCTGGCGGAAGTGAATTCCCTGTCGACCAACTAAAAAAAGCCGGCGTCGACTTAACCAAGAAAGATGCTTTCGTTGCTGTTTCAAATCGATTGTCTGAACTTGTCGATCAATTGGCTATTGAACTTGGCCAATAGGCGTGCTATAATAGTGTAAATCATAAAACAATGATCCGGAATAGTAGATTCTAGCTTTGATTACAGGGAGTTTGGAACAGTGCAACCCAAACATCAGCGAACATCGAATGGACCGGTAAGTGATGTTAATACCATCCGCTCATCAGCGTTATCGATTTAAGAGCTGGGAGTATCTTTCCCAGAATCAAGGTGGCACCACGATTAAAATCGTCCTTATTTTAGGGCGATTTTTTGTTTTATAGGAGGAAAAAAATGAAAAGAATATTATCAGGAATTAAGCCGACCGGTGAGTTAACATTAGGAAATTACATTGGCGCAATCAAACGATTTGTCGAGTTGCAACAATCGATGCCTGAGGATGAATTTTATTTATTCATCGCTGATTTGCATGCCATTACGACCCCTCAAGAAACGCAAGATCTTAGAAAGCGGACCAAAGACATTGCCGCAATGTATTTGGCTGCAGGACTAGACCCTGAGAGAACGATTCTGTTCATTCAATCTGAGGTTAAAGAACATGCGGAATTGGGGTATTTGTTACAATGCTATACCTACATGGGCGAATTAGAGAGAATGACCCAATATAAGGATAAAATTAAAAAAGGCGAATCCAATTTGACGTCCGCCTTATTTACTTATCCGGCTTTAATGGCTGCCGATATTTTATTGTATGATGCAGACTATGTGCCTGTAGGTGATGATCAAAAACAACACGTGGAATTAACCAGAGACATCGCTCTTCGCTTTAACAATCGATACCGTGAATTCTTTCAGGTTCCTGCTCCCATTATTCCCAAAATCGGTGCTAGAATCATGGATTTGCAAGACCCTACCAAAAAGATGAGTAAATCCGATGAAACAGGAAAGGGCTATATCACGTTATTTGATGATGCTTCTACCATCAAAAAGAAGATTAAATCTGCCGTCACCGATTCTTTAGGAAATGTCAAATATGATCCAGAAAATCAACCTGGAGTAGCAAACTTACTTTCAATTTACTCTGTCTTGAGTCATCGTGAAATTGAGGACATTGTCAAACAATATGAAGGCAAAGGGTATGCTCAGTTTAAAGAAGATCTCGCCAACATCGTTAGTGATGAACTCAGCGCCCTACAAGCGAAATATCATGACATCATTCAATCAGGAACGTTGGATGCTATTTTAGACAAAGGCAAGGAAACTGCCGGAAGAGTTGCCTATAAAAAGTTGGAAAAATGTAAACAAATCATTGGTCTTGGCCGAAAAAGATAAAAGAAAAAAAACACCCTCGGGTGTTTTTATTTTAATGCATTGATGGCGTTAATGGTTGATTGAATGCCCTCAAAGGCTTCCATTTCATCGTCGCCTTCAAACGTGATCTTGATATTTACATTTTGCGGAACTGCAAGCGATAAAACGCCCATGATTGATTTAAGTTGGACGCGAGTATCATTGTATTCCAAAATCATTCTTGAAGCATAGTTTGATGCCTTGCTGACAAGCATTGTGGCTGGACGTGCATGCAATCCGTGTGCGTAGGTGATTCTAAATTTTGATTCAATCATGGTTGTTACTCCCCCTTAAGCATTTGATTGACTTTATCAATCAATGCCTGTGCATCATATGGAAAAATCATTTTGATGGTTTGACCAGATACAAAAATACCAAGAGCTCCCGTTGCTTTAATCGCATTTAAATCAGTTGATTTTGTGCTTTTCACTTTAAAACTGAGTCTTGCTCCTTCAATTGTGGCAGCGTTAATATTCGTAATTCCACCCAAATCTTGAATGATTTTATCAATGACTTCTTGTGCCATCGAAACCGCTTTATGTGTTTTTTGGTTTCTCAAGGATAACCATACGACAATCGATAGAATGAGGACAACAAAGATAATTATCCACCAAAGATTAGTAAGAATGAATTCTGTTAACGCCGAGTTAGAATAAAAGGTGATTTGCCAATCTGAGCTGGGTCGGTTCGGATTAAAATCTATCACCGGAAATTTTTCACGAATAAAATAATCAAAAAACCGCACGATATCACCTCTGTATCTAATATTTTATCACAAAATTCAAAATATCAATCTTCATAAACAAAAAATCTTTTACTGGTATGCACTTGAAAAACATTGTGGCTTCGGCTATAATTTTTAGCAGGACTTAGAGAGGAACAAGACTATGACTAAAGTATGTGAAGCAATCATTGAAATCCCAATGGGGACGCAGAACAAATACGAAGTAGATAAGAAGAAAAATCGTATTAAACTAAACCGTGTTTTATATTCAAAAATGACGTATCCCGCCGAATATGGCTTTATTGAAGAAACCTTGGCTGAAGACGGAGACCCGTTGGACATTTTAGTTTTAGCAACGACCCAAACGTTCCCCGGTTGCATCGTGGATGCGAGAATCGTTGGTTATTTGGATATGTATGATTCGGGCGAACATGACGAAAAACTCATTGCGGTCGTGGACGCTGACCCCCGTTTTAATCACATCAACGACATCACCGATATTCAAGATTTACAGCTTCGAGAAATTAAACTGTTCTTTAGAACTTATAAAGAACTCCAACCGGGACATGATGTGGTCGTCTTAGATTATTACCCCCGTGAAGAGGCAATCAATCTCATCACGAAATATCAAATTGCTTACAAAAAACAACTCAATAAATAGAAAAGTCGGAAAAATTCCGACTTTTTTTTATGATTGATGAGCGATATTACCATTGATGATGACATAATCCGGTTTCGAAAGATAATGCAATGGATGATTGTTCCAAATAACGATGTCCGCATCCTTGCCCACTTCTAATGACCCAACGCGATCTTCAACGCCGTTGATTTTCGCTGCGTTAATTGTTACTGCTCTTAATGCTTCTAATTCGGGCAACCCTTCTCTTACAAAGATGCCAACTTGAGTCAAGGCATTCGCAAGGTGAATCACTGGATGATCAGTCATGATTGCGAACTCAATTCCAGCGTCAAAAAGTATTTTCCCGGCTTTAAAGGTTTTGTTTCGCAACTCATATTTTGATTTTGAGCCTAAGGTTGGGCCAATGATGACTCTTTGATGATGGGCTTTAAGATAATCGGTAATTAAATGCCCTTCTGTAGCGTGTTCGATGGTGGCGTTCAAACCGAATTCTTCAATGATTCGAATGGCTGTCACGATGTCGTCTTGCTGATGAGCATGGATTTTTACAGGAAACCCATTAAATACTCTTGATAATGATTCCCATTTCATATTATAGTCAGGTTTTGATACTTCTTTACCGGCTAAAACATCTGTGGCGTATTTATCTTGCTTAGCTTTGTATTCCCTTGCTTTGATGAGCGCATCGCGAATGAGGGCGGCACTTGCCATTCGTGTGGATGGCGTTTGGCTTTTTGATGAATAGACGCGCTTTGGATTTTCGCCCAACGCCATCTTAATCGAGGATTCCGCTTTGATGATCATGTCATCAATTGTTTTTCCTAACGTCTTAATGACACAGAAGGTTCCACCAATAACGTTTCCACTACCTGGTCCCGTCGCAACGGTCGTCACACCGGCTTCCATGGCTTCTTGGAAAGCAACATCTTGTGGCTTAATGGCATCGATCGCACGTAATTCGGGAAATACCGGATTCGTCATTTCATTGCCATCGGCTCCTTCAAAACCAATTGCTTCTTCAAAAATACCAATATGACAATGAGGATCCACGATACCAGGGGTTACATAGCGATTATTCGCATCAATAATCATGGCATCAGGGTAATCGTTCGAACTAAACTTACCAATGGCTTTGATGGTCTGATTTTCAACTAGCAAATCTTGGGTTACATAGTTTACATCCTTCATTCCTAAAAAATACGCATTTTTAATTAGTAGCATTATTCCTTCTCCTCTATAGTGTGATATTCTTGCACAAGATTAACAAAAAGCGATACTCCATTGATTAAAGCAGCTTCATCGACATCAAAACGGGGGTGATGCAACCCAAATTTTGTTTCTGGTGTCGAACCAGTTCCTAACCATACCATACAACCTGTACGGTGATTGATGTATTTAGAGAAGTCTTCGGCTCCCATTGACGGTTTAGAAAGTTCGGTAAGTGCTTCGTTTCCAAAAACGGTTTTGACTATTTTCTTTAAATAATTGGTCGGTTGAGGTTGATTGATCAGGGCATCATAACCATACACATATTGATATTCATAACTACCGCCATGCCTCAATGTCACTGATTTAATGGCAATTTCAATCGCTTTTTCAATTTTCCTTCTGACATCTTGATTGAACGCCCTTACCGTTCCTTCTAAAAATGCCGATTCAGGAATGATGTTATGGGTTGATCCAGAGTGGACCTGTGCTATCGTGATAACACAAGGTTCGGTTGGATCAATCATCCTGGTTGGAATAGACTGAATCGCAAGAATCAACTCTGCTTGCATCACAATGGGGTCAACACCCAAATGCGGGTATGCCGCATGAGCACCTTTGCCTATCAATTTGATGCGAATTGTGTCTGCACTGGCCATCGCGCCTAAATCTTTTATGGCAAATGTATTCGCAGGGTACTGAGGGCCACAATGAAGACCAAAGAAACAATCCACATTATCGACTAATCCGCTTTTTACAATGCCTTCGGCACCACCTGGTTCTGGACCTTCTTCGGCTTCTTGAAAGATTAACTGAACAGTGCCCTTCCATTGATCTTTATGATGGACCAAGTAATCCGCAACACTCAGTAAAATCGCTGTGTGGGCATCATGGCCACAAGCATGCATCATTCCCGGTTTTTGTGAACAATATGGGATGTTTTTATTGGCTTCTTCCATCGGGAGAGCATCCATATCTGCTCTTAAGCCGATCACCGGACCGATTCCATTTTCAATCGTTCCAACAAGGGAATATTTTCCAACATGGGGAACAAAAGGAATCTTTAATTGACCCAAAATAGAAGCAACAAAATCATGGGTATTGGGCAAATAAAAACCGACCTCCGGATGAATGTGGAGATAGCGACGATGGTGAATCAGTTGGGGCAATAAATAAGCGAATTGGTCTTGATTAATCATTCTAGGTCTCCTTTAATACATCAAGTGGCATGGAATTGACCATTTTTGAACATAATCATTGATTTTATATCGAAGTTCAGCGTAGTAACTAGAAGAGTGTTCCACAAAGATTTGATGATACTCATTTTTCAGCTCGGGATATCTCTGTGTAATTACGTTAAGTATTCGTGTTCGGTTATTGAAATCTTTTAAATTCAATGTATCAAACATGACATAATCCGAATACCCACGAATGGCATCCAAAATCGCAAACACATCGGTAATATCTGGAAAAATGGGACTAATAAAGACAAATGTTTTTATTCCGGCATTATGTAGTTCTTTAAGAGCATTAATTCTTGCGGAAGGCAAAGGGGCATTTGGCTCGAATATTTTGGCATCAACATCGGATAAAGCTATGCTAAAGCCAACTTCAACCGATTCCATTTTTTTAAACAAATCCAAATCCCTTAAAACCAAATTCGATTTGGTCAAGATGGAAACAGACAGATGGCTTTCATAAATGGCTTCAAGAATTTTTCTGGTTTGAAAAGCATCCTTTTCAACGTTTTGATAGCTGTCCGTCATCGAAGAAAATAACAAAGACTTATATCCCGTATTTTTTGGAATGTCTAAATTGGGGTAGTTTCGAATATCGACATAGGTACCCCAGGTCTCATTCCTCTTGGCAGACGATGGCATCGTTGATGCATAGCAATATAAACAGCCATGGTCACATCCCACAAATGGATTACAAGCAAAGTCGTGACCTAGTTCTGTTTTGGTGAGAAAATTTTTAGCTTCAACGTTCCTGATTTTTAACATGGGAAAATAACCGATCAATTTCGACAAGTTTTGTTGCCCCGAATATCCCAGTAGATAACGCTAAAATCCCGAGAAGGACCGTTAATGGGTTATGAGTAATGTATCCCCAAAAACTAAGAAAGATTGGCGTTTGATTGGTGAATGAGACTGCACTTTGAGGATCCTTAATTTCGAATAGTATGACAATGGCGGAAGCGATAATAAAACCTAAAATGGCCATGTATGTTTGAACTTGAAACTTCTTTAAGGATAATTCTAAAACATGACTAATAAGAAAAATTCCAACGACCGCACCCAGTAAAAATGGAATAATTACCTGAATATTGTAAGCAAATTGAGTAAAATCTAAAATGTTACCAACCACATTTGTGACGATGGCGGTATAAAATCCTAAAGTGATTAGGAGTGCTGAACCAGAAACCCCTGGAATAACCATGGTTGCGGCAGCGGCCATGCCAAGTGTAAAGATTAAGAGTATCGTCCATAAATTAAGTGAAAAATAATCCACTGAATCCGTATTATTGTTCAACTTGCCAATCAGTAATCCGACCACTATAAAAAAGGCAATAAAAAAGGCAACGAAACCAGATGCTTTAATGGGTTTCCCCTTTATAGTTTTTAGTAACGAAGGAATTCCTCCCAGTAACAAACCAATGAAGAATAACAGTGTAATAAAGGAGTTACGGTCTATGAACCATCCTAATAATTTTGCCAGTAATACAACAGAAGCTCCAACCCCCAATAGAATTGGGAGTAGGAAGAAGAAACTTTTCTTAAATTCCTTAAAAACATGGGTAATTGCGTGAAGCATTTGATCATATACACCCAAATATATGGCTAATGTACCACCACTAACACCCGGGATAATGAAGGCAATTCCAATGATAAATCCTTTTAATAATAGTATAAAGAACATAATAACCCCCTAGATGGCGTCGCCAATTAAGTCATAGCCGAACGTCGAAGTAATCAAAACATCAACATCCGCTCCAATTTCCAAAGCATTTTTCGATTGGAATACGATGTATCCATCGATATCATCGGGAGCAAAGGCGAAACTACGACCATAATAAAATTTAGATGTCTCATCATACGCCTCAATAATCGTGTGATGGATTTTTCCAATCTGAAGTTTGTTTTTTTTCGAAGCAACCTTTTTTTGTATCATCATGATTTCATCAAGTCGCTTTTGTTTGATGGTTTCATCTATCTGATTGAGAAAAGCATAGGCAGGAGTGTCTTCTTCTTTTGAGTAGGCAAACACGCCCAAACGATCGAATTGAGTCGTTTGAATGAAGGTTTTTAATAATTCAAAGTCTTCTTCCGTTTCTCCAGGAAAACCTACAATTAAGGTCGTCCGGAGGATTGCTTCAGGCATCATCTGTTTAATTTTTGAAAACAGACGAACCAGCTCCTCTTGAGTGCCTCTGCGGTTCATCCGTTTTAGGACGGAAGAGGACACATGCTGAATGGGAATATCGAAGTATTTGGCTACAAGCGGATTATTCTTAACTTCTTCAAGCAACTCATCTGTAATTTCATCCGGATACAAATATAAAATTCTGATAATAACAACGCCCGGTATTAACGACAATCGTTGTATTAATTGTGGCAACATACTCACCTTATTGGGCGAAAAATCTGATCCGAAACGAGTCGTATCTTGGCTAATAAGGTTAAGTTCCTTCGCCCCATTACGGACCAATAACTCCGCTTCTCTCACGACATCATCGAATATTCTGCTATGGAACTTTCCGCGAATGAGTGGAATGGCACAATAAGTGCAGTTATTGTCACAACCATCCGACAATTTCAGATAAGGGGTTACATGAGAGGTGGCAAGCATTCGGTTTTGATAATCGAGCGGTCCAAATTTAAGCGAATCATCATGTATCACATTTTGGAGAATTTCTCCAAAATGGGGATAGTCTTTTAATGTCACAATGCGATCAATGAAAGGCATTTCTCGTTGAAGTTTGGCTTTATATCGTTCTGCGTAACATCCAGCAACGATTAACTTCTTATGATACCCTTGCATCTCCTTGATGGTTTGAATACTTTCTTTTTTAGCATCTTCGATAAATCCACAAGTATTAATGATAATAACGTCCGCATCCTCAGGGTTTTGAACAATTTCCAATCCCCCTTTTTGAGCGACACCCAACATCATTTCTGAATCAACCAAATTTTTTGCACAACCTAAAGATACCATACCAATTTTCATACTATTATCCTCAATCCAATGAAAACTTACAACGTTTCCAAGTCTATTACTATTATACGATTTTTTTGCTGGAATTCAAAAAAAAAGAGGATTTTCATCCTCTTAATTGAGCGGGTTGACAAATTGAGAGTTGTAAAGGTCATAATAAACCCCTTTTCTCTCCAGTAATTCCTTATGATTGCCTTGTTCGACAATGGAACCGTTATTCATGACCAAGATGATGTTGGCGTTCTTAATCGTTGAAAGTCGATGAGCAATAACGAAGGATGTCCTATTTTCCATCATAAACTTCATCGCATTTTGAATATAAGCTTCCGTTCTCGTATCAACCGATGACGTTGCTTCATCCAAAATCAAAATCTTTGGATTAAATAAAATGGCTCTTGCAATGGTGAGTAATTGTTTTTGTCCTTGACTTAAATTTGAAGCATCCTCTTTGAGTTCGGTTTCATATCCTTCAGGCAATGTTTCAATGAAGTGATCAACGTGCGCTTGGGCACAAGCCTCTTTTATTTCCTCTAAGGTCGCGTTTTCTTTACCAAAAGCGATATTCTCTCTGATGGTTCCAGCAAATAACCAGGTATCTTGTAAAACCATTCCAAAGAGGCGGCGAAGATCTTTTCGCGGCACATCGGTGTATTTTACACCATCAATGGTAATCATACCGCCTTTAATTTCATAGAACCGCATTAGAAGATTAACAAGGGTTGTTTTTCCGGCACCGGTCGGGCCAACGATGGCGATTTGTTTTCCGGCTTGCACAGAAAGATGTAAATCTTCGATGAGTTTTTGTTGGTCGTTATAGGAGAAATCAACATGGTCAAATTCGACGTTTCCTTCAAACCGCTCTAAATCAATTGTATCAACGTTTTGTTCTTTGACTTCTTCTGGTTGGTCGAGTAATTCAAATACGCGCTCAGCGCCAGCAATCGTCGATTGGAGGGTATTAATCATTGAGGCAATGTTTAATATGGGGTTGACGAAACTTTTTTGATAAGATACGAAAATGGTAATGTCACCAATAAGTAAAGGATTCGTCGCTCCAGTTAAAATACCGCCTACAATGACAACCAAAACATAGCCAATATTGGATATAAATTCCATAATGGGTCGAATCATACCGGAAATGAACTGTGCACCTTTGGACTCGTTGGCTAATGAGGCATTGATGGTTTGAAATTCGTTAAACGTATCGTCTTCTTTGCCAAAGAGTTTAACAACACTGTGAGCTGTAAATATTTCTTCAATATAACCATTTAAATTGCCAAGTTGTTGTTGCTGTTTCTTAAACTTCTTTTGTGATTTTTTGGCGATAAAGGAGGTGGATAAAATATAAAGGGGTAAAGCAACCAAGGCAATGATTGTTAATTGCCAGGAAATTCTAAACATCATGAATAGGACACCTATGACTTGTAAGATACCGGTGATGATGGTGATAAGACTTTGCTGTAAGGAGTTGGAGACGGTTTCAACATCATTTGAGAAAACAGAAAGGATATTTCCGGTTTTCATTTCATCAAAAAACTTGATGGGTAGTCGTTCGAGTTTGTCGCGAAGATCGGTTCTCAGTTTTTTGGCGATGGTGTTGGATACATAGTTTCCCATGAGGGCTGAAATGGATTCAAGAATGAAACGAATTAAATAGAATCCAGTCAGGAGATAAAAAAGGGAGCGGACGGCGTCTAGGTCACTTAATTGTGCATCGCCTGAAATGAATCGTTGAAGATTATTGATGATTTGACGTAAATAATCCGGAGCGATGACCCCAATTAATGTCACTATGATTGAAAAGAAGATAATGCCAATCATTAACCAGAGGTGGGGTCCTAAATACTTCATCAGACGACGCGTGGTTTGTTTTGCGTTTTTAGCTTTTTCTCCCGGCATTCCAAAAGGGCCACCAAAAGGTCCATGTGCGGGTTTCCGTTTAGAGGAGTCACGGTTATATTGTTTTTCTTTGGTCATGACAATTCCTCCTCTGATAATTGTGACAAGGCGATTTCTCGATATACTTCACATGATTTAATAAGTTCTTTATGTGGTCCATTGCCAACGATTTTGCCATCTTGTAAGACGATGATTCGATCGGCGTCCATGATTGTTCCTATTCGTTGCGCAACGATTAAAACGGTCGATTTCTGAGTGATACTTTTTAATTTTTTTCGCAGTATGGCATCGGTTTTAAAATCAAGAGCCGAAAAACTATCGTCAAAAATATAGATTTTTGGGCGTCTAACAATCGCTCTAGCGATGGAAATTCGTTGTTTCTGTCCCCCAGAGTAGTTCACGCCACCTTGTTCAACCACCGATTCAAATTGATCGGGCATCGCCTCGATGAATTCATCCGCCTGTGCAATTTTAGCGGCTTCTTTGATTTCTTCAAGAGTAGCATCTTGTTTTCCATATGCGATATTTTCCGATATCGTTCCGGTAAACAACGTGGCCTTTTGTGGAACAAATCCCATTAAGTTTCGTAGTTTCGCTAATTTTAATTGACGAACATTGATTCCATCAATGGTAATCTCTCCTTCAGTAACATCAAACAATCTTGGAAGCAAATTAATTACCGTCGATTTTCCCGATCCCGTTGATCCAATAATGGCGATGGTTTCACCCACGCTAGCTTTAAAGGAGATATCCTCTAACACGTTTTTTTCAGCATCTGCATACTTGAAAGAAACGTGTTTGAATTCGATGTTTCCTTGAAAATCTACGTTGTCAAACTCGCTGGAGGCATCATCTTTAATGGTAATGGGGGTTTCAAGAATTTCGGTGATTCGTTTTCCTGAAACTTCTGCCCTTGGATAATTAATAAACGTAATGGTTAACATGATGATGCTGAACATAATCATGGTCACATATTGAATGACGGCGTATAGATTTGCTAGTTCGCTGTAATCTGAAATGGCTCCGTTGCTGCTATGGATGATTGTGAAAGCTAATACGACGACGCCAAAAACAACAAAGTTAAAGATTAAAGTGACGATGGGATTTAACATCGATAAAATATTACCGGCTTTCATCGAATTGTGGATTAAATCATCGTTGGCCACTTTAAAACGTTTTACTTCTTTTTCCCCTTGGCCAAATGCACGAATAACGCGAACACCATTGATGGCTTCTCTTCCAACGACCGTTAATTTATCAATCTTCTTTTGCATGGCTTTAAACAAAGGTATGACCAAGATGAACGTAATGGTCACTAGGATAATTAACGCAGGAATGCCTCCTAATAAAATCGAGGTTAACTTGACACTGGTTCGTAAACTAAGAATTATACCACCAATTAAGAGAATAGGAATGGCGAGAATCATTCTAAAGCTCATGGTTGCGAGCATTTGAACTTGCATAACGTCGTTTGTTGAACGTGTAATTAGGGTCGAGGTACCAAATTTTTCCGATTCCGCTATGGAAAATTCACTGACTTTCTTAAAGATATCTTTACGGATGTCGCGACCGAAGGACGTAGAAACAACGGAAGAAAAATATGAGATGGCAATCATGGCTAGACCTGATAGAAGCGTCACTCCAAGCATCAGTAACCCATATTTTGTTATTACTTCCATGTTAATTCCGCCATCGACATTAATACCATCTTTGATAATGGCAGATGTGAAATCAGGCAATAACAATTGACCAACAGATTGCACCGCAACAAAAATAACAATCATAATGACCGCAAACCAATAAGGTTTTAAATATTTGAACAGTTTTTTCATTTCGTGTCTTCTCCAAAAATCGACTTTAGGTGTAAATATGTTTTTTTCATGAGTTCCGTCATAATATCATATTCTTCTTTTGTTAAGGTTTCATCAACAAGACGATCCCATTCATCATGAACCGACTTGGCTTTCATCGCGATTTCGTGTCCTTTATCAGTGATGGTAATAATGTATCCCCGCTGATCATCCGGGTCAACTGACTTTTCAACCAACTTAAGTTCTTGTAAACGACATAACATTCTTGTCGCGTGAGATTTGTGATAGGGTGTATTTCCAATCATTTGATTTTGTTTAATGCTATGGGACTTATCAATTTCCATCAAATAAAAGCCCAAGGGCCCAGAAATTCCCAAAGCTTCCATTCGCTGATCGATAAATCGAAAATGGTATTTACCAATTAAATGTTCATAATGCCTTAGCATCATTATCACCTCGTCATTGTGACCTAGTATACCGCTAATTAGTTGTGTTGTCAACTATTTTATTCTTAAACGAACGCTATTGTTTATTTACATAGAAAACGCAATAAACTCTTTACCGAACATATCCTTTCGACTGTTAATCAAAAAAAGAAAGCCCATCATAAATGGGCTTTTTAGTTACTTTAATATATAGAGAATTCCAATACAACCTTGGCCGCAGTGCGATGAAATGACACATCCAGCATCGGTTACATATCGGTTTTTGACATTGACTTTATCCTTTAGATTCGCTTCGATATAGTCGGCTGATTGATTGGCAACTGAGTGTGTAATCATGAGAAAATCATCATCAAGTTGATCCTTTTGTTCGATGACCTCATCAATGAGAACATCGATGCCAACTTCAATCTTTCCTCTGGGTTTTTTGCCTACCGACATCGCCCCGTTTGTTACTTTGATAATTGGTTTTATTTTTAATAGTGTTCCAGCAAAAGCCGCCATGCCACTGCAGCGTCCGCCTTTATATAGATACTCCATGGTGTTGATGATAAATTGTGTTCTTACTTTAGGAATAATCTGTTTAATTTTCTCGATAATAGTTGACACATTATCGCCATTCTCGATAAATTTAGCTGCCTTAAGCAATAGTAATCCTGAACCACTCGATAAATTTTGTGAATCTATCAAGTGAATCTTGTCAGACTCTATGAATTGTTTGGCCGTCATAGCACTTTGTAAAGTGCCAGAAAAATTAGCACCTATGCCAATATAAATGATTTCATACCCTAAATTTAAATTATTCTCAAAGATCTCTATAAAAGCTCCTGGTGATGCGGCGGCTGTTTTTGGGAGAAATCCTTTTTCTTCTACTTTACGATACATCTCGGGTACAGAGAGTGTAACGCCATCTAGATAACTCTCTTCATTAAAATTAACGTAGAGCGGAACGATGTCGATTGAGTGTTTCTCAATAAGCGCTTTTGAAAGATCGCAAGTACTATCGGAAACCAGTTTAATTTTTTGCATTCTTTTCACCCCGTCAAATTATAATGGAAAATCAGACAAAAGTAAAGGTCCGCCTCTGTTTTTTTAACAAAAGCACAACAAGAAAAATCAAATTTGAAAACCCTTTCCTTTTAAAATACGCCTTTCGATGATATAATTATTTTGAGGTGAAATAGATGCGTAAAATAAATCGATTGACCCTGGTTGATGCCGTTGAGAAAATGATTATTGATGCCAACATCAATTTAGATTTGAAAATGGTTCTCCGGTTACAACTTGCACAACAAAATGAATCGTCTGATATTGCCAAAAATATTCTAGGACAAATCCTTGAAAATCAAGAGATTGCTCGTAATGAATCCATTCCTATGTGTCAAGATACAGGCGTGGCTGTGTTTATTGTCGAGATAGGAAATGAAGTCTTTTTAGATTTCGAACTTGATGCTGCAATCAATGAGTCAGTCCGTAATGCTTATAAAAAAGGGTATCTCCGAAAATCGGTGGTTAATCATCCACTAGAACGGAAGAATACGCTTGATAACACCCCGGCTATTATCCATATTAGGCAAATCATGGGCGATACTCTTAAGATTAAAATGGCGGCTAAAGGCGCAGGTAGTGAAAATATGAGTGTCATGAAAATGATGACACCATCAGATGGACGTCAAGGAATCGTGGATTTTGTCTTAAAAACCGTTTTAGAAGCAGGCGGAAAACCTTGTCCCCCTATTATTATTGGCTTAGGTATTGGTGGCAATTTTGAGAAAGTCACGGAGATCGCAAAAGAAGCTATTTTTAGAGACTTAGATGATGAGGCTATCAATCCGCTTGATCGCTCTTTAGAAGTTGAACTATTAAAAAAGGTCAACGAATTAAACGTTGGCCCGATGGGTTTGTCGGGAAAAACGACTTGTATCGCCGTCAAAGTGAACAGTTACCCTTGCCACATTGCATCACTTCCAGTCGCAGTCAATATTCAATGCCATGCCGCTCGTCATAAAGAAATTGAGCTTCGGGGTGAAATGCTATGATGAAACATCTAACTTTACCTTTGAATGAATCGGTTAGAACCAGTTTAAGAGCCGGCGATCAATTGCTATTAAGTGGTGTCCTTTTTACCGGAAGAGACGCAGCCCATAAATTAATGTGTGAAGCACTCGTCAATCAACAGCCTTTGCCGTTTAACATTGAAGGTAAATCCATTTATTATACGGGACCTACTCCAGCAAAACCGGGAATGGTTATTGGTGCCTGTGGCCCCACATCTTCTTATCGAATGGATGTTTATAGCATTCCCTTAATGGATAAAGGCTTAAAAGTTATGATTGGAAAAGGGCCAAGAAGCGATGAGTTTAAACGCGAGATGGTCAAGCAAAAAGCAGTTTACCTCGTGACCACCGGTGGAATAGGTGCTTTATTGAGCAAACGGGTAAAAAAAATGGAATTAGTGGCTTATCCGCATCTACAAAGTGAAGCCATATATCGTTTGGATGTAGTCGACTTTCCGGTTGTTGTTGCATATGACTCAATCGGCAATGAACTTTTCACTGAATCGGAATAATAATGATGATGACAGATCCTAATCGGGTCTGTTTTTTTATCAAAAAAGGTGCCAGCGATGGCACCTTTTAGGTAATCATTAAAGATAATAGAATGATAAAATTAAGGACGTCGCAAACAGGAGTATGCCAACGATAAATATCGGTGCTCCAGAGAAACCCTTTTTCTTATCTTTTAATTCGTTTTGCTCGATGATGTATTCAAAATAGGTATAGTGTAAATACTTCTTACCAACCAGTTTTTTCGCTAAAAATCCAATTCCACTAAAAACCTTACCAGCGCCTGTAACCATAATTAATCCAACAGACAGAAAGGCGATTCCAACAACAAATGAGGAATCTAAGATGTTTTTGTAATTAAAGGTCGATTGAAAGGTAAGCAAGATGATCAAAGGAATCAAAGCTAAAGCAATCGCTAAAGTAATTAAGTATTTCTTTACCATTATTTCAACTCTTTTTTAAATTGTTCTAACTCAGCATCATTCGCTAAGATGAAATGACCTGGAGTAATTTCATGAAGTTGCGGTTTTTGGGTCCGGTAATCATGACTAGTGGGATCATAAATAATACGTCTACGATTCTTTTCATAATAAGGGTCCGGAAGCGGAACTGCAGAGAGGAGCGATTTGGTATAGAGGTGTAACGGATTCTTAAATAATTCTTCAGACGTTGCAAGTTCAACAAGTTTGCCATAATACATAACACCAATACGGTTGGATAAATACTTGATAACCGAAAGGTCATGCGCAATAAACATAATAGTAATGCCTAATTGATCGCGCAAATCGTTGAGTAGGTTAATAACTTGAGCTTGAATGGAAACGTCTAGAGCACTGATGGGTTCATCGGCGATAATCAATTCAGGAGCAACAACCAACGCTCTGGCAATACCAATACGTTGTCTTTGTCCACCGCTAAATTCGTGTGGATAACGGCTGGCATGTTCGGGGAGCAAACCAACAGTTTCAAGAACTTCATTAACCTTTTGAATGATTAAACGATCATCATGCATACCGGCGATTTTTAAGCCTTCGGCAACGATTTCTTTAACCGTCATACGTGGGTTTAAGGAGGCAATCGGGTCTTGGAAAATCATTTGCATTTTTTTCATCAAATCATAATCGGGACTAACGGTTCTCTTCCGCAATTTCATATCTTCGTGCTGAAGTTTAACAAAGTTGCGAGTTTCTTTACGAATGGACTCAATCTTAGACAAGTATTGTGCTTTAACACCGGGTTGAGCATCTGGAGCGGCTTTTACTAAAGCCTTTTTCATATCTACTTGGATTTTATTAATTTCAGTAGCCGCGTTCTTACGCGCTTTGGTTACGGCTTCATGGTTTCCAAGGGTCCCGGCAGAAATCCGTTTGCCTAAGAAATAGACTTCACCATCTGTGGGTTCATACAATTTGATAATGGTTCTGCCGGTTGTCGTTTTACCACAACCAGATTCACCAACGAGACCGAATACTTCACCTTTGTAAATATCAAAGCTGACGCCATCAACGGCCTTTACTACCAGTCGGTTTTTACCCGATCCGGAGACGAAATACTGTTTTAAATTCCTGACACTCAGGACTACGGTTTCTCTATCGATCATTTGTCCGTCCACGCTTTCGTACGATCTAGCATGCGCACGATTCTTGTTTTTACAACTTCGGGCATGTCAACTTTCGGGGCGTCTGGATGTAATAGCCATGTTGCCGCGTAATGGGTATCGCTAATTTTGAACATTGGGGGAGCTTGTTCGAAATCAATCTTCATGGCATATTTGTTACGTTCCGCAAATGCATCGCCTTTGGGCGGGAAAAGCATGTTCGGGGGTGTACCAGGAATAGCCGTGAGTCGATTTTTCGAATCTAGATCCGGCATTGAACCAAGCAAAGCCCATGTATAGGGATGTCTTGGATTGTAGAAGATATCATCGCAAGAGCCGATTTCTACAATTTTACCGGCATACATTACGGCAATACGGTCAGCCATGTTTGCAACAACACCGAGGTCATGCGTAATGAATATAACGGACAAATTACGTTCGGCTTTCAATTTATTGATTAATTCCAAAATTTGAGCTTGAATGGTAACATCAAGTGCGGTTGTAGGTTCATCGCAAATGAGAACGTCAGGATTAGCGGTTAGAGCAATCGCAATAACGATTCTTTGTCTCATACCACCCGAGAATTGGAAAGGATATTGATTGATGCGTTTTTCAGGTTCCTTTATACCAACTTCGGTCATAATTTGAATGGCGCGTTCACGGGCCTCAAGCTTCGTTACATGAGCAAAGCGGCGAAGAGCTTCTTTCAATTTAAAAATTTCTAAGGAGGACTCCACTTTTGCAACTTTGAGTAATTTATTAATGCGATCCTTTTCAGCATTCCATTTATCAGCAAAAGCTGATTTAGCTTCAGCAAGATTGTGCTTATCTGCTGCTAATTTTGACAATGATACTTTATCTTTCTTATCAATGGACTTTTTTAAAGTGCTTATGCGTTGGCTTTCTGCAATCCACTTGATTTCGTGGGTGGATAATTCTTTGGCTCTTGCATTAATATAGGCGTTTTTTTCGACCAAAATCTTTTGTATAGCCAAATCACGTCTTTTTTTGGCTTCTTCAATCAAGGCGTTAACGCGATTCTTTTCTGTTTCCCATTCGCCATTAACAACTGCGTTTGCATTTGCTTTGGCTTCAATATACACCTTTTTAGCTGCTTTGATTTTTGGTGTAATAATGGAAACTTCTTGTTTATAATCGGCTTTAAGTTGTTGTTTTTTGGCGTTTTTAACTTTGGCTTTTGCAGCTTCAATGGTATCGAACATTACTTTTTTTGCATCAATATCTTCTTTTTTTAGTAGTTCTTTGCGTTCTGCAACTTTCAAAGCATAGACTTTCTTTTCTTCAGCGCCAACTGTTTTTTTGTATTGTGAAAGTGCCGCTTGTTTTGTTTGAATTGTTAGTTTAAGCGATTGTTTTACAGATTCGTTCGCATTTTTTGATTCCTGTTTTAATTTGGAAATTTCTTCTTTAAATGTTTCAATTTGATCGGCAACGGCAGAGTTTTTAAGCAAAGTGTGCAAGTTTGAGATATCATTGTCACAATGTAGACGATTTGTTTCAATGGCTCTTTCATACACTCTTGTAGATGATTTTTTTGCTTTCTTGACAGCGCCTTTTCCAATGGCATTATTATATTGCTCAGTGGTATTTGCCAATTGACGTTTTAATTCATTATGATCCAAGCGTTGATCGTGAATCATCGCTTTTTTCTTGTTTAATAAGCGATTTCCGTTTAATAGCATTCCTTCGGTAATTTGTTTACCGATTTTCATGATGGGATTCAAACTCGACATTGGGTCTTGGAAAATCATCCCAATTTTTGATCCGCGAATTTCATGAAAATTTTCTTCGTCGACTTTGGTCAAATCTTGACCTTCATAGATAATTTTGCCATCATCGGTAACGGCGTTTCCTGCCAAAATACCCATAATAGCACGGCTTGAAACTGATTTACCGGATCCGGATTCTCCAACAATTGCCAGTGTTTCGCCTTCATGAAGATCAAAGTTAACACCACGTACAGCTCTAACCATGCCTTGACCCGTACGGAAGGAGACGGTCAAATCCTCAACATGCAGTTTTACAACATCTGATTTCATTTTATTCAGCCCCCCTTAACGCAGGATTAAATGCATCACGTAAGGCATTGCCGAACATGTTAAAAGTAATCATCAAAATGGAGATGACAATTGCGGGGAATAAAGTCAGATAAGGATTGTCAATCAATTTAGCGCGTCCATCCGACAGTAAAACACCGAGTGAGACCCCTGATAAAGTAACGCCAAAGAAGTTAAATGTAGTACCATGACCGATACCGAATCCTAAGTAAGAAATGGTTGCTTCACTGAAGATTACGTAAGGAATCATTAAAATTGAGGCGGTGATAATGGTTCCAATCGCATTTGGTAGAATGTGTCTGAAAATCAAACGGCCATCCTTTGCTCCTAATGTTCTTGAAGCTAATACATATTCACGACCTTTATAACGGTAGAATTGGGTTCTCGTCGTTGAAGCAACGCCGATCCAACCATTAATAATCAAAATGACAATTAAGGTTTGAATACCGGGACCGAGCAAGACGACGGCAATACTTAAGGTTACCAGCCAGGGTATCTGACCAACAATTTCAGAAATACGCTCTAATACCATATCGACTTTGCCGCCATAGTAACCTGCAATAGCACCATAGACGATACCAATAGAAATATTAATGGATGCAACAATTAAACCTATAATTAAAGAAGTTCTCGTAGCAATCCAAATGAGTTTGAAGAGGTCTTTTCCCGCTGCCGAAGTACCAAAAATATAGTAGGGGATTTCATCATAACCTTTGTAAAGTTTGTAATTTAGTATAAGTTCGTAGGAGGAATAAGCAATTCCGCCAACTACAACTTCTTCATTTTGTTTAATGACTTTTACGATTGGACATCCTTCTGGAAAAATGAGTCCTTCGGGATTATCGGGATCATTTTGAGGAATACAAACATCCCAAAATTCGTTCATAATCTTATCGTAGTCTGATGATGAAAAAGCGAGCACTTGTTTTAGCCCAAAAGCAGCATCATATTTTTTGTAGCGATATGAAGATAATAAACGCTGGCCACCAGCGCGGTCAAAACGACCTGCTCCACCGTTTGATGCGTCTACGACATACAGTGACAAGTTATATCCTGAATCATCAATGAGTGGTTCAGTTTGAGTATTATTAAACGATTTTACGCTTTCAATAACGATAGAGTTGTTTGGATTGTCCGTAACAATTTCTAACTTTATTTTGGAGGTAATGTTGGTAACACCCATGATTTCAAAGGGAGAAATTTCATACACTCCAGATTCTGATATCGTATACACTAATTCATAAGGTTGTCCGAAAGCAGACATAAGGTACACATTTAAAACGGTGCTATCAGATGCACTTTGCTTAAGAATTTGTTTAATGTTGATTTCGATAGTTGCTTCTTTTAAACTGTCTAGTACAAAGAAATTTGGTGATATAACAGCAACATGATCAACGTCGGAGTCAACACGAATTTGGTTATAGCCCCCTACGCAAGCTACGTCAGCATCTGTACATTCTTTTAAATAGTTAGTAAGAGTTTCCATCACGATTAAATCTTCTGTAACGCCAACGGGTAGTCCTAGTCCTGTGTCAGGATTAATGGTTGTCATATCAACAGGTTGGTCCCGCCGTAATATCGTTCCATCGGCAATCCCAAACTTTTCAAGGAAAGGAATACGGGGAGGCAAGAAGGATAATTGTTCTTCCAAAACATCGGAATTTTTCGGGCTAAAAATGGGTACAAAAACAGAAAGCGAAATGATTAGTAATAAGATAATAGAGGCAACAACGTTGGTTTTATTTTTGGTGAATCGAATCATAGCATCCTTAAAATAACCAACGGGCTTGGTCTCAAATTTCTTATCATAGATTTTTGAATCTGATTGAACGAATTCAAAACGACTAGAATCAATATGATCAAAATTCTTATCCATTATTTTTTCGCCCCCATTCTAATTCTTGGGTCGACGATTCCATATGACAAGTCAACCATCAATACTGCAAAGAGACTGATGATTGTATAGAATGCTGTGACACCCAAAATAAGGTTATAGTCATAGTTGTTTTGTTCCATGGCACGTAAAAATATTGTACCAGTACCTGGAATACCATAGATTTGTTCGATAATGACAGATCCGCTTAATAAGCCAATGAATGAACCGATAATGCCAGGAACCAATGGAACCATTGAGTTCCGCATTGCATGGCGAATAACAGCTTGTTGTCTGGTTAAACCTTTTGTTCTAGCAAGGAGAAGGAACTCAGAAGTTAAAACTTCGGTTAATTCTGCTCTTGTGACACGGGTCAAACCGGCAATCGAACCAACTGATAAACCAAAAATTGGCAACAATAGAGTTGTTAATTGTCCCCATCCAGTAATATCAGAAGATAAGAACTGGGTCGGTAACCATTCTAGTCCATAACCAAAGAGCATTAAGAAAAATGTCATCGTCACAAAGCTAGGAACCGATATGAAAATCATGACACCGGTCGATATCACATTATCGACCACACTATTCTTTTTTAATGCCGCAATAATACCAAAGGCAAAACCAATGGGAATATAGAAAAACAACGATAATAGGTTGAGTTTCATCGTAATGGGAATACGGAGCTTGATAACGTCAAAAACTGGTACGTTAACTGAAACTCGGGTCGACAGACCCCAGTTCCAGTGCATAACAATATTTTTTACCCAACGAACATATTGAACTGCAATCGGGATGGGCTCATAAATACGATATTGATTGTATTGAGGTTCCCATTTATACCATGAATCTGGATCTAATTCTACTTCTTGATTTCGAATCTTAAGAACCTCTACAGGATCATTTTCGACGCGAACCGTCATATATCCATCAGATACTTGACGTGCGAAATAAACATTTCGATCGTTTTCTGTGGTTGGGGGATAAGCTGGGGCAACTTTAAGCAAAATGAAGTTCATTGATAAAATAATGGCTAAAACAATAAAAATCCAAACAGTTCTTACTAAGGTGTACTTAACCATGCGATGAATGATAACAACTACTAACTAGTTATTACCTTGCTCCTCTCCTAAAAAAGATTATGTGAAACTCCATGAATACAACAATTATATGAAATACTCTAATCAAATACTCAGTGGTTCTATACAAGAATATGCATGTAACCATATTCATAGAGTTAACTTCCTTGATTTAGATATTACTGTTCATCATAATCCGAACACGATACAAACATCTAGACAACATTCAGCCTTACGATGGAAAAACAAACGGCTTAGAAAGTTTATTACAAGGGTTTAGCCTTTAAGAGTCAAATAAATTACTTCTGGACAAGGTTGTCCAAACAATAAATTATTTGACTCTTTAGGCTATATTAGATTATTAAATGTTGCTTATTAGGTCTTAAACAGTCAACAAGCAAACCACCCTTGCAACGTGCTTGAGTGGTTTGCATGTCAACATGAAACTATTTACAGTTTTTTACTTTTGTGAATTAAACTACTGGAGCTGGAGTTGTAACAACAACGTAGTCTTGGAAATCATCATTGAATGTGAAGATGACTTGGTAGTCATGATCAGCTACTAAACCGGTGATTGATACATTCAAGCCATCAATAACCACAACTGCAGTTGCAACAGCGCTGTAATCAGCGTAGTCAAGTACAGTTACTGAAGTGATGGTACGAACATAGTCATCCGTGTTAAGAACTAGATCAAGTTCTGCGGTCGTTTCAGTTACAGTTTCTGTGTAATCATCAATGATTGAAGGTTGCATCCACCAAGAAGAAATCGATTCGCCAGTCTTTTCAGTATCGGAAGCATAAACGAATCTAATAACGAGTTGGTAGTCACCAATGTAAGTAGTTGGGTAATCATCGAATCCAGGAGCAACATCTTCGATTGTAATCGTTGCAGAAGTTGCTGGAACGTTGACTAATCCTGGAACATCATCATAAACATCAGTTGCAGCATTGTAAGTTTGGAGAGTATAAGTGATGTTTTGGAATAATGGGGAGTCAAACATTTCGATTGTGAAAGTAACAGTACTTGGTGTCGTTACGATATCCTTTGGAGCTGGAACTTCAGCTTCTTCGCCTTCGGCAATGTAAACTTCACCGTTTAACGAAGCAGTTAAAGCGTCAAATGACCATAATTCGTTATGTCTTACGCCTTCAAAATCGGTATAAGCGACAACGATTTCTGCGACTGAAGTATCAATACCCCAGTTGAGAGTAAATCCACCGCGGTTGTCTGAGCAGAATACATCTAGGAAGCTTGCAGCATCCAAAGTAGAGCCAGAAATACCACCGATAGAAAGGTCAAATTCACCAACCATCATATAACTATAATAAATAGCTGGGAATTCTTTTGGTTCAACAGTAATTTCAACTTCAACATGGTTAACATCATCAATAAATGTAGCTTCAAGAGTTGTCTTGATGTATTCACCCATTAGAATTTGAGCTTCACTACCACTAAAGATATTGAATTCAATACCGATAACGGTTGGATTTTCAGCAGTACCAGCGGTATAATGGCCGGCGCGATTTCTTCAGCAACTGCTAATTTGAAGAAAGCGGTAGCTGCGTCTTTGTTATAACCATAGGTTGATGGGGATAAGCCTTCGCCTACAGATTCGCCTTGTGGAGTTGAGCGGTATGGAATACCCATTTCCGGGTCAACCAAGTATGCATCACTGAACAAGTACATTTGTGTTGTGCTGGTCTTCAATACTTCTTCAGCCAATTTTTGTCTGTCGATAGCAAAGAATAAGCCGCTCTTGAAGTTTTGGTTAGCAAGGATCGGTTCTGGAATCCAAGTGCTATCTGGGAATTGTTCTCTTTGAGCTGCTTCTGTTCCAAGGCCGTTGATCATCATTCTGAAGGTCGTGGCACCAGGAATTTGTTTCAAACCAGGATGGTTTTTGTATTCTTCGTAGTTAGCGGTTGGAAGAGCTGCTGATTCAAGTTTGCCAGCAACGAATTCTTGCCAACGGATAGCTGCGTCACGGATTACGGAATAAGTATAACCTGTGAAGAAGTATTCGTCTGGGTTCCAATAATTAGCGTTCTTAGTATAACGTAAAATCTTGTCTGCTTCGAAGTAGCTAAGAATGTATGGACCATGATAAGCGATTGTTTTTTCGGAAGTACCATAAGAGCTTACTCCGTCAACAGTCAAAGCGTCATAAAGTTCGATGTTAATTGGAGTCATAACAAATGAAGATAACCAGTATCTGACGTTCCAGTCTGACATGTCGTTGATAAATGTGAATTCGATGGTTAAATCATCGATTTTCTTAATACCAACATCTTCCCAGTCTGCAAGGCCATCAACATATTCAGAAGCATTGAGGATGCCAGTAGCTTCGTTTAAGAAGTCTCCGCCGCCAGAAATTGCTCTGAACCATTCTTCATCCAAAGCCAATTTGAATGTGTCAACGAAGTCTGTAGCATTGATAACTTCATGACCAGCTGGCAATGAGGTGATAACTGTGTCTGGATGATATGTCCATTCAAGATCGTCTCTTAATGAAATTCTCCAAGTTTTTGCAACTTCTTTACCAGTTTCGGTAATCGTTGGGTTTACAGGAAGAGGATCGTCAGAGGCCATTGATGGGTCAACTGAGTAACCAGTCTTGTCGTCGTTGAATTGGTATGTATAAAGCGCATCCAAGTACAACGCCATTGCGTCTGATGTTACGGAGTCATCATACAACCATTGGTTGAATGTTTCTGGGTTACCAGTGATAGCACCACGATAGGTGTATTCGCCAGCATTACCAAGTTCGCCGTCATCCATCAAAACGGTTGAGTCATCGGCTGACATGGTAGCAAATGCAGTACCATAGCCCATAACTGCGACATATTCACTAACCGGCAATTGTAATCTGGAGCTATACAATGCGAACGATCCGTTTGCAAACAACGGAACACCACCATAAAGGTTGTTCATCAAGTATTTCTCGGCAGCTGCCATGAGAGTGTGTCTCAATTCTGTGTCAGCAAATTTGAAATTGAAGAATCCGGTCGGAGCGACTAAAGCGGCTTCAACTACAGTGATAACGCGTGTTGCGGTCGCAAGACCACCATCGCTGTCAGTGACTCTGTATGTTAAAGTGTACGAACCGATGACGGCTGAGTTAACTGTACCGGTGACAATAATGTTAGCGGTCAAGTTTCCATCTTCGGCGTCAGTTGCAGAGACACCTGCTAAAGGAAGGAACTCTTCGTCTACCAGGATTTGCTTATTGGCTACGCCAGCAAATACTGGAAATGCGTTTTGTGCACCCGTCGTTGTTGTAGTTTTCTCAACGCAAGCGGACACTCCAAATAACAAGAGTGCTACTGTGAATAACATTAATACTTTTTTCAATTTTGTTCTCCTCTCTTTCTCTTATCTTTCTATTTATATAGTCATGATTTCATACCCAAGCTTATTGGCTTATTGTCAAAAACTTGGTTCATCAAATCATGAAAATACCTATGGGAAAAACACGGTATTATCTTTGATAAAATCAGGTGGTTAAAAATTGTTATGTAATTATATCATACTACTTTTCACATGTAAAGGTACATTGAAAAAATCGTTCAGCAAATAATTATGAAAACGCAATCATGACGATTTCATCGAATAAATGTCCATTTTTAGGGCTAAATATCGTGATGAAAGGGCTTCCAATCAAAAATATTATAGCAAAGGTTTCTCCATAAAGCCACATAATAATGCAAGAATTTGAACAAATTCACAATATCATCACAATGTGGCTTTTCAGAAACGTCTATTTTTTAGGTTCTAAAACGAATTACTCGGCTTGATCTTGCGCAATAGCGGCGATTAATTGTGCATCGCTCGTCACATCTGAAATTTCAATATCGACTTCGATGCCGTGCTCGATGCTAACATAATCATATCCATCGACTTCATTTCCGATGCGGGTACTTAATACGTTATTCGTACTAATCATCCAAGCAGATCCATCCGGCAATAATACGACACCGATGGAGGATGCTCCACCACTGGATGCTTGACCAATTAACGTTGCGATGCCTTGTTCTTTTGCGATAGACGCCATGAGGTTAGCCGCACTAAAGGTAACACTAGAAGTTAAGATGTACCAGTTGTAATCGTAAGCAACATAATCACTTTCTATATAATATGTGACTGCTGATCCGTCTGCAGGATTTTGGGAATGATACATAATGGGGTTTTCAGTCATGTATCCAAAGATTCTTAACACAGCGCCCAAGTTACCGCCAGTGTTATATGACAAGTCGATAACGACGTTTTCAACCAATGCGTTGAGACCGTCAAGAATGGCTTTAAATTCTACTGGCGTGTCAATCGTGAAACCAGTTAGGTGAATGACCGCTGTTTTACCGCCGTCAATCAGTGAAAACGCCGGAAGATTGTCAACAGAACCGTATTTAGCAGTAATTAAATCTTGAACCGCCCATAATCCTTCGTAAAAATCGGTTGATTCTGGACCCAAATCCGAAATCGATAATCCTAAAGAATAAGGAGCTTCATAATAACCTGTGAAAACATGGGAGGTGTGTAAATCGTCGAGTTTGTAAGCCAAATCGAACATCGTACGATAAACGGTTAAGTCGCCTTTTGTAATGATATTCTCAACATAGCCTACTAAAAAATTATAATAGGTAGAGACGCCTTTATCTTCTTTTAATCCATAGAAATAATCCAATGCTAAAGCCATATAATGATACGTTGCCCAACGGGTATCAAGAGGCATAGCAACACCGTTTAAGGAACTTTCACGAATAGTATCTTGAAGCGCAAGATCATCTTCATCGCCGCCACTTAATCCAAAGGTGTCAATACCCCAAAGCTTATCTCCATTGTAATACACGTCATAATAGACACCGCCTACAAAGAGGAGGTTTGTGACACATAATGGCATTAAGTATACAGTTTTTTCGCCATCTTGATAAATAACTAAATCAAAATTGTATTCCCCAAGCGGAATGGTAACTTCGTTGCCATCAACGTAATCGGCGTCGATGTAATTCAATCCTTCGCCGTAATCGGATTCTGTGGAAGCGACATAATTTCCAAAGAAGTCAAAATTATTAACTGTGAATGTGTTTTCGGTAAAATCGATATAAGCTGTATATGTTAAGTTAAGAATTGTTCCATCAAAATCTTCATATTCTACGGTATAAGTAATGCTAAGTCCATCTTCTCCTACCGGTGTGAATTCGATAATATCAGATTCTAATGCGCCATTCACCATATCAACGAACGTTTCAGCGTCGATGTATGGGAGATTTCCGTTATCTACGAAGTATAAATCAACTGCTTCTTGATTAGGAACAACGTATTCCTCACTGGTACCTTCAAATGGGACACTGGTTTTTGAAGTAACTGTCACTTCAGAATTGGGTTGAATGGTGACTTCAAAATTCTCAGTCAAGGTTGTTGCGCCATTTTGAACTCTCGCTGTTAGTGTCACAACGACGGGGTCAGAACCCACTGGAGGGTTAATAACAAATCCGCGATTGGTGACAACAAGTGGATTGTTGGAAGTCCAGAAGAAATAAGATCCGTTGGCTCCAAATAAAGGTAATACAATGCCATTATCAAAGTTGACTGCATCAAGATCGAGGGCCGCTTTTTCGGCAGTGGTCAATACCTTGACGGTCACAACCAAATCATAACTAGCCGTTACCGTATGATTGGCGGAATCGGTGATGGTTAAGGTAATAGGATAAGTGCCTACCGTATCAACGTCATAAGTTCCGCTCACAACGATTGATGAGGTAATGACACCGTCTTCGGCATCATTGGCAACGACACCTGTTAGAGGGTTAAATTCATCACCTTGAACAATGCTTTTGTCCGAAACTCCCGAAAATGTCGGGGGAAGATCTTGAGCAGAGGTCGTGGTCGTAGTGGTGGTCGTCGTTTTTTTATCGCAAGATACAATAAATAAAGCAAATGCAATGATCAAAAGTAATCTAACTATTTTTTTCATGTTTGGTACTCCTCTCTGAAGCTAACGAAATGGGTCTTTAATCGTTCAAATTTATATCCCAAATTCGTCTATTAAATAATTGAAGATATTATATATGAATTGTTTCATAAATACAATAACATAGCGAAAAAAAACCGTGAAAATCCTACGATTATCCAAGTCAAAATGATTTTATTCTTGTCGTTAATCTCAATAGAGCAAATCGATAATTGTCATTATGAAATCAAATTATGAATAATATAAACCATACAATAGATAAAAAAAATAGAGCAGGAATAACCCTGCTCTGAAATCATTTGATGAACCTGTGAGAACTGTTTAGTAGGCTTTTGCGAAAAAGACCATTTTTTCCGCTTTTCGACCGCAAACAGGGCATTCATCCGTAATATGTTCTTGAACAAAAGGAATGCATCTGGAGGTAGCGGTTGTGTCTTCTTTAATTTTTATTTCACATTCTTGATGACCACACCACATCATTTTTACATAACCCGGCTTTGTCGAAATCAATGTTTTAAATTCCTCATAGGTTTTCGCAGCCCGCGTGTTTTCCGTCACGTTTTGCAGGGCATGGTTGTACATTTCTTGATGGATCGAGGCGAATAGTTCTGGAATACGTTGTGATAACTCCTCAATCTTCATTTTAATTTTTTGATTATCAATACGTTTTACGACGATACACTCGCCGGTTTCTAGATCTCTCGGACCGATTTCGATGCGCAAAGGAACACCCTTCATTTCATATTCGGAGAATTTCCAACCTGGAGTTTTATCAGAATCATCCAGTTTTACGCGAATATTTAAGCTTTCTAGGGTCTTCTTAACCGATTCTGCGGCTTGTACAACCCCTTCTTTGTGGGCTTGAATCGGGATAATAACAGTTTGAATCGGTGCGACGTAAGGCGGCAATACTAACCCAGAGTCATCGCCATGGACCATGATGATGGCACCAATCAAACGGGTTGATAATCCCCAAGAGGTTTGATAAACAGGCTTTAATACACCATCGCGATCTTGGAAGGTTATGTTAAAATGTTTGGCAAAACCAGTGCCGAAATAGTGTGTTGTTCCACTTTGTAATGCTTTGCCATCATGCATGAGAGCTTCAATCGAGTAGGTTTCTTCTGCCCCGGCAAATTTTTCTTTGTCGGTCTTTTTACCTAAAACAAAGGGAATCGCCAATAAATCACGACCCATATTATTGTATATATCCAGCATACCTAAGACTTCTTCTTTGGCTTCCTTTTCAGTCGCATGAATGGTATGGCCTTCTTGCCACAAAAATTCTGATCCACGCAAGAATGGACGGGTGGTTTTTTCCCAACGAACGACAGAACACCACTGATTATATTTTTTTGGCAAATCACGATAAGAGGACACTATTTTTGAATAATGATCGCAGAAAAGCACCTCTGATGTGGGGCGAATGATAAGGCGTTCTTGAAGTACTTCTTTACCGCCAATCGTTACAATGGCCGTTTCTGGTGCGAACCCGGCAACGTGTTCAGCTTCCTTCATAAAGAGGGATTCTGGGATAACCAATGGCATGTATACATTTTCGTGTCCAGTTCTTTTAAAGTCGCGGTCAAGATTAGCCTGAATGTTTTCCCAAATGGCATATCCGTACGGACGATAAATGATAAAACCTTTGGCTTCGGTATAATCCATCAATTCTGCTTTTCGGCAGACATCGGTATACCACTGGGCAAAATCTTCATCGCGTGATGTGATCGATTTGACGAGTTTATCTTTTTGATTGTTCATATATTGCACCTCAATTTTCAGTAAAATATTATACCATAATTTCGATATTTGTGACCAAATAATATGATAAATGGCGAACACAGTCGCCACTTAAACATTATAAGATGGTTTTTTCAAGGAAATGCTTAAATGCCGTGAAGTCTTTCGATTTGAAAACGCCGCAATCTTCTAAAACAAGTTCAAAAATTCGTCCAACTTCGTTTTTTAAATATTGGTCAATATATTCTATATCCAGTCGTTCTGGTTTTAGAGTTGTAATCCAAGGAAGATGTTTTTCTAATTCTGGATATTGATGCGGATCTTCACTGGAAATCAAACATTGAGCAATCATATCAAGTTCTTTTTTGAGTCTCCCCGGTAATACCGCAAGACCCATTACTTCAATGAGGCCAATGTTTTCCTTTTTTATATGGAAATAATCTTCTCTAGGATGGAAAATGCCATAGGTTCTGTCGGGTTTCGTCCGATTATTTCTAAGGACAATGTAGAACTCATATTTGTTTTTCCGAAGTTTAACGATGGGAGTAATCGTGTTATGTTTTTCCGTCGTCTCGGAAAGAATATCTAGGTCTGGATTGCTATATTTTTTCCATGCTTCAAAGATTTCATTGACACGATCTAATACATCGAATTCGTTTTGGCCAATGACTCGAATCACCGAAAGTGGCCAATCCAATAATTCAATATCAACTCTTTTTTTGCGGTAGGTCGCTAACACTTTTGCGTTTTCGATGGGAAAATCGTAGCGTCCGCCTTGAAAATGGTAATGTGATAAAATCGATCCACCCACAATGGGCAAACCGGCATTCGACCCTATGGTGTAATGCGGAAATTTATTGATAAAATCAATTAACTCCAGAAAGGTCGTCGCATCAACCCTCATGGGCTCGTGAATTTTTTTTAAGACGATGCAGTGTTCGTTGTAATAGGCATAAGGAGAATATTGTAAACCCCAGGCATCTTTTTCGTGATTCAGTGATAAAGAAACTACTCGGTGATTGCTTCTGGGTGCTAATTCGTTGGTCCCATAAAAGCCGACATTTTCCATACACAACGCACATAACGGATAGTTTTCGCTTTTGATGCCTTTGCTTAATGCGATTAATTTAGGATCTTTTTCTGGTTTTGATAAATTGATTGTAATGTCAAATTTTCCATATTTACCTAGATATGGATAGGTAATATTTTTGTTAATGCGATCGGTTTTGATGTAGTTTGTCGCTTTTGACAAATGATAAAAATAATCTGTTGCAACCTTTGGACCTTGTTTATACAAGAGATAAAATTGTCGGTTCAATTCTGAAGGTCTTGGCAAAAAACAGTCCATGATTTTTGCTTCAAAATTATCTTTGGTTGTATCAAAGTCATTCTCAAGGATATGAACCGTTTGAGCGTAGTCCAACAAATCAGCCATTAATGGAGAAAATTCTCGACTCGTATCAGTAGGTTCTTGCGTATAAACATCCAAACGGAATAAGTACAACAATTGATTGATGGCATATTCAAGATCATCAAGATTGATTAATTTTTGTTCCTTTGCATAGGTGATTAATTGATTTAATAACGTATTAATCTTCATTTAGAATACCCATTAGGGTGTGACTTGTGAAACTCCCATGCTGATGATATGATGTCCGTGAGACCTTTGGTTGGTTTCCAGCCAAGAACCTTCAGTGCCTTTGCATTTGAAGCGACTAAGATATCGGGATCACCCAATCGTCTTTCGCCTACGGTATAAGGAATTGAATGGTTAGTAACGTTTCGCGCCGCTTCTAAAACTTCAAGATTTGAATAACCATAGTTAGATCCCAAATTAAAGATATTGGATGTACTTCCTTTGGTTAGATAGCCGATAGCTAACAAATGTGCATGAATCAAATCATCCATATGAATATAGTCTCTAATGCAGGTTCCGTCTTTCGTTTGATAATCAGAACCAAAAATTGTTATATTCTCTCTGATACCGAGCGGCACTTGTAAGATGATGGGGATTAAGTGCGTTTCTGGAATGTGGACTTCGCCGATGGTGTGATCATGGCTTGCTCCGGCAACATTAAAATATCTAAGGCTGACATAACGAATTCCATAGGCTAAATCGGCCCATTTCATGATTTTTTCCATCATCAGTTTTGATTCGCCGTATGGATTTGTCGGTACAGTAGGATAATCCTCGGTAATTGGCATAATTTGATGTGCCCCATAGACCGCAGCTGAGGATGAAAACACGATTTTATTGACATGGTGGCGTTCCATCGCTTTTAAAAGTTCAATGGTCCCGTGGACATTATTGTCAAAATATTGTAAAGGCTCTTTCATCGAAACTCCTACCAATGAATTGGCCGCAAAATGGACGCAAGCATCGATTTTAGTTTCGGTGAATACTTGATCTAAAAATGCACCATTTCGAATGTCGCCTTGGTAGAATTTTGCCTTTTTGTCGATAGCTTCACGGTGTCCTGTTTGAAGATTATCTGCTACAATCACATCATTGCCCAGTGCAATGGCTTGTTTAACAAAATGACTGCCAATATAACCGGCTCCGCCGAGAACGAGAATTATCATTGTAATGAATCCTCCTTTAAACAATACTCAATCGTATGGTCATACGTTTCATTTGGAGTTAATAAATAATTGGTAAAGCGATGATCATTGACAGCGTTGGACTGAAATTGTGGTTCAATGGCGATTGCACCATGAAGACCCATAAGTTCACCCTTTTGCAAAGGTTTCTTGGTTGGGTAGTTGGTTGTATAAAGTGTGATTCCGGGATAAGTCGATGTAACTTCGAGTCGTCTGCGACTTTTTTGAGAGTATAATACTAAGTCGGGTTTCTGATATTTATCTAAAATAAAGAAGTGGTCTATTCCTGCCGCTTTTTGTGATTTCAAAGAAGGATTTGTAATTGCTGGCATCAAAGGATGTAACTTGGTAAAATCAAATGGTGTATTTTGAACAGACAAAATGTCCGTTCCTATCATTCCATTGTTTACAGCGACAACGTTTGAAGCATTTACAAATAAGAAATGATTCGATAAATCCTTCGCAAAATCGCCATCTAAATTAAAATAAGAATGGTTTGTCAAATTACAAATCGTCGTTTTATCAGTAGTCACGATGAAACGAATGGAAAATCCATCTTCTCGCAATGAATATCGGATTAAGATTTGTGCAGTAGAACCAATAAATTCATGGAGAAAATTCGTCGAAAAATAAATGACAGCTTCATGATGATCATGGGTTATTTGAGAGATGGTAAAGTTCACAAAATTGATTCCGCGATCTCCCCCGTGAAGATAATGATTTGCTTTAGAAGTAAAATGATATTGGGTTCCTTCAATGTTACATAACCCGCCGTCAATTCGTCCGGCATTCATGCCAACACAGGTTCCTAAATACATGCCTGCTTGTAGGTAATCTTCGTAATCGCGATAGCCGGCCACCAATTCTGTCCCATCTTTTGAAATCCAACGTGAAAGACTGGCCCCTAGCGATAATAATTCATATGTCAACCCGCTTTCAAAAACGATTGAAAGTTTAGTAATATTATTCTGAATGATTTCCTTTTGTATTATCATAATCCCACCATGCCTATTATGAATATGATACCATATTTTGAATTCAAAAAATATGAGATAATGAATTTCCTTGTCGATAGAATGGCTAAAAGACGATATCATTCAAAAAGTTCTTATCAAACAAAAGTCTGAAATATTCAAAAACCACATTCATGATCCACTCAATATTAAATACATTGTATTAATTTTCGGCATTATGATAGGTTTTTACGCGACGATGGTATAAAATAAGGATGGTGATTTTATGAACTTTCTAAACATGCAAAAAACGGATAAGGAAAAGTTTTTAGCTTTTCTTCAAAAAAGTCCGTTATTCGACAACTATTATGCCAGCGAACTAAACTTTTCAAACTTAATGACGTGGAAGATAACCGATAGCATCGAATACACCATCTTGGACGACGTAACGTTTGTTGTCAAAGGGTCTAATCGGGGAATCGTCTATTTTTTTCCACCGATTTCTCCTTCTCCAGAGGATTTTATCAAAGCGGTTCAATTACTTGAAGAATATTCCGGTGAACACAATGTTCCTTTCATTATCAAGGGACTCACCGAAAAAATGGCTGAAATCATTGTAAACTCCGGATTGAAGTATCGGTTGGATGAAGAACGTGATTACGCTGAATATCTTTATTCAAGCGAGTCGTTAATTACTCTTTCAGGGAAAAAACTGAATAAAAAACGCAATTTATACAACCAATTCGTGAAAAACAACCAATATACCTTAAAAAGTTTTGATTCGTCCGACTTTGATTTGATTAAGGATTTATTGGAACGATGGGAAAGCCAGAAAAGTCATGCTTTTGAACATGCAGCCATTTACGAAGCATTGACCTATTTACAGCAGCTAGATTTGTTTTGTGATTTGCTCATTGTGGAAGATAAAGCCGTTGCCTTTGCCATTGGAACGAAAATCAAGAATATGGGCATGGTATTGTTTGAAAAAGCAGATACAGATTACGTGGGTGTTTATGCCGCTATTAATACACTATTCGCTGAAAAGCATTTTCACGATGTTGAATTAATCAACCGCCAAGAAGATTTAGGCATCGCTGAGTTGCGTAAAGCAAAGATGTCTTATAATCCTATCGGGTTTGTCAAAAAATATACTTTGACGAGAAATCATCTTTCTATGACGGAAGTGAATGATTTAAAAGCATTGTATCATGAAGCTTTTAATGATTCTGAAGGATATCTAAATTACTTCTTTAGTCAAAAATACCGAGCTGACAATGTCATTTTCATTAAGGATCAAAATGAAATTGTTTCGGCGTTGCACTTGGTCAAAAAGCAATTGCTTTGTCACGATGTTTTGTATGATTTGCCGTTTGTTGTCGCTGCGGCGACAAGGGAAAGTCATAGGAAACAAGGGCTCATGAAAAAGATTATTTCTCAATCCTTTAAAGAACTCTATAACCGAAAAATAACATTGTGTGCGCTATCGCCTTTCGATGACACGTTTTACCGACCGTTTGGATATGAAAGTGTTTTATGGAGTCACCATGAAACGCGAAATTTCGCCTTGCCTGGCGCCTATAATTATCTAAAGGCAACGAGTGAACATATCGAACTTTTATCATCACTTTATCAAAAAAAACTACTCACTAAAAACGTCATGATAAACCGTAAGTTAAGTGATTGGGATTGCTTCTTAAAAGAAGTTGAAAGCGATGATGGTCAGGTCATCATCGTATATGAGAACGAAAATCCCATTGGGTATTATACTTTATTTAACGAAACCATCGAAGAGTGTTGTCTTCCTGATGATGCGTTATTGCCTAATCGCCCCGAGTTTCGTTCGGGAACCCTTGAAGTTATAAATCAAACTGTGGGAAACCCACAATTAATGTTACGCATTGTGGACACCAAACGATTCTTAGAAAAATATCCTTTCCCAGTAGAAACCAATTTGTGCTGGAAAATCCACATCAAAGATGCCTATTTTGAAGCCAATGATGTCACCATCGAACTTAACATCGAAAATGGCGTAACATCAATTCGTGACATCGAAGTTTTTGACAAAGAGATGACTGTCAACGACCTAACGAAAGCCGTCTTTTTAGAGGGTCAATATCCCTTTATAAAACCATCTCTGCTTATATTCGATCGCTTCTAAAAAAAACACCCCCAAGGGTTGACCTTGAGGGTTTTTTTATGGTAAAAATTGAGAAAATAAAGGACTATCCGGTAATTTTTCAAAAGTCATCAACGTTTTGGTAATCGGGTGAGGGAAACTTAATCGAAAAGCATATAACCCTAGTTCATTTTGATGTTTTGATATTGTTCCTCCATACTTCGAATCGCCAACCAGTGGGAGATTACGACTAGAAAACTGTAACCGAATTTGATGGAAACGACCGCTGATTAACTCAACGTGAACCAAGGTCACCGTTTTATCGTGCAATTGTTTATGTCCTATCACGGTGTAATGAAGAGTGGCTGGTTTTCCATCATCAAAATCGCTGACAACGCCCATTCGGCGGTCTTCGTCCTTACTGATAAAATCAGTCAAGGTATCGGTTTGACCAGACGGTAAAAATCCGTTTAAGACCGCATAATATTCTTTCTTAAACTCATGCGTTTTGATGGCCTCGGACAGTCTGCTAGCCCCTTTGGAGGTTCTTGCAAAAACCATGACTCCGCCGACATTTAAATCGAGTCGATGGACCAACCCCAAAAAAACATCTCCGGGTTTTTCATATTTGACTTTGATATAGGCTTTGATAAGGGTTAACATATCGGGAATATCTTTTCCATCGGCTTGTGAAAGGATACCAGGCGGTTTGATGACAACAATGACGTGGTTGTCTTCATAAAGGATATTTGATGCAATATCGTAATTCAATGAAATCGCTCCTTTTTAACCTAAAGCGACGTCTAAAATCATCATAATCACAAAACCAATCATGACAGCCATCGTTCCGGTGTTACTATGCTCTCCAAGTTGTGCTTCTGGTATTAATTCTTCCACAACGACATAAATCATTGCTCCTGCGGCGAAGGATAAAAACCATGGCATAATGAACGTCAATTGGCTGGCTAAAATGACGCCGATGATGGCGAATATGGGTTCGACAATGCCTGATAATGATCCATAGAAGAACGCTTTAAAGGTTGTCATACCTTCTTGTCTTAATGGCAAAGAAATTGCGGCGCCTTCCGGAAAGTTTTGTAAACCAATACCAATGGCAAGGCCAAGTGCTGATGCAATCCCCACGACACTGTTATTGGCAATTCCTAATCCAAAGGCCAAACCAACGGCCAAACCTTCAGGTATGTTATGTAGCGTGACGGCGGTTATTAACATCGTCGTGCGTTTAAATGAGGCTTTGAGTCCTTCGGGTTTATCGGAATCGAGATGCAAGTGGGGAAGCAAGTTATCCACAAGCAATAAGAATAATCCGCCGCCGATAAAACCAATCGATGCGGGAATCCACCCAATCATATTTTGATTTTCTGCTTCTTCAATCGCTGGGATGATCAGGGACCAAACTGAGGCCGCAATCATCACACCGGCTGCGAAGCCAAGAAACACGCGTTTAAATGTATTGGATATAACGTTTTTAAATAAAAATACCATTCCTGATCCGGCGGTGGTCATCACGAAGATGAAACTAATACCAAACACCATCACTTCATTTTGAGTAAAATTGCCCATAAATCCTCCTTGAAATCAATTTTGTTATTGATAATTAATATTGTTCGTCCAAACAAAAGGCAATGGAAATACTTTTGAAAAAAACTCTGCCAGTTTGGGCATCTTTGACAAATCTAAGTTTAACGGCTCATCAAAACCAAACACCAGTTGGTTCAGTAAATGGTTGTTTGGAACGTGATAAGTTTCATTTTCACAATGGAACGTTGCCAAACCACCATCTTCTATATTAAACCAAATTCTTGATTTGGGATACCTCGTACTAAAATAGGGCGTTAATTTATCCATAAGGGTCACAAAATCAATGATTTTAAGTGAAGCATGTTGATGAATCAGTTTAAAGGGAACACCCTTTAATGAGGCATGGATATCATCGTAAGCATCGGTAGCGAAATGAATCTTTCGACGTTGATGTCTTTTTAGCAATGCTCCAAAAGCACCCACAATGGCCGCTCTGTCACCTGCAAATTCTTTGATACCAAATTCATCGCCCTCATTGGGAAGTACGCCGATGACATAAGCAACGGGTTTTCCCAAATGGTGAATCAAATGAATCGGATAAGTAGCCCAGGAGTCTGGATAGGTTTGACCCTTTAATAGCAATTGAAATTCATCATCACTCCGTTCGAAACGAAGTGATTCTCTTTGATATATTGTTTTGAGAAACTGGAAATCGGATTCTTTGTAATCAGAAACTGAATAATGGTCTTGGGTGAGGATATCGTCCATATCAATCAGGTATTCATGATTATTTCCGGAAAGACTGGCACCAATGTCTGAGTAAATGCCACCGGCTCCGGAGATAATCATCATATCGATTTCTTCGGATATCATCGATTTTTCGGCGTTAGCCAATAGGGTAGACGCTAGTTTTTTCCCTCGAAAATCCGGATTTGTACAAACAGAACCGATGGATGCGGCCTTGATTAAAATGTCGCCTAATCGAATGGTAGAAGGATAATAATTGACCATTGAAACAACGGCGTCATTCTCTTTGGCGATAAACATATGTTGCCAATTTGAATCGCCAAATAACAAAATAAATTGTTCTGCCATGTTGGGTTTAAAGACAGAAATTGAGAGATTGATAGCGGCTTGTTGATCTTGTTTTGATTTTACAGTTGTAAATTCCATGTTATCCTCGAATACTATGAACGAATTGAGTAAAATTGATGGTTTTATTGGTTAAACGAGACTCTTCAGCCGCAAATGCGAGCAAATGACTTTGGATTGCGGCTTTATCGCTCGCAATATCCGCATGGTCACCCTTTTCAACAAGGGCACAAAATGCTTTCATAATGCCGTAATCGCCGCCACTGTGACCATAATCTAAGACACTTAGGTTCATGATTTCAGGGGTTTCATTACCAAATTGATAAATCTCAAGGACATTTTTATCCATGTGACCTCGGATTTCACCCGTCGTACCCATCACTTTGATGGTACGTGTGTTTTCGTGGGTGAAAGCCGTCATTGTAAATGAAGCGGTCATTTCATTTTCAAATTCAATGGCTACGATCTGATGATCAACAACATCATTATCCGCATGAAATACACAACGGCCATATGGCCCTTTTTTTAAGGCGCTCAATAACCCTTGATTACTCATATCATTTGAGACCGGAAGTTTCATCCAGTCTTGCGCATTTAAATATACTTTTGGTGCATAATAAACGCATGTATCTTGATGTATACAACCATCCATACAGTATTTTGGGGATGCTTTTGGTGCGTTTTTTTCATTGAAATACGATAAACTTCCAAAGGAAGAAACTTGTTTTGGAACGGACCCGGCAAACCATGTGAGGATGTCTAAATCATGACATGATTTTGCCAAAATCATGGGAGACGCCTTTTGTGTGTTTCCCCAATTTCCACGAACATAACTATGGGCTTGGTGCCAATAAGATACGTTTTCGTTATGTTGAATGGTCATAAGTTTTCCAATTTTACCGGAATCGATAATGGCTTTAATGGTCGAGAAAAATTGGGTATAACGAAGAACGTGCCCAATCATTAATTTAACGTGAAAGTGATCAGAAAGTTCGCCCAAACGAACACATTCAAAGGGGGTAATCGCCATCGGCTTTTCTAAGAAAAGGTGATACCCTTTTTCCATTGCGAGCGATGCGGGAATGAAATGCATATAATCTTGAGTACAAATAAAACAGGCATCAGCGAACCGGGCTTTTTTCAAGATTGACTCATATCCATCAAATTGGTTCACTTCAGGTATGTTATGTTTCATCGCAAAGTAACCACGTCTGACAGGGTCTGGGTCGGCGATTCCCACAAATTTAATATCATCCGGATTTTTCTCAGCGAAAGCGCCATAGGCACCGATGCCACGGTTGCCAGCACCAATCATGATTGCTGTTATCAAGATAACACCTCTATTCATCTCAATTTTAACATAAACTCAAAGAAATAAGGTGAAAGAAGAAAAAAAACTAAGCATTTTCATGCTTAGTCGATTTGTTAAGGATTGACGCGATTTGGTCCTCGATATAAGAACGTAACATCGCGAATACTTTCTGTATTAAACAACTTCATTAAGAAACGAGTTAACCCGAATCCATAGCCGCCATGAGGAGGAACCCCGTATTTGAAGAAATTCAAATAGAATTCAATGGATTCAATGGGAAGTCCCTTTTCAATCGCTTGAGCACGGAGAATGTCAACGCGATGTTCGCGTTGGGCACCGGTTGTGATTTCAACGCCTGAATATAATAAGTCGAAACTCTTTGTGAGTCCATTTTCATCCAACATATGATAGAACGGACGCGCCGCAAAAGGATATTCGGTAATGAAGACAAAATCGCAATGGAAGTTTTTCTTCACATGCATGCAAATTAGTTCTTCTTCTCTACGGTCAATATCATGGGGTTTTTCACCGGTATAATGATATTTTTCTTGGATGATCTTCTTCGCTTCTGCGAACGGAATTCTTGGGAAAGCAACATCATTGATATCAATTTCACGGTTATACATTTTGAAAAATTCTTCGCCAATGCTTTCTTTTAAACGTCTTAAAACGTTCTTACAAACGGCTTCTTCCATATCCATGACATCATGATGGGATTTAATCCAACTGATTTCTGCATCGACGGATGTAAATTCAGTCGCATGGAATGCGGTGTGAGAATTTTCGGCACGGAAGACCGGGCCAATTTCAAACACGTTATTAAAGCCGGCAGCCATGGCCATTTGTTTGTAAAACTGAGGTGATTGAGCTAAGTATACTGTTCTACCAAAATAATCCATTTTAAAGACTTCAGCACCGGATTCAGA
Organism: uncultured Caryophanales bacterium; assembly: GCA_942493185.1. Taxonomy (GTDB): domain Bacteria; phylum Bacillota_I; class Bacilli_A; order Izemoplasmatales; family Hujiaoplasmataceae; genus UBA5603. The sequence goes on from OW818673.1 coordinate 1,231,737, forward strand.
GGCAGTGCCCAGAATTTTTGGAGAATGGATTTCAATGAAATTATGGGCTAACCAATATTCGCGCATTGCCATTTCCGCAATGGTTTGAGCTTTAAAAATCAAATAATTTTGCGGAGTACGAAGATCTAAGAAACGATTATCGAGACGAAGTTCTTTGTTGGTTTTATTGGTATAATCAAGGATATCAATGGGCAGTTCTTCAGCACTCAAAGACGTAATTTCAAACGCTGAGGGTACGAATTCCATTCCTCTTAATTTGACATTGGGATGGTCATACAATACGCCTTTAACTAAGACGGTACTTTCTTTGGTCAATTTAGATACGACCGCGTTGATGGCTTGATTTGCTTCATTTTTTTCAATCGTGACTTGAACCTTGTCGGTAGAATCTCTTAAGACCACGAATTGGACAAATTGCATGTCTCTGACTTTGTCGACGAAGCCGGCAATTTCAATTTCTTGATTAAAATATTGATTTAGATTCTTAAAAAGAATTTTTTCCATAATATCCTCAATTCCATTCATTAATGTTATCGCTAATTATATCACATGAACTCATGTTATTCAATCAATAGACGGCATAAAACAATGTCATTTTCGACAATAAAATTGACCGAAGACGGTTTAAATCACAAGGAATCATTACACCCTTTATAGTTTTAGGACCATGACAACTTCGCCATCCTCGATTTCTCCCGTGGGAATAAATCCAAGAGACTCATATAAGGCTTTCGCTTCAAGATTTGTTGGAACAAAATCTAGCTTTATTTGATTGAAACGCCCTATACTTCTTGTGTCAGAAATCGCTTTTTTCATTGCTTCTTTCCCATATCCTTGATGTTGATAACGCTGATCAATCATCAATCGCCAAATCCACATGGTTTCATGTTCTTTTGAATCCGGAATCATCATCAAAAAACCAACCATTTCTTCATTGGCATACAAAGAATATGTATGAACAGTGTCGCGGTATACATACGCATCGGCCAATGATCGTTGATTGGATGCAACAAACGTTTTTTGCGATTCCGCAACGGTTAATTTGATACATTCATGGTAATTTTCCGGTGTAATTGCTCTAAATTCAATCATAGAATCCTCCCAAACACGCTAGAGAACATGGATTAAAATGGCTATTAATACCACTAGCGCTAAAATACGATGAATGATTGCGTAAATTTTGTTTGTTGGTTTCTTGTTCGTCAAGTATCCGCCGAGACCAAACTGACAAACCATCAGGATAGCTGCGATGACTCCGGTAATGCTCAATTCAGAATCAATAACCTGAATAAGGAAATGAATAAGGATTAAAGCAAGGGTAATCATCCCAAAAATATTATGTTTTGTCCGGATAAATTTCCAAACAGCAATAAAGCTCTTCTGGAATTTTGGATGCTTTTGAATGCTCTTTCCAAACGTCTTGTAGGATAATCTAAATAGCATTCTCGAAGCCGCTATCGAATAAAATATAATAATAAAAATACCCGTTAATTCACCGATTTCTTCAAACATTTCTTACACCTCTATTTGTGGATGATTTTATTGATATGGGGGGGGGGTTCACATGATATGTCCTTTTTTTCTATACTGTAGGTTTTATGATATTCTTGAATGATGGGTCTGCTCTTCTTTGAATGGAAATCACGAAAAGCGGTCCAGCCATAATCTCTACCTTACACAGATTATCATATTCGATTATTCTTGTTCCTTAAATTTGTTGATTAAAGTCATAAAAGCAGTATAGTTATCGGAATAATCTTTATTCAATTCATGATCAATTAATGCTTGATCAAATTGATTCGTTCCGAGTTCGAATTTATCAGTAAAGTAATCTGTGTTGTAAGGCGTTTGTAACCCAAAGATGGCCAAACTTAATAGATCGTCAGTGAATGGACTATCAGCTACAAAGTAGGGATATTCACTGTGTTCATATTCAATTTTGACGAAGTACTGGTCTGACAACACAACATCGTTGTATTGAAGCAGATAGCTATTAAATTCTTCGGGAATTCTAACCAAATTATCCCAACCAAGGACTTCTTGAAGATTAACTAGATAGGAATATTCGGAATACTTTACTACCAATGTATTTCTGATATATTGTTCATAGCGCCGTGTCACAAATGCGTCGTCTTGAGTTCTGCAATTAAATAATTCACCTGTTTCACCATTAAAAACGTCTCCATATGTGTAATCATTACTGATGGTAAGATGAATGAACGACAGGATATTGCTGGTTTCATAGGAATACGCTTGATAGGGTTTCTCTTTAAATTTGGCGTAAAGGTATTCTAATGATCCTTCGGAAGAATCATTTAAATCACAATGGTTACAGAAAGATTCTTCAAGGCTCTTTCCAAATACTAATTTTGTATATGACATTGTTTCAAAAATCGATTCGCTTGTATTATAAATTTGTAATGTCATTTCCATGGTATCATCCATGAATTCATCTTCATAAAAGTGAAACGCATAATGGTATAGAATATTAACGTTGACTGAGAACATAAATTCCATATACAGTTCATTTCCTTCCATATAGAAGGTCAAACCGCTTTTTAAGAGTGAAGGATCTGCGAGTTGTCTGGTTTCGACACAACTTTCTCCTTCTGTAATCGTGTCACACTCAGAAATAATCCCTGACAAACCTCCAAAGAAAGTATTATCTGTCAAGTAATAAAGTTGAGAATAGCGCATATATGAACGATCATCGCTTAAATGATAATTAAATAATTCATGGCGATAGATTCGGTCCTTACTAGACAACTGTGCGTTTATGTAACCCTCTTCAAAATACATAGCTTCATCTTGATAGCCCCGAGGGAAGTACTCCTCCAGAGTGCCTCTAACGCGGGTCATATACTCATTAAACAATCCATGAGCTTCTTCAAATGTGTTTTCTGAAGTGTTTTCAAAATATGGATTATCTAACTTCTTTTGAGAACAACCGAAAAACAATAATAATAAACTTATAAACGTACAAGTAATCCATATTTTTTTCATTTCTTGTTTCCCTTCTATTACTCACAAATTTAGATTATACAATTATTAAACCGTGGTCTTTAGTTTGTTCATCTTGTTAGCTATGTTCGGTTTTGAATCCATTCATTTTAATTTATAATAACACTTAAATAAAAGAAAATAAAGGTCTATTACTAAATCTGTACCCAATCGGTGTTTGATAATCCAAAGATGAGTGAATTCGCGATTGTACAAATCCAAATAAAAATATTTAAAAAAAAGGCAGTTTTCCGAAGAAAATTGCCTTAACGTGATTTACTGGTCGAGATGACGGGATTCGAACCCACGACCTCTTGGTCCCGAACCAAGCGCGCTACCAAACTGCGCTACATCTCGACGTTTGATATTTATATGATGAGGAATCCCTCTAAACAACACTGGCGGAAGAGGTGGGATTCGAACCCACGTGCCCTTACGGACAACTGCGTTTCGAGTGCAGCTCGTTACAACCACTTCGATACTCTTCCAAGCGGCTATTCTTATTCGAATAGTGTCATAATGAAAACAAAACCCTATGGGCATAGGGTACTAATTATTTTTTGGAGCAGGTGAAGGGAATCGAACCCTCATAATCAGCTTGGAAGGCTGATGTTCTGCCGTTGAACTACACCTGCAGCGCAGTGCAAAAATATAATATCACAACGGTATGGCACTGTCAAGAAAAAACACAGACCTTACTCGTTTTTTTCGCACACTCTTAGCTTTGCACTTTTCGCTCGATTGTTCCCAAGCAACTCTTCTTCTGATGCCGTAATGACATGTGAATTAATGAGTTTTAACAATGGTTTTTGGGTGATAATAATCGGAAGCCCTTTGGGGACATCGATGGTCGAAAATTCTTTAAACATCGTTTTGCAAATCCGATCTTCTAACGAATGAAACGTTATGACTGCGATTCGTCCTTTGGGAGCCAACATCTGGATTGCTTGACGTAAAGACGTTTCAAAAACCCTAAGTTCGTCATTCACGGCGATTCTCAGAGCTTGGAAGGTTTGTTTTGCAGGATGACCCTTCTTTGATAAAATCTTCATTGGCAATGATTTTTTGATGACTTCAACCAAATCAAAGGTTGTCTTTATCGGCTTAATTTCACGGGCTTTGATGATGCCAGAAGCTATCATCTTGGCGTTTGGTTCTTCTCCGTAACGATAAAGAATGGTTAATAATTCACTGATAGGATACGTATTGACAATTTCATAGGCTGTTAATGATGCGCTTTGGTCCATTCTCATATCTAGGGGGCTATCATAATTGTATGAAAATCCTCGATCAGGAATATCGAATTGAAAGGAAGAGACCCCTAAGTCATAGATGAATCCATCAACTTGAAAAACGCCAAGCGCGTTTAAGGCGGATTGTACATCCACAAAATTTTCGTTGACAAAAACGACATTTGAATAGGCGGATAATCGTTCTTTGGCTTTTTCAATGGCATAAACATCTTGGTCAAAACCATAGAGTTTTCCTGTTGTCAAATGCTCTAAGATTGCTTCGCTATGACCGCCGCCACCGAGCGTCATATCGACGTAAATTCCGTCTTTACGGATGTTTAAAAGGTCGATGGATTCTTTTAATAGGACAGACACGTGTTTATATTGATCTGACAATCTCATCACCTCTTTTGAATTTAAGAATATTATAGCATAATTTTGAGTTTTTTAAAAAAGAAAAACGCTGAGATTCCCAGCGCTTCTATTTCTTTTTGGTTATTCTTTCTCTGTCTTCTCAGGTTTTGGTTCAACAACTAATTTGCCTTTGTAAAAGCCACATTTTTTGCAAACTTGATGAGCTAATGTCAATTCACCGCAGTTTGGGCAAACAATCATGGTTGGAGCGCTTAGTTTAAAATGCGTTCTTCTTTGTTTCTTGACTTTTTTACTCGTCTTTCTAAATGGTACTGCCACGTTTTCACCTCCGTTTTATTTTTTTAGTTTTCCAAATGGATTCGCTGCAATTTTCTCGTCTTCATCCAAAGTGACGAGTTCTTCTGAGTATTGGTCATACGCGTTTTCCGCAACGACCCGCATCGGTTTTTCAATGAGAATATTCGACCAAACGACAGGGTCAAGATCAACAGTATTGCCTTCAATAAGGTATACTGAATCATCGACAAATGTCTTTGAGAATATCACTGAGGTTTGAAAATCCATGGGAACATCGACGGGTTGTAACGTAATAGCACAAGCCAAAGTGAGTGTACATCTGATGGTCAAGTCGAACAGGTATTGTTCGAATGCTTCGATGACTTGAAACGACCCTGAAACCTCGACATCCGAGATATCTATCAGGTCAATCAAATCGTCGGTTATGAATCCATGAAAATCAGCGGTGTATTCAAACGTGTGATTGGTCAAGCGATACTTGTTTAACTCATTAATGGACCACTTCATATTACCACCCCAAAGCAGCATATAAATTATACTTTTTTTTAGGTCGGATGTCAAGAATAAATTCTTGTGCAGTATATGCGAATCAAGCATTCATTGATTGCATAATAATATCAACTAAAATTCGTTAATTTCTGGGAAACAATGAAGATGAACGGGTCCCATTACAAAAAAGCCTTCGCGTTTAAGATGAATCAAATTACCAAATCGATGGTATCGATAATTGAGGTATTTTTTTAGGGTCATCCAAGTCTCGGAATTGACCTGAAATTGACTGTTATGTTTTAAGATTGCTTCTTGCGCTTGTAATATATTCGTTTTATTGATTGGAACGAAGTGATTGGCTCGATGAGTATAGTAAAACCCTAAAGAACGATTAAATGCAACAGTGAAATCGGGTTCGATAGTTATATTGTTTCGAGCCATGACCAATGGGTTGGAACTCATAAGCAAGGCCGTTTTAGTCGCTCTGCCGGTTTTAGGATGGTCTGGATGTATTTCGGAGGGCAAATCAGGATCTGGACAAAATACAATGTCTGGATTGGTCTTTTGAATGAGGGATGTTAATTTGATTGCTACATCCCAATCATCATATCGACCCCCATCGGGAAAATCCAGAAAAAAGACTTCTTTGACTCCTAGATATTGCGCTGAGTCCAATGCTTCTTGATGACGAATCTTAATTAATTCGTCAATAGGGGTTTGAGGGTCAAAAGATCCCGACCCACCATCGGTAATAATCGCAAAATATACGGTCGTTCCTTGGGATATTAACCGAGATACGGTCGCTCCAGCCCCAATTTCGATGTCATCGGGATGAGGGCCAATAAACAATGCGCACTTTTGATTTAAGATGGATGGTATCGGTGCAAGCATCTTCATAAGATAAGGTTTCATGATGTGGCCTCCAATGGTTACGTATAAGACATTATAAATCGAGAACCTCGTAAAGTAAATAATACGATTAATATTTGTCATTACAAGCAAAATAATCCCCGTTTTTTGGGAGATACGATATAATATTAAGTGGAAGAAAGAGGGATATCTATGAATTATACCGTTGATGAAATTCGTTCTAAAATTGAAAATGTAATTGATCCCAGTACAAACCTATCATTGAAAGTTTCCGATGCCATTAAGCATATTGGCATCGATGATGATCAACATTCCGTCGTCCTTTTAGTGGAGATTGGCGTAAAAAGCAATGATTTAATGAGCCAACTGACTCGAAGTTTAGCAAAAATCATCAAGTTGGACTTGGGTTATAAAAGTCTTGTCATTGATTATGAACAAGCAAGACCAAAAAATATGGCAAAAGCCATGAAAATATTGGCGATTGCATCAGGAAAAGGTGGCGTAGGTAAATCCACCGTTACAGCGAACTTGGCTTTAGCATTGACTTCAATGGGCAAAAAAGTCGGCATCATCGACGCCGACATTTATGGTTCAAATATGCCAAAGATATTTGATATTGAAAAAGAAGAACTAACCGGTACCGAAGATGGAAAAATCTATCCATTCAAGACGAAAGGTATCGAAATCGTCTCAGCTGAATTCATGACCGAACAAGGTAAAGCGTTAATGTGGCGTGGACCTATGCTTGGAAAACTACTCAAAGTGTTTGTTTCCGAAACTCTTTGGAGTCCTGATCTCGATTACATGCTCATTGACTTGCCGCCAGGAACGGGCGATGTCGCCATGGATGTAAAGAGCTTAATTCCTGATGCGAAAGTGCTCATTATCACAACACCGCATGTCAGTGCGTCCCATATCGCCATTAAAGCTGGGTTTGCGGCAAAGGAACTCAAGCAACAGGTCATTGGTGTCGTTGAAAACATGAGTTATTTAGAAATTAATGATGAAAAACATTACGTATTTGGAAAAGATGGAGGCAAAATTGTCTCTGAGAAACTTGAAGTTCCGCTTTTAGCAACGATTCCCATTGGACAGCCAAAATCGGGTCATCATTCCCTTTTTGCCGAAACTGAGTTAATTGGAATCATGTATTTGAATTTGGCAAGAAGAGTGCTTCGAGCCATCGAATAACCAAATCAATTCGCCGATGTATCCGATTCAGGAAGCGTCGGTTTTTTTATTCCCCGTAAGAAATCAATGTCAGTTTCTAATTTCATTTTGTACGTCAATGCATCTTTATATCTTTTTTGATTAACCAAGATTTCCACGATTTTATCGGTTGCCAATCTCATATGTCTTAAATTTTGGGTTCGGTAAGAAAATGGTAAGATCGTTTCTACCAAAAAATCCTTTAAATTCATTGGTTCCGAAGATTCCATCATTATTAACCAATTCACATAATCCATACCTTCATAGAAAGAGGATATATTCTTTCGCATTTCAACTTTTGTTTTTCGATATTTTTCAGTTTCAGATTTTTCAAAGAAATTAAGACATTTTAAGAACATTGCCTCAGGATAGTACCTACTTTCAGGTGTAATTCCTTCGAGGTTTTCTTCAAAATCGATGGAACCTAAAGCCAATAACAAATGATACTTATTGATTTCTTCAATGTTTAACTGGACCAAATAACTAGAACTGCTTGGAATTATAATTTGATTTGTCTCATAAAATGAAAACTCCATTTGAAACAAATCCATCATTGCCAGACGGCGGTAATTTCCGGTTCTGCTAAAGGCAATTCTGGCATTCTCTGCGGCGGTTCTAGACGGATTTGTCAAACCGAGATAACCATAACAAACAAATTTCAAATATTCCACAATGCCCGATAATCGTTCATGAAACGTATCTAGTTTATCAAACAAGTTTAAAATCTTGATGGCTTCATCATATCTTGAGTTATTTACTTTCGAAGCTGCGTTGAATAATAAAAAGACACCCAAAGCTTCATTGTCCATCGAGGATAAATAATGATGCAAATCATTAGCCATATTTTCAGAGTCCCGAACATTTTCGGTCATGACAAAATAGCCTAAACGAGCAATATCGATTAAGACAGCGAACTCAATGTCGATTAATCCAGAGATCAATTTTTCATAAGCGATTCGATCATCAGTGATGTAATAATGCAACGCTTTATGAAATATTTCAAGCATTTCATCGGGCATAACAATACATTCATATCCCAATTCGATTTTCTCCATAATTAACCCAAGATACTCTTCGTTGACCGCAACCGAATTGTGTTCAAACTTTGAAAGGTATGTGTTTGAACAAATGCCTTTCGCAACTTCTTCTTGGGTCTTTTTTTGTTGCAACCGACGTTTTTTAACGAGCATTCCAATTGCTCCAAAATAGTAGTCAATTTTGGCTTGCTGACGCCTTTTAAGATCATGTTCTAGTTTGTGAATCATACGCTAATTCCTCCGTTTTATCAATTGTCTAATATTCGGCCAGATTAGGTTCCGAAATATCGCTTATTTTATTATAATGAATGTTAACAAATAAGAAAAGACAAATTGATTTGAAAGAATTTCACCCTTTTCCCAACCAAAAAAGAAACCATCAATTTAATGACGGTTTCTTACAAATCGATAGCAAAGGACAGTGGTGACAATCGGGTTTAGTCGCCTTACAAAAATAGCGGCCAAAGAAGATTAGTTTGTGATGAAGGTCAATCCATTGATGCTGTGGATAAAGTTTCATGAGTTTCGCTTCAATTTGTTCTGGACGATCTTTTTCTAAAGCCATCCCAAGGCGAATGCTCACGCGGCTAACATGGGTATCAACCGCTATTCTGGGAATTTTATGCCATTCGCTCAAATACACGTTAGCAGTTTTTCTTCCTACGCCCGGTAACGACTCAAGACTGTTTTGATCCGATGGAATTTCACCATGAAACTCAGTTGATAATTTTAGCGCCATCGCTTTTAAGTTTTTTGATTTATTCTTATATAATCCCAAATGTCTTAGCGTCGCTTCAATCGCTTCAAGATCGGCATCGACCAACGCTTCAAGAGTGGGAAATTTTTCAAACAAATCTGGTGTCACTTTGTTAACGGAAATATCGGTCGTTTGAGCACTTAACATAATCGCGATCAGTAATTGTAAATTGGTACGATAGTTCAGTTCACACCGAGCTTCTGGAAATAGTTTTGTGATTTCATCCAAAATCAGTGCAGTATTCACTTTCGTTATTTTTGCCATGATTCAAAAAAAGTCTTGAGGGCAGCCGAGTCTTCTTTTTTATACTCGACTTCCTTCGTTTTATTTTGTGCTGTGCGTCGTTTAACCAAAATTCCATCCACATAGCTTAGCGTGTATTTGTTTGCCTTAATGGCATCCAATACCGCCTTTTTTATGTCAAGAACACTGAACTTATCTTCAGAGACCCATTTGCGAATAATTTCGATTTCTAAAGGGGTCAATTGTTTTTGAAATTCAGTTTCCAATAAATCGACTAATTCTTCTTCTTGCGTTGCATAGTTTTTCGGTTTATTGACAATGGCTTCTTCAATGGCTTTTTGATAATGATTGATAATCATCGTCACCACTTTAGTCATTTGAAAGACCTCGGATTCTTTTCCGCTTTCATTGACCACAATATCAATGTAGATTAACCCTTTTTTGATTAAGCCATCAAGAATGGGCAATAAATCATCGGCGGACATCGAAAGGTTTTTGACGATTTTGGCGGGATTTAGAAAGGTTCCGCCTTTTTTCTTTTGATTATGTAACTCGATGATGACAAATGCCTCAGTTTCATTGATTCCCAACAACTTATAATTTTTTAGAATCATTTTATTAAAATCGATGATGCCTTCATCGATTAATTTGATGAATAATTCGGTATCCATCTGAAAGTTCCTTTCTAGGCTCATTCTTCTAAAGGGTTCGAAGAAGCGAGTTTCTCAAGAGTAATCCGAGCGGCATTTTGTTCGGCTTCTTTTTTGGTTTTTCCGCTGCCTTCACCCATAATAATGTCACCATCCATCGAAACTCTGGCCACAAATTCACGGTTATGCGCCGGACCAGATTCTGATATGATTTCATAATTTAAAGTCCGTTTATCGGATTGAACAAGTTCTTGAAGGATACTTTTATAATCATTATTGGCTTGTCCAAGATTTTCTTTAATGACGGGGAATACGGCTTTATTGAGAACTTTGTAGACCTCATCCAACCCTTTATCAAGGAAGATGGCGCCTAAAAAGGCCTCAAAAGCATCGGCGAGAACGGCGGGTTTTTCACGGCCTAAATTTCGTTCTTCACCTTTACCCAATAATAGGTAATCACCCAGCTTAAAGCTAGAAGCAAGATGATAAAGACTTAATTCGCAAACTTCTTGGGCCCGTTTTTTTGTCAGAACACCTTCATCGTCATTGGGAAGATTTTCAAACAAAAATCGACCAACCGCTAAATCAATAACTGCATCACCAACAAACTCAAGACGTTGATTGGATTCTGTATTATTTTCATTGGCGTAAGAGGAATGGGTCATGGCTTGAACCAACAAATCAAAGTGATTAAAACTCAAGCCGAAATACGCTTCTAATTCATGGAGATTAGTCTTCATTTCCCAGCTTTTCACCCGATTCTTGGACATATTTGGCTACTTTAGGATAAACTTCTGAACGAACAACATCAGCCGCTTGTCGAATGCCATTATAAAAACCATAGGCTTTTGAAGCCCCTTGTGCTTTGATGACCGGGGCATAAAGACCAAAGATCATCGCGCCACCGATTTCTTCGGCAGATAACGATTTTTTTAAGTTTTTTAAATTTTTCTTGGCTAAAAGCGCTCCTATTTTTCCAAAAAAGGTGGCTTTTAATTCTCGTTTGAGCATTTCGCCCATTCCTTTAGCAACACCCTCCATCGTCTTCATCACGATATTGGCTGTAAAACCATCACTGATTAGAATGTTACAAGGAGGATTTAAAACGGACTTGGGTTCGACATTTCCATAAAAATTGAATAAACCACAATCTTTGAATAAATGGAAGACTTCCTTGTCAAGTTCTCTGCCTTTTCCATCTTCAGTGCCAATGTTGATTAATCCAACAATAGGATCATTAATCTTCATGACTTCTTTCGCATATACCACAGCAAAATAAGCTTGTTGAAGCATGTGCTCCGGACGAATTTCTAAGTTTGCGCCACAGTCTAACAAGATGGTGGGCGTTCCGCTGATTGAAGGAATTAAGGGAGCAATCGCTGTCCGCTTAAATCCAGGCATTCTTCTTACCAAGATATGAGCACCGGCAATGAGCGCCTGCGTTGCCCCGCTAGAGACCACGGCATCATTTTCTTGTTTTCTTAGACTTGATAAAGCCAAAGCCATAGATCCATTGGGATGATCTTTGATGGCTTTAATTGGATTCTTTTCACCCATATCAATCACATAATCGGACTCCACTAACTTGATCCGCGTTTGATTGGTCAAATAGGGTTCAATCTTGGCTTTTTCACCGTATAAAGTGATTTCGATATCAGGAATATTTTGAATGGCGAGCATAGCTCCTTCAATTTGTTCTTTGGGTGCGTAGTCTCCACCCATTGCATCTACTGCTAATTTAATCATCACAAACACCTCATTTACAAGTATATCATAATTTTAATCTAAATGATAAGAATCCAACGACTGTAAAGCCGTACTGACCAGTTTTTTCGCCAACGGATCCGGATCTGTTAATAATGTCTTGGCATCTTCAAAGGCGATATGCAATAATGCCTCATCTTCAATCAAATTGGCCATCCTAAATTTGGGAATACCGGTTTGTTCAGAACCGAACACTTCACCAGGTCCTCTTTGGCGTAAATCCTCTTCACTGATGGCAAAGCCATCCGTGGTTTTTTCTAATATATCCAATCGGGAATTTCCCATCAAGATCTGATCAGAAAGATAGTAACAATAAGCTTGATAATGACTTCTACCGACTCTACCCCTCAATTGGTGTAATTGAGACAATCCAAATCGCTCTGCATTCACAACACACATGATGGTGGCATTTTTGGCATTTAATCCCACTTCAACAACGGTCGTCGCTACAAGTACGCCAATTTCTCCTTGAGCAAATCGGTCCAAAATTTTTGTCTTATCTTCACTCTTCATTTTGCCATGCAATACTTGCACTTCAAATTCGCTTGAAACGTGTTTTCGAACAGTTTGATAAAGTTCATCTACGTTGATGAGCGGTGAGTCTGTTTTGCCTTCAATGACGGGAACAATAAAGTAGGCTTGTTTTCCAGATATTAACTCAGAATCAACCTTACTTAACACCGTCTTTAAATACGACAAGTCAGATACCTTTGTAATGATAGGTTTTCGGCCGATAGGCATACTTTTGATAGAACTGATGTCCATATCACCGAAAATAGCAATGGACAGCGTACGAGGGATGGGCGTGGCACTTAATAGCAATACGTCTGGGGTATATCCCTTTAAACGTAATTTCTTGCGTTGTTCTACACCAAAGCGATGTTGTTCATCAATAATGACGAACCCCAACCTTTTGAAAACAATATCTTCTTGTATTAAAGAATGCGTTCCAATGACCATTTGGACTTTGCCATTTGCCAATCCAGTTAACGCGCGAAATCGGTCTTCGCCTTTGACGCTACTGCTGAGAAACACGATAGTGACGCCAAAGGATTTCAGCTGTTCGGACAAGTTTTGGTAGTGTTGATAGGCCAATATTTCGGTGGGGGCCATGATAGCAACCTGTTCCTTTGCGGTGATGACCGCATAGGCCGCAATGGTCGCACAAACCGTCTTGCCAGAACCGACATCGCCTTGTAATAATCTTAACATCGGCGATGATTTTTTCATATCGCGAAAGATGTCGTTGGTGACCATCTTTTGATCCTCTGTCAATTCGAAAGGCAAAGATTTGATGAACTGTTTTACCAAATCAATATCATATTGTTTTGGTATCGAATGGATGGCGTCATTTTCGCGTTTTAGGACAGCGATTCGCAGACCAAACCGAAGCAATTCATCATACTTAATCCGTTTTGAAAGCGATTCAATAACGGATAAATCGGTCGGTTGATGGGCAAGTGACCGCATATCATTTAATGGAAGCAAATTGTTTTTATCGATGAGTCGATTCGGTAAGGGATCTGTCTGTGGTTTTGCATGGTTATGGATGGCTTCTTGAACCAGTTTAGAAAATACTTTATCGCCAATGTCTTCTTGATTGTAAATCGGAATAATTCCTTGTATATAATTCTTTTCAAGAACCATGTCACTGGCAATGAAATGTTGGAAGTTTTTCTCGAACTTTCCGGTAATAACCACATTGGTATCTTTTTTTAAGGAGGGTCGTAAGTACTCGCGGTTAAAGATGGTACATTTGACAGGGTTGTCCTCAATAGTAAGTTCAACCATCAATTTCGTTAATCCCTTGCGGATGTAATTTAACACGGGTTCTTTGATGATAGTCCCTTTCAGTGTCAAAGTAACACCCAAAGCGACTTCTGAAAAATCATTGATGCGATGATACTCATACTTAGCAGGAAAACGATCAATCAATTGATCAAGAGTAAAAATTTGATTATGATGCAATTTTTGTAACATCGCCGGACCAATGCCTTTAATTTTCAAAAGTTCATCCATAATCGTTCCTCCTGTCTTTAATATTTTACTCAAAACCCATGCATTTGAAAAGCACTGCGTTAAAATTAAAAAAAATTCGACACAGGATGTCCCGTATCGAATTAATATTTAATTTAAAAAGGGGTTATTCAACGGAGATGATGTATGAGTAAATATCTTGTCCGCCGTTGATTATCTCTACTTCAACCGGGAAGGCATTTGATACTTCATCAACGATTTCGTTCACTTCATCTTCTAATACATCAGCACCGAACATAATCGTAACGATTTCCGAGAATTTATCGACCATTGATTTTAACAGTTGTTTTGCGGCTTCTATGCGATTTTTAACGCTGCAGATAATCTCACCGTTAAAAATTCCCATATAGTCATCCTTGTGGATTTGAAGGCCATTATTTATGCTTTCACGGATGGCATAAGTTATTTCACCGGTTTTAACATTGTTAATGTGTCTCATCATGTCTTTGAGGTTTGTTTGGGGATCTTGGGTTGCATCAAACATGGTTAACGCTGCATATCCTTGGGGAATGGTCTTTGCGGACAGGACATAGATATTGCGGTTTTCAATAAGTTTTGCGGCTGTTTCAGCGGATAGCATTACGTTCTTATTGTTGGGAATAATGATAATCGATTCGGCTTCGATAGCATCACAAGCCTTGACGAAATCTTCAACCGAAGGGTTCATGGTTTGACCACCATCTATGATGAAGTCACAACCCATTTCCACAAATGTTTCTTTTAAGCCTTCGCCATTAACGACGGCAATTAGCGCATATTTTTTGCGAATCTTGGGAGCGGCGCCTAATGCGTGCTCATGTCCGCAATTGCATGGTTCTTCTTTTGAAGTGGGCTGATGCATAACAACTTCGGTATGTTGAACGGTCATGTTTTCGATTTTCATATTAATGAAGAATCCAAAACGTTGACCAAGGTTCAAAGCATCACCCGGTGTTTTTGTATGGATATGGACTTTTAAAATGTTATCGTCTTGAACAACGACCAAGGAATCTCCAAGCGGAGAAATCATTTCAATAAAATCTTTTTGACTGAATTGGTCTACTTTTTCGAGTTGCATAATGAATTCGGTGCAATAGCCAAAATCTTTGGCATCTTTGAAGCTATCCATATTCATTTGGGGATGATCGGTTTTAGGTTGAATGGTGGTTTGTTGCTGAACAGGAGCATCAGCGTAAATTTTACCTCTGATGGCGTCATACATGCCAAGAACGACTTCGATATAACCAGCTCCGCCTGAGTCGATTACACCCACTTCTTTAAGAATGGGCAATAAATCAGGGGTACGAGCCAAAGAGGCATTTAATTCGGCAAGATAATGGACAAATAATTCTTCATAAGAAATGCGTGAGGTCGCAACCGCCATGGCACGATCAGCACCTTCTCTGGAAACAGTAAGAATGGTTCCCTCAACGGGGTTAATAACGGCGGAATAGGCTTGTTCTACCCCTTGTCTTAAGGCTTTTGAGAATTGGACTGGGTCTGCGGCATCAATGCCAACAAGTCCTTTGGATAGGCCACTAAAAAGTTGTGATAAGATAACACCTGAATTGCCTCTTGCCCCCATCAACATGCCTCTTGATAGAATCTTCGCAACAGCCGCAAGAGAGGTTTCTTCTAAATTCATGATTGCTTTTGAACCGGCTTGCATGGTCGCTGACATATTCGAACCAGTATCGCCATCAGGAACTGGGAATACATTCAATTCGTTTATACGATCAAGATTATTTTTTAGCCTAGCACTTCCGTTAATCACCAGTTTTTTAAACAACTGGCCATCCATTAAGTTATTTTCCATAAAATCCTCCGTGTAAATTATTAGGGTTTCGGGTTATTCATTTATCGTCAATTTAAAAGATATTTTGAATTTCAAAAAAGCATAATCATTCTATCATATTACAATTTAAATTGCAACGATTTTAGATTTATCAGGCTAATAGAGAACGTCAATTCAAAAAAGTGAGAAATATTACTTGCAATAAAGCGGAGATATGGTAAAATATAAAGTGCTGAATTGATACAGAAACGGAGTGAAAATCATGCCAAGAGTATGCGCGGTAACTGGTAAAAAGTTTATGTCAGGAAACCAACGTTCCCACTCGATGATCGCAACCAGAAAATTATGGAAAGCGAATCTTCAAAAAGTAAGAATCATCGACGAAAACGGACAAGTTAAGAGAGTTTACGTTTCTGCTAGAGCTTTAAAGAGCGGAAAAGTAACAAGAGCCTAACAATCGGAAAACCCTCGCAAGAGGGGTTTTTTCTTTCTATTTATAAAATAAGACGCGAGTTCATTGAATTCGCGTCTTTTTATATTGAAATTTATGTTAATATATTAGCCCAAAATTTGGGTAATGACTTCTTTAACGGTGTTAATGGGAATGGCAAATCCCATGCCTTCGATGTCCGTCGTTGCATATTTTGAGACATTGATGCCAATGACTTCTCCCGCTAAATTGTATAACGGTCCACCGCTGTTCCCTGAGTTAATGGCGGCGTCATGTTGAATATACGCAACGGTTTCACCGGAAATGAGACGGTTAACACCGGCAACAATTCCTAAATTGACTGACCCGTAGAAATCATATCCTTTTGGATGCCCTGCGGCTAAAACGAGGGTTCCCGGTGTTAACAAATCAGAGTCTCCTAAAGGAGATACTTGAAGGGTACGATTGAGGCCAATAGCGCTAAAGGATAAGATGGCAATATCAATATCCGCATCAACGCCTAGTAAAGTTGCGGTGACTTTCTCCATATCACTAAACACTACTTTATAGTTATCGCCACCATCAACCACATGTTCATTGGTAATAACATAATAAGTTTGTGTAGTAGCGTTATAATCAAATATCACGGCTGACCCTAAAGCCAAGCCATCGGTTCCTACATAAGAAGAGACACCTACAACCGATTGATCACTAAGTTCTACAACATCATATATTTGTAACTGGACTTCATCGGCTGGAACCTCAATTGAGCCCAAAGTAAAGGCCGTTTCAAATTGATTCATAACCGATTGATATATTTCTTCGTAGAGGTCATTCGCAATGCTAGCGGCCAATTCAGCGTATAATTCGGCGTATATTTCCGCATATAAATCTTCGTATATTTGATTGACGAGATCATCTTGGTTGACGTAAACGTATTGGTAAGGGCTGGTTGATTCCGTGACTGTTGTCTCAGGAATCGTCGTAATCGGTACCGTTGTCGTCTCGCCACTAAGGGTATTACCCGCAAAGAGTACAACGGAAAATGTCAATGTTATTAATGTTAAGATAACCCATTTTTTCATAATCATTCTCCTTATGCCCTTGGCTTAAGTTCAATGTTTTCGATGGTCAGATAACCACCGTTCCGATATACGATGATATCGATGATATCGCCAACGCGGTACTTGCTAAATCCAGCCTTAAAGTCCAGCGTATTGGTAATGATTACATCACCAATTTGAGTGATGATATCTCCTGCGACAACATAGCCATCCATCGTCGAATTCGCACCAACGGCGTTGATATAGAATCCTGCAGTAATTCCTTCTGGAAGAGTAATGTTGTAATATGGGAAATATTCCGGATTTGTAGCAATATCAATAAATGTTATTCCTAAAACCGGAACTTGTTTGGAAACACCATATAGTTCAATATCAGAACAAATTCTTGAAACCAATTCCGATGGAATGGCAAATCCCATACCTTCAATCTCAGTAGCGGCGATTTTAATGACATTTAATCCAACGACTTCGCCATTGAGATTAAATAAAGCGCCTCCGCTGTTGCCGGAGTTGATGGCAGCGTCGTGTTGGATATAATTGACAAACATATCTTTGATTTCATCGCCGTCGATATCAAAGTAACGATTCAAACCCGATGCAATTCCCATGGTGATTGAACCAAAGTAATCATAGCCATTAGGGTTTCCAACCGCTAAAACAAATTCACCCTTTTGTAGACTTTCTGAATCCCCAAAATCGGCAACGGTATAAGTGTTGGTTGAAACAAAGGATAAAACCGCCACATCCACCAAAGCATCATATCCTAAGAGGGTGGCCGCAACACTTGATCCATCCGCAAAGCGAATTTCATAAGTGGTCCCATTTTCAATGACATGTTCATTTGTAACGACGAAATAGGTGGTTCCTGTTTGTTTATAGATAACACCAGAACCAATGGATTGCATGACTGCAGACGCATTGAAATTGGATACCCCAACAACAGAATTTGCTTGATTTGTCGCAATATCAAAAATTAATTGCACGGCAGAAACGGCTTCAAGCGTGAGTTCTCCTGCTTCGATTCGGGCATACATATCCGCCATGACATCCGCATAAATGGTTGCGAAACGTTCATCGGATAAATCCGCAATCACTTCAGCGCGAATATCGTCGTATAAATCTGCATAAATTCTAGCGTAAACTTCGGCGATAACAGCTTCCATATCGACTTGTGTCGACGTTTGAGTCACAACCGTTTGGGTCGTGGTTGATGAGGTATATTCACCTTTGGTGGTTGAAAAATCAAAGGTACAGCCTACCAAAAACATTGTGGTAAAGGCAATGAGTAATAGTAAAATTCGTTTTTTCATGGAAACACCTCAATAAATGTTAGGATATCTATCATTATAGAAAAAAATGATGGCGATACTGTGTGAATTTGTTGAAATATTTGTTAATATTTTTGATCATCGGTCTCAATTACGAGCAATTTACCTTTTGTGAAAGTGATGTCTCCCGACCCTTCATTGGATACGCAGATTGAATCGGAAGCGTTAAGGTAGTAATTATCCAGTTCGTACTTGAACCCTTTGATGTTTAAATCATACACGTCTTCAATGGCGAAAAACGAGATGTAATGATGGGTATTATCAAGATGGTACCTGCCTTTTTTTAAGGTAAATACCCGATTATGATTGTCGATGAATCGTAAATCATAACGTTTTAACAAGTTAATATTTGCGAGTAAATGATCAATACGGCCACCAATTCCGCCATATACTTCAATGACCTCATAATCGTAATTTTGATAGAGATAATCGATTGCGAAGGCAAGGTCGGTCATGTTCTTTTCTGGTTCAAGTTTAATGACTTTATGACTGATTAAACCCAATTGCACAACATATTTTGGATCAATGGAATCGAAATCGCCAATGGCGAGGTCAATACTCATATGATGATTGATTAAATACTCGAGTCCTGAATCGACACCAACGAGCATTTCATCAGCCTCTTGAAAATATAATTGGTCAATGTCATAATTATTTGGACCGGTAAAGATTTTAATTTTGGTCGGCATTTTCTAAATCCCTGATGGCTTGTTCACGATTGTGTTGATTAAAAATAAAGGAACCCGCAACGGCGACATCTGCCCCGGCCATGGCAATTTGTTTAGCAGTTGAAAGATTGATTCCTCCATCGACTTCAATGAGAAAAGTTAAGTGGTTATCCTCACGGTATTGCTTCAAAAAAGCGATTTTGTCTAGTGCGGATTCCATAAATTTTTGTCCGCCTTTTCCCGGTTCAACACTCATAATTAAGACCAAATCCACGATCCCCAAAAATGGAACAATTGCTTCTATGGGCGTTGCGGGTTTGATGGATAAACCACATTGAGCTTTTAAATCGCGAATGGCTTGTAAAGCAACTTTGGTCGCGGGTCCTAGCGCTTCATAATGGATGGTCACAAGATTCGCTCCAGCCTTGATGTAACGATAGATATCAGGCATGGGATTATCCACCATCAAATGGCAATCGAAAAATTGATTGCTATAATTTTTAATGGTTGAGACCATTTGAAAATCATACGTTTTATTAGGAACAAAAATCCCATCCATGACGTCGAAATGAAGCCATTTCGCATAACTGATTGACTTGATTTCCGATTCGAGATGATTCAAATCAGCGGTTAAAAACGAGGGAGCTACTATCATCGAAAATCCTCCTAATAACGGGGTTTTTGAGCTTTAATGTTGGCGTGAAACAATAAGTAGTTTTCGTACCGTTCTTTTAATAAAGAGCCGTTTTGGTAAGCATTTTTTACGGCACAATCCGGTTCATTCACATGCATACAACCATTGAAGCGACAATGGTCACGCAGTTTCACAAAATCTGGGTATAAATCTTTCAACCGTTCAATGTCCATTTCCGGAAATTCAAGTTTTGAAAACCCAGGAGTATCCGCAATCCATCCTTCACCGACTTTAATGAGTTCAACATGTCTGGTGGTGTGTTTTCCTCGGCCTAAGGCTTCGCTGATGGCATCGGTTTTGAGATTAAGTCTGGGATCAATAGCATTCATTAAACTGCTTTTACCGGCACCGGTTTGGCCCGCTAGAACGTTTACTTTTCCAGCTAGTAATTCCAGTAATTCTGTAACTCCATGGATATTTTTTGAATCGACATAACAAACAGGATAGAAAGATTGGTAGTACTTTAGTTTTGATTTCAACTGTTCTAATTCCGCAGGGGTCATCAAATCAATTTTTGTGAGGACAATAATGGGTGTGATTTCAGCGCTTTCAATGAGGGCCAAAAACTGATCCAACAAATAGAAACTAAAATCTGGTTTTTTACAAGAGTTGATTAATATGGCTTGGTCAACATTGGCTATTGCGGGCCGAACAAGATCGTTTTTTCGGGGTAATACCTCGTGTATTAAATCAGCGTCAAATAACACTTCGTCCCCCACTTTTGGAGAGATATTCTGATATCTGAATAAACCGATTCCACGGATGTCGATACGAACGCCATCCTCGTCAATAACCGTATATAAACCACCTATCAAACGAATAATTTTTCCCTTTTTCAAATGCAATCCTCCAAAGATGTAAAAGTAGCACTTTCATTATACTTTATTCAGCAAAAAAAAAGAAGACTTTCGTCTTCTAATTTGATTTAGTAACCTTTCACTCTGCGGGTGAAATAAGCCTTTGGATGTTCGCAAACGGGACATTTTTCCGGAGCTTTTTTACCAACGTGGATGTGTCCGCATTCTTTGCAAATCCAAATTTCGGATTCATCGGATTCAAACACTTTTTGTTCTTTAACTTGTTTTAAAAGCGCTAAGTAACGCTCTTCATGTTCTTTTTCAATTTTCGCGACGGCTTCGAATAAGAAGGCGATGCGCGTAAATCCTTCAGCTCTTGCAACTTCAGCAAAACCCTTATACATGTCGGTCCATTCATAATGTTCGCCGGCAGCGCCGTCGATGAGATTGACTTCAGTAACGGGGATATCGCCATCATGCAATAGTTTGAACCAAATCTTGGCATGTTCTTTTTCATTTTCTGCTGTTTCTAAAAAGAAATCACCAATTTGATTATAGCCTTCTTTTTTAGCAGCTGATGCGTAGAAGGTGTATTTATTTCTTGCTTGAGATTCGCCAGCAAATGCGGCTTTTAAGTTTTCTTCAGTCTTACTACCTTTAAGTATCATACGAATCCTCCTGGTTATTTTTG
The DNA here is from genome assembly GCA_942493185.1 of uncultured Caryophanales bacterium. Classification (GTDB taxonomy): domain Bacteria; phylum Bacillota_I; class Bacilli_A; order Izemoplasmatales; family Hujiaoplasmataceae; genus UBA5603. The sequence goes on from OW818673.1 coordinate 1,253,143, forward strand.
TAAATATTTTAGCACACTTGGATTGATTTGACTATGGGGTTTGGGAAATTAGTCGCCAAAAGAAATTCCGATATTCTTGGCGGTTGTCACTAAATCACCGGTTGGATTAACCGTTCTGGCTCCACCTTTGCTGGTTTCGCCGGTCATTCCTGAGCCAACGACCATTTCAATGGGAACCGCAACCATCTTATTGTTTTGGATGGTTGCCATTTGACCAAATTGACCATTCGCAATCATGTCGGCTGCGAAAGCACCATAACGGGTTGATAAGATCCGGTCAAAACAGTTCGTCACACCACCGCGTTGAATGTAGCCAAGGTTTGATGCTCTGACTTCTTGTCCAGTAATGGGTGATACGATTTTTTCTAGCAACATAGCGATTTGATCACCAACGCCACCTAAACGAATCGAGTCGGGCGATCCTTCAACGATTTTCTTAACGGTAACATCGCCATCTAGTGGTTTTGCCCCTTCGGAAACGCAAAGAATTGAGAAACGTGAACCGTGATTATAACGATCAATAACGGTTTGTGCAACTTTATTGATGTCGTAAGGAATTTCTGGGATTAAAATGACGTCTGCAGATCCGGCAATACCGCCTTCAAGGGCTAACCAACCAGCATTTCTGCCCATAACTTCCAAAATCATAACACGGTCATGAGAGAATGCGGTGGTATGTAACGCATCCAAGGCATTAACGATGTGATCGAGGGCTGTACGATAACCGAAGGTAATGTCGGTTGCAGGAACATCGTTGTCAATCGTTTTAGGAATACCAACAACATTGATGCCTTGACGATAGAAATCGCGAGCGGATGTTAATGTACCATCGCCGCCAACGATGACCAATGCGTCGACATTATGTTTTTTTAGATTCGCAATGGCTACTGATGACACATCGCGTTTCACCATTTTTCCGTTTTCATCCTTCATCGGATAACTGAAAAGATTGTCTCTGTTGGAGTTTTTTAGAATTGTTCCACCTTGATGGAAAATTCCTGAAACGGCTTTGCGGTCTAGTTGGATGAATTCATCTTTGTACAATCCATTGTATCCACCAATGAAACCCATGACTTCATACCCATATTTAGTAATCGCAGTTTTAACAACTGAACGAATGACGGCATTTAGTCCCGAGCAGTCGCCGCCGCCTGTTAAGATAGCAATTTTTTTAATTTCTTTTCCCATTTTTATCATCCTTTTCTTTGACATCATTTAAAAATCATTATATAGTTTATCATCACTTTAGTGATGGGTCAAACAAAATTTATCCGTTATTTTCGGAATCGGTTTTCATGCGCAATTGACCACAAGCCGCATCAATGTCTCCACCTTGTTCTTTACGCATGATGGCATTGATTCCGCGTTTTATGAGACGATCATAAAATTGCATTGCCCGTTTCATATCGGTGCGTTCATAACCAAATTCCTTGACAAAATTGTAAGGAATTAAATTGACATAGGCGTTGAGACCGCGAATTAAATCGGATAGTTGATCTGCTAGATCCAAAGAATCGTTGACGCCGCTAAGCATGATATATTCAAAGGTAATCCGGCGAGAGGTTTTCTCAAAATAAATACGGCATGCGTCGATAATTTCTGAAAGCGGATATTTTTTGTTAATCTTCATTATTTTCGTTCTAAGTTCGTCGTTTGGTGCATGCAAACTAATGGCTAAATTACTCCGAATCGGTTCATCGGCATACTTATAGATATTGGGAACAATACCACAAGTTGAAACTGTGATATGACGCTGTCCAATTTGTAAGCCTTTAGGATCATTGACGATTTTAATAAATTTAATGACGGCATCGTAGTTATCAAACGGTTCTCCCGTTCCCATAACAACGAGGTGTGTCACTTTTTGACCAGAAAGTTGCTCGGCTGACAAAACTTGAAGAACCATTTCACCAGCGGAAAGATTGCGATTTTTATATTTTAGTCCAGAAGCACAGAAGGAACAGCCCATGTTACATCCCACTTGGCTCGAAACACAAAGACTGACGCCATAGTCTTGTAACATCAGAACTGATTCAATAGAAAAACCATCGTATAATTCAAAGAGGAATTTTTGCGTTCCGTCTTGAGATTGTTGATGCGTGAGGGCTTTAAAACGGTCAAGCGAAAATGTCTCGCCGAGATAGGCCTTCAATTCCTTGCTAACGTTCGTCATCTTCTCAAAGTCAAAAACAGACTTCGCATAGACCCATTCAAAAACCTGTAAAGCATTAAATTTTTTATACCCTTGATCAACGAGAATTTTCGATAAATCATCAATTGTCAAGTCATAGAAATTATACAAAATTATCACCCATTAAATTATACCTTAATATGAAGAATTTCAAGCACTTTTCGCAAATAAAAACGTTTACTATGAATTTCTTTTGCGTTTTGTTGTCACAATGACCGAAAGTCCGAAAAACAGGACGGCCGTTGCGAACAAAACAAGGAGCGAAGCCCATAAAGGAAAGAGGGTATCGCCAAAGTAAAAGTGAATTCCAAGCAACTCTGTTACTTCCCTCGGAACATACTGCAACTCAAACGCCTCATTGACCATGATTTGTCGTAATATCGAAGCGGAGTGTGAGGGCGGGAATATCTTGATGAAGAATTGCACGGCGGGAGGTAAACTTCCCATTGGAACATAGATTCCCATTAAGAATCCAATCAACGAACCCACGATGGTTGATATGACACTAAACGCATTCATGGTTTTTACCAAAGAAACGAAGAAAAATAAGAACGAACTGGAGACAAAGGTGGATAAAATAATCATTCCCAATATTTTCAATAATGCGAAAAATCCTACAATAGAGCCCCCATAATAAAGGATATAAGCTTCTGCCATCACAAAGGTTAAGACACTCATAATAATCCCAATGATATTGGCACTTATGACATAGGAGATAACAATCTTCCACCGTTTGATGGGAGCTGTTTCAAAATCACGAATGACTTTTTTGGTTAAATCATCGACCATTTGACCAAGAGCACCCAACGTGGTTGTGACGGTTGAAGTTGCGATGACACCTGCCATAATCCAACTGTCGGTCAAAAAGCGCGCTGCCTCACCCGCAACGCCGCCGGCCCCTTCAATGAGTTTTCCTAAGAAGAGGATGTATAGACCAAAGATGACAAAGACACCCATCATCGAGAAGAATACAGTGGCTTTATCACGGAAATACAATTTCATGTTGCGTCTGACAAGATTGAGGATCATTCTCTCATCTCCTTGCCGGTGATTCCAATGAAGGCATCATCCATGGTTCCGTTTAGTACTTGAAAGGCGGAAATCGCCCCGTCTAGCAATTTTAATATTGGCATAGCATCAATCGTCGCATTGAGATTAACGACAATCAAATCACTGATTTCGGTGTATTCCAGTTTCTCTGACTTTAAGATTTTCACAACTTTTTCCTTATCAATGGGTTTCACTTGAAGGGTATCCGATGAATACTTTTCTTTTAGTTCAATGGGAGTTCCCTTCGCAACAATCGAACCGTTATCGATGACGATAACATAATCGGCTTTGGCGGCTTCTTCCATATAGTGCGTCGTTAAAAACACGGTAACCCCTTGATTTTGATAGAGATTCTCAATCATTTTCCAAACCGATTTACGGGTTTGAGGATCTAAACCCGTTGTGGGTTCATCCAAAAACAGGATCTTTGGTTTGTGAATGAGTGCTCTTGCGATGTCAGTTCTTCGGCGTTGGCCACCTGATAATTGACCGTACCGGCGTGTTCTTAAATCCGCAATATCGGTCGCAATTAATGCGCGGTCTATGGCCTCTACGAGTTCGCTTTCACTCATTCCATAAAAACTTCCGCGAGTTCTCAGATTTTCTTCAACGGTTAATAAGCTGTCTAACACGCTATCTTGGAAGACGATGCCGATTTGTTCACGGATTTTGACGTCATCAACGCCCAATTTAAACCCGTTGACGGTAACCTCACCCGCTTCAAATTTAAGTAACGTACAAATAACATTGATTGTGGTTGATTTTCCGGCACCGTTTGGTCCCAAAAATGCGAACAATTTGCCTTTTTCAACGTAAAAATCAATGCCCTTAACGGCTTGAATTTCGTTATAATTTTTGACTAATCCTTTTACTTCGATGATTTTATCCATTCGGACTCATTGGTTCCTTTCTAAAACATCTATAGTTCATTATATCATAATGTCCAATCAAAAAAAACAAACGAAAAATGAAAAAATGTCACAAATAAAAAAATCAGCTATCCGAAGATAACTGATGAATTCATTATGCGCGTAATTCCCCATTCACTTCTGCTTTTACCGATTTCAAGATTCGATTGATTAATTGATCGATTTCTTCGGTTGAAAGCGTCTTTTCATAGTCCTGAAAAATCAAACTTAAGGCGATTGATTTTAATCCTACTCCAAGTTTTTCTCCTTCATAAACGTCGAATATTTTGACTTGTGATAGAACTTTTTTGCCACCTTTTTTTATTGCCTCAACGACCTGAATGGCGGGGATTTTTTTGTCTACCACAATGGCTAAGTCACGAGAAACGCTGGGATATTTCGAGATTTCTTGCATCTTAACATGTGGGTTCATCGCAAGCAACAATTCATTCAATTCAAGTTCAAACACATACGTGTCTAAAAGTCCTTTTGCGGATAAGAGCGTAGGATGCAATTTACCTAAATAACCCACCACTTTTGATCCAATGAGTACTTCTGCGCTAATTCCTGGATGGAGATTGGGCAATGATTGAGTGGGCACTTGGTAATGGACATTCCCAATCCCTAGTTTTTTGAATAAGGCATTTAAAAGTCCTTTGACCCCATAAAAATCAATCGGTTTAGAAACCCCTTGCCATAAAGATGAATCCAGCACGCCAGACATGACACCGGCGACATACTCGGTTTCTTGACTTTGGGTATATCCTTTCGCAATCTCAAATAGATTGATATCTTCATTTTTTCTTGATAGGTTATAATTCAAAACTTCTAACATCGAAGGTAATGCCGAGTGACGCATTGTACCCTTGTTTTCAACGATGGGATATAACAGTTTAACCAACGTTTTTGGGGTAGAATCAAACATCGTTGCATCTTGGTCGGTCGTTAAAGAATACGTAAATGTCTCATTAAGCCCAAGCGTGACCAAGGTGGTACGAATCTCGCGGCGCAAGCGTTGCAATGAGGTCAAGGAACCCGGTATTGAAGAGGCCTGTAGGGTGGTAGGAATTTGTTCATACCCCACAATCCGAACAACTTCTTCAATTAAGTCTTGATAAGTTTTAATATCAATTCTGCGGGTAGGAACTTTTACTTTGTAGACACCATTTTCGAAATCAAACGGAAAATTTAACCGCTTGAAGGCATCGCCGACTTCTGATTCTTTATAAGCATAGCCGGTAACCTTGATGAGTTTGGCTAAGGATAATTCAACAACAAGTGGTTCTAAACTTTGGGTTTCAAACGAACTGATTCCTTTTAAGACGTGAGCATCAGCCAATTCTTGAAGTAACTCACAGGCACGGTTCAAAGCAAGTAAGGTTCTATTGGGATCTAATCCTTTTTCAAAGCGTGAAGATGACTCGCTACGGAGATCAAGGCGATTAGAGGTCTTACGGACACGAAGCGGATCAAAAATCGCGGATTCAAGCAAAATCGAGGTTGTATTGGCATCGATTTGAGTGCTTTCCCCGCCCATAACTCCCGCTAAAGCAACCGGTTTATTGCCATCCGTAATGACCAAATCTTCTGGCAATAAATCCCGTTTTTTACCATCTAGCGTGAGCATTGAAGCATCTGTTCCCGCATTTCTGACAACGATGGTATTAGAGGCCAATTTATCAAAATCAAATGCATGAAGCGGTTGTCCCGTTTCAAGCATCACATAATTTGTGATGTCAACGATATTATTGATGGGACGAATGCCGGCAGCGATTAGTCTCGCTTTCATCCATTCCGGACTTTCTTTGATTTTTGCATTTTTGACGACTCTTGCATAATAAGAACGACACTCACCGGTTTTCGAAGAAACAGATACCGAGTTCTTTTCTTGCGTCTCTAATACCTTGGGTGTCTTCAAATGCATGGGGGTCTGTAACATAGCAGAAACATCGTAAGCAACCCCCATCATTGACATTAAATCGCCCCGATTTGGCGTTAATTTAAGATCAATCATTTCATCATTTAGGTGTAATACGGCAAGTGGGTCACTCCCAACAATTGCCGATTCTGGCAATACATGAATTCCATCTTCTTGATGATATTTGTGGTCAATTCCCAGTTCATCTAAGGAACAAATCATCCCACAAGATTCAACGCCACGGATGGTTGATTTCTTTATTTTAAAATCACCGGGGAGTACAGCGCCTTCTAAAGCAACAATGACGTTTTGCCCAGCGGATACGTTTGGTGCTCCGCAAACAATCTGCAAAACCGATGAGGAAACATCCACCGTGCAAATATGCAGATGGTCCGATTGAGGATGCATAATACAAGTCAATACATGACCAACGGTTAGATTGCTCGCAACCACCATTTTTTTGTATTCTTCAACTTCAGAACTCATTAGGTTAAATTTTGTGACCAACGCTTCGGTTGAACAAGGAATATCAACCAACGTTTTAAGCCAATTTATCGAAAGTTTCATAGGCTCCTCCTACTTGAACTGCCGGTTAAACCGGAGGTCATTGGTGAAAAATGCACGAATATCATCGATGCCATATTTCAAAATGGCGATGCGTTCGACGCCCATTCCTAAAGCAAATCCTTGATACTTCTTTGAGTCATACCCTGCCGCTTCTAACACAGCATTGTTGACCATACCAGCTCCCAAGATTTCAATCCATCCTGTCTGTTTGCACATTGAACAACCTTTTCCACCACATTGTCCGCACGATACATCCACCTCAACAGATGGCTCAGTAAATGGGAAGAAAGAAGGTCTTAAACGGATTTGACGTTCAGCGCCGAACATATGTCTGGCTAAAACCAACAAGGTGCCTTTTAAATCGCTTAAAGTCACATTCTCATCGACAACAAGGGCTTCAATCTGTGTGAATTGATGACTATGGGTTTGATCATCATCATCGCGACGATAAACTTTACCAGGACAGATAATTTTAATGGGATCTTTTCCGCCGGTTTCTAACATGGACCGTACTTGAACGGGAGACGTATGTGTTCTAAGCAATAGTTCATCGGTAATATAAAAAGTATCTTGCATATCTCTTGCCGGATGTCCTTTCGGCAAATTCAACATTTCAAAATTATAAAGGTCTTGTTCAATTTCAGGACCTTCTTTCACTGAATAACCCATTCCAATGAACAAATCTTCAATCTCCTCGATGGTTTTATTGATTAAATGCTTTGACCCAATCGCAAAATTGACACCGGGCAATGTCACATCAACGGATTCAAGAAGTAATTTTTTAGCAATTGCTTCATCTTCAAGTCTGGTTCTTGTTTCTTCAATAAGTCGCGCAATTTCATTTTTTCCTTCATTGACCGCTTGACCAAAAAGCGGTCTTTCTTCATTCGAAAGACTCTTCATTTGTCCCATTAATGCTGCGAACGGACTGGATTTTCCTAAATATTTGGCTTTTAGTTCGCCTAGTTCGTTTTGTGTAGCAATTGCCTGAAGTTCCACTTTAGCCATCGTTACGAGTTCATCAATTTGCTTTTTAATTTCCATCTTAACCCTCCTGTAAAAAGAAAAAATCGTCCTAAAAAAGGACGATTATTATCACCGTGGTACCACCTTTGTTCTAGCAGAAGCTAGCCCTCATGAAATCGTTAACGCCGATCAACGGAGATGATTAATCCCACTCGAAAGGTGAATTCATCGGAAGACAAGATAAAATACTTTCAGCAACGTATTTCTCTCTGTTAGGTTGTCCGACCCGATTACTGGTCCTCAGTCATTGTGTTATTTATAATCAATATTATAACAAAATAATCGAATATATCAAGACTAATTGCGTCTTCTTGAGAAAATAGCCAACAATCTTAAAATTTCGACATAAAGCCAAATCAATGAAACCATGAGCCCAAGGGCTAAGGTCCAACCATATCTGGCATCAACGCCCAATTGAACACTCCGTTTGATGTGTTCAAAATCCATAAACAAGTACAAGGCCGCAATGATGGTCGATAGGACGCAAACCCCGATGTAAAGTCCAGAGGTTGAACCGCTTTCTAACAAACCAAAGATTAACATAAAAATAGACATGATGATAATCGATATCATCGCAACGACCATGAACGAAGCGAAACGCTGATCAACTTTGATGATGTCGGTCGAATAAAGTAACATCATAATTAACAAAACAATCAAGGTCGTTGAAATGGCGGTTATGGCAATACCGGGATACTCAATTTCAAAGAATAAAGTAATAATCCCTAGTACAACACCTTCACAAATCGAATAAACCACCGCGGCGTAGGGCGCCATTTTTATTGAGAATATCCCAACAAAAACAGCAATGGTTCCTACTACTGAAGCTGCAATTAAATAACCATAATTAAAATAGGCAAGATTCGCAACCGCAAAGTAACCCGAAGCGGCGGTTAACAAAATCAAAAAAATCGTTTTAATAGCGACGTTACGGTATGTGACGGCGTTTTCTGAAGTAACGACATTACGCTCAATGCGATACAATATTGGATTTGACGTTCTAAATCTCATGTGTTGACACCTCCATGCTATACTCAATTATATTATACCCGAAAATTCATTCGATAAAGATGTAATTTTTGTGTAGTTTATATTTTTTTTAGAAATCAAAGAGGGACATTTGGCTTTCTTCCACCAAGTCGCCAAACGCACCTAAATCATCAAGACGATCAAACAATGTTTTGGATAATTTTGTTCTTGCTTTAACATCCTCTTTGGATATAAATGGTTTTTCTGCTCGTGCTTCCATTATGGAGTTCGCAACGTTTAATCCCAAAGAATCAACGATGATAAAGGGTAATATCAGTGACTTTTTATCTTTACTGATAAGGAATTCGGTCGCATGGGATTGATGGATATCTATCGGTTTGAAGGACATACCGCGTTTATACATTTCGTGGGCCAATTCAAGGACTGTCACTAAGTTTTTATCGCGTTCTGAAGCATCATTGCCTTCTGCTTCGATTTTATCGAGTTTGTCTTTGATGGCAAACTCACCATTTGATAAACAATCTGCATCGAAAACCGGGGCTCTTTTTGAGAAATAAGCCGAGTAGAAATAGATGGGTCGATAGAGTTTAAACCAAGCGATTCGCATGGCCATCATGACATATGCGGTCGCATGCGCTTTTGGGAACATGTATTTGATTTTACTGCAAGACCAAATGTACCATTCTGGCACATTCGATTGGCGCATTAAATCGGCATAGGTACTCCATTTTTCTGGATTGGCCGGGGCTTTGCCCTTCCGAACAAATTCCATGATTTCAAAAGCGATGGTCGGTTGCATCCCATATTCGATCAAGTCAATCATGATATCATCGCGGCAACCGATGATGTCTTTAAAATCGATTCGACCAAATTCTTTTCTGCGTCCAAATATAAGGTCTTGAGCATTGCTGTTCCAAACATCCGTTCCGTGAGAAAGACCGGATATTTTGACGAGTTCACCAAATGTGGAGGGTTTTGAATCCCGTAACATGCCTCTAACGAAGTTGGTTCCAAATTCTGGAACCCCAAATGATGCAACATCGGAATTCAAATCTTCTTTTGTCAGGTGAATGACTTCGGTTCCACTTAATAGTTTGTATACTTCCTTATCATCAACCGGAATGTCATTGGCGGTTGAAAATGGAAAATCCATCGGTTCTTTTTTGACCAAATCCATGAGGTAACGAATCATGGTTGGGTCATCATGGCCCAACACATCAAGCTTAAAGAGATTTGACTCGAAAGAATGGTAATCAAAATGGGTGGTTTTCCAGTTGGTATCAGTAGAGTCACCGGGATATTGTATGGGAGTAACATCATAAATTTCTTTATTGTTTGGAACAACGACAATTCCACCAGGATGTTGTCCGCTTGTCCGTTTAGACCCTTCGATGCCTTTCGACAATCGTTCCATTTCGGCCCTGCGAATCCGAATGGACGGCTGATTGACAGAAGAACGTTCTTCGTTGATCTTTTTATAAAAGTCGCGAACCATTCCGAAGGCAGTCTTAGCGGCACATGTGCCGATGGTTCCGGCTCTAAATGCATAATTCTCTCCAAAGATTTTGCGAATATATTCATGGACGACGCCTTGGTAATCGCCACTAAAGTTGAGGTCGATATCGGGTACTTTGTCGCCTTTGAATCCTAAGAATGTTTCAAAGGGGATATCATGACCATCTTTGGTCATGAGGGTATTACAGATTGGACAATTATTATGCGGCAAATCAAATCCGCTTTCGGTACGATCGAATAAGCGTTCATTTTGTTTTTCAAAATCATTCATTCCTAACGCTTTATCTTCATCGGTTTTCTTGAAAGCAGAGAAATGGCATTTAGGGCAAACATAGTGGGGAGGTAATGGATTGACTTCGGTGATATTCATCAATGTCGCCACAAAGCTTGACCCAACCGAACCACGGCTGCCAACCAAGTAACCATCATCCAATGATTTTTTTACGAGTAGATGGGAAATGTAATAGATGGTCGAAAATTGGTGTTTGATGATGCTGTTGAGTTCTTGTTCCAACCGTTTTTTGACCACAGAAGGTAAAGGATCGCCATAAAGTTCTTTTGCTCTTGTGCGTACCATCGATTCAACGCGTACTTTAATAGAAGGAACGCCTTGTTCTGCTAAGAACTCATCGGTTGGCGCAAATAACTCTTTGCCAAAAATTTCAATATTGTCGATTTGATCTGCTATCATGACAGGGTTTGAAATGACGATTTCTTTTGCGATATCCGCTCCTAAAAAAGCGAATTCGGCGAGCATTTCGTCGGTTGTCAGGAAATGTTGAGAAGGTTTTTCGGCTTCGTTATATAATTTATGAAAACCACCGCCGCCGACCAATGGAGTCGCAATCATGATTTCACGGAATATTTTATCTTCAGGATCAAGGTGATGAACGTCTCCGGTGGCACAAACGGGAATGTTGAGTTCTTTGCCGACATCCACGATACGTTTCATCACATCTTGTAGGACTGCCTGCCAATTTGGCATTTGAAAACGCATGTAACTAAAGGAAGACAACGGTTGAATTTCTAAATAGTCGTATAATCTCGCAGCTGATTTTAAATCGTCTTTGGATTTATTCATCGCTATCTCAAAGAAGTTGCTATTACGACAGCCGGAACCAACCAATAATCCTTTACGAAAACGGGTTAAATAGGATTTGGTAATTTTTGCATCGCGATCAAAATATTTCGTCGATGCCATCGATAAAATCTTATATAAATTCTTTAATCCTTCTTGTTTTTTGACAAGCAAGTTTATGTGATTTGGGTAGGGGTATTTATGAAGATTTTCAGGATTAATTAACAGATTCAAATCCGTAAAACGATTAATGCCTTGTTTTTTGGCTTCGCGGAGCATGTGTAAGAAAATTTCTTGGGTTGCTTCAGCGTCATTGATGGCGCGGTGATGCCCGTTCATCGGTACTTTTAAGAATTTACACAATTGATCCAATGAAAAACGTTGACGATCAGGATATACTACTTTCGCCAACATTAGTGTATCGATTGAAGGTTGTTTTTGGTCGGTAATCTTTAGTTTCTTATAGTTTTCGTAGATATGTCCCAGGTCAAAGGAGGCGTTATGGGCAACCAAAATGGCATCTTTGCTAAACTCATAAAATTTTTTCAATGCAACGTCAATTTTCGGGGCATTCACTACATCAGAACCAGTGATTCCGGTTAATTTAGTCGTAAAATCGCTCAAGGGTTTTTCCGGATTGATAAATGTTGAAAAACGGTCAATGACAGTCCCGTTTTTTATCTTGACCCCAGCAATTTCAATCAGAGTATCATAAATGACCGATAATCCTGTTGATTCAACGTCAAAAACGACATAGGTGGCATCACTCAACATGGCGTCAATTTTGCCTTCGGTAATGGTGATGGCTTCATCGTCGGCGTAAACCAACTCCAACCCATATAATCCTTTGATTCCGGTATCTTTGACCAAATGAAATAAATCTGGGAATGATTGCACAGAGGCATGGTCTGTCACCGCAATGGCAGTATGTCCCCATGCTTTTGCACGGTGAACATAATCATCCATGGTGTTGACACCATCGAGGGGAGACATTTTGGTATGTAAATGCAATTCCACACGTTTTTCATTGGCGCTGTCAAAACGACTGGTTTTTGAAACTTTGTCAGCGGATCTTGCCATATTCGTTGCGGTTATCGCAAATTCGCCATAAAACTTATCAAATTCACCAAAGCCAGAGATATGAAGTTCATGGCCCTCCGCAATTTCATTACAGAATTTTGCGTCTTCAGGGGTGCCGATTCTTTTTTTCACCAGCAAGGAATCTGTTCCATCACTCAAGATGATGTTGGCTTGTCCACCGTTGCGCATTTGTCTGACTTCAATCGAACTGACAATTCCACGAACGGTAAAAAAAGGTTTTGTATATTTGTTCTTAAACTCTTCAAATTCAATTTCGTCAAAAGGTAAATCTTTCATTGGCGTAAATTCTTTTCCAATGGGACGCTCATCGATTAAAGGGATAAATTTGGTGGGTGTTGCACCGGCAACGAGATGTTCGGCTTCTTTCACGAACACTCGACTTGCTTTTTCGATTTCTTCGTTAATCGATTTGCATTCCTCGTCTATTTGAATTTCAACAATGGCGTTAAATCCATGTTTAGAAATTTGTGATTCAATTTCGGTTCTAAACATTTGTGCTGATTTTGCGCCCTGTGGAACTTTGATGCAAATTTTTTTATCTTCAATGGTGGTCGGGTAACTTTTCAGCGGCATTAAACGTTTGTCATCCTCAATTAAATCATCAAGAATGTAGTCATAATAGTCCATTAAATCTTCGTCCTGATACTCACGCATCGTCACTTGATAATCAAGGCTCTTGATCGTCGTATTTTTCAGTTTTAAATCAATCAATTTCGTCATAAAGTGACGATATCGAATAATGGGGACGGGTCTTTCAAACGTCAAAAAAAACATCCAACTATTGGTAGCCGGATCAACTTCGAGTGCCTCGAGGGTTCCATATTCCGCGATTGTCAAATCATCTAGTTCGATAAGATTTAACAATTTTTTGATGCCATCATCCACAGCGATCACTCCTTCTTGTCATTGATTATTATAGCACAGTTACGGGCAAATAAAAGGCTAAAAAAAGAAAAACAGTCTTTCGACTGTTTAGAACTCTGCGGATACTTTGCCTGCCAAAACTTCTTCAAGCGCTTGGCCAACGGGTTTTACGCATTTGTTATCAACGGATGAATAACCATCTTGTTTAATGATTTTTGCGCGTTTCGCGGAAATATAGGCCAGTTTATATTTTGAATCGATTACTTCAAGAAGATCATCGATTGATGGGTATCTTAATCCATCTGTGTTTTTTGTTGCCATTATTCTTTTCCCTCCAGGAGTTTATAATATTTATGAATCGAACGTTCGGTTTTAGCGTGCTCAGCGCGGATGATAGCGTATATGCGATCAGCTGCGTTATAGACATCATCGTTCACAACGATATAGTCGTATTTATAGGCTAAGTGGTATTCCCGTTCGGCTTTATCAAGGCGTTTCTTGATACTTTCAACATCTTCGGTCCCGCGGCTTTGTAATCGCTGAATTAATGCTTTTCGAGACGGTGGAACGATGAAAACGAAGACCGCTTCTGGCATTTTTTCTCTAACTTGCAATGCCCCTTGCACTTCGATTTCCATGATAACTTCATTGCCCTGAGATAACCGAGAATCGATGTAATGTCTGGGAGTACCATAATATTCCCCAACAAACTCCGCATACTCTAATAAATCATCATTCGCAATGTGTTGTTCAAATTCTTCACGTGATACGAAAAAATAGTCGACGCCATTGACTTCACCCGCACGCGGTTTTCTGGTTGTCATCGATACCGAATAACAGAAATTATTATCTGGCATTTCAAACAATGCTTTACGGATGGTGCCTTTGCCGACGCCTGATGGACCGCTAATGACAACTAATAAGCCACTTTCATTCAGCTTCATGTTGGTCCCCCTTCGTTTGTGTAAAGATATTATGTTATATCTTACCACATAAAACCAAAATAGTAAATTAAATTTTACTTACAACTGTGTTATAATTAACTTCGGTGATCATCATGAGCATGGACGGTCGATTCATTCACAAATTAGCTGAAGAGCTAGATCAAGCCATAGGGCTTGGACGTATCAATAAAATATATCAGCTTTCAAAAGCCGATTTTTTATTTGTGGTTCGGTCAAGTACAAAAACCGAATCCCTTTATCTTTCCTTGTCACCTCAAATTGCCAGAATCCATTTAAGTGACCATTTGTATGATAAACCACAACTTCCAGGAGGCTTTTGTATGCTGCTTCGGAAGTATCTTGAAAATGGCCAAATCAAAAAGATCGAAGCTTTGAATGGCGATCGAATCGTTCAAATCACGATTGAAAATAGCAATGATTTTGGCGAAAAAATAACGATGAATGCCATCATTGAATTAATGGGGAAACATGCAAATCTAGCGATTGTCGACCAAGATAATATCATCATTGATTGTTTTAAGCACGTCAGTCCCTTCGAGGGCCAACAACGAACCTTCTTAAAAGGATTTAAGTACGAACTCCCTGAAGATGGAAAGCATCATCCGGACGACGATGCGTTCATTCAGACGTTTCTAACGACCACGGAAAATTCAAATCCAAAAGACTTGGTTAATGCTGTTCGAGGACTATCTCCACTATTTGCAGATTATTTGTACGCGCAAGCGTTTAACACGACAATTGATCTATTTAGTCTATATAAGACATTGATTAATACTCCGGTTATTCCAACATTGGCCATAGTAAATGGAAAACAAAAGTTTTATTGGTTCAATGTCTTTGATTCGATAGAAACCAAAACATATCCAACAATATCAAAACTTCTTGACGAGCTATTTTTTGATGCCGGTCAACTGGACCGTACGAAACAAATATCAAAAAATATCTATCAGTTAATAAAACGCGAGTACGAGAAAAACAAAGACAAACTCGAGAAATTAACCTCAGAACTCGAACAAACAAAAAAAGCGGATAACTACCGAATGAAAGGCGATATCATTATCGCCAATCAACATGAAATTCAAAAAGGGATGGACCGTTTTGAAGCTTTCAACTATGAAACCGGTAAAATGGAAGTACTGCCATTGGATCGGTTACTGACACCGATTGAAAATGCGCAAGCAAGTTATAAAAAATACAAAAAAACCAAAAATTCAATCACACATTTAACGGCTCAAATTGAGAATACGCATTCAGAAATTCGTTATTTCGAGTTGATGCTCATTCAAATTGAAACCGCCTCTCTTAATGATTTGAACGAAATTACAGAAGAACTTAAAGCGAATAAATATCTTCATGAAAAACCAGTCAAACTCAAAAAATCACTTCCGCATTATGACACTTTTTACACCCTATCTGGTACCGAAATTCTCGTTGGAAAAAACAACCTTCAAAACGATTATATTACCCATCATATCGGAAAATTTAACGAAACGTGGTTTCATACAAAGGATATTCCCGGTAGTCATGTTTTAGTCAGGAAAATCGATAAACTGACCGAAGAAGATATTCGAACCGCCGCGTTATTAGCCGCTTACTTCTCTCAAGCGAAAGAATCATCCAGTGTCCCTGTCGATTATACGCTCCTTAAATTCGTTAAAAAGATACCTGGAACAAAAGGATCGTTTGTCACATATACCAATCAGAAAACGATTTATATTGATCCTTCCGCAGAAGCAATTTCTAAATTGAAAAACAAAAAAACCTAAAAAAAATGACTTCCAAATTGGGAGTCATTTTTGATATTCAAGTTATTTTTTGGCGATTTCAGCTTTAATCATGGCGATGAATTCATCAACGGAAACCGTTGCTTGATCAACACTGCCATAACGACGATAAGTCACAAGGTTTTCAGCCACTTCTTTGTCACCCAAAACCAATTGGTATGGGATTTTTTTGGTTTGTGCCTCGCGAATCTTGTAGCCTAGTTTTTCTTCACGGTAATCCGTTTCAACGCGCAAATCAGCGTCCATTAATATCGCGGTTAATTTTTTTGCATACTCTTGATGGAATTCGTTATTAACCGGAATTACTTTAATTTGTACCGGAGATAACCACGTTGGGAACGCGCCGGCATAATGTTCGATTAATATGCCGATAAACCGTTCGATAGAACCAAATAAGGCTCTATGAAGCATGACGGGACGTTTCTTTTCGCCATTTTGATCAATATACGTTAAATCAAAACGTTCCGGTAAATTCATATCGAGTTGAATCGTACCGCATTGCCAAATTCGGTTCATTGAGTCGCGAAGTTTAAAGTCGAGTTTTGGCCCATAAAAGGCACCATCACCTGGGTTAATTTTGTAGGGTCTGCCAATGGAATCTAAGGCATCTGCCAAAGCCTTTTCGGCTCTGTCCCACGTTGCAATGTCACCAATATATTTTTCTAAAGGACGGGTAGAAAGTTCAATATGGAATGAAAGATTGAATACCGAATACATGTAATCGTATAAGCGAATCAATTCTTTGATTTCATTGACAATCATGTCCTCAGTCATAAAGATGTGCGCATCATCTTGCGTGAAGTTACGAACTCTGAATAATCCATTCAAAGCGCCACTGGCTTCATGACGATGCACCAAACCGAGTTCACCCACTTTGAGCGGGAAATCTTTATATGAATGTATATCGCGTTTATAAACCAACATTCCGCCTGGGCAGTTCATCGGTTTAATCGCAAATTCTTGGTCATCAATCGACGAAGTATACATATTTTCGCGGTAATTCATCCAGTGTCCCGAAACAACCCAAAGATCCTTATTGAGCATAATGGGCGTTTGGATTAATTGATATCCTTCTTTAATGTGAACTTTATACCAGAAACTTTCTAATTCGCGACGCAATATCATGCCTTTTGGAAGCCAAAATGGGAATCCGGGACCATATTCGCTTAACATGAATAAATCGAGTTCTTTCCCCAGTTTACGGTGATCGCGTTTTTTGCGTTCTTCAAGATTGGTCAAATAGTCTTTGAGCGCTTCTTCAGTAAAGAAAGCTGTTCCATAGACTCTGGTTAATTGTTTGTTTTTAGAATCGCCGCGCCAATAGGCACCAGCTAACGATAACAATTTGAAGTTTTTAATCCATTTTGTGGAAGGAAGATGAGGTCCTCTGCAAAGATCAGTGAAAACGCCTTGCGAATATAACGAGATGATTTCTCCTTCTGGGAGTGATTGAATCAACTCAACTTTATAAGGGTCAGCTTTGAAGATATCCAATGCTTCGACTTTCGAAACTTCTTTCCGTTCTAAAGGCAAGTTCTTACTCGCAAGCTTTGCCATCGCTTTTTCGATAGCGGGTAAATCTGATTCAGTCAAAATATCATCACCCAAATCAATATCGTAGTAGAATCCTTCTTCAATCGCTGGACCGACGCCGAATTTTGCATTGGGGTAAAGGGTTTTGACTGCTTCTGCCATTAAATGCGCAGAAGTATGTCTTAAGACATCCAAAGAAGCAGGATCTTCATCGGTCAAAAAGACGATGTCAGAATCCTTTTCAATGGGACGATTCAAATCAACAATGACGCCGCTCACTTTGGCAGCGATACACTTCTTTTTTAAAGAAGGTGATATGGACTCGGCGATGGCGAGTGGGGAAATTCCATTGACGAACTCTTTTTCAGATCCGTCGATAAACCTAATTTTAATCATTTTTGTTGCCTCCTTTGTGAAAATAAAAAAAGTCGCCCTATAAAAGGACGACTAAATAAATAACCGTGGTACCACCTTAGTTTCGAATTTCTTCGACGCTTAGACCCGTTAACGCCGGGGGACGGAACCTTTTCAAAGGTCAACTCCAAGAGGGTAATGAAACTCACGTCATCAATGGCTTACACCGTCCCATTGTCGCTAAAATGCGTCTAAGTAACATCATGTTCTTATCAAAGTTTTTTTATTATCTACTATTATATATCAAAACAAAAGTTTGTCAAGATTATCGAGTCGGTTTTTCTTGAAGTTCGAATTCGGTGGCTAAAACGCGAATTCGTTCATATATTCTGGCAGATTTTGTCTTCTCGTTCACCGATAAATCCATTGATAACGCTTCAATCAAACTTCGCATTTTGATGTTTGAAGAAAAGAAAGTGGGAAGTTCATCTAAGACGCGATGTTGTAAAATTGGTCCAAGAACTTCGTCGCGAATGAAAGCCGAGGGTGTTTCTCCGCCCAAATCATCCAACATTAAAACATCAACTTTCTTCAATTTGGAGACTTTTTCTTCTAATTCCCCAGTGCCAATGGACGATTTCAGCTCACGAACCAAATCGGGGTAATACACAAAAGAAACCCGAAGTCCTTTTTTTGCGAGTTCGTTGGCAAATGCCGCTAAGATATACGTTTTTCCTGAACCGAAGACGCCTGAAAGATACATCCCTTTCATGGGATTCGTTTTCGTGTATTTGTTCAAGAAATCTATCATATATTTATGAACTTCTTTACGGGTATTGCCAATCATATCAAAATCGCTTAAATCGGCATTAAACACCTTTTTGGGAACATAATACGCATCAATTCGGCTTTTAACATCATCGACCAGATTGTATTTGCACCTTGCATAATCAAGATTAATCGCCCCATTGTATAAAAACAGGTGCGGAGTCATACCAATGTGAACCAACCCACATTCGTACAGTCCTTTACATTGATCGCAAATCGATTTTGCCTCATGAAAAGAAATTAACTCATTGATTCCCGAAACGATGGTTTCATGTTTTAAATCGTTTTTAAGCACAAAACGATTGATAGAAACGTCCTCTAGGAGTTTATCAATGGTTTCATCGGGGTTGCCCTTTTCAGCATAATCTTGTAAATACGAATCAATTTTTTTCACAATAAATCACCTACTTCTGAGATTGAAGATATTGATCCAGCCAATCAATTTGAACTTCCGGCTTCGCTGGTTTGTTTGCATATGGTTTTTTACTTGGTGTCGTTCCATTGTTTCGATTGTTAAATTCGCTGATGAGGTGGTTCACATACTCAATGGCACTTTCAACTGTTTCGATTTGATTGCGTTTCCAAGTCATACCCACTTTTTCAAAATAATCAAAACTTGGCATGACCCCATCTTTGTTTTTAACCGTGTAAGCCACTAAGACATTGACAACGCCACGGTCCAGTTTTACTTCATCAATTAACCGTTCAATAATTCTTAAATCCGCTCCCGAAACCAGACCTCCGGATAAATCCGATAAAAGGGTACGAGGCGAAACAGTTTTAAAATACGCAACGGGATCGCTTGGTTTGTCCTTCTCTGCGGCAGATTCAACACTTTTTGCGGCTTCGCTGGCATTATCTTTCTGAGTGTTAGTTTTATAAGCTTCTCTTGCGAAACGAGACAATTTTGTTATATCAAGAATAAGTTGGTCGTTGATAGACTTTAAATAAACATCCTTCATCGCAATTTCGTCCAAATCATAAACATAGGATAGATTAATGATTTTGGCTTTAACCTCATCGTTCAACTGATTGTTATCAAGAAAGGGTGTGGGAATACTTTCTGAAAACAAACGAAAATCAAAGTCGGTTTTGTGAATATTGATTTTCGAGGCACGGCCGCTTTCCATTAAACCGCTAACCCCTTCAAAATGTTCGATTTTTATGGAAGGAAAAATGTCTTCAAAACTTTTAGTCACATTGATAAATCCAGTTTTATCAATTTTATTCAGTTTGAAAATATTGATGAGCTTTTTGAAACGATCTTCTGACACGGCAGTTTGTAAATATTGGCCCAATATTCCGTCGTTGACAAACGCCGATGGTGACATGGGCGTTTTAATCTCGTAGGCAAAACAGTCATTATAAAAGTAGACATTCAAAAGTCCAATGGCTTCTAAATGATGTCTTGCGGTTTCTACTGCTGCCAATTTGATGTTTAAGGTGCTCTCTAAATCACTATGTAAAAAGCGCTCACTCGTTAAAGTATGTCGGTTCATTAAATTGACCAATAACGAAAAAAGCGCAAAGGCGTTAGGACCTATGAGCGGTAGATAAAAAACAGAAAGAACTTGGTAATCATAGGTATTAATACCAGCCTTAGCATATACAAAAAACTGGTCGCTCCGTCTGACTTTGTCCAAAATAACACTCCTATGGGTGTAGCGAGACACCTTTAAATTTCAATTGATTATCCAACAAACGATATATTTCTATAATCTTCTTTTTAGGTCTTCCCATGCCAATAAAACTAAAGTAATTGATTTTCATATCCACACCAGATTCAATCGGTGTTAATTGAATCACTGTAATGATGGCATCATATCCATTGCCTAGCAAATAGATTTCGCCATGTTTCTCATTGACATCGCGCACATCCAATTTAAGTTGTTCGGCGATTTTTTCGATTATTGCAAGACAATCTTTGAAACTATTACGATAATAACGTGTTCTTAATTGCGCATCGGAATGAAGTTCTCTTGTCTCCTCGGATGGGCGAAAAAAACTGGATATGGCCATTTTTATAATCTCCTTAATTCCTTTATAATATCATCAAATTGATTGATTGTTTGTGACATCGTTCCTGAATTATCAATCACATAGTCTGATTTTAATGCTTTTTTCTTCATGGGCATTTGTGCCAATATTTTTAGCAGAGCCAAATGTCTATCGATTCGATCACGGCTCATTAATCGTGATAATTGAGTCCTTAAATCGACATAAACACAAATGGTTTTGGTACAAAAAGAATCAAAACCAGATTCAAACAATAACGGAACAACCACGACTGCGAGTGTTTGATTCTTAAGAGCTTTCGCTTCAGATAAAATTCCGTCTCTTACGGCCGGATGGGTCACAGAATTGAGTAATTGGCGCTTGGCTTCATCATGAAAAACCAAATCACCCAGTTTACGAAAATCAATTGTTCCCGCTGAACATAAAATATCTGGTCCAAATGCTTTGATAATTTCATTATACAATACTTGGCCTGGTTTTGACAGTTCTTTATAAAGAATGTCCGCATCGATGACTCGGATTCCTTTTTTGATAAACAACTCACTTACCGTCGATTTTCCTGAACCGATACCGCCTGTCAATCCAATGAGATGCATCATGAATTGTTCCTCCTTTGACATGTAGTGCAGACATAAGTGCCGCGTCCGCCTACTTTTATTTTAGTAATCAAAGTTCCGCAATGTAAACAAGGTTCATCTTTACGCATGTGAACATTCAGTTCGTTTTGAAAACGTCCACTGACCCCTAAACTCGATAAATACGAACGGATTGTCGTCCCTCCTAATGCTATCGCTTTGTGAAGGACAGATCTTGAATAGATGACAATATTCTTTAGATCCTCCGTACTTAACGATTTTGCGGGAGACTCGGGGTGTATTTTTGCCAAAAATAACACTTCGTCCACATAGATATTACCCAATCCAGAAACAACACTTTGATCGAGCAATAGCGATTTGATTGGACGAATTGAGTTCTTAATTTTTTGTTTTAGGTAATCACTGTTAAAACAATCGTCAAAAGGTTCGGGACCCATTGATTGAATGCCTTTTGGGGTCATTTCCATTCCCGGGTCGACCAATTCTATGGTTCCAAATTTCCTTGTGTCATGATATCTTAAAGACGTTTGATCGGTGAAATTGATGACAACGTGCTCATGTTTTTCAAGGGGATCCAAAATCGATTTTAAGTAATATTTCCCTTCCATTCTTAAATGGGAAATCATCGTAACATCTTGAAAATTAAAGAACAAATATTTACCAAATCGATGAATGTTGGTTAGTGTTTGACCATTCAATCGAGTGATAAATTCCATGACTGAAACTCCCTTAATCATCTTTTCGTAATTGACTTTGACCGATTCAATCGTTTTTCCGGCAATAGCAAGGTTTAATGTGGCTCTTACGGTTTCTACTTCGGGTAATTCCGGCATCTATTTCACCTCAAATAGGTTGACTCCAAAACTACCTTCAACCGCCAAAGGCACGCTAAAGGTTAAAGCATGTTCCATATAATCTCTCACAAGGTTCTCGACAATGTCTTGTTCATCAATCGGTACATTTATAACGAGTTCGTCATGAATTTGCAATAGTATTTGTGACTTCAGTCCTTTAGCTTCAAAAGCCTGATCAATTAAGACCATTGCCTTTTTTAATAAATCGGCGGCAGATCCTTGAATAGGCGCATTCATTGCCATCCGTTTTCCAAATTCACGAACTTGATAGTTATCAGCAGATGCCTCTGGAATATACCGTCTACGGTTCAAAACCGTCGTGACATACCCTAGGTTCTTAGCATTTGAAATTTGTTGATCCATGAACCCTTTTATTTCGGGGAAATTTTCAAAATAATGCTGGATAAAAGCTTCTGCTTGTTTGGGAGAAATCTTTAAGTCTTCTGCCAGTCCCCAAGACGTTTTTCCATAAATAATACCGAAGTTGACCGCTTTTGCCTGTCTTCTTTCATTTTGGGAAATATCTTCTTTATGGAAAATTAATTTTGCAGTATGGGTATGAACGTCTTCATTTTCTTGAAATGCAGCCATTAAATTATGAACTTGTGCCATATGAGCTAGCACTCGTAATTCAATTTGTGAATAGTCGCATGAATACAATAGACTGTTTGGATTGGCGATAAAGATTTTTCGTAATTCTTTCCCATCATCAGTTTTAATCGGGATGTTTTGAAGATTGGGTTCAACCGAGGACAACCGTCCCGTTTGAGCAATGGTTTGTTTATAGATGGTATGGACGCGTCCATCATTTTTCATCAATAATGCGGCTTTGATGCCTTCATAGTACGTCGAATACAGTTTCGTCAAAGAACGATATTCCATGATTTTATCAATGATGGGATTAAACCCTGATAATTGTTCCAAAACGGAGACATCTGTTGAATATCCGGTTTTGGATTTTTTATAATAAGGAAGATTCAATTTTTCAAACAAAATGACCCCGAGTTGCTTTGGAGAATTGATGTTAAACTCTTCACCTGCCAAGGTATGAATAGAAGATTCTAACACTAAAATTCGAGATTTAAGACCAGACCCAAATTGATCTAGTTCAATTTCATCAATTTTGATGCCCACAAATTCCATTTTCGCCAAGGTATTAGCAAGGGGAATCTCAATATCGTTTAGAAGCGATAGTTGGTCATACTCAGCGGTGATTTTTAACACTTTATCACGCAATAAGTCGATGGCTCTGGCTTTATCAACAACGTGTTTGTATAAGAGGTTCAAATCCTCTGGCAGAGCGTATTTGGCCCCTTTAGAATAGATTACTTCATCATACTCAACGTCCGTATAATCAAAATTTGACGTTACAACGCGCATGTCTTCTTTGGTCATATTTGGATTAATTAAGTAGGCAGCCAACAATAAATCAAATACAACGCCGTCTAAAACGAACCCATCCCATAACAAAGCGACCTTCGTTTGTTTGAGGTCATAGATGTATTTGATTTGCTTCGGATCTTTGAGCCAGTTGATAAACTTCGCGGTTTTGATGGCCAAAGAGTAATCTACATAAAAGGCCCCTTTGGCATTTACTATCCCAAACCCAAGCTTTTGGGCCGTGTGATAATTGTTCCCAAAAAGTTCTAAATGCAGGGTGGAGGGAGACGTTAATATTTTTGCGAGTTGATCCGAATGACTGATGATTTCATACGTTGATGTTCCCTCTTTTTTTGCGGGAACATAATCCATTTTACGTATCAAAGAGTGCAGTTCCATTTTCTGTAAAAAAGCCTTTAACTTCTCATACGAATAAGGCTGAACTTGCATTTGATTAACGCTCAATTGATTGTCAAAAGTCGTCACAATGGTGGCGAGTTCTTTAGAAAATAAAGCTTGTTCGCGATAAGTTTCAACTTTTTCTTTGAGCTTACCGGTTAATTCGGCAACGTGATCTAATACGCCTTCTAAACTTCCATATGTTTCCAACAGTTTTGTGGCAGTTTTATCTCCCACGCCTGGAATCCCAGGAATATTGTCCGATGCATCACCGACAAGACCTTTATAATCCGTCATTTGATCGGGACGAATTCCTAATTTTTCAACCATTGTTTCTGGGGTATAGATTTCAATTTCGCTAATGCCTTTTTTGGAAATCACTTGACGAACTTTGGGATTAATCAGTTGCATTAAATCGTGGTCATTGGAAAAAATATCGATTTGATCGAATTCAGATACATAGTGATGAGAACAATATCCGATGATATCGTCGGCTTCATAAAGATCTTGTTCATATCTTGGAATATTGGCGCTATCTAAATAGTCGCGAATGAGAGGCATTTGCGAAATGAGTTCAGAAGGAACTTCCTTGCGGGTTCCTTTGTATACTTCGTACTTCAAATGACGCCATGTTGGGCCTTTTGGATCAAAAGCAACCAGCACGTGCGTGTAATCCATCTTCATGATGGCTTGCATGGTAGAGACAAACCCATAAACCGCGTTGGTGTAGACGCCTTGACTGTTTTTCATCAAGTTGCCCATCGCCGCTGTGGCATAATAAGATCGAAACAGAAGGTTGTTTCCATCAATAAGCAGAAGTTTTTTCATAAAAGCACCTCATGTTCTCTCATTCATTGTAACATACCTACAAAAAAATGCACATCATGAATGTACATTTTTAGGTGGTTTTTTAGGTGTTTAAAAGGAAATTACGGTTATAGACTTCTTGAAGTCCTTTTAGTAAAAGCCGTTCATCAAGGGTCATTTTTTCTTCAATCAATCCATGCAATAATTTAGCATGACCGCCCGTCAAAATAATAGGCAATGACTCATTGCCGAGTTGACGTTTAATCCGTTTTGCCATGCCATCAATCATCGAAGCATGTCCATAAACAATCCCCGATTTAATACAATCGACGGTGTTGGTTCCTAATAGTTTGG
Source organism: uncultured Caryophanales bacterium (assembly GCA_942493185.1). GTDB lineage: Bacteria > Bacillota_I > Bacilli_A > Izemoplasmatales > Hujiaoplasmataceae > UBA5603. Next base: position 1,278,221 of record OW818673.1, read on the forward strand.
TTGGCAATTCCAGTTCTACTTGGGGAAGTAGGCTGGTTTTGCTAATGAGCGCATTTTTAGAAGTGGTCATACCGGCAGTAATAATGACCCCTTTTAGCATCAGATTTTCAACGTAAGTAAAAGTGGTGGCGGTCCCTAAATCGATGATGAGACAGGTGGGAGAATAATGGGTGGTCGCACCTATTACATTCGCGATGAGATCAGACCCAACTTCTTTGGGGTTATCGCTGTTGATTCTGATTCCTGTTTTAACCCCTTGTCCTAAAAACAACGGGGACACATCAAACCAATTTAAAAAATACTCCCGAAAAACATCATTTAATTCTGGGACGACGGATGAGATGATGACATTTTTAATGGTGATATCTTTAAGCATGATGTTCAACGTCACAGCGTATTCATCGCTTGACTTACTTTTTTCAGTATTTAATTTAAACACTCGTTCTAATTTAGAATTGGTGGATAAACCAATGGATATTGTGGTATTTCCAATATCAATCAATAGTAGCAATGTTTTCACCGTCCGAATTCGTGGTTGTAGGCGTTTCTTCTTTCTTAACAATGGCAATTAATCGGTCAGCAACAATCGCCCCAACACTACCAGCCAATGCGGCCTCAATTATCCCGTTTGAAACGAGGATGCTCAATATCACTTTCATCGCGGTACTAAACGTATTGGTGCCTTGCATAAAGGCAATAGGATCCCAACCTTCACCGGCTCCAGCAGCAATGACTTCACTGACCGATTCTAAACCAAGGGCTAAAGGAAAGGCGGAAATCATGAGCGGAAGTACCATCAAAGTATGTATAAGGGTCAAAAGCACAAAACTGATGATTAACGCGATGAGTCTAATATTAATTAATTTTAAAAGTAAACGGTATACATCATAGATGATGAACCCGAAGATAAATCTTGGTAAAATCGATACCCAGGGGAAAATGAATAGATAGTCGGTCCCAACACTGGTCAATGCCCGGAAAAATGAGGTAAAACCAAAGGTCAACCCTAATACGATTCCGCCTTTTCTACCTAAAAAAACCGCTCCAATTAAAACCGGAATATGAATCAACGTTACACTGGTTCCTACAATGGTAATGTATCCTAAGAATGGCACAAATCCCATTGTGATGATGATGGCCATAAACATCGCCATCAAAGTCATTTCTCTCACTTTTGCTTTGTTCTTAAAAAAATCACTTTTCATTATTTTCTCCTTTTTAAGCCACTTAAGTGGTCTCATAAGTATTTATTTCAACAAATCAAACGGCTGCTTTAATTTCGTTGATTTTGTTAAAATCGAGTTGTTCAAGCATTGCTAAGATCACCGCTTTGACCGCTTCATAATCATCTAAATGAATCATGGAAGTCGATGAATGGATGTATCTTGATGGCATTCCGATGGTACAGGCCAATACTCCGGATTCAGAGAGTTGGACTTTTGCAGCATCGGTTCCGCCTGCAGATTTATAATATTGGAACTTAATGTTATGTTTTTTAGCGGTGCTTTCCACAAAGTCCTTCATGCCCTGATGCATGATACAACTAGGATCATAGAACCGAATCATGAAACCTCCGCCCAATTTTCCGCCTACGTCTGAATCTTCAAACGTATCGGCACAGGGGCTACAATCCACTGCGATAAATAAATCCGGTTTTACGAGGTAAGCCGAAGTACCTGCTCCCCGTAATCCAACTTCTTCTTGAACGTTGGCACCGGCGTATAACTTACAGGGAATTTTGTCCTTGTCGACGCTTTGGAGAATATCAAGCGCCATTCCACAACCGAATCGGTCATCCCATGCCTTTGAGAAGATTTTCTTGCCATCTTTAGAAACGGTGTAATTATTATTAAAGACGATTTGTTGTCCCACTTTAACGCCAAGTTCAGCCGCATGAGCTTTTGAATCGGCTCCGATATCTAATACAAAGTCATCGAAATCCGATACTTGTTTTGCGGCACTATCTCGCATTAAATGCGGTGGTTTTGCGCCAACGACACCAGGCACAAAAGAACCATCGTCGATGACGACATTCAAATGTTCGCTGAGCATAATAGGAGCACTGATAGAACCAATGGGAATCATCTTAATGAATCCTTTTTCGGTGATGCCAACGACCATAGCACCTACTTCATCCATGTGACCGGCTATCATGACCGTAGGACCGTTTTTGCTTTGATTAATGACGCCAAAGATAGAACCAAGTTTATCTTGGACGATGGCTTCAGATACTTTGGCTAATTCATTCTTCATGAATTGGCGAACATATTTTTCGTTCGCTGATACTCCCGGTAGTTCAACCAGAGCACGGTAATGGGGTTTTAACATTGGTATTACTCCTTTATTTGGAACTTAATGTAATAGATGGGATTTCCCATTGCAACAAATTTTGTTTCAAATTCGGTTTCGACATTTTCAATATTGCGTTCTTTATGCAAATCTAAACATATTTTATCAATATGCGTTCCAAAATCGACAATGGACATCATGGTGTATTCAAAGAATGGATAATTATCCGTTTTATACTCAATGAAAGCATTTTGTTTTAAAATCATCTGATAGCGTGATAAAAATAATGGACTGGTCAATCGACGTTTTTTATGAGGAGTTTTTGGCCACGGATCAGAGAAGTTTAAATATAATCGATCAATTTCGTTCCTATTAAAAAGTTCAGGAATCTTTTCAGCATCGACGTAAACCAAACGAACATTCGGTAAAGGTGATTGTAATAGTTTTTCAAGGGCACGAATGATGACGGAATCAAACTTTTCGATGCCGATATAGTTGATTTCTGGATGTATTCTTGCTAGTTCAAATAAAAATTTGCCTTTACCGATGCCAATTTCGAGATGAATTGGCTGAATTGTAGGAAATAGGGAAGACCATTTTCCTTTATTCAATTCAGGATTTAATACCATAATCTCTGGGTGGCTTTCAATGGCTTCTCTTGCGTGTTTTACTTTTCGTAAACGCATAAACTAGGCTTGCTCCGTACAAAGATGTTCAATGGCCTCCGCATAGATGGCCGCTGCCATAATCATATCATCCACGATGACATATTCATTGGGTTGGTGTGCCAAATCCGGATTGTTTGGTAAGTTGGGTCCAAAAGCCACGGCCTTTTTGAGGGCTCGGGCATAGGTTCCTCCGCCGATGGTTACTATGGGAGAGGTGTAATCTTTTGAATATTTTTGATAGGCCGCGAGCAAGGTTTTTACCAAGGGATCCTGAGGGCTAACATAATGGGGATTTGAGTTTCTTAATTGAGTGTATGTGAACCCATAATCCAAGATTGATCGTTCTACTTTTGAGAGTTGTTTGTCCAGTTCAAATCCTAAAGGATAACGAATGTTAACTCCAACCGAAAAAGCACCTTTTGCGTAATTGATGATGGCTAAGTTAATCGTGAGTTCTTTCATTTCAGGATCAAAATGGTCAATTCCCAATTTCTTTCCATAATAGTCGTGGGTCATATAGTTGCATAGGTAACTAATGAGTTTTGAGTTGGTTTGTGTTTTCAAAAATTCGGCCATTAAGAAAATCGCGTTAACGCCCATGTATGGCCATGCAGCATGGGAGTTTTTCCCGTAAATCGTGTAGGTATGGTCTTCGACTTTACCTTGGTATTGATGGTCTGCCAAATAGGCTTCAAAAGCACTTCTAACGTCTTTTTTCAGAACAGCAACACATTCATCGGGAACGACATTATACCGTTCTCCAGCGTTGATTGATTCAAGTAAATCATCGTTTTCAAAGCCGGTAATATTCCAGCTGACATTCCCTTTTTCACCATAGATTAATGGAAAATCGGCATCCGGAGCAAAGCCTAAATCCGGCATTTGTTCTTTTTCAAGATAACGACGAATACAGCGCATTCCTGATTCTTCATCGCAACCCAAAATTAACCGAACTTTTTTGTTTAGATTCAGGTGTTGATCCTTAACCATTTTCATTGCCAAATAAGCCGCCATAGAGGGACCTTTATCATCGATGGAGCCGCGTGCATAGATTTTACCATCCACAAGGGTCGCACCAAAAGGCGGATAATCCCATTTTCCACCCGTAGGAACAACATCAAGGTGACCCAGAATTCCTAATACTTCACTGCCAGAACCCATTTCAAGATGTCCGGCATAATTATCAATATTTTTGATTTTAAAACCATCCGCTTCACCCATATACAAAAACCAATCCAACGCTCTTCGAATATCCTCGCCGAAAGGGGCTTCGTTATTTGAAGGATTAAATGTTTCTAGAACTGTTGGGATTCTTAGTAAAGCTTGAGTTTTTTCGATGTATTCTTCTTTATACGATTGTGCAATTTTTAGCCAGTCCATATATGTCACTCCATTCTATTTTATTTTATCACAACCACGTTGTTTTGCAAATAACAACGCGTGTTATTTCGCGAATATAAGCCTTCCAAAGGCATTAAGACCCATTATAAAATTGACAAAACTGAAATACTTAGTATAATGGTATTATAGTATAACTATAAAGACTATGATTTACCACATAGATTGTTTTTATACCCCTAGGAGAACGCCATGATCAGAAAAATCGTCATGAAAAATTTGTCTTGTTCGACTTGCATCAACAAAATTGAAAAACGGACTGGCCGGTTAAGTTATGTCAATAGTGCTAGTTTTAATTATACCAACCAAATTATGCTTGTGGATTTCAAAGATGATTACGATGAAGCCATTGCCTTAAAGGATATAAAATCCATCGTAGACATGCTTGAAGATAACATCGACACGCATTATTATGGCGTTGGAAAAACCGAAAAAGGGAAAAGCTTTTTCAGAGAATATTTGTATGTTCTAATCGGCATGTTGATTATTGCCATTAACTTTTCGATGTACCGAATCCCTCAGTTATTTAACTACCTGTTTCACACTAACTATGAACTGTACCTTCCTTCATGGGTCATTGGTGGTTTATACTGGTTAGGGTACGTCTTTTTAATCTCAAGACTATTAACGCTGTTGATAAAAAGCATTAAAAACTTTAACTTTTTTAACGAAAATACGTTAATGATTATCGCAACGTTCGCCGCCATGTTTTTAGGGAAATACGAAGAAGCCATCGCCGTTATCATTCTTTACTCGATTGGTGAACATTTACAAACGTTGGCCGTGCAACGCTCGAAAAACGAAATCACAGCTTTAATGGGTATTAAGATTGAATATGCGAATGTCTTAATCGATGATAAAATCGTGGTCAAGGATCCCATGCAAATCAAAGTGGGAGACACATTGGTCGTAAAAAACGGCGAACGAATTCCTGTGGATGGAGTCGTTACCGCCGGTTCAACGAGTTTAAACACTTCTAGTTTAACCGGAGAATCTAAATTAACCCATGCGGAAGTCGGAACGCATGTATTATCCGGAAATATTTGTGTCGGCGACGTCATTCAAATGGTTGCGGAAAAAGAGTATCAAGATTCCACCATGGCGAAAATCATCGACTTGATAGAAAATTCGACGAATGCAAAATCAAAAACCGAGCTCTTTATCACGAAGTTTTCGAAAGTATATACCCCAATTGTCGTTATTCTCGCCGGTTTATTGGTCTTGTTTGGATTGGTATTCGACCGTGCGAATGTTTCAACTGAAACCGGTTATGTTTACCGTGCCGCCATTTTCTTAGTTATATCTTGTCCATGTTCCTTGGTATTGTCGGTTCCTCTCTCGTATTTTGCCGGCATTGGCAGAGCCGCAAAAAGTGGAATTCTCTTCAAGGGCTCAACGTTCTTACACACGTTGACCGATGTTAAAACCATCGCAATGGATAAAACTGGGACTTTGACGTATGGATCTTTTTTCGTTCATGAGTTTTCAAATCAAGAAACCTTAAAATTAGCAGCTTCCATCGAACGCTATTCCAACCATCCAATTGCTGAAGCAATTGTGGGATATTACAAATCGGATTTGTTTGATATCGATAACGTCAAAGAAATCGCAGGGTATGGAATTTCCGGTGAACTAGACGGTGAAATCGTATTGGCTGGAAGTCGTCGATTCTTATCCAACAATGGCATTGAAGTTAAAGATGCGAAATTACCGGTTGGGTCTTATACTTTCATATCGAAGGGCAATCAATATATCGGTTATGTTGTGACGAAGGACGAACTTAAAGAAACATCCATGGAAACGGTTCGTCATTTCACGAAAAATTACGATACGGTCATGCTAACAGGTGATAATGAAGATTCTGCTCGTGAAATAGCCCAAAAATTAGGTGGAATCGAATATTATTCCGAGTTGCTACCAGAACAAAAACTCGAGAAGTTTAATGCCATTCGGACCAATTCTATCAGTTTGTATATTGGCGATGGCATCAACGATGCGCCTTTGTTAAAAAACGCCGACATCGGTGTTTCAATGGGGTCTGCTAGTGATTTAGCCATCGAAGTATCGGACATTATTATCATTAACGATGATATTCGTCTTCTTGAAAAAGCAATCAGAATCGCAAAACGGACTCGCCTCATCGCTACAGAAAACATCATATTTTCAATGGGCGTCAAATTAGCATTTCTAGCGCTTTCAAGTATAGGTATTATGTTTATGTGGCTGTCGATCTTCGCTGATGTGGGTGTAACTCTTATTTGTGTGATGAACGCGCTCAGAATCATCTATATGGAATATTTTGATCGCATCAAACCCGATAAAACAAAACTTTCTAAAACAAAATAAAAAAAAGAGGATTTCCAGTCATTGGATATCCTCTTTTGATTTATAGATGTTTAATTAATGCGTATTTCTTTTTCCCTTTTCTCAAGACACTGTATTTTCCGCCAATGGCTGCGGACTTAGTAATAAGGGTTGAAATATCCGTCACTTTAACGCCATTAACTGACACTGCTCCACTTTGTAATAACTCACGAGCTTCTCGTTTTGATTGGACTAACAGGGTTTTAACCAGTAATTCCACAATCGGTTCATCAACCGATATTTCGGTTGCTTGCATTTCTTTAAAAGCCATTTCAATTTCATTCGAGGAAAGATCTTCAATCGCTCCGGTAAATAAAGCGGAGGTAATCTTCTCGGCTTCCATTAAGGCCAATTCGCCATGGACAATTTGCGTTAGTTCTCTGGCTAAAGCTTTTTGTGCTGATCTTAATTCCGGATGTTCTTTGACTTCAATCTCGAGCGCTTCAATTTGTTCTTTTGTTAAGAACGTAAATTGTTTTAACCGCATAATGACGTCATCGTCTGCCGTGTTAATCCAGTACTGAAAAAACTCGTATGGTGTCGTTTTGTCTTTATCAAGCCAAACCGCACCCGACTCAGATTTACCAAATTTAGTCCCGTCCGCCTTTGTGACAAGCGGGAACGTGAATCCATACGCTTTGGCATCGGATCCATGAACCTTTCTAATCAATTCAAGACCCGAGGTAATATTGCCCCACTGGTCTTGACCACCGATTTGAAGGACACAACGATGTTTGTCAAACAAATGTTCAAAGTCCCATGCCTGGATAATCTGGTATGAAAATTCGGTGAAGGAAATACCATTCTCTATCCGTGATTTGACCGAGTCTTTACTCATCATGTACGAGACATTGAAATTTTTACCAATATCGCGTAAAAATTCAATGGCATTTAATGAGGATAACCATTCATAGTTATTAACGACCAACGCATCAGGTAAAAGATGTTTGACTTGTCTGGTTATTCCGGCAGCATTTGATAACGATGTCTCAATGGTTAATAATTGGCGTTCGGTATTTTTAAAACTGGGGTCACCGATTAAGCCTGTTCCGCCCCCAATGACTAAAATGGGTTTATGGCCAGCAAGCATCAATCGTTTCGCAACCAAGTAAGCGAGAAGATGACCAACGTGTAGGCTATCGGCTGTGGGGTCAGCGCCAAGGTAAAAAGTCAATTGTTCTTCATTTAGTGTCTTCACTAATGAGGGATCAGTCATGTCGAAGACAAGACCTCTCCACTTTAAATCTTCAAATAAATTCATCATATTATCCTCTTTCTATTGATTTATCGTTATAAAAAACAAAAATCGCCCTAATAAAAGGACGATTTAAAAAACCGTGGTACCACCTTAATTCACTTGCGTGCACTTGGGAAAGATAACGGATTTACCGTCTGCTAAGCAGAAACTCCTAAGCGTAATTCACAAGTATATCTGTCCCGATTTGCACCGACCACCGGGTCTCTAATAACAGATTGTACCGCTACTTTACTTATTCATCGTTTTATTTAGTTGATTGACGTTTGATGATGCTATGAGGTAAAACATTAAATTTAATTTCGTTGACTTCGCCATCGATTTCGCGTTTGAGAAGTGTCATCGCTTTTTGACCAATTTCAGCGGTTGGGATGTCGACGCAAGATAATTTCGGACGAGATAACGAAGCATATTTCGTATTTTGGAATCCATAAACGCTGACGTCTCTTGGAATTTCTTTGCCTTTTTCAATCATGGTATTGATAAAGGAAACCGCAATGGAGTCACGGACTGCTACCACACCGTCAACGGCCGTTTTGCCTTTGAAGAGTTCGTTGAAATGAACGGTATTAACCGCGATGTCACCACTGGTTCTTACGACATTGGGGGTTAATTTTGCTTCCTTAATGGCTTTTAAATAGCCTTCTTCTTTGAGATCATTTACCATGTATTTACGGGCAGTCGTTAATAAGAAGATATCTTTGCGGCCTTCATTAATCAATTGAGTGGTCACTTCATAAGCGGCTTTGAAATAATCGATGCAGACGGTTACTAACTTGTTGTCATAAGGATATAGCGTATTTGCTAAAACGATAGGAACCTTATATTCATCTTGGATGATATTCAGCATCTCATATTGACTTTCATTGATTTCATCGTTCAAATAAAGGATTCCGTCAACCTGGCTGGCAACGACTTCCTTTAACATCTCAGATTCTTCGATTTTTTCGTCTTTCATAACGAATATTAGAAGTGAATATGCATATTTATGGGACTCTGCGGCGATTCCGTTAAGCATTTCGGCAACGGAGGCTCTCGACATATCCGGAACAATAACGGCGACAGTCGTTGATTTCTTGCTGGCTAAGCCTTTCGCAAAAGCATTGGGTTTATAGCCCAGTTCTTTAATGACCCTCAAGACGCGGTCTCGTGTCTCTTGTTTCACTTTTTGTGGATTATTCAACGTTCTGGAAACCGTTGCGAGCGAAACATTGGCCGCATAGGCAACATTGTAAATGGTGGCTTTATTCATATATTTTCCCAATCCTTTCTACAGAAATCATGATATTCTAATTCTTTAAATAATTCTATCATTAAATAAGGGCGGTTTCAATGCTTTTATAAGAATTAATGAAAATATTTTCATTTCTTTCATAAAAAAAAGACAACCCGTAGATTGTCCTTTTTATCCTATCGTCTTTCTTTGATTCTGGCTGCTTTGGCAGACAAGCCACGAATGTAGCCTAAGTTAGCGCGACGTACTTTACCGAAACGAACAACTTCGATTTTTTCGATAAGGGGAGAATGAAGTGCGAATGTTCTTTCAACACCGATTCCGTAAGACATTTTGCGAACTGTAAAAGTTGCGCTAACGCTTCCGCCTTGTCTCTTCATGCAAAGTCCTTCGAACGCTTGAATACGTTCACGGTCGCCTTCCTTGATCTTTACCGATACCTTAATGGTATCTCCAGGACGAAACTCTGGAAGATCAGTCTTAAGCATTGATTCTGTTACTTGATTCATAAATTGCTGCGACATAGTGATCAACTCCTTATTGGTTTGTACCTTGGTTCATGGAGTTATATCCAGCGGAACGTCGGTCATGGTTCTTACAGCGTCATAAATTATAACATAATGCACAACGAAAATCAAATGTTTTCGTCGCGTTTTTTGAGTATGTTAATATGCAAACTAAACGCAACAAGAAGGAATAAACCTTGCATTTACATTGAAAAGGAAGTTTTCTATAATAAAAGGGTGTTCTAGTCAAGAAAGTGAGGATGAAATGGCAAGAATTGACTATGATGGTATATTAACCATCTATAAGGACTTATCAATGGATTTAAGTGCGTCAGAAATTGCGACGAAGATGAATATTTCACCTTCAACTCTCTACCGATTGATCGAATCAAATATCGAAGTCAAAATGAATACGAAAGAGTATCTGATGTGTTATCGATATCACGACTGTATCCATCTGTCAGAATGTAAGAAAACGGTTAAACAATGTCCAAATATCTGCGAACGATTCCAAAAGAATCTTTGTCCTAAATTAAAGAAATTTCCGTTTATCTGTGATTTTTGTGAAGCGAGACCTGTCTGCAAAAGAGAGCGACATTTTTGGAACCCCGTCGATGTTTACTTAAACCGCGAAAAGCGGTTAAAAGAAACAAGGAGCCATCTGATGATATCCAAAAGAAGCTTATCAATCTTTGACGAATGGTTAACGCCTCTGGTTAAAAAACAATTATCCATCGAAGCAATCCACTCAAAGTATCCAGAAGCATTTCCGGTTTCAACATCAACCGTAAGACGATGGATTGATCAAAGCTATTTGATGGCTCGAAGAATTGATTTACGACACGCAGTCTGCTTTAGAATAAACAAACGGTATTTATACCATCGACCTAGTAACAGAGATCCCTTGGCTAAATTTGGGCATACATACCCCTATTTTCTTGAATTTATTAAACAACATCCCCAAACGTCGATCATTGAGATGGACACCGTCTATGGCCTGATGTCCGAAGAAAGGAAACTACTCACCTTCTATCATCGTCAAAGCCACCTACAATTTGGCATCTTAATTCCCAATTTATATGCCAGTTCCGTCAATCGTGAGCTAATGCATTTACAAAAACGTCTTGACCAGCAATATTCAAAACTGTTCGAAGTTATTCTCGCTGATAATGGCCTAGAATTTGATGACTTGATCAAAGCATCAACAAGTCAAGATACCGGTGAAATTTTTTCGAATGTCTTCTATACCCGTCCTTATAATTCTGGCGATAAGGGCGGTTGTGAACGCAACCACGAACTTTTTCGCTACCTCGTTCCAAAAGGTCATCGTTTATCAGATTTTACGCAAGAAGACATCAATTTTATGTTTTCCATGATCAATTCCTACCCCAGGGAATCATTGAAATGGAAAACACCCATTGATGTCTTCAAGACGTTCTTTTCAAAGGATATTCTTGACGTGCTCGCCATTAAAGAAGTTCCTTTGAATGAAATCAACTTGAAACGTTAATTTCATCATTTAATACTCTAGAAACTTATCCTAATTGAGTCTCTATTGACTAGAACACAACTCATCCACTAGTTGCGTTTAGCTCGCAAATCGTCTCAAAACGCACATTTTTCGTTGCGCCATATCTTAATTACTAGACTGTATTCATACTTATATTTTACATAATTTATACAAAAAAGAAAGCAGATTTCTTGATTTATTCTGCTTTCTCTTCATTTATTTATTAAAATTTAGTTGGATTTGTTTTCATTGCATTTACTTATCAAAGTAACAGCGTTTTTTGAGTAAATCGGGACGGCGTTCTTTCGTTCTTTTTAATGACTGTTCTTTTCGCCATTGATCAACTTCAGCGTGATTTCCCGAGATTAAGACATCAGGTACTTTCATGCCTTGAAACTCTTGTGGACGGGTATATTGCGGATATTCGAGTAAACCGTTGTAAAAAGAGTCTTGTTCAAAAGATTCATCAGAGCCTAAAACGCCTGGTAACAATCTAGTAATACTATCTACTAATACCATAGCACCAATTTCGCCACCGGTAAGGACATAATCTCCAATTGAGATTTCCATATCGACAAAGGACCGTATCCGCTCATCAAAGCCTTCATAATGGCCGCATATTATGATGATATGCTCTTTCTTAGAAAGTAAGTTAGCAGTGTTTTGTTGATAAGGAACCCCTTGGGGTGTCATCAATATTTTAAGCGCTGTTTCATATCCTGGAATCGATTGTAGGGCGAGATAAATGGGTTCGACGGTTAATACCAACCCAGGACCACCACCAAAGGAATAGTCGTCTACGCGGTGATGTTTATTGCGAGAAAAGTCCCGAAAATTAACGAAATCAACCTGAACAATGCCCATACCAATGGCCCTTTTTAAGATTGATTCGGTAAAAACGCCTTGAAACATTTCCGGAAAAATGGTCAAAATGGTGATTTTCATATCAAGCCTTCCATTTCAACAATGGTAATCTGCTTTAATACTAAATTGACATCAAGGATAAAAGCACTCAAAAAAGGAACCAGTGCCGATTTCGACTCAGACGTGCTAATGACGAGATAATCGCATTGTGGATAGGTCCGAATTGCTTCAACAACGCCAATGGATTTAGTCCCTTGAATAATCGTCTGCCCAATCAAATCGGCCATTTGATATTCACCTGGATTTAGATGTCTTGGCGTGGTTTTTTGTGCATATAAATCCGATCCTTTAAACTTTTCTACTAAGTTGATATCTTCATAGTTTTCAAAGGTCAATAAATCGAACCCTTGATGGGGTCGATACTTTTTCACGGTGACGAAAATTTGCTCGCCTTTAAAATCGATATATAATTGATGCTTTGGTTCATAACGATCGGCTTTAAAGTCGGTTTGACTCAATACTTTTACTTCGCCTTTTAATCCGTGGGTATTAACGATTTTGCCGACAACGATGTATTCTTTTTCGGCACTCATAGGGATTTTACTCGCTTTTGTAAATACTGTTTCGGAGTCCGGTCTAAATGATAAATGCCCCAATGCTTTTCTGGTTCAGCAGGGTTATTTCCACCTTTCCAAGGCTCGTCAAATGCTTCAAATACAAACATAATCAGTTTGTTGGCTTCTGCCCATTTTTCAACTTGATTCAAATAGACCGCTTGCGCCGCTTCATTGGTGTCTTCAGCATTCATTTGCCCGCTTGAAGACGTTGCCCAACCGAATTCGGTAAAAATGATTTGTTTATCTGGATAGGCTTTGGTCGTTTCTAAGTAATCGTACATATTGACATCCATTGCTTCTTTAAGCGGCTTTCTTAACCAAAGCGGGTATGAATGAATACTGATAAAATCAACGACCTTCGCCAATGATTGACAGTGATGATTCCACGCATAAGCACCCTCACAAAATGTGACGGGAGCCGAACAACGAGATTTTAGATAAGTGACATGGAGTGCAAGAGTTTCGGCATTCATGAGATTATGATGCCATTCAGACGTGTTCTCGTTTCCGACTGCGACTGCGAAGATAATATCTGAATATTCATTGGCAAGATCAGCCAGTTTATCAAGCTGACGGTAGTTATTCACTTTATTTAAGGCGATTTCCTCATCGCTATGTAATCCACCCCATGGACAATTGGGGTTGGATATTTCCCCTTTTGGTTCAACTCCAAGCATCACTTTAAACTTCAAATGATGATCTCTAATAACTTTTAGAACTGTTTGGGCGTGTTGATAAGGATCATACATCCGTAGGTAATCAAATTGACCTTGAAGGATGAGTAAATCTTCTAACACTTGAGAATAAGTTGGATAAACTCCTGTGATAGGGCTTTGATTTTCACGATACCCCGAATAGCATATACCTTTACCGTAATTTAACATGATTTAACTCCTCCTCTAACATGAAAATTGTAGCATAAATCGAACAATTTCGCAAACTTTTTCCTTCATGAAAAAAGCTGCCAGCGCAGCTTTTAACATCATCCAAGAACCGTTATTTCTCCAGCAGCTTGTAAAGTCTTTTTAGTAATAATCGGCCCGGTTAATTCATAGATTAACGTGGCACATAAAATGATGGTTCGAATTTGTGATCCCATTTCCGGATTTAATACTTGGGTAGCGATTAAACTTAATCCAATTGCTACTCCGGCTTGAGGGACCAAAGCAAAGCCAAGATATTTTTTGATTTTTGGTTCTGAGTGCGTAATAGTCGCTCCAAACCAGGAACCAAAAATTTTTCCGGCGACGCGGGAGAGAACATATATAATGCCAATGAATCCTACAATTAACAACAAAGATAAATTGAGTTCTGCTCCACTCAAAACAAAGAACATGATAAATATCGGAGGCGTTATAAAATATATTAAACCATTGACTTCATCATACTTCTTACTCGTATTCGCAAAAACACCGCCAAGTGCCATACAAGCCAATAACGCTGACCCATGGAAATAGGTGGATAAAAACATCGTTAAAAAGATGGCGGCGATGACTATTGAAATCCGGTTTCCTCTTCCAGTAAACCACATACAAGCAAAGGTAACGATGATTCCAAAGATACCACCAATGCCTATCGATAAAATAATTTCCCAAAACGGGGCTAAGATTTGAAGAATAATGGGGGTTCCAACCGCATTAGAATTGCCCAAAATATTGGCAATCGCAATACAAATTCCAAAGAGCATAATCGCAACGGAGTCATCCAAAGCGACAACACTCATTAATGTGTCTGTCAGTGTCCCTTTGGCTTTATACTGTCTAACAACCATGAGTGTTGCGGCTGGAGCCGTTGCCGCAGCGATTGCTGAAAGAACGAGGGTAAAACGAAGATTGGTCAGATTTAATTGCCCAGTAATCGCAAAATAGATGATGACCGCTATGAAAACAAACACAACCCCAAATAATGCTTCAAAAATGGCGATGACAATGGGCTTTGTGCCAACATGCTTAAAATAAGATACTTTCAACTCGTTACCAATCGAAAAAGCGATGAAACCCAAAGCGACATTTGATACAATCGTCATCGATTCGATGGCTTCTTTGGTAATGATTCCCAATATCGATGGTCCAATTAATAATCCGCCGACTAAATACCCTGTAACGTTGGGAAATTTAACGTATTTCGCAATTTTTCCAAAAATAAGACCGGTAACGATGAGGATACCGGCATATAAAAGACCGATTAATTCCATGTTCCCAGCACCTTATTTCTTATAACCTTTGATAAAATCAATGGGAAGTGTGAACACAATTCCTGAATTTGGTTTTGTCAGGTCGCCGGCATAATTATCAATGATGGCCAAAACTGTATCGATTTGCTCGTCTTCAAGTGCCATCAGTAAGACGCGAGATTCGGATCTTGGTCCATTAAATAAGAATTTTAATGAGCCAATGATATTCATGTCATCGGTCGATTCTGATAACATGCGTCCCATACCGGTGCTATTGATAATGGTCGCCCCTTTAATACCCTTACTTTTCAAATCAATCATGAAACGATCTAATAATGTTACATCATTCATAACATAGACCATTAATTTCATTCAAATCACTCCTTCAAAAAATGTACGTGTCTATTATACTGCTAAATAATCAAATGGGAACCAATTATTTAAGCTGTTTTTTTGGAATATGCCCACTTCACAAATTGCGGAAAACGCGATTGCCAGAATAATTCAGTGTGGGTTGCGACGCGATCGATGACCATTAAATGATGATTCGAATCGAACTTCTTATCTAATATAGAGGCTAACCGTTTGGCACTACGAATGTAGGTAAATAAAGCAAGCGGGTGCTCTTTCGCGCCCATGTCGTGATAAATCTTGGTTCCATGTAAAAATTCTTTCGTTTTAATGCGTTGAAATAAATCATCTTCCACCAACCAATATGCGGGAGATAATGCGCCAATAATTCCAAAAACATCGTTATAAACAGCTCCTAAATACAAAGACACATTGCCACCACATGAACTACCGCATACACCGGTGTTTAATCGGTCGGGAAGCGTACGATAATTTTGGTCAATATAGGGTTTCAAGGATTCTACGATAAATTTTCCATATAAATGGGCTTCTGGCAGAAACAAAGCCCCCTTATTCATTTTTTTAACCGCTCGTTCAGCATTTTTCGCAATCGCATTGGTATATTCCGGTATCCGATAGCGATCCTCTGAGTCGATTCCAACGACGATTAATCCCTCTATCAAACCTTCGTTTTGCAATTGGTCTAAAGAGTCCGCAACATTCCAAGAGTATCCACTAAAAGGAGCGGGATCCACCAAATTTTGACCATCATGCATATATAATACCGGATATCTTTTCGATAGGTTTTGATGATAGTCTTTTGGAAGTATCACTCTTACCTTTCGGCGTCTACTTCCCAACTCTTTCATTACAAAATCAAGCACTTCTAATTTAGCCATGGTCAACCCTCCCAATAAAAACATTATAGCGCCAAAAGTCGTTTTGTGCAAGAAATGAATTTGTTGGTGATAGTTTATCAACAGACAATGTATAATAATGATTTTTCTCATGATATAATAAAAGTAGAATGTTTTTAAGGGGGTTGAACCCATGTCCCATGAACACCTTATAAAAAATCACACATTATTATCGAAATATACAAAAAATGTTAATAGAAATCTTCCGCTGAATGATTATCCTCGTCCAGCGATGGTCCGAGATCAATGGATTAATCTAAACGGGTCGTATCAATATGCGATTTTGGAAAAGGATTTAGGATATCCAGAAGCGTTTCAAGGGACAATTTTAGTCCCGTTTTGCGTTGAAAGTCAGTTATCAGGCGTCAATAAACCGTTAAAACCCACTGAGAAATTGTGGTATTTACGACAATTCAATCTGGAGGTGCCAAAGTCCAATGAAACGGTTATCCTCCATTTTGGTGCGATTGATTATGAGTCTGAGGTCTTTATCAATCAAAAATTTATTGGCAAACATATAGGAGGCTATCTCCCGTTTTCCTATGATATATCGAACTACCTCCATCAAGGGGTCAATGAATTGGTCATTAGTGTTTCTGACCCCACCGATACGAGTTACCAAGAACGAGGAAAACAATCTTTAAATCCTAAGGGTATCTGGTATACTGCCACTTCTGGAATATGGCAGACCGTGTGGATGGAAATTGTGCCAAAAGTTAGAATTGATGCGGTAAAAATGATTCCTGATGTTGATCAATCAAAGATTCGGATCAATCCATTGGTTCGAACGGATTTGACATTAACAGCAAAAGTGACGATTTTTGATCAGAAAAAAATGGTTCATGAGTCGGTTATTACGGTAAATACATTTACCGATATCATTCTCAAGAATGTGAAACTTTGGTCCCCTGAATCCCCGTTTTTATATGATGTTAAACTAGAATTGCTCATGGATCAAGAGGTTATTGATACCATTAAGACGTATTTTGGAATGCGAAAAATTTCAATCGGGACGGATAAGAATAACATCCCTCGAATTTATCTCAATAACAAACCTTATTTTCAAACCGGTGTTCTTGATCAAGGGTATTTTCCAGATGGCCTATTGACTCCTCCAACGGACCAAGCGATGATTGATGATATTATCGCTATGAAAAATCTTGGTTTCAACATGTTAAGAAAACATATCAAAATCGAACCCGAACGATGGTACTATCATTGTGACCGTTTGGGCATGATTGTATGGCAAGATATGCCCTCAGGGGGCGATGGATACTTAGAAAGAATGATGGCAGTTCGGTTGCCTTTCATCGGCATTCACATTAATGACCGTCATCATCGCTTATTCCATCGTCAAAACTTCCAAGGAAGACAAGAATTCGAATCAAACTTACAATCGATGCTTAATCACTTATTTAATCATCCTTCCATCTGTTGCTGGGTCCCCTTTAATGAAGGGTGGGGACAGTTTGATGCCAAACGTATCAGCGAAAATATTAAACGCTTTGACCCTTCTCGATTAGTCGACCACGCCAGTGGGTGGCATGATCAAGGCGGAAAAGATTTTATAAGCCTCCATCGCTATATTTATGAAATTAAACCGCCAAGAAAAATGGATGGACGTCCGTTTGTTATATCTGAGTTTGGCGGATACTCGCAAATCATCAAAGACCATACTTGGGATGAAGCAACTAGTTTTGGTTATAAAATGTATGAAACAAAAGCATTCTTGTCGGATGCTTATGAAGCTTTGATTCGCGAACAGGTCCTACCACTGGTTAAAAAAGGGTTATCCGCAACCATCTATACGCAGTTATCCGACGTTGAACTTGAAGTGAATGGGTTAATAACCTATGACCGTGAAATAGTAAAACTGGAAAGTTTTATGGTAAAATCATTGAATGAGCAACTTCAAAAAGAACTCTCTTTATAACTTAAAAACCGCCTTCATAAGATTGAATGAAGGCGGTTTTGATTTTTATTGCACTTTAAATGAGAAACAATGAGAAAGCCAGTAATATTTGCGCAAGATAATACGTTGATAAATTGGCAACGATAAAACTTTTCTTGGTGTTATTTCCAAAATAGATTTGAGCCAGGATTAAGTCCGATAAAGCAAATAAAACCGCTCCAATCAATACAACCAAACCGTATGGGGTAAAACCATCATTCAGCGCATTGATAAAGGCTTGGGAAGCCACTAAAAACAATAAGAAGGAATAAACCAACGAAGGAATTTTTGAAGGGCCCCAATTGAGTTTCATTAGTTTCGATGCCATAAAAGTGGCTATCGTCACAATCAAAGAAATTAATGGTGCCCATAAACTAAATGGTCCATTTAACAATAAAGCACTATAGTAAAATACATGGCCCGTCGCAAAGCAGAGGGTCCCAATCAAAATGATTGAATGGTTTTCTTCTTTTGGCCTCAAAGGTCTTAATGCCAAATACAAATCTCCCATTAGCCCTGCAACCAACCCGATCAAGAACAGTGCAGCAATCAAAGGTTCGTTCAAAAAAGTATTATTTGAAACAACCGACACAGTGAAAACGCCAATAAACCCCAAACTAGCTAGCCCTTTAAATGCAAACGCATGAAGCGGTTTATGATTCAATTCGACATACAAGTATAAGACAAATAACAATACTGCCAATGACAACATCAGATAAATCATCCATGAAACCCCCTCTTGTGAACTGTTGTATATCCTATATTCATTATACCAACAATTCGATTTTGGTGTTGTCTTTTTCAAGAATTCGTCGATTATTTCGCTAAAATTGTGTATAATAATATCAATCGTTAAAAAGGGTGATAGTTATGTTAAAACGGATTCTTAAAATATTTCTCATTTTTGTATTTATCATCATCGGTCTTGCCGGACTATTCGTCATTACATTGCAAATATTCGAATATCGTCCCGCTGATGAAACCGTTCTAACCATTGAAAACAATGTGGAGAACATCGATTCAAATTATGTCCAGTTGAATCAAAATATCAAAGCGATAACCTTTAATATTGGTTATTCTTCCTTAAGTCAAACGGAAGATTTCGTCATGGATGGTGGCGAAAAAGGGCGGATGGATGATAAAGAATCAGTTCAAGCCAACCTTGATGGTATTTCGCAATTATTGACTCAATCAGCAGCCGACATCTACTTTCTTCAGGAAGTGGATGTGGATTCAGACCGATCTTATAATATTTTACAATATGCCGCATTATCTGATCTTCTGAGCATGCCAGTTACATTAGGTTATAATTACCGTTGCATCTTTGTCCCATTTCCTTTTGAACTCGGACAAATGATGGGCAGTGTCAATTCAGGAATCATGACCGCTTCGGCGTACTACACGCAAGATGCAACGCGCATTCAACTTCCAGGAAGTTTCTCTTGGCCCTTACGTTTGGCCAATTTGAAACGTTGCGCCGTTGTATCGAGAATCCCCATTTTCAACTCCGACAAAGAATTAATCATCATCAACGTCCACTTATCGGCGTATGACGATGGCACAATGCGTTTACAAGAAATGGAAGCGTTGCAATCGTTAATGCAAACCGAATACGAACTCGGAAATTATGTTGTCGTCGGGGGAGATTTTAATCAAACCTTCCCAGGTGCCTATACCGAAAATACCGATTCCTCTATCGATTATTTATATGATTTAATGGACCCCGCTTTCTGGCAAGCTTATGGGATGGATGATACGTGGTTTATTGAAAATGCGTGGTCATTTGGCGTTGATCCTACGACACCCACATGCCGGTTACTCCATCAACCATACGATACCCTCAACGTTGAGAACAATCAATATTACGTTATCGATGGGTTCATTGTCAGTCCAAACATTGAAATTACATCAGTGACGACGCTTGATGAAAACTTCCTTTATAGCGACCATAATCCGGTCGAAATGATTTTTAAGTTGAAACCATAAATTAAAAGCAGCGCACGGTTATCCCGTGTGCTGCTTATTTTTATAATAGATGCAACCCATCAACCAATATCTTAATTCCGATTAAAACGAGTATAATTCCACCAAAAACCTCGGCTTTTCTTTCCAAGAAGGAACCGATTTTTTTTCCAAGCAATGTTCCTAAGAAGGCTAGTCCAAAGGTGATGAGACCAATCATTAAAGCGGGAAACCAAATGGAAGTGTTGGTGAATGCAAGGGTTATTCCAATTGCCAACGCATCAATCGACGTGGCAATTCCAAGGAAGATTAGTTCTTTGGGCTTAATCACGATATCACACTTAGGATTTTCTTCAAGTGGTTTAGTGGCGTCCTTGATCATTTTGATGCCTATAATAACGAGAAGACCAAACCCTATCCAGTGATCAAACTTATCGGCGTAATCGCTTAAAAATCGACCAAGACCATAACCGATGATTGGCATGACGGCTTGAAACAATCCAAAGCATAATCCTATCATCAATGCATGAGTGACATTCGCTTTTTTGAGAGATAATCCTTTACAGATGGACACTGCGAAAGCATCCATGGACAATCCTAGGGCGATGAGGATAATAATCCAAAAATCCATGTGGTTCCCTCCAAAAAAATCGATGCACAAAGTGCATCATTTAATCGCTGATAAGCCAGTTTTGAGATACGTTTCGATTTTATCACAGCCCAAAAGAAGAGTCAATGAAAAATTATTTCGTACCCATGAAGTTATGAATAATTTCATCGGATTGTTGTGCAATATTGGTAATTTCAACATAGTTCAGTCCATATTTGCGACAGTCCAAATACAGTTTTTCACTTTCCTTTTTTAAATATTCGACTAAATGGGTGAGTTCTTTATCGTTCATAGCCTTGTACCAATGGTTTTTAGAAGCCGGCCCATATTGTTTAAGTTCCTCTTTTTTTGTTCGTGTATCAATGAGTCGATAACCCAGATAAAGGATTTTAACCTGGTTCGGAAATTTGTCCATTAATGCACGTGAAAATTCGGGTTGAAAATGGA
The DNA here is from genome assembly GCA_942493185.1 of uncultured Caryophanales bacterium. GTDB lineage: Bacteria > Bacillota_I > Bacilli_A > Izemoplasmatales > Hujiaoplasmataceae > UBA5603. The sequence continues at coordinate 1,299,337 of OW818673.1, forward strand.
CTCCCTCCATCAAGTAATCAATGTTATTTTCCACCATGGTTTGAATCATTGCCATAAGATAAGGTCTTAATTGAAGGGAGACCGTACTATCACTTGCATCGGGATTTAAATGCAACTCCGGATTACCCATAGCAAGAGAAATCATCAGATAATCCGATGAAAATGATCCTATAGCATATTCTTTAATGATTCTAGAAGTTAAATAACTTTTACCGGCTTTGGCGATGCCTGTTAAAATATAGATCATCGATGGTCCCTCTTTTCGCTATAGATGAATGAATTTGAGTGGTTATAAAAATATAACCTAAAACCGGACGCCTATGGCCTCCGGTTTGGTTTAGTTAATCTACTTTTGTTCGGTAATCGTTTTTCGGTTTAACGTCTCTTGGGTGATTTGTTCGTAGTAAACTTCATCGATGATAAACTTTTTCTTAAGAATCATCACTGAGACCAAAATGAGTCCAACCGGTAAAACTGTGATGGCAATTCTTAAGGCTAAGCGATTGCCAATTGAGGCATTTTCATGGAAGACCGAGTCGGCAGCTTTATTGATAACCATATTCCAACCGTCGCGAATCGTATCATCAGAATTGTCATTAAAAACGTAAACTTCATTCAATGGATCTTGTAAAGCATAATAAATTTCGACAATTTCTATCGGCTTTAATGTCGAATTTGAAAAGGTCACAACGTTTTCCTTAATGGCGTTAATGTAGTCTTCACGAAGTTGATCACTGGCAAGTGCTTCATACGCTTCTACTTCCAACGCAATCAATACATTACCTAAATTGGGATTCTCCGCACGAATACTAACACTATTGATATAATCTTCACGTTCTTCGATGGACATTTCTTCAAACATACTGACTTGGCTTTCCAAGGCACTCACGTTTTGGCTCATCATATAGACCCCAGAAAGAACGAGAACCAACGTCACAATCAAACCTTCGACCGCACTCGAGAATTTCGCAACAAAGGGGCGAAGTGAGAAGACAATGGCTTCATTGCGTTCACCGGTCTTGTATTCGTTATATTCAATGGTATTGGTCATGTTGACAATGATGACCATATAGAAGATGGCTTGTCCGCCAAAGATAAAGAAACCAAAGATACAAGCGGTGTAAATATTTACTTCGAGGATTCCGTTTGGCCACCATCCAAGCATCAGCATCATCGCATAACCGAAGACCATAAAGACAAAACTGGTGGTCATCAGTTGCTTGCGGGTAAACCGCTTCGCTAACGTCGAATAAAGGCTTTGTATCACGATATTAGAGACAGCGAAGCTTATGATGAAGATCATCGTTAACGTTCCGTTATAGCCGATTTCTAGCCAAAAGAAGTTATATCCTAGGGCAGTCAGCAACGCCGAACCAATGCTATAAAACATCAACGATAAAGAAGCCCACAATAGTTGATCGTTTTTTGAAATCACTTTAAACATTTTTTTCAAAGTGGCTTTTTCTTGTTTTTCGTCAATGATTTCATCCGGTTCTTTGACGCCAAAAACCGTCAAGAAGGTGCAAAGCAAGAAAAAGAGGACAAAGCCGATTGCTATGGTGCGATACCCTGCAACCATGTTACCAACGGTTGTTAAAGTAATAATCGCGTTTCCAGCAAACGCACCGACACCTGCGAATACGACAACCATTGTTGTTATCATATCACGGTCTTTTTTATTGCGAGACAGAGCCGGGATTAACGACCAATAAGGAATATCATTTAAGGTAAAGAATGCTTCCCAGAAAAGGTAGATGACAAAGAAGAAGGCTACAAAAGACCATCCACTCGGTCTTAAAGTAAACATCATAATGATAACAACACCAGACAATAACGCACCAATCAAAATCCAGGGACGGAATTTTCCCCATTTCGAATGGGTGTTTTCAACAATCGATCCCATAAAGGGGTCATTGACCGCATCCCAGATTCGACCTACCACCAATAAAATCCCGATAACGGTAAATTGTATTGCGGTTAATCCTAACCCCGAAAATTGAATATAGGTGATGAAAAAAACGGCGACCAATTGATAAATCATGTCTCTACCGATTCCACCGACACTATATGCCCATTTGTTTCTTCTTAACATTTTTTGTTCAAAAGTTAATGATTTTGCTTTCACTTTTTCACCTCATAGATGTCATTTTTTAAATTGCTCAAAAGCGCTTACAAAAATTTACTGAACTTATTATACCAATAATTGATCAAAAATAATAGACAATAATCCATCAAAAATTGGATATGTATTTTGGTTTATTATCCATCAAGACATAATCAATGACAAATCATCAAAGATATGATAAAATTGTGGAGGTTTCGAGTAAAACCAATATAGGAGCCAGTATGAACAGAATAAAAACGTATGCACAATTTCAATCAATTAGTCTAAATAAATCCGCTGTCGTTATTGCTAAAACCCAAGGTTGTAGTGTGTGTATGCCTGTGACATTAAGATTATCGGAATTAATGGAGAATTATCCTACTTTGCCCTTATATGAACTCTACATTGAGGATGTTCCTGAATTTAGAGGACAACACCTTGTTTTTACAGTTCCCACAATTATTATCTTAAAAAATCAATCAGAACTGCACCGTGAATCCCGTTTTATTGACTGGGACCGACTAACGTTAGCGATTGAATCCATTCTATAAAAAACAAATAAGCCGTTCATTGCGAACGGCTTATTTTATTCTTACTTAAAATTCTTATTTGACCAAATACTTGCTATTACGAATGGTCATAAATCCACCCGTTAAATTATATAGGTTGGTATAACCTAGATTACGAAGAATGCTGATGGCATTATAAGAACGTGCTCCTGATTCACAGTTAACATAAATGGGCGAATCTTTTGAAACCCGAATTTCTTCAATGCGACCGCGAAGGTCATCAAGGGGAATATTGATGGCGGTTTTTATATGGCCATAATTAAATTCTGAAGGCGTTCTGACATCTAAAAAAAAGGCGTTTTCTTCGATTAAACGATCGACATCATAATGATGGAAAACTTTATATAAATCATTATGAATGTTTTCGGCGATATACCCTAAAATGTTCACAGGATCTTTGGCTGAACCAAACGGCGGTGCATAGGCTAATTGCAAATCGGACAAATCCATCACTGTGCCAAATAATTTCATAACAGTAGCGATGACATCAATACGTTTGTCAACACCTTCTTTTCCGATAATCTGAGCCCCGTAAATTTTACCGGTTTCAGGATGATAGATGAGTTTCATCACAAGATCAGATGCCCCTGGATAATAGGATGCATGATTTCCTCTCACGGCGTGAATTGCAACATAAGGAAGCCCTTTTTGTTTGACCTGACCTTCGTTGTTTCCTACACTGGCTGCGGTCAAGTTAAACACTTTAATAATGGAGGTTCCTAATAATTTTGTTTGCTTGATATGGATATTATTGATGTGATCGGCTACGAGTCTCGCCTGGCGATTTGCTGGCCAAGCAAGGGGAATGGCTGTTTTTGAACCGTCGACGAAATCAAAAACCTCTACCATATCGCCAATTGCATAAACGTCGCGATTTTCTTCGCCAGTTTGAGCGTCAAAAACGTTGTAAGTATCTGATACTATTACATGCCCACGAGGACCCAGTTTCAGATTTGCGGATTTCGCAAGTTCGTTATTGGGCAACACGCCAATCGCCAAAATAGTCATGTCGGTTGAGAGGGTTTTTCCACTTTCAAGCAATACTGTTTTTCCTGCGTCCGCAAACCCTTTTATGCCATCGCCTAAAATCAAATGGACGTCGTGACGATTGATTTCTTTGTGCAGGATTTGCGCCATTTCAAAGTCAAAAGGACGCATGACTTGTGGTAACTTTTCAACGATGGTAACTTCAATCCCTAAGTGTGCTAAATTTTCAGCAATTTCGATGCCAATAAATCCGCCCCCTATTACTGTGGCTTTTTTTACAGTATGTTCTTTTTGATAAGTCATGATTTGATCCATGCTTGGTACATTGGTCAAAGTAAAGATATTGTTCGCATCAGACATTCCTTCTAAGGCCGGCTTAATGGGTTTTGCGCCGGTAGCGAGCACCAATTTGTCATATGATTCTGTATAAGTCGAATTGGCTAAAACGCGCTTAATGGTCACTTCTTTGGCTTTTGGATTGACCGTAATAACTTGACTGAAATTACGAATGTCCAATTTGAAACGTTGTTGCATGCCAGGGATGGTTTGTACAAATAAATCGTCCCTATCTTCAATTACTCCGCCAATGTGGTAGGGAAGTCCACAGTTTGCGAAGGAAACATATTCGTCTTTTTCAAGAAGAATAATTTCATCGGTTTCATTCAACCGTCTTAACCTTGTTGCAGTAGTAGCGCCGCCGGCAACGCCGCCGACAATTAATATTTTCATCGTTAAATCCTCCTATAGTGATTTATTAACGTCCATATTATCTCAATTCATCTTGTATTTTACAAGGGGATTGCACAAAAACCAATCCGTCGTTCATTTTGATAAAATAAAAAACCTTTGGTGCCACGGCTCATCACAAAGGTTTTTATTTGTTTAAATTTGTCTAGCGTTTTTCAAAAAATCTTCCAACATTGGTCGCAAATTTTCTTGGAAATTCTTGACGTGCCAATTCCGTTACTTGTTTAACGAATGAACTTTTTCCATTCGCATAAGCTATTGAATCATTCACGTAGAGGTGTCCCAACTCTTGTCTCACTTGTTCATATTGACGTTGCATTTCAGGATGTCTTCTCAAATATTCGCTGAAATAATACTCGTCCCAGTCGCCGGGATAACGAATAATAATTCGGTATGCTTGTCCATTTGAGACTTTTGTGTACAATAAATCAAGTTCAGCGTTTCCTTCGCGTTGCTTGAGTTCGTACCCTGAGATGTTCATTGCATAAGTGAGATCTTCAAGGTCACAGTTTCTACCAACCTCTAACAAAATATCGATGGTTGGGTTGGCAAGCATTCCCGGGACAGAGGTGCTGCCGATGTGATTTGCGCGGAAAATAATTTGATCAATGATGAAATGAAGCCGTTTTACTTCTTTGGTGAAGGATTTTGTCCACTTTTGTTGATGTGCAACCAAAGTAGAATGGTGTGAAAAGCTTTTTACATTTGCATTCGTGATTGTCGTTTTTACTAGCATTTAATTTAACCTTTCTTAATGAATTCCGTGCAGTTGATTTGTGACCGGCGCAAAAGATGGTATAATATAGTTGATATTCAAAGAATATTAATCATATAAGAAGGAGGATACTATGAAAAAATTAATCGATTTACTGAATCAAGAGGTTGCGAACTTCGCATTATTATTTACGAAATTGCATCAATACCATTGGTTGGTTAAAGGGGTTCGATTCTACCAATTTCATCAGTTATTTGAAAAGCTTTATGATGAGGTTTCAGAACACATGGATAATGTTGCCGAAAGGATTCTCATGGTGGGCGGTACACCGCTATCAACAATGAGCGATTATCTTAAAACCACCACGCTACATGAAGGCAGTGGAAACGAAACCGATATGCAAATGATCAATCAAACCATTTATGACTTAACGACCATCGATGAAGAACTAAAAATAGCCATTAAGCAAGGTCAAGATTTATCGGATGAAGTGACTGTCGATCTGTTGATTGGCATCGCTCGATCACTTCAAAAACACTTATGGATGTTAAAAACGCTTGAACAATAACCTGTTTATCTACACACCCTTCATCGGGTGTGTTTTTTTATGACTTTTGAAAGGAAACCTCTAAAGACATTTTTGCCACTTTACTAATGGTTTCGTGAATGGAACAGTATTGCGTTCCAAGTTCAGCCGATTTCAGGAATTGAGCTTCATCGCTGGCATCAAAAATAACCATTTTGATGAGGACTTCTTCAAGGGTAGGAGGTACAAGATCTCGTTTACGCCCGCTGACTTCGATGGTAGCGTTGGTAAAGGTGAGCCGTTTCTTTTTCGTAATGCCTAAGAAGGTAGCATAAAAACAAGATCCCAAAGCACCATACAAAAGGTGATAGGGTTCAACGCCATTTGTTTGTTCACCTAGAAGAACAGTTCCTGTGGGGGATGTCATTGTCCCTACAAAATCCGGATTAAAGTTAAGGGTGATGTTGTCTGTTTTCATGATTATATCTCCTATAAGTAATTCTATTTATAGTGAACGATTTTGCTTAATCCATTCGGTCGCAAAATGAACTGCTTCTTCGATTTGAAAGAGCCGCGATTGGCCATATCCTACTTTACTTTTTTTTACAGGATGTGTCTTTTCAAAAGCTTTTCCACAAGCCGCAAAATCATCGGATTCATATGAAACATCGGTGAATTCAACCCACTCACGATGACCATTGATCATCATCGCAGTTCCACACTTGTTTTTGGGGATATTGGGCAGGAGTGTTTCCGCTAAGTGGAAACAAGTATTGGAGTCATAGCCAACTCCGAGTAACAGAACTTTGGCATGATTTTTGAATAGTTCTCCCAAAGGGGAATAAATGCCTAATTGGGGAAACAAATCTTGTCCGCCTACGATTGTATCAGCCAATGGCCCACAGGCACAAAATGATAATTGCGGGTGCAAAGATCTTTTTACATTGGGTAAGGTTCGAAATAGTTCGGCTATTCTCCCCATTCCTCTTGTCGCTGTTAAAAACGGATCATAGGCTGGCATGGTTGCTTTGATAATGGGAACCCACTCTGCTGGTACAGGAGGATGTGCCCACTGGGAAGGATCGCTCCAATCACCGCTATGAGACGGCATGACCAATGTACCAGAATCCCCCAGCACTTCAATTAAGGCCATTATAACTGTTTGGGGTCCGCCGCAAACCCAGCCTAATTTCGAGAGTGAAGAATGAACTAATAATAGGTCGCCTTGTTTTACTCCGATTTTTACAAGTCCCGTTTTAATCATCTCTAACGTCACAGGGACTTTTGCTTTTTTAATGGCTTTGACTTCACTCATCATAAACCTCTTTATAAGGATTATCGATTATAAATTAATCCAATAACGTTGAATAATTTCATCTTCCTCATTTACTTCATTTTCCAATATTGCCCCACAACTCTTCATCGTTTTGGCCGATGCAACATTGAGTTTATCACAAGATATTAGCACTTTTGTCAGTCCATGTTCTTTACAAATGGCTAATCCTTTTTGCAACATATACTTGGCGTAGCCTTTTTGACGTTCAGTCGGACGAATACCATAGCCAATGTTACCACCGATTTTGAATAAATAAGCATTCAGAGTATAGCGTAAATTGATTGCGCCTAAAATTCGGTTGGTATCTTGATTGATTAAGAAATAAGTATCTGATTGAACCCGACCATCAAGGTTGATTCCAAGCGACAATTCTTGCGTTCGCTTTAAATAAGCGGGGTAATCCAACATATTAAGTTTTAGGGAGTAAGGAACAATCTTTTCTCCGGCCGCTTCGATTTCGTGAATGATATTTTGCCATTCCGATTCCAATTCAACCGATGGTTTTACCATTGCTAAACGCATTTTATTCGCCTCTTGTTAACAGGCAAACGCTCTCGACATGCGTGGAATATCTCCGATTGCTTGAAAAACAAGCGTTTAATGTGTGTCACTAACATATTTTCGGTCAAAATATGTTTAGGCAAACCAGACTTTTTTCACTGTCCAAACATATTTATGGTGAAAATGGTTAGTGAGTCATGCTTCATGGAGAATATCTAATTGCTTGAATAATCTACCTTGTGTGTACCAAAGAAACATCAAAAACGAATAAAATATGTTCTCCCTTACATGTTTAGAGAACGGCTGATATTACCAAAGAATCATTATTTCTGTATAAATTGACAGCAACTCAACTGTGGTCATATCCATTAGCCAGGCTGATTCTAGGCCTTTGAGATTGATTAGGACACCTTGCTTATTTTTATCGTATACTCGCCAAGGGATCCAAAAATCTCATGACCCAAGACGATAATATAGGTTCGATTCGATTCGAGGAGAATCGTTTTGGTGTTGGATCCGCTCTTGGGATACCACAACTCGAAGAGCGAATTTTGATAAGAATCTGCTATCTTCCAATACACATCCATCGAAACGTCGAATCGATAGTCCCCGGTAACCGACGGCGTGAATCGATACACGTTTTCTTGAGAGGTGAACCACATGCCATCGGTGACTTTCAGTATTCCCGAAATGTCCATGGCACCGCTGGGAACAAACACGGAAAATGTGTTGGGTCCCCAATTATTCGACATTTGGGTCAAGACGATGCGATAGGTTTTGTTCTCCGCCAAATTGAGATTGACTTGCTTCAAACCATTGTCCGGATATTTTTGTTGGAACACGATATTATTGTAGGTATCGATGATTTTCCAATAAAGCAGAACTGAGGTTTGAAAGGAATACATTCCTTCATTTGTCGTGGTGTAATCATAGATGATTTCTTGCTTGGAATAGCGGACCACATCCTGAACGCTGGATTTGCCGGTAATGTCGATGATGTCGTTTGGCGCATAGATCTCAAGGTAGCAATCCCCCAATGTTTGCGCAGCTTTGTATCGTATCGTGTACTGTCTTCCCTCGACAAAATTCAAGGTCAGTTCATCGTAGAAATTGAGAAGATCGCCGAAAAGATTGTTTCCAAAATCGTCCTTGACTGAAACGAACACGACTTCGAAGTTGGTCTGAATCGAATGAATTCCCGAAACCATTGCGATGTACGATGTCGAGAAAATGGTTGTCTTGTCATGGAAGGTCCCTCCGGATTCGATTCCTCTGTCCACTCCGATTTGCGGAACTTCCAGCGTTTCCGGCGCAGGTTGTTGAATCCTGATCACGAGGGATTCGTCTAGTTCACGAACGGTGACGACTACCGTGTCGCTCATCGTAGAATTTTTTTTCGAAGCGACAGTAATCGTCGCTGTGCCGGGAGATATGCCGGTGACTTCTCCCGTTGTGGATACCGTCGCAACCTGCGAGTTGTCGGAGTTCCAAGTGAATAAAATATTCAAGATGTCGACAGGATCGCTAGTCAGTGTCAAGAGTACCGTCTCTTGTTCGGCCATTTCGACGGTATCCTCCGCGATGTCAACCATCTGCACCGCGTTTTCATCTTCTCCCAGCAAATCACAGCTAATCAAACCAAGAAGCAACAAACCCAATACCATTACTAAGACTTTTTTTTTCATGATTACTCCTTTTTGAATTTTCTTGAAGAATCGTTCGCTCAAGGACGTGATTCTCCATCTTGTAAATTAAACTTGTGATGAAGTCCTTATTCATATTTTAGAATCGAAAAATCTCAATCATTGGTGATTCAATTCATGTCTGCTCGGAAAAACTGCGTAGAGATGTTTGATGTGCTCAGAATAGCCGAGTCTTCGCTTAACTATTTATGACATCGCAGAATTATCATTAATATCCATACCAATCCACTATATTAATCACCGATACTAATCCAATATTTTTTTTATTTTTTTATGTATTCATGGAGTTTTCTTGGCATAATATCATTCAATCTTTTCACGTCTTTTTCTTCTAAACTAATAATTTTAATATTATTGTCCTTATACATTTTAAGCTTTTTCTCTTTTCTATCGAGATATTTTTGATCATCATTCAGCCCCCAAAACTCGACGTAAACCGCTCCTTCAGGAAGGTAGAAATCACTTAATACGACTGCAGCTGGGTCACTGTCCATAAAAACACTTTTTTCATAAGCGTGAACGTGACCATTATTATATAGCCAATCATCGATTGTTTTTTCTGACAATGATCTTACATAATGCCCATCGTCACACTGATGTTCCGCTGGCCACTGCTTTCGATAATCCTCATCATCAAACGACTTTTTGGGATTTTGTCCATCTTTTTCGTTTTCTGTTTCTACTGGGTTACTCTTAAATTCCTTTAGCTTTTTTATATCTGAGAAAACTCTTTCTTTCAAACTATCATCGTTATGAAAATTGCTGTATTCTTCAGCGATAGCTACTAGACGTAAAGCACCATTTTCAATGAAATCGCTATTTTTAACTCTATATAGAGCGTTACGTTGGCTAAAGTAATGATCGCTAATTTGTTGCTTTGAACGATTTTGTACAAAATCAGCCTTTACTCTTTCTTTTTCTTTATAACAGTCTATACAAAGCGGCCCATTAAGAGCTTTGTTGCCACATACCAAACAAGTTTTATCAACTTTCTTTTCTTCAGTTTTAGTTGCTTTAAGTATAGGTTTTGTACATTTACATGGTGTGCCAATATTATGCCATATTCCACATTCATCGCACCTTATAACTTTTCCTTGTACCTTCAATTCATTACAATTTGAACATAATGGAAAGAACCCACTTGGTTTTCCACATACTTCACATATTTTTGCCATGGTACTCCTCTTTTCTACACAGTTCTAATATTTATAAGTTTCATTAGTCCAATATATACTTTTTTGATATCTCATATCTTCATTTTGTACCAATATAATGCAACAGAATACTCATTAATTTAAAGCCACTTAGCTCACTTCCATATAAGTGGCTGAGTCATCTCCCACCTATACTTATGATACAACGACCCACTCATAAAAATCCATGCCAATCAAACACTATTAATCAGTTCATACATTTATTCCAGACAATTTATCATGAACAATGCATGCCATAGTTGTTATATCAAATCCAAAGGCTCCCATTTTGTTTGTTTCCATTTTTTTCTCATTAGCAAATATTATGTGCTTCAACCATTCCAAGTGATACTGTCTAGTTCTTTCATAAATGTTTTTTCGCATATTTACTGTTTTACATTCTTGCCATTCCAACACACTTTTATCTTCCAATTCATAAAACTTATATAAAACGAACCAAGATTTACCCATTCTATTTAATTCCTTGATGTTAGTAACCTCCATACTTATTATTTATCTCCTTTCATGCAATTGAGGAAGAATTATTATAAGCACACATTAAAACTGAACTGAACTGTTATACCAAAGATGCTGTTTTTTTGGCCGGAAATGACCGGTTTTTTCATTTATTCCGTTTTTTTGGTCGATATTCATTTATACACAAATTTTATAAACAACTTAAGTAACTTTCACCAACATCTATGCTCTAATCATTATTTGGATGCATATGTAGCTAGGTAAAATTGGGCATCTTCGTTGCCTTGTTCTGCCGCTTTATGAAACCATTCAATTGCTTGCTTTTCATCCTTTTTGACCCCTAACCCATTCTCATAGCAGATTGCTAACCCATACTGAGCATCCTCGATACCTTGCTCTGCTGCTTTTCGAAACCATTGCACAGCTTGCTCAAAATCTTTTTTGACACCAGTCCCATTCAAATAGCATATCGCTAAATTATTCTGCGCGTTCGCGTAGCCTTGTTCTGCTGCTTTTCGATACCATTGTGCAGTTTGCTTTTCATCCTTTTCGACACCAGTTCCATTCGAATAGCATATCGCTAAATTATTCTGCGCGTTCGCCAAGCCTTGTTCTGCGGCCTTTCGATACCATTCTACAGCTTGTTTTATATCAATATTGATCCCTTTCCCATAAAGATAACTGATAGCTAAATTGTATTGGGCGTTCGCGTCGCCTTGTTCTGCTGCTTTTCGAAACCAATAGACGGCTTGCTCTAAATCTTTTTTGACGCCTGTCCCATCCTTATAGCAGGTAGCTAAGGAAAATTGAACTTCTGCGTCGCCTTGCTCAGCAGCTTTTCTACACCAATAGACAGCTTGTTCCAAATCTTCAATGACACCTATCCCATTGTTGTAGCAAAACGCTATATTTTTTTGCGCGTTAGCATCGCCTTGTTCTGCAGCTTTTCGATACCAATAGACTGCCTGCACTAAATCTATATATATACCCTTCCCATACTGATAGCTGACAGCTAAATTGTATTGGGCACTCGCATTTCCTTGTTCTGCTGCTTTTCGAGACCAATAAACAGCTTGCTCGAGATCAGTTTTTACACCGGTCCCAATGATATAGCAAATCGCTAAACTATTCTGCGCGTTCGCGTATCCCTGATCTGCCGCTTTTCGATACCAATAGACAGCTAGTTCTTCATCTTTTTTGATACCTCTTCCAATGTCATAGCAAATTGCTAAACCGTTCTGAGCGTTCGCATAACCCTGATCTGCTGCTTTTCGATACCAGTAGACAGCTTGCTCATCATCGTTCTTATTTCCCATCCCATTTTCATAGCAAACACCTAAATTGTATTGGGCCAAAACAAGGCCTTGCTCAGCTGCTTTTCGATATAATTCAACAGCTCTATTTAAATCCGTTTTGACCCCTGTTCCATTCATATAGCAATTGGCTAAGTTGTATATGGCGCTCGCATCGCCTAGCTCTGCTGCTTTTCGATACCAATAGAAAGCTTGATCTAAATCTATTGTAACACCTGTACCATTTTCATAGCAAATCGCTAAACTGTTCTGCGCGTTAGCATCGCCTTGCTCGGCATCTTTCAACAACCGGTGAAGGTCTTCATCAACATCCGCTTTAACATCAAAAACATCATTGGATTTCATTTTTACCCCCTAATCAATCGATACCAAATACAAAACTCATTTTATGAACAAATTCTGCAATGTTCACTCTTTCCTGTACTGCATAAATATCATAAACGCCCGTTTTTTTATTTCGTATATAGTATTTATAGGACATTTCATTTTGTGTTTTTTCATTTGCAATGATTGCTTCGTTCAGTAGATGAAATACGCTTGTAATCAATTTCCCTGTTGCTTGATTAAACTCATCGAACTCATCTGGTAGATTTGGAGTACGATCTATCTCGTGAATAATACGAGTAATCTCGAAGCATTCTCTTCCTTCTAGTTTAATAGGAGCGAAGTAAACTATTACTTTGGGCTTATTATTATCTAAAACCATGAAACATTTGTATTCATCAAAGAAAGCAAAAGTATTATTTTCTCTTATTCTATTGAATTGTGTTATATTAACATAATCGTTCTTGGACAATACAAGACTTACTTCATCAAAAACAATAACCACATTCTCCATTTACTATAATCCCTTCTTTAATTCTAAATTGAACTGTCATACCAAAGCTGCTGTTTACTGTCATACCAAAGTAACTTTTATCAAACAAAAAACATTTTTCTCATTTAGAATTATTTCATGGTATGTCTTTGTCTTCTCTGGTGTACCATATGATATCACGATGTACCCAATGAAAAAATCAATTAAACTAATTTAGTCCTATCGTGTCGTTTTTGACTTTGAGACTATTTTCATCCTATCGATGATAAGTTTCGTATATCCATCCAGATAATCTGTTAATCTCTCCTCGATTTGTCCTGGAATACCATAATACGCTTCAGCAATAGCGCCGGTGATCGCGCCCATAGTATCAGCGTCACCTCCTAGATAGATCACGTTTCTAATGGCATCTTCATAAGAATCGGATTCTAGGAATGCTTGAATAGATTCTGGCACACTCCCTTGACAACTACCATCAAACCGATAGTATTGTCTGATTTCAGATAATGGTTTGCTAAATGGATAATAATGTTCTTGAATGTGTTTTTTGATATCTTCTTTTGAGTGATTGTGGAGTGCTAGGTAAATGGCAACAGCGGTTGCCTCTGCACCTTTCATACCTTCGACATGATTGTGAGTGATCCTCGTTACTTTCTTTGATAGTTCGATGCATTCTTCTAGACTGTTTGAAAAATATGCAACCGGACTTACTCTCATTGCCGCACCGTTTCCAAAGCTGTTATATGGTTTTGCTATATAGTGATTTTGCAAACAATCAAGTAACCAGTCTTGAAACATTGTGCCATAAGCGCCCATGGGATTTGGATATCTTTGGTAGATTTTCATGAACTCGATAACAGTTGCTCTACTAAGTCTTTCATAATTGCCATTGCATTTTTCGAGTGCTAAAAAAACAGCGATTGTTAAATAGGAGTCATCTGTAAGTTCGTTGTTCTTGGAAAATAGATCAAATGATTTCGTAAAGATTGGATTAAACTCATAAATCGATCCGATGATGTCGCCAATAATTGCGCCTACCATAACTTACGCCTCTATTCCGTCAAGCCTTTTTGTCAATATTCAAAATGTCCATTCAAAAAAAGTGGATTAAACTATCTATCCAGTTACTTAACACTGTATCCAAGTAAATAATAACACTCAATTTAGTCCAACTAGAATTGAACATCATTCAGAAATTCTTTAAATCGCTTTAAGGCATTGATAACCGCGTTATGACTTTTTTCTCCCAGATAAGCTTTTAGCCCACCTACATTATAATAAGTGACATATTTATCTATTGAAGTAATCAGTGTTTGAATAGAAATTCCTTCATGTCTTAAAACAAACGGAATTCTTGAATGGGCATAGTCATATGCAGTACTTGGATGTCCTGAAGGAGTTCGCGAACTATAATCTCTTAATTCAAGATAATGTTCGAATAAACCCAAAATCTCTTGTTCGATCATTTATTTTACCTCAAGTCTCTTAAGAATTTCATCCATATTTTCAGCAAACGTGGAATTATTGCTCTTCCAATAAGGTATAGAAATCTTTACAGAGTAAATGGCGTTTTTATAAATCTCTAATCCAAGCTCGTGTTTAATTTTCATTAAGAAAAACTCAAAATCTTTAGGTTTCATCGAACGTCTGTTTATTTCACCTTTGGATAAATTGACGAGAATATTCAGATATATCATGGCACTACCGCGGTTCATGCCTGTTTTATTGAAAACGGAATCAGCTAATTTATTAACTTCATGAAATCCTATTTTGTAGTTTTTAAATGCGTTCCACACTTCCTCAATCATTTGAATGGTAATAGAACCGTTTGATCGTCCAGTGTTCGATTGTCCTAAGTATAAATAATCTTGATTATCTACTGAACTCACCCGTTCGACAATATCCGAACCTAGTTTTAAGGAAAAGGGCAATCCCTTCTCTTTTATTATCCTCTTAACAAAAATATTAAATGCAATATCAATATCTATTCCTACTGAGTCCAGAATCAAATTAGCTTCTTTGAGTAATGAATCATCAATTTCAATAATCAATTTCGACATACAATCCTCCCCATTTTCCAAATTACTTTGATTTACTATCAGTATTATACATTACTATCATTGTTACTGTCAATAGTACTGTAGTAATATTTCAGTAATTTAGGTAAGTAGATTTATTTGTTCTTCGGGGTACTTATTCTATATCCAATCGTTCCGATTCGAAATTGAACTGTCATACCCAAGTTGCTTTCATTTTCACATTAAATTACCCAAGTTTTCGAAGTAATGATTGAGAAAACGCGATTGCATCTTTCTCAATCTCTTGCTCCAAATACGCAGGATCATCCACATATTCATCGTTTGGCCGATAATAATGCTCGAATTCTCGTTTCCATTTCGTGATTGTTTCTGGACTTTCATTTTGAATCAAGTTAAAAATACCGTCAATTTGGGACTTTTGATAGGCGTGTCTTGTTTCGTGAAATGCTGTCAAGATAACTACTTCGAGCTTTGCAACGAATAACCAATCCTGATTAAAAAGAATCAAGTTGTGATCTGGCAAGTACATGGAAGTGATGGTTTTTCCTTTTAGGAATTCGCTGTCGACAAACTCGACATCGACTTTTCTGATTCCGAGCAGTTTCGACGCAATGGCGACCGCATAATTCGCTTCGTTTTCAAACACATTGTTCCTCGCATTAATAATATCATTTCGCACAATTTGTTTCATTTTATCATAGTTATCACTGATAAACAATTGAATATCAAATTTCTCATTTGAAAAAAACCATGAAAAAAAGCCATCTGAACTAGTTTTTGCTAGAATAGATGGCTTTTGCTATTTATTGAGTTGTTCTTGAATTATTTTTTCAGCTTCGGAGAGCGAGGCTCTTCCTTGCATCTTGTTGCTGAAGGAAATATAGTCGTTGATGATCGTTTCGATTTTGCTCTGGTTGTTTTCGACGAAGGCGATCGCCTTCTCAGTTGATCCTGTCAGATTGCTGACCCATTCACTGAGCCTTGAAACAACAGCTCGTTTCTTTTCATCACCAGCGAGGAAGGCTTCGCCCTTATCTTTGGCTAGTCTGTTCTTTTCTTCAACGATCATGATGAATTCTTTGAGCGTCTTTTGGATGCTCTCATCAAAGACGATTTCCTTGGCTTTTTGCACGAGGTCTGAAACATTCTCGGCGGTGCGCGTGAGATCTTCTTTGACTTCTTTAATCACCTCGGTGAATGATTGGTCTTTACCCATCTTCGAAGTCACATAAAGGGCGAGAAGCAAAAGTGAGGTAATCAGTAATATGATTTCAAGTGTTGTCATTTTCTTTTCCTCCTAATTGTTTGTAGATGTTGACTTGCGAATCTTCGAGACGCGTGACGCGGTGCTCGAGGATGTTCACGTCCTTTTTGAGCGTTTTGATGTCCTGTGAGTGCATCTCAAGAAGATTAAGCATTTTGATGTTCTGCTTTTCGATTGTCTGCAGATTGACGAGGATTTCGTCGTTGTTCGTCTTGTTCTTGCGTTCCTGACGGTTGAATTGTTTGATGGTCGTCATAATGACTACAACCATAGTCACGATCCAATAAATCAGGTTTTCCATTTTAAATAGGCTGAGAAGATTGTCCCAGTTCATTGTTTTTCACCCTGTCCCTATATGTAGCTAAATAAGCTAGTGAGTCTTTGAATACGGGCATGTAACGAATGCCCACTTCTGTATTCCAATTTTTCTTGTACTCGACCATTTTCGAATACCATGGTTCTTCTACTACATGTTCATACTTTCCCACCCGATCCACATGATCCAGGATGCCTCTGACTCGCAAGATGTGATAATATGCTTTCAGTGGTTCTGGATAGTCGATTCTCATTTCGTAGTGTTCGACAAAACTTGACAAAAACTGGCCTAGCTTGCGCGTCAGGTCGATGTTCTTGTACACTTCATACTCGGCTCGGTATTCCTCGTTCAGATAGATCAGGTTGTCGTTCTGCGAGAGCACTTCATCAACATGTGCTCGGTCATAAAGAGGAACTGATTGATCTAGATTTTGTTTCAACCGATAGTTGTCTCTACCATAGGCAAAGACGTCAATTGCACCTAAGCTGAGATGCACATTGCCTTGGAATCCATCCAAAACGACAGTCACGTCTTCGTCACTTGATTTATCGTTTAATCCATATGCGATCGATCCACAGTAATAGATGAACATGATTGTCGCATTTGGGAAGATTCCATGAATTGTTGGAAGAATTTTATCCTTCGACTGGAATAACTGGCTCATTTACATTAGGAACGATAGGTTCCATAACATCCAAATCGTCTTCAGCATCTTCAAAGCCTACGACATTGGCTTTTAGCCATTGATAGCCTTGGAGGATCGGGTTAACGTTTTGAAAATAAGGAAAATCTGCGATTGGAATCTCAATATCGATTTCTTCAAGAGGAAAGCTTCGATGGGCTCTTGATTCTTTTGATAAGTATGAGGCAACACAAATTACGACTTTCTTTGTAGCATAATTAATATTCATTGCCGTAATGCGGTGATAACAAATTGATAATCCAAATTTTGAGTTCATACTCTTTATAATAGCCATACTTGCCTACTTTCTTAGTGAGCGATAGACGGTCACTGATATTAAATCGGGTGTACCTAGATTGAGACCAGGATTGATGTATAAATTACCTAATGAGCCAAAAATGGAATGTGCAAAATCCGCGAGAGTAATTGTTGCATCTGCTTGTCCTGTTACTGTCGTTACAACCTTACCATAAACAATCCATTGTCGAATGTCAGAGAGAGTTGTAGCAAAAATCGGAGATATCTCAAAATCAATGACTTTTGCTGTCCCGCTTGTTAGTGAAGCCCCCGATGAATGAACATCTTGAATGGTGAAAGTGGTGATGTTTCTAGCTGAGTTTTTTGTAACTCCTGCTGCTACATCGTTTGAATAGACTGTCAGATAAGAACCAAGTAGATTTGAGAGCCCAGCTGTTCTATAAAGGATCGTCGTCGCTGATAAGTCCGGACTACTACTTTGGGTAATAGATATTACATGCACTTTATAGATATATGCTGGGTCAAAATCATGCGGTACACTGACAGTTGAGGCAATTCCTTCAAAGGAATAGACCTTTTCCAATTCGCCTCCAACCTTGACCACTTCGGTTGAGTTCCTTGCATAGAGGGCATTTTTCGAGTAATCAAAGGCAAGCTCACCAACATAAGATAAATTGGCAGTGGTTGGTTTTGATGTTCCTCGTTTGACCCGAATCGTCGCCATTAATATGTTCCACCATCAATAATTGATGTGGGCTGTAAAACTTTTGTACTATCAATGCCAATAGAGTACTTGTGAGCTGCTGGACTAGGTACAAGGTCTACTAATTTAAAGATTTTGATTGCATCAGCGATAACGCCCGCGTCAAATGAAACTTGCGTGGCGATTGTCTCGCTTCCAGTGCTTTCCACAATCTCCGTATTAACGGTACTTCCGAGAATTTCAACTTGCTCGGGTGTCAGATGATAGCCATTTCCAGCGTGTTCATCAAAGGTTGTCGTTGGAACGCCACCAAGTCCAGCAAGAGTAATTGCGACGACACCTGTCGAACCATTGACACTCGTAACGAGATCGGTTGGTGAAAGCAATTCTTGCCAGTTTGCGAGTACCGAATATCCAGTGGTTTTTAGAATAAAGGTTTTTCGTAAGTCGGTTCTGATGGCTATATCACCCTCTAAGGCGGTACTAAGTGCTAGCATCTCTGCCTGTGTAGCAACGACAAAGGTGTTAGTAATAGCGATTTTTGGTATGACAGAATCCGGTAATTTACCAAGTGAATCTAAAATGGGTAAGTTTCCATTGCCTGAACCCCAGTTTCTCGTCGCTGCAGTACCAAGTCCCAGGGCGGTTATCTTGGTATCGATCTGCGTATCGACTTTCGAAACAGCAGGTATTTTTAAATAATCCACTTCTGCAAGCGGAACTCCGACACTACCAACCTTATCGGCTTTAGCGATATAGAGATGCTCGCCATTAAAATCTACTTGCGGCTCACCGGCTTTGATAGTTCCAACCGAACCAATAAGCGGACCTGTACCAGCAGTAGTTCTACGTTTGATTTGAATTGTTGCCATTGTGACTCCTCCTTATTTCTTTATAAAAACTGACGTGATGCGATGGACGGTGTTACCACAAGATAGGGTCACTTGTCCACTAGCGTAACTAATATTCAATGTATAGTCGGAACCTGCATATCGATATCCGACCGATGTATTTGAACCAACGACCAAGAACATTAACTTTCCTGGAAAACTCAGGACGACCGTATATTCAATTACAACGTATAGAATGCTTTCACTTAGGCTGGTTGAATCAACATCTCCGAAGCGATAAACGCCGTTGCTAACCTTGGTCAGAGTTACTTTAAACGGATAGTAGTTGAGTCGCAGTTCTTCCTCGAGTTCATCGACCCGAACCTTGTCTGATGTAATCATCTGTCGTTCGAATTCTGCGATCAACGTCACCGATGTCGTCGTTTTTTGATAAGCACAGAGTGCAAGTTCGTAAATACCATCAATTGTCTGCAAGTCCGTTTTTATTATTGTCGGATAAGTACCCACCGCTTCTTTGATATAAATCTGGACGGTATTCGCCGTCGTATCAACTGCTAGTACGACGTACCCGAACTTGCTTGAATCAGGTGTTATTGAGACCGTTGTCTGGTTTTCGATGTAGACGATGCGGCCATAGATGGATACATAGCCATCGAGAAATGTAATCGTGTTATTAGCGAGTGTGAACGAGCAATCCTGCTTTAGTCCTTTAAGGATTCCGACATTCTTTGAAAATAGATAATGATATAAATCGGAGTCGATCTTCGAGGTTACATTTGAACCTTCGAATGTTACTTTTTGAATTCCCATTAGAATTCACCTCCATCAAGATTAGTCACATTGGTTGAAATCGATACATTACTGACGGCGGAGTTCACGCTCTTATTGAGCAATTGAATCTTCTCAGTCAATTTGATACGGTATTCCCCAAGCGTGATCGTCGCTTGGTGAAACCCATTCTTGAATTTGATACTCGTCACGACCGAATCATAGATTTGGTCATTGTTTCTGAACTCGACGAAGTCACCGAGTTGGAAGTTAGCCATCGGTTGAATGACATCGTTCTCGGTTCGAATCGTAAAAGTGATATTGTGGTCGAGTTTTGACGAGATCATCTCGGATCGTGCTTTCGTGAGCAGATTCGGGTAATCAACGTCGGAGTAAATTGAAGCTTTTGGGCGGACACTTTTGTAGCGTAATGGGTTGTCCACAATCTGTGTTATTTCGCCGTTTGTCAGGAGATAGAAACTCACTGTGTTGCGGTAGGTAATGTTCTCGGATTTCGGATGATAAGTGATTTTGTTGATCATTTGGCTTGAACTATCATTGATGACCAGGTCCTGAATCGCCATGAAGTTACTCTTGAGTTTGATACCCCGACTCACTTCACTGATGCGGAAGATGATTCCAGTGATTCGCCCTCGTAGATACGTTGCTTCAGAGGATAAACGAAGTCCATAGGTTTTCGTGACCAATTCCATCACCGAAGCCAAGGACATTATTTTGTCGGGTTCGAACGCCAGTTCTCCCTGACAAGATGCTTCTTTCACGATCGTCAGGTAGGATAGGTTTTGGAGTGAGTCCAAACTCGTTTTAAAGTTTTGATTGAGGAGTGTTTCGAGATAGGTGGCGAGGTCACCGTTGAAGCTTTGAACAGGAACGTCGATTGAGAAGATCTCCCGAAAATCAAGAGCATTGACGGTCGTTTGATGCTGGTCGGCGACTTCGAGCCGTTCTACTATTCCTATGAAAGACGTCGCTCCACCTTTGAGGACGACGATGTCGCCGATAGTCGCATTCAGCTTCCCTTTATTGACAACGAAGGTGGACTTCTGAATGATGACGAGATCAAGACTGATTTCGAAGTTCTTGTCGAGATACCCATAATCTTTGTATGCGAGGGTGTTTCGGTCGAGAAAGAGGAGTTCCATGCCTACACCCCCAGATAGCCTTCGAGCATAGTAATGCGACAAATCGTTGCACTCGCTACACCTGGCTTGAATTCGATTTCATATTCACCTGGTTCGACAAATAAGAAATTATCGACTGTGAAGTCCTGCGACGCATAGATCGAGATTGTTACTCCATTGTCGATTTGACGAATAAATTGGTTGTTGGGAATGGCCGATATCTGGACCTCGCCAGAAGTCTGCGTGTGGTAGAGCCTCATCATCGAAACGAAGGCGTCACCCTTTCGTATGATGATTTCAGGTTCATCGACCGCTCCGAAGATTTCAATGAAAAGAGGTGCCTTTTGGACACCTCGGTTGTGAATTGGGATTTTCCCTTCATATGAAGAGGAATAGCGATAAGGATATTGATACGGATAGACTTTGCCTGTGGTATCTTCGTTCACCTGGATGGTGAACACTTGTGATTTCAACCACAGAGTTGTCTTTTGAAAGATAATCTGACTTTGAAGTGTCCCTGCAACGAGTTCTTGTTTGGAGAGCGACTTGACGTCGATATAACAGAAAGCGGAATCCTCGGTTTCATAGACCAACTTCAGACTCTTGTCACCGAGTTTCAGGTATTCGAGGAACTCTGTGTAGCTGCGATATCCTTTCAAAAACGTCAGCGTGCTTTGAATTTCTGAAAGAGGTTGATCAACCCCGACTCGATCATAGAACGTGTCGTATTTCAGATAGGTCAACTCTTGTGAAAAACCAAGACCCGTTAACGCACTAATCAAACAACCGCTTCGATAATCAAAGTAGAAACGCTTGCCTGATGTATTTTCAAGATAAAGTCTGCGAATCATATGACACTTCCTCCTAACGCTCGATTGATCGAGTCAATATCGAAAGTCGGTGAGGTGGTGTTGATTGTGATATTGTTTGTATTGGTATTGGATTTGGTGACATTGCTCGAATTCACCACATTTTGACTTTGCTTAAGGTTGAATCGATCACCGAACCAACCGCCGATTTTTCCAAAGAAACCACCGACTTTATCGGCTGCATCTCCGACAAAATCACCGATGCCACTTGCGAGGTTCGATGCGAAGTCGCCGATGTTCCCTGTGATGTTTCCGATCATGTCGCCGAAGTTGCCTGCGATATCTCCCATCTTTGAGCCGAGGTCGCCAATCCATTCGAAGATCGTCGCTAGAAACTCGACGATTTTTTGAACAACAGCCATAACGGGTTCGAGTACTTTCTGCAGAACCTTGATGGCAGGAACAAGGATGGCCTGAAGTACCTTTCCGATGATTTCAATGAGCGGTGCGACCATTTCGAGTAATTCGGCGATGAATCCAATCTGTGACATCAAAGGTACTAGGAGCACTTCAATGATGGGAACGAGCATATTGACAAGCATGACAATTAGTTCGATGATGACGTCCAAGATGGGTGACAGCGCCGTCATCAAACTATCGACGATCGTCATGATCGGTGGGAGTAGTTGCATGAGCGTTTCACCAAGTCTGGCGAGGAGCGCTCGAAAGTCTTCACTTTGAAAAAGCGCCACCGCCAAGATAGCAATGAGCGCTCCGATACCGAGTGTTGCGAAGTTGATACCTGCACCTGCGAACAAACCCGAGGTGCCGACACCTTTCAAGACCAATGAGATGGTATTGAGAAGTGGACCGACTTTCCCGACGATCGATAACACAGGTCCAATCGCCGCCACAACCGCTCCAAGGGTCAGGATGATTTGTTTTGTGCCTGTATCGAGATTTGTCCAACGATCAACCCAATCTTTGATGGTTGGAATGATTTCATCTCGGACTTTCTGTAGGAGTGTTTGCATAATGGGAAGCACGGTAGCCGAGATATCCATGGCCAGACTACCGAGCGATTGTTTTGTTTGATCGATAGCATCATTGAAACCTCCTGCGGTGGCCGCCTGTTCGTTGGTGATGATGCCAAGTTCTCGTGCTTCAATTCGAAGATCTGAGATGGCGCTGGCTTCTTGCGACAGGATGGGAATGAGTTCAGAACCGATTTTGTCACCAAAGAATTCATTGGCCACGCCGATTCGAATTGCTTCATCTTCTACTGAGGCGAGAGCGTCTCGGATGGTATTGAAGGCTTGATCGGCGTTCTTGCCTTTGAGGTCATCGACAGTTAGTCCAATCAAAGCGAGGCTTTCAGATACCTTATCGCCATTGCCTGTGGCGATGTCACCTAGGATTCCATTGACCTTCACAAACGCCTTATTCAGGCTTTCAGTCGAACTTCCCGAGAGCTTCGCCACGTAGTTCCACTCTTGTAAACTCTCAGCACTGAGGCCGATTTTGGCGGCCGTGTCGGCAAGTTCATCGGCTGTCACGGCTGTCTTAACAGCAAGTGCACCGAGAGCGGATAACGCACCCAATACAGGTAGAGTTATTGATTTCGTGAGCGTGCTGCCAATCTGTCCAATCTTCTGGAAGTTGGCGTTTGATAGATCGGTGATCTTCCCACGAGTGGCCTGGAGTTCCTTATTAAGCTTCGATACTTCAGCTTCGGTATAAGAGACGTTACGAGCCAGTTTGGAAAACTCGGTCTCGCTCATTTCACCTAGCTTAACTGCGTTTTTTGCTTTCTCCAACTCGAGATTTTGGGTCTCGAGCTTCTTCTTTGTTGTCTGCAAAATCTCATTTAACTTGGATTGTTTGTTCTTCCATAGTTCCACATTCGAACTGTCATACTTGAGGTTCGCATTGATGGCTTTGAGATCCTTCTGCTGTTCTTTCAAGTCCGATTGGATTTCCTTAAGTTCGTTCTCAAGATCTCGTCCATCCAGACTCAATTTGATGTTTAATCCTTTGATTGTTTCTGCCATCGATGCTCACTCCCTTCATTTACTCATGGTTCAATATACAAAATAATTGACAATCAGCCAAAACTGACATATAATGGTTGAGTGGTCGCTCAACCGTTGCGGCTGCAAGGAGGACAAATTGACAAAAAATCTAGAAGGTTATACTTGTGACTGTACCAATATTCATGAAGTTTCTATTCAAAAAGTTAAGGCGTTTTTACCCGATGAGGATCAGTTGACGACATTGGCAAACTTTTATAAAGTGTTTGGCGATCTGACAAGAACGAAAATCCTGTCTGCTTTGGCGCTTCAAGAAATGTGTGTTTGTGATATCGCCGCATTGCTTGCCATGACAAAATCGGCCATTTCACATCAACTCAGAACACTCCGTGAAGCGAGCTTGGTCAGGTCTCGTCGACAAGGCAAAGAGATATTCTATTCACTTGACGATGATCATGTCGTTCAGGTGTTGACTCAAGGCTTATCCCATGTTCAAGAAAAACAAAAAATAATTAAAGGAGAAACCGAAGTAAACGCACTCGGTCAATAAAAAACCCATTATGAAAACCATATACCTGCTTGAAGGATTATCATGTGCAAATTGTGCAAATAAAATGGAGACTGCAATCCGCAAACTTGAAGGAGTCACATCGGCCTCGGTCAACTTCGTCACCCAACGCATGACGCTTGAATTTGACGAGGAGCATCAAAACGATGTCCTACTAGCATCAGAACGAATTGTTAAAAAAACCGAACCTAATGTAACGCTAAAACAAATCCTGGTTTCAAGGAAAAAATAAATGAAAAATCGCGGGAAATTAATCATACTCGGATTGGGCTTCTTAGCCGTGGCGGCGATCTTTTCGTTTACAGTAAATTGGATCGACCCTGTCCTATATGGAATCGCATATCTGCTTTTAGGCTATGACGTGTTGTATAAAGCACTCAGAAACATCCTGCACGGAAAGATATTTGACGAAAACTTTCTCATGAGCATCGCCACCATCGGTGCCTTCATCATCGGTGAATTCGCCGAAGGTGTCGCTGTTATGTTGTTCTATCAAGTCGGGGAGTACTTTCAAGACCGGGCCGTTAATAAAAGCCGTCGATCCATCGCCGAACTGATGGCCATTTCTCCCGATCACGCCAATGTACTTGATGGAGATTTAGTCGTCGAGAAGGATCCCAATGAAGTCAATGTTGGCGATCTGATTCTCATCAAAACAGGAGAGCGAATTCCGCTTGATGCCATCGTTGTTTCTGGTGAGTCAACCGTCGATACGTCATCATTGACGGGCGAGTCCATTCCCAGGGAAGTAGGGGTAGGATCTCCGATCGTCAGTGGATGTATCAACATCTCGGCACCGTTAACAGCAAAGACAACGGCAATATATGAAGATTCAACCGTAAATAAAATTCTTGAGCTAGTCGAAAATGCTACCAACCGTAAGTCGCGTTCAGAACTTTTTATCGCTCGTTTTGCGAAAGTATATACTCCAATCGTAGTCGGAATAGCCGTTCTTCTGGCAGTGGTTCCACCCTTGCTTTTCCCTGGAGAAATTTTCTATGATTGGTTCTATCGAGCCTTAGCATTCTTAGTGGTATCTTGTCCTTGTGCGCTTGTTATCTCCGTTCCTTTGAGTTTCTTCGGCGGTATCGGTGGAGCTTCAAAATTAGGTATCCTTGTAAAAGGTAGCAACTACATGGAAGTGCTAGCCAAAGCCGACGTTTTTGTGTTCGACAAAACAGGCACATTGACGAAGGGCGTCTTCGACGTCCAAGAAATCCACGCCATCAACATTTCCAAAGAAAAACTTCTGGAATATGCCGCCTATGCCGAAAACGCTTCAACCCATCCAATAGCTCTATCTTTGAAAAAAGCTTATGCCAAGGAAATCAATTTACTAAGAATTGGTAAGGTACAAGAAAAGTCCGGATATGGTATTACTGCTATTGTGGATGGCGTTGAAATTATTGCGGGAAACATGAAATGGATGACTGAAAATAAAATCAAGCCTCACGCCGCGGAAACCGACGGAACGCTGATTCACTTTGCAGTAAAGGGTACATATGCTGGCTGGATTCGTATTGCCGATGAAATAAAAACAGACTCCGCATTAGCGATTCGCCTTATCAAGAATGATCTATCATCCTATACGGTCATGCTAACGGGCGACAAGAACGATGTCGGTCAACGTGTTGGCAGAAAACTCCGAATTGATAAGGTATACACGGAGTTGTTGCCGAAAGATAAAGTCGACCAAGTTGAAAAAATCATGATCGAAAAAACCAACAACGGAAAAGTTGCCTACGTTGGCGACGGTATCAACGATGCAGCCGTCTTGGCACGTGCTGATGTCGGTATCGCTATGGGTGCGATGGGTTCAGATGCGGCTATTGAAGCAGCGGACATCGTGATTATGAATGACGAACTGTCAAAAATACCAGTCGCAATGAGAATTTCTCGTAAAACGTTACGAATTGCCTACCAGAACATCGTAATGGCCATTGGTATCAAAGTACTTGTTTTGGGTTTGAGCGCACTTGGAGTCGCCTCAATGTGGATGGCGATTTTCGCAGATGTCGGCGTCACTCTTCTTGCCGTACTTAATGCTTCAAGAACGCTCAACACAAAGTCTTTTGTAAACAAGTAAAAATATCTTATATATAGAAAGCATCAATGTCAGATTGGGTGGCCAAACGGCTGCCCTTTTTGTTTGAGATAACATTCATTTCTAACTCGACGAGTTCAAAGTAGGTCTGTAAATCAAAATACATGCAATCTTCTATCGAAAGACCTAGATGAGCCAGGTTGAAGATGATGTTCGAGGTTGCGCCAAACTCGGGCTCATCATTTGGACTGTGGGGATGGTTTGGCGCTTTTTTGGAGAGTTCCGAGCATGTCCCCAATGGTCAGAGATAGAACTTGCAGTTCATCTGAATCGCTCAGAATCGAGAAATCGAGCGACATCAGGAAGTCGTTGTAGGAGGTTTTGCTGAAAGGACGATGAAGCACGTAGATGATGCGGAAGATCGTGTCGATAACGAGCGAGAAGTCTTCTTCTTTGATGTTCTTTCCCTTCTCGAGTTTCTTGATGTCGCTGAAAAGCTCGGATCCGAAGACATTACGATAATCGATGATGGTGAATAGAGACGAGTGGAGACGATACTCCTTCTCGCCAAGCTTGATCACTTTTTCCATAGGTCAGTCCTCCATTAGATGAATGTCGGTAGTTCAGGTGCCGTCGACAGGAAGTTCGTGTAGTTCGTGTCTCCGACGCTGGCGATGACTCGCAGAATCAAGTTGTTACCAGATTCAATGGGTCTTGCGGTAATCGTGAGCGAGATCGAGTTCGCTTCGATGGAGTCGGCTTTGGATTTGCTCGAGTCTCCGGAAGGCGTAGCGGTGCAGAGATAATACCAGATACGTCGTGCCTTGGCGTCGCCTTGAATCTCGTATCCGAGAGCGAATGTCTTCGTCTCATTGTTGATGACTTCGACGAAGTTGCCATTGGTATCGGTTTTGAAGCCGAAGATGTCCTTCTTGAATTCGTCATCGATCTCCGTGAATTTGAGCGAGACGGTCGTTCCTGAATTAGAAACGAGTGTTGCGATGACTTTATCATCGGCATAAACTTGTGTGCTGCCTCCAATGGCCTCGGTCGTGATTTCTTGAGCGCCAGCGAGACGCTTCGGTGAGCCGAAGTTCCAGGCTCCGTCGACAGCGAGTGTCGCAAGCGCATAGTGGACATTGGTAAGTCCGAAAGTAACTTTGTTACTCATGATTGATTTCCTCCTGTTTGATTTCGTAGACTCGGTTGACCGAGTTGTCTTCATTGACGTATTCTGTCGTCATCTGATAATTGAACCCAGAGCCCGAGAGGGCTGTTTCCAGTCTCTCTTCAAGTTCCGTGTCCTTTTGCTCAGTGACGAGGGTTATTTGATAAGTGGCGATGCGTATAGTTGGCCGATTATCAGCGTAGGCGGTGCCACGATTGTTGATCTCTTGATAGACGATAAAGGGAAACACATCGAGATCAATGGCATCGACGATGTTTGTCCCATAGGTAACCTTATTTGGTAGTACCGTCTGTAAGATTTGGTACAGTTGTGCGAGAAATGCACTCATGATGCGCCACCCCTTTCGATGATCGACTTGATTTGTTCCAGCATATCGGGTGCGAACGCATCGAAGGCAGGTCGCATAAACGGACGAGGTCCGACAAACTTCCCACCCCGATGCGTGAACCCGAATTCGAGCAGATGGGTCAAGCGACCCTTTGAACTCGAATAAATCGCGATCTGTTTGTTGAGTCCTTCCCCTTCGGGAATAGCGACGAATGAGTCGGCGAACCCGTCGGATTGACCGCTTCTCGGTGCTTTTGTTTGAATATACTCCAGTACCTTTTGAGCGGTATCGTCTAATATCTTTTCCATCGCTGTTTTGATATTGTCTGTGTACTCATTGACGAGTGCACTAATTTTCAGTCCAAGTTCATCCAAGGAGACCAATGATGTCACCCGCTTTGATTTTGGTTTCCACCAAGTAGAGTTCGATGAACTGGCCGTTGACATAGGTTCGTTCTATCTTATAAATTTTTGAATCGATAAGCGCATGTCGACTCCCATCATAGAGAAAACTTTGGATGCGCAGCGCAAGATCAATGCGTTGATCTGATTTCTTGCTTTCGTAATACTCCTTCGAAGTGACCGAGAAATTGATCCCAATCACTTCTTTGGAGCTGATCAGAGAAAGTTGACGATTCCCGATGTTATCAGGAATGCCGTCGAGTTTGAGTAGTGTGAGTCGGATATTAGGTGAACTAGGAAACATTACGGTGTACTTCCTTTCGTCAGTGCCAGTTGCGAAAGCAACATGTCAAAGCTCTTGGGGAGTTCCTTGACGCTTCCGTCGTTCTTGAACCCAAAGAACGTCTTGCAGTAAATGAGCGTGAGGGAATCTACAATCGGATTACCCTCACCACTCACGACGGCATCGGCCACACCGACAGAACGAAGTAGTTCCTTGCACGCCTCAATATGCGACGACAATTCATCATCGGCATAACTTTCAGAAAGCGGAATCAGGAGTGCCTTCTTCACAATATCGAGTATGGGCATATGTTACCGTCCTTTCCGCTGTTAGGCGGCTTTCTTCTTGATGCGGAGGAAGCCTTTGTAACCGACGACGTTGCCACCCGTGAACACGGAGGCTTTGTAGCAGATGATGCCGTCCTTGAACTTGTAGTCGACCGACTTGCCGATTTCGACTGCCGAGAAGACCGGAACTTCATAGTTTTTGAGTGCGCCGTATGCCATCGCATATTCACCTGCAGTCGTCGCGGTATCCGCGATCGCTTTGCAGTTGGAGTTGATGACGTAGGGAATGCCGTCGATCGTCTGATTGATGTAATCGACGGTGTGGACTTTGCGACCTTCGGAGGTGCGCAGACCTGCGAAAGCACGGAGATCGTTCTTGTTCAGAATCAGCACTGCTCCACCTTCGACTTCTTCGTCTCCGCCATAGGCGAAGATGATGTCATCGAGCGTGGTATCGGTGATGGCCGAGAGCTCGAGAGCAGTCGTGTCAGAAAGGGCGACAGCAGTGTCACAGAAAATGCCGGTGAAGGTGTTCGAAGTCCCTGCACCACGGAGGATCTGTTCAGAAATCTTCTTCTTGAGCGACACGTTGATGTTCTTGAGGACTTCGGCTTGGTACGGGATACTCGGAAGTTTTTCGAGTTCTTCGGTGATTTCGGTGTAGGCGGTGATTTTGACCTTGGTGATGGTCACATAGCCGAATGCCGGTTCGGTTTCGGTTGCGGCCGCACCTTCGGCGGTCAAGCCTGCCGTGCCGTTCGATTTGACGAACGACTTCTTGTACGTTTCGCCGCCGTTCAGATTGACGACTTTGACTTTGTCGACGAGTGTCGAGACCTGTGCGTAGGGAACAGGTGCGAGGCCGCCGGCGACGAATTCGGGAACGAGGACTTCGTTGCTTGAAACTTGGATGACGCGGTTCTCACGCAGCTGCTTGCCACGGAGTTCGAGGGTTTCCTTGTTGACATCGGTGCGAGAGTCGATCACGATCGGCTTGATTTCGGATTTGGACACGATGGCCATCTTGCGATCGATGCCAGAGCGTTCTTCTTGAAGGGTGGTGCATTCGGTATCGAATGCTTCGAGTTTGGTGACGTCCGTTTCTGCTTCGACAAGCGAGCGGATTTCGGTGAGTCGAGTTTCGATTTCTTTGCGTCTTTTTTCGAGATTCATGTTCTTTCTTTCCTCCTGGGGATTAGTATTTTGTTTTGATACGAATGCGATGCTTCAAAGTATTGGCATACTGTGCCTGCTCAGCTAACTCCATAGCCTTTAGTTCCAAATCCATGGATTCCAAAGAACGAGCGTAGATACTGGTTGAATCGTAAGCTGGAGTGTCAACCACTGACACATCGTAAAGCCGTCCGATTTTGGTAATGATTCGTTTGGGAACCTTGCCTTCTTTATTCCAGGTCTGTTCTTCGACCGTGAAGGCAAAACTCATCTTGTCGAGTAATCCACTTCGAACCATCTTGTAGATATCTTGATTGGACTGGGTATCGAGTAAATCAGCGTGGACCTTCAAGCCGATGTTGTCTACCGAAAGGGAGAGGGATCTGTTCTTGGTTCTAGCAATGATCAAGAAGGAGTCCATATGGTTGTATTTCATCGGTACGTCCTTCATGAGCGTATCTTGAAGCGCAGTCCGATTGACTTCCTCAAGAAAACCATACTCTTCATCTCCGATCAGCGTTTCTTGGTTAAAGACAATCGCATATCCTTCAAGAGTCATCTTCCCTTCGGCTTCTTCAAACTTGACGTCTGCCAGTCGAGTTTCTTTAATCATTGGTTCGCACCTCAACTTTTGGTTTGGTCGTCTTCGCTTCTACCTGGTACTCCAGTTCGGAGTCCTTATACTGGAAGTTCGTGATTTTGTTTTCTCTACAGAACTCATCGATGATGAGGGCTTTCGCTTTCTGCGTTTCAAGGATTACCTTCAAGGCTTCCTTGGAAATGGTTCCATTAACTGCTACTTTCATTCGGTTTTTCCTCCTCGCCGACTTGATATTTGTTGGCTTTGTCCGCATCGACAAAGTTGAGTGATTGGAGTCGTTTGTTCCCACCCTCGATAGGTTCGAGTCCGAGCAGCGCTCTTGACTCGTTGAGGGTCATGATCCCAAGACTCATCAACTTCTCGATGGCCGTGACTTTGGTATTCCAGCTTGCATACTGTAATCGCTCACTATAAAAAATGATTTCTTCGCCACGCATTAGTTCATTCTCCGTCAGCAAACCCAAAGAAAAAGCCTCGGACAATTGAATGGCCAGAGGCTCGATAGTGGATTCATAAAACGAGTTGAAGTCTTCTTCTGAATATTTATTAGCGAAGATCGGCGCTGATACCCCAAAATAGTCGAGGATCTTTGATTGCAGAAATTCGAGTGTTTCTTTATCAATCAGCTTCGGATCGACAGTCAATGGAACATACTCAGACTTTAGGTCAATCGGAATGATTGAACTCCCTTTGGCATGAATCGAATCGTTCAAAGCCAAATCGAAGAGTTCACGCTGCTTCTTCTTGTCAGTTTCCGAAAGCATCCCATTCATCTTGATGATGCCTTTGATCTGCATAGACGATCGCACGGCGTTTTCGATGCCTTGAAGCACGTTCTCGTTGATGGAGATCGTCTTCAGGATTGCTTCATGGTCACCTGATGCACCGCTGCCACCGAATAAATCATTGGAAGCGAAGTACTTCCTCAAGTGAATTACATTCTCATAGGGCAGAGTAAAGTTCCGTCCATCCTCGAAATAAAACTTGACGTAAAAAGCATCGGCGTTATCCACCAATGCTTCTACCAAGATTGGGCGAAGTGGATAGAGCGCTTTGAGTCCGCCATTTTCGGCATCGAACATTGGATAGACGAAGGCGTTATCATTCAGCAAAAGCAATGTGATCACCTTATAAACAAAGTCATAGGGTGTCATGAGTGTGTTCGGCCTGTGCTTCAAAAGAAAAGACAGTCGACCTTGTTTCTCGGTCACTGTCTTGTCTGCTTCAGTTTTGATGTAACGTGGCTTGAGTTTTGCGCATTGACTGGCCACTCGATCAATACAGATTTTCACAACATCACTCTTGGAGATGTTCGAACCAAATGGTGTGAAGTATGTATTCGAACTGCCTAGCAACTGGAAGGTGTTTGCGGAACCTTCTCTTTTCTTTCTTGTAAATATTCCCACTGGATCACCTCTATTGAGCAAATGAAAAGGCATCATAGGATGCCTGATTTTTTTAGGAAGGAGGGGTTGCTGTAAGTGCCCTTCAAAGCTTTATACAAGCCACAGGACACTGATACACTTAAAAGGGCTTTTAACAGCACTATCACTAGTAACTTCAAGGTATCATCCTCCTTTTGATATAATTTTGCCAAGTGATCTGGCTATATAATTATAACATGTTTTCATAATCTAATCTATATCTATTCAGAACTACATAAGCAATGATGAGTGCTACAGTTCCATCAATGCGTTTATACTTTGAGTTCAATTTGGAAGGTTGAATATTCCCGTTTAGGTCAACTTTAGCTTGTGTGTTCGATAGGCACCATTTCAAGATCGGGTTGTTATCATAGATGATGGACTTGCTTTTTAGATCCGCTTCGAGTTGCTTCATAGGTTCTGATAGTGAGTACACTCCTTGGCGAACCTTCTCCATATTAAACCCTTGGTCTTCCATCTCTTTAATCCAATACTGCGAATTCCATGGGTCAAAGCCAACCCAGAGGGGACGTATTTGGTGTTCATGGATCGTCTTCATGAACCACTGAGTGACAAGGCTAAAATCGTTTTGACTACCGTCGGTTAGGGTAATCAACCCACGCTTAATCCAAATATCATAAGGAACACTATCCTCTTCCATACGTTTCTTTACCACTTCGCTAGGCATGAAGAAGTGCGAAATCACA
Source organism: uncultured Caryophanales bacterium (assembly GCA_942493185.1). Classification (GTDB taxonomy): domain Bacteria; phylum Bacillota_I; class Bacilli_A; order Izemoplasmatales; family Hujiaoplasmataceae; genus UBA5603. The sequence goes on from OW818673.1 coordinate 1,332,192, forward strand.
TACTTGCGATTGTCATACTTTTTCTGAATAACGAGAATCGCTGCAGTGAGGTCAGTCGTGGAAGATAAGTCAACTCCAGCAATAGCATAAGAATTCTTCAATGATGCGAGCTCAAACTTGGTCTCATTGTTCAAGTCATCAAAGGACAACCATGCCCCTTGATCGATCTGCTTGATATTGAAGTCCTTACATAACATCGTCACTCGAGTAGAATGATCGTTTTTAGATTTGTTCATCACATCATCCATGTAAGAACCCAACTTAACAACGCCTAGACTTGGATTCGACTTCTGCCAGTTCTTTGGATCTTCGTATATTTCTTGCGTGTTGTCTTGAGTATACAGCCAAGGAAGGACTCGTTCATCTGTGATTTCGCCCTTGAGCATCTTCCGACAATAATCCAACTTGCTATCTAGAAATCCACCGACGGTAGTACCTTCGGTTGTGATGATGAAGATGAGTGGTTCTTTCTTGGTTGATTGGCTTTGTTTGATGGCATCGTAGACCTTTGAATCGGTCATTTCATGGACTTCATCAATACAACCAACCTCAATGTTGTATCCATCTTTATTTCGACTTTGCGCCGATAATTTCTTGATCTTGTTCTTTGTTTTCAGCGAATAGATATAGAATATATTCTTTTTGCTACGCTTTTCATTTGAGAGTGCAGGTGATTGCTCTCGCATATTGTTGATTTCTTCAAACAAGATGTTCGCTTGCTCGCTCGTATTTGATGCACAGACGATATCGACTCCGCCTTTTGATAGGAAGAATTCAGCAAGATCAATCCCTGCTACGAACGTTGTCTTTCCATTCTTTCGAGCAATCAATAGAATCACTTCGTTGAATCGTCGAAGTCCTGTCTCTTTCATCTTGAAGCCATAAGCGGTCTGTATAATCGCCTTCTCCCACAGATCCAAAATGAATGGTTTTCCATTGAATGGCGATTTGGTATGCTTGCAGAAAGTTTGAATAAAGTCAATTCGAAGATTACCTGGATTCTCGTCGAAGGCATATCGAGGATCATCAAGATCACGAATCAGAATACTGATTTGTTTCTTGAGCTCTTCACCAACCAGAATATTCCCTTGTTCGATTTGGCATTGGTATTCTAATAAATAGTTCATTACCCATTTGCTCGTTTCAAGAAATCGTCAAAAGCATCATCACCATCAGTGACGTTCTTTCCCATAATCGAGTTAAGCGTCTTGATGACAGTGCCGTAGGCGTTGATCAGTTTGGTATAGTACTTCGCCGCTTCCGTCTGGCGTTGGGCCCCTTTGCTGGATACCTGAATGGCTCCGTGCTTCCGGATCTGTTCCTGGAGGATCCCGAGCTCTACTTTCATGAACGCCGCCTGTTCGATTAAAATATCAACAAGTTTTGCTTTGTTCTCATCAACCGATGAAAAAAGCGACCGAAGTCGCTCTATTTCATGATTTATATCAAATGCTTTTGACAATCTTCAGCCTCCAAGATATTTCAACTATAGTATAACAATTAAACAATATCAAACAAATCAATAATAAAACCCTTATTATCATCCATCAAGAAATCATTATAAATATCATATTTTTTGCTGCTAAATAATGCTTCGAGTGAAGGTAAAGAACAAATATCCTCTCTTTTTTTTTCGTCAATCCGTTTCCAAACTTCAACAACAATTCTAGATATAATTATGTTTAAATCCATAACCATTTTTCTTATTTCAGTACTACACAGTGTATATCTTTTGGATTTGTAACTGAATACAATATCGAAATTTATACTTCCCCCCATCAAAGAATCAAATCCAATCAATTGTGGATTATGTTGAGCTTTATTTCTATATAACTTAAGATGATCAATCAATGAAGGATATTTTTTCAGCAAACCATCAATTTCAATATAACTGTCGTAAATTGCGGTTATAGAATTAACGCTTAATATTCCATTACTTTTATTTGTAACTAAAACGTTAGTTTTTATATCTTTTTCAAATCCTGTTATTCTAAAAAATGCATCACAGAACTCATCTACTAAATAATAGTATTTCGAAAACGCATCAGAATCCATTATTTTAATTCCATACATCAACATTATTTTACGATTTACAGTCTCAACAAGATTTAGGTAGACAACTAAAAACTGCAGATCTTGACTTGAAATTTCCAAATTTACCACCTCTATCTACATAAAATTAAATTGAAATCAAAAATTAATATTCAGATGATTTACATCTCGGATATTTATTACTTGTTTCGAGGAAAAATGTCTATAATTGAATATAACATTAAAATAACAGTCAACGACACTGCAATACTCCAAATGTAGATTGGAACATTAACCGAAATAATAGTTAATCCGAGCAACAAATATACTGAGCTAAGAGTAAGCTTTTCAAACAATGCTTTGTATTTTCCTTTCTTTTTCGAAAGAACAAAATTTATAAACAAAACAATAGAAAGACAATACAATGAAATTTCTGATATTCTACTAAAAGTATGCATAGTATCATCGCTAAAATGAGAGTTAATTATTCCAAAAGAAAGTAAAATAAGGATAGTAAATGGAAATAATACAATTAATAAAATAAGCGCGTTTTCAATGCTATAATACTTTTTCATTTGGGCTCACCTAGTTTCTTATTGTTTGTTTTATTTTTATTGTGTTCGGATAGTTTTTCATCTTTATGTAAAATCACTTCATTTGTTTTAGAGTTAACAATTGTTTCAATATATCGATTATTTATTCTATCAACGTAATAATCTCTATTTACTTGTATATTTCTTGAATAATTAATCTCATTTCCACCCTTAAACTCAAAAGACGCTCTCCTATTTATTTTTACATTGCTTTTACCTTTGTATCTTTGTGCTAATCCAATTGAAATATTCATGCAAACATTGACAGACACATTCTTCATTCCACAAGAAGGGCAATGTAAATTCAAAGAGTTATCATATTCATTTGCGCAACTTAGACATTTCATCTGATTACCATATTAAAATAGGTAAATGCATCTTTAATTAATGGTTCAAATTCATTTGGGCATGGGTACACTTTTTTTTCTAAAGAAATCCGATTTGGCGCAATTCTCAATTTGATTCCATTTTTTTCTTTCATATCCGCAATCCAGCATGTTTTTATTGTTACATTATACTTTTGCTTAATATAGAGTTGAATCTGACGATAGGTAGCCACATTTTCACCTCAATAAAATTATTGTATATTAATTATCCAATTCGTTTTATTCATTACTCTCACATAGAATCAGGGTTTTCAAAAAATATGCCTTCCGTTTTTTAATTGACACCCTATGCGGTACCTGTTGATAATTATTCACTACCCTTGGGGGGGAGTTCAATATAGTGTACCGAGATAGCGTTTATAATGGAAGTGAATATGTACAGCACTTGAACTACTCTGCCCACACCCATGGATTCAAAGTTAATATCGATATGGTGCATTAGTTTATTTCTAATATTTAGTCCAATGTTCGTTCCAGAAACACGGCAAAGTTGAAATTCCAGCACCTTTGTATGGTGATTTCCAAGATAATTTATCACTTCAACATTTTCAAGGTATGAGCCAAGTGTCAAGAACCGCTTATCAATGTAGGATTCCTCATTGTTCAGTCTGTCGAACAGTTTCGACAAAATCAATTCGATGTAGGCACATAGAAATAAACTTGTGCTATATGCTAAGGATCGTTTTAAAAAAGCTTTTTCTTCATCAAGTTTGACTAGTGATTTTATTTGAAAGGACAATCCTGTGAACTCATCGATGTCACCTTGCGTTATTATCTCATCCAGGAATAGTTTATGAAGAGCGGAATGGAAATACTTAAAAAGTCCATCAAACAAATCTTCGTCGCAAATACATAGATAAAGTAGACGCCAATGGAGATCCAAAATAAAACCGATCGTAGACAATCTCGATGGAGTGAAATAGTCATTCGATTCCTCACCAATATTCTTTATAACGTCGGTAAATGAATATTGTTTTGACATAACGGAATCAAAAGTCGATATTATCTTCTGGCTCTCTTTATCGTATGTGTGAGAAAATCCCAAAAACTTGACAAAATCAGGCTTCCTGCTCTCTTTGAGTTTTATGATTTCTTTATTAAGGTCAATTGGCCCATATTCAAATTTGTGTCCGTATTTCTCAAAAAATTGATCCCTTATTGGTTGGTTCTTCTCGTCCAATGATTCAAATAGATATGCTTCTTTGAATTTGAACTTTTTTGCAATCTTTTTTCCTTTTTCTATCAAGTCAAGGGTTTCCAAATAGTTTTCAGGCGTGATTCCATTACTAATTTGCAATATTTCGATACATACAGCTCTTGCAGACTTGGTAATAATCTCTATGAAAGGCTGAGTTTGAAATAACTTCTCTAACAAATCAAACACACGATCGAAATTTTTGATGTTGTCCACTGCGATTTTTTCATTCAGAACATGTGCTGAAAATCGATCTATATGTTTTGCATAGTATTGCTTATACGTTGAAAAATTATCAACAACCAAATGCCAATAATCGACTTCAATACTCTGAAAAACGATGTCTTCGAAAGAATTCGAATGAGCATAAACAAAGTCAATTGTGATTCTTAACATATCGAAATAAACGAGATCTTCCTGCGAATAATTAAAAACGTCTGAAATATGACCTTGCAAATACCTTATGACCGACCCAATTTCATACGATTTTAGATATTCATGTATAATCAAGAGACAGTCTTTTAGTTGTGCACGGATTTCATCTTTTAATATGTGTGGAATGATTTCGTCAAATTGAGCGAATTTTGACAGCCACAAAAAGTCGATATAGTCATCAATTCCGTTGAGAATTGATATTGAGTGAGCCCGAAAATATTCATCTATGGTAGTAATATTATCAATCAGGAATTTGACATCATAACTAGATGCTAAATCTGCTGAACCATAATAGACCAACCCATGCGGATATGAGGTTTTCACGATTACATTCATTTTGCATCACCTCTTTTATAAACATTATATCAAACAATGTATAGTTTACAGAGGTTTTTCAGTATTTATTAGGTTCCCTTCATTATCAAATAATTTTTCTTTTCCAAAACGCTTGTGTTCTTTGTTGTGGCAATCCTTGCAGAGCAACTCCAAATTCTCGGGATTAATGCTCACAGATACATCATTCACGTTGTCGATATTGAGCCGATCCTTGTGGTGAACTTCCTGACCAATGGAACCGCATCGCTCACACAGACCATTGACTTGTCTGATCTTGATTTCACGTGCCAATTTCCATGTATCGGATTTGTAGAAGTTATGCAGCGCCTTTGGTTTTCTCATATGCAATCCGCAACTCTTCTGCTTTGGCTTCTACATGCTCCCAACGAACTGGAAGATCTTCTCTTCCCATATGACCATAGCAAGCAAGATCTCGAAACTTTACATTTTGAAGTTCTAATTCTCTTCGAATGTTTGCAGGTGTGAAATCAAAGTGATTCTTGATTAAAAGAAGGATTTCATCATCCGAGATTTTGCCAGTATAAAACGTATCAACTGATACTGCGACAGGATTGGCAATCCCAATGGAGTATGAGACACATACTTCGCACGTGTCCGCTAATTCGGCCTCTACGACCGCTTTTGCGACGTATCGAGCGTAGTAACTCGCACTTCTATCAACCTTGCTGACGTCCTTGCCTGAAAAGGCACCACCCCCATGGCGAGCGAATCCACCATAGGTATCGACAATAATCTTGCGACCCGTCAACCCAGAATCGCCTTCTGGTCCACCAATTACGAATGAACCCGTCGGATTGATAAGAATATTGACACCGCCCTTTTGACTACCAATGAGTGGATCAATGACTTCGTTGTTAATGATATCTTTCGCCACTTGAAGATCAACGTCTGGCAAGGTTTGTGCAGATACAATAATAGTGTCATATCCAATCGGTATACCTCCATCGTATTTCACTGACACTTGACATTTTCCATCAGGTCCGAAAATATGAGGATACTTTGTTTTTCTCAGAAGATCGATATGATGTGCAATTATGTGTGCAGCCACAATTGGAAGTGGCATCTTCTCTACGGTATCGCAGCACGCAAAACCATACATCATTCCTTGATCGCCAGCGCCTTGTTGATGATCAGCAGTCTCGTTGACGCCAAGTGCAATATCGGGTGACTGATTCGAAATCTTCTCAAGGATACAAAAATCTTCATAGTAGCCGATGTCGATCAAGACTCGCTTGGCGATCTCACTATACTTAACAATAGCTGTGGTCGTAACCTCACCGAATACCAAAACGAGATTATCCTTTATGGCTGTTTCGACGGCTACTCGTGCATTTGGATCTTGCGCAAGAATCGCATCCAGGATTGCGTCACTAATCTGATCACAGATTTTGTCGGGATGTCCACTGAAGACGGATTCGCTTGTGATTATTTTCATTGTGTTTTTTCTCCTCTAGATAGAAAAGGAAGCCGCAGCTTCCCTTTCATGTTATTTTTTGATGATACTTTCGAATTGCTGATAGGTTTCCTTGGTGATGCGTCCGTCGTCGAGTGACTTCTTAAAGAAGGCTTTTAGATCTTGTGCAATCACGTAAGGAATACCTGATGACTTTTCTCGTTTGATTCGTTCGAGCAAATCATCCCAAAACCATTGGTTTGTCATATGCAAATCCCCTCTACTCTATACATACGAGATAAAGAGGGAAATTCCTAAATTACTTCAATGAAACTTTTGGAAGATATGCGGTGTATCGTCCATAGTGATAACCTTCACTATCAACCAGGATGCCAAAATCGTGCTCTTCAGAAGTAACATAGATACAGTGGAAAACTCCGTGGACGTCGCAATGCATCAAATCAAGGTTTTCGACGATGAAGTCATAATCGTTGAGTGGATTGTTAATAAAGCACTCGAATAGGTTCTTGTCGAGGACTATCGTTTTTTCAATGAAGAACTCATCGTGCGGTATCAATTCCGTGTGGGTGGCTTTTCTTATAAAGGTAGTTTTCATGGTTAATCCCTTCTATTTTGGTAAATCCTTTGAGAGTTCATGTTTTCGGAGTAAAATATAAGGTAGGAGGTGTGAATATGGGAAAAAATCAACACGTTACTCCCCATCAAGGTGCTTGGCAAGTTAAAGGCGAAGGCAATCAGAAAGCTACCGTTGTTACTCCTACTAAACAGGAAGCAATCAATGTAGCTAGAGGAATTGCACACAACCAACAAGCTGAAGTTGTCATCCATAATAAGGATGGGAAGATTAGTAACAAGGATTCGCATGGAAACGATCCCTGCCCACCAAAAGACAAGAAATAATGGAAGGAAGTCCACTCGGACTTCTTTTTATTTCAATAGCCAACCAGTATAAACGCTTCGGTATGTGCAGTCCCAAGTATCTTTGATAACTCCATCGATGCAGACCGTCACGTGCCCAGCCATCTTCAGGATGAATGTTCCTGTTGGATGAAGTTCGGTAAAGTCCGATCCTTTGATTCTTGGTTCCCCTCGAACTGCTTTGAAGATCAGTCGAGGATAGCCTTCAAAGTACTTATAAAGGAACTTGGTGTCCTTGTAGCTGGTGAATCCCATATCACGCTTAGCTTGATTCAAAATGCGACGGCATTCCATATAGTCTTGTTTCGTCGCTGTGGCAATTGCTCGTACCACACAATCGGTCGTTTTGATTCCCTTGGGATGAGCATTGAATTCTAGAAACATAATTGACCACCCCTTTCGAATGGAGCAGGTGTCCATACTGTGGACACCATCTCATCAATTGGCGTACCCATGTGTCGGCAGTACCGACAGATGACGGTGTTCTTTGTGTATTCGGCCATCTTCTTAACCTTCCAAAACCGTGGAGATGGTATCAAGTGTGCTTTCGAGGTTGTCGTAGATTTCCTCAAAGTTGGAAATGCGTTCTTCGATTGCTTCTGCTCTCGATCCGCTTTGGAATCCTTCGGGAAGATTGTCGAATTTCTCTTGTTGCGTATCTTTAATTGACTCCATCAATTCTTTTGCTTCTTGAATCAGGGTTTGAACTCGGTCCAAATCGTTTGTAAACCATTTTTTAGCCATTGTCGTGATCCATCCTTCTGCCTTTTGGCATGTATATATATCACTCTGAAGGCCTTTTATATCAAGTCAATTCGATGATAAATCGTTACTGTAGTGCGTTATTTTGGAACGCTTCGATCGAATCGATTGGATACTTCTTTCCGCTCCGAATCAGATAACAATTCTCATTCGAACCCTTATGTCGGATATAGCGTTTGACGATGACGTCGACGAACTTCTCATCGAGTTCCATGAGTATGGCTTTTCGCTGCAGTTGATCAGCGGCGATCATCGTCGAACCTGAACCCCCGAACAGATCGAGGATGTGTTCACCAAATCTGGACGAGTTCGAGATTGCTCGCCCAACAAGTTCAAGTGGCTTCATCGTCGGATGCTCGTCGTTCTTCTTGGGTTTATGATATTCCCAGATCGTGTCCTGGGTGCGATCCTCCACAAAGTAATGTGCTGCCCCTTCACGCCATCCATAAAGAATTGGTTCATGACGCCAGTGGTAATCCTGTCGGCCAAGCACCAAAGCGTTCTTGACCCATATCAAGCACTCGGCCAACTTGTAGCCTGCGTTCTTGAAAGCGTTTCGGAAGTTAAGCCCCTCAGTATCGGCATGGCACACATAGATCGCACCGCCATCCTTGGTTGCTTCAAACATATTCGTGAATGCTTCGAATAAAAAAAGATAGAAGTTATTATCTTCCATCTTGTCGTTCTTAATTTTTCCTGCTGTGCCTTCATAGTCGACATTGTAAGGCGGATCCGTGAAGATCATGTCGACGATTGTTTTCTCAAGGAGTTTGTGGACGTCTTCTTTCTTGGTTGAATCGCCGCACATGACTCTATGAGGACCTAGAAGGTAGATATCTCCTAACTCGGAATACGGTGTTTCAGGAATCTCATCCGTCGGATCAAAGTCATCGTCGCTTGCATTATCGGGAACGTCCGAATGAAGATCTTCGAATCCGAACTGGAGCAGGTCCATATCGATGTGGGACATCTCTTCTTCTAGTTTCTCGAAGTCCCAAGTGGCGAGTTCTGCAGTCTTGTTATCCGCCAAACGGAAGGCCTTGATTTGGGCTTCAGTGAGGTCATCTGCGACGATACAAGGAACAGTGACCAACCCCAGCTTAATGCTCGCCTTGAGCCTTGTGTGGCCTGCAATAATTACATTGTCTTTGGTGATGATGATCGGAACTTTGAACCCAAATTCCTTAATACTATTTGCTACCGCTTCAACAGCGGTGTCATTATTTCTTGGATTGTTTTCGTATGCGAACAACTCCGAGGGCTTCTTCATCACTATATTCATTGGTCCACACTTCCTCACCTTTCTCTAGACGTTTATTCATTGCTTCGATTTCGAATCTGCGCTCACTGTATTCGACTCCGAAATGAAGTGGAAGCAGATATTTCGCAGCACTGATGTCGGGCGGATAATGCTTCTTCGTTTTTACAATCTTCTTCTTGGTTCCAGTTTTTGTTTCCTCGAGAGTAGTTTGGGTTTCTTCATAATCGTAGCCAACCGCACGTTTAAGAAGCGCATCGAAGATATTGTCTTTCATTTCTTCATTTCCATACTCAAAGGCACGATTAATCTTCGGATGGATTTTCTTAAGTTTAATTAGTGTCTTCTCCGATATACCCAGATACTCGGCGACTTCTTTCTGATGAGCCCGTTTAGATATCATCTCTTTAATGGCACTTAGTTTACTTTCTAGTTGCCCAGATTGTTCCCAACGCTCATAGAGATCCAGCATTTTACCTTTCAATTTCTCACTCCAACTGTTCAATTGACAATTACCAAAACTGTAATTGTTTACCAGTTGAATACTACAAATTTTTCTGCAAAAGAAAAGAAACCCTCAACATTGAGAGTTTCTAACTTCTAGGCTTCTCTGGAGCCAGTATTCCACGCTATTAACAGTATATGAAATCTGTCAATTTTTGTCTACATGCCGACAGCACAATATTCCTTGAAAACAGCGGATTATCGCAATTATCTGTATGCCACTTGACGGCTACTTGGCGACCACTTGAACGCATGTTGACAGCATATTGACATACACTTGGCATCACCGTTCACAGGGATTATCGGATTTTTCTATCGTGTTATAAAGAATAGAATTCATATCACCTTCATAGGATGACATTTTGTGTGGAAGAACAAATCGCAAGATATAGAAAAATAGCCTCTACTTGAAAAAAATATCAAATCCGTCTCATTTTTCTTGTCTCGAATTGTTTTTGTGGTATAATTGACTTATTATAAGAATACGGGGTGTGCCATGAAAGAGAATATTTTCAAACAGATTAATGATATATCTAGTGTTGATGAGTTTTGGTCAACTTTAGAGGATATTGCAAAAGAAAGACAAGTAAGCATCGATACTAAATATCGGAAACAAAACGGGATTTTTTATACGCACTTGGATGTTGCAAGAAATATGATTCAAGAAATTGATGCTTTTAAGTTGATAACGGAAAAAGAACAATTACTAAAATGTAGATTCCTCGAACCTTGTGTTGGAATAGGTGTTTTTGTGTTCACCTATATTGATTGTTTTTTGTCTTTTATCGACTCTCCTAAAGACTTTCAGAGTTTTCTAGATCATATATTCGTGGCTGATATTGATATAGAAGCACTAAATATATACATTGCCTTGTTAAGGAAGTATTCGCAACTCCATTTTGATTATACTCCTGACGATGCGTATTTTTCATCTCACATTGCACATGGACTTATGTATAGACTTGATATTCTTACAAGCGAATTCATAACACTTGGTCAAGCTTTTCCAACACATGATGAAAAATTTGATATTGTTATTACAAACCCCCCCTACAGAAATTTAAAAGCCGAAAAAAACAAATATAGCTCGAATGAAAATTTTGAGTTAGACAAAAAACATTTTCAGTGGATTTCAAGCCATTCAAAAAGTCACTTTAAAAATATGAGTGGAGTTCTAAACATATATAAGTTGTTCGTTGAAGAAATAATCTTAAGATATACGAATGAATCAGCTATTGTTAGTCTGCTTATTCCCACCACGATTTTTAATGATCAATCTTGTGCTGGCCTACGTAAAGTGATGTTTGAGGAGAATTGCCTTTTATCAGTTAATGCAATCAAGGAAAACAATGATTATTTTGATGCCTCACAGTCATTAAGTTCAATACTAATAAAAAAGGGGACATCAACAAAAGAATTTCGTGTATGCAAAAATTATAACCCGCCGGCAAAATGCTCTTACGAACTGGTTGATTATCAAAAAACGCTGAAAAATCGTTCTGATAACTCTATCCTATTCCTTTCAAAAAACGATGAGAAGCTCTTAAATCTGTTGCTTGCCTTTCCAAAAGTCGCTGATTTATCATTTATTGTCAACATGAGAGGGGAACTTGATTTAACGTCTAACAAAGACTCAATCATCGACAAAGAGAATGATTATTTGTTGTTGCGCGGTAGAGATATTAAGCAGTATAGAATAAGTTCTGCGAATCCAGTCAAATACGTAGACGAGATTTTTGTAAATAAATCGCCAAAAAGGAAGTACATCCTATCGCCACGCATTGCTTGCCAGCAGATTTCCAATCTTGAAAAAGAGCAACGACTCACTTTTGCATACATTCCAAAGAACCACGTTCTTGGTAATTCGTGCAATTTTATTTGTGTTGATAGCAACATATTCGGAGTCGATTACTTCTACTTATTAGCATTGTTAAACTCATCAGTCATGAATTGGTTCTTTAAAATCAATAGTTCGAACAACCATATTAATAACTACGATATTGATCAGTTTCCAATACCCATTAGTCCGATTGAGGAAATAGTAAAGATTTCAGAGTTTGTCAGACATTGCATCGAAGGAAACGGTGTCAGTCAAAATCAACAAGAGTCAATTGACGAGATGATTAAAAACTTATTCGTAAGAGTAACCTCAAATCCAGAAAAAACACAAACCAATTTAATTAAAAGAAATGTCCAAAACGATGTAACTCAGACATTTATGGATGATTTTTATAAACTAACAAATATCCGAATCAGCCAAAAAATCGCAAAGGAAATGCTTGAAAACAATGTGTCACCAGATTCTCTTCTTATCTCATCCAATACTGCTTATGATTCCATTACTCAAGAGTCAATCGGTCTTTTAATAAACAAATATCTACATATCTCCAGGTATAAGCTATTGAATCATTCTGGATTTAAACTGAGTAACCTCGACCTTGAGATGGTCCAATGCGTCCCGCAAGGTGGAAACTGGAAAAATATTTCCCAAGAAGTCGCCCAGAAATCAAAACGTCTTTTACGCATAAATGAAACTGGCGGAAGGACCACATTATATGGAAGACTAGATTATAATAAACCAAGTTACACAATAACCACATATTTTAATAGGCCGGGAAATGGAACGTACATTCACCCAGTTCACGATCGGGTAATATCTGTGCGAGAAGCGGCAAGGTTTCAAAGCTTCCCAGATGACTATTTCTTCATTGGCAATAAGACAGAGTTACTTAGTCAGGTCGGAAATGCGGTTCCGCCAAAACTAGCTTATGCAATTGCTCTTCAAATAAAGAAATACATACCAGTTGAAACTTCTGTAGATTTATTTGTTGGAGCAGGTGGTATGACACTAGGGTTCAAAAATGCAGGAATAAACTCTATTGTTGGTGTTGACTATGACAAAAGCGCATGCCTAACATTAAAGGTAAATAACCCCGAAATTAACACTATCCATGGGGACCTTACTCTAGATAGCACGAAGAATAAAATCGATTTTTTCATAAATAATCATTCAATAGATATGGTTTGTGGAGGGCCACCTTGCCAAGGTTTCTCACATGCTGGGAAAAGATTCATTGATGACCCGAGAAACCAATTGTTTAAAGAGTATTGGGAAGTTTTAAGACGTGTACATCCAAAAGTATTCGTAATGGAAAATGTTGAAGGAATAAGAACCATGCAAGAAGGACTAGTGTATAAAGAAATTACCGAATCATTTGAAAGTTTAGGATATCTAGTTGAAGGGAAGACTTTATTAGCCACCGATTTTGGGGTTCCACAAAAACGCAAAAGGGTCATAATTATCGGCGTTGACAAAGATCTAAACATATCGCCAGCCGACCTTTTCCCAATTCCTTTTTCAGACGTGATCCCAGCGCTCGATGCCATTGGTGATCTTGAAAATATTGAATGTTCGGATGAGGCCTCTTACATTAACCCAAAACATTCGAGTGCATTCATTAATGAAATGAGAAAAAGAATGCCCAAGGATTAGGCATTCTTATCATAGTTGACTAATTATTCGATTTTGAATCGTTTCAACCAATTTCGTAACTTCAATTTTCGTCGATTTATTATCGACATTTTGCCCATTTAAAGCATCCGCAATTTCATTCAACAGTTTAAGTTCGAATTGAGAAAACGCTGATTTTGTGTTTCGATTCTCTTTCTCGTTATACTCATACACAGACTGAATAGCAACCCTTATAAATCTCCCGACTTCTTTTTTTGTTGCGTCGGTAATATTTCGTAGCTGTTGTTTTGTAATCAATCCTTCTGGCCCAAATTCATAGTCGTACTTAAAGTAATCAAATTTGGTCGACAATATTTCGTTGATAAGGAATTTTTCAGCATTTTCGCCACACTTTGCTAATAAAAACCATAGAATATACATGAAACTATTCATGTTAACCTTAAGCGCAGACCGATAATCTTCGACTTTATCTACGTTATTCACAAAATTATCTTTAATATGCTTCCATATTAAACTTGAATACCAGGTCATTGCAGAGATGCTGTGTCGAGTTTCGATTGCAATTATTTCGATGATATCATTATAGAGTAATCGATCTCTTTTTGAAGAGTTCTCTCCCGAAGGCATTCGACGAAGAAACAATGAATCATGTATAAAACCTAATGAAATTGGACCGATATGATCAGCACTAGAACCCGTGAAAAACGGCGACCCCATATATTGATTTGCCGCATGGATATTCCCATCGCTCCAATATTCGTATGCTCTCCTATCTTTCGTATATGAACGCAGGTTTTCCGATGATCTACCCTTATCTTCAAGACTTCTGCAGCATCTATTGTATGAATGAAACCCATCAAATCTATCTGGAAAATTGGACATGGCTCCAGGTCCTAATAATTTTGAAGCGCCGGATCTCGTTTTGATTTCACACTGCCACAAAATTTGAGATAGGTCTTTTTCCAAAACACTCCATGGTAATTCGAATCTCTTAATGAAAAATCTTTTGACTAAATTTTCATCGTACAAAAGCAATAAATCATCAACAATATCGAAAACAGAGGTTATCTGATCGGTTTCGTAGTCGAATGATTTTTTCAGAGAGTTTACTAGCGAAACGCTTGGGTACAAATAGTATAATGACATTGTTTTCCCACATGTTTGACAAACTTTTTTCTTTGTTGGATGTACTTCAAGCATAACTTTTGCATACATTCCAGGTTCATCTTTTATACCAAGTTGTGTAGCTTTTTCTTTTGCCCATTTTATTCGTTGCTTTCCATTTTCTGTCTGTTTTGGTGCAAGCCAAATTGGAGTATTATCAGACTTCCTACTGATTGCCAATCCTTTGTAAATCGGGCTGTTAATAATCATTTCCATATAATCTATGAATAGTGGGTGCCACACTTTTTCAGTTCTTGCCATTATAGTCCTCCATAAATAAGTGATAGATGTAAAAATTATATCACTTAATATATAAACCCACAATCAATGTATTGTTTTGAATCAAAAATTACTATAGAAATAGCATTTAAATATTTCAGCTAGTACATTTACGACTATTGAATTCCCTGCCATCTTGTATAATTGGGTATCAGAGACTTGCGATTCAAATGCTCGATCTATATCGTTGTCGTTCCACCCCATTAATCTCCAACATTCTCTCGGGGTCAGCCTTCTAATAGAAATCAAATCCCCTTTATCCACAACTACCCCCACATCGCTTACAGATGTTTTCAAAGTTGGAATCATACTCCTTTGAACAACTCCACGTTTTTGGGATGTTCGGTTTGTATATACTCCATCTCCACAAAATGCAAAAGCATATCCCCTCTTTGTTTTTTCGGGAATTAAAATGAAATTATCTGTTTCTCGGCTTCCAGGACACGTGCTTATTGTATACGCATATTCACTATCTACGTCATGTAGCCTAAATCGATTACCTCGGATAAACCCATTTCTATCCTTGGTGTCAGATAAGTTTTTTATCAATTTTTCGCTCAAAAAGTATTTCTCAGAAACATCGGTTTCAAGATAGTCCTGCAATTTTGATACTAATGGTATCTTTTTAGGGAACGCAAAAGCCGAGTCATCACCTAGTACGCTAATCATGAAAACACGCTCACGATTTTGTGGAATTCCATAATCTTTGGCGTTCATAATTTGATGGTGATTGGTATATCCCAGTTGAGATAGAAATGTTGTCCATTCATTAAAAATACCAATGAACTTTTTGCTTACAAGGTTTTTCACATTTTCCATCAATAGATACTTTGGTAATGTTCCTTTGATTTGTGCGATGGTGAGCAAGCGTTCGACCTCCCAAAGAAGGCTACTATTTGTGTCAGTTCCCTTCTCAAAACCTTTCATTCGACCCGCTAATGAGATGTCAGTACACGGAAAAGAATAAGTCCATAAATCCGCTTCTGGCACTTCTTTGATTTGCCTTATATCCCCTGGGTTGTTTGGTGTTCCATGAAGCGATTCGTACACCTTCAATGCATATTTATCAATCTCGCTAATTGCCACTACTTGATGTTGTATGTGCGCATCCTTCAGCGCTTGTGTTTGGGCTCCAATACCTGCAAACAATTCGACTACTCTCAACATTTATATTTCCCCTTTTCAGTATTTGCGTGGATACTGGTCCTCGGGGAAAGCCTTACTTCACTACTTGGTTCGCCAAATCGAAATGATATCGTTGATCACTTGATACACTCTTTGAGAACTAACCTCCATCTCTAATGCAATATTTACTGCCTTACAATTCCCAATCAAGTGCCAAAAAACAATCTGATGTTGGGATGATAGCCTGTTAGAGAACGTTTTGGCGGTATTAACTGTTAGTTGATATAGCTCAAGTGATTTGAGTGTTTCATCCATTCTATCAATCCAAAACAAGATATCTTTATCACTTACAGCTGTGCTAGAAGAACCTATCCTATCGTATACCACCCCTTTGTATCCAATCAGTTTAACATTGTAGTACTGGAGCTTTTCTTGAAGCTCCTTTTCTTTTCGGATCGCTCTTCTCACATCATCTAGCCATTTATAGAAGGGTTCGTTTAATCCACGCTTCGAATGATTCATTGGCAAACTCCCTTCTGTGCTCAAACATCTTCAAGTTCCTCTGTAGGGATTCCCTCATGAAAGCGAATTTGTCTTCAATCTCAGGATTTGGATTTCTCGAGTACTTCTCGATATAATTAAGCGCCGATAGCACATCCTCAAACCCATAACCTTGGATAAACTCCTCAAACATGGCGTTGTATTTGATGAGTTCCAGGGATGTTTCATCGATGTACTTGCTTTTGATTAAAGAGTTTGTAATAAAGTGTAGTTTAGGGAGGCCGAAAGGCCCTTTATCTTGTTTATCATATTTATCAATTTCTCTTTCTTTTTTCTTTTCTTTTTCTTTTTGTGTACTTCTGTCGACATTAACTCGATTATTGTCTGCATTAACTTGGTTATTGTCAACATTAACCCCGTTTGTGTCTACATTAACTCGGTTATTGTCGACAATAACGTTTTTTGACGTTTTGTAGAAAATCGCCAATTCTTGCATCGTTTTTTCGTCCAATAACCAGTACTTTTCCGAGTCCTTATTCTTCCTTCTTCTAGTCGATAAAACGAACTGTTTTTGAATTGATTTTGAGGTGATTACTCCACTCTTGAGAAGCTCATTGTCGAAGAGCCCGACCTCACCACAGTAAACGACGATCTCTTCAATGTCGCTCGTCTTGGGTGCCCAATTCGCCCCGATGCTTTTTACGAGGCTCTTGGCCAGTGATGATATTGAC
Organism: uncultured Caryophanales bacterium; assembly: GCA_942493185.1. Classification (GTDB taxonomy): domain Bacteria; phylum Bacillota_I; class Bacilli_A; order Izemoplasmatales; family Hujiaoplasmataceae; genus UBA5603. The sequence goes on from OW818673.1 coordinate 1,349,317, forward strand.
TTTTCTAGGTAATACCCGTTCGCATAGATCATTGTAAGCAAGCGGATAAAGACCATTTCACCCATAATGCCAAAAGCCAGGTTCAAGTCCTGGATCTTCTCATCTTCAAAAATGTTCACATCGAGAGGAAAGTATTGTAAGCCTTGTTTGAATGGTCGTGCCATATGTTTTTCCCTTTCGTGAAGATACTTAAAAACAGCCCATTTCGGGCATTTCCAAAACGACATTAAACAGCCACTTCACAACTACTTGACCGCACGTTCACAGCAACTTGACGTATAGTTGCCGTCACCGCTCACAGTTATTATCGGGAAATAGGAAGTGGCTGATCATGTCCTTACTTCTTCGTGTTCGATTCTATGAATTCATCAAGCGTGATCCGAGTTACTCGCCACTGATTACCAATCTTGAATGCTTTCAACTTGCCCATTTTAATATAAAGAAGCAGCGTCTTCCTTGTCACCTTCAGGATCTCCATGAGTTCATTCAGTGTTAAGACCTCATCATTTCTTTCCATGTTTGACTCCTTCATATTCCTTAAGCAAGCGTTCGACAAGTGAGATTCCGCTTTGATAGACATAGGTGCGTATGGACTTCTTAATGCTACCTCCAGCAACGACTTTCGCTTCTACCACACGGAAGTGCTTCCTGTCGCAAAACTCCTGTAAAGGCAGATTATTATCGTTCAGGATATGAACAGCTCTCAAGATTCTGAACAAGTCGGCTTTTTGAATCTCTTTGAACTTTATGACTTCATGGAGCATATCCAGGTCAATGCAACTACTCGAACCGAGCAACTTGTCGATCATCTTGATTTTAGGAGTATTCAACTTCATGGTTGTTTCAAGGATTGTTGCTCGCACTTTGACATCCTGAAATTCTTCGAGGAACTCGATTGCTCTATTTGGATCTTGCAAGTCCTCGACCTTGTAAGTCCCGTATTTTATGAGTTGAGGTAGCACGATTCGGTAAAGCCAATCGCTAATCACCTCCGCTTCCGCTTTGGTTGATTGAAAGAACAAATTCGCTAGATTGTCCGCCGTTATAAAGAACGTGTTGTGGGTACCTTTTTCGGTGGTCACAGCAAGCGTCTTGACACCAGAGTCATTGAGTTTCGTTCTGACTTCATTCATATTTTTGATTTCATACATACGACATAAATCTTTGAGATTAAAGCAAGGCTCGTCCTCGATGATGGCGGTTCGCACCTTGCCATAGAGGGTACTTTCGAATTCTTTGATCATAGGTTTTCCCTTCACTTTTTGTGTTTTTCGTTACCGAACAACGTGTCACTTATTTTCCATTCGAGATGATCTTTCATTTTCCTGATTCGGTGAATGTAAATCTGGGTTGTTGCAGGGTCTTTATGTCGTAATAATTGTTGCGTCTCCTCAATACCTGCACCTTCCAACAACGAAAGCGTAGCTGTCGTATGACGCAGACTATGAGCAGAGTATTTCGGATTATCAATTCCGATTTGACGGAGCAATTCTTTGACGACTTGGCGCACATCTCTAGTCTGCATGTTTTCGCCTTTACTTCGAGTACAGTGATTGATGAAAAGGGGCTTATATTCGTCTTGACGCTTCATCAAATAACTCTCGATAATAGCATAGACTTGTGGTGATAACTTGACGAAAGCATCTTTATCGTCATGCCCTTTGCCCATGATGTAGAGGACTTGAGTATTGTCAATAAATCCGATGTCTTCGACATTGGATCGTTCGATTTCAATGGTTCGTAGACCTGTCGTAATGAGAAGTGCAATGAGTGCATAATTACGCTTCCCTATGATATCTTTCTTGGCGAGTAACTTAGCTCGATGAAGCAGTTTCTTGCTATCTTCTACCGAGAGTGACTCCCTTTTGAAATTGGACTCGATCTTCATCCCTTTGACGCCTTCGGCAGCATTCGGTCCATAACCTTCAATGTGATACCAACGATAGAAGTTTCTGATGACAACAATGTGCTTTTGAATTGAAGCGGCTTTAAGTCTGGATTTCAACTGTTCACGGTAACGCATGACGTCCTGTCTAATTGGTAAGTTAGGCAAGCGGTCCACGTACAATGCAAACTCGTACAACATCTTCCGATAGCCTTGCTTGGTGGTTGATTTGATGTCGATGTAATCGATGTACTCATCAATCAACGTTCGGAATTGTTTTTTATCATCCATTTTTTAGCCTACGTTTCTTTTATAATTTTATTCGTTGCATAACCGATGATATGGGATTTTAAGTCTCCCGATTAATATCGGCGTACATCCTAGCATGTTCTGTTTCGCTCTCTAAAAACTTGATCGGGTCCAAATCCATCACTTTTATCAGATTAAGCGCTAATTGTATGGGTAACTTGATTCCTCGCTTTCCGCTTTCAATCTGATAGTAATAGTAGTGTGAAATGTCCAACAGTCTGGATACTTCTTCAACGGAATACCCAGCCTTCTTGCGACACTCAATTAGGTAAAAACGGGGTAATGGAACACGCTGCTCTCGTGGGGATTTCAAGAAAATATTCGTTCTGCTCATCAGCATCCTCCTTCCCGTTATTTAAACGATGACTTGATTATATCTAAATCTCGAAAAGGAATAAATAACTTACAAGGGGAACTTATGATTTGCAACAACAAGGTGTTATTGACTAGCACTTTATGGCCGTTTATCGCACATTTATTTAGTTAATGTATACAGTAATGTTGACACGTCCACATTTGTTGTGGTATCATTTTGTCAAATAAAATGCTAATTAGAAAGTGGTGAACCTCGATGTCCGATTTAACAACGAATGATGATTTTAATCTTCTTTTTATCAGCGAGAATCTCAAACGATTACGCATATCACATAACTTGACTACAACTCAGGTGGCCAAAGTTATCAAGAAATCACGCCAAGGCTATCTCAACTATGAAAGTTGCATCAGGGAGATCGGGATTCACGATCTGATCACGCTCTCAGGTTTCTATGGCGTTTCAGTCGATGATATCGTCGGCAACCCCTTCACCTTGCGAAACGAGAAACGAGTTTCGTTCCGTACGTATGAATTGATTGAAGGTGAATTCAAACACGTGATGCCACAGGCAATTACAACGACCAATGACGATGTGATCTGCGTGAAGCGCAATGATAATCATACCGATTTTTTCTGGCGCACGCAGGCGTACCATAAGAATGATGTGATGCTTTTCGACTACTACGATCGCACTTACATCTCGAAAGTACACTACAATAAAGATGGTGGCGGCTTTTTCTATATCAATGAAGAACCCTTCTTCTTCACCAAGGCAAACGCTGACTACATTATATATATGGGAGTTTTCAATTCTTCCCTCACCAAGGGGTTCCAAATCCCTAACTTTTTCTAATTTGTTACTTCTTGTTCTAAACGCAATTGATTTACCTCAATGAATCTAAAATCACAAAAAGCGAAAGAAAGTGGAGAAAATTGCGGTACTCTACTTTCTTTTTTTTGGAATTGGGGATAGTATAATGGTAGAAAAGATCAAAATCATTGGTTATCGAGCACAACGAAAAGCGTGCGGCGTCGGCTTCTTTGCGGACTTGACGCAACGCGGACGATGAAGTGTTCCAGCCGATGGATCTCACGGGCGATGGTCGCCCGTCGAGATCAGCGTTTCAAAGTGACGTCTTCCAAAGGGACCTTCCTCAGTGAGAGAAGCTCAAGGATGTCTCTTGGAAAGTATTGCTTGAAGACATCGATCGGTGTTTTCCATGACAGAGATTCCCGTGGGTAGGAATTGATCATGGAAAACATGAAGTCGATGTCTTTTTGCATTAGGTCGGATAACCCGTGGCCTTTCGGAACGAAATAGCGGAAGAACTCGTGATTGCGTTCGCAGCCGCCCTTGTCGCCGGAGCGGTACGGCCGCGTATAGAAGATGTGGGAGATGATTTCACCGGTATCCGGATCGACGGAAGCCGGAATCAGGTCGTCGAACTCGATGCCGTTGTCGGCCAGGATCACCTCGAAGAGCGTCGAAAACAGCGGTCCCAGCGCTTTGTGTAAGGACTTGACGACACCGGTGACCGACGATGGACGCATATCGGGAATCAGGACGGCGAATTGCAGATGGCTTTTCCGATGATAGAAGGTGAGGAGTTTTCGATCCTCCGAAATGAGCCCGTGGACCGTGTCCATTTCGATCACGGAGGCTTCCGGGTGAGCCTTGACATAGTCGAGAAAATGCGGGTAAGTATGTCCGTACTTAAGCAGCGGATTCGCGCCGCTTGGTCTTCGCAACGCGTAGGCTTTCTTCACCTTGAACGTGACGGCGCGCAAGAGATCGATCCTTCTGATCGTCATATGCCCGCGGTCGATCCACCGTCTTACCGTCGAAGGCGAGACCGGGAACGCCTCGGGGAATCGATTGCTAAGCACTTCGATCGAACATTTCCGTTTGATGAACGGGCTCAACCAATTGTTGAAGGCGTCGATTTTCGCTTTGGACAACGAGAGATGACTTCTCGTACTTCTTAACCGCTCGAGGCGGTTTTGATAGACCTGGACCGGATTCCAGAAATGCCGCTCTTTCCGGCAATCGGATCGAACTTCGCAAAAATCGCAGATGAACGGAAACCGATGTAGTTTGTCGCACAGGTACTTTTCGAACCGTTCGCATTCATCGGGACATTGCTTGATCGTTTTCTTGCATTCGGGGACGTATTTGCATTCATGATAATGAAAGGCGAGCGAAAAGATGTTTCTCTTCTTGATTTCGATGTTGGCGGTGATCATGCGGTAGAGCGTCGAAGGGGAGATGTGCATCGTCACGGCGATCTGCGATGCATTGTAGTTCAGGGAGATGTACTTGTATATGGTGAGAATCTCATCATAGCCGAGCATGGATCCGGACACCTCGCTTTCTTCGGCCGGAACACAGTCCCATTATAGAAAACAATATTCTCAATGTAAACGCAACTTCCCATTCTGCTTGTTGCGTTTACTTTGAAAAGGAACAGATTGAGCGCCGATATATCTTGCCACAGATAATATATATATAATATAATATACTCAGTACTATTAGAACTCCGATGCGATCAAGCCGCCCGGCTTCGGCCGGGCGGCTTGCTTGAAGGGGCCATGAACCCCCGTCGGAATCGATCTGGAGGCACCCCATGAAGAAAGCTTTCCTGCTCACCAACGCATTCCTCATCATCTTTTCAATCGCCGCCTGCGGTACATCGACCACCACCGCGGCGACGACGGCAGAAACGACGACGACTCTTTCGATGACCACCGAGACGACCGTGACGAGTACCGTCACCCATCCGCCGTATCCGACGCCGACCGGCCTGGCGGTCACCGACAACGTCGTCACCTTCGATGGTGTCGAAAACGCCGACCGCTATCAACTCTCGGTCGAGGACGCCGAAGGAACGACCCGGCAGTATTACGTGACCTCCGGATTCAACCTCTCCCTGATCCTCGATTACGGGACCTACACGTTTCGGATCCGCTGTACGGCGACCTCCGGATACGCCGAATCCCCCTACAGCGACCCCGTCGTCGCCGAACTCGTCGACCCCGACGCCACGAACCTTCTGGAGGAAGATGCCATGAACGATTTCCGCTATGTCCAATGGATCGGCCGCACCCGCTACAACGAGGTCGAAAAGGTCCGCACGATGTTTTATACCGCGAGCGGCTTCGAGGTCGGCTTCTACGGCACGAGCCTCACCGCCGTCTTGAAAGCCTACAACACGGCATATCTCTCGAAACGTCCCTACATCGTGGTTCTGATCGACGGCGAGGAAAACCCGCTCGCCGGCCGCCACATCCAGCTCTCCACCGCGCAGTCGACGGTCACACTCGCCACCGGCCTTGCGGAAGGATATCATACCGTGAAGGTCCTGAAACGGAGCGAGGCGCTCGAAGGCGACATCGCCCTCAAGAGCCTGTCGACCGACGGGCGTTTTACGACCCCGGACGAAAACCAGGAGTTCAAGATCCTCTTCATCGGCGACAGTTCGATGACCGGCTATGGCAATCTCGCCTGATCGAGACGATCACCGGCCACCTGCGCGTCCGCGCAAACGTCTCCCTGTAAAACCGCAGTTCTTCGTGTTACTTCTAGTTCTAAACGCAATTGATCATTAAGAATTATTTATCTCACACAAAAAGCGGAAGAAAGTGGAGAAAATTGCGGTGCTCCACTTTCTTTTTTTATGATTTGGGGATAATATTATGGTAGAAAAGGTCACAATCATCGGAATTCGAGTACAACGAAAAACGTGCGGCGTCTGCTTCTTTGCGGACTTGACGCAACGCGGACGATGTTGTGTTCTAGCCGATGGATCTCACGGGCGGTGGGCGCCCGTCGAGATCAGCGTTTCAAAGTGACGTCTTCCAAAGGGACCTTCCTCAATGAGAGAAACTCAAGGATGTCTCTTGGAAAGTATTGCTTGAAGACATCGATCGGTGTTTTCCATGACAAGGATTCCCTGGGATAGGAATTGATCATGGAAAACATGAAATCGATGTCTTTTTGCATTAAATCGGACAACCCGTGGCCTTTCGGAACGAAATAGCGGAAGAACTCGTGATTGCGTTCGCAGCCGCCCTTGTCGCCGGAACGGTATGGCCGCGTATAGAAGACGTGGGAGAGGATTTCGCCGGTATCCGGATCGACGGAAGCCGGAATCAGCTCGTCGAACTCGATGCCGTTGTCGGCCAGGATCACGTCGAAGAGAGACGAAAATCGTTCTCCCAGCGTCTTTTGGAAGGTCCTGATGACGCGGGTGACCGACGATGGACGCAAATCGGGAATCAGAACGGCGAATTGCAGATGGCTTTGCCGATGATAGAAGGTCAGAAGCTTCTCATCCTCGGACGCCAGTCCGTAGACCGTGTCCATTTCGATCACGGAGGCTTCCGGATGAGCCTTGACATAGTCGAGGAAGTGCTGATAAGTATGGCCGTACTTACGCAGCGGATCGGCGTTGCTTGGCCTTCGCAACGCGTAGGCTTTCTTCGCCTTGAACGTGACTGCGCGCAGTAGATCAATCCTTCTGATACTCATGTGCCCCCGGTCGATCCAACGACGCACCGTCGCGGATGAGACGGGGAATGCCTCGGGAAACTGCGAGCGGAGCACTTCGATCGAGCATTTCTTCCGGATGAACGGACTCAGCCAATCATCAAATGCCTCAATCCTGGCTTTGGACAAGGAGAGATGGCTTCGCGTGTTCTTCAACCGCTCGAGGCGGTTCTGATAGACCAGGACCGGATTCCAGAAATGCCGCTCTTTCCGGCAATCGGATCGGGATTCACAGAAGTCGCAGATGAACGGATACCGGTGTAGTTTGTCGCACAGACATTTTTCAAAGCGTTCGCATTCCATCGGACAGCGTTCGATCGTCTTCCGGCATTCAGCCACGAATTTGCATTCATGGTACCGATAGGTATGTAAAAACCTGGTCTGTTTACGGATGTCGATGTTGGTGATGATCATGCGGTAGAGCGTCGATGGGGATATCCCCATCTTCACGGCGATCTGTGATGCGGTGTAGTTCAGGGAGATGTACTTGTAGATGGTGAGAATATCGTCATAGCCGAGCACGGACATGACACCTCGCTTTCTCCGGCTAGAACACAGTCTCATTATAGAAAACATTATCTTCGATGTAAACGCAACTTCCAATTCTACTTGTGGCGTTTACTTTGCAAAGGGACAAACTTTTTCTAATTATGATACGATTGTGCTTTTGGCATATTTTTTTCTCAATTTCAATATGATAGACTACTGGCGGTAAGTTAGGCAGCGTCACGTACATTGTGTTCTCGGACACAGCATTTTCCCTTAGAATTGCTTCGGCAATTCTTTTTTTGTTATGATCCTTCCTACAGAGAGGAAACCATGAAAAAGAAAACAATCGTGACCAACCAAATGAAATATGACTACTCTGCAAAAGTGGTCTTTCAACTCTATATGCAGAAACTCGTCACCCAGGATGAATACAAATCTATCTTGGTCCAGTTGATGGATCATTACAAAGTTACTGGGACATCGCAAGAAAGCAATGCAGTAATCGCTAATTAACTTGCTATTCATTGCTTTTCGAGTGATGTATATGTACGAACTAAAGGAGGTTCTTTATGCAAAACAAGCAAGTCAAAATCGTTCAACCGAGGATGGTCATAGACCCTTCGGGTGCATTCGCAAAACAACTCAAGAAGCGAGTCTGTGCCTACGTTCGGGTATCGACTGATAACTTGGAGCAAAGAACGAGTTACACGGCCCAAACCGATGAATACACTACTCGGATTCAAAACAACCCCGAGTGGACCTTCAGCGGAATCTACGCCGACGAAGGCATCAGTGGAACGAGCACAAAACATCGTAAGCAGTTCAATGCAATGATGGACGCAGCACGCCGAGGGGAGATTGATATGATCCTCACAAAATCGATTTCTCGCTTTGCACGTAATACTGTAGACTGCCTTAACTTCATTCGAGAGATGCGAACAATCAACGTAGAGATCTTCTTCGAAAAAGAAAACATCTTCTCCTCAGACCCGAAGGTTGACTTTCTTCTCACAATCATGTCATCGATTGCACAGGAAGAAGCTCGAAACACGAGTGAGAATGTTAAATGGAACGTTCAGAAGCGATTTAATGACGGAGTTCCGATCGTGAACACAACGAGGTTCCTCGGCTACACCAAAGACAAAAAAGGAGGCAACCTGGTGGTTGTCCCCGAAGAAGCAAAATTGGTGCAAACAATTTATCAAATGTACGTTAGCGGAATTGGCCCTCAAACGATTGCTAAGCACATGGAAGAGCTTGGAGCCAAAACTGGTTCGAACGCCACCAAATGGAGAATGTCGACCATTTCAAGCATCCTTAAGAATGAAAAGTATACAGGTGATATGATTCAGCAAAAAACCATTACCGTCGACTACCTCACCCATCGCAGAGTTAAGAACAAGGATATTGTTCCTCAATATCATATTGAAAATAACCATGAAGCGATTATCGATAAAGAAACCTTTCTTCTCGCACAGCGCATCAGAACAGATCGAGGAAAAGCAAGAATCGGTGAGAACAAGAACTTGGCTAAGTATAACGTGACTTACCCTTTCTCGGCTTTCATCATCTGCTCAGAATGCGGTCGCAATTTGATGAGACGATATTGGAATTATGGAACTCCAGCTCAACGAGTAATGCAGCAATGTGGTGGATACATCGAAGGGAAAGGTAGTTGTAAAGCCAAGGCAACATACCAGGAAATGTTGGAGGGCGCCACCGTGCAAATGCTCAATGAAGTCTTCCTCAAGGACCATGACATTATCCCAACCATAAAGCAGCTCATCAAGTCAACCATCAAGGTCACTGACGTTGAACTAAAGATTGCTGAGCTACGAGACCAAAATGAAAGCACCGAGAAGATGATTTCCAATCTGATTGATATCCAAGTTAAAAATCCTAGTTTATCTGAGCTTGACTTCAATCAGAAATACCAATCACTTACTAGCCGCCTTAGAGAAAACAACAATGAGATTCAAAAGTTAGAAGCTCACTACATCGCCAATTACGATACCCGAGCAAGGCTTGCAAAAATCGAATCGACCCTTAACCAAATGAACGAACCAATCACTGAAGTTGATGCTGATACCCTGCGTTCCTTCATCTACAAAATGATCTCGGTGAAACCCGATGAAATCGTCTTCTGCATCGCTGGCAGTAAGAATTATAGCGATAAAGAGTTCTCAGAAAAACGACATACTTTCGAAGCCCTAGACCCACTCGCAACGGGTACTTACCATAGCGAAAAGTTCGACAAAGTGATGCATTATCGAGTTGTTATTATCTAATTTTTTTTGAAGCAAATATGTTTTCACTAACAAGAGATTTGACCTTTTTCGTTGCTTTTTACCCCTAAAATATGTTTGCTCAATAGACGAAAAAATCACTTATAGAGAAAAAAGGCTATCAGGACCGTAAAAACAGTCAGCTGATAGCCTTAAGTAGTTAATATGAATAAAATTGCTTAATCCGTTACTAGGTAAACAGTGGTAAACAAGGTCATTTGAGCGAAAGCAATGCGATAGACTCAACGTGAAAAGTTTGAGCAAACATGTCGACGGGTTGAATTCTTTTGATGGTGTAATTATGGGCGGTCAACAGTTTTAAATCACGCGCAAGTGTTGTTGGATCGCACGATATATAGACAATTTTCTTAGGATTTATTAAGAGCAATTCATTGACAAACGGTTCTTCTAGTCCAGATCTGGGAGGATCAACTAAAACGATATCAATGGCGGTTTTTTCAGACACCAATAGATTCATATAGGCTGTTGCATCAGCTTGATTGAAGCGAATATTACGAACATTGTTCAATCTTGCGTTTTGAATGGCGTTTTTAACAGAGGTCGGGTTAATCTCAACAGCGATAACCTTTTTGCAATGCTCAGCTATTAAAATGCCAATGGTTCCAACCCCTGAATAGGCATCCATCACCACATCGGTTTCAACCGGTTTCGCAAATTCAATAGCCTTTTGATAAAGAATTTCCGTCTGGCGAGAATTGACTTGATAGAACGATTTTGATGAGATGATAAAGGTTTTCCCTAGCATAACATCATTGATGGTTCCTTTACCGTAAATGATGCGTTCAAAGTCCCCTAAGATAACCGAGGTTTTGCGAGGATTGATATTTTGAACTATCGTTGTAATTTCCGGATGAGATAGTCTTAAATCTTTAACAAAATTGTTTCTTCCCGGAAACATTTCTTCAACCGTTACGATAACCACCAAGACTTCTTCCGTCTGACGGCTGCGTTTGACCAGGATATGACGAATAAGGCCAGTGCCTTTGTCTTCTAGATAGGGTTTAATTTTGTGTTTTGTAAAGAGGGCTTTGCACGTTTTGATGATGGCATTCGCTACTTCGTCTTGAATATAGCAATGATCGACATTGACGACCCGATGGGTGTTTTCTTCATAAAAGCCACTCACGATGCGATTGCCTTTTTCAGAAAAGACCATCTGTACTTTATTGCGGTAATGATAGGGATCTTTCATGCCAATACAGGGTAAAACAACCTCTGTTGGCAAGCCTTGCGCTTCCAAAACACTTTTGACGTGATTGGTTTTAATTGTTAATTGAGTAAGGTAGTTTACATGCTGAAGATGGCAACCTCCACATTCCGCAAAAAGCGGGCAAAGTGGCTTTGCGCGGTTTGGCGAAGAATCGATTAATTTCAATATCTTACCGTATCCGTAATCGGTCGGCTCGATTGACGCTAACTCTTTAGGAAGCATTCCCCAGACACGGATTTGCTTACCATTTAATTCAGCTGTACCGTATCCTGTCACATCCATGGATGTACACAGGGCGTTTTGATTGACCATTTTTGCCACCACCTAAGTTATCAGTAATATTATACAATAATACCCCCCCTGAAAGCCAAACATTTTTCTTAAACTTGAATTTTTTCAAATTCACGAAAATATGTTATAATAACATTACTTGGAGGAACGATATGAAAAAATCAATGTTGCTTATCTCTTTAACCTTATTGGTATTTTTACTTACAGCTTGCGATTTATTAACACTACCAATTACGACAAACACTTCAAACACTACCACCCAAACAACAACAACTACTTCAGGTGATTTAAGCACTTCCGGAAGTGATTCGACGACGAACGCTGAAATAAATCAACCTTTTATCCCAACCGGTTATTCGCATCTTCAAGACCGGCTTGATTATGTGGGTATTCCCTCAACCGGGGATGTAAAAATATTGGTCTTCGCTGTTGATTTTTCGGATGCTCCTTATTATTTGGATGAGATGTCAATAATGGAAATTGAAACGGCGTTTAACGGCCAATCTTTTGAAACGGGCTATGAATCACTCAATAGTTACTATACGAAAAGTTCTTATGGAATGCTCAATATTACAGCAGATGTGTATGGATATTACAGAGCTGAACATCCAGCGTCTTACTATGAAACAGAATACGAAAAACTGTATGAGTGGGACGAAATTACCAATGATTATGTGTATGGAGAAGATGAAGTAACATATGTTGAATCTGATTTAATATTCGAAGTTTTAAACTACTATGATAATCAAATCGATTATTCCGATTATGATGCAAATCAAGATGGCTACATCGATGGTATTTACATGATTTATACCCGTGATGTCAACTATAATGAAGGCAGTGAACTATGGTGGGCTTATCAAGATTATTACGCTTATTATGGCGATGAATTTGAGGGGGTTGAACCTAATTATTTTATTTGGAGTGGAACGGACTTCTTTACCGAAGGAAATGCCGGTTTGAATGCTCGAACCATCATTCATGAGACCGGCCATATGCTTGGTTTAGATGACTACTACGATTATGATGAATCCGATTCATATAATTCAGGCGGCCTTGGAGAGGTAGATATGATGGATGATGCAATGGGTGATCATAATCCCGCTTCTAAACTTCTTCTTGGTTGGGTGACTCCTTGGGTTGTGACGGAATCGATGAGTGTTGATTTGTCGACTTTTGAGAATAGCGGTGAAGTAATTCTTCTCATTGACGAATGGAAAGACACTTTGTTCGATGAATATTTATTAATATGCTTCTATTCTCCAACAGGACTCAATTTTAAAGATCGTTACAGTGGCTTTTCAACAAGTGGCGTTTTGATTTACCATGTCGATGCTAGAATTGGTTCTGGATATGACGAGAACTCTGCATACTATACCATTTTCAATTATAACAACACCGATACTGCCCACAAATTTATCGACATTATTGAAGCGGACGGAAGAAATGATATTGATCAAGGAAATGGGGCAACCAACACAGACCTCTTCCAAGTAGGAATGGTTTTTAGAGGTTCAATCTTTCCCAATTACGATTGGTTTCAAGCAACGCAAAGTATGAACTTCACCATCGAAGTGACTGAAAAAACCCTCGAGAATGTCACTCTAAAGATTGAATATAAGTAATCCTAAATCAAGCAATATAAATGGAGAAGTTTGAGAGAAATATGCGTATTCTCTCAATAGCTATTCACACTAGGGGACAAAAAAACGGACTGATGAAGTCCGTTTTTATTTTGAATATAATTGATAAAGAATGAATTGAGCCAATCTTGTTGGCAATATTCGTTTTAAGAAAACAAATAGTTTATATTGAAATCCCACTGTGACCATCAAAGGCAAGCGTTTCTTCTTCAATAGTTTCGCAACAACTTTGGCAACACTCATTGGATCTTTGCCATTTAATTCATCTTTTTCCATGCGTTCAATGGAACGTTTGATGCGATCTTGATAAAATTCATCGGTTTCTATGAGTGATTTTTCACGATTCTGCGTGAAATTAGTGGCTGTATCTCCAGGAAGAATGGAACCCACACTGATGCCAAACGGTTTTAATTCTAATGCTAATCCAGCTGTGAATGCATTCATTGCCGACTTCGTCATCGAATAAAACGTTTGAAACGGGACTGTCAATTCGCCAGCAACTGAGGAGATGTTGATAATCTTTGATCCTTTATGTCCGCGTAATTGGGGAATAAAGGCTTTAGACATCAAAAATGCTCCCACAATGTTGACGTTTAAAATTTTTTGAACCTCCGTCAATTGCGTGTGTTCAACCGCTCCTGAAATGCCCATTCCCGCGCAATTGATGAGCGCGTAAACATGGCCATAATCATTCGCTATTTTTTCAGTGATGTCATTGACTTGTTTTTCGTTAGTAATATCGGCGAGCAGGTAATCATAAGCATACGGTAATTTCGGTAAGGTCCGTGAAAGGCCAATGACTTGATACCCTTGATTGTGAAGCAGTGTGGCAATCGCATATCCGATTCCCGACGAAGCTCCCGATACAACAACGACTTTATTCATGATGAGAATGCATATAGGCCAATAATTCTGCTTCGGTTTCCGGAAGTGTCGTTAAGACTTCAACGATGGTGTGAATGGCCTCATCCATGAGTTTTTTGGTATGAGTAGCGGTGTAACTGGTTCTGATTAAGCATTCCCCTTCTGGGGTAGCAGGAGGTAATACGGGGTTCACATAAACGCCGCGTTCGTAAAGAACCTTACAAGCAACCAATGTTCTAAGGGCAGTGTATGTATATATTGGAATAATGGGCGCAACTGAATTTTCAAGGATTTTAATGCCTTTGGCTTTTAAATTGGTTCTTACATATTGAGCAATATCCAAAAGCGCTTTAGGTCTTTGTGGTTCTTGGATTAAAATATGTAATGATTCTAAGGCACAAGCAACATTGGCTGGGGTAATAGCAGCGCAGAAGATGAATGGGCGGCTTTTATGTTTAACAAACTCAACCACTTCACGGTCACCAACCATATATCCACCAAGACTCGCCAATGATTTTGAGAATGTGCCCATAATAATATCAACATCTTTTTCAAGGTTGAAATATTCAGCCGTTCCACGTCCGTGAGCGCCTAGAACACCAAAACCGTGCGCATCGTCAACCATGACTCTTGCGCCATATTTTTTGGCAAGCTTAACGATTTCAGGGAGTTTGCAAATATCACCACTCATGGAGAAAACGCCATCGGTAACGATGAGTTTTCCTTTAGAATCGTCGGCAGCTGCGAGAACTTTTTCTAAATCTTCCATGTCGTTATGGTCATAACGAACCATGGTTCCATAACTTAATTTGATGCCATCATAAATTGAAGCGTGATTTTCGCGGTCGCAGAAAATGAGGTCATTACGGCCACAAATGGCTGAAATAATTCCTAAATTGGTTTGAAATCCGGTTGAAAAGGTAACACAAGCTTCTTTATTCAGAAAAGCAGCAAGTTCAGTTTCTAATTGAACATGAGATGTTAAAGTACCATTTAGGAAACGCGAGCCAGACACACCGGATCCAAATTCATTAAGAGCTTTTACTCCGGCAGCGATAACCCGTTTGTCACCGGTTAATCCCAAATAGTTATTCGAGCCAATCATGATCCGGCGTTTGCCTTCCATGACAACTTCGATATCTTGTTTGGTTTCTAGTGCATGAAAATACGGATAAACGCCTAACTTTTGAAAATCTTTGACAAGTGTAAATTCTTCAACTTTTTTAAATAGATCCATTTTAGTATCTCCCCTAGTATATTCTACTCTTCTAATACGATATTGCCATGGAACACGACGATATCATCTGCTTCCAAAATGACTTTTTGGAAGTTATTGTCAATAAAGGTTTTTTCTTGTTCTAAATCAGAGATTAAACCGTAGAATCCTTCGTTCATGACGATTGGATCAAAATTATCAGAGTTGGCAATGCTTGATAGTTTTTCAGCCATTGCATCCCGATCCGTTACGAATTCTGCTTCATCATGGTCACAATCGCATTCATCATCGCAATCGCATTCATCATCGCATTCGCATTCGTCACCGCAACCACATTCTTCTTCGCAATTGCATTCTTCTTCACAATTGCACTCTTCCTCGCAATCACATTCTTCTTCGCAATCGCACGATTCATCACATTCGCATTCTTCGGCTTCATCATGACAAGAACAGCCGCCATGGCAGTGACAGGATTCTACTTCGGCTTGGAAGGAGGCAACGCCAATGCCGGCTTCTATTTGTGGCATATCATTTTGAGCTAAGGCATCATTGTATATTTCTAACATAGAGTTAATGGTAACGGCGTCATCAAGGATGTATGCCGCACTATCACCATCAGGAGTGAAAGCCGTGGCTTTAACGTGAGCAGGACCCGAAATGACCAAGGTTACTTCTGGATTTTGCTTTAATTGAATTAACGATTCGAGCAAAAAAGACTCGAGTAAATCAGTGGCTCTTGAATCCACTTCGGTATTATAAAATGCATCTAGATTTTTTACTTGTACGAATAAATCAGTGTATATATCGTCATACTCGGCATCTTCAAAAGATTCAACCATTTCCATTTTTGGTGTGGCAGTGATTTTTTCTTCTTTTGGAGTCTCGAGAATTTCCCAAATTATTGAACGAATATCTTCCATATTAATCCCCTTTTTCTGTTGCAATGCTGTTATTATATCATACTGAATGGGGTTTGTATATAACAAAAACCACTTGGAATCCCATCCAAATCGGCATCAGTGAACCTCTGTTTAATCATAGATTAAGCTATCGAAGAGAATCATTGGCTCTTTACTTCAATGTATGTCGTTAGTACTCACTATGAAAACTCAAAAGACTTAAAAAAAACATCCGAGTGGATGTTTTTTCGTGAGGATAATTCCTATTTTTTTGCGGCGTTGCGGAATATTTCTAATCCTTTGTCGGTCAATGGATGTTTAATCATTTCTAAAAAGACTTTGAAAGGAATCGTCGCGATGTCACTTGCGGCTAGTGCGGCTTGTTCAACATGTTTAGGATGTCTTATTGAAGCAGCAATGATTTCAGTTTCAATACCATAATTGTCAAATGCTACACGGATATCTTCGAGCAATTTATATCCGGCTTCAGAGTCGCCCGTAAGATCGTCTAAACGGCCCATAAATGGGCTAACAAACGTGGCGCCGGCTTTGGCGGCCATCATGGCTTGCGGGACACTAAAAACAAGGGTAACGTTCGTTTTAATGTTGAATTTTGAAAGGACACTAACGGCTTTTAAACCATCGAATGTCATAGGAACTTTGATGGTAATATTGGGATGCATTTCGGCGTATACAAAAGCTTCTTTGACCATTTCTTCAGCGGATGCTTCTTGTACTTCAGCGCTGATGGGGCCATCGACGAGTTGGGTGATTTCTTTAATGACGTCGGTCAATTTGCGGCCTTCTTTGGCAATGAGAGATGGGTTGGTGGTTACTCCTTCAATAATTCCCCAAGAACTAGCAGTACGTATTTCTTCAATGTTTGCGGTATCGATAAATAGTTTCATTTTTAAATTTCTCCTTCATTAGATTTCATACCAATTATACACCATTTTGATGTGCTTTAATCCATAAAAGCAAAAAAAGAAAAAGTTGCTTCCGAAGAAACAACTTTAGGTTGTAGGCTGGTGCGCCATCAGGGATTCGAACCCGGGACCCAATGATTAAGAGTCATTTGCTCTACCAACTGAGCTAATAGCGCATGCATATAATATGATATGCTAAAATGCCTCTTTTGTAAAGAAATTTTATTCGGGTTTTTGAAAAAATTGTTTCAAATCAAGGGCTTTGACAAAATGAACGCCATAGACCAAATCTTTGGGTTTTACAAGTTCGACATCACTTTCATTTAAGTAACGAGTAACATTGTAGCAATCAGGATATATTAAGGCTATCTTAATTGTTTTCATGCCATTTTGGGGTATATAATCCACAAACTCAGGGACCCAAGGGCACAAATCCGGAACTGTCGATCGGCGCCATCCCCTTAAATCACCATTGATACACCAAAAATATTTGTTTGTGATAATCAATTCGTGTTTTAAATCGAAAGGCAGAATCTTAAACATATAACGCTTGGATTGATAATCAGTGAAAAAGTCATAATATTTGACGTTGGAAGGATGTATCGTTTGATTTGGTAATACGTCAGTTAATAACGATGTAATGGCATTCATCCGCTTTTTTTTCAGTTGAATCGGAATGATGAACAGTGCGGAAGCGAAAAGGATCGCCATAACCCCGACACCGATTAAAACATAATAACTAGAATCCATAAAGCACCTCATAGAGTATGATAGTCTTGATTATAACAAAATATCGTCAAAAATCCTATAAAAAACAAAAAAGTTGTTCCGAAGAACAACTTTAGTGGATTGAATTAATCTTTAATTACTTGATTTCGCCTTCAGCAACAGCTGCAAACAAATCAGCTAATACTAGCAAATAAGTTTCAGTCTTAATTGTTACACCAGCAAGGCCTTCAACAAGTGTCGTTCCATCGATGGAAATACCTCTTGTTGCGATGGCTTTTAAATCGCCATTCCAACCATTTTCAAGGACATAGTCCGTGATAAGGTTAGCTTGTTCAAACCATTCTAATGCAACTTTGTCAGTTGCGGAAGCAGTCCAAGCGCCATTAGCGTAAACGTATTTTGCGCCAGTACCCTTCATGCCATAGTCGTTGCCAAGTTCTTGTTTTGTCTTATCTTTCCAAACGAACGTTCCAAGATTTGCATTTTTAGTAGCTTGATGAGTATCTAATGTTAATTCAGAAACTTCACCTTTTGGAGAAACGATCATTGAAGCGATATATAAATCGGAACCTGAACATTCAACTGTTTGGAATTTTCCAAGTTTTGCAAGTTCAACAGCTTCAGCTGCGAGCGCAATGTAACCACCGTCTTTGATTGTTACGCCCGTAACGTTGTCGATAACCAATGTATCAGCGTTGTATGTAACGGAATCAACACCGTTTGCTAACCAAGCAGCTTCGATTCTGCCAGCTTGTACATACCATTCGGCAATAGCGCCACCGTTGGCAACCATTCCGTAATCATCGCCTAATTCTTTCTTAGTAGATGCGTTCCATGCAAATGTAAATACATCATCAGTGGTATCTTCAGTTGTATCTGCACCAGCGGTTTGGGTTCTCTTACCTTGACGTACGTCGATGTTATAACCAACGATTTCGCCATCTTCGATGGTAACAGTAACCATTGTTACTTGTGGAGCATTGCTTTTGACTGATAGTTCAAATGCTGTGAATTCTCCGTCAACCTTGAATTCACTGGGATTGCAAGCCATCAATGCGATGGATGCAAATACTACTAGTAGTAGTAATCCAACTTTTTTCATTTCAATTCCTCCTATAGAATTATTTTTGTTTAACCGTTGCTATTATAATACATTTCAATCCGTAAATCAATATCCATTTTGCACATGAGAACACTTTCATATCGAAAAGGCATTTCCCGTTTGGAAAATGCCTTCAAGTGGATATTATTAGTGTGATGCTTTGGCTGTTTCGGCTTTGAACATTTCTTCAAGCGCTTTGGTTAAAGCGTCTTTTGCATCCGCTTTAATCGGTTTGCATTGGGCAACTTGGCTTTCTTTTGCGAGTAAACCGTGTGCCATATCTCGGCAACCGCCATAGCCACAAGCTCCGCAGTTATATCTTGGAAGCATGGATTCGATGACATCAATACGGGTATCTTCTTGGACGCCAAAGTATTTGCCAACAATGTAAATGACAATCCCAAGGATTAATCCAAGGACACCCAACACCAGTGGTGGAATAAAAATCTCCATATTAAATGACGCCTCCAAATCTTGAGAAAATAATGGCTAGTAACGCTGCAACGATCATCGCAATCGGAATGCCTTTAAATGCCTTTGGAACCGGTGCCAGTTCAATTTTTTCACGAATGATTGCGAAAATGTACATGACGAACAGGTATCCTAAAGGGATAAAGGTTGAATAAACCAACATCTGTGGAAAATTGTATCCGTTGTTTACGTTGATTAAAGCAACACCCAATACGGCGCAATTGGTCGTAATAAGGGGAAGATATATACCGAGAGCTTTGTATAAAGCTGGTGAAAATCTTTTAATCAAGATTTCCATAATTTGAACCAAAGCAGCGATAACTAAGATGAAGACGATGGTTCTCATATAGCCAATTTCAAGCGGCAACATGACATAGTTATAAATGGACCATGTGAGGATGGAAGCCAAAATAATGACGACAACAACGGCTAAGCCCATTCCCAAAGAGGAACTCCGTTTTTTGCCAACGCCGATGAATGAACAAATTCCTAAGAATTGCGTCAAGAGGACGTTTTCGATAAAGAAAGCGGTAAAGGCAATCGCAATTAATTCAGACATTATTTTTTCACCTCTGTTGCTTTCTTATTTTGTTTTGCATTTTCAATGGCAGCGATGACCGCCATGATAAAGCCGAAGACGAAGAATCCGCCAACCGGTTGAATAAACATTCCAATGGGAGTAATGCCAATGAAAGTAAAGACGCCGCGGAAGTTTAATTGGAGGTCTCCCCAAATGGTTAAAGTGCCAGACCCTAATAACTCACGGAAGAAACTGATAATCATAATGGCTAACGTATAACCAAGAGCCATACCCGCGCCATCAACAATGGATTCAAGTGGTTTGTGATCACCGGCATAAGCTTCTGCTCTTCCAAAGATAATGCAGTTGACGACGATTAAGGGAATGAATACACCCAAAGTCACATACAAAGGTTGCAAGAATGCTTCCATGACCATTTCAACGATAACAACCAATGTTGCAATTAAAACGATGTAAACAGGAATTCGAACTGGCATAACCAAAGCCCGAATTTTGGGATTGACTGTGACTAAGGAAACCAATAGATTAGAGAGCACTAATACAAAGAATACGGCGATTCCCATGCCAAGTGAGTTTTCAAATTTTGTTGTAATGGCAAGGGCTGGGCAAGTACCCAATACGGTAACGAACAAGGGATTTTCTTTAATGAAACCCTTTAAGAAATTTTCTTTAACCGTCATTATTCGGCACCTCCAAAATCAGTCGAAACCCGAGCAGCAACCAGTTCAAAACAAGCTCTAACGCCATCGCTGGTTCTTGAAGCACCTGCATAAGAGTCAAACTCTGTTGCCGTTTCATTGATGAGTGCGCCATCTTTCATGCCAAAGTTGATGGTGGGAAGGTCTAATCCCAGTCCCTCGGTACCATTGTTATTAAGGACACGGTAACCTACGACGACCAAGTTTTTATCAACGGCGATGAGCATTTCAACATTGATGTTTTTATAGCCAGGAGCGCTGACGCTATAAATAGCAGCTTCAACGGTTCCTGAGGTTTTATCTTTTAGTAAATAAACTGTGTCAATTCCGCCTTCTAAAACGACTTCTTCAACATCATAAGAATCGATGGTTGGGAATACGACGGTCAAAGCTTCAATTTTTGCATTTAATTCATTTTCGGCGATGATGGGAGCGGTAAAACTATTCACAAGCGCCAATAAAAAACCACATACAGTCCCTAATACCAGCAATACCAATCCTGAAGTTAATCCTTTTTTCATGATTAGTTGCCTCCATTCTGGTCAGTGATAAAGAGATTCAATACTTCAATTAAATCAATGACAGCCGTGGATGTAACGGTGGCTCCGGCAATTCCGTCGATTTCAATATCAAAGCTCGTTTGACCATTTTTAAAGAGATTCAATAAGGTAACTTCGGTATAGGGAACATCGGCGTTAACATAGGGTTCATTGTATTCTTCATCGTATGATTCGCTCGATGAAACGTTGAATGTTTCAATTCCGGTTAAATCGGCTTTTAAGACGAACGTTATTTGAATGGGTGTTCCGCTGTTATATCCAGAGGTCGTCATTACTAACGTTTTGGTGTCTGTTGCATAACTTACAAACTTGACTTTCGTTGAGACCAATCCGCTCGCGGATGCATAGCTCTTTATTGCCCCTAAAACATCTTGTTCTGGTTCCGTTCCGGTAACCATACTTGAGTAGTTAAAAGCGCCATCGAGGTAAACAACGATATTCGTGTTTTCTTCCCCATAGGTCACATCAGCGATATAAGGTTTCGTCGCAAAGGTGGCGGGATCTAAATTGTACGTCAAGCTGTTCAAAGTCATAACGACATTGGGAATGACAAAGTCATAATCTTGAGCATATTGTTCTCTGGCATAAAGCATGCCAATTTCGATGCCCTTGCTGGACATGGTTGCACCCGCAACAGCGTCCACGGAAAAGCCAACATCCTCAAGCGATTTATTGTCAAATTGATCATAGAAATCGGAGGTTGCTAGTTTACCGTAATATTGTGGGGATTGGGTTTCGTTATTGCTAACAACCATCACACCCACGATGGAATCCGTGGTGGTGGAAATGGCATATGCTACCACTAAATCGGCGAATTTACCAAATGATTTAACGATATACACCACACCAACTTCATTGTCGCCATCAAATACTTTGTAGCTAGCAACGAGTTCTGGTGAATAAGTATCGGTTGTCGAAAGTGGTTTTAGATAAGATTTAACAACACCGGTCGTGGTAAATACTTCGGCTCTTGTAGCGTTATCAAACATGGCTACGTAAACGGCTGTTTCACGGTCTTGAGCATGAACATCTCTTTGTGAAGTCATATAACGGCTGAACATGCCTCCAAGGATGAATACCACCAAGAAAATGGCAACCAAGCAAGTAATTAGAGCGTATTTTTCAATAAATTTTTTCATGATTAGAATCTCCCCCAAACTGAGAGAATGGAATTGACAACCGGTTCATACACTGATCCGGCTTTTAGTACAGTATACAAGGCAATGACAATCAATAACACAGCGAGAACGGCCACTTTGACTGCTGTTTTTTTATTGATTCCAGAGGAACGAATAACAGCCGTCCATTTATCGATAGGCATAGTGAAAATGTTCATTAAAATGATGGACGTTGCGACACCTTCAGGTAATGAACCCACAAAACGGAATAAAACCGTGAAAATACCAATGAACATCGCAAAAACAATCTTACCAAGTGAATTTTTAGGAGAGGTCACTGGTTCTGTGATCATAAACACTGCACCAAACATAACGCCACCTGAGAAGATGCTATAAAGCGGAACCCAAATGCCAGGTTCTCCGGAAGCAATCCCGATTAACCAAGATAAGATAAAGACAGTACCGATGTAAACAAGCGGTGTAAACCATTTAATAACTTTACGAACCGATAGCCATACATAAGAAATTAGGATGACTAAAGCACTTGTCTCAGCGAGTCCACCAGGAATGGTCCCAATGAAGAAATCCCATAGATTGCCATAGGGTTTAACCAACAAATCGTAGTTGAATAATTGCACGTTTTGAAGATTTTGTAATGGCGTTGCACCAGCAATGCCATCGATTAAAACTTCAGAAGCATTTAAATATCCCCCAGCGGCGATAATAACGCCTGTTAAGGTAAAAGCAATGGCTAAGTTACCAACAATGGCCGGATTAAAGATATTAAATCCAAAGCCACCGAATAACATTTTGCCAACGACGGTCGCGAAGAATACACCAAAGACTAAAACCCATAATGGCGTATAAGGCGCTAAAATCATTGCCAAAAGCAATCCAGGAATGGGCGCGTATGAAACTTTAAGTTCAGCCATTAAACCCTTGAGATTTCTGGATTCTTTTTTGGTAATATAGAAGAAAATACTTTCAAATAGAACCGCTAATAAACCACCAGAAAGGATAAATACCAACGGATAGAACATTTCAAGCAAGGTGATGTTGCCATCAAGATAAACTTGAATGCCGTTTTTATACCAAGCAAACAAAATGACTGGGATAAGACCTATTAAGAAATCACGCATAATAACGGTCGTACTAAATCTTTTGTCATCGGTCTTGCGAATGAACGGAGCTTTTCCGTTTGCAAATCTTGCCATATTATGCTCCTTTCCTTAACATGTCTTTTGCCCGGAAGACGAAATCAGAAATTTCGATGTGAGACGGGCAAACATAGGAACACAGACCGCATTGCATGCATTTCTGTGTATTTAACTCTTTTAATGCTGGGATGTCTTTCATTTCAAAAGCGCGTTTGATTTCCGTTGGTGTCAGGTAAACAGGGCAAACATCAGCGCAGCGTCCGCATCCCAAACATTCCGCAAAACGGGTTTCTTCAGGCATCGGTTTGACGATAATACCACCCAAGGTGTCGCTCACGATGAGTTCGTCGATGAGAATGGCTTTGCCGGTCATGGGACCGCCGGCGATATGCCATGCTTTTTCAGGAACCAATCCTTGCGTATATCCGCCTGCAATCGCGATTAATTCTTTCACTGGCGTACCGATAGGAACATAGAAGTTTTGAGGATGGGTAATGCCTTCGCCGGTAATGGTAATCACTCTAGAAATTAATGGAATATTCTTTTCAACAACATCCGCATAAACAATGGCAGTTGCGGAGTTATCCACAATCGCACCTGCTTCTGCGGGTAATCCTTCATAGTTCTTGCCGGTAACTTGGTGAACAAGATATTTTTCCCATCCTGCCGGATAAATATCTTTTACTTCACGAAGTTCAACTCCCGGATAATTTTCAAGAAGTGGCGTTAAAGATTCTTTGATGTGTTTGTTATAGGATTTAAAGCATACAACCGCTTTTTTAGCGTTCGCTGCCCGCATGAAATACGTTGCGCCTTTTAATAATTTTTCTGGGAATGCATTGATGAGCATATAATCGCAGGTAAGGTATGGTTCACACTCAACAGCATTTATGATAATCACATCAATCGGAAGTTTGGTTTGATATTTGACGTAAGTTGGGAAGCCTGCGCCGCCTAAGCCTGATAATCCGGCTTGTTTCATTTTTTCAATCAGTTCATCGCGGGTAAAATGCGTGACATCCGCTTCAGGACGAATGGCATCATCCATTCTTTGAAGATGATCGTTTTCAATTTCAATGGCATCGACCATTCTTCCGGCACAGTGCCAAGATTTTTTGACCGCTGTTACTTTTCCGCTCACCGAAGCGTGGATTGGCATTGCGCCAAATCCTTCTCTGAGAGCTACAATTTGTCCAATTTTAATATCTTGGCCGACTTCGACCGTCCGTTTGAGGGGCGATGCACCTTGAAGTAGGGGTATGTAGACAAATTGAGGATTCAAGTGCTCGTGCAAAGGCAATTCTTTTGACATTTGTTTGCGACCGTCAATATGAATTCCTTTTGCCTTGTTGAAAATCATAGTTAATCCTCCCTTTTATAGTGGTTCTGTTAACAAAAATACCATGTGATATTATATCACACTCATAATTGGACACAAAGAAATTATATAAAAAATCGTTATCTTCTTTAGGTAAGCCTATTCATCATCGTTTCCATTTCCAATGAGGTTAAGTGCCGCCAAGTTCCTATAGGAAGCGTGCCTAAACTGATATTCATGATTCGGTGGCGTTCCAGTTTAATCACCCGGTACCCAAGTGCCGAACACATCCGTCGGATTTGTAAGTTCAATCCTTGGGTGATAATCAATTTGAAACTTTTGGCAGAAATGGGTTTGATAATGGAAGGTTTTGTTTTGACGAATTCATGTCTGACTGGGTTGTAAATGACGACGCCCGTTTGCATTTTATCAACAAAGTCAGAATCAAATGGTCGGTCTAGTTCCACCCAATATTCTTTTTCATGTTCGTTTTCGCTTCTTAGGATTTTGTTAACAATTTGTCCATCGTTCGTTAACAAGATCAAACCGGAAGTATCCTTATCTAATCTTCCAATCGGAAAAATTCGTTCGGGGTATCCAATGAAATCAATGATGTTATTGGGCTTCGATTGGTCGGTCGTCGAAACAATTCCCTCTGGCTTATTAAAGGCAAGATAAACGGTTTTGGGTTTTGAGCCAATCGTTACTCCATCAATTGTCACGTGATGATTCGCTTCAATCTCCATTCCAACCAATGCCGGCTTGCCATCGACCAAAACCTTTCCTGAGGCAATTAATCGGTCGGCCTCCCTGCGAGAACAAAACCCGGTTGAACTGATGAATACGTTGATTCTCATCGGCGATTCCTCATTTCTAGGATTATTTTCAACATCTCGGTATCACGTTCCCGCCAGGGAATCAAATCGTTTGAAGCGACCAATTCATTGTTTAAAATGGCATCCTCAAGACGAACCCAAAGGGGATGATACCCGTATTCAATTTCATAATCAGAGTAAGAAGTTTGTTGCTGAGTGGGGTGAATTTCGCAAAAATAATAGCGCGAATCTTGAATGAAGTAATCAAATTCGCCTTTAAAATCATGGGCATATTCCATCGTAGAGGCAAAAGGACGAATCCGCGATTTGATTGTGTAGCCAGTTTCTTCCATCACTTCTCGGAATAAAACCTCAAAAGCCGATTCTTTGGCTTCTTTTCCGCCACCGGGAAATTTTATTTCCCCGTATTTTTCCGATTTAATCAGTAAAATTAAATCGTCTTTAAAGATGATGGCTCGGTAGGCCTTACGCCTAATGGCGGTGCCAGTTTTTGGAGTAATATTGGGTTGTCGGTAAATGGTCAAAAGCCGATTCATTGCGCAAAATAGCCTCGCATTAAATTGATGACGACATCGATATCAAACTTATCGATGTTGTGATGGGTCACAAAGCGGAAAGGATGTTCATAGGGCAATATTTTGATGTTTTTTTGTAAAAGAAAGGCTTCAAGTCCATATTTTCTTTCATCCTCGGTATCAAAAAAAACAATGTTAATATCGCGTTGTGAATGATCAACCGTTATCCCGGGAATGGTTTCGAGTTGTTCGGTTAAGTATTTCGCATTTTCATGATCGATGTGCAACCGTTTAGACATTTTTTCAAGGGCAATAATGCCGGCGGCTGCTAAAAAGCCGGCTTGGCGCATGCCGCCCCCCATTAATTTGCGTTTATCTCTGGCTTTATCAACGAATGATTTTGTTCCAATCAAGACCGTCCCAACCGGTGCTGCCAATCCTTTGGATAAACAGACTGAAACGCTGTCGGCGTATTGGGCGATTTCTTTGACATCACAATTTAGGGCTGTGGCCGCATTAAATATACGCGCACCATCTAAATGAACCGGAATGTGTCTTTCTTTAGCAATCGCATAAACTTGACGCATGTAATCAGTGGGTAAGACCCGTCCGTTATACGCATTTTCCATGCAAATTAAGGCCGTCCCGGCGGTAAAGGTCGAAGCGGTTTTAATCGATTTTTTTAGTTTATCTAAATTCCAGATTCCCAAGTCGCTTTCAAGTGTGAAAAGCTGAACTCCGGCAATAATGGAAGAGGCTCCCGATTCGTGAATGACGATGTGAGCATTTTGGTCAACGATGACTTCATCGCCATGTTTTGTATGGGTAAATAAGGCTAATTGGTTTGAGAATGTTCCAGAAGGGACAAATACGGCACTTTCTTTGCCAAACATTTTCGCCGCAATGGCTTCAAGGCGGTTTAACGTGGGATCATCTTGAAACACATCATCGCCGACTTCGGCTTGAAACATGGCCAAACGCATTTCATCGGTGGGTTGTGTGACGGTATCGCTTCTAAAATCGATTGTTTTCATAGAATTCCTTTCAGTACCAATACTTTTTGGTAGTCTTTTGAGACTTTTAAAATGCTGAGTAAAACTTCTTGATAATACTCTTTATAATCTTTGCGTTCGATACTCTCCAAGCTTTTTTTAATGATTAATTCTTCACGAGATGAATCAAAAACAGGGATGTCATGAGCAGACTTCCATTCTGCTATTAACGCAACCGTATCCATCCTTTGGATGAATAATTGACGAATCTGTTGATCAATTTGATCAATTTGATCACGATATGATTGTAAGGTTTCCATCGTTTACTCCTTTGTAAATTGCGTAAAGATATTGATTTAATTATATCACAAAAAAAGGACTTGTACCCAAGTCCCTAAAAAAAAGAAAACACCTTGAGTTCAAGATGTTTTGGATTTTAAGTATTTGTTAATCGATAGAGCGACTTGTGCGCCATCGCTAACAGCTTTGGCGATTTGAAGTAAGCCGCCGACGCAGTCGCCGGCCGCATAAAGGCCTAAAACGTTGGTCGCAAAGTTTTTGTCAACTTCAATCTCGTTTTTGGGCGTCACAAAAGCGCCAATCCTTACGGCAAAATCAGACGCCGAAGGGGTTCCGGCGGCGATGAATACACCATCTAAATCATACGTCGCTTTCGCGGTTTTTAACCCTGTTAAGAGATCAGAACCAAGAAATTCAAGGATGGGTTCAGTAACGACTTGAAAGCCTTCTGAATCCACCTTGAGGGGTTCGCCATTGGTAAAAATGGTTAAGTCCTGCGTAAAATTCTTTAAGACGTCCAGTTCCTCAGCCATGAAGTCGCCAGCTCCAATGAGTCCTAACCGTTTTTTGCGATATAAGAACCCATCACAAATGCCACAGAAAGAAATCCCTTTTCCCGAAAGCGCCTGAAATCCTTTCACGCGCAAGTTAGGACGGTTTAACCCTGTAGCTAATAATACAACTTTTGAGGTATATTCCGCTTTATTTGTTTTTACAATAAAGGGATCTGACCCCAAAATGGACAGTACTTCTTCATTTTGATGAACGTCAACGCCCAATCTTATGGCTTGTTTCATCCCCGTTTCAATCAATTCTTGACCAGAAATGGGGTTTTCAAAGCCATAGTAATTTTCAATGTGGGTGGATTGCCCTAAAGCTCCATGGTCCTTCGCAATGACGGTGACTTTGTATTTAAACCGTTGAAGGTAAACCGCTGCCGAAATACCGGCGGGACCGCCTCCAACAATTAATACATCAATCATGTTAGAACCCTAAACGCTTGAGCAAGTCTTCTTTGCGGAACAACCCAATGGCTTGAGCCGTTGATTTGCCGTTTTTGAACGTCATAACGGTTGGAATTGAGGAAATACGGTATTGATTGGCAAGAATTCCTTCTTGGTCAACGTTGACTTTGCCAACTTTGACTTTGCCTTCGAGTTCAACACTAATTTCTTCAATGATCGGTCCTAACATTTGGCAAGGACGGCACCATTCAGCCCAAAAATCGAGAATAACAGGAATGGGTGATTCAATAACTTCTTTTTGAAAATTGGCACTGGTAATTTGAATAGACATAATTAATCCTCCTATAGATATATAAATTTCAATGCTATTTTAACAAATATTAATCGGTATTACTACTGATTTGCTTAAAGACGCATAACGACGCTATTTTTAGTGAATTGGATCAAAAAATGAGAGTTGTTCGAAGGGCTGTGATTTCTTTGACAAAATCTCCTCGTATTGGTGATAGATGCGATCTGCCAAATCGGATAAGGACAAATCTGTCGTATCAATGACCAAATCTAATCCTTGGATTTTATTTAAATCAAACTCGGTACGATCCGATTCAATTCTTTTTTTGATGTCTTCGGGTTTGTCTTTGCGCATGCGCATTCTGCGAATTCTGGTCTCTTCATTGGTTTGTAAATAGATGGCCACAATCGGGCAATCTTTTAATCTTAAAAACGAGTGAAGGCCTTGCGGTTCTAATATGATGAACTTGTCATCACTTAATTGGTTTCTGGGAGTACCATAGAAATGATCATTGTATTGAGCAGTTTCCACAAAAAATTGTTGTAACTTCAACTCTCTAAATTGCGATTCAGAGACGAAGTTGTAATCAAACCCATCAATTTCATTAATTCTTTTGGGTCTCGTTGTATAAGTGACAACCCTTGATATCGGGTAGCGATTAATCATGATTTTAGCCGATTCGGTTTTTCCCGAAGCGCTGGGTCCTAATAATATGAGCATTTTTAATCTCCTTCACTTTCGATACAACAATTATATCATAAACCTTTTATCAGGATAACAGAAAAAACGGAATATTTTGGTTTGTCGAATGGGTCTTTAATGGCCGTTGTGTATTTGATTCAAAAGTAGTATAATATACTATCGAACTGTAAAAAAGGCTTTGAGATCGCATAAAGGAGTCACTTTCATGAAGAAACCTCATCTCTCTCCGATTATTATCATCGTTCTCAGCTTTCTTGGCATTATCGTGCTGGGGACGCTTCTTTTAAAATTGCCATTTTCAGCACAGGAAGGCGAAAACGTTTCATGGGTTGATGCCTTTTTTATCTCCGTTTCTGCCATCTGTGTGACCGGGCTTTCTACCATTCCTAATATTATGACCACCTTCTCCGTTTTTGGAAAAGTTGTATTGGCCCTTTTGATTCATATTGGCGGCTTAGGCATTGTGACCATTGCTATTTATATATTGATGATTTTAGGCATTAAGATTGGGGTCATGGAACGCTACATTATTAAAGAAGCGATGAACCAATTTTCAGTCCAAGGAATGGTCAAATTGGTTCGAAAGGTCATATTTACCTCATTAGCCATTGAATCCATCGGATTAATTTTGAATTTAATCGTCTTCAGCCAAGACTTCCCCTTCTGGCAAGCCCTTGGGATTAGCGCATTTCATACCATATCGTCCTTTAATAATGCCGGATTTGATATTCTTGGCGCAACCAGTTTAGAAGCATATAGCGGAAACATCTTATTGAATATTAGCACGATGTTAATGATCGTTTTGGGTGGATTAGGATTTATCGTTATGTTTGATGTTGCCAAAAAACGGAAATGGTCGGATTTAACCATCTATTCGCGCATTGTCATTAAAATGTCGTTGATATTAATTATTGGCGGAATGTTTGCCATCAAATTGTTTGATTATAACAACGTCACTTGGCTTCAAGCGCTTTTCCATAGTGTTTCATCTAGAACGGCTGGATTTGCAACCATTCAAGTAGGAACTTTGTCTGTTGCATCGTTGATGTCATTAATGGCTTTGATGTTTATCGGGGCTTCGCCTAACTCCACTGGCGGTGGTATTAAAACAACGACCTTTTATACAATGTATAAGTCCACTACGAATTTCTTGATGGGTAAGAACACCATTGTGAAGAACCGTCGAATCGATGATGATACAAGGTTAAAAGCATTTACATTAGCGGGTTTGGCCTTATCGCTTGTGATTGTGGTCTTCATTGTCTTATCAGCCGTTGAAGCAAGTAATCCAGATATCCTTAATCCGTTTTCAAGCTTATTATTCGAGACTATTTCTGCGTTTGGAACCGTGGGATTATCAACGGGGATAACGCCTTACTTGTCAACGGGCTCGAAATTAATCATTACGTTTGTGATGTTTATTGGCCGTCTGGGTCCCATCACCATCTTTGGAATATTTAATAAAAACTGGGGTCATCCCAATGTTTCAAACGTTGATTACGCTCCGGCAAAAATATTAATAGGGTAAAAGAAAAACTCGGATTTTCCGAGTTTTTTTCATCTTATTTTTGTCCTAATTTCTCTGTTTCATACTTAATCGATTTGTTTATGAGGTGTCTTTTGTTTAAATAATACAAAGGGATCAAGGATAACAAGGTCACGAAGGCGCCGACCGCAAACAATAAAGCAGGAGGCAAAGGTCCGGTGACGGAGATGGTTTCGGTGATTTGCTGCGTTCCAAGTTCCCCAAACGCTTTAATGATATTTGTGCCAATGATGGGTCCAATGACCATCGGTAATAAAACAGCGAAAACGATTCTAAGTCCTTCAAATTGTCCTCTTTGCGTTTCAGGATAAAGGTTCTTCATCCATGCAGTCAATGCTTGTAATACAGAAATATACCCTGCCCCAACCAAGACAACTCCAAAAGCGAGGACAAAATAAGGCGTGGTGGGGGTGGTAAAGAATATCACGATTAATCCCAGTGTATTAATTACGACCGCCAAGAAACACAAAAACGCTGATTGACCGTGTTTGATCAGTTTGGTTGAAGGGAATACCACTACCGAAGCAACAATCAATCCAAGGCCTAATATAACACCTGAAAGCCCAACTTCAACCCCTAAAGTGTATTGAATGTAGACCAACATATAGGGGAAATAGACATTGAAGCCGATAAAATAGCCGGCCAAGAAAATGAAGACCCAAGCAAGTTCTTTATTTTCTTTAAAATACTTTAGGTTAAATACCGATAAAAACTGTTTTCGGAAATTGCCATCTTTTCGGGGCGATAATGTGGGGCTGTCTTTTAAGAAAAAGAATGAGAATACCCCAATTGCCATGACTAAAATCCCCATGACGATGAAAAAACCAAAGTAATCGAGTTTCGCAATGATAAATCCTGAACCCACCGTTCCTATAATGGTGGCGATGACGGGCATCGTGGCGATGGCGCCACTTAAAGCGCCACGGTTACTTTCATTGGAAATATCGGTGGTCCATGCGTTGAATCCGGCATCATTTCCCATTGAACCGAACAAACTCATAATGGCATCAAATGATACCACCAACAAGGCGGCGATGGACAGGGCGATTGATAATCCCCTTACAACCATCGATTGATAAATTAATTCCGTAAATCCAAACGCCATTGTCGCAACTCCCCATAAAATATAGCCCACGACAATAAACGGTTTTCTTTTGCCAATTCGGTCGGATAAGGTTCCAAATAAAAAGGTAATTAGGGTGGTCGCTGCGGCACTAATGCCAACCATCCAAGCAATAATATCGGGTTCATATCCGATTTTTTCATAAACAAAGGTATTAAACCAGTTATTTTCAATATTCCAAGCGATTTGACCGGCCATTCCCACAATCCAAATTAACATCCAATTTTTGGTACCAATCCCGGTAGAAACAGGTGATTTTATAACTTTCTCTGCCATGATGTCCTCCATTTGTAAATACTATGTCCTCATTATACTATAAAGCATCTATTTTTTATCAATTGTCCAAAGAATTACGACCATTTCAGCTATAATAAAGAGGGTGATATAATGGTAATAAAACACAATGAACTTAAAATCGTTTTTGAAAATGAACTTTTATTGATTGTCGACAAACCCGTCGGCATGCTTTCACACCCCGACGCGCATTTAAAGGAAATCGATATCCTCTCCTATTTAAAAACGAGTCGTCCTGAATCCCGAAATTACGCGGTCATCAATCGCTTGGATTTTAATACGTCGGGTCTCGTCATCGTGGGAAAAACCATGGACGCGATTAAGGTATTAAATAAAGCTTCACTAGAAAAACAAATCCAAAAAACCTACCTTTGTGCTGTTTCTGGATACTTCTTCGTTCCAGAAGCAACCTTAGAAGCTTATCTGTTAAAAGATTCTACCCAATCGCGCGTACGGATATCCAATGTTGAAGTCCCAAACAGTCAAAAAATTATGACGCATTACAAAGTTTTAAAAGAAGCGATGAATATGAGTTTGGTCGAAGTGGAATTACTCACCGGAAAGACACATCAAATAAGGGCTCATCTCGCAATGGCTGAACACCCTATCATTGGCGACCCCTTGTACGGTCAGGCCACTATCAATAAAAAAATCGGCTTGAAAACCCAGGCACTTATCGCTTATAAATTGACTTTTTCCAACCTTGAGCCAAGCAGCATTTTATATCCCTTAAATAACCGAAGTTTCCAAATCAATCAAATCCCGTTTATGATTTTGTTCAACGATAAAAAGCCAAAAAAATAAGACTTCGATTTTTTCGAAGTCTTCTTTATTTTTAGATTTTTACAAGGTTGCCTTTGCACATCACCTGTTTTACATTCAACTGCTGATCTAAGACCAAGAGATCGGCTTTTTTCCCAATCTTAATGGATCCTAAAATGTCATCAACCTTTAACAAAGTCGCTGGCGTTAATGATAACATTTTTACAGCGTCGATCAAATCAATACCAAGGGATACAACATTTTTAAGCAGTGTATTCACCGTTGCGATAGACCCGGCCAATTTGGACATTCCGTGAAGGTAGACGGCGTCTTTTACATCCACTTGGATGCCGTCTGCTTTTTCTCCTAAAAAGAAATCGCCATGTGTCATGCCTGCTGGTGATAAACAATCAGAAACCAATATCATTTTATCGGCCCCTTTATTTTGATAAGCCAATAAGATCAATTCTTTGGGAACGTGTTGCAAATCCGCAATGACTTCGACATACAACTCTGGCTTTAACAGAGCCATTTCCGCAATTCCAGCACTTTTCTTTCCAAGATATTCTCCCACGGAAGACATAGCATTGTATAGATGCGTTACACTGTTGTAACCATGCTTGATAGCATGTTCGATTTGAGGTGCATAGGCATTGGAATGTCCCATTGAAACATTTACGCCCATTTTATGACAATAATCGCCCATTTCGAGCGCTCCGGGAAGTTCTGGAGCGGCGGTAATGCGTTTGATAACATCGTGTTTTTCAATCCATTCGGTGTATTCAAGTGGCAAAGGATTGTGTAAAAAAGCAAGGGGATGAGCCCCGTTTTTAAGAGGCGATAAATAAGGACCCTCTAAGTGAACGCCTAATAATCTGGCCGAAATATCCGTAGAATTTAACCCCGATTCAAACGCCTTAATAAATCGGTCAATCGCGGTTTTGGGAGAGGATATCGCAGTGGGGTACTGAGAAGTTGCGCCTTGAGACAGATGAAAATCGGAGACCTTTTTAAAAGCGTTCAAAGACGCTTCCATAAAGTCATGGCCGTTTCCGCCATGAACATGGATATCAAAAAAACCAGGAGTGATGAACGCATCTTTAGCATCGATGATGACATCCGCTGAAAATTGAGTTTGATCAATCGCAATGATTTGGTCATCTTCACACAAAATATTGAGTTTTTGGATTGAATCAGGAAAGACGACCGAACCGTTTAGGAAGGCTGTTTTCATAGGAAACTCCTTATAAATGGAACCGTTTGCGAATTTCATCCTTGATGGATTTTGGAAAAAAGAAGATGATGATGAGCAAGATAAACATCGCGGCTGCGAAGGCAGCGATGGATGGCCAAGCGACGGTAATAACATCAAATAGAACCAATATAATAGGAACAATAGAAAAGACCAAAATGGTGATTAAATAGATTAAATACTCGCGGTAATTAATCCGTTTTAGCCAGATAATAACCGATATCGCAAAGTTGCACGCCAATAAAGCCAAGGGGGTAACATAATTAATGGCCCATCCTTGGGTGGTAATATCAAGCGAATAATTTTGATCGATGGCGTTTAAGATGATGATGAGAACTGTCGATAAAAACGCTAATTTAAACGCAATATTTTGTTTTGAGAGGATGCCATAACGGACCAACAACCAAAAGTAAATGGTTGCGCCAATCGGAATTAAACTCCAGGGTTTTGGTTCGGTTTTTAGGGTTAAAACATTGACGGTAATCAGGGAAATAATGGCCACGACCGTGATGAAAAGGACAATCTTCTTTGTCAACGGGAGGATGGGGCGGTTCATGGGAACATAATCGGGATAAATCTCGATATGCCCTTCTTCTGTTTCACCACTTAATATTTGGTGACAAAGCGGACAATACTCTTGATTGGTTTTGATATCGACTTTACATTTGTCACAATGTTTCATGATTGATATTCCTCCACATAATTGCTTTCGATTTCAACTGGAATTCCTTTAGACGTAAAGTGACGGAAGAATTCCCGTTCGATGGTGGTTTCAATGATTGACCGCGTAAACGTGATTTTGAAGCGGTCTTGATAAGACGATATTGCGAGGTTAATCGTGTTATATTTTCCTGAGTAGACTCCCGCAGAAACATCGACGACATAGGGTTGCATCGACAAGGGCAAATCAATGGATCCTAAATTGGATAAACTTAACGTATTCAAGGTGATTCCCATGAGTGCATATCCGATTTTAAGCGCATATTTCTTTAAAAAATAAGGTGTTAATCGTAAAAAGATATTTTTTTCAAAGGAAACATTTTCACTCATTTTCCGGATTAATTCTTTCTTTTCCATTCCGGATTTGAATTGTTCTTTGACCAACGCCATGATTTCATCAAACGTAATATCCGGGCGATTCATGCGCATATCCGACTTCACAAAAATCGAAAAATTACGCAAAGTTTGCGATGGAAAATGTTTTCTCATATTGACTGGGACAAATATTTTGACCGGTTTTTGATGTTCTTTTATATGTTCACGGTATTTGATTTGCGTTAAATAAAGGGTGTACATAATAACCGTTGTCAAATATTCAGTGATTGTCGCTTGATGGGACCGGGCCAATTCAAGAACTTTTTTTGTCGATAAAGTTCCGGCAATTAATCCGACGTTGTTTTCTTCAATCGGTGTGCCTTTGACGTGGTACGCTTTATCCTCATGAACGTGTTTTTTATTGTTTGGATCATAATACATGCCTTGAGCATCTTCATATTCTTCTTTACAAGGCAAAGAGTCCTTGGTCAAAATAATGTTATCGGGGGTCACTTTATAGCCCTTTAATAACAAATATTCATAAACGATGGACTTGATTAAGGTTAAAGCTCCGGTTCCATCCGCCAGCGCATGGAACATCTCCAAAGCCACCATTTTATGGCGATAATAGATTTGGAAAAGGTAACCATTATTTTCTTTCGGGCTTAACCGTCCACACACGCGGTGCGGCAGCGGTAAAACGGTAAAAGGACGTTCGTTATAATCCAAATAATTCCAAAAAAATCCGCTTTTTAATCGAACTTTAAACATCGGAAAACGTTTTAAGATGGCATCGACGGCCTTTTGAAGCAATTCGGGGTCAACCACTTCCGTTAAGACCATTTGAACCCGAAAGGTATTGGTTTCTTTTTTATTCGATACAGCCGGGAAAATCTTGCCGGCATTATCAAGTTTGTACCAATCTCGTGAGTACTGAGACTTATGCATATAGATCCTTCTTTCGGTCAGTAATAGTTTTTTTAACAAGCATTAAAATGAGTATCAAAAAAATTCGCAATTTCTTTCCAAGCTTTTTTTGCTTCCGGAATCAAGTCGAATGCCAATTGGAACACATGAAACATGCCTTTATAAATCGTTACTTTAACATCAACGCCAACATCACTGGCTTTTTTCGCAACTGTCAATGTATCTGATTCTAACACTTCATGGCTTCCCACGTGCATCATCAACGTTGGGAACCCCTCAAACGATCCATAAGCCGGCGAAATATAAGGATTTTTGATATCATTATTGCCGACATAGTCGTTATGTTTCAAAGGAAGTGTATTTTGTCCCAACATGGGGTCTAACGATTGATTGCGCAAATAACTTTCGCCTTCACCTGCTAAATCGGTCCAAGCCGACATCGTGATAATCGCTTTTGGCAAAGGTTGTTGGGTATCTCTTAATTTCATGACCAACGCCAAAGCCAAGCCGCCACCGGCGGAATCGCCAACGACGATGATACGGTTATGATCAAATCCATTTTGAAGCAAATATTCATAGGCTGCCAAAGCATCATCCAGTGCGGCTGGGAAGGGATGTAGCGGCGCTACACGGTAATCAAGTGAAAAGACATTGGCACCATGTGAAATATTTAAGTACTTAATCGCCGAACGACGGTAAGTATCATTGAGGCTTTTAACATAGGCGCCACCATGCAGTTGTAATATGACATTACGACATGGAATTTTTGGATTTCTAATCCATTCCATTGTCGCTGTTTTGTAATGAATCCACTGAGAATCAACGTACTTAGGAAACTTAAAATTAGGGGATAACGACGTTGAATAAAGCTTTCCAAAATTGGCTTCTGAAACGATGGGGTTCTTTATGACCAAGGCTTTTGTCAGTCGGACAATTTGACTGGCAAGTGTTCCGCGGATTGATTTTTTAGAAAAGTTAATTTCCAGCATAAAATAACCCCTTTCGGATGGAA
The DNA here is from genome assembly GCA_942493185.1 of uncultured Caryophanales bacterium. GTDB lineage: Bacteria > Bacillota_I > Bacilli_A > Izemoplasmatales > Hujiaoplasmataceae > UBA5603. The sequence continues at coordinate 1,386,463 of OW818673.1, forward strand.
TAAATCCATTATACCACAACTCATCCATTTACAATGGACCACTTAACGTGAAAAAACCATCAAAAAGCAAGTATTATTGCTAAAAAAAAGCACTTTTAAATCAAAATTTATGCTTGATTTCAAAAAATATCTTATAATGATGATAGTGTTATCAGGAGGTCCTTATGAAAGCATACGAAAGACTATTACAATACGTTAAATTTGATACCCAATCAGATCCCAATTCATCTACTTATCCTTCAACTTATAAGCAACTTGATTTAGCGAAATACCTCTTACAAGAACTTTTTGCATTAGGCGTTGAAGCCCACTTGGATAACTTCGGTTATGTCATCGGGAAGATTCCTTCAAACTCTACAAAACCCATTCCAAAAGTAGCCCTTATTGCCCACATGGATTCATCTCCAGATGCAAGCGGGAAAAATATCCACCCAACCATTATTCGACATTATGATGGAAAAACCATCGTCTTAAATGCTGAAAAAAACATTTTACTTGACCCAAAAGTTTTTCCTAAATTGCTCGGCAATGTCGGTCAAGATTTAATCGTGACCGATGGAACCACCCTTTTAGGCGCTGATGATAAAGCTGGCATCGCTGAAATTATGACGGTGGTCGAATACATTCAAGCCAATCCCAATTTTCTTCATGGCGATTTAAGAATCGTGTTTACGCCGGATGAAGAAGTTGGTCATGGGACAGATCATCTTGATTTATCTAAAGTGGACGCTGATTTTGGCTATACCCTCGATGGGTCTACGGTGGGAGAAATTGCCTATGAAAACTTTAACGCTGCCAGTGCAAAACTGACCTTTAACGGAAAATCGGTTCATCCCGGCTCCGCAAAAAACAAAATGGTTAATTCGATCAACCTCGCTTACGAGTTTGATCAATTGCTTCCAAAAAATATGAGACCAGAACTGACCGATGGATATGAAGGTTTCAACCATTTCAATTCGATTGAAGGGGGTTGCGAGGTCACCCACACGTCTTATATCATTCGAAACCATGATCGTCAGATTTTTGGAAAACAAAAACTTGATTTTCAAAACGCTGCCGCATTTATCAATCAAAAATACGGGTATGGAACCTGTGAATTGGTTATTTCCGATTCCTATTTCAATATGAAAGAAATCTTAATCGACAAAATGCATATCGTCGATATTGCAAAAACTGCCATTCTCAAAAATGGCTTAACGCCGATTATTGAACCGATTCGTGGGGGAACCGACGGCGCACGGTTAACCTATTTGGGATTACCTTGTCCTAATTTAGGCACGGGAGGCTACAATTTCCATGGTCCCTTTGAATATGCATCCATTCAAGAAATGGACAAAGCGGTTGATATCATCAAAGACGTTATCACATTGATTGCAAAATAATCATAAAAAATCCGCTGGACAACGACTCGTTCAGCGGATTATTTTTATTTATGGTAACTAGAATGATTTAAGATGGATAAACTTCGGTAAAGTTGTTCGACCAACATCAACCGCATCAACTGATGTGGAAATGTCATTTTTGAAAAAGAGAGAGCAAAATTGGCTCTTTTTTTTACTTTATCGGATAAGCCTAAAGATCCTCCGATGATGAAAACGATGCGATTTGATTGAAACTGCGTTGTTTTATCGATGAAGGACGCTAAGGCTTCGCTAGACATCAATTCGCCTTCAATTTCCAAAGTGACCACAAACCCATCTTTTGGAAGTTTCGCAAGAATGGCTTCTCCTTCTAAATCAAGGGTTTTGAGGACATTCGATTCCGATTCAAGTGCGGGTGTTTTCTCATCGGGAAGTTCGACAACATCCAATTTTGCATATTTTCCAATGCGTTTGATATATTCCGTAACGCCTGCTTGAAAATACGGTTCTTTTAGCTTACCGACACAAATAATCGTGATGTTAATCATGGACTTTTTTCGCTCTCGGATGCGATTTTTGATAAATCAGTTTCAAGTTTTCTCCCGATGTTTTGGTGTAGATTTGAGTCGTTGATAGACTCTTATGTCCTAGTAATTCTTGAACGGTTCTTAAATCAACGCCATGGTTGAGCAAGTGGGTTGCGAAGGAATGGCGGAAGGTATGGGGGGATATTTTCAAGGAGGATGCTTGGTGCAATAACTCTCGGTCTAAGATGTCTCTCACACCCCGGTCTGTTAAAGGTGTCCCTTTAAAGTTGACAAATAGGGTATAATCATCTTTTATTTCGGTTCTCGCTCGGAAAACCGGACGAACGATGATGATATAATCTCTTAATCGCGAAATGGCGGTATCATGCATGGGGACATAACGATCTTTCGATCCTTTTCCGTGGATTAGCAAGGTTTTGGTTTGATAATCCAAATCCGATAACCTTATGGCAACCACTTCACTGACCCGAAGACCCGACCCATAAAGCAGTTCAAATAACGCGAGATTTCGTTTGCCGATTAAGGACGATGAATCGATTCGATCTAAAAACTCATTGATTTCATTTTCATAGATAAATTTAGGCAGCTTCTTATCTTCTTTGGGAAGCACGGCATTTTGAAAGGGATTGGCGTGTAGGTATTGATCCGTGATAAGAATATCAAACATCGATTTTACGCTGGAGATTTTTCTGCGTATGGATTTTGCGGTATATGTTCCATGTAAGTAACTAATGTAAAATTTAGCCACACGCTCAGATACCGTAAACAATGTTCCTAAATCTTCCGTATCTAAAAATGCCCCTAGGGTCCGCACATCGTCAAGATACGCGATGACGGTATTGGGGGAATAATGTTTTTGGTCTTCTAAGTAATGGCGATAATAATCAATTAACTCTTTGTTAGTCAAATAAATGCGCCTCCACCATAGCTTCAATCACCTGTATGGCACGACTGGAATAACGAGCTTTACGAGCTTTCTTAAAGAGTTGTTCCTGAAGGTCTTCAAAAATTCCAAAATTAATATTCATCGGTTGAAATTCAGAGACGGCCGCATTCTCAAGATAGTAAGCTTGTGCGCCAAGCGCCGTTTCTCTTGGCATGGCCAAAAACGGTTTTTCACGCAGATAATTTGCCATATTAATACCAGCAATGAGTCCAGAACCGGCACTTTCTAAATAACCCTCAACACCGGATAATTGTCCGGCGATAAACAGATGGGGATATTGTTGCATTTGGTAATGGCGATTAATGACTTTTGGGGCATTGATGAATGAGTTGCGGTGCATGACGCCGTAACGAACAATCGAGGCGTTTTCTAAACCAGGAATCATCCGAATAATCCGTTGTTGTTCAGGAAAAGTCAAATGGGTTTGGAACCCTACGATGTTGTATAAAGACCCAGCGACATTGTCTTGACGAAGTTGGACGACGGCATAGGGACGTTTTTCACCGGGTTTTTCCAAACCGACCGGTTTCATCGGTCCATAAAGCAAGGTTTGTTTCCCCCGTTTGGCCATTTCCTCAAACGGCATACACCCTTCGAATACTTTCATTTCAAAATCCTTTGGAACGACACATTCCGCTGTAAGAAGCGCTTCATACCAAGTATCATATTCTTCTCTCGTCATAGGACAATTGATATAAGTGGCATCGCCTTTATCATAACGACTTTTAAAATAGGCTTTGGTCATGTCAATCGAATCAAATTCGACGATGGGTGCTGCCGCATCAAAGAAATATAAAGTATCTTCGCCTGTCAGTTGATGTAAGGATGAAAACAAAGCATCACTCGTTAAAGGACCGGTGGCGATAATGGTGGGGGTCGAAGGAATGGTTTGAATTTCCTCGTCAATCACTTCAATTAAAGGGTGATTTCTGATGGTCTTGGTCAGATAATCAGAGAAGACTTCACGGTCAACGGCTAAGGCACTTCCGGCCGGTACATTTGAATGATCGGTTGCCTCCATAATGAGGGAACCGATTAACCGCATTTCGGCTTTTAATACCCCTGCGGCGTTATTTAAATCGTTGCTTCTAAAAGAATTGGAACAAACCAATTCAGCGAATCCTTCGCTCTTATGAGCGGGGGATTTTTTTTGTTTTTTCATTTCATATAACCGGACGGGAATTCCACGTTTAACGAGTTGATAACACGCTTCAACGCCAGCCAATCCTGCACCGATAACTGTTACATAAGGGGTTGTCATTTTTTCACCTGCTTGTATGCTTTATTATATCATAATCCGTTCGGCAAAACCTGATAAAAAAAAGCGGTTGCCCGCTTTTTGTTATTTCAGGATTCGAATGACGATAGGATCGTTTGATAATTCAATTTGGCCATTCTTAACTTTTACCGATTTTTGCGTCAATTGGTTGCGATATGTTCCATCTTCTATCTTGACAGTTAATGGTCCGGTTGCGAGGCCAACATTGAAAATACCAACCCATTTCTCTTGATCATTTTCAAAGGTATTATAAGCGACGCCATCAATGGTGGGAATTTCTACACGGTAAATACCGGTTGCGAAGGCGGGACGTTTCTTAATTTTGATGAGTTTTTTTAAGAACTCTGAAATGTCTTCATGACGAACAACCGTGTCTTTGTCAAACAAATCGGGACGATGATCAGCGGAATATTCGCCACCCGCGTAAATCATGTTTGCGCCTTTTTGGAAGAAGGAGAATCCGTACCAGTTAAGCAATTTGGCAGGGTTGTTTTGAACCAATTTGGCAATGCGTTCGCAGTCATGATTTTCTAAGTTCTTCATTTTGATATAATTTTTAGGATAGACTTCATCTTGGCGAGTGATGGCTTCAAGATAATCTTTTAGCGGACGTTTTCCAAGTAAATAAGCTTCCATGTAAGGATATACATCATAATCATACGCCATATCAAAGGCTTGATAGATTTCGGATTCAGACCATGAATTAAAGCCTAGGTCGCGTATGTATTTTACAAAGCTGCCATGAACAGATTCACTCAGCCAAATCACTTTTTTATTGACTTTGGCTACTTCTTTACGGGCATATTGCCAAAAATCAATGGGAACGAGGCTCGCTACATCGCAACGGAAGCCATCAACTCCCAATTCAGCATAATAACGAAGGGTATCAGCTAATTCAACCCAAAGGCCTTTATCCTTGAAGAAGTCAAAATCAGTGACATCCCACCACTCACCGACACGGTTATTGAATTGACCGTTCTTATCAACATAGAACCATTCTGGATGTGTTTTTAATAAATGCGAATCGCGAGAAGTATGATTGTATACAACATCGATCATCAATTTCATGTTTTTCTCATGGGTTGCTTGAATTAAAGCTTTGAAATCGGCTAAAGTGCCATACTCAGGATTTATCTCACGGTAATTTTGAATAGAATAAGGGCTACCTAAGGTGCCTTTGCGGTTTTTCTTTCCAATCGGATGGATTGGTAGTAAATAAACAATTTCAACCCCTAACTCTTTAATTCGGTCCAAATCAGGGATTAATGCTTTAAATGTTCCGCTAGCGGTATGATTGCGAACAAACACTTGATAAATGGTGGTATTTCTGAGTTTTTCAGACGTTTTTAACATAGTTGGCTCATCCTTATTTTGAAAGACGTGTGATTATACATTCATAATGAGTTTACACTATTTCGGCAAAATTGTCCATCACCGAACATTGGCTAAATGTATTGTGTAATGGGTTGCATGTATTCTTATTATCAAGTGGATTCTAGGATATTTACGTTTTTACAATCTCTTTAGGTTCGATTTTTGGGTCAAACCCTCTTAAAAACCGGATTTATCCACCGATTATATGACGTGTCTATGTAAATTTCGTTACATAGAGCATAATGAAACGATGAATATATGTAATTATTTACACAAAACGCCAATAATGACTTTAAAAATCCTGTAATTCCAAGTATAATGGTGTTATATCTGATTCATTAACAGAAGGGAATAATTCAATGGCAACCATCAAAGATGTCGCAAAAATCGCCCACGTCAGTGTCGCGACCGTCTCAAGAGTCATCAATCAAAAGGGTTATGTCAACGAAACCACAAAAGAGCTCGTGCTTGAAGCTATTCAAGAACTACAATATGTGCCCAATGAATTGGCACGTTCTTTATTCAAAAAGCAATCAAGAATTATTGGTATTATTGTTCCGCACTTAACCTCTTATTATTTCGCGGAATTATTAGAAGTCATCGAAGATATTACGGTGAATTACAATTACCGATTGATGGTCTGTAATTCACAAGATAATAAAGAACGAGAAACCAAATATCTAAAAGTCTTTCAACAGTACAACATTGATGGCATCATCATGATCTCTAATACCACCAGAATTCAAGATTATAAGAGTTTAAATATTCCCATTATCGCTATTGACCACAAATTAACCGAAGACGTTCCTTCTGTAACCAGTGATAATGTTATGGGCGGTAAACTCGCTGCTCAAAAACTACTCTCTGGTGGATGTCAAAAAATCATCCATTTCCGCGGTCCTTCGGTGTTAATGCCGGTTCAAGACAGAACTGCCGGATTTAAATCAGTGATGGAAAAAAATAAGATTTATAATTTTAGCTTTGACTTAGATTTTAAAAATCCTTCTCAAGAAGACATTCAAAACGTCATTAACTCCAACTTGGATTGTGATGGCATCTTCTGCGATTCAGACATCATCGCTTTAAATGTCATTCAGTGCCTTAAAAAAGCCGGAAGACGGGTTCCTGAAGATGTACAAGTCATTGGATTTGATAATATAGAATTCTCACGGATATTCTCCCCAAAACTCACGACCATCGCTCAATCAACCGAAAAAATTGGTCACTATGCCGTTGAAACGCTCGTGAAATTGATGAATAAAGAAACGATTGAACACTTTCATCAACAAATCGAAGTTATTCTCATTGATCGCGAAACCACAAAACAAGCTTAATATTAACAATCTGTAAAACAAAAAAGTCGCCCAAATAAATGAGCGACTTTGTTTATTTCTAGGGTTTGATTCGATGAACCAATGCTTCAAATCGTTCTAAAGTATCGTCTGAAATATTATGTTCGATTCCACACGCTTCTTCATTCGCAACTGCTTCAGTTACGCCTAAAATATCCGTTAAAAACTTCTTGATAACCATATGTTTTCTTAAGACGTTTTCAGAAGTCGTTTTACCCAGTTCAGTCAAGGAAATATCCCCATAAGGGGCTTTTGAGACCAAACCGTTGGCCATCAATGTGTTCACCGCATGATTGACACTGGCTTTTGAAACATCCAGTTTCATCGCAATATCGACGCTACGTACATTGCTTCCACCTAGCATATCAATGGCTTCTAAATAGTCTTCAAGCGACTCACTGAATCGATCAAGGGGTTTTGTCATGAGGACCTCCACGTTTTTTTTAAGTTCATTATACTCGTTATTCACAATCAGGACAAGACGGTTGTGAATTTTTCTTTTTAGTCTCGGGTTTACAACTGCCTTCGATTCCACAACTTCCGCACGCACCGCCACAAGTAGAGCCCTTGCTCTTTATGACTCTTCGAATGGTTGAGAAGACGATGAAAACCACCACCACAAAGACCAAAATAGATAGGATGGTACCCAGTCCCAAGGACCCGACTTGAAATACCAGTAACGCCGCAATATAAGCTAAAACAATCTCATAAACCAGTGAAAAGGCGAGCCATTTCCAACTGCCAAGTTCTCTTTTCATCGCCGCAATCGCCGCGATGCAAGGGGATGTCAATAAGGCAAACACCATAAATGCATACGCCTGTAAGGGCGTGAATGCCGCACGGATGGCCGGATATAACAGACTACCTTGAGAAATGACATCTCCAGAAACCCCATATAAGATTCCTAACGTGCCCACAACCGATTCTTTTGCCACAAATCCCGTCAGTATCGCAACCGTTGCTTGCCAATCGGTAAAACCAATCGGTTTAAAGATTGGCAACAAGGCTTTGCCTATCGATCCCAGTAGACTAAATTCGATTTCAGAATCCGCCAATAATCTAAAGGTCCCATCTACGAATCCAAAGAAACTTAAGAACCAAATGATGATAAAAGCGCCTAATAGAATCGTTCCCGCTTTAACCAAGAACCCTTTGACTCTTTCCCAAGTATGCAATCCCATATTTTTAATAGTAGGCATCCGGTATTCCGGCAATTCCATCAAGTAATTCGCTGATGCCCCTTTAAGAATCGTCTTCTTAAATAATACCGCTGAGGCAATTGCGACACATAACCCAATCAAATACATCGAAAAAACAACCAAGTATGAGTTCGAAACAAAAATCGCTCCGGCAATGATTCCGTAGATTGGAGCTTTGGCCCCACAGGAGATAAACGGAATAATCATCGTTGTGATTTTTCGGTCTTCAGCTTTATCAAGCGTTCTAGTGGACGCCATCGCCGGTACACTGCACCCAAAACCAAGTAACATGGGGATAAAGGACTTCCCGGATAATCCAAAACGTCTTAACACTCGGTCCATAATGAACGCAGCCCGTGCCATATACCCAGAATCTTCCAGTAGCGACAGGAAAAAGAATAAGATGGCTAATTGTGGTAGGAACCCTAAAACCGATGCCAGACCGCCAAAAACGCCGTTAACGACCAAACTAGAAACCCAAGCCGCCATGCCAACCGATTCGATGCCTGAGGCAATAACGCCAAAGAATAATTCTATTAATGAAACAAAACCATCGGTTATCCAACTTCCTAAAGGACCAAACGATAAATAAAAGACCGTAAACATAATTCCTAAAAAGATTGGCAGTCCAACAAATCGGTGCGTCAAAATCTTGTCGATTCGATCGGTGCTTGATTCTATTTCAACATCATTTCGCGTTAAAACGGCATCACAAGTCGATAGGATATGATTATACCGTTCATTGGGAAGAACCATATCAAAATCGAGGGAATGACGTTTCTTTTCATTATCAAGAAGGGACGATAAAACGTCTTTATTGGCCGGGCTACTATTTTTTGAATTGAATATTTTTAAACCATCTTCAAAAAAACGAGTTGCCAAAAAGCGACTTTTTAACTCTGATTGAAAAATTTCAATCGTTTTTTCAATCGGTTCGGAATACCGTTTGATTTCAGGTCTTGGGGAATAATCCGCAATTTCTAAATGCCGAATTAAATCAACCAATCCTTGTTTTTTACTGGCGGTAATAGGAATCACCGGTATGCCAAGTAATTGTTCCAACTTGGGAATATTGATGGCTTGGAACTTGGTTTTGGCAATATCCATACAATTTAAGGCGATCATCATGGGAATTTGTGAATCAAGCAATTGATGCGTCAAAAAGAGGTTGCGTTCTAAGTTGGACGCATCCACGATATTGATGATTAAATCCATTTGTTTGCTTAAAATAAATTGGGTCGTTACTTCTTCTTCAAGCGAAATCGTCGACAACGAATAAATGCCCGGTAAATCGATAATTTCCGCTTCGAAAGTTCCTTGATTTAATCGTCCCGACTTTTTTTCAATGGTTACGCCCGGCCAGTTACCCACCGATTGGTTGGACCCGGTCAAACCATTAAAAAGCGTGGTCTTACCGCTGTTGGGATTGCCAACCAATGCAATCCGAACGCCCATTAGGAAGCCACCTCTAGTTTTTCAATTTCAATGGTTCTTGCTTCTGATTTCCGTAAGGTTAAAAAATACCCTCTTACCACAATCTCAATCGGATCACCCAATGGTGCCAATTTCTTAACCTTAATGGTTGTTCCGTTGGTCAGCCCCATATCAATAATGCGTTTTCTTAAATTGTTGGCATATACATTCTTAATCCGGCCCGATTCTCCGGGTTTTAAGTCGTTTAGTGTCATGTCCGTCCTCCATAAAAAGTTAGATAAAGTTAACTTATTTGTCAAAAAATAAGCGACTAAGTTAGTCATCACTAACATTATATAGTGCGGTCTTTCACTTGTCAATAATCATTTCAACGAACAAACAAAAAAAACGCTTACCCGGTTTGGCAAGCGTTTCAAGATTAGAAAAGAATGTTTTCTTGTTTTAAAAGTGCAATCTTAACGTCTAGTCCCCCCGAGAATCCCCCTAATTTACCATCAGTTCTTATGACCCGGTGGCAAGGAATTATTAAGGGTAAAGGATTAGACCCACACGCATTGCCAATGGCGCGGGATCCTTTAGGAATACCCACAATTTGTGCTAAATCTTGGTATGAACGCGTTTGGCCGAGAGGTATATCTTTCATGGCTTTAAAAACCTTCATTTGAAAGGGGGTGCCTTTCAAAAGGTAAGGGATGTTTAGTTGTTTGCGAGAACCCAACATATAGTCGATGAGTTGTTTAGAAACGTCTTTAGAGAGTGTGGTTTCAATGCCGTTTGGCGGTAGGGTTGGTCTAAAGTCAATACGAACCACAAAACCCTCTTCTATGCCAAACCCGATTGGAACAATAGGGGTTTGGATCACATAATAATCCATGGTTTTTTTCGCAACCCGTTTCGTTGCGATGATGGATACGCCGGTATTCGCAATATTATCAAGAATGACTTGACCCATTTCAATGGGAGCCGATACCTTAAGCCCTTTTAAGGCTAGGATACAGTCTTGGACTTTGCTTTTAGGAATATCCGTTGCCGTTTTAACTGAAACCATCTCTTCAACACCATCCCTGACTGGGATGATGGAGGTTACAATTCGCCTGGGATCAGTGATTTCTTTGATGGCATAGATTTCACCACGTTTGCATCCTTGATTGCTGACTTTTGTAACGCCGGTTTCATCATATTCGACTTCTAAAAGGCATCCCATCGGACAACTGATACAAGTGAGTTCTTTTGTATTTTTCATAAGGACTCCTTTTCAACTTTTATCGTAATCTCTGTCAAATCCGGATGATCAAGGATCCATTTTTTAGGGATAAGGATTTGTTCCATTTCCCCGGGGGTTAAAATCCGTTTTTTGAGATGCATCATCCGTTCTGTTCCAAAATAAAGATTTAGGGAACGATCCTTATAAACATCGGTTGTTCGGAAACGAATGGGGGTCATCTCTTCGAGATTATTGGGATTTAGGGTTGAAGGAACGGTATAACGAATGCCCTCAGAAGCGATGATTTTGATTGTGTTACCCGATTTCATCAAGCCGTTGACATATTTAACTGCATTTTTTCCAGCCAAGTAGGCTTCGCTGGAAACATGATCAACCAAATCATGCACATGCAAGACATTTCCGGCCGCAAAAATACCTTTGATAGAGGTTTCTAAGCTTTCGGTTACTTCCGGACCTTGTGTTTTAGGGTTAATCCGTACACCAGCTTTTCTTGATAATTCATTTTCAGGAATTAATCCAACCGACAATAACAAGGTATCACAAGGAACAAATTCTTCGGTACCCTTAATGGGGTTTTTAGACGAATCGACTTGAGCGACCGTCACACCCTCAACTCTTTCTTTTCCGTGAATTTTAACAACAGTGTGGCTGAGTTTTAACGGTATGCCAAAATCATCAAGGCACTGCACGATATTACGTTTTAATCCACCGGAGTAAGGCATAATCTCAACCACCATGGCAACTTTTGCACCTTCAAGGGTCATCCGTCTGGCCATAATTAAACCAATGTCACCAGATCCTAAAATGACGACTGATTTTCCGGGCATGAACCCCTCGATATTCACATATCGCTGGGCAGTGCCGGCGGAAAATATTCCGGAGGGACGGTATCCAGGAATATTTAAAGCCCCACGGGGACGTTCTCTACATCCCATGGTTAATAATATGGCTTTTGCCTGAATTTGGATTAAGCCATCGTCTTCATTAATGGCGGAAACAACCAAATCTTGGGTGATATCAATGACCATGGTATCTCGTTTGGCTTCGATGTTCAATTCTTTGATTTTATCAACATAACGAGTCGCATATTCTGGCCCCGTCAATTCTTCTTTAAAGGTATGAAGTCCAAAGCCGTTATGGATGCATTGGTTTAGAATTCCACCGAGTGAATGATCACGTTCTAATATTAAGATATCTTTATTGCCTGCTTCATAAGCGCCAATGGCCGCTGCAAGTCCAGCGGGTCCTCCGCCGATGATGACAATATCACGATTAAACATACATACCACCTACAACGACTCTTTATCAAATCCAACCAATAAAATCGCATTTTGGTCAAACTTTGCGATTTCACGGGGATCTTGATTGAGTTCTTTCGATAAAATTTCTAAGACTTTCGGCGAGCAGAATCCACCTTGACAACGTCCGGCGCCGGCACGAGTGCGACGTTTTACGCCATCAATGGTACTGGCTCCAAGGGGGCGATGAATGGCATCCTTAATTTCTGCCAAAGTGACCATTTCACAGCGGCAAATGATCTTTCCATATTCGCGGTTTTGGCGAATTAACGCTGCCTTTTCGGCAACGGTTTTGGGTTCAAAACGAACGACTTCGGTTCTTCCGTCTAAATAAGTGGGTTTAATACTGGCTTTTAAGGAATGGGCGACCAAAGAAGCGAGTTCATCCCCGATTGCCGGCGCCGCCGTCAAACCGGGAGACTCTATTCCTGCGGCGTTAAAAAAGCCAGGAACATCTTTGGCTTCTCCTATCACAAAGTCGCCTTTTGCTTCAGTGGCTCGCAACCCTGAAAAAGCCGTGATGACAAAACTAGTGGGAACTTTTTGAATCGATAATCCCGCTTTTTCTAAAACTTCTTTGACGCCTTCTGCGGTGGTTGATTTATCTGATTTATCATCAATATCATACGCCGTTGGGCCAATCAATAGGTTATTTTCGGCAGTGGGGGTTACCAATACGCCTTTGCCATATTGGGTAGGCAATTGAAAGATGGTTTTATCAACCAAATGCCCTACTTCCTTATCAAATAAACAATATTCGCCTTTTCTTGGGGTGATTTTTAACAAATGCCCACTCACCATGTTATTGATTTCATCCGCAAAAACGCCGGCACAATTGACCACCGTTTTTGTTTCATAGGGCTGATGGTTGGTTAGAATTTGAAACCCATCTTTTGTTCTTGTGATATGGTCAACCGTGGTTCCAAACTCAAATTTTACGCCATTGGCGAACGCCACTTCGGCTTGTGCAATCGTCAATTCAAATGGATCGACAATGCCTCCGGTTGGCGCAAATAAGGCAGCGAATACCCCTTCATTGATGTAGGGTTCCATTTGACGAACTTCAGCTTGATTGAGAATTCTTAGTCCTGAAACCCCGTTTTCATTACCTTGTTTTTTAAGAGCTTCTAACTTGGGTAAATCCGCCTCTGAAAAAGCAATGATTAAAGATCCGTTCTGACGAAACGGAACTTGATATTTTTTGCAAAACTCAGACATCATTCGATTGCCTAAAAGATTAAATTTTGCTTTTTGCGTTCCCGGTTTCGCATCATATCCGCTATGGACTATGCCGCTATTGGCTTTTGATGTTTCTTCGCACACATCAAAATGTTTTTCTAGAACCGCAACTTTGAGATTATATTTTGATAAGGCTCGGGCAACACTTGCTCCGATGACGCCCGCCCCTATAATAATGACATCAAACATGGTCATGTGGATGATTGAAGAAAAACAATCATCGCTCCTTTCTGTAAGCAACTAGTATCATTATACACCCATTTGGTAAAGAAAGCCCACTACCCTTTATGAGAGCTAGTGGGTGAAATTACTTCAAGACATACTGAGTCATAAAATCAAGGACACGCTTTGTATATTCCTCGCGGTTTTGTTTATAGGATTCGGCATGTCTGGCGCCATTTGGCGCTAAATAGAGTTCTTTGGGGCTAGGACATGCATCATAAAGTAATTGCGTGTGAATCGGAGGGATAAATTCATCGGCAGTACCATGGATAAAGAAAATGGGTACCTTGGCTTTTTGAACGGCATTCAGAGGAAGCACATCATCAAAACTGATGCTTGTCGCTAACTTGAAAAACCCGTTAGCCAGTCCTACAAACGGCCAATTGGGAAGATGACCGCGTTTTTTGACCAAATACTTGACGAGCATTCTAAAATTCGCAAAGCCACAATCCGCTATCACAAACCGAATGCGATCATCGTGTGCTTGTTCTAAAATAGCGGTGGTGGCGCCCATGGATTCACCGTATGTTCCTAAAAAGATATCAGACCCAAAACGCATAAAAGTATCGGTGATGACATCATGGAGATCATGTTCTTCATAAAATCCGAGTGAACAGTTCTTTCCACCCGACTCACCATGATATCGTTCGTCGTATAAAATGACATTGAATCCCAATTGCTTCATAATGTGGGCATATTTGATGCCCCCATGATGTGTATAGGTATACCCATGGGCGATGACGACGAAGCGCTTGGGCTCGATTGATTCGTCACGTTCGGCGGGTAAGTAATAAGCTTTTAATGCATATCCATTCCTGGTTTCAATGGTAAATGGGATTTTCTCCCATTGTTCATAAGCTTTGAATAAATCTGGCGTCTTTTCTAATTCTCTGGCCATTGTATCAAGCAGAGAATGACGAATGGGATGAAAAATACTTCTGGCGATTTTATATCCCATGTAGAAGGTCAGTGTGATTAATAAAATGAGAAATGCAATAATCAGAAAATGATACCACTCCAAAAGAATCACCTCACTTCATCAGATTTAAGACGTATCTTGCTCCTTGATCCAAAACGTTGTTAAGAATAGTGACTGCTAATTCTTCATTACCGGCAACGATGGCTTGGTGAATGGTCGCATGCCACTTAAAAACTTGCTCGGCGTGTTCAAAGTGTTGATAAAAGAAACGAATCATTCTGGTCGCTAATTCTTCAAAATTGCGGTGAATTAATTTATAAACCGAATTTCCGGTTTCATGAATAATGGAACGATGAAACTGCAAATCGAGTTCAACCAACGTATTGATATCGCGGGTAGGATGACTTAAGTAAACTTGTTCTTGCCGTATGCTTTCGTCTATGGCGAGAAAATTTTCGTTTTTACCTCGAATAACCATCCTGACACACTCGATTTCGACAAACTTACGGAATTCAAGCGCATCTTTCATCAGTTTCAGTTTTAAAGGTTGGTTTTTTGAGTTGAGAACATCGATTAAGATATTGATGGGACCTTTCGTCATATAATCGTCGACAACGACAAAATGTCTTGGTGTTACCGTCACAAATCCTTGAGCAGCGAGGGTTGAAATCGCACTGTTGACGACGCTTCGGCTCACTTGATATTTTGTTGCGAGTTCTCGAAGTGGTAACAGTTTATCCCCGATTTGATATTCACCGTCAATGATGGCGTTTTTGATGATTTTAGTCAATAGTTCTGTCATATTTTCATTTACAGCCATCATTAAATCCTCCTTGAAAAAGCAATAGTGGTAATACCACAACTTGATTATAAGTCCAATCGCGTGAATATTCAAGCATTCTTAAAGAATAAAGAAAAAACGCCGTAAATTCCGGCGTAAACTTAATGAGCGAGTTTTAAAGTGGAACGAATTTGGGCTTTATTAAGAACTTTTTCAAGCCTTGAAAACAAGACAAGACCCGCAATTAACATCACAGTCCCTTTGACCATGTCAGAATAATTCAATGTCCACCATATCCCGGCATATCCAGTAATGGCAGAAAGTAATATTGCCCCGGGTATTCTTAAAATATTTCCAAATATCCCGACAAGAGAGGGGACAATACTTTTGGCGACGCCATTAAAAAGACCCGCACCAATGCCCTCAAGCATCATGAATATTTGAGCGACGCTGATAATTTCAAGATATTCTTTTCCATAAGCAACGGTTGTCGGATCATCAATGAAAATCCGAATCAACGGCTCTGCGAAAAATAGCAGCAACAAGCCAATCACGGCGGCATAGGGCAATAAAATCGCAGATAACATTACAGTGCCTTTTTTAATGCGATGTGTTTGTTTAGCACCAAAATTTTGACCCACAAATACCGTTAATGCGGTTTGGAATCCGCCCGCAATCATCCAAGTCAATTGCTCGATTTGGCTTCCGATTCGTTGAGCGGCCATAACTTGTTCGCCATAAATATAAATCATTCTGGCAATGAAGATCGAAATCGCGGTAAAAAACATACTTTGCGCGCCGGAAAAGATGCCGATACGAACAATGTTTGACATTAATTTGGTATTCAGATATGAAAGTTTAAACCGCCAAGTGGTCTTATGCTTTACGAAATACAGTATGATGAAGACGCCGCAGGTGGCCCCTTGAGCGATGATGGTCGCTAAAGCGGCACCGCCAACCCCCATTTTGAACGTTAAGATAAAGAGGGGGTCTAGGATCATATTCATGACTAAACCAACCAATAAGACTAAGAAATTGATATGCGTTTTCCCCAATCCTTCATTAATGGCCGCAAAAGCGGAAGTTGCGAATTGGAAGAATAAAAACGATCCCACAATTGATAAATAAAGCATTGCGGTTTCGATGACTTCTGGTTTTTGAATATTGAAGATATCCACTATCGACCCTTTGAAGAAAAATACAACGACTGAAAATAACAATCCTAATACGACAGATAAAGATAATCCATTGGTTGCGTAACGTTCGATTAAATCATGGTTTTTAGCCCCAGCAGCGTGACTGACCAAAACACTGGTCCCGATTTTAGCGATTAAAATTAATCCCATCGCAAACCAAGTAACATAACCCGCCGTACCGATACCGGAAATAGCATCTGATTCATTTAATCCTATCGAATCCACTCGACCAATCCAAAACATGTCGGTTAAATTGTAGGCCATTTGCGAAATCGATGTCATCAACACCGGAAGCGCAACGACCATTAAATTCTTAAGAATGGAACCTTTTGTCATATCGTAAATTTTTGCCATAAATATCACCTTCAAGTCGGTCCTATTATACCATAGGAAGACAATGATTAAATAGAAAAAAAGAAACCGTTGATAGGTTTCTTAAGGATTTAAAATCTACAAAATCTATTGTTTTGATTCGACCAGATAAGTGGCTTCCATATCCGCAATCGAAAGTGCCAATGCAAGAGGAAATTGTTCGAATGTTGCTGAGACATTTTGTTTCTCATCCGTGTTAGAAAATCCCATATGATATCGAATCGCAAAGGCTTCTTCTCGCGAAAGTCTCATAAATCCCGAAATGATATAAACCGATTTCTCGCCATGCCCATAGGGAAGAGTATCATTGTATTCATAGGATGGAACTTGGACCCAAGTTCCATTTTTATCTTTGATGTTACGAGAAGTCTTTTGATAGACATTCATTTTGCACAAGTCATGAAGTAACGCCACAATCGTAATCGATTCCTCGGTAAAATGAAGGTTGTATTCGGCTTTAACCCTTCCACGGTTTAAATAATCTTTAAGACAGGTATATACATTGATTGAATGTTCAACCAATCCCCCTTCTTTTGCCAAATGGAAACGGGTCGAGGCTGGCGCAACGAAAAAATCGGAGGCAGACGACAATAAAAACTTTAAAAGTTCATCGGCACCTTCACGTTTAATATATTGATTAAAAAGGTTTATGAATTCGGCTTTGTAATCCATCGCCATTATAAAGCCTTGCAGTTGAGCGCGGTCGCAACGACCATATGGGATTTGCCATCATATTCCACAGGAATAGAAACCTCTAAGATTTCTTCAACCAAGTATTCAGCGTTATCGGACAAATCCTTGATAATATGTCCTTTGTGGAAATCATTGCTGGATAAAGATCCGTAAAAGACAAACAGATTGTCCTCATCATACCGTTTTGCGTGTCTCGGGAGTAGGTTATTCAGAATGTCGGTTTTTGATTTCGTGATGACTTCAAATCGGTATGGATTCTCGAGATTGAATCGACGGCGAAGGTTATCTTCAAGGATGGTGTGTTCAATCCCAGTCATCGCTTTTTCAACCCCTTTTTTGGCTGAATCATAGACTTGTAACCCGGCTTTTTTAAGTTTTTGCGATAAATCCTTTAATGTTTCTTTCATAAAATCCTCCTATTAATCGTGATATATTTCACGATACGTTTCAAGCAAATACGTTTCTGACAATTTTGGAGATACCAATTCTTTGGAACTGACCGTCAATCCCCCGGCAATGGTTCCATATGCCAAACATTTTTGAATGGGTTCTTGATGCAAATATCCATAGAGGAATCCAGCAAAAAAAGCATCGCCGGCACCATTAGAATCAACCAATTGAAAGGTATTAATAATTGGCTCATAAAAAAATCCTTCTGAATTCGCAACACTCGCGCCGTTTTTGCCGTGAGTCACACACACCATTTTTTTCCCTTGTTCAATCCATTTTTCCATCAGTTGACGGTGATTTTTAATACGATCAGAGGAGAAAAAAATACATTCTGCCGCATGGATGAAGGCATCGTAGTACGGATTGCCTTCTTCATAGTCGTGCAAGTCGGTCCAAATTGCTTTCTGATGTTTCTGAATGAGGGGAATCAATTGGATGGTATAAGGAATAATATTCAAAACAATCAAATCATGACTTTTAATCAATTCTTCAATCCTGGGAATATCCAAGATGGGATTTGCAGAAGTGACGGCGGTAAAGATGGAAACGCGGTTTCCATCGCCATCCATTAAGTTCACATGTCTTTCTGTGGACTGGTCATGATCATACACCCCGTCCACGCCATTTTTAAAGAGGAACGATTGGATTTTATGGGCGTATTCATCGGTCCCTAAGGTAGCGTGCAAGGTGTTTGGAATGCCCAATTTTGTTAAGTTCAAGGCTTTTCCTGCGCCGGTAGATCCCACAGTTTGGTAATCTTGTCCAAAGATGGTTTGTGAGACAGGTGTGGGCAAATGATTTAAATGCACTATTGTGTCATAAGAAACGCCACCGATGACCAATATTTTAATCATTAGGATTCCTCCTTTTAAAATAGACCTACAATCATTCCGTCAATAACGTCCATATTTTCATAAGCGCCAATTTTAGGCAATCCAGGCATGGTCATAACTTCCCCGGTCAACGCCACTAAGAAACCAGCTCCAATCGAGGGTTTAAACTCTCGAATGGTGATGGTGAAATCTTTGGGACGACCGATTACTTTGGGATTATCGGTTAAAGATAAAGGTGTTTTAGCCATGCATATCGCCAGTTTATCCCATCCAAGACGGTTGTAAGCTTCGATTTGTTCGTTGGCTTTATCTGAATAGACAACATCCTTAGCGCCATAGATATTTTTACAAATGCGTTCGATCTTCGTTTTGATGGCCTCATCCAAACGATACAATTGTGTCGATTGAGGATCAATTGGCATTTCGGCCAAACGGACCACCGTTTCTGCAAGGGCAACACCGCCCAAACTTCCTTTCGCAAAAACCTCTGATAAACAGAGTGGGTTGTTATGTTGTTTTGCCCAATCGGTTAAGATGGCCATTTCGGCATCGGTGTCCGATTCAAAACGGTTTAAGGCAATGACAAAGGGAACATGGTACTGTCTAACATTTTCAACGTGTTTTTCTAGATTGGCTACGCCCGTTTGAAGAGCTTTAACATTTTCAATTTTTAGATTGGCTTTATCAACGCCGCCATGCGATTTTAACGCACGAATGGACGCAACGATAACAACCGCAGAAGGCATGACCCCTAGATTTCTGGCTTTTATGTCAATGAATTTTTCCATGCCTAAGTCCGCCCCAAAACCTGCTTCTGTTACGACGTAATCAGCCATTCGTCTGGCTAAGGACGTCGCAATCATGGAATTGCATCCATGAGCGATGTTTGCGAAGGGTCCACCATGAATTAAGACAGGGGTATGTTCGAGAGTTTGAACCAAATTGGGTTTAATGGCATCTTTAAGAAGCATGGTAACGGCTCCGGCAGCTTTTAAATCGTTGACGGTGATGGGAGTTCCTTCCATATTTTCGCCAATGACGATGCGACCAACGCGTTTCTTAAGATCCTCTAAATCTTTTGACAAACATAAAACCGCCATAATTTCAGAGGCGACCGTTATATCAAATGCATCAAATCGCTTGATTTCTTTCGCCATCGACAAACCGACTTCGATTCGTCTTAATGCCCGGTCGTTCATGTCCATCGCACGTTTCCAAGTAATTTTCTCAGGATTGATATTCAATAGATTCCCTTGAAACAAATGATTATCAATGATAGCGGATATTAGATTATTCGCCGCACCGACCGCATGAATATCACCGGTAAAATGAAGATTAATATCTTCCATAGGAACGACTTGGGCAAAACCGCCGCCTGCGGCACCACCCTTAACACCCATGACGGGTCCTAATGAGGGCTCGCGAAGGGCGACCATCGCTGATTTGCCAATTCGATTTAATGCATCGCCCAAGCCGACGGTGGTGGTCGTTTTTCCTTCACCGGCTGGGGTTGGATTAATGGCGGTAACTAAAATGATTTTCCCTTTTTTATTGAAACGGTCAGAGTTAATGGCATCAAAGCTAACTTTCGCTTTGTACTGTCCATAAAGCTCTAGTTCACTCGCTTTCAGACCAATGCTTTTGGCAATCGTCTGAATCTTTAACATTTTGGTACCTTGCGCAATTTCCAAATCTGATTTCATGGTATGCCCTCTCTTGTCTATTGTTTGTATATGAAATGAATGTATGCCATAACGAATTAGAGGATGCGGTTAACCTTGAATATTTGAACGTTATCAATAATGAATAGACCTTCAAGAAACGCCATCGATGCAATTAAGGCCCAGATTGCCAAGTCATTCTCCTTAAAAATAAGGGTTCCAAGGATGCTCAAAATAAATAACATAGTCCCATAAAGGGGAAGTGAGAGATTATGCTTTGACAAACGAATGACTATAAATGATACTAATGCCATTATCATTACTATAATAGATTGAATGCCAATGACGGCGAAATGATTGATGTTTGATAACGGTTCTGCCCAACTGTTATACACGATTAAAATCATGATTGGTAGGACCAAAAGTATCATCCAACGGGAAATTGTCGCAATGGTTGTTAGTGTTTTTTGATTCAAGGGGTATAAGAACCTATTTAACAAAAACATTATTTCGCTCAAAATAACAGCCCAAACGATAGAAATAATTCCCAGCGCCATTAGAATTCCGAGTCCAAAATCATCCGGACTCGAGTTCTTATCAATAGATACCTTTATGATTGCGAGGATCCCAACGATGAATAATCCTATTGCTGGAAGGTAAGAAACCCATTTGCGTTTGAAAACGGTTCTAAGTATCAAAGATATAATAACGGAGAACGGGTAAATTGTCGCGCCTTGACAGTAAGATAATCCCAAAAAAGATTTGCTTGTATAAAATAAAACAATAATACCGATAATAATTAACCCAACTGAAGCCAACAATGTGGTCCTATTCTTCATAGTGAAATTACCTCGATCGATGTTACATATCAATCCGATATGTATCATCAAAGATGAAAACAGATTGTTTGAAACCAAACAAGACATCCATATGCAAAATAATATTTGCCTTAATATTAACATCTTTTTGTCATATTTAAAAGACATTACACTTTTATAAATAGAATTTTATGCGATTCAGTGTGACAAAAAAGACCACCCCCAAAGAAATGGTCTAGGAAGAATATGATTGTAAATTATGAAATATACAAAGGAGTCATTTGTAGTTTTTTAATGGAGTTTTTTGTAATGTTTCTAAGGAGTTATTTGTAATGTTTCGACGGGGTTATATAAGACGATTTAATATATGAAAAGTATGAAAATTTCAATTTTTGAACAGAAAATTATCCAAAAAAGTTAACCTTTACTATTTTATGAAAAATCACATAAAAATGCCATCTAAGCCCATAGTAATGGGATTGATGGCATGAATTATTTACGACTTGATACACTATCCTATCAAAAAACGGTTATTTTAATGAAAGCAATGTGATAGACTCCACGCTCGCGGTATGGGGAAACATATCTATTGGTTGAATATATTTGATATCATAGAGTTCTGAGAGTTGACTGATGTTTTTTGCTAAGGTCGATGGGTTACACGACACATAAATCATCTTTTTAATTTTAGCTTCAAGTAACGTCTTAATAATTGCCTCATCTAGGCCTGTTCTTGGCGGGTCAAAAACGATGACATCCGGTTTTCCTTTTTTCTCAATTAACCCAGGTAAGCAGCGTTCGACGCGGTCTTGTATGAATTGAACGTTTTTAACTTTATTAAGAGTGGAGTTCATTTTGGAATCTTTGATGGACGTTTCTGAAAAATCGATACCATAAACCATTTTTGCTTTCGTTGCCATTTCTAACGATGTAATCCCAATGCCTGAGAAACAGTCAATGACGGTTTCGAAGCCTTTTAATTCGGCGGCTTTATTGATTTCGTTATATAGCACTTCCATTTGGATTGTATTTAGCTGATGAAATGCTTCTGGACTTAATTTAAAGGTCATCTCTTTAAATTGTGTGCTAATATAATCTTCTCCCGCCAATTTAACAACGGTTTTTCCAAACATCAGATTATTCTTTGGATGATTCACTGAATAATGGACTGATTTGATTTGGGGCATCTTAGCCATGGCTGATTTTGCAATCGCTTCAAATTCAGGACGGAATTCGGTCGCTATTAACGTAACTTGAATGGAATCCGTTGATTCCATATATCTTGTCACAAGGTTCATCAAAACCCCTTCTTTATTGCGGGTATCATAGGCATTGATGTTGTGTTCACGACACAATGATAAAAATAACTCATTGGTGATATTGACGATGTCACTTTGAACCATGCAAGAATTGATAGGAACGAAGGTATTGGAATTGGGTTCATACAACCCTAATGCCAATCCAAAATTGGTATTCTTAAAAGGCATTTGTGCTTTGTTTCGATAATAATAGTTCATGGGTTTCATGCCTAGTGTTTTCTTAATATCCAACTTGTCGACATTTAATGTGGTGTAGCGTTTGAGGGATTGTTTTAGTAAATGTTGTTTGTGTTTTAATTGTTCAACGTAGTCCACGTGTTGCAACTGACACCCGCCACATCGTTCATAAAACGGACACGGAGGAATGACTCTACGATCTGATTTTGTCTTGATGTCAATGAGTTTTCCCATCGCAAAACCAGGTTTAGTGTCCGTAATCTCCACTAAAACCATTTCACGTATCATTGCGCCGGGAACAAAAACGGCTAATTGGTTGTGATAACCAATGCCCTCACCGTTGATGCCTAATTTTTTGATTTCAATTGTGACTTGTTCGCCTACTTCGAGGATGTTTAATTTTTCCATTTTTACCACCGCTTCCATTATACCATTTATTGCGCAAAAAAAGCATACCCGATGGTATGCTATTTCTTAATTGTGTAGGTTGAAACACACTTTTGAACCATTTCTTTAATTTCAAGATTTTGTAATGATTCGAAGGTAGCGCGAATATTCGTTATCTCATCAACCACGTCATCTTTTTCTGAGACGTTATCAATAAAGATTTTGCGATGCGCGGTTTTGACAAAATCTTTATTTTTATCAACAAGAAGTTCTTCATACAACTTTTCGCCAGGACGTAAGCCTGTGATTTTGATATCGATATCGATGTAAGGACGTAGTCCGGCTAAACGAATCATCTTTTCGGCTAAGTCGATGATTTTTACCGGTTCACCCATATCAAGAATAAAGATTTCTCCGCCTTTTGCGAAGACAGCCGATTGCAATATTAACCGTACAGCTTCAGGAATTGTCATAAAATAACGGATGATGTTTTTATCGGTAACGGTTAAAGGTCCACCGCTTTCAATTTGACGCTTGAACAAAGGGACGACTGAACCATTTGATCCTAATACATTGCCAAAACGTACCGCGGAATAATTGGTTTCAGATTGTTGATCCCAATGCTGTAAAATCATTTCAGCGAACCGTTTTGTGGCTCCCATGACGTTCGTAGGACGAACGGCTTTGTCACTGGATACCAAAACCATTTTTTGAACATGATGTTCAGAACATAATTGGCAAATATTGTATGTACCTATGACATTCGTACGAACTGCCTCAACCGCAGAATCTTCCATTAACGGCACGTGTTTGTAAGCCGCGGCGTGGAACACCAATTCGGGTTTAAACTGGGTAAAGATATGATTCATGCGATCATAATTATAAACAGAAGCAATCAAAACGGTTCTTTTGACCGAACAAGGTTGGTCTTGATATTTCCGATTTAATTCCATCTGTAAATCGTAAACACCATTTTCGTAAATATCAACGAGCATTAACTCGGCGGGTTCAAACGTTATAATTTGGCGAACTAATTCAGAACCGATTGATCCACCGGCACCGGTAACCATGACCCGTTTTCCGGAAATAAACGCTTGAATACCGTCCATTTCTAAATCGATGACATCACGGGACAGTAAATCTTCGACGTTAACTTCCAACAGTTTTTTTGGGGCTTCTTTTTTAAGTTCTTTAAACTGTGGTAGACGACGAATCTTCACGGGACGTTCGGCGATTAGTTGGATGATTTCTTGTAACCGATTATTTTCAATATTCGCGATAGAAATAATGACTTCTTCAATCTTCAGTTGATCGATTAATTGCGGGATGGTACTAATCGGACCATAAATTGGAAGGCCAGCCATTAACTTGCCAATTTTCATTTGGTCATCATCCACAAACGCTACAGGGGTATTATTAAACATATCGTTGTTACGGAATTCGTCCATGACAACTTTTCCACCAGCGCCAGCACCTACCAGTAAGGTTCTTTTGCCAAATGAATTTTTTTGTTTGTAGAAAACATATTTCGCCAATCGTTTGGAAACACGGGTCGTCGAAAGTAACGTCGCTTCAAGTAAGAACACAAAGATAAAATATTGCTCAGGGATAATGTAAAATCCGCCTTGAATAATCAAAGTGACAGCGGCAGTGATTAACGTCGTAAGAAAGACCGCCAGGAAAACCCGTAAAATCTCATCAAATCCAAAGGTGTCTAATATTAAACGATATAGTTTGAAAAGAAAGTAAAAAGCGATTTTAAACACAATCAAAATGGGGATTGCTTTAAAGGCAAACCATACTTGTTCTGTCGGTAAGACATTCAAGGGTGGAATCGATAAAGCGAGTATTGCGAATGAGTATGTCAAAGCGATGGAAATCGCGTCCACAAACATAAATTGAACAATTCTGACGCGTTTCATATAGAGACCACTTGGAACTTGCATACCTTTACCCATGAGCTAGCACCCCGTAGATTTTTATAATGTAGAATGATTTTAACACAGAAAAGACATGATTTCAAGCCCATTAGATGATTGTCAAAAGTTATTTTGATAGCTGTTTTTACGTGAAAATGGTGGCTTATTTTAGCCAAAACAATGTAAAAGAGCCATCTTGCAACGTTTCCACGTCCTCGATGGCTCTTAGTCTTTTATTAGTTCGATTCAGGATTGTTTAGGAGCGGTAATTCAAAGCGGAATTCGACACCTGTTTCCAGATTGATGACGCTATATCGATAACCCAAGTTTGTCAGGATGGTCTTAACAATAGATAGTCCCAATCCCTGTCCACCATACGCGCGAGTTCTCGCTTTATCAACTTTGTAAAAGCTCTCCCAAATCCGTTTAAGACTGTCTTCGGGAATTGGTTTTCCAGAGTTGAATACTTTAATCCGTACTTCGTTGTTAGGCAAACGTTCACTTGAAATCGAGATGATTCGTTGATCATCCACATGATTCAAAGCATTGGAGATATAGTTGGTTAATACGGTTTGAAGTGCATCATAATCGGAATTGACTTGAAGATCCTCAACGTCGATTGAAACCATAATTTGTTTTTCTGCCAACTTAATCGTAAATAATTTGACGGTCTCTTCGACCATGTCTTTTAACGAGAAATCGACAAGATTAAATTGTTGGAAGCCGCTTTCTAATTGACTGATTTTTAAAAGTCCCATGACAAGCTTATTCATCTTGTTTGATTCATCCATGATGATGTTCAAATAATCATCTTTCATTTCATCGGTCAACCCTGATAATTTTAACGCTTCAGAGTATCCCAAAATCAGAGAAATCGGGGTTTTGAGTTCGTGGGAAGCATTCGCGATGAACTCACGACGCATTTTATCGATGTTGTTCTTGAGTTCAATATCCTCTGCGAGCTTCTGGTTGGCTGTTTGGAGCTCTTTAATGGAGGTTTCCAGTTGACTACTCATCTTATTGATGGACTGCCCCAAATCGCCTAATTCATCGTTTGAAGTCATCTCGACGCGTTTATGAAAATTCAGGTTGGCTAAATCCTGCGTGACCTCATTCATCTGTAAGATGGGATTTGTAAATCGGTAACTGAACAAATAGACCGCCAAACCGGAAAGAATCATAAAGACAAAGCCAATCATAATCGTGAAGGTATTAAAAATAGCAATGCTTTCTTGAATGGATTGGAAAGAGACGGTTAAGATATAGTAAAGTAATAATCCATCCGTTTGTTCTTGGGCAACACAAAGGGCTAACATTTGGTAATCATCATTTTCATTGCCATCGGCGTCTTGAGCCACAATACGTGCTAAATAGGCGTAATACGTCGAATCGCCGTCAATGGGAATAGGATCTATCAATTGTTGGGATTCACCGGCAATTTGTTCATCGAAGCTACGCATGACACTGCCAATGACTCCATCTTGCATTAAAAATTGGTTGCCATAAATGCGTTCATATGGGACGGGCAAGTGTTCATAATCTGGGTCATCTGTATTCGTTACGATTACTCTTTGTTTTAAGATGTTGACACTGATATTATAATCATTTTCAACATCAACGATGGAATCGGTTAAGGTGGGGGAAGATAACTCAAGTGATTTGACTTCATTAAAGGCGACCATTAAGGTTCTTTCCCGATATTCGGTATAAAAAAACTCCAAAAATGTATTATTTAAGATGATTAACCCAGCGATGAATGCTAGGATAATGCCATAGATAACTAAGAATAACCGACTCTTAATTGAGGTTCTCATTTTCGATATCCAGACGATAGCCAATACTTCTCACAGTCGAGATGTATGAAGCGGCGTCGCCCAGTTTTGAACGGAGTTGTTTGATATGAGTATCGACGGTACGAAGATCACCAAAATAATCATAGTTCCAAACGGCGTTCAAAATTTTATCTCTAGAAAGAGCGATGCCTTTGTTATCAATGAAAAATTTGAGAAGTTCGAATTCTTTAGGCGTCAAATCAATACGTTTTTCAGAAATGAAGACTTCACGAGAAGCCAATGACATCCGAATGATGCCAAATTTCATTTCCACAACATCAACTTTTTCGCGTTTAACGATTTTGTTGATTCTCGCCATTAATACGCTCGGCGAGAAAGGTTTTGTAACGTAGTCATCGGCTCCAAGTTTAAAGCCTTTTAGTTGGTCATACTCATCGCTTCGAGCCGTGAGCATAACGACAGGAACCGTTGAAAATTCACGGATTCTTTCAAGGACAAACCAACCATCATATTTTGGCATCATAACGTCCAAAATAACCAAGTCGATTTTGGTCTTGGTGTTGAACATTATATCTATGGCTTGTTCTCCATCTTCGGCTTCAAGGACTTTAAAGCCTTCTCTTTGTAAAAATTCTGCCAGTAACTTACGAATTCGGAACTCGTCATCCGCAACTAAAACATTAATATTTTTCATAAATCCATCACACATCCTTCGAAAATAAAAGACTTCAATAAGTCTAATATCATTATATCATAAAAGCCATAGGGCTGTTATAAACTTGGCGTTGCGGATGGCAATGAAGCCATTCGCAGAATCGCGTAGAAAAATTCATGTTTGTTTGTCAACTTATCTTGGGGGAGAAGAATCAGTCGTTTCTTTGAATTTAACATCTTCATTATAGCGAAATATTATGGTGAATTTGTGATATTTGTCTGTGATATGCGCCGAAAAAAGAAAAAAAACACTCTCATGAAAATGAAAGTGTTTATTCCAAAATAATGGGATTACTGAACAAATGGTTCGCTACTGTCTCATTGAACTGTGATTTTATGAAATCATAGGCAAATTTAAGATAATTGACTCGAAATTCATGGACATCGGATGCAATAAAATCAACCAAACCGATTTTAATTAATTTCAAGCACAGTTTTTGAGTGGGAACTCCGTACTTACCGATAACCGACGCAGCATTGATTTGGATTAATGCGCCCATTTTTTTCATGACTTCATAATCGGATATTTTTTCGATATAGGGATATCGTTCAGGATGCGCAATAATGGGAACGTATCCGGCTGTTTTAAGATTATGAATCGCTTCGACTATATCTTCTTCTGGTTCTGACATGGAAAATTCGACCAACACTTTATTCGATTTTCCCATTGGTAATATACTTCCGGCTTTTAATTGTCGCATGGTATCAATGGTGTAATAGATTTCATTGGCTAAATGAAGACGAATTGAATATCCAGCCTTGCGAATCGCTTCCGTTAATTGATCATACGCTTTTTGATTGGCTTGCGCCGTTGAAAGATAATTCCTAACTTTCATGAAGTGCGGTGTACAGAATAAATCAGTTACGCCGATTGAGACTGCTTCTTTGATCATGGTCATTGAAGCTTCCATGCTTTTGGAACCATCATCTACCAACGGTAAAACATGGGAGTGAATATCAATCATATAAGTTACTTTTCTCCCCGTTCAGGGTTTTGATAATAATGGTAACCATGATAACCTTTGGCTTTACGCACATCGACATTGGCCAAGACGCCGCCAATGATGTTGGCATTATTGCTATGGAGTTGTTTTAATCCTTCTTTACAATCGTCTTTTTTGGTTTTATTATACGCTGCGACATACACAACGCCATCAGCGAATTTGGAGACAATCGAAGCATCGGTAACGGATAGCACTGGAGGCGTATCGACGATGATATAATCATATTCGTTCCGAAGTGATTGAATCATATCGAGCGTTTTTTGAGACTCTAAAACGATGTGTGGAAACGATAAATGTTTGCCAGTCAATAACAAATCAATGCCTGATTCATCATGAACAATGAGGTTATGATAATCAACGTCATTGCGAATGTAATCAAAAAAGCCTAAATCATTGACTTTATGGAACGCACGATGAATTTTTGGACGATGAAAATCAAAGTCCAAAATAATAACTTTCTTCTTCTTTTCCGCGTAAACTGCGGCCAAATTAATGCTGGTCGTGGTTTTTCCATCTTCTGGAGTGGCGGAAGTGCATTGGATGATTTGTAATCTTTTTTGTAAGGACTTCATCGAGATGTTTAATTCGAGTTTACGGTACGCTTCTGCTTCAATGGAGTTTGGGGATTCAATAACGACATTTTTATATTCAAAAAATTCCATCTAGTCCACCAACTTTCTTTCTTTTTGCGTTCCCGGAACGGTAGCGATTACGTTTATATTTAAGTATTTTTCCATTTCTGTGGCGGATTTGAATTTGTTATTAAAGAGTTCTTTTAAGAAGACAATCCCTAATGACAATATTCCACCAATCAAGAAACTGATAATCACATTCAACGCTTTATTGGGAGAACTTGGAGCGGTGGGAACTTTCGCAACATCGAGGACTTTGAGTTTATCTTTTAATAAATCATATCCATCAGACGCTTCTATTGATTTTTGGATGACCATATTGGCAATCCTTGCAGATAATACTGGAGACTCATTTTCTACAGAAATATAAATAATGGGAACGCCAGTGACCGTTGAAACCGTTATTTGCGATTCGAGTTGAGCCGTTGTGTAATCCGAGATTTCTGGAATATCTAAAATGACCGCATCCAACACCAAATTGGACACAACAAACGCTTTATAAGTAGAAACTAGATTTTGGGCAACTGACAAAGCCGATTGTTCAGACGTTGTGGTAGCCGAAATATCAACTTGGATGGTGATTGAGGATTCTGCAGTATACTCAGGTGCGACAATCACAAACGTGTATAGTACCCCGATAATTGTCACCCAAAGCGTCACCAAAAATACAATAATGATATTTTGCCAAACAATGTTGAAGAGTTCTGTTAATGTTATTCCTTCTTCAACGACTTCTTGATTTTGTCTTAATTCGTCCATAACCATTCTCCTTAGATAAAATTAGTAAATATGTAACGCTTGCTATTATTATATAATAACTCGTGATAAAACACAAACGAGTGAGATAAATTCCTAAGCAATGATAATACCGGTCACCAATGCGATGGTTCCTAAAAAGAAGGTATAAGCACTAAATCCCATAAGTCTTCCCTCTCTAAACAACCGGTACATAAATCTTAACGCAAACCGAGTAGCGATGATGCTAGCAATCATGGCAGCACCATAATATATGATTTGTGTCGGTTGTGCCCAGTTAATGCTTAATAATTCACTGTTTGGATCAGCAATCAAGACCGACAAATATTTAATGACAGACCCAATCGAGATAGGGATATACATCATAAAAGAAAAATTCAACGTCGTTTCCATGGACATCTTTCTTGTGAGCCCCGCTGATGCGGTGATACCGCTTCGAGAAAGCCCTGGAAAAATGGCTAATGATTGTAATAAGCCCATAAACATAGCGTCTTTATAAGTTACGGTCTGCCTTCCATTAACGAACGCGGCGTTTCTAACAATAAACAGTGCCGTTGCGGTTAATAAAAGACCGGTTCCTACAATAATGAGGTAATGATCTTGATAGAGCGAATCTATGGTCGTAGCGGCGATATACCCTATAACTCCTGCTGGAATGGTCGCAATAATAATCTTTATAACATAACGAAATCCTTCAGCCGATTCTTCATCGGTTCGATTGGCAAATAAATATCCAAAAAAGGCTTTAATCAGTTTTCCAATTAGCCTGCGAAAGTGAATGACAATGGCAAAGAAGGAACCAAGATTAACCAAGATCAAGAACAACATACCTTCATTCGCACGAATATTGAGAATTTGTTGAAAGATGGCAACGTGACCCGAAGATGAAATGGGAAGTACTTCCGTTACGCCTTGTATAATTCCTAAAAAGATATATTTTAATAATTCGAGAAAAGACATCGTTGCCTCCTTTCTAGCAATGAATGAAGATAGTTATTATTATAACCTAACAATGTAAAGTGTCATTGAAAGGACACCTACAATTAAGCAATAATAACTAAAATAGATTAATTTGCCAGTTCTAAAGACGTTAAAGATAAACTTGAATGCAAAGAATGTTGCCACGGCTGCTCCTAAAAATGCTAATCCATAATAAATCAAATAGTCAGATCCTGGAAGATTGAAATCAGACGATGACAAATCCGTTAAGTAGAGTAATAAAGATCCCATTGAAACCGGGATGTACATCAGAAATGAAAAACGAAGTGCTGAATCCAGTCCCATTCCGCGTTTGAGTGCGGTTGAAGCGGTCGCTCCTGAACGCGAAACCCCTGGGATAATTGCCACACCTTGGGCAAGACCCAGTAACAAAGCGTCGAGATAAGTCACTTGAGTAAAGCCTTTTTTTATCTTTCCTTGAGCGACTAACATCAAAATGGTTCCAGTGAATACCAAGCCAACACCTGTTAATAATACGTTGTATTCCAGTAATAAAGAATCGATTAAATCGCTCAGTAAAAATCCCAAGATTGCGGCCGGAATCGAGGCAATCACAATTTTTAAAGCATACTCGAAACCTTCTTTGTTATCAACACGTTTTGTAGGTACAAAGATGAAAATGACGAATGATTTGACGATGCTTACAATATCTCGAAAATAAACCAAAAAAAAGGCCAAAAGAGAGCCGGTATTGACCAATATCAAAAAGAGTAAGCCTTCATCGATTTGGAGATTAAAGAACGACTTAGCAATTTCGACGTGACCGGATGAAGATATCGGAAGGACTTCCGTAATTCCTTGAATTATTCCTAATAATAAGTACTTAATTGCTTCTAAAATGCTCATCATCTCACCCCGTCGTTCATCAAATTAAATCGGTATGTCAGTAAAAAAGCCGGATGTGACAGACCGGCTTTTCCATTCGGCTAAGTAATTATTGGATTTCAGTCATCCAAAGCCCGTGCAGATTACAAAATTCATACACTTTGGACGGTTGCCCTGAAATAATATCAACGATCCAAACCGGTGTTTCTCCCGGTTCAAAAGTCTTAATTTGGTACGTATTATTTTGTGCGATTAATATCCACTGAATCCAGTGTTCTGACGTCATGGGGTGTAAAACACTCCCGATGGATACTTTGATAGAACTTGATGAGAGGCGTTCAACAACAGGCAAGTGTTTCTCGTTGCCTTGGTCAAGCGACTTGGGTTGTAGAAGCGTCATTTCTTCGCCGCAACACGTCAAAGTTCCGCCGCCATAAAAACTATAAGCGATTCGTTTACAATGTTTGCAATAGAAGATATTCATCAAATTTTCACTCCTTTAAAGAAGCTATTGTTTTTAAACAATGATAGCACAAAAAAACACGAGTTTAAAGCGAACTACCGATTATTTTTATTATTTTTTTCTTGAAATGGCGCGTTTAGCGGCCAAAACGATGTCATTCTCTGTCATTTCGTATTCAGGGACTAAGAAGGGGAGTTTTCCAACTTGGCCAAAACGATCTTTTATGCCAACAGCTTCCATGGGCACAGGAAAATGTAGGGAAAGGGCTTCAGATACGGCAGAGAAAAGGCCACCAACAATATTATGATTTTCTGATACAACAGCACAACCGGTTTTTTGAACCGATTTGACGAGCGTTTCAACGTCAACCGGTTTGATGGTATGAACGTTAATGATTTCGCTTGAAATACCTTCAAGGGCTAGTGTTTTTGCGGCTTTAATGGATTTATCGACCATCATTCCTGAACAAAACAAGGTAATATCAGTACCAGATTCAATAACATCGGCTTTGAAAAGATTAAATTGATAATCATCTTTAAAAATATCCGGTGTTACTTTTCGCCACATCCGAATATATACAGTTCCATAATAATCGATGATTTGCGGAATGGCTTTTACGAGTTGAGTATTATCGGCAGGTTCATATATAACGATGTTGGGAATACTTCTTAAAACCCCTATGTCTTCGACTGACATATGGGTTCCACCGTTGAATTCAGCCGATAATCCCGGGTCACTACCAATCATTTTTACGTTTTGTTTAGAATAAACACAACTGATGGTGATTTGGTCACAAACCCGACGCGTAGCGAAAGGGGTAAAGGTAGCGGTAAAGGGAATTAATCCATATGAACTCATGCCGGCAGCAATGGAGATCATATTGGCTTCCGCAACACCCACATTAAAAGCACGGTCAGGGAATTTTTTATGAAGACCGTTATGCCCGTTCGCTCCGCTTAAGTCAGCGTCAATAATGCAAATACGGGGATCTTTTTCCATGTGTTTTTCAAGTTCTAAGGCGAAGGCTTGTCGCATTTCCATATTTTCGTACATAGTTTTTACTCCAATTCCTTAAGTGCTAATTCGGTCTGTTCTTTGGTTATTGACATATTATGATTGGCATAACCCAATTTTTCAATGAAAGAAATTCCTTTTCCTTTGATTGTTTTTAAAATAATCATAGAGGGTTTATCTTTGATGGTTAGGGCATCAAGAATAGCATTATCGATTTGTTCGACATCGTTGCCATCCTGAACGACAATCACATTCCAACCAAAAGCGCGCCATTTTTGATCCAATGGTTCGATACAATTGATGTTGGAGGTATTGCCATCGATTTGAGCGTTATTGTTATCGGTAAAAGCGATTAAATTGTCCAATTTGGCGTTGGCCGCAAACATGGCCGCCTCCCAAATTTGACCTTCTTGAGATTCGCCATCGCCAATAATTGCGTATATTCTGGCATGATCCTTGACAATTTTACTGGCTTTCGCAATCCCAACGGCTGCGGAGAATCCTTGACCTAAAGATCCTGCGGTCATATCAACGCCAGGTGTTAAGTTCATATCACAGTGGCTTGGTAAAGATGTATTGGATTGATTTAGCGTCAACAAAAGTGATTTGTCAAAATAGCCCAAATCGGCTAAAACCGCATACAACGCCGGTCCACCATGGCCTTTGCTTAAAATCAAACGGTCACGTCCGGCCATTTTAGGATTTTTAGGGTCAATGTTCATATGTTTATAATAAAGCACAACGAGAACGTCAATAATGGACAACGAGCCGCCGAGGTGACCAATCCCCAGATGACCCATCATTTCGATGAAACTTCTGCGGATGATTTTTGTTTGTAGTTTTAGATTCATTTTATCCCTCTCTTATCAAAATTCACAACAGGTACATTGTAACAAAAACATAGTTTTTGGTCAATCTTTTAAAGATGGAAAAACGTCAGAGTTTCTGACGTTTTATCGTTTATTCTTCTGGCAATTTGTTAAAGGCGTCCATGACCTCGTTAAACAGTTCATCATCTTCAACGGTTTCAACGTAATATTGGTCACTTTCATCATCATAATCGAGTTCAAACATGACGATTCCGGCTTCTTCAGCCGTAACCTCAACGTCATTGATTTTTAATAAATCGAGAATGCCATAAACCACACCGTGCATGGGAATCGTTCCAATTTGTGACATTTCAAATTTGTTTCCGTCATCATCGTTCATCACGATGTTTTCAAGGTTGTTTTCATCTAACAATGCTAAGAAAATCTCTTTATCGTTCATAATTAATTCTCCTCTAATAGTGATTTGTGATTTGTTCTGCGAATCCGAGTAAATTGTTTATTTCAAGCTTTGTTCCATCATTTAATACAACAAAACCATTAAAATGGCCAAACACTTGATGTCCTAAGTTCTTGATTATGACAAAATTCGTGGTATCTTGACGATCAATGATAGGCGTCATCGTGAGTTCAAACCGCTGATCATTAGACGTAAAGACCCATGGCTTTTTGTAATCTGTGGTATCTAAATGAAAGGTGACTTGGTCTAGTTTATGGCCAACGCCGTCATAAAACAAAATGTTTTCCGAGGCTTTTGATGTGTCCCCAAAGCCATAACCGATGTTAAATCCAAAACGCTTCCCGTTGACAAGCCCAGAAGCACTACCCCAGTACCACGTGTTTTTGTAAGTCCATACCCCTCTACCCCAGTCTAAAACAGTAAAGGTTTCATTGGGACTCAAATGATTGGTTTCCTCCCCAATACGGACATATCCGGATGTGGGCATACAGTTGATTTTTTGATTGTAATAGAAGGCTTTTGGGGAATCCTTCCAAGGCGTTGCCATAACAATGGAATCCTCGCTTTTTGCCTCAATCGTCAGTTCCGATTCCAAATCTTTCCCAGGTAAAAAATCTTTTATCTTACAGACCAATTTTCGATGATCGGCAAAACGCAGAAAATCAAAATCAAACCCCGAACCATGGAAAGACACATTCCCGCTTTCGGATGTTTCTGGCATTTTCAAGTTACCGAAGCTGAACCAACCAATTTTGTTCTTCTTATAACAAAGTGATTTTTTGAAATCAAAATACACAGCCGAAATCAAATAACTATATCCTAAATCGGCAATCGTAAAAGAAACGCCATAATCTTGATTAAGTGCTGCATAATAATCCCATTCCTTTATTCGCCATACTGAGGCTGCGATATCTTTACGGGAATATGCAAATAAAGGTTTCAGTGCGTATCCGGGATTAGCAAGCTGACCCAATTCATTTAAAAGACGTTGTTTTTCTACAATCTGGTTTTGCATCAAAACACCTCGTTTCATGAACTTGTATTATCTTTATTATACGCCATTCAGGCATAAAAAAACAGAAAATTAGTCCGCAAACCAATTTTCTGTTTATCGATTCATTTTGATCTTGGAAATTCTTAAAAATGATAAATCATTTATGGATGAATTTACACCGGTTTTTTCTTGCTTCTGAACACCAAGATAATCACCATAACAACTAAGAACGCTAAGCATCCAAAAAGAGCAATTAAATCAAACAAAGACGCATTGGTCGTGCCATATCCTAAGGACGGTAGCATTAAGATTCCAAACAAGGGCAGTGCCATTGCAATGGCAGTTCCTGAACCTAATACCAACTCTTCGGCAACCGGTGTTTCTAATTGTGGGTCGAGTCCTTTTAACAAGGCAATCCCGGTTGACGCTGTGCCGGTTAACATTCCATACAATGCCACAAAATATTCTTCTTTATGTTTGGGATAAACCACTTTGGTGATAAATAACAAATATCCAACGGTCAATATGCCACCTATGGTTGAAATAACCGCCAATAAGACCCCATATTCCACTAAGAAATCGAGGGTAATGGATAAGACAGCACCGGCAATCATGAAGTTGAAACAAGTCGAGCTGATATTGGATAACAAGTAGTTGTTTGTTAACATACTGGTTTGATGACCGCGTTTTGCCAGTTTTCTTAAAACCAGTTTATATAGTAACGCATAACCAATACCAATGATGAAGTTAAAACCTTCCATTAATCCAAAAATCGTTCCACCGATGGGTCCCAGTGGTGCTAAAATTTTCGAGAAAATGAACAAGGTTAACCAAACCAATCCGTAAATGATAAAGATTACAACCAGTTGAACCGTCAAACCGTCCATGACATTGACTTCTTTGACAGTATCGATTTCGATGGTCGTCTTTTGAATGGATTGATCAATGTAGCGTTTCGGTTTAATCA
This sequence comes from uncultured Caryophanales bacterium, assembly GCA_942493185.1. Classification (GTDB taxonomy): domain Bacteria; phylum Bacillota_I; class Bacilli_A; order Izemoplasmatales; family Hujiaoplasmataceae; genus UBA5603. The sequence continues at coordinate 1,422,913 of OW818673.1, forward strand.
TTCCGCGTTTGCGAGCAATCACGTTAATGGCTAATACACCCACAACGCCACCCCACAAATACCCCAAGAAGGCATAAGAAGCGCCCAATGCAACTCCAAATCCGCCTAACATGAATTCAGGTGCTTTGTCCCACATACCACCAAACGAAGTGGCCAATCCCGGACCTTGTCCAAAGCCTAATGCGAGAAGCATTCCTGAACCGATGAAACGGTCAGCCCAAAAAAGCATGACTAGCAAGATGCCGATAAATCCTTGTAATGCATAAGTGCTGGTAATGACCATCCCTGTTGACCAGAGTTTACGTTTATTTTGGTGTTCAGAATCTTTTAACGCCAAGGCGATAAAACCCAATGCCAAGGCATGATAGACGATACCGGTCATTTGCGTAACATCAATTTCGTAAGATCCCGGAATCACAACGCTTGAAAAAATCAGACCAATCATACCACCAAGTAACGCAGTAGGAATGACGATTCGGTTTAAAAAAGGTAATTTTGTTTTTAAAACTTTCCCGATAAAAAGTAAAAATCCAATCAGTAGCAAGTAAATAATCATGTTCCATTTTTCCATTTTATTATGCCTCTTTTCTCAAGTAGTGGATGACATCTAATAAAAGCATGGGATCTTTGATTCTGATATAGTACGTTTGATTTTGATAATCAAACGCTAAATCATAATTGCGAATTAAAACCAGATTAACAATTTCATCGATGGGAATATGTAATTCTGTTTTATTGCTTTTAAAAGACCAGATACGGTCTTTCAATTCAACTTTAGCCAGACCTAAATCGGTATTCTTTAACGTATCCATATTCACCAAATGCAGTTCGCCCTCTGAGGAAATCGTCTTTTCAGCCACAAAAGGAATCCTGGTTTTTTGGTAAGTGGCCCAATCAACGAGATTATCAAAGGGGACGCCTTCAATCAAACTATAGTCATTAAAGTGCGCAATTTCGCCGCAATGGGTACAGTAAACCGTTCTACCTTTGGTTGATAAGCATTGAACATGATCACAATGCGGACAAGCATAAATATAACGCTCGAGTCCTTCTGCACGGTTCTTACTGACATATTTGTGTTTGTGAACACGGTTCCAATCAAAATCATTAAATTTTAAGGCTTCGACAATGGCATTATCGACTTCTTCAATCGTTGCAGCTTCAAGTTCACTTGCGGTATAAAGTGTTTTATAACACACTTCAAATAATCCGCCTTTGATATAGTTTTTCGTCCAACGCGGAGCGGCCAAGTATCCACCATTCACATGAACGGTCACTACATCTAGTTTCATCTTCTTAAGGAACTTGGCTGTTGAAAATGGAATGGGACTTTCTTTGCCAAAGTAAGAGGAATTTCCTTCCGGGAATAACATGACGCCCCGTTTTTTGTTTTTGATGACATCCATCATGTTTTTGATGGTAGAGATATCACTTTGACCTTTTCGTTTTGGAATCGAATAGATTAGTCGTTTTAAAACAAAACGCATAAAAGGACTGGTGTACATAAAAACATTAATGACTGGATAAGGATATTTCTTTAAGGGAACAGCGGTATACAGTCCATCACTTTGGCCAACATGGTTGCCTATGAGAATGTAAGGGTCTGTTCGTTTGGGATCAAAGTTATCAAATGTATAATCGAATTTAAACCGTGAATTATAGAAACTTTTAACTAAAAAGTTGAGAAAACGTTCCTTCAGCACCATCTCGTATACCTTCCTTGAGTTTTGATTATACCATAAACCCTGCTTATTTTGGCAACCCTTTCATGAAAAACATAAGGAAAGAAAAGAAAAAGCTAGAAGTTCTCTAGCTTAGTTCATTTAAGGCTATACATGGGCATAGATGGCATCTCTTAAGAACTGCGCAGCCCCTAAGCGATGTTGATCATAATAGGCTTTAAAGCGTTCATCGGCAACGTACATATCGCCAAGGCCTTTGTGCCCCTCTTTGGAATACACCGGCCAATAAATCATCAGCCATTGTTTGTGAAGTTCGACCGTTTTTTTGGCGAGTTCGCCATGAACATCGCCCGAATCCATAGCTTTTAATAAGGTTGAGATGATTTCGGTTGCCAAACGGGTGGCCAAGTCATAAGTTGCTTGATCCATGTTTTTGAACTTTTGATTAGACTTTTCGATGGTTTCTTTTCCATATTTTTGTCTGATTTCCTTGCCATAAAGTCCCTCGTTGGCTTTAAGTTGTTCGTTTTTTAATGCCTTAAATTTCAAATCGTTCGCCATATTCTTTCCCTCTTTCTTGGCTTGAATGGTCAAATCAATGCTATTGATCAGGTCATCCATTCGTGTTTTTTTCTTTAATAATTCTTGTCGGTGATTTTCTAACGCTTTCAGTGATTCATAATGGGGGTTTTTCATGATTTTTTTGATTTCCAGTAATGGAATCTCAAGACATCGAAAAAACAAGATTTGTTGTAAAAGATCGATCTCTACATCGCCATAAGTCCGGTATCCCGAAGGATTAAATCCTTTGGGTTTTAATAACCCGATTTCATCATAAAAACGTAAGGTCCTAGCACTTAATCCGCTCAAATCACATAATTCGGTAATGGTATAGTCCATCCGATCAACTCCTCGCCAAAATCAGTATACACCTTGACGTAACGTCAATGTCAACACTATTATACTGAAAAGATATCACTTATGCAAATACCGGAGAAATTTTGGCAAAGTCATTGGCAAAATCATCAAAGAAGACTATACTTATAAACGGAAATCACACTATAAATCATGGAGGATGTATGAAAGAATATCCAAAACACATTAAAAAGCAAATTAGAGCCATGCAACGCGATGAAATCACGGGTTATCATATTTATTCAAAAATTGCCAAACGGATGAAAAGTTCAGAGAATAAAGCCATATTAGAGCGAATTGCCCAACAAGAAAAAAACCATTACGACGTATGGACCCAATATTTGGGCGAAATTGGCGGAGCATACAAAATTAAGGTTTTCTTCTATCAAATCATCAGCTTCCTCTTGGGCTATACATTTGCGTTAAAACTCATGGAAATGGGTGAAGATAAATCCAAGAATTTCTATGATTCGATTGGCGAATACATCGATGAAGCTGCGGCTATCGCTTTGGAAGAAGACAGCCATGAAGTTGAATTAATTGCGATGCTCGATGAAGAACGGTTAAACTATGTAGGTTCGATGGTGCTTGGTTTAAATGATGCTCTAGTTGAGCTCACCGGGACATTAGCCGGGCTTACCTTTGCAATTGCTGATCCGAAAATCATCAGTTTGTCCGCTTTAATCACCGGAATCGCCGCTTCATTATCGATGGCAGCGAGCGAATACTTGAGTGCGAAAGCCGATAATCTCCCCAACGCATTTAAATCCTCACTTTATACCGGCATTGCTTACATTGTGACCGTTGCGTTGCTCGTCATCCCGTATTTGCTATTGCCCAATCCCAAGATTGCGCTAGTCATCATGCTTGGAACCGTCATACTCATTATCCTATTCTTTAATTACTACATCTCGGTTGCCAAATCAATTCCGTTTAAAAAACGGTTCTGGTCCATGATTGCGATTAGTTTAGGTGTGGCGATTGTTTCTTTTGGAATCGGTACCTTAATCAAGATTTTCCTTGGTGTCGAAGTTTAAAAAACAAAAAGTCGTTCGTTATGAACGGCTTTTTTGATGGATTGTCTTTTAGAACCAGTGATGATGGCTAAAATGAAGCGAAGAACGCAAACGATAATTGATATCTTTTATATCAAATTTACGAAATTCATCGCGATTTTCAAGGAGATAACTATCCCATCTGGTCAGTTCCATTTTTGGGTTGTTTTGTAAATCGGTTAAAAGCGTTTCATCTTCTGGGGTAGTGCCATATCCGCTCAGACAGGTCGGATAGTTTTCGTAATAATCGGGGATAATTTTTTCTAAAATGATTTGATGGCGCCAATCCAAAATATAATCATATATATATTCCATCTCTTCGAATAATTCAACGTACTCTTTCAATGGCGTTTTATAGTCTATTAAATGAAAGTAATTGGCATTGGGATCTTTGGGATGGTGAATACCCTCATCCGTAATCAATGAAACAATTTCGCCCTTATGAAAGACGATAAAAGCATATTCGTTGTATTTTAACCAACCAAAGGCGGATTGAATGACGTTATGAAATTGTTCGAAATTGATGTTGGCTGGGACAACGACTCTGCGCCATACAACCCCTTCTTCTTTTTTGATTTTTATCAACAATTGATAGGCTTTTATCGAGTCTGCGCTACGGATGGCTTTTAAGGAGTCTACTTTGGCGTAATTCGCAAAGACTTGATAAAAGCGTTCTAAGACGATGTCGTAAGGATGATCGACTTTAAACATCATTTCAGAGAGTTCTTTCGAAAAGCTGACTTGAAGCAGTTGATCTTCATATAAATAAAAATCAAGATTCTGCGCGTAATCGGTCATAAGCGACATCGAAGAAAGAATCGATCGGCTCGACGTTTTCACAAACTCGCAGGGTCCTGATTCTGACAAATACTGATTGACAAGCGACTGATTAATTCCTAGTGCCGAAAAAACCGTTTTAATGCCATCCAAAATGAGAGCATTTAGATTTTTCATATCTTTAACTTTGACATTATAAAATAACATAGGAACTCTGGTTCGGTCATGTAGGGCAATAATGCTTTTTTTCCCATTAACCATGATTAGGTTGGCATGCCAAGAAAACAGCGGATCCAAAGGAGCGCTCGTTATAACATCGATTTTGGCATACGTTGCCAGTTTTTGAGTCAATCCGATGAACATACCATCAAGTCCTTTCATCACATATCATTATTGTATCATATTTCGAACCAAATTTATTGAAAAACAAAACCCCGATGGGATTATCCCAAGGGGGTTCATCGCTTCATTAGTCTTGCGGGGTTTGCGGTAAGACAATGACGGTTACGACCGCTGTATCTGTCGCGCCATGTGAATCTTTTAAAGTGTAGCCAAAGTTGTCGGTTCCCGTGTATCCGGTATCAGGAGTATAACGAACTTTTCCATCTTCAATCGTGATAGTCCCATGGCTGGGCGGGTTGAAGAAACTGTCGATGGTAATCACGTTATAATCGTAATCGATGTCATTGGATAACACGTCAATTAAATCAGAGGTATCGATGGTGGTGGTGTAGTAGTCATTGTTTCCAATGGGAACGTCATTCACCGAAGTAATCGTAATGGTCACTGTGGCAACCGAGGTTTCTAAATCCGCATTTTGAATGGTGTAGGTAAAAGAATCTTCGCCATTATAATTAAGGGTGGGTGTGTATCGGAAGCCGGTGGTTGTTAAAGATAGACGGCCATGCGCCGGTTGTGTGTTTTCTTTAATGGATAACGTTGTTGGATCTGCTGACAAGTCGTTTTCTAAGACTTTGATGGTTACAGAGGTATCTTCATTTGTGGTTACAACGTCATCAACAGCCTTAAATTCTGGTAAGGGTTCAGGGATTAATTCAATGATTAAAAAGGTCGTAGCGAACAAAACAATCATTGATGCTAGACCGATTAAAAACTTAATTCTCGGGCTTAATACTTTTTTCATAATAGTAAATCCTCCAAGTTGTGCAATACTCAAAAAAAGTATAGCATTATGAAGGCTGAAAGTAAAGATGAGAAATGCGGTACCCGTGAAATAATCCACGATGATTCACCCATCCTTTGGATGATTCTATGGTAAAAAGCTTTAAAAACGATTATAATAAACCCATATTAGCAAGCCAGTTCAAGAATTTATGGATTCTCCTATGTTAGAATGAATCAGGTGATGAATTTGGAAGATTATTTGCATATTGAAGCCGTCGACCGGATGCAACAATACATCCATTCGCACTTACATGAACCCATTACGTTATCGCAATTATCACACGAGGCCTTATACTCCCCTTGGCACAGTGCGCGCCTGTTCAAGGACTATTTGGGAAAAACCCCTTTTGAGTACATTCGTTTGTTGCGATTGACAGAATCGGCGAAGTTATTGCGAGAGGGAAAACCAAAAGTTGTTGATTTGGCCTTTGACTTTCTGTTTTCGTCTCATGAAGGATTTACCAAAGCTTTCACCAAAGCCTTTGGACTTCCTCCCAGCCGATACTTAAAAGAAACACCGGCGATTAAACAATTCTATCCGACCAATCTTCTCATTTATCACAAAACAATTCTAAAAGGAGTAACTGATATGGAAAAAATCCAAGACACCAGTGCCATTTTTGTTCAAGTCGTGGAACGTCCCCGGCGCAAATTAATGTTAAAAAGAGGAATCAAAGCCACCGAATATTTTGAATATTGCGAGGAAGTCGGCTGCGATGTTTGGGGCATTCTCACCAGCGTTAAAGAAGCCCTCTATGAACCCATTGGATTATGGCTACCAAAAAAATTAATTAAAAAAGGAACCAGTGAATACGTTCAAGGCGTAGAACTTGCCTTAGATTATGACAAACCCATCCCCGATGGCTTTGAAATCATCGAACTTGAGCCTTGTAAGATGATGGTTTTCCAAGGAGAACCTTACAATGACGATGACTTTATGGATGAAGTCATGAAAGCCAAAGTAGCGATTGAAAAATATGATCCAAAAATTGTCGGCTATCGTTATGATTTTGAAAATCATCCTCGCTTTCAATTATCCCCCGAAGGATACCGCGGATACATTGAAGCGTATCCAGTAACGAATTTATAAGACAAATTAACAAAAAAAGGGCTTTCGGTTTTATCCGAAGGCCCGTTTTATTAATTACTTTTTCTTACATCGGTAAATATTGTAAGAATTCATCAATGTCAATAATTTGTTCTGGAGTTAATGTCGCAACATTATAACCCTTAATAACATCGGCATTGAGGACCAAACTATCGAGTAGTGTCTGAACGTTTGTTTCTTGTGTTTCGATATCAACAAGAAGCATTCCAGTAGCGATTAACATTTCATCGGTTTTTAGGAATGCAAAGAATTCTTCTAAAAGACCATCAATCAAAGCGCGGTTTTCCAAAGTGACAAACAAATCAACGTGTCCGGCCATGAAAATTGCCATTGCATAATCTTCATATGGATCTTCCCAATACATTGAATCATACAAGTAGTCCGTGCCAAATGTGTTCGTGTAATAAACGTCAATTTCATGTTGGACTTGTGATAATCCGGCAAAGAATTCATTGGTGAGCAAATAATCGGTTAAATTACCCAAGAAGGTTAACAGATCCGGTGTTACAGAGGTCAACACGATTTCGCCATTGGCGATTAAAGTGGTTATTTCAAGAAGTGTCAATCCAAGGGAAGTACTAATTTCATCTTCTGGCAATATAGCCACGATCATATCAATCAATTGGCCAACTTCAGCCACTGTAATCGTATCAAGAGCAACATTCAGCATATTGATTGCTTGTTCAGCAATAGTTAAACCTATTAGGTTTTGATCATTGCGATAAGCGGTGTAGTTTGCATAATGAACACCTGTATAGTTATTGGTGTAATAGAAGGTTTCTGTTCCCCAGTCATATTCTTCATAGATACTGCTTTGAATGGCGGTCAAACGCACCAATTCATAGCTCGTTGAATCTAGGTAAGCCATGACTTCGGCATACGCTCCTTCATACATTAAACCAACATTGTTTACCATCGTGTAAGTAACATCAGCGAGAAGCGCCGCAACTGCATCAGCGGTTACTTGATCGCCAGACATTTCTAACACAAATTCATCTAAAGAACCAATAATGTCATCAAACAATGCTTCTTTGTTTGCTTCTGTCATCATATTTGAGATGGCCGTTAAACGTGTCTCATTAAGCATCATAAAGTCATAAACATGATTCATCGCCAATATTTGAATTTCGACCATGATATACGTTTGGGTTGCACTGGACTCAAAAAGTCCTTGAATATCGGTGAGTAAACCAACATCGACTGAATCCAACAAGTCAAGGATTAGTTGCATCGATTCAAGTTGGATGGAAGCGATGGTTTCAGTGAGTGTCGAAAGTGTCGTGATTCCTGGGAAGCTAACGCCAAACGAATCAATGGCTAAGAAGATTAAGTCATAAAGATTCGATAAGTCTTGAGCTTCAGGAAGGTTGCTGGAAAGCAACGCAATGATTTCAGTTTTTACAGCGACGATTTCCGAAGGGGTAAAGGTTCCTGATTGAACCAATGCCAAGACATCTGTAATGAGGTCATCGGTTATTGCTGCATGGAAATCGATAATGTAATGTGCTTGTGCGGTCATGTTTTCAACGATAACTGCTTCATTATCAGCAATAAACGTTTTTAATGACGTAAGCATATCATTTTGATTGGCGAGTTCGTCAATCCAATCTTGGTACATTTGATCTTCATAAGGATCGCCGGTTTTCCAATCTTCATACATCGCCATCGTGTCAAGGTTGCTAGCGATTTGTTCGTCAATAAACATAGGAGCTAGCGTAATCAATGTTCCTACAAGGGCTTCTAAATCCGTTGCAGTAGCCAATACATCGGTGATAGCTTCATTCATCAAAACGACGTCACCTTCGGCATCCACCATGGCTTGTTGCGCATCCATAACCGCAACCAACATCGATGATAGCATAACAGGAGATACGCCATTTTCAACCAAAGCATCTACAACTTCGGTCGGTACTTCCATTTCGTATTCATCAAAGACCGCAATGATTTGATCTTCTTCAGAAACGACGACTACGGTATAAGTGTAGCCAAAGCTTGCTGCAGAGGTCCCGTAACTAGCGGCGGTTGCTTTGACAGTAAACACGGTTGAGACTGAGGCAATAGCTGAGAAATTATAACTATTGGTCGAAACAGTCGCAATTTGAATGCCACTGGCGAAAACGATATATCCGGTTGCATTAGGAACCGTATTCCATGACAAAACCGTGTCAACAACTGCCAAGTTTGTTGGTGCTGCTAGAACACCCAGCGTGGTAGTGGCGGTAGTGGCGGATTGTGTAGTATTATTTGCAGTCGTTGTTGTTGTTTTCTCACCAAACAGGTCGCAAGCTGCTAACCCGAAAAGAGAGAATAACATTAATGCTGTTAACAATAAACGTTTTTTCATACTTATTGCCTCCTAATATATTTTTAATTCATCAACCAAAGGATGAACTTTGATTCTGTGGTAGTAAACATAATAACTGACCATGAAACAAGGAATGCCAAGTAAGACCGATTGACCATAAACCGACCACGAAAATGGGAACTCATGGTAATTATCAAACAGCAACATCAAATTGCCTAAATTAGGGACTAGTATTAATACTATTATAAGCGCAAAGAGGGATGATATGCAAGTGATGACACTCCACTCTATGAGAAAATGGTGCAGTAATCGTTTACTTTCGAGACCCAGAACGCTTAATTTTGCGAAATCACTCTTGTGTTGATCAAAAAGCATGAGGGCACTGTTAAAGATAACGCCCATAAAACAAGCCACAACACCCCATCCAATGAAGGTTAGATAACCCGCCACTTCTTGGAAAAAATCCACGTTATCTGTCATCAATTGATTCACATCTAAAAAGAAATACATGCGCGAACCATATTCTTTTAGAATTTCAGGTTCGAATTTTTGGTTTTCAATTGTGTTGATAATCAAACTATTGGTGGAGGCAACCTCTTCATACGTTGTCACAATCGCAAGATTTGAAAAAACGATGTTGATATAATTGGTTTCAATGAATCCCGCTACTTTAAACGGTAGTTCCATCAATTCTTGTGACAAATTAAACGTTAAAACATCGCCTGCATCAATTTGATAAATATATTTAAACGAGATTGGAAGCACGACCCACAACTCTGTCGTATCTTCCATCGCCGATTGAATATCGCGATCAAATGTAAAATCAAAATAAGTGTTTAATTGGGAATACCCTGCGGATAAGAAAAACTTCATCGTTTTATCGTCTACGTTCTCATTCTTGATAACCACATCTCGGTATAAGACAACCTCATCAACGGATTCAACAACCTCATTTGTTTGAACATCCGTGAGGATATCGGCGTCATAATCAAAAATATTGGTTAGAAAATAATCGACTTCCATATCTTCAGTAAAATCGTTGATGGCTGTATCAACATAGTGATTAATCATCATTGTGACCCCAATCACTAAGAACGAGGCCATGACGATTTTGACGGTGTTTTGCATAATCTTACTTTTCGCCAAATATTTGAAACTAATCAAAGAAGAAATCGAGGGTTTATTTCGTTTCTTCCCAATTAAATCCGGAACTTTTAACAAAAAGTTAATAGCCAAGAACGATATCAACACGGCCAATATCAAACTGATGATGGCGTTGATGGGACGAGAAAACAACTGGGTTAAAAGATGGACCAACAAGAGAATCGTTAAAATTATAAACGTAATAATGGATGAACGGTTTCCTAAAAAGCGAATATTTTGACTTTGAACCGGAGAAGATTGTCGCTCTAGCTTAAAGAAATGATAGGCAACATCGATGAGAATAAACCCGGCAACTGAAAGCAAAGATATCGTTAGTAACAAGGGATTTAAGATGATTTGTTCTTCTAGTCCCATCAGGTCAGCGCCGTAATTGAAAATCAAATCAAACGTAAGCGCCCCCAGTGGAAGTGCAAAAACCATTAATAATACGAATTCAATCATCCAAACTTGAAAGACAAAGTGCTTTGAGCCACCTAAGGTTTTAACAACGGCGATTTCTTTGGTTAAATCCTTATAGAGTAACGGAAAGATCGATTGCATCACCACCACTAAGGCAATGATCGATAGTAACCCTACCCCGATAAAGATGGAGGCGTTATATGTGGCTTGACGTTCAATTTTATCCGTATCGACCGTAGGGACAAACAAGTTAGCCGTGTAAGTCGCTTCCGTTTTTAAGGAATCAATGACTTCTTCTACTGAAAATTCTGGTTTGAGATCCAAATAGACGGTATTTCCTAAATTGTATAAATTCGCAAAGCCTATCATGGTCAAGGTAATGCGTTCTTTATTGACAAAGACAACGTTTTTACTAAATCGCCCATGATCTTCGATAATTTGATCAACCGTATATTCCAGAGTAGCTCCGGCGACATAAAGATTGATTTGATCGCCCACATGGACGCCCAAATCACGCGCAAAGCTTTGGGTGATAATCAATTCCGTATCGGTAATCGGATCCGCCGCAATCTTCGCGACGTCATTTAAATCTTGAAGGGTTCCTGACATCACATTGACATATTCAGATCCTTCTTGATGATCCATTAACGTATAAAAATTGAGAAATATTGATGCATGATTGAAATAGTCACTAAAGTCTTCCCTGATGGGACGTAGACTTATTATTCGTGAATTTGAATTTTGATCGAAGGTCATAACCAAATCGATATCTTGATAATTTTGTTGGGATAAAAGCGTAAAATACTGTCTAAATCCATCTTTCATCGTGAATGTAAACGTCATTAAAGCGGAAACTAAAAACAGGGTGAAGAACAATATAAGCGACTTGCCCACGCTTCTAATGACATTTCGGTAAGCCATTAAGACCTTAAATCCGAATTTGCTCGTCATGGGCGATCTTGCCATCTTTCAGTAAGACATTACGGGTCGCATAGGGCAAAAAATCATTGTTATGGGTGACTAATATAATGGTCGTTTTAAATTCTTGATTAAGTTTCTGAAACAATTCAAGAATTTGGAGGGAGTTTTGCGAATCAAGATTTCCGGTTGGTTCGTCTGCGAACAAAATCTTGGGTTGATTGACAATGGCTCTGGCAATCGCCACTCTTTGTTGCATACCCCCCGATAATTCACTGGGATATTTATCTTTTGAATCCAACATCCCGACGGTTGCTAAAGCGTCCAACACAGCTTGTGTTTGCACGTTTCCCGAAATGACACAAGCCAAAATGACATTTTCAAAGACGGTTAAGTTCGGTAAAAGATTGTAAAATTGAAAGACAAACCCCATTTGAGTTTTTCGTAATTCGGTTAACCGTTTATCGTTTTTTCCGATGATGGGCTGTTCAAGAATCGATACCGTTCCTTCGGTGGGTTCTTCTAATCCGCTCGCCACATAAAGTAGCGTCGTCTTTCCCGACCCTGAAGCACCGGTTATCATCACGAACTCCCCTTCTGTAACAGAAAAATCGACAGATTGAAGGGCGTGAGTCACAAGCGTACTTCCTTTATAATCTTTAGATACCTTATTTAATTCCACTATGTGCATTATCCCACCCCGACATCATTGCCTTTATGACAAAAAACTTATCAAATGATAAGTTGCTTAAGGATTAAATCAATGGTTCACTCGTTGTTCAAATCTTGTTTGACCGCTTTGACCTTGCATTTTCCACGTTTGATTTCCAGAAGCAACCATGTGAATCCGACCAATAATAAGACTAAAGCGATGAGCTTGTAAGGAAGACCTGCGAGTGGTAATACCGCAACGGATAATGTTATTCCAATCGCAGCGAAAAAAGCAATGACACATGAAGTACACCCATACGTTAACATGCCAAAGAAAACCGCAATGTTCCCAAAAAAGGTGCCTTTACCTTCTTTTCCTGATAGTTGCATATATCCTGTTGAAAGGTTCATCATGAACGCACTGATAGACGCCATGATTATATTCAATAAGATATTGACGATGACAAGGTATAACCCGTAGTCTTCTTCCATTTTTATGTATCCACCGTTTAATTTATCTAGCAAAAAATAGATAACGGAGAATACAGCGAAAAAAAGGATTAAGGCGAGTATAAATTTCTTTTGTTTTTGTAATTTAAGCACGTCGTTAAGCATATTATCTTATTTCTTCACAAACAAGTGAAGATACTCTCCATAGCCTTCTTTTTCTAATGACGCCACTGGAATGAAGCGCAGCGCGGCGGAATTGATGCAAAAACGGAATCCACCTTTATCTTTTGGACCATCTTCAAAAACGTGACCCAAATGAGAATCGGCTAACAAACTACGAACTTCGGTTCTTACCATTCCAAAATTGTAGTCATTTTTGGTCACTATTTCACTGATAGGCATTGAAAAACTCGGCCATCCACATCCGTGATCAAATTTCTCTAAGGAAGTAAATAAGGGTTCGCCAGAGACGATATCCACATACAGACCGACATCGTCATTATCCCAGTATTCATTTCGAAACGGGGGTTCGGTCCCATTTTCCTGAGTCACATGATATTGAATGGGGGTTAGTTTTTTAATTGCTTTATATTTGTCAATCATTTTAAATGCCATAAATACCACCACTTTATTTTATTATACCACTATATGGTTTGAATTTAAAAGGAAGAGCACTCAAAAATTCATATGAATGCTCCTGAAAATATTATATTTTCAATGGCCTTATTTCGAAGGTTCAAATGTTGAGGTGAAGTGTCTGAGGATGGGGGACTCATAAAGGAAACGAACCCCTTTAATTGAACTTCTTCTTTGATATACTTTAATTAATGCATCCGCAACATAATCCAGATGCTGGAATGTATAGGTTCTTCTGGGAATCGTTAAGCGCATTAACTCTAAATCCGCCTTCCGGTTGAGGCCGGTTAACGGGTCCCTTCCAAGCAATAAAGAGCCAATTTCAACAGCACGGACACCGCCCTCTAAATAAAGTTCATTCGCAACCGCCATGGCTGGGAATTGATCATAAGGGATGTGAGGACACATTAAACCACAGTCCACAAACACCGCATGTCCTCCGGTTGGAAATTGAATGGGAACACCAGCCGCTAAAAGTCGGTCGCCCAAATATTTGACTTCATCGAGTCGGTATGCCAAATAATCTTCTTCTAAGGCTTCATCTAAGCCAACAGCCAACGCTTCCATATCACGGCCGGCCAAACCCCCATAGGTTGGGAATCCTTCCATGGGAACGATTCTTGTTTGGCAAATCCGAAACAGATCAAAATCAGAACGAATCGCAATGATGCCACCAATATTGACTAATCCGTCCTTTTTGGCACTCATTAAGAAGACATCGGCGTAAGAGAACATCTCTTTGGCGATGTCTCTAACTTGTTTATGTTTAAATTCGGGTTCCCGTAATTTGATAAAATAGGAGTTTTCGGCGTATCTCGCGCCATCAATGACCACTTTAATCCCAAACTCATCGGCGATTTTTCGAACCCCTCTGATGTTTTCCATCGAGACGGGTTGACCGCCAATGGCGTTATTGGTCACCGTAATGATAATGCCGGCAATTGCTTCTTTGCCATGGGAAAGAATTGTATGTCTTAATTGTTCTAAATCAAAGTTTCCTTTAAATGGATGATAATGTAAGGTATCGCAACTTTCTTTAACCGCAACGTCTTCAGCGATGCCACCGGCAATTTCCACATGAGCCCTTGTGGTATCAAAATGAGTATTGCTTAAGAATATCATTCCCGGATGTTTGATCATCGCAGGAATGACGACTTGTTCAGCGCCTCTTCCTTGGTGGGCAGGCATCACATATTGATAGCCAGTGATTCTTTTTACAACGGCCTCGAGTTTAAAAAAGCTCGTAGAACCCGCGTAAGATTCATCCCCCATCATGAGCGCTGCCCATTGAAAATGGCTCATCGCTCCGGTTCCGGAATCCGTTAATAAATCGATGAATACTTCTTCGCTTTTGAGTTTGAAAGGATTATAACCGGCGGCTTTGAGACTCTTTTCCCTTGCCTTACGACTGATGAGATGGATGGGTTCTACCATCTTAATTTTATAAGGTGGCATTGCATAGATTGTTTTCATGTCCAAGTCCTCTTTTCTTAGTGGTTTTGATAATCTATTATTATTATCTCACATGAACTGTGATTATTCAAAAAATTGTCAATGAAAACAAAAATTTTATTTTCATCACTCAAACATAAAAAATTGCGCGCCGTAAAGAAGCCATTGTGGTATCATAAGGTTAACGAAAAGAGATGATTTTATGACAAAACACAAAGGTGTCTTGCGATGGGTTGATGAAATTACCCGGTTATGTCAACCAGATTCAGTCCAATGGATTGAAGGTTCAACTGCAGAAAATCAACGTCTACTCGATGTCATGGTGGAGAATGGAACAGCCATTCTTTTAAACCAAACCAAACGCCCCAACTGTTATTTGTTTAGAAGCGATCCCTCCGATGTCGCCAGAGTCGAAAATCGGACATTCATCGCTTCAAAACTACAAAGTGATTCTGGCCCCACAAACAACTGGGTTGACCCAAAAGAACTAAAACAAACCATGACCAAACTTTACAATGGTTCAATGCATGGCAGAACGATGTATGTGATTCCATTTTCGATGGGACCCATTGGATCACCTTTATCGAAAATCGGCATTAACATCACCGATTCTCCATACGTTGTGGTCAATATGCGCATTATGACCAGGGTTGGGAAAAAAGTCCTTGAGGTATTAGGAGAAAATGGTTCCTTCGTTCCTTGTTTACATTCTGTAGGTTACCCGTTAGAACCAGACATGAAAGATCCGTTGTGGCCCTGTGCCCCGATTGATCATAAGTTTATCAGTCATTTCCCGGAAGAACGACTCATTTGGTCGTATGGTTCAGGCTATGGTGGAAATGCATTGCTTGGAAAAAAGTGTTTCGCCTTAAGAATCGCCTCAGCTCAAGCCAGGGATGAGGGCTGGTTGGCAGAACACATGCTTATCTTGAAGATTACCAATCCAGAAGGCATTGTCCAGTACATGACCGGGGCGTTTCCAAGTGCTTGCGGAAAAACCAATTTGGCCATGTTAGTCCCCACCATTCCCGGTTGGAAAGTGGAAACCGTTGGCGATGACATTGCTTGGATGAAATTTGGCAAGGATGGACGTCTCCATGCGATTAATCCGGAAGCCGGATTCTTTGGGGTGGCTCCGGGTACTTCTTACCAAACCAATTATAACGCCATGAAGGCGATTGAAAAAAATACAATTTTCACGAATGTCGCTTTAACCGATGATGGCGATGTTTGGTGGGAAGGCATTGGGTATGAAGCACCAAACCATTTGATTGATTGGCAAGGAAAAGACTGGTATAAAGGCATTACAACGACGCCTGCGGCTCATCCAAATGCCAGGTTTACGGTTTCTGCAAAACAATGTCCGGTGATTGCCTCGAACTGGGAAGCCGAAGACGGCGTTCCCATCAGTGCAATTTTAATCGGTGGTCGTAGACCATCGACGGTACCTTTGATTCATGAAAGCCTCTCTTGGCAACATGGTATCTTCTTAGGCTCCATCATGGGTTCAGAAATTACCGCTGCAACAATCTCTGATAACATTGGTAAGGTTCGCCGCGATCCTTTTGCGATGCTTCCATTTATTGGGTATCACATTGGCGATTACTTGCAACACTGGTTGGACATTGAAAAACATACCGAAGCAGGAAAGCTTCCCAAAATATTCTATGTTAACTGGTTTAGAAAAGATGAAAATGGCAAGTTCTTATGGCCGGGATATGGTGAAAACAGCCGCATCTTAAAATGGATCTTTGAACGAAACATTGGCAAAGTCCACGCCAATAAGACCGCTATTGGTTTTATTCCTGATCCCAAAGACCTTGATTTGAAGGGACTAACGGTAACAGAATCCGCCATAAAGACGTTGTTATCGGTCAATCATGAAGAATGGCTTAAAGAAACCGAATCAATTGGAACTTATTATCAAACCATAGGCGATAAGTTACCGAACGCCTTGGTCAAAGAATTGGACGATTTAAAGAAAAGACTGGCTAAATAAAATCAAAAGCGATTGGGCTTGGCTCAATCGCTTTTTGTTTACACTAATTTTGAACGTAGTTTTGAAGAAATGTTATCAACCAAAACAACCATGATGATAATTGCAATTAAAATCGAACTCAACGTCGACCAGTTCCACTCGCGGGTCGCAAAGATGAGCGGTGTTCCTAATCCTCCGGCTGATACAACGCCTAGGATGGTAGCGGAACGAACATTGATATCAAAACGGTATAACGTCGTTGAGATAAAATCGGGGAACACTTGTGGTAATATTCCATAGCGAATTTTCTGCCAAAGGTTTGCGCCGACAGCGTCTAAGGCTTCAATCGGGCCGCGGTCCATATTTTCGATGGATTCTGCGAATAATTTGCCAAGCATTCCGACGGAGTGAATTCCAATCGTCAATGTGCCGGTCAAAGCGCCGGTGCCAAATACACGAATTAAAACCAAGGCGAGAATAATTTCTGGGAAGGTTCGAATGGCGATTAAAACGACTTCACCAACTTTTGAGGCTTTACCCGTGACGTTTCTCGCTGAGAGAAACCCGATGGGTAATGCCAAGATGGCGGCGATGAATGTTCCTGCAAAGGCAATCGCTATGGTTTGTAAGGTCAAATAAGGAACCGATGCATCATCCATACCAAACAAGAATGTTAAATTGGGATGGGTAAAGCCATAAATCATGACTTTTAAGGAGTTCCAGAAATTATTCAATCGATCAGGACTGACTTCAGTCCCCTTAAAGGAATAAATGACCAGAGCAACGATGACGATGGTTAATAGGATGTTTGAAATCCATTTGGGTGGTTGATTCTTGAGTTGGATGGCGACGGTTAAGCGTTCGCCATTGACGATTTTCTTTTTCATTGTAATTTGTTCCTAATCCAACTGGAGAACAACTGCACGGCAATGACTAAAACGAATAAGACAATAACCACCGCACCAA
The DNA here is from genome assembly GCA_942493185.1 of uncultured Caryophanales bacterium. Taxonomy (GTDB): domain Bacteria; phylum Bacillota_I; class Bacilli_A; order Izemoplasmatales; family Hujiaoplasmataceae; genus UBA5603. The sequence goes on from OW818673.1 coordinate 1,440,554, forward strand.
CCCGGTCGTAATAAATGCCAATGTTATCGCTGATAACCACGCCGATGCCACCCGCACCAACGTAACCCAGGACCACAGAAGAACGAACATTGATTTCAAAAACATAAATAAAATAACTTAAATAGATGGGGAATATTTGCGGAATGACCGCAAACGAGAACGCTTTTGAATGATTGGCTCCACAAGCTTCTAAGGCTTCAAACGGACCCATATCGACGGTTTCAATGGTTTCATACATCATTTTGGTCATGATGCCCCATGTGAATACCGCGATGGCGATGATGGCTGTAAAGATATTAAAGCCAAAAAAGAAGGCGATGACAATGACAATAACAAGCGTTGGAATGGTTCTTACAAAGTTCATAAAAATGCGAACTGGTTGATAAATCCATTTTGTCTTTACGATGTTACTGGAAGAAAAGAATGCGAAGGGGATACAAAGCAATGCACCAATCGTGGTTCCGGCAAAACTCATCCGAATTGTCTCCATAATCGGTTCATCGAGTTTTAACATATATGAGAAATAATCGCCCCAGGTTTTTCCAGCAGCTGGCGTAAACAACATTTTCAAAATCACAAACGTTTGATTCAAACGGATTGAATTAAAATTAACCGGAATGACCAAGAAACACGCAAAAAAGAAGACCAATACGATGACAAAATACCAAATGGCCTTAGATTTTGGTTTAGTGACGACTTTCCCGTTGGAAAGGACCAACGCTTGTCTAGACACTTAAAATCTCCGCGGGGTTTACCGCGAGAACATCTTCATGGGTTAATTTACGTCCATAAATCATTTCAAGAATTTGATCATTGACTTCGCTATTCGGCGCATCAAAGACGATTTCTCCACCTTTAATGCCAATGATTCTTGTCGCATATTGTAATGCTAAGTCGACATGATGCATGTTGGCGACAATGGTAATCTTAAATTCTTGATTAATGCGTTTGAAGTCATCCATAACCTGTAGCGTGGTCACCGGGTCTAAGGAAGCAACCGGTTCATCCGCTAATATAATGGTTGGATTTTGGGCGAGTGCTCTTGCTAAAGCGACACGTTGTTGTTGTCCACCTGATAATTGGTCAGCACGGACATATGCTTTTTCTAAAATACCCATTTTGTCCAATGCTTCTAAAGCGATAATCTTATCTTCATGCGGAAATAATCCAAATAAAGTGGCAAAGGTAGAGTGGAATGCCACTCTACCCGCCAACACATTCTTAAAAACAGACATCCGTTTGACCAAATTGAAGGATTGGAATATCATGCCGATATGACTTCTCATCATTCTCAGTTCTTTTCCTTCTAATTTGCTCATATCTTTCCCATTGACGAGGACTTCGCCTTTAGAAATGGGATGCATTCGATTGATTGATCTTAATAATGTTGATTTCCCCGCTCCAGATAAGCCGATGATTGCGACAAACTCACCATCTTGTATTTCTAGGTTAATATCCTTTAGGGCTTGAAAGCCATTGGGATAGATTTTGTCGACATGCGAGAATTTTATCATTGACTGGAGCCTCCAAGTTGTAAATTATGATAAGTTTTCTTTTTTGAATAGGTAAACGACTCTTTCGCCATCGTAGTCTGCATCAACAGCGACTTTGTAACCAGTGTGTGAATATACGGAGATGGCAGCTAAGCCTTCTTCGGTTGTAGCGATATCAATAAAAGCTTCTTGAATGGCAACTTTTAATTCTGCTTTTAACGATGGGATAACGGAAATCGTGTCGTTATAAATACTTGGAGAAACGGCTACGACTCTGGTATCTGTGAATAGATTTGGATAAGTTGCTAATAAAGTGGTGTTGTCACGTGCATCTTGGAATACGAATGCTGCATCGCAGTCGCCTTCCATCAAAGCGGTGATGGCTCCAGGATAACCGGATCCAAGGTTCAAAGCTTTAACTTCGCCATTGGCAGCTACTGGAGTGCCTGATACGAAGCTCAAATCATTGTCATTGAGTAAAACAGCTGGGTATACATAACCAGCACCAGAGGTGGTGGATTGTGTACAAACGGTTTTACCAGCTAAGTCAGCGAGCGTATTGATTTTGCCTGCGCCTGTTAAATTGTATGTTTCGGTTTTGGTAATTAAAATCGAAGCATAAGATGTAACAGTTTCAGTTGTGCTCTTTTGACCAGTGTATCCTGCTGCGTTCATTGCAGCAACTTGTTGTTCTTTTGGAAGTAATTGAACTTCCAAAGCAGCACGTACAGACGTTAAAATAACTTCAGCGGTGCCAGGACGTTCTGTCGTAACGTAAGCGTATTGTTGGGCTGTTAAGAATCCAACATGGACTTGACCTGCTTGCATTGCTTCAACAACGGCGTTGTAGTCAGTACCTACGGAGATTTCAAACGTTTTACCAGGAATTCTGTCTTCTAATAATCTTTCAAGAACATAGGTTTTTAGCATGATTTCTGAAGCTGTGTTCGATGGTACGAATTGCACTTTGATGACATCTGGATCACTGGCATCTTCGCCGCCGCAGGCAACGAGTGCGAACGCTAAAACGAACAAAAACATAACGCTTAAAAATTTCTTCATGTTTCCCTCCTATTTATTGTGGGTTTTACCCGTCCTTTATTCTATACAACTATAGTAGAGATTTCAAGTATTTCCGGAAACTTTTAATGAAAAGATTGATATAATGGTATTGCAAGCGATTTTTGATGATTCATATTTATATGATGGAGTGATAACCTTGAAATCTTATACATTTAACATTTATTATACATCGGATGTCCATGGGGCAATGATTCCTTATAACTTTGCCACAAGAGGGACCGACCAAAAAGGGTTATCCAGGCTAAAGACCTTTTTAGCAGGGGTTCAAGAAGACTATCTCTTATTAGATAACGGGGATATGTTACAAGGATCTCCATTGACCAATTATTGGTTACAAAAAGAATCGATGTCGATGTCGCCTCCTAATATCATCATGAATGAGTTAAATTATGACTTTGCTACCTTAGGAAATCATGACTTTAACTTCGGTGAGAAAATTCTTTGGAAATATGTCAAAGATTTAAAAGCTAAAATCGTCTCATGCAATATCTATAATAAAGATGGAACCCATGCTTTTGCGCCTTATGAAATCAAAGTTTTGCCAAACGGGATTAAGATTGGCATTATAGGCGCTGTCACCCAAGCCATTCCCAATTGGGAAAAACCCGAACACATCAAACACTTTCGATTTGAGGATGCCTTTGTGGCCATCGAAAGACAAGTAAACATACTAAGACCCTTAGTGGACTGTATTGTTGTCCTTTATCACGGCGGAATTGAAAGAGATCTACTAACCGGGAACTCATTGGGAAGAGCTACTTCAGAAAATAAAGGCTACATGATTGCTAATGAACTAAATATCGATGTTTTATTAACCGGTCATCAACATATGCCAAGAATGGGAACTGTTAAGAATTGCTTGGTGCTACAGCCTTCGCATTCAGCCTATGATTTTGGGGCTGTTGAACTAACGTTTGAACAGGTTAACAATCATTGGACTCTCAAAAACAAGTCCGGTCAAATAATCCCCATGACGATGGCATCCGACTTGAAAACCGAACAATTACTCGAATCAATCAAACAAAAAACCGATGATTATTTAGATCAAGTTCTTCTCACCACCGATGGTGAAAGTCTTTTAATTGGTGATCCGTTCGAAGCAAGATTAAAAAATCATCCGCTTTTCAAAATTGTAAATGATGCTCAGTTATGGATTAGTCACGCCAATTTATCCTGTGCATCATTGCCCAACTCCATTCCAGGATTAAACCATCAAATTACGCTTCGGGATTTAGAAACCACTTTCATCTATCCCAACACGTCCTTTGTCATTGAAATAAACGGTAAAACGCTCAAATCAGCCATCGAACGCACGGCCGAGTATTATATATTTGAAGAAGGAATCATTAAAGTAAACCCGCTTTATGTGTATCCCAAATTAGAGCATTACAATTATGATATCTATTCTGGAGTCACCTATGAGATTACCGTTTACAATCCTATTGGACACCGCGTGACCAAATTGGAATACCATGGAAAACCGGTCTATGATGATCAGATCTTCACGGTCGTCATGAACAATTACCGGGCAATGGGTGGGGGAGAATACCCTATGTATAATAATTCAAAGGTCGTTCAAGAAATTACTCTTACAACGGCCGAACTGGTCATTGAGTACTTTAGAAATAATCCACACTTGACGGTAGAACCGCTTCACAACCCTATCATCAAAAACTAATTATTTCATATGCAGATAAACAAAAAGAAGGGGCTGTAATGAAATAGCGCCCCAAACATAAGAGATAGAAAAACCGCACTGGAGACCAGGGCGGTTTTTTGGTATAATATGAGTATGACTAGTACACAATTACACCAAGAATATTATAACGCAAAACAATTGAAATTACCACTGACCTATGAGGTACTTATCCCATATGACAGTGAAGTAAGAACATTTGACGAAGTATTTCGGAGGGTCGACATTAAGAAATACTTAGTAGAAGGAAGTCCAAAGGGACGAACCGGATACAATCCTGTCAACATGTTCAAATTGATAATGTTTTGTCAAATGGAAAAAATCACGAGTTTGCGAGCGATGGCAAAAGCCGCCCAAAACGACATCCGACTGATGTGGCTGACAGATGAAACGAAGCCGAGTCACGACACAATCAAACGATTCATGGAAGACCATCTCAAAGGGAATCTCGAAACCCTGTTTCATGAAATCAATCAAACAATGATTGAGGAAGAAGCAATCGACCCGACCCGACTCTTCATCGACGGAACGAAGATCGAAGCGAATGCGAATCGATACCAATTCGTCTGGAAAGGCTCGATCGAAAAGTTTCGCGACAAGCTCTTCAAGAAGGTGACTAAAGTCATTGAGGGAATCAACCAACGGCTGGAACTGGAAGGCGTGTTTTTTCGAATTCAGGAAAGTTATCAAACCGACGATTTGAAGAAAATCCAAGCCTATCTCGAAACCGAAGTCGAGCGTCATGAAATCAAGTTCGTTTCCGGCAAAGGGACGCGAAAAAGCGCGATTCAGCGCGATTATGAAGAAATCGCGACCAATTTGGAAAAGCTCATCGAATACGAAAAATATCTGGCTGTCATCGGACCGGACCGAAATTCCTGTGCCAAGACCGACGGGGACGCGACATTTATGCGGATGAAGGAAGATCACATGAGAAACGGGCAGTTGAAAGCGGGATACAATGTCCAAATCGGCGTGGCGGATGAGTACATCCTACATGTGGATATTTTTCAGGATCGAAGCGATTATCAAACGTTCATTCCGTTTTTGAAGGGGTATAATCAAGCCTATGGGGAATACCCCAAGTATCCCGTCGCGGATGCGGGATATGGCGGGTTGAAGAACTACCGCTATGTGAAATCGAACAACATGGAAATCGTTCAGAAATACACCATGTATGGAAAAGATACCAAAGAAAAGAAATATTGCGAAGACCCGACTCGACCGGTGAACTTCAAAAAGGATGAGGAAGGGAACTACTTCGACGCAAACGGAGAGAAGCTTATCTTTCTGTGGCACAGTAAGAAAGGTCACGACGTCTATGAAGCCCCCGTCAGCAAGAAGCGATACGACATCAACGAAGCGTTGTGGGCATTTCAAAAAGAAGCCAGAGAAAACCTAGAATCAAAGTGGGGAATCGAGTTGCGAATTCAACGTTCGATTCAAGTCGAAGGAACTTTTGGCGTCTTGAAAGAGGACTTTCGGTTTCGTCGGTTTCGACGCCGCGGCATTCAAAATGTGAAATTTGAGTTTTTACTGCTGGCGATCGGTTATAACTTATCAAAATACCATAACAAAAAATATCGCGTGACGGCATAGTTATCGACTGGAAAACGTCACGAATGACTTCTTTATTTTACTCATGACATACAAATTTTAGGGCTTCTCCTGATAGATAACGATTGAGGTTATCAGACATTAGTTCTTTTAACCGCGCGAGCAAATGCGGGCTTGAAGAGGAGTTATGGGGAGTAATAAATACATTGGGTAAAGTCCATAATTCATGCGTTGAAGGAAGGGGTTCTGGGACTGTAACATCAAGTCCTGCGCCGCGAATCTTTTTGGTTCTTAACAGTTCGGTCAAGGCTTCTTGATCAACAATAGCCCCACGTGCAACGTTTATGAATAAGGCGTTTTCTTTCATTAAGGATAACTTTTCTCGGTTTAAAAGATTTCGTGTTTGATCATTGAGTGGCAAAGTGACAATGACGATATCACTTCTTTGAAGCAGCGATTCTAATCCATCGTTGCCATACAATGTTTCATCAAACCCATTTTCTGGTCTCATGGTTTTACGGTATCCTAATACGGTCGTATCAAATGCCTTTAAACGCTTGGCTATTTCTTTCGCAATCGATCCTGTTCCTAAAATTCCAACGGTTGATCCATAGATTTCCGGTTCTTTGCGAATCGGTTTCCAAACTCCATGTTTCATATTCTCAAGGTAGTATCCCACATTACGATTTAATGTCAATATTTTGGTTATCACGTCTTCAGACATACTGATATGGTAAATGTCCTTAGCGTTTGTAAAAACGATGCCATGACGCTTTAAAAGCGAAAAATCGGTGCCATCATACCCTGCTGAAAGCAATTGAATCCATTTGAGGTTGGGTAATTTTGATAGGTTTTCTTCCGTGATAAAAGTTGCCCAAGGAACCATCGCTACTTCGATGTCGGGATGATTCAAATCATCGACGAACTCGACGTGGCGGAAAGAAGAAACCATCTCTTGGATCACTGATTGAACAATAAATTTGGAATCAATATAAACTTTCATCAAAGGCACCTCGCATATAGTCAATAAAACTAGAAATATTATACCTTACTTTTTAGGAATCCAGGGAATAAAGATAGAAGTCTTTTTAGCATACTCGATAAACTCAGGATTGTTCGCATATTTTTTCTCTAATAAGGGAACGCCAGAAACAAACAATAGTAACAACGTGATAAACAAGGGTCCTATAAACGCAATGAACCCTAAATAACCGGATGCGATGACAACAAAGAAGCTCCACCACATAACCGTTTCGCCGAAATAGTTGGGATGTCTGGTATATTTCCATAAACCTGATTTCATGATGTGACCTTTATTGGCCGGATTCTTAACAAACCGGCGCAACTGAATATCCCCAACGGCTTCAAAGTAAAATCCAATAAAGAATAAGACGCTTCCAACGATTAACCAAGGAAGGCCAATTTCATCGGTAGAGAGAAACGCATAATGGATTGGAGCAGCAATGATGAGCATAAAGAGTCCTTGAATCATAAAGACCTTAAAGAAGGCTTGAACTCTTGGATGATTATTGCCCCATTTTTTACGCATGGCTTGGTAACGATAATCTTCTGGCTTTTTGAAATTACGGACGCTGATATATAAGAATAAGCGTAATCCCCAGATAATCACTAAAATGGAAACAACGATGGCGGAGGTTGTCAAAGTGTCGGTGGTCAATAAGCCGTGAATAACCAACAGGATAAAACCGACTCCCCAACCAATGTCGACAAGGGCGTTATTATTCTTTAATTGTGCGATGATAAACATGATGGTAAAAAATCCAAATACGGAAAGTACTGCGCCAATAAAATAGGTCAGCATTAGAATGACACTTCCTTTTCATAAGTTAAAGCTACTGCCACAGCACCTATGCCGGCATTCATCGCAACAATGGGTGAAATAGACATGGTGTATAGGGGCTTTTTGCCCGTTATTTGTTCAATTTGCATAGCTAGTTTCGCAGAGCGTTTGTCGGCACGTGAATGAACCATGACATACGACTCAACGGGAGCTTTTTTGACGAGATCAAGAATTTGACGAACATTCCCTGCCAAACTTAACGCTTTTCTAACGATAATTCCTTTGCCTTCCGGCGATATGCCGATAACGGGTTTTAAATTCATCAGTTTGGCCGCTAGTCCTGTAACCTTTGAAACGCGACCTTGCTTAACCATGTATTTCAAAGTGTTGACGCTAACAAAGATTTTCGTTCTGTTGGTGAATTGATTGAGTTCGGTGACAATGTCTTCGATCGGTTTTCCCGATTCAATCAATTTTGCGGCTTGAAGGACAACCAAGCCTTCTGCACCTGAATTTTGTTTGGAATCAAAGATTGTGACCTCGGGATGGTTTTTAGCAAAATTTACATAAGCATTATACGTTCCGCTCATTTGCGAAGAAACTGTGACGACCAAAACTTGTTTGTAATGGTCGAGCAAGAAATCGAGGATACGTTCAATTTGTTTGTTGTTGGGTTGAGAAGAAGAAAAGTGATCGGCTTTGGTTAAGAGAGAATAAAACGTCTCAGAGGAGATGGTCACTTTATCAAGATAAGGAACATCATCAACAAGCAGTCCCATCGGAAGCATATGTATCTTATATTGATCCATGAAGGATTCGGGGAGATCGGCAATCGAGTCGGTGAGTAGGGCGATGGAAGGATGCGTTGTTCTGACAGCGTCAAGTTGTCGTTTCATGTCATCAACTTTTTGTTCAGTGATTTTTCCAAAGTCATTCAGTTTTAAGAAAAAGCGATCTGGATGGTTGGTGTGAATGTGAATTCTCGTTTTATCGGTTCGACCAGAAACGATCAAGGAAGAGCCATCCTTTGAAAAAAGTTTTTTGAGTTCGTCAGTCGAAACTTTGGCATTAACAATTAATGCTTCTGTGCAATAACGTTCCTCACAGTCATCCACATGAAGGTCATCCATGGCTTCTTCAATTTGGATGATGTCGACCATCTCAAATTCGCCCGTAACAAAATAGTGATGAATGCCTTCGAGAAAATCGGTTAAGCCTTTCGCTCCGGCATCGACAACGTTGGCCCGTTCAAGTTGTGCCAACTGATGAGTGGTTTCTGCCAAAGCCTGTTTTGCGATGGATAGCGTATTTTCAAAATAAACATCGATTCGCGGTTGGGTTGGTTCCGCTTCTCCCACTTTTCTTAATACGGTCAGTATGGTTCCTTCAACCGGATTTAATATCGCATCATAAGCTTTCTTGGCGGCGTGACGAAACGCATGAGAAAGGTCTAAAGCAGTAGCGGTGACCTTGCCCTTAAGATTTTCAAAAATGCCATAAAGGAACTCAGAAAAGATTAATCCTGAATTTCCTCTTGATCCCGAAAGCGATGCAGTTGCAATCGATTCCATCGTTTCAGAAACCGTCTCGCCAGGTTTTGCTTCATTGATAATCGTCTGCATTAAGAAAGACATATTTGAACCGGTGTCACCATCCGCAACAGGATAGACATTGATTCGGTTCAAATCATGTTTGTCCATGATTAATCGTTTGGCCCCTACGATGATTGCCCGGTAGAGTTCTTTACCATCGAGTAATGTAAGTTCCATTTTATCTCACCACGAAATACGTTAGCATTGAAACTAGTCCACCCAGGGATGTCCCCCAGATTAAATCGATGATGGTAATCGTAATGGGCCAATTATTCAACGTCGCAAGATTTGTCAAATCGTAGGTTGCATAACTGATCAAGCCAAAGAGCATCCCCGCTAATAAAGCGTATGACCAAGATCCACGGTCAATAGCTGGAAGAATAACAAAGAAAGCAAGACCTACTATAAATAGGAGATAGAACAAAATTGCAGCGACCCATTTTACATTGGAAGTCATAATGAACCCTAAGTATTTTGAATACAAATTTTTGGCAATCAACGTCAACCAAATCATATCAATAATTAAGAAAATAAGAAACGCGACACCATAGACTTTAAAGAACATAGTGAATCACCTCACCAAAGAATATATCACGAAGTATAAAAAAAATATACGAGTTTGCTTGAAATAATAAATGTAAATACAGTCAAAGAATTAATGATAAGTCTAACAAAAATCACGAATATAGGAGAGAGGAAAAATCAAAGGAGTGAAGAAATAAAGCAATGCACGAGAACAAAGAATGGACCAAGAAAAAATTTAATAAACATGAAAAAAATAATATAAAAATATTTCCATAAAAAAAATCAATAAGAAGATGCAGATAGGTGAATAAATAATGGTTAATAAGATTTGAGAAGTAGACCAAAAAAAAGAATAAATCACATTTTAAACATCCCTAAATATCGTTAAATCGCACAGATATGGAATTCAAAGAAAACTTACATAAGAAGAATGAATAAGAAAACAATGTTAAAAAGGGGAAAAATGCGGTTTTTTGTCAAAATAAAAAAATATTGAATATCGATTTAGCGCCATATTTAGCCATTGATAAAGAAATACTCAAAAAATTGAGAAATATTGAAATGCAAAATCAGGTCAGTATCCATCATAAAGAAGATTAAAATTGAGTGAGAAAACAGAGAGATATACACAGTTAAATTTGCCTTTATAATCATGGATGGCTATATTTAGGCCTTAAATGTGTTCATAAAATATTTTTTAAAAACGGAAAATTAGGTAAAAAGCTACTATTATTATTGGAAAATTTAAGAAAAAATCATATGAATATTGATAGTATTGTGTCTTGTAGAACCATCTAAATATGATTTAATTATACGATGAAGAGTAATTTCACTTTCTGACAAACATGTACCCAGTTAAATCCATATATTTAACTCAATACAATCGATTCTCGCATTCGTGTACGCAATGTCAATTCAATATGGATAATCTCTATTTTTAGCCATTTTATAGATTCATGTTTATGTTATATTATCTATACGGATAACCACAAATTGGGTTATACTTTGATCTTTTGACCAATCATATTTGTCTTATAATATCATCAATGTATTTTTCTCTTATAGGAACATTAATCATCCCCCTTTTTGGTCCTGTTTTTAAAAGTAAAATCCATGCATTATAGACACATATCTAAATAAAAGCGTGACAATATACATAGACCTTATCATATAATATTTATATATAATATGAATTTTTTTTGCAATTTTTTGTTGTCTATTTTTTTTCGATTACACAAAAAAAGAAGGCCATTATTAATGACCTTCTCATTTATATCAATTTAGGATTTCAATGAATATTACTCGGTTCTAAGAGCTTCTACTGGATCCTTTTTGGCTGCGAGTCTTGATGGAATTAGTCCTGATATTAAAGTGAGAACAACGCTAATTGTGATTAAAGCCAACATTGCGGTTGATGAGAATCTTGCGATAGAAGACATCTCTGGAACCAACTTGTTGATGATGGCATTGATTGGGAATGTTAGTCCCCAAGCAATTACAACACCCATGACTCCGGCTGTCAAACCAATCAAAATAGTCTCAGCGTTAAACACTCTACTAATGTCTTTTTTGCGTGCGCCGAGTGCTCTTAAAATACCAATTTCTTTCGTTCTTTCAAGGACTGATATGTACGTTATAATTCCAATCATGATGGACGAAACGATTAATGAAATCGCAGAAAATGCTACGAGAACATACGTTATTGTATCAATCAAAGTTCCAACGGTATCGGTAATTGTCTCTGCTAAATCTAAATAATAGATCTTCGAGTCTTCTTCTAAATCCACATTATACGTATCAAGATATGTCTTTATTTCGGTTTTAGCATCAAAATCGAGTGGGTAAATTCGAATCGATGATGGGGTTGAAATGGCCCCTAAATTTCTTAAAATTGCTTTTCTTGTACTCTCTGTTAATGCCAGTCCGGTGAGTACCGAAGTCTCACTTGCGACTTGTGCAACTGCTACATCGGAAGCTTCTGCTTCAGCTAAAACATAATCTGTTAAGCTTGTTGTGTAATGAATTCCTTCCGATAAAATCGTTCCATTTGCATCTGCTTTAACCCGGGCAATTCCGGTGATTGTTAAGGTTTGGTTATTCGCAACATCATAGATTGATGCGTAATCTGTAATCGGAACGTATAAGTTTGAAAGGTTAGAAAGTTGATAATAATCATTGTTAGAAACGAGTCTAAACTCGGTTCCAATCAGGTCTTCAAAGGACAACGTTTCGGTGTCTACTGTCATGCCGATCGCATTCAAAATCTTAATATCAATGTTGTTAAAGGAGTCGACAACCAACAGTAATTCGTTCTTATTGGAAGGAAAACTACCGGTTAAGATGTCATAGTTTGCGAGAATAAAACTTGTGTTATCGGGAAGTTCTGACCAGCCGACATTGTTCGTTTGTACCTTTGTAACAGCGTTCGTAGACCCTCTCGTAAGCAGGTTCATTGCAACGCTTCGTCCATATGAAATGTCACTATATAAGCTTGAATCGAGACCCTCAACGAACGTTACGTAGTCATCATTTAGTTCGTTATAATGGAGTACGGTGTTTTGAGAAGCATCGGTTACAATCAATTCATTTCCACTGGGAAACTCGTTGGTTGTATCTACTTCACCCGGCATAAATGCCCCAGGACCTCGTTGCATAAACATGGGTGATTCACTGATTGTGAGTGGGTAATCAGACAACGTTCCGGTTTCTAATGAACTAATTTCTTGGTTTAAACCATTGGATAAAGACAATACCAGACCAACACCAATGATTCCAATTGACCCTGCAAAAGCGGTTATCAACGCTCTTCCAAGTTTTGTTTTTAAGTTATTGAAGGATAAACTCATTGCTTGTTTAAAGCTCATTGACGTTTTTCTTAGGGTATATTCTTGCGGTTCATCCTCTTTAATATCATAAGGATTTGTGTCTGAAGTGATGTTTCCATCGTTCATCGTGATAATTCTTGAAGCATAATCATGCGCGATTTTGTTGTTATGGGTCACGAGAATGACCAACTTATCTTTCGCAATTTCGCGGATGAGATCCATGATTTGAACACTGGTCGTGGAGTCAAGTGCGCCGGTCGGCTCATCGGCCATAATGATTTCTGGGTTATTCGATAAGGCTCTCGCAATCGCAACCCGTTGCATCTGTCCACCCGATAATTGGTTAGGACGTTTATGCATGTGGTCTTTTAATCCAACACGGTCTAGTACTTCTGCTGCTCTTTGACGACGTTGTTTTGCTGGGAGACCAGATAATGTCATTCCCATCTCAACGTTGTCTAAAACGGTAATATGACTGATTAAGTTATAGTTTTGGAAGACGAACCCGATGGAATTGTTTCGGTATGCATCCCAGTCCGCATCCTTAAATTCTTTGGTGGACTTCCCTTTGATGATGATATCGCCGGAATCATAGCGGTCAAGACCACCAATGATATTGAGGGTGGTAGTTTTGCCAGATCCAGAGGGACCCACAATCGCTACGAATTCGTTTTTTCTAAATGAGACGGAGATGCCGTTTAAGGCTGTTTGTTTAAAATCACCGACTTGATATGATTTCTTGACACTGACTAGTTTTAACATGGTGATACGCTCCTAAGAAATACTATTTTCTTTATTTTTGATATAAATTTATTAACCGTAATCCATTATACGCATGAATTGTATGTTATTTGTGATTATTTTAGATTATTTTAAAATATTTATAGGATAAATCCAATTTATTTCACAATACTATTATATCAAAATACCAAAAATATACACTTGTTTTGACTTATGAACCGAAAATAAAATCGGTGAGTTATTTCTCACCGATTTTCATCTATTTTACTTTGTATTGGTAATGAAAACTTTAATTTCATCCACGGTTGGAACCCTTCCATACGAAGCAACCTTTCCATTGATGATTAATCCTGGTGTCCGCATTAAACCTGAGGCCGCAATCGCCGCCATATCGGTGATGTAAAGAATGTTCGCCTCTACTGCCATTTCTTTGACCGCTTGCGTTGCATTTTGAAGTAATTTCTTACAGTTGGCACATCCGCCACCCAATACTTTAATTTCCATACGTTATCCCCTTTATCTCTAATTTTATGTAAATAAGAATCCTAAAGCGTTAAATAAGTACCCCATGATGATAATACCGGTTGTTACAATTCCAACAAACATGACCAATAATTTGGTTTTAACAACTTTTTTTAACATAATGATGGAAGGAAGTGATAATGCTGTTACCGCCATCATAAAAGCTAATACCGTACCTATACCGACGCCTTTGGATACCAAGGCTTCCGCAATTGGGAGAGTACCAAATATATCCGCGTACATTGGGATTCCCAATACCGTCGCAATAATAACCGAGAATGCATTGTTTTGACCCAAAACCGCTTCAATAAATGCTTCAGGGATGACGCCATGGATAATTGCTCCAATGCCAACCCCAATTAAGATGTAAATCCATACCTTCTTAATGATTTCTTTTACTTGATCGACCGCATAATGAACGCGGTCTTTTTTTGTCATGGGAGCTTCTTCGACATCCACTGCGTTTTCAAGTCCCGTGCGATCGAGAACAAATGCCTCAACATATTTTTCCATCTTAAATAAACTGATTAAGGATCCACCTATAACCGCAATTAAAAGACCCACAACGACGTATGCTAACGCAATTTTCCAACTAAAGATGCTGGCAAGTAAAACCACTGAAGCCAAATCTACTAGCGGAGATGAAATGAGAAATGAGAAGGTTACGCCAATCGGTAATCCAGCTTTGGTAAATCCGATAAAAATCGGAATCGATGAGCAGGAACAAAACGGTGTCACCGTTCCAAGCAATGCTCCGACAATGTTTGCCGGAATGCCTTTTAACTTACCAAGGATCTTTCTGGTTCTTTCGGGTGAAAAGAACGATTGAATATAAGATGAGATGAAAATAAGAACTGATAATAAAATCATAATTTTCACGACATCATATAAGAAGAACGCTAGACTTTCAAACCCTTGCGTCCCAACCGCTAGACCAAATACATCGGAAAGAAGCCATCTAAAGAATTGATCCAACCAAGTCATTTTTAATAAAGCATCATTTAAAAACACGAAAAATTTTCCAATTGCACTCATCATAGATTGTCCTTTACGTTATTATATAGATAGTTTTCTATATATGCACATTTATCTTAACGCAAACCCAGCTCATTGTCAATTGAGATTATCTTTTTCTTTTCAAATGAAAAACCGGATTTCTCCGGTTTTATAAGATCTATTTTTGTTTCTCGTAAAACTCCGTAACGAACTTGCTGACACTATGTAGCAATGCCTCCGCAATGATTTTGTGTCCGAACTCAGTGGGATGAACTCCATCGCCTAAGATGGCACTCATCGCATGACTTTGAGCCAAGGTATCGAAGTTTTCTTGCAACGGAATATAATAATCCGCATATTCCCTTGCAAGTTCTTTAACCACACTGATTTCACTGTCTAAATCTTTTTGCCAACTCGATTCATATTCGCCAATCGGATAGACAAACGGATCCATCAATAGGATTTTAGTATCCGGTAATGCTTGAATTGTTTTTTTAAGAATCGTTTTTAGGTTATTTTCAAACTCACGTTTTCCGAGAGGTTTGCCAAATTTATAATGATGCCAAATATCATTAATTCCCATTAATATACATACCATATCCGGCTTAATGCTAAGGGTTTCTTCATCCCATCTGGCTAAAATATCCGCACTGCGATGCCCACTGATGCCTTGATTTCGAATAATGGCATCGGGGAAATACGTCGCCATCATTTTGACATAGCCATTGCCTAAATCTTCTGGATTCATTTTCTTCCGATCACAGTCGGTAATTGAATCCCCTTGAAATACGATTAATGGCTTCTTAAGCTCAGCCACGGGTGTCTCTCCTCTGTGAATCCGATATTCAATAATCTCTAATGGGAATCCTGAAGTGGAATGTTCGTGATAACGATCAACGATGATTCCGCCTTTGGATTGTGGGATGTTTCTACTTGGACAGTTTCTACGGTCGACCGGATAGATTAAATACTCCGTTGTTGGAAGATTCAGGGCATATTCAATCACTGCATGCATGCCTTCTTTGCCATAACCATACCCGTGAGCATCCATTTTTGTCCAGATTCCTAGGGTTGGAGTGGGAGTATTGCAATCATGAAGGCCCATGAGACCTATAAACTCATTCGTGTTCTTTAACTTCGCGACAAAAACAATATCCGTTCCGGCCGCGAATTTTTCCTTCATTTTCTTGATGAAGTCCAAAGTTTCAGAAATATTTTCTGCTGGTTTAGGATACATGTATTTGCAGACAGCCTCGTTAAATTCAGTGAAAACATTCTGAGCATCGGCTTCTGTGATAGGGGATAATACGAGTCTTTTTGTCGTGAGTTCCATACGTTGTCCTTTATTTTAATTGTGACGTGGGTAAACTGTTAAGAAAGTCGATGTTACAAAGTTTTTCACTGAGTTCAAACAATCGTTTTGTTAAAAGCGGATTATCAACGGATTTATTATAGGAAACTGCTTTTTCACCAATGAAGTATAAGCCTTCTAAAGGCCGGTTTTCAATCAAATACAAATAGGTTTTTGCAGGAATATCCGGCGACACACCCTTAACACTTCGTTTTGACCAAACCCATCTGACCAACCACGACGTATGTTTCGAGGCGATATCGGTTTTTACCAAACCAGGATCAATGACATAAGAACGGATATTCATGTTGCTTAGAATTTGATTAAAGTACTGTGCGGTCATAACATTGCATAACTTGCTTTGCCGGTAAGCGGTGAAGATGAAATATCGGTTTTTTAAAAAGAGGTTATGCCAATGTATCTTGGCCTTTTGATGAGAATAAGAACCGGTAAATAGAATGATTCCGTTATGTAAATAGGGGAGCAATGTATGTGAAAACAGAAAACCCGAGAGATGATTTAAGGCAAACTGGTATTCAATTCCATCAGGGGTCTCAGTATAATGGTCTCTTACTCCACCCGCATTATTAATGAGCACATCCAATTTTCCACCACATTGGTTATTAAGGTACTGACCTATTTGGTCGGCCAATTGATAGATGGACTTTTGAACGGATAGGTCCGCAAAGAAATAGGCGACCTCAGCGTTTGGATATTCCAACTGAATATCGGTTTTTACGGAATCGATTTTTGACTGCGTAGATCCTACGATAATGACTCGGTATTGTTTGCTAATCAATAATTTGGCAGTCGCAAGACCGATACCGGATGTACCACCGGTGATTAATACTGTTTTAATATTTTCCAAAACACCACCCCAAATCACCAACAACTTAATTATATCTTAGGGTGTTCTTTTTGTCACGTGTGCTTAAGCTTTTGAGGGGTATTTGTGAACGATTGTTTAATAATGTAGACTCATTTAGAATCAATGCCCATTAAATCCCAAGGAGAAATCATCGCCATCACTTTTTCAGTGGATTTGCCCGTTTCAGTCACAAACATCAGTTCAAGGCGTTTCATCTGAGGGGTTGTTTGAAACAACTCCTCAATCTCACCGATTAAAGCATTTCGAGAAACAAATGCAAAAGTCTCATTTCGATGTTCAGATAATCCTATATAAGGTAAGTAGTCATTGAAAGTAGCTTCCTTTGATATCTCAATGATTTCATGATCTGCCAAATAATCAAATATGGTCGATTCGCTAAAAACCCCCATAACCATATCGTTCTTTATAATAGGAACATGTGAGAAGTTTTTTGCTTTCATATTTCTCATGACAGGAAGAACCAAATCGGTTAGCTTTGCAGTTAATAGTTTGTCTCTTGGAATAGCAAATTCAATTGCTTTTGGCGGGTTATTTAACAGTTTTAATACCTTTTCAAGCATCGCAATCATTTCATCACTGGGTTCTACGCCAAAAGATCCAGCGACCTTTGGTCGGTGGGTCAAAAGATTTCTAACCTCACGACAATAATCCAATTCCTGTTTTAAATACCGAAAATCCGGATGGTTCGCCATATTGAAAACAGCGGATGCCCCATCCGGAATATTTAATGTCGTTTTTGCTGTTTCTTCCAATTCTCGGTATAAATCAATGAACTGAGTGGCCTTGGATATTTGATTGCTCATCTTGTTGTCCTTTCAAAAGACGGAGAAAAAAGAATAATTAATGCCGTCTTTGTTCGTCGTGTAAACAGTCGTCAATCAATAAAACCAGTGCAAGCAAGAATTCGGTCTTCTCATCATCATAAACCGTGATTTCATATGCATCGCCAAAGGAAATCCATTTCTTATGGAAATCAACGACAGTATTTCCGCCTTGAACCACTGAGAAATCATGGGCGAAGATATCCCCGGTCATCGTAAATTCACCGAATTGACTGGTAATCTCAAGTTTGTGTTTTAGCAATGCAATTTTCTTTTGAACTGTCGCAACATCAGCACCTTCAGGACTGGTAACAAAGTATTTAGGCAATAGACTAATGAGCTGACGGCGGAGAACAAACAAATGTTTGGAATCCGATTGTCTGTACATATTCATTTTGTGAGAGATTGAGAATAACTTACTATCACAATAATAGAGTAAATTTTGTGATTCATCATAGACTTTGTAACGATCGGTAATGGCAAAGACTTTTTGTTTGATATAAAAATGCTTCATAAAAGACTCCCTTCTGATGAAATCGCCTCGGCAGATTTCAAATTGTAACATTCTAAGTTTCCAATATCATTGTAGCAAATCATCTCTCAAAAGTAAACAAGGCTCGTTAATATCGCAATCACAGTTGTTTGAAAAAGAATAAATGCCAACTCGATAATCGAATTGGCATATGAATAATAGGGATTATTGCTTTCTTTGTTTTCCTTGTAAGGCCGGATAACAATCGATGATGGCTTGTAAATCTTCTTTCGTACCTTCTTTAAAAGAGGTCTTATCGATGATGAACGCATTCGTACGATTTAAGAAAAAATAGAAATTTTCGTTATCTTGTAAAATCGAATAGAGCTTTTCATACACTAAAGTCGATTGTGTATTATGGAATGGATCACTCGATTTAATGTCAAACTGCGTCTCATCAAAACGAAATTCGACTTCAGGATTGTCTTGAACCAATTTTTGACTCTCATACATTTTTCGAACGGATATTTTATTCGAAATAACCAATACAAAAGGTAGAAATGCAATTAAGAATAATACAAGTCCAAACATGTAGTAGTTATCCGTAAAAAAATAAGCGACAGCTAAAACCAAAAGAACAACTTCGATAATAACAATCTTTGGGAGTGCTCTTTTCTTAAAAAGAAAGCGATTATAAGTAATGTGTTTTTCCTTCGTCAAAACAGTTTTGTTTACAATCATGATTAACCCCTCCGTACCTAGTATTATGAAGCAATTGAAAAACTGAAAGTTATTAACACACAGAGTGTGGATATCTTGATTGTAGCGCAACTTAGTCATTTCTTCAAGTACTCACATGAAAAGAAGCCCTAAGAAAATTCACTTTTCTGTAGGGCTTCCCATAAAAATCGGTTTTAGTTGTGTTTTTGTTCTTCAAAAGAAGGAAGTTTTAACGTTTTGACCCAAGTAGAGATAATATCAATACCAATGACAATTACTAAGAAGATGAAGAATCCGTTGATTCCTTTGGTGATTCCATTGGTGATGATCGATTCCTCAACACTTAATTCGGTGGCGATGGTGGTAATAAAGGTGGGACTGATGAGGTTGGGTTTTGTTAAAAACAAGTATGAAATCAAGGGCGATATGACTTGTTCTATGGTGTGTGCTATTGCCACAAAGACATTCCAATGCCCATAGTACAATTTGATGGCAATAACCAAAAGCGAGATGGTTAAAGAAAGAATAAAGAAGGGGATATATGCTATGACCAAGGAGTTATTAAAGAGAGGAACAATGCTTTCCCATCCATTGTCTAAACTGCTCCAGTAACCGATATAAAGTTGGTTTTTATACATCAAGAAGATGAATAGAACTCCCATAATAATTGAAACCATTAGTCCAATCAAGCTTCCCACTTTCGAGATCTTATTGACATTTTCTTTGGGTAGTTGTGGTAAGCAATCTGGATTAAATTCAGGTTTTTTAACCTTACTTCCACAATGTTCGATGCAATAGAAAATGATGGTTACAATCGCAAATCCGCGGAACAAGCTTTGAATGACTTCGGAAATGACATTTGCGAAGACTTCTGCTATGATGCCTATAATGCTACTATCGGCCGGATAGAGAATGTTATCAATCAGGGTGGAGATCAACGTGATTGATCCTATGATAATCAACACTATTTTTAACACTTGAATGTATGTGTCCATCCATTCTGGAGAAACGAGATATCTTGGTTTTTGACGATATCCAGCAGCCATGACTCTTGGCTCACCTAATTCCTTAATCACTTTCTTGATATCTTCATCCGTTGGTTTTTCCGGTAACATATCATTAATATTGGCTTTTAATTCTTTAGAGACATCCGCACGAGTTGCTTCCGGGAGTCTTCTTGTGACATCATAAATATACCGTTCAATTAAATCGTTCATAACTTGTCCCTCCCAATGAGACTGTCCATTTCCCGGACAATGGTATTCCATTCCTCTACTAACTTTTGATACAATTCTTTTCCTTCGGCACTTAATTGGTAATATTTTCTGGGACGACTTTCTGAAGTATCCCATTCACTAATCAGTAATCCTTGAGATTCAAGTCTTCGAAGCAATGGGTAAAGCGTTCCTGCTTCGATTAAGACATTCTTTGATTCTAATCCTTGTAATAAGGAGTATCCGTATTGAGTGGTAAAGAGTTGACTCAATACTGCAAGGACTTGCGTCCCACGTCTTAATTCACCTGTTAGGTTCACCAGTAGGTTGTCATCATTCATCTTTTGTTCACCTCGACTATTATTATACTGTATGGCATACACTATTGTCAATAAAATATTATAAATTTTTTTACATTAAAAAACGTGTCATAAATGACACGAATTTTTTTGAAAATTATTTGTTTATTGATTGATGGTCAGTTCTGGTATCTTTTCAACGAGTTTGGCACATACGATGTCATATCCTGCTTGATTTAAATGTAATCCATCACTCGAATAATCGCGGTTTAATTCCTCACCCAACAATAATGAGGAATGAATATCAATATACTCATACCCGTACGTTTCTGCTAAATCTTGATATTGTATGTTACATTCATCAATTTTACCCCAAAATCCCGATAAAAAAGCATACGCTTGGTTATTGGTTGGATATAAGGATTCGATATATACTTTGCATTGAGGTAACTCTGTATGAATTAGGTCTAGTATTTCAGTTAGATTTGACACAATTTCCGATACTTCTATTCCACTATGAATGTCATTGATGCCAATCAATAAAACAATAATGGATGGCCGAATGGATAAGACATTGGATTCCAAGCGTTTTAAGATTCCTCCCGTCGTATCGCCACCGATACCCCGGTTGTATAATTGCAAATCGGAACTTAAAAACTCATTCACAGCGAAACCCTCAGTAATACTATCTCCCAAGAAAACAACTTGACCCATTTCGGCATCTTCATTGTCTTGAATGTATTGTTCATTCAGCACATCCCAATGGGTTTTTAATTGTCCGGCTTTTAATATAATTAATGTCACAACCGTGGCGATAGCGACAATTAATACTGCGCCTAAAATGAGGAAGATGGTTTTTTTCGTCATATCGTTTTCTCCGTGTGCTCAAAGATGAGCTCATTAACTTCTACGATGTTAAATTTCTTATTTTCGATACAGAACTGAACGATTAAATCAACTTTTGACGAACGACTAAATGCATATCCAGCTTGTTCCAACAATTCTTTCGCGTTTATAATTGAGAGTTCCAACGCCAAAATCAACCGAAAGACCGTTTCTTTACTGGGGTGATACTCCTCATTTTTAAGCTTTGAGAATAATTTACGATCGATATCGGCTTTTTTATACGTTTCAACATCCGTCATCCCTGATATATCGATGAAGTGATATAAAGAACGACTAAAAGGCTCCGTTTCAAATGAAGAATATGATCTTATATAAAACTTCTCTGATTGACTACTCGACTCTTCTTTCTTCATAGCCATGGCTAATTCAAACGGTTGCCAGTACTTATCAAGATAAACAATCAGTTTTTCTTTAAATTCGATGGGATTCATCAATGTCGTTTTCAAAGCGACCACTTCCTCTCAACAATATCATATCATATAGGCACAAAGGAGATGTTAATTAATGAAACAAACAAAAACAGAACTAATATTCATCCTCGACCGGAGTGGGTCGATGTCAGGACTTGAGGAGGACACCATCGGCGGTTACAACAACTTCTTAAAGAAATATCGGGAGTATGACGATATTTCGGTCACAACGATTCTTTTTGATAATCAGTATGAAATGCTCTTTGATAGAGTAAATGTCAAAGATGCATTCATCACCACCAACGAATACTTTGTGCGAGGTTCAACGGCTTTATTAGACGCCATCGGGAAAACTGTATCGTTCGTTAAAAACCGGATTACTCTGACAACTCAACTGAACAAACCCGAAAAAGTCATCTTTGTTATTACCACTGATGGCTTAGAAAATGCCAGTGTGGAATATGATTATCCCACCATCCACTCCATGATATCAGAACGTCAAGAAGTTGCCAAATGGGATTTTATCTTTATGGCAGCCAACATTGATGTTCATCAAGAAGCCAGCAAACTTGGAATTCATCTAGAAAATGCAAGGTCTTATAAATCGACCAAACAAGGAACGAAAGCCATGTACGATACGGTTTGCTGCATGGTTAATGAATCAATGAAAAAGAACTAAAGAAATGCGCGAGTGATTCGCGCATTTTTTATGTTATGTCGATGATTTTTCTGGGGTTTCTTCAATGATGGGTGATGGTTCTTCCGTTGCTTCCGAAGGGTTCTCTAACGGTGTTTCTTGAGTCACTTCGATGGGCGATTCTATTTTCGGCTCTGTTAGTGGTTCAACAGACTTATTCAGTTCTTCTTGTTTCTTTTGATATTCTTTATAATCATTCGATGCTTTCAACCAAATCATTGAGAACAATGTAATCGATGCGACTAAATCAAGATAGAAAACAAGCGGGTACGATAACAAGAAATTCCATAATGCGTGAAGTAAAATGACCATCACATAGCACGTTAAGAATGCCGGTCTTAAAAGATGCTTTAAGGAAACATATCCAGTTTTAGTTCCTGCAACAAGCGCTCCGGCTAACATTCCCGTCCATAAATGATGTCCTATTCCGCCCAATAAAGCAAACTCTGAACGGTCAAAAATGATAGCCAACATCATATCAAAATCAGAGGTCTCCAACAAAGCATAAATACCATATGACGATGTCTCAAAAACCGCAAACCCTGCTCCGACTGCAAAACCAATGAGTATACCAGTCATTACATGTTCAATCTTTTTATGATATACAAAGAGCAACACAATTAAGATTTTCGCTGATTCTTCAATAAGCCCCGTTACCAAGTCTTGAACGAAGGTAATTTCTGGATATCCCACAAAGTAACGTATGATGTATACGATCAATATTGCCCCCATTCCTCCAAAGAAAAACCATTTAATAACATCAAGACCACTGGCGGTTCTGGGTGTATGGCGTTCAAAGATGTACCACAACATTGTAAATGGAACAATTAAACTCAAGGAAAAGTTTGCCATGGTAATATCTTCTATAAGATAGGCTAATATAAACACTAATATAAAGATTAAGAAGATGTTAAAAAACATGAATGGACCATCATTGACCATTTTCTCGGGGTGAAACAATTGATCCTCAAATAGTGCCTTCTTGACTTTTCTTGACTTTCTTTTTGGAAGATGAGATAAATAGTCAAAAAATGCTTTAACATCCTTTTTATAATCATCTGGATTTTCACGTTTTATCATTCTGTTTAAGCTTTTTGGAGGAACTTTTCCTGGTATCTCGGGAGCAACTCCAATTTTAATGGGTTCAAAATCCAAATATTTTGCTATTTTTAACCCATGGTCATCCGAGATAACTTCTAGTCCATCTTCGTATCTTGTCAGGAGGAGTTCGTCAATGCCCAAATCATTTGCCATAGTACTAAGTTCAATTTTTTCATTTGTTCGTTTTTTCTTTAAATATTTTCCGGCATTAACTGAATTCATATTGACCCTCCTCAAACAATTAACTCGAGTAATATTATGATAGGCAATAAAATAGTTTTGCTTTAATTCTACAAATAGATTAAGTGTACTTCAAGTAACAAATTTCACCTATAAATCAAATAATTTAAAGATTGATTTTGCTATTGCATTTGCGAGTTTTGGAGGAACAGCATTTCCTACCTGTTGATATTGACTATCCTTCGGGCCATAAAATATGTAATTATCAGGAAAAGACTGAATTCTTGCAGCTTCGCGAATACTTACAGCGCGATCTTTAGTAGGATGAATCCACATTGATTTTCGAATATTAACTACGGTTCCGCTTGGATGTGAAAAATCAAGTCTTTTGTAAATCGAATTTTGAGTACGTTCAATATCTGTGTATGAAGTTTTAAGCTCAGTACTCAGATCATGAAAGTTTTCGCCTTGTTTAAGTGATTTAAACCTTAATAAGGCAATTTCGGAAGTTTGGGTAATCGTATGGTTATAGATTAATGAGCATCCATCAATTAAAGACTTGGCATAATCAGAGTGTGCGTCATTCACTCTTCTATTAATCGGTATGGCCGCTACTTCATGGCTAGGAATCACCTCTTCCAAATCTCCAATCGCATCAAAAACTGTCAGTTTTTCTGAGCTAGGAGAAGGAAAAACAAACTTACAATTTTTGCCAATCCCCTTCTTCACACCAACCATAAAAAACCTTTTACGCTCTTGTGGAACTCCATAATTTATGCTGTTTAGCTCCTCGGTTGTAATATCATATTCAGTCATCAATGAATAAATAATGTAGTTCAATACTGAATATGATTTTGTCCTAATCTTAACTTTATTTCCCTCTATAAAAAGTTCGTATATTATATTGTATTGGATTAGTTCCTCCATGAGATGAAGTGCTTTTTGGAAATCCAATAAATTATGAATACTAGATTTTGCCTCCAATATAGTGAATTCGTTAATTACTACTAGAAAATTAAGAGTTTTGTTTATATCAACTTTTATCAATTTATCTATAATGCTATCATTGAGTTTTTTTTCATAACAAGATAGTTCAGATTCCAAAAAATTTTTGTTGATACGGATCCATTCAGTTAATTTGGTTGAAGGTAATTTACACTTTATTTGAGAAAGGATTTTATCCAATATTCTTAAGGATTTGTAAGTTTGATTGGTTACCAATAATCTTAAGATTTCAGAGTGGTTTTCAAATATTTTTATCGTTTCTTCTCCATCAATATTATTATCATATACGACAACCGACTCAGGCTTGAGATTAATATTTAGTTTTATGATATCATCATGATCGAAAGATGAATCAAAAAACTTGTGCGTATCAGATTTGATCATGCCGACATTTTCTAAGACGAAAACACTAGGGCTAAGAGTTTTAACTGCTTCAACGTATTTTTTAACCAATAAATTGTTGTTACTCAAAAATTTATTTCGCTGTCTATTAGCGTTAGAAAAGCCTTGACATGGGGGTCCACCAATTAAAACATCAATCTTTCCCGTTAATTTTTTAAAACTGTGTAGGTCAGTAGAACGTATATCTCGCTCAATTAAAATTTTATTTTGATTTGGTTGACGATTTTTCAGATATGTTTCAAGTGCATATTCGTTATTTTCGATTACTCCAACAGTGTAAAATCCAGGAACTTGTTCAAAACCCAGGCTCAAACCGCCGGCTCCAGAGAACAAGTCAACTAATTTAATCATATTAACACTTCCACCATTATTCTTTGTTTTCATCTGTATTTTGTTGGAACCCCTCTTGAAGCGCCTTATCTAGTAACTTTATAAGTATTTTGCACTGATAAGCATTTGGCAACCTATTCGGAATCGAAGAAGCCACTTTGAGTGCAATTAATTGGTCAGAAGTTGCGATGCCTCTATTTTGTGAGAAAACAAGTAATCTATTCCATAATTCAACTTTTTTATTAAAAACTGAAATTTCATCTGTGACGCTATTTGTTAGTTTGGCGTCTTTTTCCGCAATTTTTTCTCTATCTTTCTTGTCTTTCGACATAATGCAAGCTAACATAATTTTTTTATCTAAATGTATTAAACAATCTCTTTTGACTGTATCCCAGCACTTTTCTCTTTTGCACCATTGTGTCACATTGATAGTTTCTCTATTGACATCATTTATACTGTTATTAACATAATAAGCGATCTCTATTAACTGTTTTTGAATGTCTATTGGGACAGATTGTATATCCCAAATTTTTTTAGTGTCCAATGAATAGTCAATAAATTGCTCCTTTATTAAGTGAGAAAACAATGCCAAAGTGTATGTTACAATTTGTGCCCTGTAACCTTGCCCGTACCATGGTTGATCCGAAACAATTGCCTCACAACACTTAAACAAGATTGCTAAAGCAACAGTTTCCTTAAAATAATCATCATGAATACTATCTTTACTTTGCTCATATTTATCTATTATGGTTTCTGCAAAAACTTGAAAATTAGTTTGTGCTCCTCTACTTACAATATGAGGAAGACCACTCCAAGAGTTTATGTACTTGGCAAGATCAGTTTTACTAAAAACTTGATTTTTGGGGTTTTGAAGTACAAATCTCGCGATTTCTGATTTTGACTTACGCATTTGTTCTCTTAGGTATTGACCTTTTGCTCTTTCAAAAAACCAATGCGTGTCATGTTGAGACCCATCTTTTGCTGGGGCAAAGATTTTTCTCGAAAGTCGTTCAATTTGAATTGCATATTCTTTATTTGAAAAAAAATCAGCAGCGTTAACTTTGTTTTGAGTATTAGCACATTCGGCAATCTTTGGAATAATAATTTTTGCATCATCCTTGTTTATAATGGTTAGTTTCATGGGAACCGCAATTTTACTTAGGTCAGCCTTATCGACAAATCTAGCATTTGATAAAGAAGCCGTTGTCTGTCCGCCATTTACAATTTGAAAATCCACCATCGAACACAAACAAATATTTTCATTAAAGTGTTTATATGTGACCGAACTAGCAGTAGCTGAAATGCCATTATTTAGCATAAAAAAACTGGTTGCATCATTATTAATGGTATACCTTATTCGTTTGTTAACAGCAACTTTTGTACTTAAAAACGATCGAATGTTACCCTCCAACAACGTTGTACCCATTTTATCGTACAAATCAGCTAAAAAGCCACCTGGAACTGCACATAAAATGCTTTCGTATTCATTTGATCCGGAAAAAACGACACAGGGAATTCCATTTTCAATAAAATCAGTAATTAATATCTCTGGAGATTCGCCACCTGAACAATAATAATTGAACAATCGTTTAATATCCCAGACATGAAGTTCAATTGGAATGTCATTTACTTTCAATGAAGACAATGAAGTAACCTGTTCACTCAATATTTTGTCAGTAATCATAAATAGTCTGATTTTGCGGGTTTTCTTTTGATAAAAATTAAGAATGTTAGAAATTGTTGAGGCTGGATCACTAATCTCAATTTCATTAATCAGTTTTCCAGAATATGATTCCTCAACAAAAGCTAACATGAACTTGAAAAAGTGTAATGCGTCAGATTTAGTTAAGGACTTTGATTCATCATGACCGTCATAGTCTGCTGCGATCAGTGAAATTGAGTCCTCAAAACTATTTTGTGAATATCCACTTATTTTTATTTTTCGAGAGCCTGATTTTTCTCGAATATAAGGCGCATACGTGAAATCGGTAAAATGTCCATCCTCGGACAATTGATCTACATATAATTTTACGAATGAGCTTTCTTTGAAATCTCGGCTTTCTTCAGCCTCAATACGAACTGATTCCAAAAAGTTTTTTCTGAATTCAAGTAAATCCATTTCTATTCTCCAATCTGCCAAGTATGAAGCATATCAATATCTAGTGAATAGGTAGCATCTACAATTTCTCTACAAATTGATCTCCTGAAAAGCTTTGGAAAAGTGTTATCTATCAGATATCTGGCTTTTGATGTCCTTAAAAAAAGTATGTCAGAATATAAATCATTATGAACAAACCCTTTTTGTAATAATTTTTTTGAAAATAATGACTCTTCTTCAAAAGTATTTAATTTCATATAGATGCTATTGATTATGTCGAAAACGCAGAAAGTATATGCTTGCCTACCGACACTTAAGTCGATTTTATACACCCACAATTCACCAATAATGTCATTATCAAGTTGTTCTATAGAGGTAATCGATATTTTATTCGAAGCAGAGGCTATTGTTTTTATTTCATACCATTGATCCTCAAAAACAAAGTCTCGTTCAGCATTACTTCTTACTGTCCAGGCTTGCAATAATTGAAGTGCGGGAAACTTCACATTTAGATTATCTAGAATGAAAGACAATTCTCCAACCAATCCTTTTAATGAATTATCGGAAAGTAATTCGTCCTTTGAGTTATCAAGTAAATATTGCCAATTATGAAAAGTAGTGATTATACTTTTCACATTTATCGACTCGTTTTCATCTGTTCTAGAACACTCAATTAATGAGTGACAAAGATATATAAATTCATGGAACAAGCTCATTTTTTTTAATTCAAGTTTCAATATATATATACCGTCTTCTCTATGCAAGATGCTAACATCAATAGCATGAGATGATTTTATATTGGAAAACTGGTTTCTAGTTAACAAATAAAACAGCGGATGTCCTTGATTGTTTTTGCTGATGAATAAGTCTAACTTATGTGTAGCATCGACTCGCATTTGCCCAAAATCGTCGCACGGCATTGATTCCCATTTATTTAACAAATCACTACTACTCAACAACAAAATCATCTCCAAATTCTGTTTCCAGATCAATTTCTGCTCCAATTTTGTTTAAATAGTATTTTAATTTCTTTTCTTTTACTACATTGAACTCCGATTCTTTGGCAAAACCTAATCCAAGTGCTACAACTTTCTGAGGGAAAAAAAGAGTATCTGATGAAGGAGTATTATTCGGTAAAACAAAATGAATGAATAAAATACTATTTCTTTTTGTACATAAAAAAATCCCATCCGGATAATTTTTTCCGAAATTTAGTTTTCTATAATTCTCTTTAATTCTAGAAATTTCGCTTTCAGACAGCCCGGTTTTTGCACACTCTCCTTTTCCAACTCTAACTTTCGTTCCCGAAATGCTTATTTTGCTTTTGTCAACCTCGACTTTTCTGATTTCCATCGGGAAATTAATAACTGCATTTCCGGTATTAAACTTTATTTGATTCGTAGATGAACCCGTCTGAATGCTAACATCCCATTTGTTGTCGCATTCCAGAATATAGTCTGAAATAGTGGTTGAATCAAAGTACCAATGCCATAACAATGATTTGAAATCTCGAACAAGTGATGAAATGTGACCCGCTTCAATATTGCGCCAGATTAGTTCATTATCATCCTTTTGACCAATAAAATCAAGTTGATTAATGAACTGGCATACTAGATTTTCGTTATTGTTCAATATGGATTCGTTATTTATTAATCGAGGACTTTCAATCAATTTTCCCGCAATATCGACTTCTACGTATCGACTATTTAAAGTTGCGTTTCGCATTTTGTTACGAGCTGTTGGAATCAAGGAATCGGGATGACCTTTGATTTTTAGTCCAAAATCCAAAGGAGTCATATTATTACGGTTCATTTTGATAATGTCTACTTTCAATTCCTCTATAGTCTCGCTAATATGTCTATACCAAGCAGTCGCTTCTTTTGAAATCCAAATTTTTACCAAATCTGAATATCCCGGTCTATAACCGAACCATCTACCCATCTGCATAAGTGTGTCATAAGCTTGGGAATTTCGATAAAAATAACTAACTGATAAATCCTCAAGTGTAATTCCTCTCGATAAACAATCGCCTCCAATGACAATTACTTTAAGAGGAACAGCAGAATTTTCATAATCAAGTCTTTCAATTGATTTTTGGTTAATTGATATTATCTTAATATCTTGCGTAGCGGTCAGTAGATAATCACGTAAAAGTACTTCCCAAGAGCATTTTGATACGACTGAGAGATTATGCTTAGTCCATACTTCATATAACTGTGAGATGGATGAATTTTTCATCGCCTCTTCATAACTGAGTTTAGAAAAATTAACAACATCAGCAAGTAATGTCTTGTAAAAAGTATAAATAATCAAGTCTCTTAAACGATTTTGAACATCAACAAATCTGCTAACATTGATTAGCATAGATCTATGACTACCAGTTTGACCTCGGTAATTTCTAATAGCTATCGTTAAAATGAAATATTGTAGTGCTTCTCTCAAACTACTTGGAATTGTATTAAAATCAACATCTTTTTTGTGGCCGTACTCGAAAAATCCAACCATTTCATGATCATTCAACTCAGTAATAACCGAATCACTGTAAGTACTATCGGATGCAAATATTATTGAACTACCAAAATAAGTAGTAGGAGAAGGTAATGAATAAATGAAGTCTTTCGGAAACAAATCAGGATCGAATTTATTATCAATTCCATTGTACGGATTAATAAAAATATTGGCAAAAGGAGTTGCAGTGACTCCCAAATAAGTTTGTCTTGAGAATAATTTCAGTATGCTCCGAATTGAGTTGTTGATTGAAGAAGGATTATATTCGTCTCCTGTATTGACTGATGCATTGTCTGATTCGTCGTCGATTAAAATCATCGGAATGTCAATTTTTGAATTATTGTTTGAATCAATAGAATTTTTTAACCAATAGTACAAATTGTTCAATACAGATTTTACCTTTTTTACAACAAACAATTTCGGACAAGTTTTATCACTAAATGAAACATTCGTTGTTTCAGCGATGGTTTTGCTAAAATCTCGCTCGTCAGAAGTAAATGTTTCGACTCGTTCGCTAACACTTCCATAATTTGCTACTCCAACTTTTGATGAAGGAGTGATCTCACCTCTTATCGAATTCTGTGGAGTAATTTTAGTAATTCCTACAAAATCTTTTTCAAGGCGTTGCTGTGTTTGTTTTCTTAAGGAATTGGTCATTCCTGCCAAAACAATAATGATTTTATATCCAGCATCTACTGCTTTATTACATAGAAATGTGTAATTTGATGTTTTTCCAGACTGAATATCACCAATTAATAATCCTTTTTTTGACCATTCAGTTTTAATTAAGGGGTTTCCTATATAATCCATTATTTTATCTGTGTTTTCATCAAGTTTGAGAATTACTTGATCGGACCATTTTTTCTCAATACTCAAATATTTAATAAATCTACTTACATAATCAGTAGGAAAATCTGACTTATTGGTTGTATACCAAGGATCATGAATCGTTTCTTGATCAACCAATATTGTTCCGTTGGTATTCTCTGTTGCGCGATATTCTTGGATATTACGTTTAACTTCTTCAAATTCCTGATCAGATATGGGAAGAAAATCATAATGTTTCGCACGAACCGTTGCTGCGAAGTCATTGAATTGATTACTAGTCAATGTTTTAAAGTTGAAAGCTATAGAAATCATAGCATTCAATAGCGTTTCGAATTTTTCTTTATTACTTGTGTATTCCATTTGTCAGGTCCTCAAATGTAACTTCATAATTACATAATGGAGCAAAAAGCTTCAACAAATCAAAAATTTGCCGTCTATTTTCTTTTGGGTAACAATTTAATAGTTCAGACAGATTAATCAAGTCGATATTTTTTTTATAAACCTCATCATCCAATGCAAATTTAACATTATTGTGATAATCTGATATTATCTGGTATACAGGTAGTTCACTTTCGACCATCTTGATTAAATATAAAACTTTTTGTGAATAAATCGGATCGATCATGGTTGCCTGTACAATAGGATGATCTTTGTTTATGAGAAAAAATTTCCCATTAGCGTTTACCATTTCTGTCCATATTGTTGTATTATCTTCACCTATTTGCTTTTTTCCCCTGAACGTATATACTCTTTTCCCAAGCGATAAAATCTTAACAATTATTCTCCGTAAATTATCAATCACTATATCAGGGGGAAAAGTTTGTGATTTTTTTATATCAAGTGACCATTCGTTATCTAAATTATTAGGAATATCTACCTTTACCCTACACAACTTTGTAAAGTCTGATTTTGGTACCATTCCAAACCAGGTTGCATACATTATGAGACGCTTGTTACGGTAAACATAAAATCCTTGATTCTTACTTAAATTATCATTACCCCCTAAAATATCTATTTCCACATCTGTCAGTTTTGATAAATGCGGCAACACATATGGAGTGACAGTGATATCGGTACTCTCAATAATGTCTGATACAACACGCTTAATTCTTATAATCTCAGGCGTGTGAATGGTGCTCTTCTCAACTAAAAACGGATCATTTGGTAATAAAGGATTGTTATTTAACGTGATGGTAATCTTAGCAACACCGGGTTCACCGCATAAATAACGATGAAAAATCAGAGATAAATGATTGCGAGCTTGTGTTATCTTTTGCGAAATCGACCTTTCAAAATCAACTGATGATGTGACGATTTTGTCAAGCTTTTCCCAAATAACCAACGTTCCGGATTTCTGCTTTATTAACATATCAAATAACGGCTTATTTGATATTTCCTCAACTTCATATTCAATAAGAGCCCAATCATTTTGCTCATTTACATAATCAATATCCCAGCAACATGCGCTAACTTTCTGATTTCGATAGCTTATTACCGTTAACTGTCTGCATTGAGACAACGATGCAGTCTTAAGTCCTAATCCATATCTTCCAAGGTCTTTGTCTTTCCTTTGTGATAATGGATTTGTGGATCCGTAAACCATCGCTAATCTAGTTTCCTCAATATTCATACCTTCACCATCGTCAAGAATAGCTACATAACTTTCTGAAGACGGTATAATTCTAACTTCAATTTTCCTTGACCCTGCTGAAATAGAGTTATCGATAATGTCTGCAATTGCAGCCTCAGTAGTATATCCTATAGCACGTGTAGATTCGATTAACGAAGGAGCGAACGGTGGTGATATAATTGTTTTCAATATATACTCCCTCAAATTATAGAAATTTTTGAATGAGAAAAGCCACTAAATCACGAATCGAATCGACATCGAGTTGTATAGATTGACTAATTTTACCAGTATATTTTCTGTTTGGTTTTCCATATGTGTCAATTTGAAAGTACCTCTTTCCTTTCAATTCAAAAACAGTATAAGTTGCATCAACTTGTTGATGTTCATTTACTATCTCTTTATTAATGTTCTTCATATCTCGAAAGCAAATTTTAGCCATGATAGCTCTCCTTTATCCTAATAACTCTTTCAGAATGATCATTTCAAATAGGACTTTTATCAAATCAAATGTAGATGAAAAGGCATATAGATATTATATACCTCTACTGAATTGATAGACTCCCAATAAACAGTGCTGAAATAAACAATATACTATTTCATTGTATAATTCAAGATTCTTTGCGAAAATAGCGCCAATAATATGCATTTTTTGTGCAATTTTTGAGGTAAATCAGAAAGAAAAAAAGACCGAAACAGAAGTTCCGGTCACATCTTTACCTTAATACCCAATCCACAAAGCAATAATCAGAAGCAAGATGGTCATTCCCAAAGTTCCAAGTTGTAATTTCCACGACCACTTCACCCATTGCCCATAACTGACTCCGGCAATCGATAATCCTATCAGCAAGACGCCATTGGTAGGATATATTACATTTGAATACCCGT
The DNA here is from genome assembly GCA_942493185.1 of uncultured Caryophanales bacterium. Classification (GTDB taxonomy): domain Bacteria; phylum Bacillota_I; class Bacilli_A; order Izemoplasmatales; family Hujiaoplasmataceae; genus UBA5603. The sequence goes on from OW818673.1 coordinate 1,474,131, forward strand.
CCCCAAAGATGAAAGCTAGGATTGCTAATTCTTTCGAATAACCAATCAACGCTGCTAAAGGAACCAATAATGGAATAATCAAATAGGCTTTTGCGGAAGCCGATCCAATAAAGAAATCCACAACCAAAACCAATACATAAATTAATATGATTCCTAATATTGCGGATTGATTGGATAATACATTGGCCAAATTATAAAGGATGGTGTCCATCACTTTTCCTTGGACAATGATGTATTTTACACTGGCAGCCATCATAATTAGGATGACCGCAGGGGCTACGGACATCATTCCTTCCCAGTACTTCTTCAAAGTGAATTTGAAATCTTTTGTAACCAGGTATCCCGCAATCAATCCGCCCACTAAAAATGTTAATGCCATAAAGGGAATTGTAGGCAAGGAAACGGCTGAAACGAGGTCTAATACACTGATTCCAATCACAAAGAAAAGAAATACAATAAACATCGTAACATAGGCTTTAAAGATCGTTGTTTCATTCTCGTAAACGATGGTACCATTCACATCAAAACTATGGGCTTTCTTAATATCCTCTTCGTACGTTAAGCTCTTTTTTGGGTCCTTGTCAATCTTCTTAGCGTACCAGACTAAGAAACTAGACAAGATGAAATACATGATGGCGAAGACAACTAAACGGTAGCCAACGCCCATTAGAATATTTACTCCTGCTATATCTGAAGCAATGCCCACGGTAAACGGATTGGTGATGCCACTCGCAAATCCAAACCCTGCCGCAAGAACCGTCATCCCTAAGCCAATCATCGTATCCCAACCCAGCGATAATGACAATATAATCATGATGGGCAATAATGCAACCGATTCTTCAAATATCCCAAAGAAGGCTCCAAATAACATAAAGGCTAATACAATGATGCGCAATAACAAGTATTTACGGTCTTTAAACTTCGCAATTAATCGTTTCAATATGACTTTAATTCCACCGGTTTTATCCATCAGCGTAAATGTACCGCCAAGTACTAAAATAAAAATCGATATAACGATGATGGATAACCCATCACTTGACCCTAATACTTCAAATGGGGCCGTGAACCATCGCCAAATGGGATAACCTCCAAGCAGTGGTAATGTCTGATATGTGCCATCCAAAATGATGTCACCGTCTCTTAGATAACTTCCTTTTGGAATGACAAAGGTCATGATTCCTGCTGCTATCATCAAACCCAGTAAAATTATCACAACACTGATAAAACTCTTCTTGGATATGTTAATTAGTTTTGATTCATTTTCCATGGCATCCTCCGCAAAATATCTTTACGTTAAGTCATTGATGCGTTTGATATAAGAATCCATATCAAACTTTCGTTCAAGTCCCTTATCATTCATATACCTTAATTTCCCAAAGATGGGTCTTTCGGTCCAGGCACGGTCGTGCTTCCCAAAACACCAAGCAACCCCCGCATAACTATTGGGATCTCGACCATCTAAGAAATAACGGTTATTTAAATAAAGGATGGTTTCATAGGCTTGTTTATGCGACTGGGTCCACTCGATGATTTTCTTTGCCCAATACATCCGCATATAATTATGCATATACCCGGAGATAACCATTTCTTTCATCGCCGCATTAAAATAGGGGTCATGCGTTTGATACGATTCCATCTCCTTAACGGTATAAAGGTACGTCCGGTAATCTTGATTATGTACTCTTAAAGATTGATAAGCCCAAGGTTCGGTCATGGATTCAAATTGATCATATCCATGGTGATAGGTGACGTAATTAAAGGCCAGTTCTCTTCGAACCAATAACTGTTCAAAAAATGCTTCATAGGCTTCTTGACTTAATGTTCGGTTAATCATTGCAAAATTCATTTCATCTACTATTTCAAGTGCTGAAATTTGCCCAAAATGCAAATACATCGATAGTTTCGATGTCCGGTCAAACCCCGGATCATTGCTTAAAGGATAAACATTTGCAACATCCTTCAAAAAATCATATAAGTGTTGCTTTGCTTCTTTATATCCCCCGTGGTATTGTTTACTAGGGAGAACCGATTCATCAAGATTTAACTTTTTTTCAAGGCTTGTTAAATCACTCAAATCATCATCGCTCTTCATGGTTAACTGCCATGGAATATTCACCTTTGATAAAGATTTAAAATCCATGAATTCTTGATAGAGACGCATCAGTTTCGGTCTTAATGTATAGGCTCCATATTCGGCTTTTTGTGAAGCAACCGCAACCGGAACAATCAGATCCGTGTCAACAATATCGATGAACAAATCTGGATACAGATGAGTTGCATTCGCATAAACCCGTTGTCTCCAAATGAGTTGATGTCTTAAGTATCCGGTATCCATAATCAGTGCTTGTGCATCTTTAAGGAATGCTTGAATTCCTTCTTCCGGACTTTGAAGTTTGAAGACAAAACCGATTTCTTTTTTCGCCAATTCGGTTTTGACTTCCAAAAGCCCTTCTAACATAAAATGGTAATGTCTTAGATTGGCATCTGGGTAATGAGAAGTTAATCCAAAGTAAATCAATAGAGGTAACTTAAACTCATTGGCTAACGAAATCGCATGTTCTAAAGCATGATTATAAAAGACTCTTTGGCTTTGTTGCATCCAATAGAGCACATACTTTTTTTGCTTGTTTGGTTGTCCTTCTTTAAGTCTTGTTATCCGGTTAATGTTCATTCTAACCCCTCTTTTTTGTCTAAGAAATTCGTGTGAGCAAATTTGAGCAACTAACAACATTTTTTAAAAATACGTGCTACAATAAGTTTGGAAGTTTAAAATAATTTCATAAAAAGGAGAAAACACTATGAAAGAAACAAGTTTATTAAAATTAAAAAGATTTAACATGTTAATGGGGGGATTGCATCTCATTCAAGGGATTGCAATGCTATTCTTAGCAACCACGGTCATTCAAAACATCGCCGAGTTTAAACCCACTATCACGCAATTATTCTTACAGTACAATGTCACAACCCAGTCTTTAGAAACGGCAAGCAAAGTATTATTCGATTTGCCCTTTGGCATTTTGGTTGCGGTCTTCTTATTGTTGTCTGCGGCTGCGCACGCTTTAATCTCAATCCCAAAAAAGACCTATGCTATTTATGCCTCTGATCTCGAAAAAGGGATTAACAAATTCCGTTGGATTGAATACGCTTTAAGTTCTTCGGTCATGATCGTATTAATCGCTACTTTATTTGGCGTCTATGACATTGCAACGTTATTACTCATCTTCGTTGTGAATGCATCGATGAACTTATTTGGATTAGTGATGGAACAACTCAACGTTGGTAAAGAAAAAAGCCAACTCAATTGGGGTCCCTTCATTTGGGGTTCGATTGCCGGATTAGCACCTTGGGCTGTCATCATTATTTACATGACTGGCAATAGCAATTTAGACATGGTTCCATGGTTCGTTTGGGCCATTGTGGGAACCTATTTCGTTGCCTTCAATACGTTCCCAATCAATATGATCTTACAATACCTCAAAGTCGGTAAATGGAAAGATTATCTTTATGGAGAACGGACTTACATCGTCTTAAGTTTGGTTGCCAAATCCATCCTTGCTTGGTTGGTACTGTTTGGCGCAATGCAACCATAATACATTCCCTATAAGTGAAAGATTGATACCTCGTGAGGCATCAATCTTTTTTTTGATTGGAGGTTTATTCGTAATAGATTTCAGCGACCAAATTGACTTCGTTGTCAATTTCGTCTTGATACTTAAATCCAAAGCCTTCAAAGAATGATAACGATTTAACATTATCCTTCACGATGGTAGTGGTTAATTTTGTTGCCCCTTGGGCTTTCAATTTTTGAATCAGTTCTCGCAAGGTGGTTTTCCCCACACCATTGTCTTGGTGCCTTTGGTCAATCAACATTTGCCAAATAAAAAACTCGTGTTCCTTGTATTCTTTAAGCAATACCGCTCCATACGTGATATCGCCGAATAAAACCATATAAAGACGGTTCTTTCGCGAATCTTCACCGAGTTTTTCTAGCATTGCTTTTCCGCTACAAACGAAACAAGACTGACTGGGTAATACTTGTAAGTTGCTTAACGCATTGTAATAATCATCTGAATAGTCGACTAATCGTAACATAGAGTGCTCCCGTCTTATAAAAAGTATGATGTAGGCTTTGTTTCCGTTAATATGATAGTATCAATTATTTAAAGAATAATCAACCCACTTTCCGAATTCTAGTTCAAATTTATGCATTGCTTCCAAAGAAATGATTTTTTAGTGATGTTTGGATAATCAATTGAAAATCGAATCCAATTGCGGTAAACTAAGACTTAATGAAGACGGTGGAGGTGAGTCGCTTGGGCAAAAAAATCATTTGGGGAAAATTCCTTGATTCAGCCAAAGCTGTATTACCCATTTCCATTGTGATATTGATTGCTAGTTTGATGATGGGGATTGAAAGAGTCTTCATTTTTAATTTTATCGTAGGCGATATGTTACTCATCATTGGTCTGGCGTTTTTCACCATTGGTTCGGTGGCTTCCACCGTATCTATCGCCGAACAAATTGGCGAGTTCATCGTCAAAAAAAGAAAATTATGGCTGTTTATCTTAGTCGCCTTTTTAGTTGGATTCATGATTACTGTCGCAGAACCGGCTTTATGGGTTTTGGCTGATCAATTCAAAGCGGTTGTCAGTCAACCAATGATGATTTTGACCGTTGCTTTAGGGGTTGGCGCGTTTGTGGTCATTGCCTTATTAAGAATATTAAAACAATTCAAACTCTCCACTCTCTTCACCATCAGTTATGCGGTATTGTTTTTAATTGCTGGCATCATTTCTTTTATCAATCCAGGGTTCATACCCATTGCCTTTGATTCCGGTGGGGTCACCACCGGTCCCATGGCGGTCCCCTTTATCATGGCCCTAGGATTTGGTATTTCAAAGATCCGTGGTGACAAAGGTTCTGAAGAAGATAGTTTCGGTCTCATTGGCATTGCGTCCATTGGACCCATCCTTTCAGTGTTGTTATTAGGACTCTTCTATGAACCGGCCGTACCTGTATCTGATATATCCACAACCTTCTTTGAATACCTGATTATTAATCTCATCCAAATGGCGATCGCCATCTTACCTTTTGTGCTATTCTTCGCAATTTTCCAGCTTATAGCCTTTAAGATGAACCGCAAAAGAGTTATTCAAATCATCATCGCATTCATCTATACGTATGTGGGTCTTGTCTTATTCTTAACAGGCGCAAATGCCGGGTTGGTCAACATCGGCACCTTTATTGGAAACCGGATTGCCGGACTGGATTACAACTGGATTTTAATCCCAGTAGGCATGTTATTTGGCTTCTTGGTTGTTGCGGCGGAACCTTCCGTTATCGCTTTAAACCGTCAGGTTGAAACGGTCAGTGCCGGAGCTATTTCCAGAAAATTCATGATGATTTCATTATCAATCGGGGTATCCGTTGCGATTGGGTTAGCGTGTCTAAGGGTCTTGACAGGGATAAGTATTTGGTGGATTTTATTACCTGGTTACATCATTGCGGTCACACTGACAAGAATGACTCCCACCATCTTTTCATCGATTGCCTTTGATTCCGGAGGCGCCGTCTCCGGCGCAATGACCAGTGCCTTTTTAATGCCCTTTGCTTTAGGGGCGTCGGCGACTATAGGAACAAATGTCTTGCTTGATGCGTTTGGATTGGTCGCGTTTGTGGCGATGGCACCCCTGATTACAATTCAATTATTAGGACTTTTCTATAAAGCAAAAGTCAAAGCGTTTTTATCGCATGCCGATGATTCCGATATTATGGATCTCAAGGAGGTCAAACATGAAGCTACTCATATCAATCGTTCCTAGAGGCATCAGTGATGAAGTTGCGAAAATCACCGGTGGCGGCATCCTAGACTATCAAACCACCGTTCCCGGCTTGGGAACGGCGACGTCAGAAATCTTAGAATACTTTTGTCTGGGTGAAACCGAACGCGATGTCATCTTCAGTCTCATCGATGATACTGACATTCCCAATGTCTTTAGACAATTAACTGATCAACTAGATTTTTTACGGTCTGGCATGGGTGTTGCCTTCACGGTATCACTTGATGGAATATCAAAGCTTGGGTACAGTTATCTGTACGGAGAACTTTCGGGGGTAAAACAAAATGGAAAATAGCCAAAAAGAAGTCATCTTCTATGTATGTAATCATGGGTTTGCATATGAAGCCATGACTGAAGCGAGAAAAGCGGGAGCTAGAGGCGGCACCATCATTCATGGACGCAGTTCCATTTCGACAGAAAAAGCGAAATTTTTTGGTATTACCCTCCATCCAGAAAAAGACATCTTAATGATTGTATGTTTGGAAGAGCAGAAAAACGACTTAATGAAAGCCATGACATCAAAATTCGGTATCATGACCGAAGCGAGAGGCTTGTGTTTCTCGATGAAAGTCGAAGATTCGATCGGATTTAGTTTTGAACCCATCCCGATTCCTGAAACCAAATAATAACCCTTTAATAATAAAAATGATTTCCCAAATGTCGGAATATTCCGCTGAAGGGAAATCATTTTTTTGACTACAATGTTGGATACAGGTTATTTAGTAGCCATTATTCGACATAATTCCAAACGACTGGACGACCATATTCATTCCAAACGCTCAACCAGCCTGCCGGTTTTGAAGGAGCAGATGCATAAATTGTTAAACTGGTACATGCCGAGAATGTGTATTGATCAATAGCGGTTACAGACAAAGGAATATAAATGCTAATCATGTTGGTACAAGCAACAAACCCAGCCCATTCAATCGTTGTAACGGAGGAAGGAATCGAAATGCTGATTAGTCCATCACAATTATTGAAGGCATAAGCACCGATGATTGTGACACTTGAAGGGATGACAAATGTTGTTCCTTCTTTTGCTTGAGCATATTGAACAATCTTTGAAAGATCAATGTTAAATAAGACATTATCGATGGATGTGTAATAGGGATTTAAAGCATCCACTGTCAAACTCGAAAGGCTTTCGCAATTATAGAATGCCCCAGTACCTATATTATGTAAAGAACTCGATAATTGAATAGATACAAGATTTAAACAATCATAGAATAACCAAGCTCCGATTGTATGTACGGAATTTGGCATGATAAAGGATTCAATCATGGTTCCCCAAAAGGCTTGCTCCTCAATAACAAGCAAGTGCGTATCCGATTCAAAGGTCACTGCATTTAGGGATGTTGCATTTTTAAAGGCTAAACCCGCGATGAGCGTCACTTCTTTGGGGATGCTAATCGACGTCAAGTCATATGTAGCGTAAAATGCACCCGCTTCAATCACCAATACCGTTGATGGAATTATGAAGTTCGTCAAAGCAGTCGCTTCCCAGAAAATACCTTCTGATATTTGGGTAATTGTACTTCCTGGTTCAAAGGTAACGGTCGTCAAAGCTGCCGTGTGGGCAAAGGCATAATTTCCTATATACGTAATGGTATTGGGAATAGTCACCTGGACAACGGTTGTTCCCCAGAAACATCCGTCATCATTAATTATTGTAACGGGTTTTCGATCTTCATAACTTGCGGTGTCTGGATAATAATATCTAGGAACCTCAACAATGGTGTTTGTCCCAATGTATTTGCTGATAACATAATGGTCCCCTTCATCAATGTACGTAAAACCATCCATTGTGGCTCTAGAAATGTTGGGAATCCATTTGGCATGTAAGTACAGATTCAATGAAGGTACCGTAGTTAATGTATCTGCAAAATAAAGGGTCAATTCCGCATCTCTATACCATCCGACAAAATCATACCCAGTTCTGGTTGTAATTAGATTATCAATAATTGTACCGTATGGCTCTGTAATAATCGCGATTTCAGAACCACCGTTCGTGTTGAACTGTAAAGTATATTCATTCACAGTCCATTTTGCATAATAAGTGATATCTCTTGAAGGAATGTAGTTTACGGTGTAATTATAGTATTCAAGCAGTTGGGCATCTAAATACCAACCATCAAATGTATAACCTTCTTTATAAGGTTCATCGATTTGAAATTCGGTTCCATAGACATCCGTGATGGGATTGATTATTTGACCACCGTTTGACTCAAATGTGACTGTATAAGTATTGATATCCCATTTGGCAATTAGATAAACTGAATAAAGCGGAATAGATGTAACAGTCATTCCAAAATAATCCGTAAATTCATAATCCTTATACCACCCTGCGAACGTGTAACCTTCGCGAGTGGTAGTGGGGTTTTCAAAGACGGTTTGATAAGGAGCATAGATGCCTTCTATCCATGTTCCACCATTAGAATCAAACTCAACACTGTATTGATTGGCACTCCACATCGCATATAAGGTGAGAGAGCTTGCCTCCATATAATTAACGTCGAATCCATAGAAGTCTGTTAATCCAATATCTCGATACCAGCCCTCAAAATGATATCCTAACTTAACAGGATTGGTCACAAAGAGTTGTGTTCCGTATTCGTCCGTGATGGGATCCATTTGAGATCCACCGTTCGTTTCAAATGAAATGGTGAAAGTGGCTAAAACCCACTTTGCATATAGATAATGATTACTTGACTGTATTGCGGTAATCATCATTCCAAAATACTGAGTATATTCTTGATCCAAGTACCAACCGTCAAAGATATATCCTGTTTTTGTCGTAATTGGATTATCAAAAGTCATGCCATAATCACCATAAAAACCAACAATCGTTGTTCCTCCACACGGGTCAAATTCAACCCAGTATTGGTTGATTGACCAAGCGGCGTAAAGTGTCATTGTTGTTTGTGGCATGAATAAAACAGAATTCCCAAAATAATTCAGTAGCGCGGATTCTTCATACCAACCATCAAAGGTATATCCTTCGCGTATTGGATTCGGTACTACGACTTCGGTGTAAGGATAGTTTGTGAGGGGGTTGATGGGTGAGCCGCCATTGGTCACGAATGTTAAAGTGACCTGCGAGGGTAGATTCGTGTATCCCCAATAGACTATCGTCAAAGGATCTTTCCATAATTCGTTCCATCCCTCAGGTTGAGTTGAAGCCCAAGCATATATGGACAGAGCCGTACACTCGTTAAAAGCTGAACTGCCGATTTCTGTAACATTTAATGGAATAATGATTTCCGTAAAAGGACATAACTGAAATGCGCCACTGCCGATTTTGATTAAAGTTGAAGGTAACACAACCGCTTCAAGCCACACACAGTTTGTAAATGCGTTGGATCCAATTTCAGTCACACCTTCAGGTACAATGTAATTTCCCAGTCTCCTGCCTTCTGGAAAACGGATTAAGACAGTTTGTTCGAAATTAAATAAGACTCCATCAATGGATGAATAACTCAAATTACCCAAATCAACATCAAGATTTTCAAGATTTGATGTTCCCCAAAAAGCTGTTGAAATAGGCACTTCACGAACTGAAGTTCCAAAGATAATTCTGGTCAAGTAAGGGTTGCTAAAAAAGGCGTAATCGGAAATAACTTCTACAGAGGTCGGGATTACAAACGTAAGTTCCGTATTAGCAGAAGGATATTTGATGAGAGTGGTGAAATCTTTATTATACAACACCCCATTCAATGAAGCGTAATTGGGATTTTCTTCACTGACGATGAAAGTCGTTAAATTAGGATTTAAAAAGAATGCATTTAATTCTATCGTTATTATGCTTGCCGGAATGGTAACACTCAATAATACCGAGCTTTCATCAAAAGCGTTTGAATGAATGGACGTAACCCAATATCCTAAATGCCTTGAAGGAATGACCAAATCGGGACCTTGACCGGTATAACCGACTACTTCATACGTTAAGTCGTCTTTTAAACTAAACAAGACATCCGTTGGTTCATCCGGGATTAGTTCCCATCCAGCATATAAGAGGACATCCTCTTCTGGCATGATTGTAAAGATATAGAGCGTCGAAAGCTCAATATCGGTGTACCAACCCGTGAAAAGATATGATTCGAGAATTGGATCACTGGGTGGTGCAATTGGCGCGCCTTCGATTGAAACTAGATCGTCGACTTGAGAGCCTCCATTGCTATTAAAGACGATTCTAGAAGTAAGAATCGTTTCTTTATCGGGTAAATTATTCGCAAATATCATAAATGTGGTTGAACGTTCAAACACGGTCTCATAATAATGCGAGTCTTCGATATCACTCAGTGTTCGTGCATATTCATCTTCAAGTTCTGTGAGATATAAGGGATCAACGGTCAATAGTTTGATAGCATATAGATCCGATAATGAATCAAGATAATAGCTTTTACTGGCAACGAATAGTGTTGCGGACATCCCTCGCATTCCCAGTACAACAAGATCAAGGATATTGGAAATGTCACTTGAAGCGTTGATTTGAGCTAAGAAGAGTGTCATCTCACTGTCTGTTACCGGTACATCATCAACGGATTCACCAATGGCGTTTACCTGATCACGGTAGTTCTGCAAAACAGCAATGGTTGTGATTTTAAACGTTGTGATGAAATCTTGACTCAGGTTCCCTTGTGAAATAATCAAGCCATTAATCTCAGCGATAAAATTTTGAAATTCAGATTCAGATTCCTCGGGAGAAACGGCATTAATGAGTTTTAGTGAATAAAAATCGTAGACCCCCGTAAAGTCAAGGGTGTGCCATTCAGAGATTTGCACGAGAAGTTCAATCACTTTTGCCATGATATTGATGTCATTTGCTTTTGAATATTCAAAGTCCACCTTGTGGTAATCGATGATGAATTGGGTTGATAATTCATAAACACATTCTTCATAGAGAGCCATGACATATTCCATGGTATCTGCGGCATCGATGGCAGGATAGTAAAAACTCATTGTTTCCCTCATAATATCGATTGAGTCGGAAGAGGCAATATAGTAATAATTTCGATACACTTCATCCAAATCACTGAACACGTTTATTATCGCCTCAGTGTATTCCCACTTGGCATATAGAATTAAATCATTGGCGGGCATAGTCGATAATGACAAGGGTTCTTGACAATCCTCATCCAAATACCACCCCATAAAGACTCTTCCAAAACGAGTCGGTTCTGCGGTTATGACAAGGGGTTCTCCATATGCTATGGATAAATTTGTTACCTCAGTTCCGCCATTAACTTCGAATTGAATTTGGTAAACCCTAGGTGTTGCTTGATATTGTGCATAAACACTCATGTGAGAAGTGACGTTTGAGAAGGCTTTATCCCATCCGGTAAATAGATAGGTAAATTCCGCTGTTGAAAGTTTGTAAGGATTAGCAGGAGGTATGGCCGCATGTCCTGAAAGAACTTCAACAATCCCTAAAATGGTTATTCCGTCATCATTAAAAAAAGTGACCACAAAGGTCTCAGTTGAGGTTGTATTCACCCCTTCTGTACTCGAAGTAGTCACATTGGTAGCATTCGTGGTACTGGTTTGTTGCGACGTTTGCGGGATGATCCAATCGCATCCTGCTAGGGTGAAAACGAGTAAAAACAGCCCGAGTAAAAACGAAATTTTTCTCTTCATCGTCTTAATCTCCTACACCGTATATTTAGTTTTATTACTATAATTCAATTCTATACTCGTTTATGTCATTAATCAATAGTCCAATCTATTGATAGAATAAATGCAAATAATTTAATCGGTATAACATAGATATATTAAAAAAGCCACATTAACTTGTGGCTTAAGAATTATATCAGTGATGGATTGGTTGGCAATTTGGACAATAATAGATGGCTCCACCCATATAGGCTTCTTTCATAATCTCACCATGACATCTGGGACAGGGTTTATCGAGCGTATTTTTACTTAAAATCTGGTGATACCCGCCACTTCTTCCATCCAACATTGTTTCCGTGTCCCGTCCCCCCAGTTCTTTCATTTGATTAAGGGTTTGAACCACGGATTGATAAAGTTGATTTATTTGATTGGAATCAAGACTCGATAGTTTCGTCTTTGGATGAATTTTAGCGTTCCACAAAATATCTTGAAGGGTGCCATTACCAAGACCGGGAAAGCGTTGCTCGGTTGCGAGCGCCGCTTTTGCGGATAACTTATAAGTTTTTTCGTCTTTGATGATTTTGAGAAAGTAGTCTTCAGTAAAGTCTTTGCTCAAAGGCGAGGTTTTTTGTTTGGCCCCGATATAGTAAGGATTATCAAAGGTTCCTGATTCAAAACTCCATAATCCACCATACATTTGGACACTCGAAGCCAAGAAACTTTCGTCTGAAAATTCGAGCATGAGTTGATGTTTTTCAGGTAATGCGTCTGAATTTGCGTAATACCTGATGGTCACGCCGTCCCCAAAAACCAAGCGCATCGAATCAAAGCATAATTCGACCATCCCACCCATCGGTTCGGCATGACTAAATGTCTTTCCCACGAGTTTGGATTCGTAAGCAGCTGGGTCTCCATAAAACCAAGCAAATTTATGGGGTGATGCATTCGCAACAACCCTTTTAATTTGTTTGCCCATTAATGTCTTGTTTAGCGCATTGGCCAATACATGCGATTCTGGTAATTCAATCATGACAAATCACATCCTATCTAATTGATTGTTTCTTTTTCACTAAGTACTTTCTTTTCTCTTTTAGGCGTTGAAGCAAAGTACGTTCCCACCGCCATTAAAAACAAAGCGATGAAGAAGGTGTAATTTGGAATTTGTCTAAACAATAGAAACGCGATGATGACGCCGATGAACGGTGCTACCGCATAATAGGCACTGGTCTTTGATGCCCCTAAGCCTCTTTGAGCGTGTACATAAAGATAAACACTCATGCCATAGGCCACAAATCCTAACAAAAGTGCTAATAAAATTCTTAGGAAATCGCCTTGAAACTCTCCTAAAACCAACGCGATGGATAGTGAGCCAATCCCCGAAAAGATGCCTTTGATAATGACGACTTTTAAAGGATCGTTGTTTGATAATAATCTGGTACAGTTGTTTTCCAGTCCCCAGCTGATACATGCTAAGATGACGAAGAAAGACCCAATTGAAAATTGAAACGCTGACACATCGCCTAAAGACAAGACCACTGTCGCAAATGTAATGAAAATGATGCCTAACCATAACCGTCTTGAGACAAGTTCTTTAAACACAAATAACGCAATTAAAGACGTCGCAACAATTTCAAAGTTATTTAATAACGATACATTTTCTGGATTACTGTAAGTTAATCCCAGCATTAACAAAATTGGCGCAATAATATCTAGGGCAATCATGCCAAAGACATAAGGCATTTGTTTTTTAGTAAATGGTTTTCCTTGAAAGTCAGTGACCTTTCTTCGTACAAGCCATACGACCAACATGCCAAGTCCTGCCCCAAAATACAACAGTCCTGCCATCATGGTGGGAGAAAAATCGACTAATAATAATTTCGAAAACGGCGTCGAAAGCGCATAAAGTGCCGCTGCTAAAATCGCATAAAATACATATTTCTTTGTTTTACTAACGGATTCGTTCATAAGTTCCTCTTCAAGTAATTCTTTATCTAGTGTATCATTATATTCGTTTTTGGGCAAGATAACCATTGAAAACAAGGAAGAAAAAAGGGACTGTAAGGAAATGAAGATTTGATTATCTTCATGGGCCACACAGTCCTTTTTTCTTTTGCGACATGGGAATGACTGTGGAAAACCAATAAAAAAAGCGCTTTTTAAGCGCAAAGAAAAAGAAAAAAGTCATTCGTGACGTTTTCCAGTCGATAACTATGCCGTCACGCGATATTTTTTGTTATGGTATTTTGATAAGTTATAACCGATCGCCAGCAGTAAAAACTCAAATTTCACATTTTGAATGCCGCGGCGTCGAAACCGACGAAACCGAAAGTCCTCTTTCAAGACGCCAAAAGTTCCTTCGACTTGAATCGAACGTTGAATTCGCAACTCGATTCCCCACTTTGATTCTAGGTTTTCTCTGGCTTCTTTTTGAAATGCCCACAACGCTTCGTTGATGTCGTATCGCTTCTTGCTGACGGGGGCTTCATAGACGTCGTGACCTTTCTTACTGTGCCACAGAAAGATAAGCTTCTCTCCGTTTGCGTCGAAGTAGTTCCCTTCCTCATCCTTTTTGAAGTTCACCGGTCGAGTCGGGTCTTCGCAATATTTCTTTTCTTTGGTATCTTTTCCATACATGGTGTATTTCTGAACGATTTCCATGTTGTTCGATTTCACATAGCGGTAGTTCTTCAACCCGCCATATCCCGCATCCGCGACGGGATACTTGGGGTATTCCCCATAGGCTTGATTATACCCCTCCAAAAACGGAATGAACGTTTGATAATCGCTTCGATCCTGAAAAATATCCACATGTAGGATGTACTCATCCGCCACGCCGATTTGGACATTGTATCCCGCTTTCAACTGCCCGTTTCTCATGTGATCTTCCTTCATCCGCATAAATGTCGCGTCCCCGTCGGTCTTGGCACAGGAATTTCGGTCCGGTCCGATGACAGCCAGATATTTTTCGTATTCGATGAGCTTTTCCAAATTGGTCGCGATTTCTTCATAATCGCGCTGAATCGCGCTTTTTCGCGTCCCTTTGCCGGAAACGAACTTGATTTCATGACGCTCGACTTCGGTTTCGAGATAGGCTTGGATTTTCTTCAAATCGTCGGTTTGATAACTTTCCTGAATTCGAAAAAACACGCCTTCTAGTTCCAGCCGTTGGTTGATTCGCTCAATGACTTTGGTCACCTTCTTGAACAGCTTGTCGCGAAACTTTTCGATTGAGCCTTTCCAGACGAATTGGTATCGATTCGCATTCGCTTCGATTTTCGTTCCGTCGATGAAGAGTCGGGTCGGGTCGATTGCTTCTTCCTCAATCATTGTTTGATTGATTTCATGAAACAGGTCTTCGAGATTCCCTTTGAGATGGTCTTCCATGAATCGTTTGATCGTGTCGTGACTCGGCTTCGTTTCGTCTGTCAACCACATCAGTCGGATGTCGTTTTGGGCGGCTTTTGCCATCGCTCGCAAACTCGTGATTTTTTTCCATTTGACAAAACATTATCAATTTGAACATGTTGACAGGATTGTATCCGGTTCGTCCCTTTGGACTTCCTTCTACTAAGTATTTCTTAATGTCGACCCTCCGAAATACTTCGTCAAATGTTCTTACTTCACTGTCATATGGGATAAGTACCTCATAGGTCAGTGGTAATTTCAATTGTTTTGCGTTATAATATTCTTGGTGTAATTGTGTACTAGTCATACTCATATTATACCAAAAAACCGCCCTGGTCTCCAGTGCGGTTTTTCTATCTCTTATGTTTGGGGCGCTATTTCATTACAGCCCCATCATTTTATAGTCCTACAGAAAAAGAAAATGTTGCCTCACAAGCGATTTCTTCATCCACTTTCGCAACAGCGGATCCAAACCCGAATTTACCCCGCATGCGAGTAATTTCGACTTCTAATCGTAAGGTATCCCCAGGTACTACTTTTCTTCTAAACTTCGCTTTTTCAATGCCCGTAAAGAAAACCAGTTTTCCCGCATATTCCTTCGCCGACAGTAACACAATCGCGCCCATTTGTGCCAATGCTTCAGTGATCAAAACACCCGGCATCACCGGAAAACCCGGAAAATGTCCTTTAAAGAAGAAATCATCGGCATTCACATGTTTTAATCCCACACCGTTTTTAAGCGGCGTATAGTCTACGACTTCATCCACCAATAGAAACGGATCGCGATGCGGAATTATGGCTTTAATTTGTTCTAGATTTAACATCATTTTGTCCCTTTCATTCGCTTTTTTTGAAGATGACGCAAGCGTTCTGACCGCCAAAGCCGAGATTAATATTCATCGCATAATGCAATGATTTAGTGACGGCTACATTGGGCGTATAATTTAAATCGCAATCGGGGTCACTGACTTCATAGTGAATCGTGGGTGGAATAACGGAGTCTTGTAAGGCTTTGATGGTGATAATCGATTCAATGGCACCGGTGGCGCCCAGGGCGTGACCGGTCATGGATTTCGTTGAACTGATGTTCAGCTCTTTCGCATAAGCTCCAAAGGTTTTTTTAATACCCAACGTTTCAATGCGGTCATTGAGGGTAGTGGAAGTTCCGTGTGCATTAATATATCCAATCGCTTCTTTAGGAATGCCGGCATCTTGGATGGCTAATCGCATACAACGATCAATCCCCTCCGCACTTTCGTCCGGAGCCGGTATTTAAACCACCAATTCCACTGGTCACGAAACAACCAAAACGGTATGGGTCATAATCGGTGCTTTGTAACTTGGATTGATCATACGCTTCTTGTGCCGCGCAAATCGCTAATAAGATTACTCGGTCTAGTTTTCTAACGTCTCTAGCACTGACGGTAGGAACCGGTTCAAAGTTTTTGACTTCGCCGGCAATTTTGACTTTTGCGTTTGTTGCGTCAAACAACGTAATAAAATCAATTCCGTTTTGACCTTTTTTTATAGCTTCCCATGTCTGGGTAACATTATTTCCAACGGACGTCAATGCGCCCATTCCGGTGATGACAACTCTTCTTTTCATAAATAATTTCCTCCTACATCACAATGCCGCCGTCCACTTCAAGGACGTGACCTGTAATATATCCTGCATCTGAAGATGCTAAGAAACGGACTGCTTTCGCAACGTCTTCCGGTGATCCAAAACGTTTCATTGGAATCGATTGTTTCCATGTTAGTACCAGTTCTTCGGGCAAAGCTTTCGTCATCGCGGTTTCGATGAAACCGGGAGCGATGGCATTGACGGTGATGCCTCTTGAGGCAATTTCACGGGCCAAAGCCTTGGTCATTCCAATCACCCCTGCTTTCGCAGCGCTGTAATTGGTTTGTCCAGCATTTCCCATCACACCGGAAACCGATGAAATGTTAATGATGCGGCCAAAATCACTTTTTAACAGATATTTTAAAGCGGCTTTGGACATATTCCAAACCCCCTTTAAATTGGTTTCTATGACATGATCGAATTGTTCTTCGGTCATGCGAAGCATTAAATTGTCTTGAACGATTCCCGCATTATTGACCAAGATATTTAATCCTCCAAACGCCGAAATCGTCGCATCAACCAGTTTTTTGGCATCCTCTAGTTTTCCCACATTGGCTTGAACCGCAATCGCCCTTCCCCCCATGGAAGCTATTTCGTTGACCAATGCTTCACTGGCTTCAACCGAGGTATTGTAGTTAATGCAAATAGCACAACCCGCTTTAGCGAGTTCTAAGGAGATTGATCGTCCAATGCCGGAGGCGCCACCGGTCACGATGGCAACTTTATTTGTTAATTCCATTTTCCAATAACCATCCTTTGATTGTGGCAATTTGACTGGCTTTATCTAAATTGGTAACGAGTGCATCCGGATTAATTTTCTTAACAAATCCGGATAAAACCGAACCTGGTCCAATTTCAATAAAATGGGTGATACCTGAAGACATCATATGACGAATCGTTTGTTCAAATAAAACGGCTGAGGTCATCTGTTTGACCATTAAGGACTGAATTTCAGATTGAATATAGGGTTTTCCGGTGACGTTTGAATAAAGCGGTGCAATGGCTGTTTGAGGCGTAAATTTTTTTAAACCGAGTTCTAAAGCATCCGCCGCTTCTTTCATAAGTGGCGAATGAAAGGCACCGCTAACATTGAGCATGATGCACCGTTTAGCTCCGGCAGTTTTTGCTTGTTCACAAGCCGTCTCAACCGCTTGTTTATCGCCGCTGATGACCAATTGATTCGGGCAATTGTAATTGGCCGGAACCACGAGCCCTGAATAATGGGACACTTCCGAACAAACCGTTTCAATCCGCTCATTATCAAGCCCTAATACTGCGGCCATTGCGCCAGGGTGTAATGTTGCACACGCCTGCATGGCTTCAGCTCTTATTTTAAGAATTTTAAGACCGGCTTCATAACTAAAAACACGAGAAGCAATCAAGGCCGTATATTCGCCTAAGCTAAATCCTGCAAAAGCGGCAGGACGTATATGGGTTTCACTTAATAGCATTTGATAAGCCATCAACGACTGCACAACAATCGCAGGTTGGGCATACAAGGTTTCATTGATTCTACCGTCCGTTGATTGCATCACTTCAAACAAATCGTATCCAAGGGCTTCTGAAGCGTTTTGGGTGTATTTCTGTAAGAGAGGATAGCTTTCCAACCAGTCACACCCTAGTTTTTCGTACTGTCCACCTTGACCCGCAAACAGAATCGCAACTGAAGCCATGATTAAAGCACCTTCAGTGCATCTTTATAGGCTTCAACACCCTCAAACAAGGATTCAAATACAACTTTCATAGGACGAATTTCTTTGATTAATCCAGAAATTTGACCGGCCATAAAGGATCCTGTTTCTTTATCTCCGTCAAATACTGCGCGTCGTAATGACCCTAAGGTCAATTTTTCAAGTTCTTCTAAGGTTGCGCCGCTTTTACTCATTTCCAGATATTGGGTGGCCATCGGATTTTTTAACACTCGTACCGGAGCCCCGGTTTGTCTTCCGGTGACGACGGTTGAAGTGTCTTTGGCATCGATGACCATTTTTTTATAGTTTTCATGAATCGGGCATTCTTCAGTCGCAAGGATAATGGTTCCCACTTGAATGCCTTTCGCTCCTAACGCAAACGCCGCCAAAACCCCTCTTTGATCAGCGATACCGCCGGCGGCGATGACTGGAATCTTCACGGCATCGACGACTTGTGGCACAAGTGCCATCGTCGTTAACTCACCAATATGACCTCCCGATTCCGTTCCTTCCGCAATCACAGCGTCCGCTCCCGCCCGTTCAACTCGCTGCGCAAGCGCAACACTAGGCACAACAGGAATGACTTTTATGCCGGCTTTTTTCCATTCTTCCATGTAAATTCCTGGGTTTCCGGCACCGGTAGTCACCACCATCACGTGTTCTTCGACCACGACTTTGGCAATGTTTGGTGCATGAGGACTCATTAACATGATGTTTACGCCAAAAGGCTTATCCGTTAATGTACGGCATTCTCTTATTTCTTTACGAACCCATTCGGCGTCATAACCTCCGGCGCCAATCAGTCCAAAGCCACCGGCGTTAGAAACGGCGGAAGCGAGTTTGGCATTGGCGATGTTCGCCATGCCTCCTTGAATCAAAGGATATTTAGAGTGTAATATTTCGGTAATGTTTTTCATGGAATCCTCCTATAGTTTGATGATGGCACTGCCCCACGTAAAGCCGCCGCCGAAACCGACAAGCAAGGCCAACTGGTTTTGTAACTGGAGATGGGTTTCACGGTACTCGTCCAAAGCGATGATGATGGAAGCGGATGATGTGTTGCCATACTCACGAATATTCATAAAGAACTTATCAATGGGAATATCCATCGATTTCGCAACCGATTGGATGATTCTAAAATTTGCTTGATGCGGAATGATGACCGAGATATCTTCTTGTTTGAGTTTGGCTTGTTTTAAAATGGTTTTAATGCTTTCTTCCACCACTTTGACGGCAAAGGCGTACACGCGTTTGCCATCCATGCGGATTCGTTCTTTGATCACCGTTAAAACGGAATCCTGATCATGATTGGACATCGAAAAGAATTCATGGACATCGGCTTTAAAACGGCTGGGTTCAATTGGCATTGCGATGTTCGCCATCCTCCTTGAATCAAAGGATATTTAGAGTGTAATATTTCGGTAATGTTTTTCATGGAATCCTCATTTAGTTTGATGATGGCACTGCCCCACGTAATGCCGCCGCCGAAACCGACAAGCAAGGCCAACTGGTTTTGTAACTGGAGATGGGTTTCACGGTACTCGTCCAAAGCGATGATGATGGAAGCGGATGATGTGTTGCCATACTCACGAATATTCATAAAGAACTTATCAATGGGAATATCCATCGATTTCGCAACCGATTGGATGATTCTAAAATTTGCTTGATGCGGAATGATGACCGAGATATCTTCTTGTTTGAGTTTGGCTTGTTTTAAAATGGTTTTAATGCTTTCTTCCACCACTTTGACGGCAAAGGCGTACACGCGTTTGCCATCCATGCGGATTCGTTCTTTGATCACCGTTAAAACGGAATCCTGATCATGATTGGACATCGAAAAGAATTCATGGACATCGGCTTTAAAACGGCTGGGTTCAATGATCATCGCTCCTGCGCCATCACCAAATAACACGCAAGTGTTTCGATCGGTATAATCGACAAGTTTGGATAAGGTTTCAGCCCCTATGACCAACGCTGCTTGAAACTTTCCGGTTTGAAGCAAGGTTGATGCAACTTCTAAAGCGTAGATGAACCCCGTACAAGCGGCGTTCACATCAAACGCCATGATATTGCGGTGATTTAATCCTATTTTATCTTGGATGATGTTCGAGGTGGAGGGGGTTGATTGGTCACCGGAAATCGTAGCGGTGACAATCAAGTCAATTTTATTGATGTCATAATTCACTTTGGCAATGGCTGCCAAAGCGGCTTTCGCAGCCATGTCAGAGGTTTGTTCATCCTTCGCAATATGACGGTTCAAAATACCGGTTCTGGTCTCAATCCATTCCGATGTTGTATCGACCATTTTCTCCAAATCAGCGTTCGATAGTGTTCCTGGAGGAGTATACCTCCCGGTAGACACGATTTTAATTTTTGGTTTCACTCGTAACTCCTTGTAAGATTGATGTCTCGTTGAACTGACCCAAATGACGGAATTTATCATATCGTCTTGATAGTAATTCTTCTGTCGATATTACTTCAAGTCGTTTCAATTCAGATTTCAGGTAATTTCTTAATTCTAAAAACCCTTCGGTGGGATTAATATGAAGTCCGTCTCCTTCGTGCAAAATGGTGTCAATGACACCCATTTCAAAGAGATCTTCAGGGGTTAATTTCATCAGTGCCGCGGCTTCTTTTGCTTTTGAAGCGTCTTTGTACAAGATAGAGGCAAAGCCTTCAGGGGACAGAATCGAATAAATGCTATTTTCAAACATGGCGATGGCATCGCCTACGCCAATGCCAAGGGCTCCGCCACTGCCGCCCTCCGATAATACCACAACGATAATCGGGGTTTTTAAACGACTCATTTCTCTTAAATTGGTGGCGATGGCGCCGGCTTGCCCGCGCTCCTCGGCACCAATTCCCGGATAAGCCCCCGGTGTATCGATAATGCAAAAAATCGGACGGTGGAATTTTTCCGCTTGTTTCATTAGTCTTAAAGCTTTGCGGTATCCTTCCGGATGTCCCATGCCAAAGTTACGGTAAATTTTATCGGTGGTCGTCGTACCTTTTTCTTGGGCAATCACCGTAATTGCTTTATTTTCACAGGTCGCTAGACCGGTCACAAACGCTGGATCATCCCCAAATTCACGGTCACCGTGTAATTCCATAAAATCAGGAAAAAGCGCATGAATTAAGGCCAAACTGGTGGGCCTTTTGGGATGTCTGGCTAATTTAACCTTTTCCCATACCAATTCTTCATTCATCATGGTTATCGCACCCCCACCTTATGCCAAGCAAGTAATTTAATGAGGGTTTCACGCATGGCTTTACGTTCGACGATTAGATCAACTTGCCCATGCTTTAATTGAAAAGCATCGGTTTGAAACCCTTCTGGCAAGTCTTGTTTGATCGTTTGTTTAATCACTCTAGGACCGGCGAAGCCAATCAAGGACGATTTTTCAGCGATATTAATGTCGCCCAAAGAAGCAAAGCTCGCCGCAACGCCACCGGTGGTGGGGTTGGTTAAGACACTGATATAAAACCCACTGTGTTCATGAAATATTGCCAAAGCCGCACTGGTTTTCGCCATTTGCATGAGCGATAAGATGCCTTCTTGCATTCTGGCGCCGCCTGAGGCTGAAAAAATCACCAGAGGCAACTTTAAAGCATCGGCACGTTCAATGAGGCGGGTGACTTTTTCCCCCACAACACTGCCCATACTTCCCATCATAAAAGTTGAATCAAGGACGCCGATGGCCACCTTGATTTTTCCAATGGATCCAATGCCGGATAAAAATGCATCATTCATGCTCGCTTGTTTTTTGCCTGCTTCTAATTTGTTTTCATAATCAGGCATTCCCAAGGGATTTTTAGAGTTTAAATCAAAATCGATTTCTTCAAAACTTTTGGCATCTAACGTAATCGATAAGCGTTTGATGGCATTAATCTTAAAATGAAACCCACACTGAGGGCAAACGCCATCATGTTCGTCTAAGGTTCTTTGATAAATAGCCGTTTGACACGACTCACATTGAACAAAGATTCCTTCGGGAATATTAATCGGATTACTCAATATTTCTTTCTTAATTATTTTGCGAAACGAATTCAGTTTCGCCTGGCGATCATCCAAGAACTCCGACATTCTTCTCACCTTCTAAGACTTCATTGAATCTGGCGATAAAACCGGTATCGATTTGTCCTTTGACGAAATCCGGTTGATGCATGATTAAAAACAAATATTCAATGTTGTTTTTAACCCCTTCGATGATGAATTGTTCTAAAGCACAACGCATCTTCCGAATGGCATCTCTTCTGGTTGGTGCATAAACGATGAGTTTTGCCAATAAGGAGTCATAATACTGCGAGACTTCATATTGGGAATAAATATGGGTATCAATCCGAACACCGGGTCCACCGGGGAAAACAACGTTGGTGATGCGACCGGGAGTGGGTCTGAAACCTTGGGAAGGATCTTCTGCACAAATGCGGCACTCCATCGCATGACCACTGAATTTGACATCCATTTGTCTAAACGAAAGTTCATTGCCATAAGCAATGCGGATTTGTTCTTTGATTAAGTCGATGCCGGTGACCCATTCGGTCACACCGTGTTCGACTTGAATTCTGGTATTCATTTCAATAAAGAAGTAATTTTCATTGGAATCGACTAAAAATTCCATTGTACCGGCATTGTAATACCCAATCGCTTTCGCAAGTTTCAATGCGGAAGCACATAATTTACGTCTTAATTGGTTTGAGATAAAAGCGGAAGGGGATTCTTCGATGACTTTTTGATTTCGACGTTGAATCGAACAATCGCGTTCACCCAAGTGAACCATGTTTCCCATTTTATCACCAATGATTTGAATTTCGATGTGATGGGGTTTTTCGATGTATTTTTCTACATAAAGGGATTTATCGCCAAAAGAGGATTCGGCTTCTAGTGCCGCTTTGGCAAAGGCGCTGATAAACTCATCTTCATTGCGGACAATGATAATCCCGCGGCCACCACCGCCACTAGAGGCTTTAATCATGACCGGATATCCGATTTTACGGGCAATCTTGATGCCATCATCGGTGTCGCTGATGATACCATCAGAGCCCTCAACCACCGGTACCCCGGCTTCAATGGCAATTTTCTTGGCTGTGGCTTTATCACCGATTAACCCAATGACTTTAGAACTGGGTCCAATGAAATTGATGTTACAACTTTCAACCATTTCGGCGAAACGACTGTTTTCTGATAAAAAGCCATATCCGGGATGGATGGCATTGCACCCGGTGGAAATGGCTGCGGAAAGAACGCTATTAATGTTTAAATAACTATCTTTGCTGGAAGCTTTACCGATACAGATGGCTTCATCGGCGATTTTGACATGAAGCGACTCTTTATCGGCCAGCGAGTATACGGCGACGGTGGGAATTCCTAATTCCTTACAAGCACGAATAATTCGTACAGCGATTTCACCACGGTTGGCGACTAAGATCTTATTCGCCACGACCTTCACCCGTATGAATCGTAATCAAGACTTGGTCATAACCAACGACTTGACCATTGATAACATCAATTCGTTCGATGACGCCGCTGCATGGAGAGACTATTTCATTCATAATTTTCATAGCTTCAATAATACAAACCGGGTCCCCTTTTTGAATCGATTGACCCACTTGAACAAAGGGGGATCCCTTCGGAGATGAAGATGAGTAAAAAGTACCCACGAGCGGAGACTTAACTGGAACACAGTTATGGGATACTACTGGCGCAACAATCACTGGTTTTTCTGGTTCAGAGATTGGTTTATAGATGGGTTGTTCGGTTGTAGTGCTTGAAGCATGATGAATTAAGGAATCTTTGGTGACCTTAAGTTTAAAGTCATCATATTCCAGTTCAAGGGAGGTTAGGGTTGAGTTTTCAAAATCTTTGATGAGGCTTTGAATGTCTTTTATATTCATGATTTATCATCACTAGTTATGACGTAGGAGACTTTAGGATATCTTACTTGAAACAAAATCAGTTATTTCGCCAACCGTTTTAAAGGTTGCGGCTTCTTGATCGCTGATGGCTACACCGAAGACGTCTTCTAGTCCCATAACAAGCTCAACCGCATCAAGAGAATCGATATTGAGGTCTTCCTCCAAGCGGGTTTCTTTGGTCAGTGTTTTTGCATCGATGTTAAATTCCTTGGCAATCATTTGAGTGACTTTTTCGAATACCATCGTTTTTGTCCTTTCTGAGTGTACATAAATTTTTGTTTGAATATCAAAGTAACGCTCTCAAATATCATACTCGTAAGCTTATTCTTTGTCAACATGAATTTACTGAAACAAGGAATAAGAAACAGCCGGTTATTATTGCAATCTAAAGATTGATTCTAAAATCACATCAGAATGATTTTTGATTAAATTCCACGATTTTTTAAAAAAGTATTTTTGTGGTGGTAATGACACTAAAAGCCACAAGAATATTTCTTTTATAATTGTACACCAATCATATCATATATTCAACTGAAAAGAAAGAATATATTGTAACACTATAAATCGCTATAAATGGCCATTTACCGCTATACAAGCTACATATTGAATAAAAAAACTCACGATTTTTAATCGTGAGAAGGGGAAATAAGTGATCTTTTCTAATGTTCGCTAGGCTGAAAATGAAAATACCAAAGGAGTTCGTAGATTGAAAAGAGGTATGGAAGAGCAATAATTCCGTAAGTAACGAGTGAGGGCGCGTTCAAATCTTTGGAGAATAGAAAGTATAAATTAAAGACAATAATAGCGGATACTATGCTAATTAGATAGTTTAGGACGTCTTTTGTATTAAGAAGAAAGAGCTTATTTCCTATAATCACAACATTTAGTCCCATGAATAGTGAGAACCCTATCGACACGATGAATAGCGTTTTGTGCCAATTCATCAGTTTCATATTTCGAATCGTATCTGTCGCTTCATAAATGTTTTTCCAATCAAGATAAAGGAAATAAAAATAGAGAACTCCTACTATCAACAACGATATAAGCACAAAACAGAATAGGATAAAAAAGACTTTTCGCATCGTAATTCCTCCCTTGTCATGACTGAGTTAATGAATACCGATAATAATCGACTGAGGCAATCACTTTAAAACCACAAGACTGATATAGTTTAAATGCGGGTGCATTCAAACTATCAACCTCAAGTGTTAAATGAGCATGCCCTTGATGATGTAAAAGGGAAATCAATCGACTTAAAAATTGTTTGCCATACCCTTTGCCTTGATATTCCGGGAGAATACCAAATCCAACAATAAAAGTCGTCAGTGCCTCAATACTGGATGTGGCTATTCCAATAATTTTATCTTCGAGGATTGCCACATACTGTGTCCGGTGAGAAAGCGAGAATGCTTGATCAATTCGTTTGGTTGATTCCTCCAAAGATTCCCCAAAAGCACTGCTTCTTACATTCGCCAAGGTAGTTGCTTCAGAAGGCCGTGCAGCCCGCACGGCAAATATTGGATTTGGGATAGTGGCGATTTCAAGATCTGAGTTTTTTCGACTCAAAGTATATTCAGAGAAATCATAAGCAGCGTTCAAAGCCTTCATCGTCTTTAATCCTGTTAGCGACTTTGAGTCGCAGACAAAAAGTAATGAAAGCGGGTTATGGTTCACAAGGGATTCACTAACCACCTTTAATAGGGACCGAAATACCCCTTTTTGGCGGTGATCGGGATGGGTGAAAGCCAAGATTTCTGCTTCGTTATCGCTAGGCATAAACACGGATAACACACCCACCAGTTGTCCTTCTTCAAAGGCTAAAAAGAGATTATTACCCGTTGAATCAACGTTCAACGAGTAATCGAGTGAACACTGGATGTTGATGTGATCATGAGCATTAACAAGGGATTCTAAGTCACGAATCAAAGGCGTTACCAATTCATTCGCTTTTTGCATGCATTTTATGATCAAGAAGTGTTCCTCGTTTCTTCAAGTTGACTGGTATTATCATACCATTTTGAGGGAAATGAGTCAATAAACGGGTGTAATTAAAACCGGGATTTTATCCCGTAAAAAAAGACATTCGGTTAGAATGTCTGGTTTTCTATTTCATTAAAAGATTGTTCTAATTAACGGTAGTCCCGTCATTATGAAACCGCCGATTGCCCCTAGAATGAACCCGATTAAAGGATATATAGCGTCATCTCTTCGGTCACCTTGACGAAGTACATAAATGATGAATCCTGCAATGGGAACTAAAATGGCAATAAGAAAAATGAAGGTATTCGACAAAATTTCTTTGGCGTAATTTGGTTTGGGAGGATGTTTTTCAAACCATTCTTTTTGATTGTATATTTCGACGAAAACCTTACTTCTTTGTTCGTCGGTCAGTTGATTGTTTTCCTGAACTAGACGATTTCTTCTAAGAACCATGGCAGCACCTCCATCATGTAGTTTCTTGCATAGTCATTATACAACAAATTGACCATTTTATCAACTAAAAGATGAGGCTATAAAATGGACAAATGAATCCTAAAATTTGAATTTAATAGAGGACGAAAAATGGATACGGCTAAAATGGGCGATTATAATTATTGGATAATCGATTTGTAAACATAAGCATTTATACTGGATTCTAAGCGCAATTATTTTCTAAAAAGCCGATTTTCGCTAAAAATGGACGACTATTTTCAGTGAAAGCCTTGAATTTTTGGCCCTATTGAGTATAATAAAATCAGAAAATTAGGGAATAGTTGGTTTTATGAACTCTAATCTATCTTAACGCCTTGGTTTTCTAACGTTCCTGGCTGTGCATCATGATTGCTATTGAATAAAAAATATGATATAGGATGCGTGATAATCAAATGGACAAAAACGACAAGCACCACAATCAGAAAAACAATCACAAAAAAGAAGCTGCTGTGAAATCAGCTCCCAACAAAGGCGCTAACTCTCCTGTTAGCGAAACCACGATTGGCCAACCACAAGTTCAAAGCGGACATAAGGCCAAAAAAACGTATTAATCAGTCAGGACCAGTTCTAAAAAGTCGACTTTTCTTCGGGAAAGTCGACTTTTTCTTTTCACTGATTGACTTTTGATTTTCTGGATGTATAATATATCTAAAAGATAGGTGATATGATGGACGGAAAGACACGTTATGTTATATTAGGGCTCTTAAGTGATCAACCCTTGACAGGGTATGCTATCAAAAAATTGATTGATGTTCGGTTTCGTTTCTTTTGGAGTGAATCTTATGGACAAATCTATCCTACTTTAAAAAAGATGCTAAATCAAGGATATATAACGATATATAAAAGTGATTTATCAATCCGAAGTCAACAACGATATGCCATTACTGAATTAGGACAAAAAGCTTTAAAAGACTGGGTCAATGAATCGCCCGATAAGGAAAGCATTCGTTTAGAAATCCTTTTAAAGATGTACTTTTCCAGCCATGGTGATAAATCATCAATTATCCACCATATCACGGAATTCAAACAAACCCATTCTCAGGATTTGATGATTTTAAACCTTTTTCAAAACGAATTAAAATCCATTCCCGATCCAAATCAAAATCATCAAGATATCTTAAGGGTCATCGATTTTGGGATTAAGACCAATCAAGCCTATCTTGATTGGTGCAAAGAAACCATTCACTACTTGGAGGAAAAGCATTCATGACCCACAAAGTGCGTAAAATAACTGCTTTTATCAGCTTTCTTTTGTTTCCTTTAACTCTAAACTTCTTTTCCCCTTATGTTAGCATTGATGGAGCGATGATGGGAATCATCTCTGGAAGTTTATTGATCTTTGTGGTGATGTTCTTATCAGGACTCATATTCCGCCGAGCTTGGTGTTCTTATGTTTGCCCTTGGGCAGCCCCCTCTGAATATCTCACTTCTGTCAATAATAAAACCGTAAACCGTCATAGGTTGGCAATCATACGTTATAGCATCTTTGGAGTATGGGCAACCATCTTAATAATTTTCTTTATTCTGGCAGGCGGCGTAAAAGGACTTGATCCGTTACATTTGACGGAACACTACGTTTCAATTGACGAACCGATGAAATTTATCACGTATTACATGGTGGTTTTAATCTTATTTTTGACCACCGTCCTCATTGGCAAACGAGGGGCGTGTCATTCTATTTGCTGGATGTCTCCCTTTCTCGTATTAGGATCATGGGTCGGTTCTAAATTAAAAATGCCCCAGTTCAAAGTGA
Organism: uncultured Caryophanales bacterium; assembly: GCA_942493185.1. GTDB lineage: Bacteria > Bacillota_I > Bacilli_A > Izemoplasmatales > Hujiaoplasmataceae > UBA5603. The sequence continues at coordinate 1,502,442 of OW818673.1, forward strand.
TATCACAAAAAGAAAAATGCATTGCCTGTAAGAAATGCAACCTTGTTTGTCCTATGAGCATCGATGTTTTAAAAGAACTCCAAAACGATCAAATCAATTCCTATGATTGCATCTTATGCGGTCAATGTACTGATGTTTGTCCAAAATCGGTTTTAAAAATTCAACTATATCATCAAAAATCGGAGGTTCATAAATGAAAACTTTAATCATGTACTATTCCCACGAAGGCAATACTCAAGTAATCGCTGAGGCGATAGCGGGCGAATTAAAAGCGGATATTGAACGGATTATTCCAAAAAGTGAAAAACCGGAAGAAACCGGCTTTAACAAGTACTTTTGGGGTGGAAAACAAGTCTTCATGCGCCAAAAACCTGATTTAAAGACGTTCGTTAAGAATCCAAATGATTACGATTTGATATTCATTGGAACCCCGATTTGGTCTTGGACTTTTAGTCCAGCAATTCGAACGTTGTTCGATAACCGAATGATTAGTGGAAAGAAAATTTATTTCTTCTGCACCCACGAAGGGGGACTTCGCGGTGCGATTGAAAAGAGTCGTGCTTTAATCGAAAGAGCCAATGAATGGATTGGGTTCCAAGACTTTGCGAATGTGAAAAAAGACATTGCCGGATCCCAATCAAAAGCCATTGAATGGATTAAATCTTTGAATTTGAAATAAAATAATAGAGGTCATCCGGAATAACCGAATGACCTCTTTTAATTAGTTTTCGTATCTTAAATCGAGATATCCATAGCTCTTTGTTCGGCGATAGAACAAATAGACAAGGACCAACGCGGTTAACGCCGTACCTGTATTCGATATAAACATGATATACCCTAACGCAATTGGACCCACATCAAGACTCAGGAATAGAATCAAAGCAGGAATCCGGAAAACATATACCCGAATAACATTCAATATCAAGGTCATCTTCGTGTTTCTAAAACCAATGAATAACCCGGCAACGACTCCAATTGTCGCACCGCTTAATACCGAGAAACGTTCAAAGGCGACAATTTGTTTCGCTAATGATGCAAATTCTGGGCTACTATTGGCGGTAAACCAGGGAATCATTTGATCAAGGAATATCATGACGATGATTAACCCAATGATACCCACGATAAGAGCTTGAATATTGGCATAAAAATATGATTGAAACGCTCGCTTGATTTTCCGAGCACCAATGTTTTGGCTCGCAATCGATGCGGTTGTTTCTTCGAAAATAAGTGCCATGGCTCCTGGTCCGCCAATCAGTTTTGAGGCCAGTCCAAATGCGGCCAATGCAGTTGTACCGTAAACAGCTGCGAGGCCGTTGACAATAACTCTGCCCAAACTAAATAAGAATTTCCCGCCTATGACCGGTAAGGCCACAATCATAATGGCTTTCATCATGGGATAATCAGGAACCAAATCTTTGGCGCGAATCGATACTGAATTTTTAGGGTTAAATAAGACCCATAGACCCATGACCATTAAAAAGGCTTGTGCGATGACCGTGGCATAGGCAATCGATAACGTCCCCCATGAAAAGACCAGCACAAATAAAACCGATAAAATAACTTTTACAATGATTGCGATGATGTTCAACGTCATGACCTTCGTGGTATTGCCTTTTGAACGTTCAATCGCCATGAAGACGCCATTCACCGCAATGATGACGGTCGAGGCCATTTGAACCAGATAAAATCCTAACCCTTTTTCGATAATTTCTTCAGGGGCATTTAATAGTTTTAAGATTGGCATGGCCAAAAGCATCATGATGCCGGCCACTACCGCTGACATGATGATCGCAAGTGTGAATGTTTGTCCGGCATGTTTCCGGGCAGACTCTAAATTTCCTGCCCCAAACTGTCTCGCAACAAACACCGCTCCTCCGATTGCAATCCCGCCACCAATGGCCATAATGGCCCCTTTGATGTCTTCAATGAAATAGACGGTCGCAACGTCCCCAGAACCAATGGAGGATACCAAGAGGAAGTCGATGAAGCCGTAAAGGTAATTGAATAGGGCATAAACCGCAAGCGGGGTGGTAAGCCAAAAAACAGTCTTCCACAGAGGACCGTTTAAAATAGCTTCACGACGTTTTGATTCTTTGATGGATAGTGTGGCGCTCGTTGTCATGGGGCTCCTTAAGTCAAAAGAATGAAATGTTCTGAATAGCCACAACTATTTTAGACTATTCTTACTATTATTTCAACCATTTCGCCATACTTGTCTCATAATATTGAAACAGACCCTAAAAAGGTCAAAGACCAAAAAAAAACCATGAGGTTTCCACGTCATGGTTTCAGGTATTGAATGTTTTTTGATTGTAAATACCGTTTCAATTGTCTTCGGTTTTTAAATATGAGGGCTTTATCTTGATACGTTTGGCAAATCGTTTTAAAACCTGAAACGCGTTTAGGCATTCTGCCATCAATCAGTAACCATCTAATAAACTCCCAATCCAGTTTTTCATCACACCCAAGTGTCATACTCTCACGGGACTTATGTCTAAACTTAAGATAACGGATAAAGGCGTTAAAAAAACAGACAATACGGTTATAGCTCAAATAAATGATATGATCTGCTTCTTCGGCTCTTCTTTTAAAATGGGCTCCTTGATAGTTTCCATCAATGACCCATTGATCATGGCTTTCCAAGAAATGCAGTAAATCCTGATTGCGAACCTCGCTCGGTCTTTCTACCCACCCCGATGCGAAATTCAATGTATCCATGTATAATACCGGAATCTGATAGTGGACAGCGAGTGTTTTCGCTAAAGTGGATTTTCCTGAACCGCTAAATCCAATAATCATGATTTTCATAAGGTGTTAATCCTTATCTTTTGACGTCATTCCTGCAAAGAATTTCTTTAAATTCTGGGGTAATACATAAGGCGTTTCTTTGACTTTTGAAGACGGATGTCCATACACCTTCTGCAAGATAGCTTCAATAATCATTGCTTTAGGTGGGGCATTGTATTCAACGCCTTTATAGACCCATACACGGCAATCAACTTCATCGCCACATAAATCCCCACAAGATTCACACAGACTCTCACGAGATTCCAATTGAATGTCTTCGCCATTCAAGCGAATCGTGGGTGAACTCATGAAAAGGTGTTGGATAGCCAATGCTTCCGAACTGATTTGAATTTTATGAATGACGACGTCCATGCCGGTTGATTTTAAGACGTGACTGACTTCACTCAAGGCTTCATCCAAAGTCGTATCTGTGCTTTGACAACGAGTACAGACGGATAAATCCAAATATAAGAAATCAATGATCAGTTGATTTGGAACCAGAGGTTTTACGGTTGATTGACAACCGCAGACCTGACCTTTTCCGCAACAGCCTTGACTTTTCTTGATGACTTTCATGCATGATTCCCCCTTAAATCCCAAAAAATTGGGCATGGCTTAACTCTATTATACACCATTACTTCGAAAGGGACTTTTATTAGATTGATAATTATCTATCTATTATAAAAGTTCTTGGATGAGCGTTATAATGAATGGCTCAACCATATCGGGATCAAATTGGGTGCCGGCGCAGCGTCTGATTTCGGCGATGGCCTCTTCTTTGGTAAACGTAACTCGGTATGTTCTTTTCGATGTCATGGCGTCATACGCATCCGCCAAAGCGATGACCCTCGCTTGTTTCGAGATGGCTTCGCCTTTTAATTGACGAGGATATCCGGATCCATTCCATTTTTCTTGATGTTCCAAAACATATTGTGATAATTCCGAGAACTCGTTGACCGTTGAAAGAATTCGATAACCGATTTCCGGATGTTTTTGAATTTCTTTCCATTCCAAATCGGTTAACTTACCTTCTTTGTTTAAAATCGTTTCTGATATTCCAATCTTACCAATATCATGTAAGATGCCGGCAATTTCAATCTCTTTGATTTCATCTTCTTGCCAGCCTAATGCTTTGGTAAAAGCGGCACAAATTCGGCTAACTCGTTTAGAATGGTACATTTCCCGAACGTTTTTAGCGTAAAGTGCGTTCATGATGACATCAATGGTTTTACTCTTCTGACTGGTATTTTCAGACAATTTATGACGGTACATATGATTTTCAGCTTCGGTTAACGCCTCTTGAACGGTTTGATCTAAGGATACAATGGTTTCATACCCTAACGAAATTGTTGCGTCGATGGGCCCTATTTTGGTGCCTTTACACGTGGTCTTTAAATGATTCATAAAGCTGAGTGCTGTATCAGAATCCATATTGGGGAACACTAAGACGAATTCATCGCCACCGTACCGAACAATTAAGGTATTTGGTGGACAACATTTCACCAATTGATTCGCAACCGTCATGATCAATTTGTCACCCATGGCGTGACCAAAGGAGTCGTTGACAATTTTTAACCCATTGATATCCCCCATCATAATGGTCAAGGGCAGATTTTCAGCTTTGACCATTTGATGAATCTCTTGATCAAACGCACGATAGTTCTTTAATCCCGTCAAAGAGTCATGGATGCTGGCGAAGATAATTTCATCTTGACGTTTTTTGATTGCTGAGATGTCACGGAAAACAACAACCACACCACTGACTTGGTTGTCTTTATTAAAGATGGGTGAAGCAATCCCAGAGATTGGGAGTTCTATGCCATCCACATTAACCAACTTGGCTTCGTCACACAAATATTCTTCGGTTGCGGTATCAAAGATGCGTTGAATTAAGGTTTCAGTGCGATTGGCTTTACAGTTCTCACGGATATTTAGAATCTTGGCGATGGGTTTCCCGTAAGCAAGCCCTCTTGATAACGAGATTAGTTTTTCGGCCGTGTGGTTCATTAGGAAGATATTGCCATTAATGTCACACGATATGACCGCGTCACCCACAGATTGTAAGGTGAGTTCAAGCAATTCTTTTTGTTGTTTAAGATTCATTTCCAATTCTTTATTTTTCGTGGTTTTTTCGGCATATAAAACAATCCCGCCAATCGTTCCTTGGTCGTTATACCATGGACGACATTCCCATCTCGTCCATTCAACGTCCCCTTTAGGATTGACGTACAAATCATCTTCGGCACTCGAGGCAATCCCCTGTAATGCTTGTTGATGAATTTCGTGCCAGTATTGGGGCAAATCAGGAAACAGTTCATAGTGATTTTTACCGATAATGTTCGATTTAATCTCGTATTCGTCGATAAAATGCTGACTAACAAACATATAGTTTAATTTCGTATCAAGCACGGCAACGCCTCCGTTGCTATGCTCGATGATGTATTTCATTAAATCAAGCGTATGCGTCAATTTTTTATGGGCATCAATACGATCGGTCACGTCATTTTGAATGCCAAAATGACCCGTAACTCGTCCGTCTTTATCTTTTAAGCAAATGTAATCTCCTTCAATCCACATCATTGACCCATCGGCTTTTCTTTCATGGGTCAGGGTATGAAGACTGCCTTCATCCAACATTTTACGCCAAGTGTCACGACCTTGTTTCAAGTCGTGGGCAAAGGTATCATTCGGGGTATGATTTAAAATTTCACTTTCGGATAAACCATACTGAAGCATCATGGCTTTATTTACTTTGCTCATCCGTTGATGAGAAAAGATATAATCCAATGCTGCTTCCTTATCGGTCTTATCATTCCACACTACCGGTTCATCAATCATCATGAAGAAGAATCCACTTAAGGATTGTTGAAAAAAGAGGTTTAACAAATGCTCATTTTCCAATAATTTTTGAGAATCGGCACGCTGTTCGGTCACATCGATGCCAACACCGGTAAAATATGTTTTTTCATTCATCTTTAAAGGAACGCCATTACAAACCATTCTCATGGTCGATCCGTCTTTTCTGATAAGGTCTGCTTCAACCTGTCCAAATCCTTTTTGGAACACTTCTTTGACCGCTTGCATGACCCGACTATAATCTTCATTGCTAAACCATTTATCGAGGGTGAAGGTCGATAATTCCTTATCGGTATAACCCGTCATCGTTTCATGTTGTTTATTCCATAGCACTAATTTTTGATTTTCATCGTAAACATAAAGCATCCCGGGAATACTTTCAAATAACGCTTCTTTAAAGCGCAATTCTTGACGAATTTCATAGGTTTTTGAAGAAACTGCCGATTCTAATCGGTAGTTTTCTTTGATTTGATCATCGGTTAGTTTGACTTTGTCGGTTATATCGGTGATGGTAGAGATTAAGTAATTTGTTTGATTAAGAACGATGGGATTCGTTTTAACTTCAACGTTCCGTAATTCGCCACTTTTTAATCGGTGGATAAAATAAAAATGGTTACGCTTTTGACTTTTCGCTAAATTCATTTCGTGCTGAATTTGTTCGGTCGTTAAGATATTAATATTTGAGATCTTTAAAGAAAGCAATTCTTCGCGAGAATAACCATAAAAACGACACGCCGTGTCGTTGCATTCTTCAATATCTTTTGTCTCCGGATTTATGACTAGCAAAACATCCTTATGAGACATAAAAAGAATCTTATAGAGGTTCTCCTGCGTTGAATCAAAAATCGTTTTTTTGAGCATATAAATCCTTTCATTTTTGGCGATAAAAATACAATGTCGAAGTTGCACCTAATTTAAGATTTTATCACGATTATGCAACATAAACAAATAAAAATGTGGAAAATCCACCGAAAAGTCACAATGGGTCCCCACATTTTTTATTTTAAGTTCAATTAACGCCAAAAGGTTTGACAATTCGCTTTTTCAGCAATATTATAATCGATTATCTTTGATAACAATTGATAATCAACCGGTTGGTTCCACTTGATGCGAAATAGCATATGTGTGGGATTATAATCCGCTTTGATGAGTTCTTCATAAAAGTGTTGCATAGCATCCCATTCAGGGGCAATGGACAGATGTTGCTTCGCAACGCTTAATGCCAAAATGAAGGTCCCATGGTCGGTGAACATAGGTTGATTCCACTTGAACTCTGGAACAAGTTTGGGATATTTTTGCATCACCCAAGCCAATATTTCTTCCGTTTTGGTGCGTTGATCCACTTGCGTTATTTTAGATAAAAAATCCTCAAATAATTTCATACTATCTATTCCTTTCATCAATGGGTTTTAATTCCTACTCTCATTATAACCTATCGATGGAAATTAATCCTTGAAATTACTTCAAATTATTGAATCGCTTTTTTTCGTTTGATGGCTTTGGTTAAAGCGTACGTTTGATATCCAATTCCCAGTAATGAGAAAAGCAATGTCAAGCTTAAATCTGATGAGAAGAAACCAGCAAATTCTGAATCTTGCATCAATAGCTTAAAGCCCTCAAGCGCCGTCAATGTCATATTGGCTTCTTGAACTGCCATGTAAGCAACACTGATGTAAATGATAAAGACAGACCCAACCATCCATGCGAGGGTGGTCAACGCCACAATCGCAATCATCATCATATTGGGTTTACCGTGGAATTTTTTATAGAAAAAGACACCTGTTAATACCGCCACAAAGGCAGAGATGGAGGATACAAACCCAATCATGTATAACCCAATTGCGATGATAGCTCCAATAAAACCACCCAGCATGGCACCAAAGAATCCATTGACATAATTATTAGGTGCTTCCTCGAAATCTTTATTTTCGGCATTAATACTGTTGTTTAAAGCGGATATACAAGCCTGATCCATTTGAATTGAAAAACCGTCAACCTTGGTTTTCTTACTGTTTTCAACAGAAAGTTCATTGCCACATACTGGACAGTATTTAGAATCAAGTGCTCCATTATCAGCTAAAGTACTGAATATTTGATTGAGAATACTGGGCATTCTTTTGATTAGTTTTCCTGCGGTAATATCATTTAATCCAAAAGATACACCATAATCAGTAAATGCAAAACGGAAAAATTTTAAACTGGCTCTTAAAAAGGTTTGTTCAATCGCTCTCGTTTGTTCTGGGGTCGTGTAACAAGATACATGCAGAGTCACGGGAGAAATATTGTCAAACATGCGAATGACAACATTCGTTTCATATCCTTTAATCAATCCATAGGCATAATTTCCATTGATACTCATTCCATACCCTGAAAACAGTTCTGAAAATTTCTTGTTCATCTTTAAACTTTCCTCCAAATTATAGTATATGCAAGAATTTACGCTAACCGAACCATCATTTAGAGTAAACAATCGCCTATAAATATTATAGTATAAAGAATACATAAAGCAATAAGTTACTTTTAAATTCTATCATTGGTGAAGAAACACCTATCATGCGACCAGTTGCTTGATTTCTATCGGAATATCGACAAAATCATACAGCCCGTCATTTCCGCTAACATAGACAACTACTTGATAACGTACGCCACTCGTAAAATCAAAGAAAAGCGTTTCGGAAAGAATGATTTTACCATCGATACGCATTGTCGAATCAACCGGCTTGATTGATTGTGCAACGAAAACGTTGCCGTTCGTATAATCGGTAAGGACAAATTTAATGGAGGTTATGATTGCATCCTCATCATCGACTCCCAGTTCAACTTTTCCATCTAGGGGATCTATTGGGTCATGAAAAAAATAAAAGTAATCATCTTCAAACAAATTCCTGTTTTGAATTTGGTTGATGACATACCGAAATCCGGCGGAATTGGACGCAGGGCGCTCTTCATTGATGACCGCACTTTCACTGTATCTTCCCATCTCGATGGTAACCGATTTATCAGGATGATCCTCATCATAAAGCAAGTCTAGTGTATAATTACCACTTGCTTTTTTATCTCTACTCGAAATTGGATGAAACGGCCTAAATGTTTTAGATTCATAGCCATAGACGAAGTAATAATCGTACATCGAGCTGTAATCGTGGATTTCATAATGGAAATGGATTTTCCGGTATGCAACCTCAATCACGACATCAGTGATTTCAACGTCGAAAAGCGGAGCATCATAGGACATCATCTCCACGGTATATCCTTGTAATTCCAACGGACTCAGTGTTGTTTCCGTCGTCGTTGTATCCGTCGTCTTAGTCAATCCACATCCTTGCGAAATTAGTCCAATTAAAGCAATCAATCCGAACAACAATATTTTCTTCAAAGTGACCCTCCTAGGCTGATATGAAACAGCCATTTATTCTATAGTTTGAATAAAATAAATGTTTATATTGGATACGCCAAAACTGATTTGCGACTAAAAATCAAATTTAACCCATTTACCTTCTGATAACACCGAAATCTTTTGTCCCACTACTTCGATTGCGGTCGCATCATCCATGGCATACGCTTCATTACGGAGGGCTTTTGCCCACTTATTCGCTGCCTCTATGTTGTTATCCGGTAACATGGGGTGTCCTAAATGGGGAAAAATAGAAAAGGGGACAAGTCCTAAGGGATGGTCATTTCCTTCTTTTGAAACCCATTCCACAAATTCATGACCAATATTGGGTGTCATTACCATACTACCCGCACTCATTCCCACATAAACCGCGTTTAAATGCGGAAGTATTTGATCAACGCCGGACTTTCTAAGCCAATAGGCAAGGAAAGAAGGATCGCCGCCGTTTACCAAGAGGACATCGGCGTTTTCTAACCAAGATATCCAAATCTTTTGATCAAGAGTGGGTAAAGCGGTCAACTCTAAAACGCCTAGTTGTTTCCATCCCAATTCACACATGGGAGCACCGGATTTTCCTTCTAAAAACTCCATGGCATACTGTGCCCCTTCTTTCATGGGATATACCGCCGTCGGGATGCATAGAGCATTACATTCGGAAATCGGTTTACCTAATAATTGAACCAAGGCATGATGGATCGTTGAATTGGATACTCCGCCTGACGTTAACAGATATTTCATATTAATCCTCCTCACTTCCGCCAAGAATCATCTTGGTATAGAAGTCTATTTGTCGTTGATCTTTTGATTTGATTTGTATCAAATGGATAAGGGCCATCAAAGGAATAGCTTTGTAGATGTCTTCTTTTTTGAAATGCAGTTCCTTTTCAACAACAGTTAAGTATTTTCTTGAGAATCGATAGGCAACATAATTTAATAAGATGTAGGTTCTGGCACTATCAAATAAGGGATTGCCTAAAAGTGCATTGGTCCAATCAAGGATGTAATAGGTGCCTTTTACATCCATGATGTTATCTGGGTGACAATCCAGATGAATGAGGTTCGTTCCTCTTGAAATCGAATGTAACGATTGTAAGGCTTTCGCTTTTAACTCATGTGAAAAGTCGGATTTTTTGATAAGGGCTTCATAAACATCATGCATGTTTGATAGTGGCAGATCATGATACTGATAAATCTTTTTCTGAATTTGAACGAGATCCTCTGCGCCACTTTTATATTTTTGTTTTAAGAGCTTATCGGTTAAAGTAATGCCTTCAAGATAGTCCATTTTGATTTCATGTTTGTCTTGTAAAGTCATCGATGGGATGGGTAATTGTGTATGGGTCTTTACGACCATATGAACATGAACTTCATATTCAATCCAATCTTTTGGAAAAGTGGGAGAAAAGACTTTATAAGCCCACTCTCCCTCTTGATATAGTGTTGCGGTAAGACCTGATGCTATGAATGTACGAGCCATAATATCTCCTAGAAATAACGGTTAGTTGTTTTGAAAATAGGCATACAAGGCATCATATAAATGGAATTCCTTGTCTAAAGTCTCATGATCATTGGTACTAGCCAAACGGTACCCAGTTGCTAGTTTATCAAGCGCCAAAGCTAGCGGGTCAAGGGCTTCTTTTCCTGTATCAGCCAAATTGACGATTTTCTGAATTTTGACGAGCGCAGGGTCATTCATCAGGCTATATTTCTTCATGATGGCATCAAACGAGCATTCATCGCCATGATGTCCCAGTTCAACACCCACCATGTCAAAAACAATGCCGTTTTTTAAGGTCGTTGGGTCGGTATCGCGGTGAACAAACTCAAACTCGGCATTAACATCGATGAACCGTTTGATGAGCCAAGGACAAGCCACTCGATCCACATGCACTTTTTCTCGTGTAATCCATTTCATTTTTATCCCTACTTTCATCATCTATAAAAACAAAATGAATTCTATAGACGTGCTAACTTATACTGATAATCGATGATTAATGCACCAGAGAAATCGATGATAGAAAATAAGAATTGATTTGAGGAATCAGATAATAAAATGTATCCATCAGCGAATATTTCAATCGACACCTCTTGAGGAACGCCAGCGATAAGTTCACCGGTAGAATTGTATATGTTCACCAAACCCAGATGATCATTGTTTATGAGATAAAATGTTTCTTCTGAATGATTGTTGAAATCAGCGGGAAAATCCCCATCAGGATCGGGAGATTCAAAAACAATTTGACCTTGGTTGTCGTAAAAAGCAAAGTCATCTTCTTGGGTTTGTTTCATCCAAAACACATGATTATCAAGTTTCCTGATGATTGCTGCATCGGTGAAAATCGGTTCGCCCGATGTATCAAAAACCGAAAATAGGTGATTATCCTTGTTATAGGTAATAAAGTAGGAATCTGTCCAAGCAGTGATGTCTTCAAAGGACTCAAAGACTAACTCCCCTTTTAAATTGTACAAATACTCTTTTTCATCATCGTATAAATTATACAAGGTACCTTCAAAGCCGTTAAAGTGATTGTCTTGTTGATTGCCAAGGTAATACTCGGGTTCTACCAACATGTCGCCTTCTAAATTGACAAGCCCGTACAAATCTCCCGATGTTCCTCCCTCTATCTTAAGGAGGGCAACACCCTCGTCATTAAAAAATATGATAGAATCATATTCAAAAGGAATTATGACATCACCGCTACCATTGATGACGCCCCGTTTTGATCCTCTCATCACGGTGTACATTTCATCACCATAGGCTAAATAAGGATAACTATAATATGTTTCAGTAATATAATCACCATTTTCGTCAATCAATCTGCAAAAAATATGGGACGATGAACAAACAATATTGGATTCTTGATAAGCATCTTTAAGCGCATATCCCACTTCTTCAATCACAATGGTTCCATCTGATATCCGCTCGAAATAATATCCCGGAAATTGTCCTGAACCTGAATAGTCATGTTTTTTTACCAATGTGGCATCATTATATCCCATTAACTTATAGGCTTTTATATCCTCAATAGGTCTTCCGCTTAAATCCGTGTAATGGTAGGGTTCATAAACCGATTCTAAGGTAGATAAATAGTCTGAATACATCAAATATCCCAAATCGGCCCGATGCCCTGCATAATCATATTGAAGGGGAATCACTTCTTTTCCACTGGTATCGATGACTCCTAATTTGCTTGCGAAAGATACTTGTGCGTAACCATCCACAAAATCAGAGGTATGAGAATACTTTAGTTCAATAGCGACTTCCCCGTCTTGATTGATGTATCCGCAATAATTATCCAGATTACAAACCGATAAAAGACCGTTATGAAACAAATTGGATGCGCTATACGGTTCATCGTTTTTCGGAGTGCAACTCATCAGGAATACCAAAGGAATCAATGTCATCCATAATAAAAGAATTTTTTTCATCAACACGCCCCCTCTACCGCAAAAAGGTCAACATTAGAAAATAGTATAAATAGCCTCGTCAGTCATAAAAAACGAATGTCGAAATCTCTCGTTGGCTTTGACTTCATTCATTTTTATCTATCATAACATCATTATCAAAAAAAATAAAGGACTATGGCATTTTCAATAATCCTTTCATCCTATAATTAAAAAATACTGATGCATTATTATAATAATTATTGCTTGTATAAAACAGTAAGCGTATAATGAAATAAGTGAGTTTATTATTTAGGGGGGGGTGGAAATATGTTTCAAAATGATGACATGACGGTTTTTGATTGGTGGTTATACTGGATTTTAATGGCAATTCCAATCGTCAATGTGATTGTTTGGCTTATCATTCTTTTTTCTTCTTCGACGAACCGGTCCTTAAGAAACATGCTATGGGCTAATTTGTTGGTTGTTATCATTGTCATTGCTTTGTTTGCAACGATTTTGGCTCCTTATTGGCGATTAATCCTTCCACAAATCCAAGAATATATCAACATGATTCGTAACTCGTTGCCTTACTAGAACGCAAACTTGCGTTCTTTTTTTATGGCTTATGTTGGATTAAGTGGTTTTTAATCAGTGGTCTTGTGTTTGTGCGTCTTGGTACCTTTGTATTGTTTTGAATTCACTCATTTTTATTTATATTAACACTTAAATACCAAAAAATAAAGGTCTATTACTAAATATGTACCCAATCGGTGTTTGATAATCAAGCGTCGAGTGAATCCGCTTCCGATTGTAAAAGAGTTCGATGTAATCAAACAAATTGGCGTTCACTTCGTTAATGTCCCGATAGTATCGTCGAAAGAATCTTACCTTCTTCAACTGTGCGAAGAAACGCTCACCACAGGCATTGTCAGATGGTACCCACTGATTAAAAACCACACTATTACAAAAAATCAGTAAATACAATAGAGCAAAAAAAGCCATCAAACCTATAATTAGGATATTTGATGGCTCTATTTATATTTAAGTTACAAAAGACAAACAGTCATTCTGGCTAAACAGTTATTTCAATTGAAGCAAGGTGACGGTTTCCACATGAACACTTTGTGGGAACATGTCAAAAGGCGTTACTTCAAGGATGCTATAGCCGCCCTCAGACAAGATATGTAAATCTCTTGCTAAAGTACCAGGATCACAAGATACATAGACAATCTTGGGTATCTTCATCATCATGATGGCATCAAGTAAGGCTTTGTCACAGCCTTTTCTGGGTGGATCAACGAAAATGACATCGAACTTAAATTTTTTCCATTTTTGGATGACGATTTCAGCTTCGCCAACTTCAAAGAAGACATTCTTTAAATGGTTGAGTTCCGCATTCTTTCTTGCATCAATAATGGCGGGTTTCACCACTTCAATACCAAAGACTTTATACGCCTTTTTAGCAGCTGCTAAAGAAATCGTTCCAATGCCACAATAAGCATCGATGACCTTTTCTTTACCGGTTAATCCGGCATAATCCAAAGCTTTTTTATAGAGTTTTTCGGTTTGTAATGGATTTGTTTGGAAGAATGAACGATGACCGATCCAAAAATCGAGTCCATCAATCGAATCCACGAGTCCTTCTTCACCATGAAGAATGACGATATTATCCGGTGAGAATGCCGATTCATCGTTGGTAGCGGAATAAGCAATCGACGCAATTTCAGGAATCTTCGCCAAAAGCTTCTTAATAAAGACTTCTTCTTGCGGGAACTTCGTTCCGGCAGGAAGATGGAATAAGATCGAAAGTTGTTTGGTTTTACTGGATTCTCTTAAAACAGCCGACTTAAATACACCATTGTTATGTTCTTCGTCGTACGCTTTGATGCCCAGTTCGTTAGAGACGTTCTTGACCAATGTTAAAAGATCGAAAAGCCGTTTTGGCATAATGTGACATTCTTCTAAATTGACAAGAATGTGAGATTTTGCTTGGAAGAAGCCGGCTTCAATGCCTTTTTCTCCTTGACGGAATTTGATTTCGACTTTATTACGATAAAAATAAGGATTGGCCATGCCAATCATATCATTGACTAATACGTTGTTCAAACCAACGCGTTTCAGCGTGGTTTCAACACGGTATTTTTTAAAGCTGAGTTGTAAATCATAATCCATATGCATCAAGGTGCATCCACCACAAATTTCGTAATGTTTACATTTTGGCGTGACACGATAGGGACTTTTTTCAAGAAGATTGATGATTTTGCCAAATCCGTAGTTTTTACGCGTCTCAGTAATCATGATTTCAGCACGTTCGCCCTTGAGCATGCCTTCAACGAAAATCATGAAGCCGTTATCGAGCTTGCATACGCCTAGAGCGTCATGTGTCAAATCTATGGATTCTACTATGACATTGGCTGGTTTTAAGTCGTCCAATCGTTTCACATCCTTTCGCAAAAATTTGCAGTTAAGCCGGGGTCATCCGAATCATCGGGTTTGTTTTGACCGTCTTTAATATTATACCACAAAATTCAAAAAGATACTCACTTTTGAGGAACGAAATGGGTTGAAAAAGGCTTACGGATGTCCGCAAGCCTTGTTTCTAGATTTCGTTCGATGCTTTTGATCTGACAAACAGAAAGGTCGTTATGATCATTCCAATGAGGCAAAATGCGTAGAGAGCTGAGATGCTAATTTTTGCGATAATCAGTCCGGCAATTAAGGATGAGATGGGAATGAGTGCTTGTGATAGTACCGTCGATACCGAAGATACTTTGCCTAGCATATTTCGTTCTACTCTTCGTTGCATCACCATACTGATGGGGATGTTAAAGGCAATGTTGCTTAAGCCAATGGCGAACATCAAGGTCGTGAGTGAAAACAAAACGATATTGATGGAAAGAATGTCTGCGTAATACAGAATCATGGTGATGGCGATTCCGGAAAACCCCATCACCAATGAGACCAATGAGACTTTCATCGATTTTGAGTAGGAATCTTTTGTTTTTCCCCTCGATAAGATTAAGGACATGATAATAGCCGATACTGAGAAAGCCACAGAGATAATCGAATACCAGTTTTCTTGAGATAAAAAATTTTGGAAGACATACGTTGTTTCCGTCATAAACTTAAATTGGATAAAATAAGGCATGGCATTGGAGAAAAGCGGATTCACAAAGAAATTTAAAGCTAAAGCCATAAAGAGGATGGCGACAATTGCTTTTTCCTTCAAAAGATATTTTAAGCCATCCTTAATGTCACTTGTCACCATTTGTATCGTCATTTTATCGGTGTTGGTATGTTCATGATGGTTGTATTTGATAAACATCTCAGAGATTGCGGATAAGATGTAAGCTCCCCCGTTTAGGATGAAGATCCAGTGAATGTCAAGGATGGAATAGAGGATGCCACCGAGGATTAAACCGATGATTGCTTGCAAGTTATTGGATCCTTGTAGCAACGATGCGGCCGGTTGGAGTTCCTCGTCTTTGACGACGAAACGGAGAAGCGATGAAGAGGATGGGGTAAAGAAAGCGGAGTTTATGCTTAAGATAATGTTCATTGCGAAGAGGATGATGATTTTAATGAGAGTGGACCAATCAAATATCATCGCAACACCCGCCAAGATAATGGTCAACCCACGGATGTAATCGGTGATATACATGGTTCTGACTTTATTCAATTTGTCTGCTAAGACGCCCCCAAATGGAATCAACAGGACCATGACGATTCCAGAAGCGGCTAAGTAGATGGCTTGAATTAAACCGGCATTTTCTTCACCATACGTTGGTTCTGCGATTCGAAGCAAAAACAAACTGATGGCGAAATTGAAGATAACATGGGCGACATTAGAAACGAAGATCCCCCAAAAGAGCAATGAGTAATTACGATTCTTGAATACATTTATTTTTTGAGGGATAATCCCGTTTTTGTCGTCCATAAGAATCCTTTCTTTATTCTACGATAATTTTAATTTTGTCGCCGTCGGCGGAAGTGATATTGACGATTTCGCCAATCGCACCGGAGTTGATCATTTGAATTAAAGTATCCATATCAATGTCCATTTCATCGAGTTTATCGACGTTGAATTTGCCAGACTTTAAAAGCTTCGCAAATTCAATCGGAATTTCGACCTTAACGACGTCGCCATCGGCGGAGTCAATCAAAATCTTTAACATTCTGAATGGGGCTTTTTTCGTATTGATGAGTTCTTGAACAACCGGTTCTTTACGTTCTCCCATGGCGGAAAGCAAACGTTCTGCGTCTTCTGGGGTAATGACGCCTTTGGTTAATAAATCGAGTATTTTCATTCTTTCTTGTTTCAAATCATCTTTAGACATGGTAGTCTCCTTTTATAGTTTTCCTAATTTTTCGACAGCCTCAGCGACGCTAAGGGTGCCTTTTTCGAGTTGATCGAGAATTTCAGTACGTGTTAATTTGGGTTTTTCGGGTTGCGGTGCTGGTGTTGGTTGCGGTTCCGTGTCATCGGGGGTATACCCAAGGACAACGATAACATCATCGAGCATCTTTTTAATCGTGGGGTAACTTAAGTTCATTTCTTTTTCGATGGCCTTGATGTTCCCACGGTTTTTAACGAAGAGTTCAATGAAATACAGTTTTTCAGTGTCAAGGTAATTGAACTTCGACAAAGTGAAAGATCCATTGACCGTAGTATCACAATGATCGCAATGAAGTTCTACTACATTTAAATCATGATGACAAACCGGACAAGCGGATAATACCGGATATTTTGCTTGTGAACTTAATGCGTTTCGAACGATGGTAACACCATCTTTTTGGAAAAATCGTTTATTCATTTTCAGTTCTCCTTTTTAGAGCGTTTTGATGTAAATTTTTTCGCCTGATTTAGCAGTCACGTTGAGTAGGATGCCTTTGGTTGTGAGCATTTGAAACAATTCGGACTTCGTGATTGGTAAATTGTCACCATCGTTATCCTTGACGAACCGTAAGAACATTCTGGCAAGGAAGATGGGAGTGGGGAAAAAGAATAAGAATCTTAAGAAGCGAGTAACGCCTACTTCATCTGGGATGGTAATCCGCAACTTAACGAAGTGTGCACGTCTTCTTCGGTGTTGGACGACTTTGGGATAAAGCGATTGATAAGCTTCTTTGGTGCTGATTTCCTTGTTTGCTAATTTAATAAGGATTTCGTTTTTCATATTAAATTCTCCGATTTGTTTCATTTTTTTAACTTGCACCTTAATTATATTAATATTTGAATTAAAAATCAAGTACTTTTTATCAAAAATATTAAAAAAATTAAAACGTCTCCTAAGAGACGTTCTTTTTCGAACCTATTTTTAGAATGAGAAAAACAAAGATTGTTCCTAAGATTATCCCTGGAAAATCGAATAATAAAGCATCGATAAGGGAAGGACCGCGTTCGATGGAAAAGAATTGTAACCCTTCATCGATCAGGGCAATACCTAACCCGATGGGGAGTGTTATCCATAGGGATTTCTTAAAAGCCAGTAACGTTACGGTATAACTAATCCCTAAAACCGCATATTCCAGCACATGAGCGGTTTTTCTTAGAACGGTATGTAAGATTATCAAATCCAGATGAATGCTTGGTATAAGCGATTGAATGATGTTTTGGATGGACTGTGCAATTTGAAGACTCAGTGAACTGGATGTTTCACCACTTTGAGATGAAAACCCAAAGACCGCGAACGTCAAGGAAATCGATATCAGTAAGAAACCAAATCGTTTCATAGATGTCCTTTAAGTTCAAAGATAATGTCTCTTAGCTCAGCTGCACGTTCAAAGTCCAAATCTTTCGCCGCTTGACGCATCTGACGATCCAAGATATCGATTGATTTCGCAATTTCTTTTTTAGAGATCTTTTTATAATCGACGCCACCGGTCTTTTGATCAACCTTGATGGAGATGGAATCATGGACGGCTTTCAAAATGGTTTTGGGAGTAATATTATTTAATACATTATAGTCATTCTGAATGGTTCTTCTGCGGTTGGTTTCATTGATGGCGTATTTCATTGAATCTGTCATCTTATCAGCGTATAAGATAACCTTGCCATGTTCGTTACGAGCGGCACGGCCAATAATTTGAACCAGCGAACGATCACTTCGTAAGAATCCTTCTTTATCCGCATCTAATATCGCAATAAATGAAACTTCAGGTAAATCAAGGCCTTCCCGAAGCAAGTTGATTCCGACTAAAATATCATAGGTCCCTAAACGAAGTTTCCTGATGATGTCCATACGCTCTAAGGATTTGATTTCAGAATGGAGATAAGCCACCTTATATCCGAGTGATTTCAGATACTCAGTCAAATCCTCGCTCATCTTGATGGTAAGGGTGGTAATCAATGTCCGTTCTTTGCGGGCAATTGTGGCTTCGATTTCACCGATTAAATCATCAATTTGACCTTCAGACTTCCTCACAACGACCACCGGGTCTAATAACCCCGTCGGGCGAATGATTTGTTCGATGACTTGATTGGTTTGGGCTAATTCATAATCACCTGGGGTAGCGGATACATATATAACTTGATTGATCTTCTTTTTGAATTCATCAAAGTTGAGCGGACGGTTATCCAGCGCAGAGGGTAACCGGAAGCCATAATCCACCAAGGTTTGTTTTCTCGAACGGTCGCCATTAAACATCCCCCTCACTTGAGGCAACGTTGCATGCGATTCATCGATGATTAACAAAAAGTCTTTTGGAAAGAAGTCGATTAAAACCGATGGGGTTTCACCCGCTCCTCTTAAGGCCAAATGTCTTGAATAGTTTTCCACACCCGCGCAGGTGCCCATTTCTTTTAATAGTTCTAAATCGTACATCGTTCGTTGTTCGATGCGCTCCGCTTCGAGCAATTGACCTTTGGCTTTAAACAATTGAATTTGATCAACGAGTTCCGATTTGATGCGCGCAAGCGCCTCATCAAGACGGTCACGGTTGGTCAAAAAGTGAGAAGCGGGGAATAACGTGACCATTTGTAAATCTTTAATGACTTCACCGGTCACGACATGAAACTCACGAACTCGTTTGATTTTATCATAATCAAATTCAATACGAAACGCACTGGTCTTTTCATAAGTCGGTAAGATTTCGACAACGTCGCCTCTGACTCTAAAGGAACCACGGTTAAAATCAATGTCATTACGGGTAAAGAGAATATTCACAAGTCTTTTTAACAACTCGTCTCTCCCATAGTTATCACCCACTCTTAAGGTTAACATTCCGTTTTTATAGTCTTCAGGGTCACCAATGCCATAAATACAAGAAACCGAGGCCACCACGATGACATCTCTGCGTTCAAATAACGAAGAGGTCGCCGCATGGCGCATCTCATCGATTTCATCGTTGATCTGGGCATCTTTTTCAATATATAAATCACGCCCGGGCACGTAAGCCTCGGGTTGGTAGTAATCATAATAGGAGATAAAATACTCGACGCGGTTTTCTGGGAAATACGTTTTTAATTCCGAATAGAGTTGTCCCGCCAAGGTTTTATTATGGGCCAGCACCAAAACCGGACGGTTGACCCGTTCGATGACGTTGGATATCGTATAGGTTTTACCGGTTCCGGTTGCGCCTAATAAGACTTGTTCTTTTACCCCTGCCTTGAGGTTTTGAACCAACGCTTCGATGGCTTTTGGTTGGTCGCCGGTTGGAGAATAGTCAGAAAAGAGTTTAAATTGGTCCATATTATCACCCTTAGATAGTATACCATATCTTGAAAATTTATAGGCAATACAAGATATTTTTGATACAATAGGGATGGTGATTAAATGAAGATTGTTTTGGTATCGATCGATTCTAAATACATCCATACCAACATGGCCCTAAGGTATCTTAAGGCCAATTTAGATATGGAATCAGACTTAATGGAATTCACCATCAAAGATTCCGATGATTTTATCTATGATCAGATTGTCCAAGCAAGCCCTGATCTCATCGCTTTTTCAATTTATCTATGGAACGTTGAAAAAGCGATGAGAATCATAAAACAAATCAAATCGATGCTTCCGTCGCTCATCGTTATAGGGGGACCGGAAGTCAGTTTTGAACCGCTTCATTTTATGAATCATTATCCCATCGATTATATCATTTGCGGCGAAGGGGAATTCGCCTTTAACGAACTCATCAATGCGCTTGATCAAAACAAACCGATATCTTCTATTTCTGGTCTTGTATATCATAAAGAAGATTTGATTATTCAAAATAAGATGGCCATCATTCAAGATTTAAATTCACTAAAAAATCCTTATCTTGATCCTTTAGACATTCCCAATCTTCCCTCTCGCATTCAATACATTGAGACCTCGAGAGGGTGCCCTTTTCATTGTTCTTATTGCTTGGCATCCTTAGAAAACCGGGTTCGTTTCTTTGATATCGAACGAGTCAAATCCGATTTGTTATATTTGATGAATCATGGCGCAAAAACCTTTAAATTCTTAGACCGTACGTTTAATCTCAAAGTCGATTATGCCCTTGAACTATTTAAGTTCATCATTGAACATCATCGAGAAGGCACGGTGTTTCAATTCGAAATTACCGGTGATTTGTTGCCCAAAGCTTTGATTGAATTTCTTAATCAACATGCCCCGAAAGGGTTATTCCGGTTTGAAATTGGAATTCAATCCACCAATGAAGCCACCAACCTCTCGGTTGACCGTAAACAAAACAACGCCGTCTTATTTGATAATATTCTGCTCATTCAATCGGCTAAAATCATTGATTTGCATTTGGATTTAATTGCCGGATTGCCCGAAGAAAATCTTGAACGGTTTGCGAAAACCTTTGATGATGTGTTCTCGTTATATCCAAAGGAATTACAGTTGGGATTCTTAAAGATGCTACGGGGAACGAAGATTCGCCGTGAAGCCAATCAGTATGGTTATCTATATGATGAAAATCCTCCCTATGAAATCATTTCAAATCAAGTGCTATCGCCGAAAGACATTGAAGAAATTCATCTTACAGAAGAAGTCTTAGAAACGTTTTGGAATAAAGGCTTTATGAATCAAACGTTTGAAGCAATTATCCGGCAAGTTCCTTCTGCTTTTGGGTTCATGAATGCATTTGGTCATTATTTACTGGAGTCCAAGTTTGATTTTCACCGGTTCCAACTTTCAGACTTATTCAACGTTCTTAGCGAGTATATCCTAAAAACCGAGACCCTTAAACATCCAATAATCTTTGATTCACTCAAGTATGAATACCTAGTGCGTAGTCAAATAAAACCAAAGATTTGGTGGGACAATGCCTTAGAAAAAGCCGACAAAAATCCTGTTCTAAAAGACTTTCACAAATCCCATAAAACCTATAACCCCAATGATTTATATAAATACGCCATCGTTACGCCTTATCAAGGCAAACATCTGATTGTTCTTTATTATCCCGATAAATTAGAAGTAATCGAATATCAAAAAAAGCGCTGATTTCAGCGCTTTCCTTTTTATTAACGAGACCCCTGGTCGTAAATCCTTCCCGCCGCTTTTGGGGCGTGCGAGAACTTCGAACTGGAGATTAAAACAATTAATGTGGCGACATAAGGAATCATCTTGTAAATGTGGGTGGAGATGTTTAAATCCGCTAAGAACGGAATCCGGGTATAAGAGATGGCTATCGTCTTCATTAAGCCAAAGAAGAAGGCGGCGAAGAGCACTCTAAACGGTTTCCAGTTACCAAATATCAATACCGCGATGGCTAAGAAGCCATAACCTGAAACGGTGCCTTCAAATTCTTTACCAACCGAAACCGCGAAGATGAACCCACCCATTCCCCCTAAGAAACCAGAGGTCATAACGGCAGCGTATCTAACTTTATAAATGTTAACTCCGAGTGAATCGGCGGCGTGCGGGTTTTCACCGCAGGCCATCAATCTTAACCCAGCTTTGGTTTTATATAAGAATACATATGAGAGTAATAAGACAATGATTCCAACGTATAATCCGACGTTGACGTTCTTAAAGAACAAATCCCCAATCACCGGCACATCGGCCATAAAGCCAACGGTCGCCATTTTAAAACTGGTTTTAAATTCGATTTGTTTTCCACCGATAATCGATCTCGCTAAGAAGATTGCAAGGGCGGGAGCCACAAGATTTAAGGCTGTCGCCGAAATTGTTTGGTCGGCTTTCATCGTGATGGACGCATACGCATGGAGCCAAGAGAATAACATTCCCCCAAGACCACCCACGGCAGCACCCATTAAGAATAAGACGCTCTTTTGAAAATCGGTTTGATCAAAGGCGGCTTGTAAGGACTGTGGTTCGACGGCTTTGATAAACCATACGCCCACGAACGCGCCGATAATCATTATACCTTCCAAAGCAATGTTGGTAACACCGCTCTTTTCGCAAATCATGGCGCCAACGGCGACGATGAGCAATGGAATCATGGTTTCAATGGTCGAACTGATTAAGTCATAGACTAACGCATTGAAAATCATCGCTCGTCACCTCCTTTAGCATCCGCTAAAGCCATTTTAGCTTTTTTCCGTTTCATAACCACTTGATATAAGGCAACGGACAAAGCACTAAAATAAATGACGACAGAGGTAATAACATCGGCGAGTTCTTTCATATAGTTTGCCAAGTCGAGATAATCTCCACCTTGACGAATATACGCTAAGAATATCCCCGCTAATCCCACACCAATCGGTTCAGATAATCCTAATAAGGCAACGCTGATGCCATCAAATCCAATGGACATAAATTCGGATGACATGGTTGCTTGGTCCATAAACATCTTTTTATCCGGAACCATGATGATGATGGCGCCGGCAAGACCGGCTAAAACCCCGGAGATGGCCATGGATAATATAATATCTCTTTTTGTATTCATCCCGGCAAATTTAGAAGCATCGCGGTTAAATCCAGCCGCTTTAAGTTGATACCCTAATGTTGTTTTGTTTAAAACGATGTACATCAAGACAACGGCGATAATTGCGATTAAGATACCAATATTAACTTCATATCCAGCAAATAAGGAGCCTAACCCACTGGGGAGTACCGCAGAGGGAGGCATCGTGACCGTATAAGGGGCGTAACTGATGGATCCTGTACCAGAATCCACGAATTTATAAAGTAAATCAAAGGTTCCCATCGACCAGAAGGCAAAGTACATGGCAATGTAATTCATCATGATCGAGGCAACGACTTCATGAACATTAAAGATGGCTTTTAAAACCCCGACAATTAAAGCCCATATACCACCCGCAAGCATGCCGGCTAACAAACAAACCATCCAGTGCCACGGCGCTGCGATGCTTAATTTTGTGCCTACAATTAATGCGGTTAAAGCACCGAACAACAATTGACCCGGAGCACCGATGTTAAATAGTCCGGTTTTAAAAGCGAAGCCAACCGATAGACCGGTTAAAATTAGTGGGGCAGCACGGTATAGCATATACCCAATGCTATACATCCCTTTGTTAAACCCACCGGCTAATAAACGGGATAGACCGTGAAAGAACTCAGGGTTATTATTGGTTTCAAATAAGCCAACGGCGAAGAGAAACCAAATGATAAACATGGTAAAAATACCAAAGATTAAACCAAAAGCAATGGCGATCAACGATGGTGTTGCTTTGGTCATCGAAGGACCTGATAAAAACTGTTTAAATGCTTTAGGTAACGATTTAAAGAAGGATAAAACGGAAGTTCCAAGTTTCGTTAAAAATGCTTTAATTTTCAAGGTTCTTTACCTCCGTTCTTGATCCCGACATATAAAGTCCAATTTCTTGGAAGGATGTTTTTGTAGGATCGAGTTCGGCGACGATTCGTCCCTCGAACATAACTAAAATGCGATCAGATAAATTCATAACTTCATCTAATTCTAAGGAGACCAATAAGACGCCTTTATTCGCATCTCTGGCTTTCAAGATTTGATCATGAATGTATTCAATAGCACCAACATCGAGTCCTCTTGTTGGTTGAACCGCCACGAGCAATTCCGGATTTCTGGAAATTTCTCGGGAGATGATGGCTTTTTGTTGGTTACCGCCCGACATCGAACGCACAATCGTTTTCGTGCCATTCGCAGAACGAATGTCAAATTGCTTGACCATCGCTTCAGCGTTTTGATAAATGGCTTCTCTTTTTAAGAATCCATGTTTTTGATACTGAGGTAGGTAATATGATTCTAAGATTAAATTCTCCGCAAGATTAAAATCAAGGACCAATCCATGTTTATGACGGTCTTCGGGAATGTGTCCTAATCCTTTTTCGTATTTGGTACGGATATTTGTGTTGGAAATATCCTCACCCTTTAAATTGATTTTACCTGAAGTCTGTTTTTTCAAACCAGTAATGACATTGACCAAATCGGTTTGACCATTGCCTTCAATTCCGGCAATCCCGACGATTTCCCCACGTTTGACGTTGAAAGACACATGGTCAACCGATAATTTGTTCTTCTCTTTGCTGAAAAAACAAACATCGTTTACATTCAAAACTTCATCAGTGATGTTCGCTGGATTCTTATCGATGGTAAAACTGATTTTACGACCCACCATCATTTCGGCCAGTTGGTCGATGGTGGTGTCTTTAACATCGACGGTTCCAATGCATCGTCCTTTTCTTAAAACCGTACAACGGTCCGCAACCGCCATAACTTCGGCGAGTTTATGGGTGATGATGACAATCGATTTGCCTTCATTCGCAAAGTTGCGAATGGTTAACATCAACTCATCAATTTCTTGAGGCGTTAAAACCGCAGTGGGTTCATCAAAGATGAGAATGTCCGCATCCCGGTAAAGCATTTTAAGAATTTCGACACGTTGTTGCATGCCGACGGTTATATTTTTGATCAATTCGTCCGGGTCCACAAACAGTTTATATTTATCCCGAAGTTCAATGATTTTTTTTCTAGATTCGCTCTTAAATAAAAAACCGTACTTGGTATCTTCATTGCCTAAAATGATGTTTTCCGTGACAGTGAAAACATCGACTAATTTAAAATGTTGGTGAACCATCCCAATCTTTAACCGATTGGCATCGTTTGGATTCTTAATCTCGACTTTTTCGCCATTATAACGAATTTCGCCACCATCTGCGGCGTATAATCCGAATAATATGGACATCAAAGTACTTTTTCCGGCGCCATTTTCGCCGACCAAAGCATGGACTTCACCCTTTTTCAACTGGAAAGTCACGTTGTCGTTGGCTTTAAGGGTTCCGAAGTTCTTACATATGTTGAGCATTTCAATAACATAATCCATAAAATCACCTCTTGATGCATGGGGTCTATAATTTTAAAAGAAGGAAGGATCGGTGTAGAATCCTTCCTTCCTCAAAATTAAATTACTGTGAAATTATTAAGCTACTGGTGTTGGTTCGCAAGCTTCAGTAATCAAGTCTACTTGTGCTTGTGCAACGCCTTGAGCTAATAAGAATGTTTCTAAGCTGGAAGCGTTGTTTGTTGGAACGATAACAGTGCCGGCAACAACTTTAGCAAATAATGCGTTGTAAGCGGTTTGAACTGCGGTAGCGCTAGTGCCAAATCTTGTGAAATCAGAGGGTAGAGAAACTCCGCCTTCAGCTGATCCTAAAGAAATAGTTCTTCCGCCAACCCATGTATTTCCGTAGTAGTCTTCCAAAGCTTGGTAAGCAGCTTCGCCTACGCCTTTAAGAGCGGAAGTAACAACGGTTAAAGATTCTTCTTTTTGGTCTTTGTCAACGCCGATGGTCCATTTTGAAGTGGCTTCTTCGGCTGCGGCCATAGCTGATGAACCAGCTCCGCCTGCTGCTGCAAAGATTACATCAACGCCGGCTGCATACCAGGTTGCTGCTCTTGTTTTGGCTTCTTCAGATGGAGCGAAGCTGCCAAGGTAATGATAATGATCGGCTGCGAATGTGATTTCAACATCGAGTTCATTGGCTGCGTAATAAGCGCCGGCAACGTAACCGATACCAAATCTAACAACTGCTGGAACGGCCATTCCGCCAAAGAATCCAAGGTTGTCCATTCCGCCAACAACGGCTGCGTAACCAGCATAGAAGCCAGCTTCGTTTTCGTCGAAGAGAATATTCAATGTGTTCGATTTTGTTTCGTAAGTTGAATAGTCAGCCGTGTGTGGCTCGCCATCAATCAAAACGAATTTTACTTCTGGATAAGAAGTTTGAGCTGCATAAATTGCGGTTTCAAACAAGAATCCTGGAGTAATAACGATTTTTGCTCCGCCTTCAACAGCGAGGGCGATGGCTGCTAGGTAAGCAGCGTCGGAGATTTCAGATGGTTTGTAGTATTTGTAGGATTTGTCGTTTTCAATGGCAAATTCTTTGATACCTTCCCATGTTCCTTGGTTGAATGACTTGTCGTCGATTCCGCCTGAGTCGGTAACCATGGCGATTTCATATGTTTTTTCGCCGCAGGCAACCAATGTGAATAGAGATACTAATGCCAATGCTAATGCCAATAGTGCTTTCTTCATTTCTTTTCCTCCGTTTTTTTAGAATATAATTAATATTCTTATACATATTATAGTCGCTAAACTATAAATTGTAAACCTTTTTTGGCGGTCTTAACCGATTAAAAAACACAATTAATTCTATATAAAAAGCAAGTTCAATGATTAGTTCAGTTTTTCCAGATATTCATACAAATCGGTTTTGACTTTGACTTGGCTTAAGGCATCATCAATGTCGCAATGGTTAATTTCAATGCCTCTCGAATAGACGGCTTTATTACTGAGCCCTTGTTTTAATAATTCAACGGCATAGGATCCCATTTTCGAAGCTAAAACCCGATCAAACGCCGAGGGCGTCCCTCCGCGTTGGATATGCCCTAAGACGGTGGCTCTGGTTTCATATTCAGTGTTTTCACTGATGTCTCTCGCTAAGGCAAAGACATCCAGCATCTTTTCGGCGACGACAATGATTAAATGGCGTTTGCCTTTGGCTTTTGCCCCTCTGATTTGCGATAAAACTTCTTCACGGTTAAATCCGGTTTCTTTGGTAATAACAATTTCTGCGCCGCAAGCAATGCCCGAAAAAATCGATAAGTCGCCGCAATCACGTCCCATGACTTCCACAACGGTACAGCGTTGATGGGAGAAAGAGGTATCTCTTAATTTATCAATGGCTTCAACGGCCGTGTCAAGGGCCGTGAAAAAGCCAATGGTATATTCGGTTGAGGCGATATCATTATCAATCGTTCCTGGTAAAGCGATGCAGTTTAATCCCATTTCATGGAGCGCCATGGCGCCGCGGTACGTACCATCGCCACCGATAACGACCAAAGCATCGATTCCTAAAGCGTTTAGGTTATCAATGGCTTTTTGGCGAACGGGACGTTCGGTGAACTCTTTTAGTCTGGAAGACCCTAAAATCGTTCCCCCATGGTTGAGCATTTGTCCCACATCGTTCCTGTGAAGTTGTTTGATGTTGTTTTCCACAAGCCCTTTATAACCATCATATATGCCATAGGCTTCATAACCATAATAAAGTGCCGTCCGAACGACGCCTCTGATGGCGGCGTTCATTCCGGGAGCGTCACCCCCTGATGTTAAAACTCCAATTTTTTTCATATTAAGACCTCACAAGGTTTGTGACATTTTGAATGACCAATTGTTTCTTGTTATCACGAAGTGCTAAATTACCTTCAAGCAACAACGCTCTTCCTTTTTGCATTTTGGTTTGAATTCTTATCCATACTTCAGGGAAAACGACGCCTTCAAAAGAGGTAAACGGATCTTCGATTTCCACGAAGGCCATTTCCGTTCCCACTTTGGTTTTTAACGTCTTGACACGACTTAATATCCCAGCAACTTTATAATACCCGACTTTTAAATCCTCGATTTCGGAGGGAGTGGCGTATCCATTCTTTTCAATCATTTCGGCGTAATCCGCTAAAAGATGATAACTTAGATTAATGCCTAATAAGTCCCGTTCGACTTTGTTTAAGGTTTCAAAGTCGAATTCCGGACTTTCTAAATACATGAATTTATCATCCTCTGTATAAGGATTGAAGGAGATAAAACTTTCGACTTGTTTTAAGTTATTAATTAGGGTTTGTTTGGTCTCTTTATAACCATCAAACATTCCCACCATAATCATCGATTCAATCGCTTTGGTATTAATGCCTTCGCTTCTTCGCATGAAATCGATGAATGAGGTAATCGGTTCTTGGTGGCTGATGATTTCTAGCTTATCTGCGATGATGGGACCAATGCCACGAATGCCTAAGAACGGATAACGGAGTCCATTTGGTTCGCGGTGATAATATTTCATCGAATGATTGATTCTAGGTGGCAACACCCGAATATTTAACTTGCGGCATTCTCTAATGTAATCATTCGTCGCAACCGCAGACCCTAAGGCGTTGTCTAATAAAGCCGCCATGAAATACGTGGGATAATTGGCTTTAAGATAGGCCATCCAGTAAGCAACGAGCGCATAAACCACGGAATGAGATTTGTTAAAGCCGTAATTGGCAAATTTTACTATGTAGTCATAGATTTCATTGCTGATGGAAGTACTATGTCCATGTTCAGAACACTTGCGGACGAACATGGCCCGTTCCTTAATCAGCACATCTTCTTTTTTCTTAGATACAGCCCGTCTTAAAACATCGGCTTCGCCCATGGTATAGCCGGCAAATTGATTGGCTATTTGCATGATTTGTTCTTGATAGACGATGATGCCTTTGGTATCTTTTAAGATGGGTTCTAAATCGGGATGAAGATAGATGATTTTAGAAGGATCAGCTCTTCGCTCTAGATAAGCCGGAATGTTTTCCATAGGACCTGGTCTAAACAAAGCTACACAAACGGAGATATCGTCAAAACACGATATCTGCATCCGTCTTAATAAGTTCATCATTCCTTTGGACTCCAACTGGAAAATGCCCAGAGTATTGACATTTTTGAGTAAATCAAGCGTTAAAGAATCGTTTAAAGGCAACTTATAAATGTCGATGGTTTTTCCGGTTTCTGTTTCAATCGTTGTTAGTACTTTATCAATGATAGCCAAATTGCGAATGCCCAAAAAGTCGATTTTTAATAACCCGATGGCTTCCAAATCACTCGCTTCATACTGCGTTTGATACATGCCCATCAATCCGTTTTGAACGGGTGAATAAGAAGTGATGGGTGCGTCGGTGATGATAATCCCCGCCGCATGGGTGGAAATATGTTTTGGATGTCCTTCGAGTTTTTCCGAGACTTCCAATAACTCTTTAATGGGGTCTTCGGTCATATAAAAGGCATATTTATCCGGATTGTCTTTTTTAAACGCCGCCAATGAATTATCCGAATCGCTGACCCCTTGCGTCAGTTCATCGACGATGGTGTCGCTGACTTTCAAGATTCTCGCCGCATCGCGAATGGCACTTTTGCCTTGGAAGGTTCCAAACGCCACAATATTCGTCACGTGGTCTTTTCCGTATTTGTCGACCACGTAACGAATGACTTCGTCGCGTTTGTCATCAGGAAAGTCCATGTCAATATCCGGCATGGTAATCCGTTCTGGATTTAAGAACCGTTCAAAAAACAAATGGAATTCTAAGGGATCGACATCCACAATACCTAAAACATAACTGACCAAGGATCCGGCAGAGGATCCTCTGCCCGGTCCGACCAAGATTTTCTTCTTTTTTGCGTATAACACAAAATCCCAGACAATCAAGAAATAGTCATTGAATCCCATTTGATCAATGACTTTTAATTCATAGTCTAATCGCTTTTGATAGTCTTCAAACTTATAACTGGGTTTTTCATTGTTTTGGTAACGACGTTTTAAGCCTTTATTGGCGAGCGCCGCCAAATGGTCTTTTGCGCTCATGCCAAATGGACTGGGATATTTGGGCAAATGATAGGTCCCAAATTCTACGGTCCATTCCGTGGAGGCAATCATCTTTTCGGTGTTCTTCTGTTCATCTTGATAATCCAAATTGATTTTGGATAACTGTTCGGGTGTTCGTAATGGATGATAGGTCGAATCAGACAAAAAGAGACCGGTTGAGACCATTTTTTGTTCATTCAAAATCTTTCCTAAAATCTCAGAAGCGTGATAATCGGATTCATCAAGGTAATTGACCTGATTGACGAGAATGGATTGCCATAAGGATTTCGCCATTAAGCCAATCTTCATTTCGGTTTTAACATCGGTTAAATCGATGCCTAAATAAAAGGATTCAAAAAGCGAAGAAAAATAAGTACAGAATTCTGTGGCACTGGCGTAATCATCTGACCCAAGGGCGTTATAGATGAGCCCTTGAGAAGTTAAGGCAACACCTATGATGCCCCTCATCCATGGTTTGAAAACATCAGAGGTTAGGAATGAGCTAACAGTATTGAGATATGAACTGATATTGATTAAGTTTTGATACCCTTCATTGTTTTTAGCATACAGTAAAAACGGGGTTTTACCCATTTCGTTGATTTCTAGTTCAAGTGACAATCCAATCAGGGGTTTAATCCCTGCGCTTTTACAAGCATTATAAAACTTCAATGCCCCGTAAAGGGTGTTTTGATCCGTTAGTCCCAATGCCTTAAATCCGAGTTCTTTCGCACGCAAAACCAGTTTGTTGATGTCCAACAAACTGCCATTGAAAGAATACGATGATTGGATGAACAAATCAAAACTTACCACGTTTATCACCGTCTCGATTATATCATAATTTAAGAAATATGGACACCCTATTTCTTGCGGATGATGATGTATAAGCCAATCAAACTTAGGATTCCCAAGCCCAGTTCCAAATAGGGGATTTTGAGATTCTTCCAAAAAGAGGAGGGTGTTTCCGAAACGATTTGAAAATGAAGGGTTTGAAACACCTCCTCTTCAAAGAGCAATTGTAAGGTATAGTCCCCCGGTTCCGTCAAGGTCGTTCCCGGCTCTATGACCTCACCGTTTAAAACAGCTTCGCCTATGAAGTTTAGTATATAGGGAGAATGAACAACATCCCCATTAGAAAGATTCGTTATTGAAGGATTAATGACGAAATGGAGGGTGTCTTGATAGTCATTTGACCCACGAATGCTTAGTTCATATCGTCCGGGTCTGGCAATTAAAGAGGAGGGCGTATAGGGGGCATCGTTTAAGAAAAGCGAAGCACCCTCAATTCGAATATAGAGGCCCCCGGTATAGACTCCACCCTCTTGAATACCGGTAATAAAAGGTTTCAATGTAAATGAGAACGAACGCAAGTATCCATTGATGCCTGCAACCGTTAATGTATGATATCCCACTTTGTCATAAAGCGAGGCGCTCACATAGGGTTCATCATCGATTCGAAGTGTCCCTTTTGAGACCACCGAAACCGTTCCGGTGTAAACACCCTCATGGGTGATTCCTTCAATGGTGGGATGTATTGTCACCATAAAAGCATAATGATATCGCCACCGGGTAATTTCAATTGCATAAATCCCCGGTTCCCTCAAATCAATGCCTTCAACGCTTTCGCCATTGATGGTTGCCTCCCCCTCATAGGGATATTGAAAAGAACCTGTTGCTTCGATAACGCTAGGTAGTTCTACCAAGGTCAATGTTTCATCAATCACATAATCAGCGGTATAATTCATATCTTTTGATAGTATCAATAAATCACCATGACTCGCACAAGTCGTCATGGCTTCTTCAAAAACGATTCGATTGAGATAATTTCCAAATAGATCATAAAGCAAGACCTCCGTGTATTTTAACTCAAAGGTTATCGTCTCTGGGTTTATTCCAAACTTCGTGATCACAACCCCCATCGTCTCATTCTTAAAAAACGCCAAATATCGAATGTTTTCACGGTACCCCTCATCAAACATCACCGTTCGAAACAGCGTGTCAGAATCGGTGTTTTTGATGACCAAGAGCCCTTCTACTGCCCCGCTCTCTTTCTCCTCTGCCATTCCATAATAGTAGTCAAACGTTCCATTCGTCGTATACCCATTGATGTAATAAGTATAATCAGGGTGGTCCCCAAAATCACTGCTTGGATATTCTGCTTGAACCTGAGTAATTCCCATTAAACCGATTAAAATCATAAGGCCTAGAATAATCATTATTTTTCGCATATAAAAATCCCTCCCGCATGAAGATACTACGCAGAAGGGATTGGTTTTATGGTTTTATATTATTCTTAGAGTAATTCCATGGTGTCACGAGCAATCATGACTTCTTCATTGGTGGGAATGACAAAGACTTTAATTTTTGAATCATCGGTCGAAATCAGTTTTTCTTGACCTCTGGTGTTATTTCTTTGTAAGTCAATTTTCGCTCCTAAAGCACCCAAACGGTTGATGATATTCGCTCTGGTTCCCGGAGCGTTTTCTCCAATACCGGCCGTAAAGACAATGGCATCGGCGCCACCCATATAAACATAGTAGCTTGCGATGTAATCGACGATGCGTTTGGCTTGAACTTCAATGGCCATTGCGGCTCTTAAATTGCCTTTTTCAGCCGCATCGACCAAGTCTCTTGAGTCAGAAGAAACACCTGATACACCAATATAACCGGATTGTTTATTGAGGATGTTTAAAATTTCTTTGGCAGATTTGTTTTTCTTAACCATCATGTATTCCACAATGGCTGGGTCAATATTACCAGAACGCGTTCCCATTGGAATGCCTTCTAGCGGGGTGAAGCCCATCGAAGTGTCAACGGAGATGCCTCCTTTGACTGCGCAAATCGAAGCACCGTTGCCCAAATGGCAAACGATGGTATTGACTTCTTTTAAGGGTTTGCCTAAGATTTCCGCAACTCTTTGGGAAACATATTTATGCGAGGTCCCATGGAACCCATATTTACGCACGGAATAACGTTCGTACCAATCGTAAGGAACGGCGTATAAGAATGCTTCTTCTGCCATGGTTTGATGGAAGGCGGTGTCAAAGACAGCGACTTGTTTTACGTTGGGTAAAATTTCCATGAAGGCTTTGATGCCAGTGAGATTGGGAATCAAATGTAGCGGCGCCAAATCAACAATGCTTTCTAAAATATCAATTTCTTTTTGGGTGATAACACACGATTCGGTTAAAACACTGGCCCCTTGAACCACACGGTGACCAACGCCTTGAATTTCTTCAAAGTTTTTAATGATGTCGAGTTCGATGAGTTTATCGACAACCAGTTTTACCGCTTGGGCATGGTTTTCGACATCAGAGATTTGTTGCAACTTTTCACCGTTTAATTTGATGGTGAAAACGGAGTCTTTCATGCCAATCCGTTCAACCAATCCTTGGGTGATCAGTTTTTCTTCTGGCATTTCTAACAATTGGAATTTTAATGATGAACTACCGGCATTAACCGCCATGATTTTAGTCATATGTGTGTTTCTCCTCTATAATTCAATATTGGCTTTAAACCATTGATTGATTTTCGTTATTTGATTTTGTAACGTTTCTTCATCTTCAAAACTGGTGATATCTGCGAGCAATACTTTTTCTAATTTTTTAACATCATCACCGGTTTTTTGTAAGATGAAGATGCTTTTTCCCATGACTTTAAACAATGAATCCGGTAATTTGATTAACCCTGTCACTTGCCACAACTCTTTAATCACATCTTTAAACATATCCGCACCAGGAACATCAAAGAAATCGTTGGGAACAACACCAATGAAGTATCCTCCGGTTTTTAGGTTGTTGTGATGATGACTGATGACATCATAAGGGAAATAAGAACCGTTTGTAGGAAGTGAATACGGAAAATCAGTGATAATGACATCGGCTTCTAAATGATGAAATAATAAGGTATCTTGGAAATAGAGTTCATCGCCATAACTCATCATATCAAACATAGCTTCAGCGAGATGGTAACTTTCGATATTGGATTCGACACCGATTAACGTCGTTTTGACTTTCAGTTGATTCGCAACGGTGGTTAAAAGATTACCGGTGCCAATCAACGGATCAAATAAAACGAGATCCTCTTTTTTGGGGTAAAGCTTTTCCACTAAAAACGCCATGAATAACCCGATGGTATCCGGTGTAATATCCGCATTCGTGCGTTTTTGATGTTTAAAGCCTTTAAGAATGCATAATTGCATCGCTTTACGGACTTCTTCTTTTTGGAATTCAACGGCATTGGCCTTTTTAAGCAACGCTTCTATTGTGCGTTTAGACGCACTCTTGATGGGTTGCGCAACAGACCCCGATAGCAAGTTATTGACCGCTTCGGTAATTCCGTCTAAATAAGGCGTTTTTAGTTCTTCAAAGAAGATTAACGCCGATTGATCAATCAAATCATAGATTTGTTCTATATGTTCTTTATTAAGCATAAATTCACCTTTTACCATTCTATCATAAGGGGGGAATGTTTTCAACAACGAAGTTGTGTGTTGAAAAGTTCCAAAAGATGCGAAATCTTCATATCTGTGATACAATATTGACGGTGATTCGAATGAATAAATTCATGATAAAGCTCATCCACGGCTACCAAGCTGCCACAACCGGAAAACAACCCACTTGTAGATTTCATCCCTCTTGTTCAAATTATTCGATTCAAGCGTATGAAAACTACAATTTCTTTTATGCGACATGGTTAACCATTTGGCGCATTTTAAGATGTAATCCCTTTAATAAAGGTGGTTATGACCCAATTCCTAAGCTAAAGAAGCAATGGAAAGCCGAGTTAAAGGCGGAAGAAGAAAAAAACAAAGGCGCTAATGTTTAGCGTCTTTTTTTACGGCTTCTGCCGGGTGTTGAAACGGATGATGATCGGCTTCTTCTGATTTGTCACCAATAAAGTATTGGAGTTGTTCCGGATCAATCTCTGCACATTCGATTAACGCCTTACGGGACACAAACGGGCCCACTAATTGATATAAGATTCCGGCGATTAAGACAACGATAAAGATAACCTCACGCCAATATTCCGGTAAGTCTTCATTATGCAATACGATTTGAGCCATACCCAAAGAGACGGTTGCTTGTGGAAGTAAGCTTCTGACCAAGTATTTGACAACAGTCTTAGGTGTTTCTTTTACTTTCGAACCCGTGAATACACCCAATTGTTTGCCTACAACTCTGACAACGGCATATAAAACCGCCATGAGAACCAACAACCCAATCGAAATGGTGACACTTTCAATGGATAATACCAGTTGCATTCCAATTAAAGCAAAGAAAATGAGAATGAAGGGTGGAGTAAACTGATCCATTGCTTCATCGTTTTCTTTGCGAACATCTTTCGCGGTTAAATTGGTTAAGAAGATACCCCCGAACATGGGTGTTAAAATGGGAGATAGAATAAAGGAAATTTCTTCTCCTATATGATAGGTATGGGATGTTAAAGCGGTGATTAAAATAATCACGAAAATCGATCCCATTAATAAGAAATGTTTGTGTTCAGAACTATTGTTCTTAGACCAATTAATAAAGAGGGCAAGGGCGGTTCCTAAAACAGCCCCTACAATCGCTGAACCAAAGATTTCTAAAATAGGTTCTACGATGGCGATTTCAACGTTGACACCGGTGTGAGCATTCACGGCGGTGGCGATGGCGATAACGACAGAGAATAAGATAACCCCTAAAATATCATCCATGCCAATATGGGGCATGATGGCATCGGTCAAATGCCCTTTGGTCTTGTATTTGCGGGATAATACCATAATCGTTTCTGGAGACGTTGCCATGGCGATAACGCCGATAATCAACGCAATTTCCCAAGGCGCTTTAAATAAAAGGAATAATACCATCACCAATCCCACGGTAAATAACGCTTGGAATAAGACGATGACCATGACTTCTGAGAAGCTATGGAATAGTTTCTTGCGGTGTAATCTTGTTCCTAATTCAAACGCAATAAAAGACAATGCGATATTGCCTAAAACCGATAAAGAATCATAGGTTGATTCTAATCCTACGGATAACAAGAACAATCCAATTAAAATGCCTGAAACAAAGTATCCCGTGATGGACGGGATCTTGATAAGCTCCATCAATCGACCTAGGAACGTCCCTAGTCCAATGATGAGCGCTAAGATCATTAAGGCTGAAAAAAATGATTCATTGACAAGTGATAAAAAAGTCATAGTTATAAGTCCCTTTCAGTAGTGTAATCCGAACCTATTATATCATTGATTAACCGATATTCAAAGAAACAAATGAAGCCTTTAAGACAGAAAAAAAACGAGTTTCAACTCGTTCTTTTTATCAATCCTTATCGTTCAACGCTTCCAGACCAACTCATGATACCGCCAATATTGGTGATATTGGTATATCCTAAGCGATCTAGATCTAAAACTGCTTGTGAACTGCGTCCTCCGGACAAGCAGTACACAAAGAGTTTTGTTTCTTTGTCAGGCACAAGCTTGACAATGTTTTGGATTTGGTCGAGCGGAACGTTGATGGCTTTGGGAATGCGTCCGCCTCTAAACTCTTCTTTGGTTCTGACATCGATTAGTTTAATGGTTGGATCTTGTTGCAAAGCTTCTGCGACTTTACTCATTGATAATGATTTGATTCTTTTTTGGAACAAGGACATGATATACACCTCTTTCGATTTTTACATACATTACGGTTATAGAATATATCACTTGAAGGTGTAATTGGCAAGTTGATTGCTTTGGGAATGCTTCGGTATGGTTGACGAAGATAAAAACTCCTGCTTTAGTCGCATGAAATGCAAAATCATCGAATCAGAATAATACTGTAGATATCTATTGTAATAATAACTGAATTGTTAACTTAAAATCGTGAAAGAAATGGAACTCATGCCATTGACTGATCTAAAGAATATTTCATAATATCCAGGTTCAGAGAACCGAATCATCGAAGGCAAGTATAACCCTTCTCCGCCATTGTACACAACGTACCAATATGGATTATAAGACTCAATCGATACCAATACTGAATCGTCATATTCTCCCCCGTTCGTTACGCCTTCGACTGAAGGCATCTCCGAAAGGATGAGGACGTCCGTTAATCTATTTTGAGTTCCATATTGAACGAAATATTGTCCTGGCGTTGAGAGCGTCAGGTTTACAGAATAGTCTTGATGAACAAGACTGGTTCCATCAAATTGGTAAACGGTTGCGGTGGTTGACGTACCAAAATAAGATTCAAAAGGATTATTGGGTGTATGGGTTTCTGATTCAATCAGGAGACTGCCCGTTACTTGATAAATACTTTGTTCATCAACTTCAAAGAGATAGACCGAATCCGAATAAGATACTTTCCCATTCACAATCATGTATCCTCTGACATAGATTGCTTCACCGGAGTTATTGATGCCTGAATCGATTGTGAATGAATCATTTCCAGCATCCATTGAAGCAGCGACCGTATGAACGCCCGGTAATCCTAGTTTTAAGTAGGAATGATTGAATGAATATAAGACCCCTACTTCGGAGATGGGATAATTAATATCTGCTTCATGAGGGAATAATACAGAAAATGTGGGAATGAGATTTAACTGCGTTGTTTCCGCATCAAAATAAGTGATTACAACACTTGGAACTTGGAAATCAATATGGAAAACATGGAGATATTGTTCACCAGTCGAAGTATTGGTGGTGATCAATGATCGAGTACCTTCGTTATGTAATTGCTGATAACTGGTATAACTTTGTCCATCAATGGTGGCAGTATAACCCTCTAATATTTCAATCATCATCATGGGACGATAATCGGTCGTCCCATTATCGATTTGATAATATCCTCCCGATAGCACTTCTTTAGCGCCAATTGCGGTACCGGTTGGTACAGTGATCAACGTATCGAATTCAAGGGGATTACTATAAACGATTGTTTGTTCGTAACGAACATAAAACACATAATAGTAATGGTCGTCGCTCAATAGCGATTGGGTGTTAATCTGGAAATATAAGTTACTGGATGTATTCAAAAAGCCAAACGCGTCATCACCAATCACTTTATTGACCGATTCCCCATAAAACGTGGGCGAAGTGTTGACAAGACTGTATAAAATGCCATATTCAACTCGTTCTTGGGTAATCGATAAACCACTTTCTAGTTGAGATAGCTCCACATAGGATGCCAAAAGCATCCGTTGTTCAACGTATCCTTCATTTAATGTTGAGTTTTCAACAACTTGATGTTCAGAGAAATAGGAATTTCCGTTATACACCAAAAAATCGATATGCCAAACGGCATAAAGGGTCATATCTGATAGAACCGGTGTGGTAGCAAGATCAATCGCAATGAGATCATCTGCTTCTAAAGCCCAACCTCTGAAAACATAACCAGGCATTAACAGAACTGTATCCAGTTCAGGAACGAAATCATTGTGATTGACGATTCTGGTGATGGGTTCTGGTTGAAATGCACTATTTAGATCATAAGTGACGGTATGCGTTTCTGTTAAAGATTCTTGCCAATGGGCATAGATAACAGTTTCTTGTGTGATGGGGGTTGTTTCAAAATCAAAGGGTTGAGACGATTCTAAAGATACATACCATCCTAAGAAGATATAACCGGTTTTGGTCGGTTCAATGGAAGGTCTGACGGTATATCCATTATAATTTACCGATTGAGCGGGAAATACACCTTCGCCACCGGTTAAATCAAATGATACGGTAAATGGTCCTTGTATAATCCATTTTGCATATAAGGTCAAGTCTTCTTCTAATCCCACGCCATCATAAGGAACGGTTAATAATTCATCCACATACCATCCATCAAAGGTATATCCAGTTTTTGTGGGAGATGCCGTTAAATCCGGAACGGTTCCATAAGGAATCGATTGTGTGGGGAAGGACCCTTCGCCACCATTGAGGTTGAAAGAAACATCAACCGGTTCTAAAGAAACAACGACAGAAGTGATTGTAATAACTTTTTCTTTGGTTTCACCATCAAGGGATAGTGAGATGGTGACAGTGTAGACTTCGTTTTCAATGACGGTAAAGGTGTTTCCGGAAACGGAAACAGCATTACCAGAGTGATCTTTTACCGTGATGAGAACAACAGCACCATGAGTCTTAATTAAGGTATTTAAATCCTCAATGGTGTATTCCACCGTGTGAGTCCCGGCGGGGATGTTAACCTTATCGGTTGCGGTTATTTCGACTTGATTTAAATCAATGGCATCATTATTACATCCGAGTATAAAAAGTGATGTCAGTAACACAAACAGTAAAGCAGCAAATCTTCTCATGAATTTTTTCTCCATTCATCGGTATATCGTGTTTATTTTACATTTAGTAATAGAATACCTTAGAATGCAGAATGTTGTCAATAATAGGTAAGCCACTTTATGTGTAAAAATGTGTAAAATCGTATGAATAATTTATGATAATTTATGGAAAATCATGGAAAAAAATAATTATTTGATAAAAAAGAAAAAACAGAAGCCATTGATAGGATTATCATGTTCTACTGTTTAATAGAGATTCATAAACTATTATAGTGAAATTCAATCAATTACAAGTTCAAATCCATTTTGCTCTACTGAGTTGAATAACCTTTTCTGATACCAATGCGAACCATCCTGATTTCAATATCCAAACTTGATAGATAACATCCACCCTAGAATAAAAGCTCTTCATCCCTACTATACTAACAAGTTTTTCTTTGTTTTTATGTTCAAATAAACATGCATATTTTCCTATACATTAAGCATTGATTTCATATAAAAAAACCAGATATAACACCATTGCTGGATCAACATCTATCCCTTATTTTGATCCATTTTACAACATGATTTATATCGTTGTCATTACTCAATATTAAGACTCAAGTAGATACTACCGCACTTGTCATCTATTAATACCCTAGAGTTAAGTCCTCCGAAGCGTATCGATATCAAAATTTATAATTGTTTGATTGAGATTTCTTTATTTTCTTTTTGATTTTTATTCTTAATTAAAGGTACGCAGAAATACAAAATCTCGATTGTTACAATTGTAACAAGAAATATTATTATATTTGAATTCGAAAAAACAACAGTAACAGCAGATGCAAATAGGAAAAATAAAATATGGATAAGTGTCTTAAATGCAATTTCATGTAGTGTAGCTTTTGTTGACATAATTCTAGCGTTAATTAAAATTTGATCAATTAAATCTAAATTTAGATTATCAACTTTTAGATTATATTTTCCAAAAATCTGTGCTACTAGTTTCTCCTTAGAATCACTGTGAATGATATTCCTCCAATAAAAAATGTTAAGTTCCTTATAATCATTTACTTTCTTGCCAAGAAACAGTTTTACTCTATAATTTGGAATTAATGATAGTACTAATATCAGCAACGGAAAAAGAAGAATGAACATGAATGTTGACAAACCACTTAATTCTGTTGACGAATATCCATTAGTAGGAATTTTGCTAAACAATCCAACAACTGCGGTTAAAAGCCCAATAAATATATAGGCTTTATTATCAGCATTTCTTTGCTCTTCTTTAATTAAATCATAAGCCTTCGTAAAAATTTCATTCATTATTCATTCCCCTCTCAATCCATGAATCAAAATCTGATTGAATAATTTCGCAATGATAATATTGAACTGAGCCATTGGTTCCAAAATTATTATTGTATTTTGGTTTAATCCATGTTGAATAATTAGTATTTTCTTTCTTTAGCTCTTCGATTACATTAGAATAAAACAATATATTCATTGCAATACTACCTATTGAATGACGATTAGCTTCGCCCGACAAGTTAGATGCATCAACAACAGCATCTCCTATAAAGATTAAGTCATTATATCCAGTTTGTTTTTTTCCTGCTTTAATAACTAGATCCTCTGATGCTCCAAGACCTATTCCTGCGGATATCGTAGGGAACTGGTTATTTTTCAACAAAACATTCAACATTTTCATATATGTATTTATTTGATAAGCTAGTCTAAAGATATCTACTAAATCACTTTTATACTCTGCTGAATATATTGCATAAACACAATCTCCTCTTAACCCAATCTTTCTTATTTTCCCACTACTATTCAAAATACTTATTATTTCTGAAGCGAATGATCTCATGATTCTTGCTATTATTTCTTCTTTTTGAGTCTTAAATAGTGATGACGAGTCAACAATGTCAATAAATATTGATCCTATCCAGCTCTTTATTCCATTTTCATATGTGAATTCCGTTTCATTCTTTGGAATAGGCTTCTTTTCAATTTGCGTTTTACTTGTAAGAATATTGATAACATTTGTTTTTGCTTGTTTATAATCATAGCTCATATTATTACCTACCTCTCTGATTATACTTATTAATTAAATCTACTGATATTGCATTCAATTCAGGAAAAATGCTATACTGGGTAATCCCAATGAATGTAAGTTCTCTGTGTATTTCAAGAGCCATTCGATTTGGTATGACAATTTTATGAAGAAATTTATTAGCATTTTCATATTTTGTTAAACACTTTTTGTCATCGTTATGGCAAAATAAAACGAACACCCCTCGTTGAGCGTCTATTCTAGGATTTATTTTTCTTGTCTTAATTGCAATAGGATATTTGATGTTTTCGCTTTTAGGAGAACGATAGTAATCTTCAAGTTCTTTAACAAGATTTTCATCTTGTTTTGATGGGAATATCGGTACATATCCATATTTTTTTAAAAAAGGCGTTTCAGCATTTAATGCAGTTGGATTGAGTGCCCACACAATTGCATCTTTTGAATTCATCTTATCTGGACTAACAGCAAAAAACAAGGCTATTATGGCGCTCTCAGTCCAATCAAGTAATCGTGTAGGCAGTTCATAATGCTGTGCATTTATCATATCTTCAAGAAAACCATTCGAAATTAACGAATTCCTCCCCAATGTTAAAGCGGCAAATTCCTCAATAGATTCATCGAGATGTAAAAACAAGTTTTGAAATTCGGTAGCATATACTTTTGGAGATAGTGAATAACTATCTCTGCTTTTATCTCCTCGAAAAAACGAAAACCCCTGAGAATCAAGATTACTTATAGCATTGATAAAATCAGAAATTGATTCAATCACAGTTTCTGTAACTGGATTTTCGATTGATTCAACCTCAATCATTTCTTTTTTTAATTTTTTTTTAGGACCTGGTTTGTTGGGCAACTGATTTGAAATTAAAAATTCTCCATTTTCTTCAATCAAATAAGTTTCATTATCATCCATATTTTACATTTCTCACTTTTTTATTTTAAATTTAATAGTATCAACTGTATATAAATAGTTGATCAGATTTATGTGTTGTGATTACTAGTGTAGTCAAAGCGATAATAATATGACCAATTCAAAAATCCATTTATTTCATCATTAGTTAAATTACGAACTTTATTCAATTGTTTTTTTGATTATGTCTTTAACTAGGCAATGTAAACTATCAATAATATCTCTAATCGACTTGTATTTCAATTTTCCAAAAAACTCCAATTTACCAGAATGAGTAAAATGGGATCTTGAACAATATACCTCACTAAAAAAATCTACCACTGATAAGTCCATATATTTATTGTCAGGAATTTGTTTTTTTATGAAGTCAATTATACTCCGTTTAATCCAGTTCCTCTTTAATTCTTTAATTCTAAGAACTAAATCTCCTTTACCTTCAAAATTGGGGATTTTTTCAATATATTTTACGAGGTCTGATACCTTATCTTCGTAAGTACTATTCTTTTTCTCTTCAGGTATAAAGGATTCTAAACAAATAACTAAAAGCAAAAATCTATTCTCTAAACAATTACTTGTTCTGGACAAGTTATAGATTTCTAAAACTGAAAAGAATTCTTTATCTGTCCTATTCGAATCAATCTGTCTGAAGTTTTCATTTAACAACGCAATTTCATCAGCATATCCAATACTTGCAGTTACTGACATTGACAATCTAGAATTAAAATTATCGTATATATCAAAATATTTTAAAAATCCCACTTCATCTTTATTTGAACTTGCAATCAAAAATTCTATAGGAGTATTAGTACTGTAAGCGTACCAAAGTAACCTCCAATATAATATTCTAGCGTTTTCAATTGTCATTTCAATTCCAGCAAAATCTTTACAGGTAATTGTAATTACACTTGAGTCTTTTATGGATTGCTTATCTCCAAATATGTGGTAGGTAATGTTGCTATCTATTTCTATGCTAAACTTTGTTTCATCGATAAGGATTTTTCTTTCCTTTCCTATGTGAAACTTAGTACTAAACGAAAACATAATATACCTCATTTCATAAAAGCAACGAATTAGCTGAAATATATATCAATATTTAATAATGAAATCAAATACTTACAAAGCATATCATTTAGTATTCTGGAATTCAAGACGTTTTTGAAATTATGAAACTGATTAGGGGAAAAATTAAGAAAGTAAAGTCTTCTAATAGTAAAAGTATAGTTTTTTTGTAATCGTGTATTATCACCGGAAACCGTGTAAACTTAGATCTATTCGAGAAGGAATCTATTTTCTTACAAAAATACTCCTCTATTTTTAACCTACTTTAGCATCATTGTTTACGTATGAATTTCCATAAATGGTCCTATAAACGGTAAAAAAATTGATTGACAAATTTTATAAATCCTATGCTTCTTAAGCTGAAAGATTACCAATTTTGATACAATTGCGCACTCATAAAAAATCAGCATCCCTCTGATTTTTATCGACACCCTTAAAACAATAGCTTCATTAAGTATTCTTATTATTATTTAATTTCGAAATACTTAGTTTTCGAAAATGACTGTTGATAACAACCTATACAGTGAATCTTATAATTTTGGTGGAAACATTCCAGTCAATTCGCTTTGAGTGCATGCTTTTTGCCATTCAGGCATGCCTTCTTTCCAAACCAAACTGTCAGAATTAAAATTTCCAGAGTTAATCATCGTTTTTAAGGTAGCGACATCAAATGGTCCAGTAGGATTACCACTTTGTGCAACAAAATATTTAGTAACAGGTACTGCTGGTGGTACACCTTGTCCTGTCTCATATTGATTTATTGATTTATCTAATGTTCCGGCAATATTCTTTCCAACAGCAGAGCCTACTGCCATACCGGCCATCATTGTTACAGGATTAAATCCTGCGCCTTGACCACCAAGATCGATATTGCCTGCACCTTGTTCCCCCATTTTTCCTAGAGCATCTGCTCCTGCAACTCCAACTTCGCCACTAACTTCAGTTTGATAAGCGCCGATATTTGTTTGTCTAGTGGACATACGTTGAGCATATTGCCCTTCTTCTCTTTTGATACGTAGTTCTTCTTGATAATGAAGGAGTTCAGTTTCAACTTTGTTAGCTGTAATATCTTTCGTAATTCGCTTAAGTTCAAGGTAAGCTTCACTGTCTTTATCGAGTTCAATAGCACTA
This sequence comes from uncultured Caryophanales bacterium, assembly GCA_942493185.1. Classification (GTDB taxonomy): domain Bacteria; phylum Bacillota_I; class Bacilli_A; order Izemoplasmatales; family Hujiaoplasmataceae; genus UBA5603. The sequence goes on from OW818673.1 coordinate 1,547,039, forward strand.
ATGTCAATACCAGTTACAAAAATGCCAAAAAGATCAGAAAGTCTATCTTTAACATATAATTCAACCTTATCATTAATTATGTCAATTTTAGATTCTATCGCAATGACTGGAATGTCATGTTCAGATGGCGCATTAGCAACAACCTCTTTGATGTAACGTGAAACTGCTGCATTAATCTTATTTTTAAGATCCTCTAAACTAAAATTGGATAATTGATGATACTTGATAAATGCCTGATAATCTTGAATCTTAAATGTTAATGTCCCTCTTACCGCGACAGGAACCTGAAAGTCAATAAATCTTGGATCAACAACATCAAAGAAAGGAATTCCAAACCTAATTTGGATAGATTCTGCAACATTAATGAAATATACTTCAGCTTGAAAAGGAGTATCTCCTTCATACCATAATCCAATGATTGATGACAAAATAGGAAAGTTCTTTGTCTTTAGTTTTTCATCGTGTGGACCAACGATAAAATCTTCCATCGTACCGTTTTTTTGCTTATAAACAAATACAGCGACCTCTCCAGTCTTAACTCTAAGAATTGAATTGGTTCTTATAGCTGTTTCTCTCTTTAGACTGCCTTGTTCATATTTATCGGGATGCCATTTCCATACAAAATAGTTGGTTTCATCACAACGGATGACATCACTAAAACCACCTGATTTATTTTTTTTAAAAATACTCATGACCGTCTATCCTCCTATTATAAAAATACATAACTAATTTTATCTCATTCATTTTGATACCCTGGTTGGGAATGAAGGTGTCATTAAGAGATGTCACTTGTTCAATAGTTACTTTATCTTTTATCGCATTAATTCTATATGTAATATTCAAATCACCTTCTACCGTAAGATTGATTGAACCACTTACAGCTGAATCATCCATTTTGGTAAAAGTAATAACGTTATTCCCAGCCCTCATTCTAAGCGTAAAATCTAAATTATTCCCGTGATTAATCGTTCCTTTTTTTACCTCATTAACCATCATATTAACATCGTATTTATTAAACAGTAAGTTGGGTTCGAACTCGACGTGAATATTGATTGTATGTTTAATAACATAATAGGTTATTTCAATTTTTGTGCTAGATCTAAACTTGGTCTCTGTTTCAAAACTCGTTACTCCTTCAAAGGATATCTCAACAATGTTGCCATGAATTTTAGTACTGTCAGTTGCTAACATTTCAATTTCATTCATTACCAAATTAACAAATCCAATATCTTCTAATTCTAGTATCACATCTTCATAGTTTCTACCTAAATATCCAGTTGAAGAAACGGGTACGATAAGTTCTGGGTCAAAAATATTAATAACAAATGGCGCTATAATCGCTGAAATAATGGCTAAAATTAAAATGCCAATACCATAAAACAATAACTTTCTTTTTTTCTTACTAACCTCATTTATTTTTGAATCTGTAATAGCATTGATTTTGTCTAGATAGATTGCCTCTACACTAGAAAATTTCGGATGTTGTTTGGATGTAATCTGTAGTTTTTGATATACTTGTTTCGCTTTTTCCATCCAAGTGTCGTTGATTGCTTTTACTGAATTAATTTTTTCCTCACTTGCTGAATCAAATTTAGAATAATCTTCCATAGCTAATTCTACATTAATATTTGAACTAGCAAAAATCAAAAAATCAAACAAATCCTCCGTATTATTAGGAACAAGAAAATTCCTAATCAAATTAATCTTTTGTTGGTCAACATCCATCGTAGTACCAAAGCCTAATGACTCGATTAATTGTTTTCCTTTACCCTTAATCACTTTATGAGCTTCTAATGATTGAAGTTCTTTTATAAAAACTTCAAGTGATTTCGATGAATTTGAAGACCTAATTTCGCATCCACAACTTGGACAAATGGCCTCAAACGATTTTAAAATTTCACCGCAGCTTGGACACTTTTGGATTTCGCCTTTATAAACAATTTTTCTGCTATCTTTTTTTTCACTTCTCACATTTGGACTGTTTTTGTCCGAATTAACTGCTTCTAACTTTGTTCCACAATTACTACAAAATACAGCATCATTGATATTATTACTACCACACTTTGAACAAAACATCGCTAATCCTCACTATTCTTAATATTCTTGTTAGACTGCATCGCAAATGTCGCCAATATTACATTTAAGATAGCCACAAATTCTCAGTAAAACAGAAAGGGCGACTTCTTCATTTCTTCGAAGTTTTGTCATCGTTCCAGTTGCAATGCTAAGATCTTTTCGCAAGTCTGCTGGTGAAATGTCTCTTTCAATTAGAATTATCCACAGTTTTTTATAACTGATATCCATATTATCGCTCTTCCTTTCTATAGACTTTTTTATTAAATGATAGCACACAAGAATTAATTAATCAATATGATAACACGATATATTCGCAACTTATTGCGATATAATTTGTTCTATTCAGAAGTCTGTGGTGGTACCTCTTCTTGTTCTTTATGTTCTTATCGGATGTTTCAATTAAGACTCGACACAAGCATGTGTTAATTAATAAAAAAGCCCATAGTTTCTAGCTATGAGCAAATTCAATTATTAACATAATTCACTATTTATTACTTTATTTTCCTCGTTCTCATTGCGGTCTACAAATCCACAAATGTTGCAGATACAAAGAAAGGCTGTATATTTTATTGCTGTTTATAAAAAAGCAACATGAGCGGTCTTTTCTTTCATTCATCGTTGTTTTGAAGTAAATCCAATAAATAACTGTATTTTGTGGGTAGATTATCTAACTTATATACTGAGCTCTGATATACAAGGATTCGTTCGTCAGCGATTGTTATAATAACTTCGCTATTATCAATAACTGTAACTGGTTTAGTAGAAATCATAATACCTTTAACTCTAGCGTTGCCATGAACAATAGCTTTGTCAAATACTTGTGCAGAATTATATACTCTTGCCTGATCGTATACTCTAGCCTTACCGAAAACCTTTGCATAATGATAGATAAATGCATCACCGCTGACATTTGCATTGCCAAAAACCTCTGCATTATCAAAAACCCATGCACTTGATGCGATTATGGCATCATCATATACTCTGGCTTTATCAATCACGTAAGCATCATCAAAAATCCAACAATTACCACTGTGACTTAAATTGTCCTCGTTTTCAACGTAGCCACCCAAATCACCTTTTTTAACAGATCCAAAATCATGTAAAGCTTTTACTCGATAAACTTTTCTGTTCCCAACATAATTGTCACCCACATCAATTAACTCATACTTCTTGATTAATTTATCCATTTTTAATACCTGCTTCTTTCTGGACTACGAGGAACTTAATCCGCGGCACTTTCATACATTCAGAAATGATTATTTAATCAAATTTCAATTGATAATCCAAATCATTCCTTAACTCTAATATTTGTTTTTGAATTATTGGTTTTTCTAAAAACTTTTTTAATCGATCTTTTATACCAGAAGGAACAGCATTTTTTGGTTCATAATGAGAAATATAATTATCATTGGCTCTATCTAATCTAGGATTCATCTCAACATTTTTGTTTTCAGTATACCAACCCGATTTATAATATACAAATATTGGAACTTCATTCTTTAGTGCGGCATTAAGTATTTTGAGGTTTTTGTACAATAATTCTTTGGCTAGCCGATTTCCACCCTCCCATTTATTTATATATATTTCTGCTTCTTTTTCTTTTTTACATTTAATAGGATCTATATCTGCTGAAGTCGCGTATGGATAAAACTCTAGAGCTAAAACCTCACTATTTTGAAGTTTTATATTACTTCTAAGCCATATCTTCGATAAGTCATACCACCATTTATCATACTGAACTACATCTTCAAATGTCATGTGTTCATTGTTTTTTTCAGATGAATTTAGTTTTGGATTAAATTTATTCTCTAAAAACAGAACATATTCGGGGTTTAGAGTCAACCTATCGGGATGTGAGGCTTGGTTTTCTAGCAAGATAATTAGTTTTGGATTAGTAATATTCCCGATTCTAGAAACTGGAAAATCAAATTTAGTAAGTTTATTAACTTCAATACTCTTCATAAGTGCCTTATATAATCAAAACGTCTAAAAAAGATGCTTTGATCATTCCATTCTTTGTAATTTTTGTTTCTTTATAGGCTTTGATTTATTATCGAATTAGGAGCAGTGGATTTGCTTTGTCCCTGCATACCCAAGTAGCCGTTTTATAAGTTAAGTTCGTATCCATGTGATAGAATTACACACTGTGCAGAAACCAACCCAATCCAGTTAGCAAATAAAATGTATATTAAGTTAACATACCACTAGTTCTTTATTATTGAGTTTGATACAAATGAATCATTATCAACCAATGCATCACCATTTAAATAGATTCCATCAGACAAATTTACTTCTTGGATCATTTGTTTATTATCGAAAAACCAGTTAATTTGATTCAGATAGCGACTAGTTATCGGAATAATATGTTGATTAGTTGAACCAATTAACCTTCTATTATGTTCTAAATTTTGAATCATAAATGGGCCATCAAGGATCAAATCCATGGATTCAACTAGTTCTTTTGGAAGTTGCTCAATATAAAAACCGCTAAAAAGAATTGTTCCAATATTTAATTCCCTAAGTTTCAATCCTAAAAGATGCAGATTTTTTTGCAGTGAAGGTTCGCCTCCACAAAAAGTAACCCCTTCAATGTTGTGTTTCACTTTCGAATCGAGTATCAACTCAAGTAACTTTTGATAACTCATAATGTGCGCAACTTTGAATTCCTGTAAATCTTCGTTGCAACAACCAGGACACCGAATATTGCATCCTTGAAACCAAATCGCCATACGTTTGTATGGACCTTCAACTTCAGAACATGTTATTATTCGTGCAACATTAAATTTTACTGATTTATATTGTGTCAAGTTCAAAATTTAATCCACTTCCAAACAGTTTTACAACGATTTTCCCACCTTTAAAGTTCGATAAATCGTTTTTATGATTAAACATAAACATCGCTAAAGGATCAAGTAAATGATCATTAATAGCGTTCAATATATCCCTACCTCCTTTAGCTACATCAACTTTTGATGCAATATAATTAACAAATTTCATCTCATCATCAAATTCAAGATCTAAACGATATTTCTCAAAAATTCCTGTTTTTATAGGTTTTAGCTTGGATTTTGCAATTTTCATTACAAATTCTTTATCAACAATAAAGTTGAAAGGAACAATATTGCTATATCCAATTCTACCAAGAATCTCGGGACGTTTAATTTCAATGTCAAAATACTCTTTTACAATCTTAATAAATTGTCTTGAAACATCCTCGTGATCTTCTGAAATTTGTACTTGCGACGCTCCAAGATTCGACGTAAAAATAATGATTGTGTCGCTAAAATAAACCGTTTCTCCTTTTGAGTCAGTCAATCTTCCGTCTTCAAGTATTTGCAAGAAGATATCAAGTATTCTTGGATTTGGTTTTGCCGCTTTTTCAATTTCATCAAACAAAATGACACTAAAAGGCTTTTCTTTTACAGCGTTTGTAAGCTGGCCGCCTTCTTCATATCCAACATAACCTGGTGCAGCTCCAATCAACTTTTGATCACTATTTTCTGTTGCATATTCACTCATATCAAACCGGATACACGCTTGTTCATCTCCAAAAAGAAACTTAGCAAGTGATTTTGATAATTCAGTTTTGCCAACGCCAGTCGGTCCAACAAAGAAAAATATTCCCTTAGGCATACTTCTAGACGAAGTTTTGTGGATGCCAGTTAACCCCATATATGCTTTTACTATGGTTTTTTCAATCTTTTCGATAGCTTCGTCTTGTCCCACAACGCGTTCAGCCAATCGTTTCTTAATATTTTTAACTTCATTATAATCTAGTTTTTCCCATGGATTCTCTTTTTCACCATACTTGAACAGATAGAACAATTTATCAAAAGTCATTCTTCCTTCTTTTCGTGATAATTTTGATAATTGAATTATTTCGCGATTTGAAAAATCATCAAGCATATCTACATATTCCGCTTTTTTATCACTCGACATTAAAGACACATTTCCAGGAACCCTAATCTCGAACGAATCCTCTATTTTTTCCATCAACTTTTCTCTTTCAAGACGATCTGGTTTTGAGAGGGTTATACAGCTAACCTCAGGATTTCCTTGATAAAATGAAATTGGAAATAAAGAGATTTTATTAGTAATAAAAATAATTGTACTTTCGTTTACATCTTGGTTAAAATAGTCTATCTTTTTATCTTTTAATGCTTTACCTAAAATCGTAATATTATCCAGACCTTCTCCGGCTATTTGTTGACCCCCTCCATCAAATAAGTATTCGGCCCAGTTCAACACAAAAGCAATTTTTTTCTTTGGATTAGTCAAATTTTTTAGAATAATATTAAATATTTCAGCAGGTTGTTTAAACAAACCGGTTTTCGGCTCTGGAGATACAGTCTCTTCTTCATCAAGATAATTATCTCCATCCACCTCGGTTTTCTCCACGACCTGGAGGTTTTGAAGATTTCCTATAGCTCCATCGATTCTATCCCAATATATGATATCATTGTACTTTAGATCCTCAAGAATCGCTATAATTGATTCTCGTAAATTTAATATTTTCCCTTTTCCATTTAAGTATACATCGCCCACATTACCATCAATGATAATACTTTTTTTAATGCCGATTTCGCGTTTTATTTTTGCAAAACTAGTTTCAATTGACATCGTTAGTCACCTTAGTTATTTCCTTTATTTTTATTAATAGTTTGATATTTTTGGCTTGATATTTTATCAGGATTCTTCCAAAGTTCATGCCTTCCTGTGATTTTTAATCCATAGATATCTTCTAAATCATCCATAAATGGTTCAATGTCTTTTTGACAAGCCTGCCCTTCAAACCCGTCAAATTTGTATGAAAATCTTCCATCTAAATAAATTTTAAACTCAGCGGTTTGACCACTTGCTTTTATCCCAACTACATTAACTTCATTCTTGTCCCTATTAATCTTGATACTATTTTTCCTATCAACAATAAACCCTCTTGCTTCAATTGCCTTTAATATGATTTTCAGCGATTCTTTTCTTACCTCTTCTCCAACAATTTCTTCTGTGGCTTGTTTTCTTACTTCCTGGACGTCATTAGATGAAGATAATGTTTTTTGAATTGTCGCCTGATCAATTCGTGAAGATTCCATATCTTTGCGAATACCCTCTAGAATTCGCTCTTTATGTTTCTCAAGCAGATTGCGAGTATTCAATTCTAGCTTATTAATCCCCAATGCATAAAGTTCATCATATGATAAGTGCCTGTTTTCAGTTTTAATCGTTTCGCGGAAAACAGATTCTCTTATCATAATATCTTCGATTTGATTGATTCTTTGGAGTAATGCCTGGTTGAACTGGTAGGTCCCATTAATACTATTTCTAAGTTCTATATCTGTTTGACGAGCAACATTAATTAATTCTTCGTTGATCATTTGATTGAGAACTTCTACTTTAGATACTAATATATAATCTATTTGCTGTTGAAGAATATTAGCCTCGTTAATTAGTTCATGTCGACGATTATAAATCTCCATTTCGGGACTGTGAAGTTTCATTCTTTTGGTACCTATTTTTGCTTGCTGATCAGCTTTTGCATTTACATTTGATATTTGATTGATTATCTTCGCCTTTTCATTAAGAAGAAACAATTCATATGATTTAATCTTTTCGCTCAATAAGGTCGAAGCAGATGCATTAATTTTAGCTAACATCTCATCAATTTGATTCAACCCTTTTTGTGCCATTCCGCATATCGCTTTGCATTGCATTGCTAAAGCTTCATAATTAATCATTTCAGAATAACTCATTTACTTGTTCCTCCAATCGAAAAATAATTCCTGTAACTTTTTGCAAGTCACTTATTTCTAGCGTTTTCTTGATAATATTTGCGTGTTCTAAATCATTGCGATAAATCCTAAAATTATGAAGTAGATTGGTTTCATCTGTATTAATGTATGACCTTTTTTCTAACTCATTTATCATATCTACGAAACCTTTATTTATATTAAACTTAGTTTTACATAAAAACGATAATTTGACATAAAGATTAACAACTGCAGATAAAATGTCACCATTATTAATTTTGGCTTCAATCAATTTCTCATTTATCGCCTTGGGATTTCCCATGGCATTTTTTTCTATCGTATATAAATCGTTAAGTTTTGAAAAAATATCGAAAAATTGACTATACTCTATGAATAATGAATCATCATACTTTCTTAGAAAAGATAGATAATCTATGCTGCTTTTGAATGTTTTGAAATACCCAATAAATTCATCTTTATCTTGAATATCCTTTATTGCGTAATTCGTTGGATTTGATATTTTAGTAATTTCTTTTAAACTTTGAAGTGTCCCATTTAATGTTCTAATTTGATTTGATATTCTACTAACCGAATTATTCTTTTTAAAAAACAACGGTATAATCTCTTTTTGATATGTAAAAATATCATCATATTCAAAGTTTAATCGTTCCATCACATCAAAGAGGGCTATGGAGTCTGATTTATTGATTTTATCAATTTCTACAATTTTGTTAATCAACTGAGCGTTAGAAATCTTATTAGTTTTAATAATCCAACTTGCGTTAACAAGCTTGTTCTCAATACTACTCAAATCAGTATCTAGTAAATACTCGTCGAAGAGTTCGAGCCCTTTCTTCTTGACATGGTCATATATGATAGGTTCATTAGACGATTTGTCTCTAATTTTACCCAACAAAGCGATTTTTAATTCAAGGTCTAGTTCACTTATCCATGAATCGATTTTTTGATTGACCAAATATATCTTGTTTCCAAACTTACATAATTGTACTAACTTTTTATAACTGAACTCTTGCTCATCGTTTTCAATGAATTCCGTATGAAATACGATTACTTCATTAACAATAGTATTGATTTGGGAACTATCTAACTTCTTTTCAATAAGCAACTTAATATCTATCTCCCCAAAGATTGAATTTGAAGCAGTTATTACGACAGGAATATATATGCTAGCGTGCAATAAGTCGAACACCTTGATGAATGCTGCTCCTTCGCTAAGTAACCCAATTATATTATTTGACTTATAGCTAAATTTGCCATTCGATGTTAGATAAGACTCGCTGCATATGTCGATCATCGATTTTTGATTCATTAACCTATTGATATCTTCTGGAACAAATATATTACTAAACGGTATTTCTTTTGAAAGTGTAGTCGATAGTTGTTCTTCATTAGGAAACTTAAACTTCCTCTTTGCTAATATACCGCCCGTTATCATGTTTTTAGAATAATACTTTTCAAAAAACGATTTCAGTTTAGGCTCTTCAAATTCAAAAGAAACTGCGTCATCATCTGATAGAATGATTGTAATTGGATAGGTAATAAAATTATTCTCGAAACCCAATATTTGAGTTGTAATGATAATCTCCTCTTTTTTAATGATGATTCCATTATTTTTTATTGAATTTAAGTATTCTTCAACAATATCAATATCAGGGATCATAAGTTGTTTAAAGAAGTCATCATTGAATATAGAATTTTCAATATTACCATATGGTCTATCAACCAAAATATTTAGTTGATTTAAAGCGGGATTATAATAGATATTTTGCTTGATTTCGTTGGTTGTATCTAGCGGAATTGCTTCGTCAAGGAAAACTTTTCTACCTTTTGAAGTAAATGAAAATGCATCTAAAGTATATTCTTCGAAATAACTTTTATTATAACCATAATTTGAAAGAATAATTTCCATTTTTAATAGTTTTTGAATTTCATCGGCAAATAATTCATGTAAATCCTCAGGAACACCAAATTGTTTCAGTAGTGAACTAATCTTAACACTTCTGTCCGAACTTTCGTTAATCAATACTAACAAGAAGTAACTAATGCCAGAAGGTTTTTTTACTTGAGTATACGTTACTAGTGTATTGAGTTTAATAAGAGGGAAGGCAAAGCTAGTTTCGATTTTATACATTATAGCTTACCTCCACCCAATAAATCTTCATCATCAAAGATAGTGCCATAACGATTTATCGCACCAATGACTTCTTTATAAACATAAAAATTTCTTAAATCGTTGCCTTGGCCATTTACATCAGGCAAATCAATAACGCCCTTATCTTCAAGATAACTTCTATTACCAACAACAATTAACAATCTTCTAGCTCTTGACAAGGCTACATTGATTCTTTGATATGCCGTAACAAAACCCGGATCGCTTTTTGCCCTGTTTTGAGGATTTCTAACCATCGATAAAATAATGATATCTCGTTCATCACCCTGAAAATCGTCCACTGTGGATATAACTAATTTAGCATCTGGTTTATCATTAAACATCCCAAGCTTAATCTTTGAATTTTTGATTTTCTGCTTAATAACATAAGCTTGATCTCCATAGGTACAAATGACACCAGCACTCATTCTTTCATCTTTATCTCTTGATATTTCTGGTTTAAAATTTGGATGTACCTTGTAACTGTCGTTTATTAACTTTAGAAGTTGTACTACTACATCTGCTTCATTCGAATTATAAATTGATGTAGAATCAGTTTCCTTGGATTCAAACTTTTTGCAATCAACAAAATAAACGTGTTTCTTAGGATTAATGATTTGCCTGTTATTGGAAATAATGCTTAGATGATGCTCCTTTTCAGCGTTTTGTGTTTTACTGCCAAGTTGAAGTTGATTATTATAGAAACAATTATATACCTGCATGATGTGTTCATGACTTCTATACTGTTTATTAAGCATCACCTTGTAATCGATAGGCACTTGTTCAAATAAGATTTTGAAAAAACTTTCTTCATAAAGTTGCTTTAGTCTGTCATTCTTTTCTTTGGTCAAAACATTTTCATCAATATGTTCGAAATCATCATTTCTAAGGTTCCTGAATTCATACATGGGAGGTAATTGGCGGTGATCGCCAACCAATATAATAGTTTTTCCGTACAAAATTGGAATAAGTAAATCAAGAAAACTAGATTTTGAAACTTCATCAATGATAACAACGTCGATACTTTGACGTTTTAAATCAATACTACCAAGATTATATTTTTCTAATTCAGTCATTGAGCTCTCGTTAAAATTATCTCTACTCGTGTTGGTAATACCAAAAAGGTTCACCTTATCGAATAGCGGTTTTGTATATTCAAAATGATCTGTCTCTCTGACTTCATCAAGCATAAGGTAGTCGCTAATCTTTTTAAATATTGGAATTATTTTTCTGTTTTCTTCTTCTCTTTTATTGAAGTTTCTTTCCAAATCAAGATATGCAAGATGAATTTTTTCAATAGCCTCAGTATAATCCCTGTAGTCAATCGCAACATTAAACTCTTCGATAAATCTTGCTATCTCTCTTCTTAATTTCGCTTCATCTTCTTGGATACTCTTGTAATCGTTGTCTTCTTGCAATGCTCGAATATCTTCACTAATCTTAATCATTTGCGAATCGATAACATCAATTTTATCCCTTTGATTCGCAAGATTTGTCTCCAAAAGTCCTAGTTTATTATCAATAGTTAAAAAATGACTGTTTCTAATAACAATTAAATCTTCATGATATTTTTCTATTTTTTGTCGAATGTGCAATGGATCGTTGAAAAAACCTGGGTTTATAAATTTAGATATTTGTAGATGGTCAAAATGCAAACCTGAAGTTTTCGTATCTTTCAATTCTTTCAATCGAAGCTGTAGTGGTTTAACGAACTCCTCGGTGTTCGGCAACCATTCATCAAACTCATCTTTATATTTTTTGAAATCTTGACGAATTTGAGCTATTTCTAGTTCATTTTTCATTTCAAAATCTGAAGACATAATTGCACTAGTTTCTTCATAAACGGTTTTTATATCTATCTGTAGGATAGATTTAATCGTATCTGAAGGACTAAACATTGTGAACATTGATTCTTTTTGAATAAGCGAAACCGATTCTTGTATATAATTTGATATTATCTTGCCATCTATATCTTCATCAAGTATTAGATTTGCTCTTTCCAAGTGTCTTCTAGTTCTAATTAACATATCTATCTCTATTAATAGAGAATCGATAATAATATTCTCTTTTTCTTTGCTTTTCTTAAGTCCATCAACACTTGTGCCAAGTTTCTTAATTTCAAGCTCTGTCTTTTCAATGTATGTTTTATTCTTAATTATTCTATCATTTAAAAGTTTTTGTTTTTGATAGTTCTCTAAGAACCCTTCACGATATTCATTAAATTTATGATACGTTCGAATAACTTTTCGCATGTTCTTTGCTATATTTTCATAAAAATTATCTACAAGACTCTCTGGCCCAAAATTGGATACTTTGTTTGAACGTGTTGCGATAAGTCTTAAGGGTCTTATATCTGCTAATAAAGGTAACCTATCAAAAACATTATCAATTGCTTTATGTGTTTCGCTAGCAACCAAGACTTTTTTTCCTTCTTGCACCATGTGGCCAACAATTTCCGCTATAACTTGCGTTTTACCTGTACCTGGCGGTCCTTGTAGTAAAAAGATACCTCTACTCGAGACTGCTTTTTGTACCGCTTCTTTCTGTTTATCATTTAGACTTTCTAAAAACCATTTCCATTCTGTGAAGTCATAATAATTTTTCTTCAATTCTCCAGGGGCAAATAAATAGGAAGCAAGATATGGATTTTTGACATTTCCGTTAATGAAATTATCTAATGCATCAGCCTGCCTCTTGATTTTAGCTTTTTCAGCGCGATTATCGTACATTATATATGAATATGAATTTAGATTTGTCCTTGAAATTTTATCTGGATCATCGAAATTGACTTTAAAATAAATTGAAAATCGTTTAATCGTTTCATTATCAATCTTTATTAGTATTTCATTATCTCGTTTATCTTCTAATTCTATTTTCTTTTTACTTTGATCAATCAACAAAGCGGATTCGTATTTTGTCGTGATTTCATGTCTAATTGACTTTTCATAATCTTGAATTGTTTTTAGAGATTTATTTCGAAGATTATCTTGAAATACCTTACGATCTTTGATGTGCTTTTCAACATAGAATGCTTTGATATCAATAGATTGGATAAACTGGGTTAGTTCTTCATTGATATCTTTTTTTGACGATTCTATTTGATTCTTATAATCTTCTGATTTTTTATCAATTTTTTTTATCTTATTCGCTAATATTCTTTCAAGTTCATATCTTTTTTGAGAAATACTAGCATCAATTTTTTTGTTGATTTCTGGATCTTTATTAAACTTTACAAATTCATCGACGCCTTCAACAAAAATCTCTTCAAACGCTTTTAGTTCCTCATCATAAAGGACACTTAGTCTTATTTCTTCAATTTGTTTCCTTTTTATCGTTTCTTGATTTATAAGAATTTGATATCGTTCCGTAATCTTACTTAATTCTTGCCTTATTAACTCGTTATACTTATCAATAACTAGATTGCAGTTAGGTTCAATATCCTGAAAAATCAGTTTATACCGCTCATCAAGTGAAAATGAATCTCTTAGTAATTTTTCGTAATTATCTCCGTTAGGCTGATTTCTGGATAAAACAACATTCTCCCTTGAAAATATTCTAAGGTTCTTTTCATCCGGATTACTCAAATGTCCTCTTTTATCTTGGATACATTTTGATAGAAAGTCTTTGCGATTAAAATCAATATGAACAGCAATCAAATTAATTTCTTCGGACTCGAGAACAGGTGATTTCAGAAGAATCTGATCACCTTTTTTAAAATCTTCATGTTTTACTAGTAAATCATCTTCAAGCTGTGATGCGTTTCGATTATATGTTTGTTTGTTAATAGAATATGCAGTAATAAACTCAGCTTCACTGAATTTAAAGTTTCTTAATGACTGTAGATCAAGGTATTTTTGTCTAAAATCAATGTATTCCATCCATTTCTCATACATTTTAGCCGCATGAATTAGACTCTCTTGGGACATTGGATAACAAGTTTTAATTAATCTAGCTATAAAATCGGGCGTAAAAATAGTAAACTCAAAATTTGGACGATCCATTGTCCATTGCGTAAAGGGTTTACCATATGCTGAAAGAGAGGTTCCAAATGTATGGGTACAAAAACTGTCAATGATTTGTATATCATTGGTGCTCGTAATAAACTCGTCAATGAATTCAATACCCTTTACTACGAAAGACTTAATTTTTTCCTTTTCTTGAATATCACCAATTAAGATAATATTTGTTTTGTCTGGTAAGTATTGTTTCATTTGAGGAGTAATTTCGGGCCTTAAAATAACGTTAAGTAAAAACTGATTTCCATATTGATCAGTAATTTTTTCTCTCTTAAAATTTGAACAGGAAATATAGTACTTTTTTGCTAATCCCGTTGGAAAACACTGTTCGATAAAATCTCGCAGAGAATCGGTACGAATCTTATGAATTGGTATTCTGGTTTGCAAACTTTGATATTGATCCTCCAGTGAATAGCAAAAAAAAGGATTCTTATTATTCCCCTTTGATTCCCTTAAGTTCTTTTGAAAGTCAATAAATATAATGCTCATTATAAATACTCGCTCCTCAATCGATTGTTTGACATACGTTATCATTGTAATTATAAATTTTGCAATATAAGCTAGAGACAAGAGACCGTAAAAATATCTTGTGGACTTTCAAAAAGTGAATATTTTAGTTTCAATTAAACTTTATAGATATTATGTTTTCTGCCCATCGATTTTTGGTGGATTTTCCATAGTTCTTTTTACTTGTGTGACGTCAGGCACTGACTTAACAGCCGTGTTGTCTTTCAGGAAGGATCTATCATTTCTTAGTTGATCCTTTATGACAGCCTTATGAATTTCCTTTAAGAGTTGATTGTTTTCTTTTTGAAGTTTAATAAGGTTGTCATACTTTTCAATTTCCGCACTCACATCAAAAAGTTGGGACGCTTTCGCAATTCTATTTTCGCCCGCTTGCATCTGTTTTTCTGCGTTTTTGAGTAATGAAAGCAACTTTGAATCAATATCGTTTGCGGTTTGTTTTGTTTTTTTAAAAGATTCATCCATTGATGCCATACGTTCAGAGAATTTTGATATGGTTTCTTGAGTCAACGTTCTTATGACGTCAATAGAGTCGAGAGACCTTTCAATTTTAGCAACATCATCCATAATTTTATCGAGTGAAGCTTTGTTTTGATCGCGAATCCCGTCGAATTTCTTTGAATCGAGAACAGAAAGAAATTTCGAATTCATAACCTTTGTGGCTTGTTCGATTTCATCGGCCATTTTATGAAGAGAACCCAGTTCTTCCATCAAATTTTGCATTACTTCATATGATTGCTCTATTTTAATTGCTAATTCTTCGATCTTAGCCATTGAATTTCTCCTTAAGTTTAATGATGTTCATTTTCTTCTGGAATCGATATTTGTTTATTTCTGTCATCAAAGTAATTGCGTCATCTAGCAGCTGCAGATAAAAGGGTTTTCCGATGAAAGGCAATGTCATTTTTACCAGGGATCCTGACTTATACTCTAAATCAATTGCATCCATTGACAATAACCCTGACTTATATCCCATTATCAACCTAAATATCATCAATTCCTTTGTTTTGGCGTATTGATATGCTTTTTTATAATAATCGGGGAATTGGTATAAGTGAAGAACCCCTTCATAAAACTTTCCTTTTTGGATAAATAAACTACCAGTACACAAAGCGGCCATGCGTTTGTCATCAAGTTGTAAATAATATGTTCTAGCACGGTCATAATCTTCGTTTCTAAAATGTAATTCCGCCTGAATTCTTCGATTTTCTTCAGTATCATACTCTCTAAGATTCATGACTTCTTCAAGATTATCGTGTAATGATTCAAATAAATGAATGATTTTGAGCAATATACCGCTTTTTTTCTCATCCTCATACATAAATAAATTGTTTCTTCCGCGTGATATGGCAACATACAATAAGTTGAAATAATATCGGTAACGGTACACCAAATCACTGCCTTTAT
Source organism: uncultured Caryophanales bacterium (assembly GCA_942493185.1). Taxonomy (GTDB): domain Bacteria; phylum Bacillota_I; class Bacilli_A; order Izemoplasmatales; family Hujiaoplasmataceae; genus UBA5603. Next base: position 1,562,977 of record OW818673.1, read on the forward strand.
CGATTTTTCCAGAAAGGATATCTTCCCACTCATTTAAGTGCTCTGAAATGATATTATAGGTTATGATTTTTTCGAATTCTTGTCCTTTGGCTTCTTGAACTGTGTAAATGTTTGATTTTTGTTTTAAATTCAGTCGTTTATGAATTGCCTTTTTAGTTTCTTCGCTCGCAACGATGATGGCAACTTTAGGTACTGATACCCAAGACGCCATAACGGGGAAGAAACTATCATTATCAGTATTGATGAAAAAGGGAAGGCCAACTCTTTTTTCTAGTTCACGACTTTCCTCTCGAATATCCTCGGAGTATTTTCCTAACAGGTTTTGACGAATATCAAGTAACTCACTAATAATAGAAACGATACTTTCACTGTTTCGATAGTTTTCATCAAGTTTTATTTCTTTATTCAATGTAACGCCATACCGATTTCGAAAGATTACACCTGTGCGACCAAGCATAAAGAATGTAGGATTGATAGTTTGAGAAACATCGCCGCTCATCAAAATGTTAGATGGATCAATCGCCAAACTAGTCAATGCAAACACTTGAATTTCTGTTAAATCTTGTAATTCATCAACGATAACAAAATCGAGTCTTTCAACTTCTCTCCTACGAATCTTTAATAGAAACATCCTGGCAAGGTCGTTATCGTCAAACCATCTTTGACTATCTTTATCGATCAAGTGTTTTTGATAGATGTTTTTTGCAAAATCATAGATGTTTCTACGACTCGTTTCATCATACTGTGAATAGCTCGAACTAATTCGTTTCACATACCCACGCTCATCAAGCAATGGCTCCAAAATATCTCGATCGATTAGTTCCTTTTCATAAATGGGATAATGATTGATTAAGAAATCATGAAACCTACTTTCGTTGTTAATGGAATAGATACTTTTGGAATCATTATGTTTGATCAAAATACCGTTTTCTATCAACATGGTCAAATCAACTAAGTCGATATGCGTCTCTGGTTGATAAATGTCAACAATTCGATAATACTCGTTACCCACGTAGCCTTTAATCAGCCCGCGTATTTCTGTCCATAAATTAACTGGTCCAACAGTTTTAAGCCACTTATATTTACGTTCGAATTTTTCTTCAGAGTACCACATTTTAAAACGTTCAAAACTAAAGTATCGATCTTCAGTTAATTCTAGTTCTCTTAACAAATAGTCCTTTAAGCAATAAAATGAAGTTGAACCAATAATCCCGTTAACGGATGAGTATTTATTGTATATATCTTCTGCAACATCTCTCAGCATAGGTGTGAACGTAAAATAGGCTTGTTTGATGTTGGAATGTGCATTTTTTAAAGCTTTACTGACCTCAACCAAGGTTTTTCCGCTTCCTGCACAACCAAGCATAAAAATAGGACCTTTTGCATCAAGAGATTTGTTCTGGTTTTGGCTAAGCTTATAAACAACATGGCCATCATAGACTGTCATTTTTTTTACAAACTCATCCGAATCAATTTTTGAATCAATAAATACATTACGCATGTATTGGCGGCCCAACACTGTATCTAGTTTTTCGTTACTGATTGCATTCTCATCAGAGATTGGAATATCTTCTTCTAGTAAGACGAAATTCTCATAGTCAATGAGTTCTTTATCTAAGCGTCTTCCATACTTTCCTTGTTCATCATGCTTGGTCGCTCGAAGCAAAACTAGACCCGCCTCTTTTTCAAAGATTTGAGAGTCTTTTTCCTCGTATTTGATTAAGCAACGAGTTCCGTCATTCGATAAATAGAATTTAAATATTGTGTCTGTACTTCTCATTTTTTTTAGTTTAAATTGGTCGATAATCTCGCGAGTAATTCCGCCCGCATAATTAATAGATTTAGAAAAATCTAGTACACGTTTATAATATTCTACTTGTTTTTCGGGAGAAAATCCGGCAAAGAGGTATTCTGGATTATAGACGATTCTCATGGTAAATCCTCATTTAATATTGACATGCTAAACACAGAATATAACAATACTCATTTAATAACCCTCTATAGACAATTAACAATGACACAAATAAAAACATAAAAATTAAATTGAGTAAAAAGTACAATGAATTAAGAATAAAAGACATAACAACTAAACAAGATTGCTCAATAAAATCTAGTCACCATTAGTCCGTTTGTGAAGCTGTTTTTCAGTCCATCTTGAATAATGATAGCGTGTATATCGAGTATCAAATCCGCCTTAGATCGATACTCCTTATTTATTGAAGGTAAATCATTATTAGAAAATTCACCCTTCTCATCAAGAATATTATAAAACTGTGTTTTTATGTAATCTGGAACAATTCGAGTCAAAAAAACATTTATAGACTGCAGTTTTTTGTCAATCATGCAACATTGATAATCATGTAGAACACAATATTTTTGCAAAGCAATGTATTTGGCTATATTTAGGTGATTAGACATTGCAAGGAGTGGTTTAACTTCGATGATTGCAATTTTAAAGTCATACGTCAATGCAACAATATCTGGGAAATATTTTTTCCCTTCCATTCTTTGAGATTCATAGATTATTTCAAGTGACTGGCCTCTAATTTCGCGGGTGTACCTATTAGTCACCAGCATATTCAGTACTTCAATTTCTTCTGAAGAATCACAAAAAATAACATTATTATCATGCAAATGAAAGGGAATCGGTTCGCTTTTGGATGAATGTCGTTTTGTCCAATCAGCTAGATTTTCTATATCATTCTCATCAAAAATCATGGAATTTTCCCGATTAAACATTACCAAATTAATCTTATCAATGATCTCATTTTGAAACCCAAAGGCAACTTCTGACCTCTTACTTCTGATCGATCTATCGAGATAAATATCTGCTTTTTCGGTCAATGAATATATTCCGGCAGATGAAATATCTAGCAAGTTATGTTGAATCAGTTTATTAAGATATACTTGTAATGAATCACACGTAGACATAGTGTTAAGTCCAAAATAAGGCTGATCCCGAAACAAATCAACAAACATCCCCGATTCTGTTCCTTTAATGATCGAATTGATAGTTTTAATATATGCTCTGCATGAATAATTTTTGCTTAATTCAGTAATACGACTAATCAATTCAATAATGTAGTTGTACAAGAAAAGGCCCTCTTTCTAAACGCTTCTAGGTCATTTAATCATATATTAATGTAATTTAACTGATGATTTATTCTACCCAGTCAATGTTTATTTGAAAATCTTTAATGATAATGTCGCACCAGTTTATCCATCTTTTTAGAGTGCTTAATCTTCTTGGCACAGTCGATTTTGAGATATTAAATTGCGTTTCCAAATAATGAAGACTTTTGGCATCATTTCTATTAACAAAATAATCCGCAAAAATATTTATCGATAAGATATGATAAACCATCAATATGAAGATGTTATTCTTATCTTGTGCAAATACCATTTTTCCAAATTGGCTTAACGTTTTGTCGGAAGTAGATAATCCAATGAATTCGCAAGCACTAAAATAATACTGAAGTTGACGTTCGGAACCAACGCCTATAAGTTCAATCAAATCCGATTTTGAAAATCTTCTCTCTTCAAATAACGCTAACCCTAATTTATACAAACGATAGATGTCATTCGCTTGTGGAAAAACATCACAAAAACTTTCTCGAACTCTAATTTTCATTTCTTAATAACCTTTCATTGCTAAATAGCAATTCTTGGATTTTTCTTCTCGAGTCTTCAGAAGCTCCTACACTTCGATGTACCGTTAAGTATGATTCACTCGTGATGTAATCTCTATACAATTTCTTAATTCGTTCTGTACTTGAATTGCTTTGAACAACAAAAATATTTCTTTCGGTTAATTCATCCATAAACTCTTTTAACCGATTTTGCTCTTGACGTCCAAATTGATTTTGATTGTAACCTATAAACGAAACATTAGTTTCTTGATCATAGGGGGGATCTAAATATACCACATCATTCTCAGTAGCCTTGTGACAGACAGTCCAATAATCCTCATTGGTAATTATAATTTTACTGTTAAATAAAATACTTAATTCCCGAATATTATCTTCATCACAAATAAGTGGGGACTTGTACTTTCCATATGGAACATTAAATTGCCCGCTTGAATTAACCCTATAAAGACCATTAAAGCAGACTTTGTTTAGATAAATGGTTCTCATCGCTTTTGTTATTTTATCCAATGAAGAAAATGATGAATGTCTATCCCAAGCCCTAACCGTTAAGTAATATTCTTTCGAATTATTTTTTTGAGCTTTTTGAAGTAATACTATTAATTCTTCAGGATTATCCCTGATAACTTCATACATAGACGTAATTTCAGAGTTCTTTTCATTGTAAATTACCTTGTTATAGTAATTAGCCATTTCAATGCTTACAGAACCCCCTCCTCCAAATCCATCATAAAAAGCATTTGAAGTATTAGATCTTGCAGAAAATAATGCAACTAAGCGTTGCATGATATTCCTTTTTCCACCTGCCCATTTTACTATTGGTTTTGCCATTTACGATTCAATTTCCTTTTTCACAATATTAAGTTCTGCAGTTATTTCTGATATATCTTGTAATAAATAGGAATACAAAGAATCGAATAATTCCGTATAGTCGTTTACATCATACTGTGAAACGATATCGTAGAGGGGTTCAATTCCCCCCAAAACGTAACCGTAGTATGTCTGAACATTCGTCATTGAAGAATATTTTTTGTCAGTTTGAGATGTTTTTTCAAAAGCAATGTGATTTATGACCTCATCATAATTCTTATCTTGATTAGCTAGAATTGTAAACAATCCAAAATAAGCATCGTATTCGACGCTACTTCTACTATAGGAAACTCTAGAAAAAGTATGTTCGGCTTCCCCTTTTACGGTATCAAGAGGGATACATATATTATTATGATATCCAAACAAAGCGAGATAAAAAGTAAACTCTGGCAAATCCATGATTTTGTTAGTTGTAAATATCTTTTCAAGAACTTTATATTTATCAGCGTTATATCTAATTTTTATATCGTCTGATTTTGTATAAAATCGTTCCATTAGTTTCTTCTCCCCTCAATTTCGTGAATAAAATCTTCCAATTTTGATTGATTGATTTGTCAATTATATCTATTCCGCCATCAGGACGTTTTGATAATAAATAGGCTTTTCCAATGTTTTTTCCAATTCCAAAATAAAATTCATTCCTTAATTGTCTTTTAAACGATAAAAATACTAGTTGGTCAAATTTATTAAGTACAGCATCACATACTCTGACAATGTGCTTTTCATCAACATTTGATAACGCAGCGTCCATAATTATTCCGTGTTTGTTTTCAGTATTCTTTCTAAAATGGTTTAGGGTTTCCAGTAAAGAATTAATAAATGATAAAGAGACCATTACGCTTTGCCCGGTTGAGAGGATATTAGTATGTTTCTGAAAACGCTTTTGAAGAATACCCAAATTTGATGAATATTCAAGCTGTTGAGTAATTTCAATTTCAAATTGTTGGTTAATTTTCACACTGAAATTACCAACTAAAATCTCTTGAAAAGCTTTGTTCATATTCGTTTCAAGGGATAATCTTGCGTCATCTTCGGCCATTTTTAAATCATATTTAATTGAACGTGATATTCTATCAAGGGAATCAACAACAGTCTCCACTTTTCGATTAAATTCAGAGGATTTCGAGATTTCGTCGACTTCTTTTTGTTTTTTTTCAAGATCTCTTGAAACATACTTCCTATCTCTTTCATATTGAACCCGGATTTTCTCGTGACTATGAATGATATCATTTAGAGTATTGAGTTGACGTTGAATATCGCCCCTACCTAGTCTTTGCTCTTCCTTTTCAATTTCTAAAAGCAAATTTTGGTGCTCAATCTCTTTTTCTCGAAGGCCTTTTTTCAGACGGACCGTTTCTTCCTTAACAGATGTTAATTTTTTTAACTGTTCTTCCAAGTCCACAGATATAGAATACTCATTTGATATTGCATTAAGATGATGAGCGTTATCATATGGGAGCACATTATGTTCGTGCGATTTAACTGCAAGATACTCTTTTGAGCCCGGAACAACTTTTGTGCCACAAATACATTTTTGACGCGCAATGATATCATTCAAAGTGTCTTCGTGTAGATTTTGATAAAATGTTTCGCCGCTCACTTTCTTCCCTATAAAGCTTTTGAAATCATTTCTTGTTAAGAGAAGTAATTTATTGGATACCGCAGACACAAGAATAGAAAAATTATTTTCTGCGATATGATTAATATTCATTTCATCATTATCAATTTCCAGTTTTAATCTATCTCTGCGCTGCAAATGTGTTTGATGGATAGCTAAATCTTCCTGGTATTTTTTGAATCTCTCTTTTGCAGCCAATTTTTCAACTAATATTTCGTTTTCCTTCTTGATTTTGTCATCCAAAATTTCGAGCGCATTGACTATTTTGGCATACTCTTCAAGTGTATTCTTCTCCACTTCAGTAGTAGCAGTCTGCATAGAATAGATTAATCCCGCAACTTTTTTGGATTGGCTCTTATTACCTAGAATAGATATAGCATTATCTAGTTTTTTTAGTCCTAATATTCCTGTAATGGCATCTTTCAAGTCATCCTGATACTCTTTCGATTCTACTCGTTTTTCCATTCTTTCGCCATCAAACATATAAACATGAGCTAATCCTGGCGGAAGGATTCGCCGAATAAGGTCGCTCGCATTATTGTCGGTCAAGGGTCTAAATCCGGAGTTTTTTGTACTTTCCCAAAGTGAAAAGACATCTTTCCCCATCCATCTCATAACATTATTACGTTTTTCATATTCTTTTTGTCTTTTAGCAATATAGCTTACACCATTATGTGAAAACTCTACTGTAACAGAAAGTGTAGCTGTATCCAGTTCCTTTAACTCATTGACAATTTGATTATTTAACAATTCTTCTGAATTAGGTAGTTTTAAATAGTTTTTGCTCTCACCATAAAAACAATATCTAAACGCTTGTAGAAAAGTTGTTTTTCCTACACCATTATCTGCAATAATCAGTGTAATGCTATTGTCGGTAGCGAACTTAATTACATTCTCGCCTTTAAATTGTCGAAAATTTACTAGCTTGATTTCTTTAAAGAGCATAGGTTTTTCTCACTAGATCCGCAATTTTTTTTGCTATTTCTTGGTCGCTCATCTTTATATCGGAATACAAGAAATTCTCAACAATCTCCAAAATGGAGTCTTTTAGTTCCTGCTCAGTTGCATCTAATAGTACGGCTGTAATTTGTTCATTCATTGTTTGTTTCCTCCAAAATATATTTTTGAATATAGGAATTAAAATCTGAAAAAACATCATTTTTGTTTAGGGCCAACCTACTGAACTCATATAAACGCTTGATTTCTTTCCTGTTGTTACCATCGAAAAGATGATCATCTACTAGACATATCATATCGTAGATGTTAGAGAATAATTTATTCTCGCATGTTCTAAGTAATCGTCCTCTTCTTTGAACAAATTCTCTAGGATTCCCCGAACTAGCAAGGATAATAGCATTCTGAATTTCCGGAATATTGACCCCTTCATCAAGGCACTTGATAGCAACCAAAGTAGATAAAAGACCATTCTTAAAAGATTCAATCGATATTTGTCTTACATCACCATTTTCACTTTGTGTATACTGAGCAGCGTTAATTCCTCTTTGAATAAGCATTTGATTGACGCTTTGTAATTGGGTAAGGCTCTGATTCTGTTCTTCATAATCGGTACTTTGCGAAATTGAAGTAGCTCCACAATAAATCAAAAGATGATTTAATAAATTGGGATTACAAATTAAAGATTCCAATTTTTTTAGTTTGTCTTCTGCGCCATAAACGATTCTTGCTCTACTGAACAATAACAGCTCCGCTTCAGGTGTTAATTCAACTATCTTGGACTCATCATCGAAACCAAGTAACTTCACAATTTTTCGTGTCAGTTCGATATATTTCGTTTTTTCATCTTCATTTAGAGTCACAATGACCGGAATATAATTGTAACCCACAAGATAGCCACTTCTAATTGCTTGCTCAATATCATATTCTGCAATTATGCCGCCAAAATAATCAAATAATCTATGGGTTCTTGATTCAGAAAAATAGACTTCAGGTGTAGCTGACAAACCTAATCTGAACATAATATGTCGAGGAAGTTTAGCGATGAGATTGTCCGTTCCGAGTCGATGACATTCGTCAGCAATAAATAAAACATTCTCCTTTAACTTGCTCATCTCGGATATAAATTTACTATCTGAGAATGAATCCTTGGTTACTACAACAATAGGTAACTTTATTAAGTTCATTTTGAACTCATCGACAAAATCTTTAAAGGTTATATTCCATTTCGGGTTATCAGAGAAGCATTTTAATGAGCTATAACCAGCACTTAATAATTCATAAGACCACTGATTAACCAATGTCATATCAGGAACAACGATAATCACGAAAAGAAAATTCAATTTTTCTCTAAGTTCATAAATTAACCTAATTGCAGTTTTTGTTTTTCCGGTACCTGTCGCAAATTTGAATATACCTCTTTTATCAATCATCCATTTATCAACGGCTGTCTTCTGAAATGGATATAAATTAATTGGAAATTCATAGACTGGTTTTGAGTCGCCTTCTTCAATACGCATATATAGTTCTTTTATGGATTCATTCGTATTGAAATCTATTAATTTATCGGTTAATAACGCCTTTTTTAAAGACATAATATCAATCATTGGATCTTCGTTTTCCCAATACGTGTCAAAATCAATTTCATGATCATCGACATAATCGCTTTGTCCATCAATCCATGAACAAAACACGTTAAACGATTCAATATTATGGGTTACTGCAGTTGTTGTTTCGTTATTTGATCCGTCCGTAGCAATTTTATTTCCCTTTGAATCAGTAAAGATCGATATTTTTTCATGAAATAGCCCATCCAAATCCGTTGGAACTGCCACTTGTATTTCCAGAAATCCTTCTTTGATAAGCGCCACCATTAATTTCGCCGCTAAAAACGATCTTTTGCTATACTCCTTGTAATGATCAAATATATCATTCAAATTTGAACTCACATAAGCATCTTTATCAGATGCAGTAAAAAAGGATTTAGCATCCTCTATACTAACAAAAGGGGAAATAATTAATTGGATTTTTCCATTGTTATCTACGAAATTCTTAAGCCCCAAAATATAATCAACCATAATTGAAGAAGAAAAATATCCAACCGCTCTTTTATAGCTTACAGAATTTCCTAAGACTGGCAAATAAAAATCGTTAATTATGTTTGAGGTTGTAGATTTGTACTTTCTTGATAAAATCAAATTTGTAAATTCCACGGTATTCACTCCAAACTAGAAAAATTGAATTCATTATATCATATAAAAAATTAAAATTGAATATGCCACAATAATTTTTCTTTGATTGTTAGTGTTTCAACTAGTAATACGTCAAAAAAAATAATGAATATAATTTAATTGAATCAACATTTACAACCAAAAAAAGCACCACAAATTCAAACTGGATTTATGGCGTAAAGAATAATTTCATATAAAGTATTTTTAGATTAGCTCAATAATTGTATCTCGCTCGAAATAATTAACCGCCAGATATTTCCACATATTACTGAAGTCAAAGATGGCTATTGCTATTTCCTAGTCGGAAAATGTCAAATAATAACATATTACTATGTCTACAGGTGTCCATGAAGTCAAAGGTGGTTATTGCTATTTTTAAGTTGGAAAATGTCACAAAAGAACATAATTCTATATCTGCAGATTTCGATGAAGTCAGTGACGCCTATTGATATGTCCTGGTCGAAAAATGTCAAATAATAACATATTGATATATCTGCAGATGGGGATGAAGTAGTTGGTTCCTATTGCATAATAGCGTCAGAATAATGTATTGAAAGAATGTACGCTTTAACAATTATGATCCAAACCGTTTGAAACTCCAGATAAATAGGCAAAAGACAGTATCGAACGACAAATAATCACGTTGTTTATACTCGATTTTTTTTGTGTTTTTTCATACTATTAACGATATACAACCGATTATATCTATTGGGTAGGTGACTCTCACAAATCAGCATATGTGCTTCCTTTAATTATAGTTTTTGTTTAGCTTTGAAATATAATGTGTGTGATTTAGGCTTTGCGGTAAATTTAATATTGCTTCTAAATGACTGCCCTTCTATATAATCAAAAATGTTCCCCAGATTCTTAACAAATATCGCCTTTTTTTTCTCAATTTCAACCTTAACAAATATCACAAAGAAATCTTTGGGGTGTTTTTCCCCAAACACTATTTCATTTGTCGAAATTTCTATACTTTGGAAATCTTTTTCTGATCCTTTAATTTCGTAATAGTTATATTCGCCCGATGCAAGTCGAATACGCACGTCATAACCTAATGTATCATCTCCACGTAATATTTTTTGTGCTTTCTTTGCGTTTCCAGATATCCACTCAATTTGTACAATTTCGTTGGCAAATTCACTAATTAAATACTTTAGTGCCTCAACTTCGGCAATGAACCCGATTTTTTGCTTTGTATTATTATCGATGTCGTAGGTGGCTCCTGTTGGTGATCCTGGTTTTTTTTGTTTTGTTTCATTGACTTCACCGTTTTCGAAATCATCCGTATTGTTGGGGCACAACGGTTGATTATCAATATATTTATATAGTTCGGTATAATTCACTTCTGTTTCGGAAACTCCATTCTGGTTTATTGGATGTTTTTGATTCAATCTATTATATAGCACGTCAATTTTTCCAAAGGTCGCATACATCGAAATTTCACTCAATGAGAAATTTTCTTTTATTTTGATGAGTTTTTCAGGATCATATCCTTTTAGATTGCTCTCGCGCAGTAAATCAAAGTCGGTGGACAATGTTTGGCTCCATTTGATATTATCTATTTCAAAATATTCAATATATGCCCACTCGACATTATACTCGTGATTCTGCGGTGGTTTATAATCAAGGCAGTACTCGTGATATCTGTTCCTCTCGGAATTGAAATTATCTACATTCAATTTGTCTTCATTTAGTAAGAAACTCAAAAATTTATTCTCGTTATTTTTTGAAAATTTTTCAAAATTCGCTCGGTTAATCAGGGTATAATCGAGAAAAACTTTTCCAATTTCATTAAAATCTTCAATTGATTTTTTGTTTCTATCTAGTATTTTTTTAATCGAAATCAAGTCATGTTCTCGCTCAATTTTGAAATCATCAATGTTGATTTCATTGATTGTCTGTTTTTCTTCATCCGTAATAATAATTGACAATTTGGAGAAAACCGCCATTATTGACTCATAATTTGTGATATTGATCAAGCCGGCCTCATCCAACAAACTCTCGTTATTGTATTCCACTTTAAACTGCTCGTGTCGATTTTGCTCATCAAAAGGAATCAATTTTGAAATTTTATCCCGAAAATCATCTTTTAGGTCATGAGCCGTTTGGAATATTTCGGAAATTGCTGAGCAATAGCGCGAATTTTTTCTTATATTATCAAGTTTTGTGAATTTATTCGGTATATTGATGTAATAATCGTTGCCAAATTTACAAAATTCAAAATCATCCAACTGAATGTTTTCGGAATTGTGTATTGAAACACAAGGAAAAACACTAAAATTATTTCTGCTTTTTGCGGACTTTTTTGTATCATCCGTTGTTGATTCGTTTATCCTGATAGCCAATACATATTTCTTAATATTATCTATTTCATTTTCAAATTCTTTTTCGATATCGCCATTGATAGAATGACTAAGCACTGTAATGTTCTGATCAAGCAAATCTACATTGAACCAATTTTTGATAATGGCCGAGTTTTTTCTTCTTGAATAAAACATTAGGTTTCTTTGCTTTTCAATCGCTTTTATGACGTACTTATTGGCATAAAATACCTTTTTTTTCGAATCAGTCACTACTAAATCATGAAACGTGTTATCATAACAAAATATTTTTCCATGATTGAAAAATGTGTTTTTATCAGCGCTTTCGCCTGGCATATCGAGTTCAGTTTTATTTGTTTCGATATCAGAATAGATTTTTTTGGAAATTAAGCCGTTGGTATCATTTGGGCCAATCGTGGTTAAGATTCTATACAAATCCCTATCTGAAATCTTCGAAAAATCGGATTTAATATCAAAGATCCGTTTAAACTTATCACGCACATCTTTTGGCTCTCGCAAGGCTTCCCCAAAAAAATCCTCTTCACTCACGCCTAAAAATCCATCGACTTTATTTTCAAGGTTTTTATATAGAATAATGTGATCGAGAGAGTATTTTTTATCTTTGAAATCGTACCATGCCGTTGTCTTAACTTTATGGAAGAAATATGACGGCTGTGCATTAATATGCCTACTGTTTTGTTTTTTCTCCCATAATAAATCAATCGTGGAATCAGTTTCGTCAATTTTGTTTATTGTACTCAGTAGCCATTTGATAATATTATTTCGTTTGGCGCTTGAAAGAATCTGTGGGTATTTTTCAAACCCATTATAGGAAATGCCGGTTATATAGGGACGAACAAGCTTCTGGCCATCAAGAGTTTTCGGAATGTATTGAATGTATGCGGGGTCACAAGTGTTTGCGGATTCGTTCGCCAATAATAACCTGGGTTCAGAAACCACGCCAATTACTTGAAACAATTTTTTTAATCTGTCCTTGCCGAAATCAGCACTCGTTAGTTCCTTGACGAATAATTCATCACTATTGACATATAGCTCTTCAATGGGGCTATTATCATATTCCATTCCAAAATACAGTTTTGAGGACTCAACCAAAATACCTTTTCTATTTAACAAATAAAAGGTATGATTTGGGTTTTTTAAATCTTCTTCATCCGCTGAAGATAAAAACCGAAAATATTGACTCATAGAATCAGTTATGTCAATCTGTCTTTTTAGTTCCACATTGATCCTATTCAATATCGGTCTAAAAGTATATTCCAGAAACCCGAAAGTTTTACCAAATTTAGTTTGATAAAATCTTGTTCCCGATGCTTGCATTAAGTTTTTTTCAACGATTTCTATAACCTTTGGTTCAATTATGTCGATGGGTACATAAGAAGGAACAATTAGGTTTGATGTTTGTGTGGGATAATATATGCTTCCATTTGGTATGGTTTTGCCGTCTTTGTTTTGAAAAAAGTTTGGCAGACTTCTGCAATCTATGTCAAGGTGGCTTATGACTTCTTCAAATTCTTTAAAGAATAAAAGAGAGAGTTCCACACGATTTAAATAAGTCTCAATATTGTTAATCAAAAGGATATTGATTGTCGAAAAGTCGATATGTACAATTGAACTTGTTGGGAGAAAATGGGTGATTGATGGTGGAATGGGTTCTTTTATTATTGTTTTTTGCATAAACTCATCCAAACCCATTTTCTTAATTAGATCCGTTTTAAAATACGAGGGCTTATCTATGTATTTGCAATATTTGTTACTTAATAAAGGAAGTAAATTATATTGAATGATGTTTTCTTTGTAAAACTTGGAGAAATAAAATGAATCATCTTTTGCATTAAGTGCTTTAGGGATAATAATTGATAGATTATCTTCGTTAAACGCATCGCCATCAGTTGGTATTAGTGATTCTAAAAGCGCGAAATTCGAAGTTTGTGTCTGTTGAGTTTCATTTTCGGCGCATTTAAACAAAAACCCAATCATCTTTTCAAGAATCACTCTATTTAATTCGGTTTTCTTAATCTTTTCTCTGTCTTCGCTCAACTCTAAATTTGCATTTATTTTCCATTTTATTGGCAGGTTAACTCCCAACTTAAAAAACGAATATAAGGGGTTGTTTTTCGTATCAACTTCCTTTTGATAGGAAACTTTTATATTTATCGTTTCGTTATTAATTGTTTTTTCATTCAGTTCATAAATTCTATGTTCTTCGTGATTTGTGTTGTTAAATGAATCGCGGAATTCGATTAGGATGTGTTCATAAATATTTTCTTTTTCTGACACCTTTGTATATTGTTTCCATCCATCCTTGCTTTCTATTTTCAGCGTGTTGATTTTTGGTAAGAAAAGTAAGGTGTTGGAATCGATGGATCCTAATTGATTTTCTACGTCACTTACCTTGTCCGGCAGGAGGGTGAGAGTTATTTTTGTTGTGTAGGAATTTAATTGATAATCAAGTTCGTTTTTATCAATATCTAGTATTTTTGGATATGAAAAAACCGAAAAATCACCATAAAGATTATTTGATCTGTAGAATTGATTTGAATCGTTATGATTAAACTGAACGGCTAAGCCATTATTCGATAATATTTTTATGTTCGTTGACCAATTTAAAACCGACCTAAATCCGAGACCTTTGTTCCCAATATACCCTGTATCTTTGTAGAAAGCTTTCTTCTTTTTTGGTGAAACATTGGCGATCATCAACGACCTAATACCCTCGACTAAAAACGGGGTTCCAGAATTGTAAATTTCGAAAATATTATCGTTGATCTTGATTAGAATATTGTTATTATCGCTATCTGTACTAAACTCATCAATGCAATTTTGGATAAGTTCCAGCACTTCTCGATAACGATATGATTTTTTAAAGTCTTCTTCGTTATTTTTATCTTGCTCGATTCGTGCAGAATCTTTATATGTATTTAGTTGGTTACTAATCAATGTGTCAATAGCTTCGATGATTTGTGTCATATTATTCCTCTTCCGACTACGAAAAAAGATTTCTTTTCCCAAATTGCATGTAGCTTAATGCTCGCTCACTAATACATCCCATGAAGAGAGGTCGTCGGTTTCTATTCCATGAGCGCAATAGAATAATGTAATGAAAGAATATTGGTTTTTGGATTTACATTGCTTAATACTCTAGCTTAATATATTGACGCTGGTCTTGAACCGATTGTTTACGGTTTGGAACAATAGTGGATATTTATACAAACTTTCGTTCAACTTTGTAAAAACTCTTGGTACATTCTTGGTTTCGTCAACAATACTACATGCATTCTTATCTGACTTTCAGCATACCAAAAAAGCACATTTAGGAAAATCTATTCGACATTTTCGCTTTGGAAAAAGGAGTATGCAAAATCAATCAGCCTTGGAATCCCCGTCGGGATCAATAAGGTAATCATAATAGATGCCGCTTAATATTTCCTTAATTTCTTCATCAAAGTGATTAACCGCTAAGACACTAAATAGTCGCTTTGTTTGATTGTCATTTTTGGTTTGGGCGGCCAAAACGACTCCGATCTCATAAACGTACGTTATGATTTCTATTAGTGTATCAGGAAACGTTTCTGAATATGTGTCGGCTTCTTCCATCAACCGCTCCATGAAGTCGCATGACAACTCCAAGGAATGCGCTGGATTTGATGAGGACTTGATGTAGGTATCGAACAACTTGAAGGCTTTCTGATATTCGCCGAAATGATTCGACATAATCTTTTCAATCTTTTTTTGGATTACTACAAAGTTATCCTTTGCTCCAAAAAGATGATTCATCAAAAATGCTTCTACCGTATCGTTTTGATGAGTAAGTTTCATGAAAAGATCAATCAATTCCTCTTTGGATAAGGACCCCAACTTCTCTCGCAATGATTCAGATGTCATATAGATAAAAATCCTCCTTGCCATCATAAAAACGCTGAAAATGTTATGTTTCCTCATTATTGATTATGACGTATTTTTTGGTTGTAAGGGATAGTGCGGCGGTTTTGATTTATCAATTCAATTCTGCATAAGTTCTAAAGCACACCAGCTCTTAGAATGAAGATTGGAAGCCCATAATCGGCTGGTCATCTTTAAGGACGCCATCAAATATACTTTAGATATACTCCGGACAGCCTTTGAATAACACACGCTACATAGACTACGGTTATGGAACTGGAACATAGTCAATATTAGCAGAAAAATATATCCACATTATATGGCGTCGTCTGTCACGAAGAAACATGAAAAATGATGGTTCTTCTCTATCGTTCCTCGATTTCCATAAAAATTTCATTAACATCATAAGGAAAAAAATTGAAGAAGGACTTTACATTCCTTAGTTATCGCAAATAGAAATTCTAAATTGGTTTACTGCGAATGATCATTGAATTGGGAAAATGTATACAATGAGACAAGATAAGAATATTTAAGAATATGTAGCTTATTACCACATGCAACAGTCGTTAATCGATATAGATAAACAAAATAGCATTACATTCTCGGTCTAATAAAATTTTGAAAACAAAGATTATCCATGAAAATACAATGACAACGCAATAATTGCTTACCATTTGGGTCACGAATCGGTTGTGCAGACAAGAATTATTATCTTAACTAAATCAAAAAAACAAATAGAGATTGTTGATAGCGTTATAATCTGATGATTGCGTCAATGGCTTTAAAGTACTTAATTAATATTTCAGTAATTATTTTTTGATTTGTTATATTTGGAATACTGAAAGGAATTTCAATCAATTTCTTTTTGCTGATGCGTAGTCGCGTGGTGCCAGAAGAGTTTTCAACAATATATTTTTGGCTTTTATTTGAAAGAAGCAGGTACATTAGGAAGACAAGATCGATGTTTGGATTTTCCTTAATCCAACACACGTCGACAGATGTAATGAATTTGCCTTCATACGATTCAAAAATCGCACAATCCAGTTGCCCATTGATCAATCGATTTATTAACAGGGTATTGGCGGATATTTCAGTGCACTTGAGAGTAGTGAATGTTTTATTGTTGATTTTCTTGTAAGGTTTTATTTTGTAGAAACCATGTCCTATATTTCCGAGTTGAATTAGGTTGATGTTTCCGTTTTCGTCCATATCTTCAGATAAAATCCAGTTACCATCCCCAATATAATCTTGTGTAATTGTTTGTGACAATGATCTGGAGATAAAATTTGATATATCAATTTTGGGGGAAAGTTTTCCTTCCATAGCAATAGTCAAAACTTTTGATTTTAACCGTTCTGATATCTTACTTAATATTATCTGGTTTTCATCAATATTTTGAACAATATTATATGATGCTTGCATCTGCTTAATTATACGTAGTTGTTCATTTATAGGCGGTATGGGAATCAAAATAGATCCCACTTTCCCAACCGATACAAATTCAAAAGTTGTTGCTCCGGCTTTTTCGTGGAGTATTTCTTGAAAATAACCAGCAATCCAATAGAGGTATTCTGTGTGAACTGCGGACCCGAATTCATCCTTTAAGCTTATGCCATTGAATTGTTGATTTGTCGTTAAAGCAATCTTTGTATAAGCAAACCTGCCTATTGACGCTGTGCAACATAAGAGAAGCGAATCCTTGGGAACCATCCGCTCTAAAGAGCTTAAAGCAATGCTGTTTATTTTTTGCTTTGTTCGGGTGATGATTGAACCTTGCTCATCGATATCTTGTATTGTAAACCAGGGCACTGAACCATTCTCCCAAAAGTCCTTGTTACTTCTTAAAGGGGTAAACCCGTTTCGTATTATGTAAAGTTGTTTTAACCTAACCCAGATCCAATTTTTGGGAATTGCGAATGGTATTTCTTCATCGATGCATCGAATAGTTTGACCCGATTTCTCGAAATACGAATTATCATGCTTAAAAATTCCGGATTCTATATCCGAATTTTTGGGCTTACCTCCCGCCACCAACTTTCTCTTCTCTTCCATAATTTTCATAAGAAGTTCACTTACAGGTTCATCGGTGGGATCTTGCTGAACAAGTTTTCCTCTGATGGCAAGATTTAGGATTTTTTTTCTCAACTTTTCTGTATCAATCATGGGTTATTCTACGATATCTCCAATCAGTGCTTCAAGTTCCTTTACAGCTTTGGAAATGTTCTCTGATTTTTCTATAAGTTCTTCTAACAATTCAGATAGGGTTCTTTCATCGTCGTCTTCATCTGAATTCAGCCACTTAATATCTAAACGAAAGTCGTTTTGGCGGATATAGTCGATAGAAAATCTTTTCCAGCGACCTTGCGGATTGTTTTCAGAGAATGTTTCAATTCGAGCTGTGATATCAAGCGGGTTGTAGCACTTCACAAAATCATCTAAATCAGATTCTTTTAGTGGATTCTTTTTTAGAGTATGGTGAATACTGGTTCTATAATCATAGATCCAAATCTCTTTCGTCTTAAATTCGGCAGATGCCGGTTTGTTGTCAAAGAAAACCACATTTGCTTTAACGCCTTGTTTATAGAATATTCCGGTTGGTAATCTAAGTATGGTATGAACATTTGCGAGTCCTAGTAATTTCTTTCTGACCGTATCCCCACCACCGTTCATTTCAAATAGAACATTGTCAGGTAGAACAACCGCAGCATGGCCATCTTGTTTAAGAATTGAAAAAATATGTTGAAGAAAGTTTAGTTGTTTGTTGGAGGTTATCGTCCAAAAATCCTGACGAGAGTATGCCTGCTCTTCTTTTTCCTCTTCTCCCTCGTCGTTAGTTATTGAATAGGAAGATTTTCTTCCAAAAGGCGGGTTTGCCAAAACATAGTCATAGAGTTGAGATGGTCTGTTCAGTAATGAATCATTGCATGTGATTGTAATTGGTTTATCGCCGACGAGATCGCCAATTCCGTGAAGAAACAAGTTCATCAGACATTCTTGATATGTTTCTTGAACGATTTCCCATCCATAAAAAGTCTCGAATTTGAGTTTCTCCTTCTGCTTTCTGTCCAAAGAATAGTTGTTAGGATTAGAGATGAAATGATACGAACTAAGAAGGAATCCCCCTGAACCGCAAGCGGGGTCGCAAATAGTTCTATCTGGTTTCGGCCTTACACATTTCACCATAGCATTAATAAGTGGTCTGGGAGTGAAATACTGTCCAGCACCAGATTTGGTGTCTTCAGCAACTTTTTGGAGCAAGTCTTCATAAATAACACCTTTGACATCTTCTCCGAGGCTTGACCAAGTTTGTCTGTCAATCAGATTAATAACCTTTTTCAGGTTTGCTGGCTTTGAGATTTCATTATGGGATTTTGCATACATCTGTCCCAAAATCCCTGGTTGAGATGCCAATGTTTTTAAAATAACCTCATATTTTTCGCTGAGTTCCGCACCATCTAAAGAAACAAAGTCATGCCATCCACATCCCTCAGGTAGCTTTAATTCTCTGTTATATGGTGGTTTTGAATACTCATCTGCCATCTTCAAAAACAGCAGATAAGTTATCTGCTGAAGATATTTTGTATTGCCCACGCCATCATCCCTAAGTACGTTAGCGAGACTCCAAATATTATTACTGATAGTTGAAATGTTATCTGCCATTTTTTCTCCCTATGCTTGTAAAGCAATATTAACTTCCTTGATTACATTAGCATAATTGGTACCAAATAATAGTGCAAATTTGCCTAATCCACCTTTTTCGATGAACGGAGTGTACTCAAAGTCGTCTTGGTCTAAACAACCGCTTTCTCCAATGTGATCACGGATTTCTTTGAGCCAATCATTTTGTTCTTGATTGAAACCAAATCCGCCTTTGTTCTTATAGAAAATCCAGTCCTTGAATTTTTTGTTTACGACTTCTTTAAACGCGAAAATCTTATGACTTTGACCAAGCTCGTATCGGATAAATGAAATGATATCTACCATTTTTGTCAGAGGATTTTTGCATGTATTGGAATCGATGATGTAATAGACGTTTGAAAGGTTTTTCACCGTGAAACTGGGAGAAGCACCTTTTAATGTCGAATAGAGCTCATCAATGATTTTCCAAGTGAGGGTACGCCTCATGTAGTTTTGATGAAAGATAATGCTTAATGCGTCTATCTTATCAACGTTTTCTTCGATGAAGGATTTGAATGACTTTCTGATTTCTTTGGCTCTTTCAAGTTGGACCGTGGAAAAATCAGAATCAACAATCTCATCGATTTCATTTGAAATAAATTGTTCAGAAATTTTTCTTGCTTGGATCAGAAATTCGCGAATTTTCGGATTGTTGAAGGGGGAGGTTGCATCCACGAGGAGTTTTGAACGAGCTTTATCCATGTCTTCTTGGGTGGGTATAGACACTCCGTTGGCTCGAGCGTGCTCATAGATTTTGTCTTCATCGAAACAGTTCAAAAGATCCCCGGCCAGTCTATTTAGCGTTCTTTCTGGGGATATCTCTTTGAAATGCTGAATCTGATCTCGATCACAGCTCTGAATCAGCCTAGTGATTCTCCCAGCACAGCTGGTCAAGACATCTTCGTTTTTTGAACCCGTCGCAATTTGCATCAATAAATTGGCAAGGGACGTGCCTGGCTCTCTTTCCAGCGATCTATTTTCTGTTTTGAGTGACTTCAAAACACCAACGGCATCAAAAAGAACAAATCGGTCTTTGTTCGTTTTTGCTGACGGACTGACCCTTTGCAGTTCTTCAAGAGACAGAATCCTTGTTCCTCTTCCAGTCATTTGTTCGAAGTAGTTTTTGCTTTTCACATCTCTCAAGAAGAGAAGGCACTCGATAGGCTTGACATCCGTGCCGGTTGCAATCATATTGACTGTCACAGCAATTCGAGGATAATATGAATTCCGAAACGAATTTAGTAATGTCTGGGCATTAATCTCGCTATATGTAATCTTTTGGCAAAACTCATTACCTTCATTAAAGACTTCTCTGCAGAGATGAACTATATCTTCGGCGTGTGAATTGTCTTTTGCGAATATCAAGGTTTTCGGTAGTTCAAACCTGTTTTGATTATCAATTCTTTCCCTAAAAACTAGATTCTGACATGCTCTTTTGAATTCCGTCAAAATTGTCCGTATTTGATCGGGAATGACAACGGTTTTGTCTATCTCAACAGATTGGTATTCAAGTTCTTCGTCCATCTGTTCCCATCTTTTTTTTCTGGAAAGCCTCTCTCGCTTTTCTACTATGGGTTCGGAAATAACACCGCCCCCATCGGTTATTCTTGTCTTTATTACCCATTCGTCGCTTCCCACATTTACGCCATCAATAATGGCTTGTTCTCTAGTGTACTCACTGACGATGTTTTTGTTGAAGTATCCCAGGGTTCTTTTATCCGGCGTTGCAGTAAGTCCTGTTTGGAATGCATCAAAGTAATCTAGCACCTGTTGCCAAAGGTTATAAATCGATCGATGGCATTCATCTATAAATATAAAATCGAAAAACTCGACCGGATACTTGCAATTATAGATTACTTCCCTAATTGGTTTTCCCCAACCATATTCTGTCGCGGAATCTTCTTCAAGGGCTTCGTCCAGCTCTTCCTCCTTAAGAATAGAGTACATTCTCTGGATTGTACTGATGCAGACCTTCGAATCACTGCTTATTGAGGAACTCTTAAGCCTTTGGACTTGATATAGCTCGGTGAACCGATGTATATCATCGAAAGGTTTGAATGCTTGAAATTCGTTCTCCGCCTGAATACCGAGATTTTTTGTATCAACAAGAAATAATACCCTTTTGGCTTTTCCGTATTTAAGTAATCGGTATATTTCCGAAATGGCAGTGTATGTTTTTCCAGCTCCAGTCGCCATTTGGATAAGTGCTCTTGGGCGGTTATCCGAAAAGGACTGTTCAAGATTATTAATCGCTATAAATTGACACTCCCGAAATCCGTTGTCGATGAGTTTTGGAAATCCTCTAAGCCGATTGCGCAATGTGTTTTTCCCCGACGAAACATTGCTTTGACTATCATCGATTAGTCTTTTTAATTCTTCGGGTCGATGAAATGTGAACAACCGTCTAGAACGATATTTGGCATCGTGTCGATCTCTAAACATTGTTAGTTCATCCGTTGTCTCATAGATAAAGCGGAGCGGTTCGTTATTCACGATCCACTTTAGGCCGGCGTTGGCGTAATCTTCACTTTGAAGTTCAACCGTTGAAATGTGTTCACCCCAGCTTGTTGGCTTTGCCTCGATGACTCCAACAGCAACTCCGTCGATAAAAATGGCGTAATCCATAGGGCCTGAACTAGTCGGATATTCTCTAACAATAACCCCTATACCTGCATGAAGGTCCATCTCTGCTTTGTTTTGAAGTATGTACCCAACCGAAATCAGTTTCCTATCGATTTCATCTCTTGTGATCTGTTCGGGGTTTTGATTTGGCAAAATAATCATCTCCTAACGTAACTAATCAGATTATGGTAAACTAAACAGTATGTACAAAATGTATGCTAGACCGCTTTGAAGTTATATCCCACTATTGCTATGTAGAAAGAATTGGGCTTGTTTTTTTCTTGAAATTAAAGTTGCCATGTCGCAAACGGATTGTGATCCGCTGAAAACGATATTCGAATTTCTGTCTGGACGTCTGTGTGAAAGAAATATAAGCTGAGCTAATAATTTGCAAAGAAATTACGATTCAGAGTTGATTCACAACGCTCAAGAAAGAGGTGAATTATCTTGGTTCTTATCATAACATTATTTCATAATTCATTTGTCTGGAAATTGATACAACATAAATGATAATAAAATTATTGAAACAAGCTGGAATTTAATCATATTATATCAAACAGTTCAAACACTATTTTATCAAATTTCCGCATAAATTGATAGTCAATATTGAATATTGTGCTTTTGGCTTATATGGTTAATTAATCTTTACCAGACTCATTTTACGAATTTTCAAATTTTTAGCCTCCCGTAATTTAGATGTCCCCTTGTGCGGTACCCACTGGATGTTTATATTCGTGACCGGGGGGGATAGAAAAAAGTCTTTGAGAAAAAGATAATGATTTCACAGGACTGCGACTTAAATAATCCAAGGGTTAGTGCAAATTTTGCTTATCACAAATACCCAAGTGTTTGCTGTGGCTATTCACAAAAATGCATATGCTCTTATGTTTGATGGTTTTGAGAATTATTTTTTTAAAAATCACCTTTTAAAACTGTAATTGTTTACCGGTAAAACCGACTGGATTTTACCCTTTATCTTGTTAATCTAATACATCAATTTCCTTTTCTTTTTCTTTTTGTGTACTTCTGTCGACATTAACTCGATTAATGTCTGCATTAACTCGGTTATTGTCGTCAATAACCTCGTTTGTGTCGTCATTAACCCAATTATTGTCGACAATAACTATTTTTTAGTTTTTTGAATTTTATTCGATATTATGTGTACAATTATCCCGCAAAAAAATCCAGTAAAAATCAGGTTGAGAAAGATGATTTTATTTTCTGGCAAGAAATGCTGGTTTGAGGACGCTTTTCTCAAATTTAGGTATGTGCAGTTGACAACCTATTGAAGACATATTGAAAACCACATGAAGTATATTTGACCGCTACTTGGCGTCACCGTTCACATGTATTATCGGTAAATCGAATTCGTTCAGTCAATGTACGGTTGTGCCGATGGCGTCTAGAAATGCATATTTCCATTTGGTATACTATCTCAAAATCGTGGAGAAACATCATTTCAATAAAGCAATCGTTATCAAAATAGGACTTGATAATTCTTGCTTGTTGAGTGATGTATATAGTACGCCATACAAAGGGGAATCATTCATCATGCAAAACAAACAAGTCAAGATCATCAAACCCGTCATTACTTTTGAACAAAACGAAAGTGGCAACTTTATTCCAACCAAAAAACGCGTCTGTGCCTATTGCCGAGTATCCACTGATAACATCGAACAAAAAACCAGTTATGATGCTCAGGTGGATGAATACACCAAACGCATCATATCCAATCCAACTTGGCAGATGGTTCGGATTTATGCGGACGAAGGATTGAGCGGAACTTCCACCAAAAACCGCAAGGAATTCAATGCCATGATTGAAGCCTCTAGAAACGGGGAAATCGATTTGATTCTGACGAAGTCGATTTCCATTCACTCGAAACACAGTTGACTGTCTCAACTACATTCGCGAGTTACGAACACTTGGAGTAGAGATCTATTTCGAAAAAGAGAACATCTACTCCTCTGATACCAAGGTTGACTTCTTGTTAACCATCATGTCATCAATAGCCCAAGAAGAAGCCAGGAACGTCAGTGAGAACGTCAAATGGAATATCCGCAAGCGATTCAGCGAAGGCGATCCAATCGTCAATAACAAACGATTCTTGGGCTATACAAGAGACAAAGAAACCAAACAACTCATTCCGATTCCGGACCAAGCTGCCATCGTCAAAGAGATCTTTTCGCTTTACGTTTCCGGCATCGGTCCGGCTCGCATTTGTCAATTACTCCAAGCCAAAGGATACAAGACCGGTGCCGGAAGAACCTATTGGCGAAACAGTACCATCAACTTCATTCTTTCCAATGAAAAGTACTGTGGAGATCTGATTATGCAAAAGACCATTACTACGGATTATCTTACCCATAAACGAGTGAAGAACGATAACATCGCTCCCAAGTTTCATGTGGAAGATAATCACGAACCGATCATCGATAGGGAGACTTTCCTGCTGGCCCAACAAATCAAAGAAACCAGAGCCAAGCAAACGGTAGGAAAGGATAAGAATCTATCCAAGTATACATACCGTTACCCGTTCTCTGGTATCATCATTTGTCACGAATGCGGTCGCACCCTGAAAAGGCGTTATTGGAACTATGGCACGCCTTCGGCGCGCGTTATGCAGCAATGTGGCGGCTACATCGAGGGTAAACACAATTGTCGCGCAAAAGCCCTTTATCAAGAATCCGTTGAAGGGGCAAGCCTACAAATGCTAAACGAGGTTTTCTGGAATAATCCCGAAACAATGAAATTACTTGAAAACACCTTTGATAAGAGCAAAACCCCAACTGAACATGAAGTGAAGTTGGCGACTCTCGAAAAAGAGAAATCCGAACTGCAATCTCATCTGGCTCAACTAGTGGATCTAAAGATATCGACTCCGGATTTATCGGAAGAGATCTTCATGCAAAAGTATCAAGCCTTGAATGGTCAAATACGTATCAAAATGAATGACATCAACGTAGCGGAGAAACAAATTATGGTCAAATTCCAAAAGGAATCAAAACTTTCTCAGATGAAGAAAATCCTCGCTAGGCAGACCAAGCCTTTTGAAGAACTGGATGTCGATACCTTCCGTATCTTCATTTATCGAATTATCGCAATCAGTCGAACACAGATTGTTTTCTGTATTTCAACGGATAAGGAATACTCGGATGCTGAATTTTCGGCAAGAAGATATGAATTTTCTATTCTATCAGCAATTTCTGATGGAGCTTTCTGTTGTGACAAAATGAAGAATCAACTTATGTATAAAGTGGTAATAATTTAAATGGTTATCAAAAAAACAGAATCAAAAATGTTGCTCGTTTTCAAATAGTTGGTATTCATTTGGGTGACATCAATCCAAATAATTATAATTAAATAGAGGGGGGATTGTTCGTTTTCTTTTATGCCGCTCGTTTAATTAACAATTCATTACTCTTGGAAGCAGCCCCTATTTGCGTTCTTGGGGTTCTTCTCCATTTATCCACTTTCTTAATGTTGTATATTTCTTTGCTGATTCATACACCCAAAATTCATTTTTTTCTGTTCCAGAAACCTTTGCATATTCAATTGTAGGATAAATTTCAAGATATTCTTGTTTTTCATAAGTGTCTTTTGAGCTTTGAATAAGCGGCAATTTTGCACATCTAAAACTCTTCTTTCCAGAAACATATCCCAATTCCCACGGGCACCACCTAGAAACAGATGAAGCTTTTGAATACAGGTACAATAATCCGCGACATTTATCCATGCTTTGAGCGATTTTTTTCACCGTTTCGATTCCGACATTGTTTCTATCCAATTCATTGTCTTTTAAATCAATATATACATTATATCCACATTTTTCCAGCAACTGAACAATTGTTAACGCAAATTCTTTGTCATTGTAGCTATAGGAGAAGAAGATATCGTAATCTTCTCTTTCCTCTTTCTTGCGCTTACTAAAATATACTACACTTTCATCCAGTGCCTTTTTTTGAGTGAGTTCATTTAAATACTGCTTTGACAAAATCATATTTGTTGCTCCCTTCCCAATTCTCTTATTGCATCAACAATCGAGCTGGTGTTCCAAGCTACAATCCTATTTGCATTTTCTTTTACAATAACCGATGTATTTTCGGAAGCCCACGGCTCAATCGCTATTATTGGCTTTCCAAGTATTTTGGCAATCTCAATTTCCATATTAATCGAATCGCTGTACGATGCATACACCCCCGCCAAAACAAGAACTACGGTGGCATATTTCATTTGATTGTAAATTCCTTCATATAATTTCTGGCGATAATTGGAACCAGATATCGGTAACGAATCATCTTTGGGTACTGAATAGTTTTTGTACGAAAAATAACTGGCTTTTTCAAGCAAATTAACCAATTTTTCATAGGCATCTCCATATTTCCATGAGTGACTAATGAATAAATTATACATTATTGTTTCACCTCAGATTTTTCTTTCTTTAGTTAATTTCCAATAATATTGACCCAATGGAGTCAATTTGCATGATTTCGAGTTCATAGCCGCAAAATACATATGCTCTGCATTTACAGGAATCACAAGTGCATTACTAGTAAACTTCTGCAACAGTTTGAGAATTTCCCCGTTTTTTTCGATGTAGTATGGCTCTAAATTCGGGAAACTCCCCCCTTTGATATTGGTAAACTCATAGGAAGGATCAAGTCTATATTCAACATCGGAAGTCTTAAATATGTTGATAATTTTTTTTAATTCATTTATGTGGATTTTGGGGTTGTTTTGCCGAAGGCTAATAAACGAAACAACATTTGTTTTAAAAACCGGTCTCTGTCCGATAGAACCAATCGCTCTGTCGATAAAAGCGTAGATACTTCCTATTGATGTGTTCCCTAATAAATCGGAAGCACTTCCTTCCAGAGCTTGAATTAGCAGCGTCGTGAACAGCCCTTTGCCATTTATTTCTATTGATGTTTGATTGCTTCTACTAGAAGTGAGGATGGTCACCCCCTCTGATAAAAGTGAGTAATCGCCAATCAATCCATCTGTTCCAGCGAATCCGGAATAACAACAATCAAAGATTATTATTTTGTTTTTGACTTTGGATTTGTTGACCATTTTCAAAATTTCGGGCATCGATACCCCATAATCTTCTTCTTCAAAATCATGTGTAACGATAAATCCATCGTTTTCATCGTCAACTCCATGGCCTGAAAAAAACAACAGAGCAACATCAGAGGAACCGTTAAATAGATCACGAATGCTTTTTCTTACTTTTGCTCTTGTCGCGTCTTTATTAAGCAATAATGTTGTCTCAAAATTCAGTGATCCGTCTTCGTTGGTTGATAAAACGCCATCTATACCTTTTGCATCATTGACACACCCGTTCAGATTGTTCTGCCCTTTATAATCATCAATTCCAATAATTAATGCCGATTTCATTTTTTACCTCCTATTTTCGTTTTGAAATGAAACCCAATATCGAATTTTTTGCATCTTGTTGATTTAAAATTATCCAAAACATATTATTTTTTTTATTCCGTCGATTAAACAACCTCCTTTGTATGAGTATGTTCCCACATTTTTGAAATTCAATGTGATTATGCCCTATTTGATGATAAATGGTAAAAACGCCAATCAAGGCGAAATTTCGGGATTTTTGAAGGTTCACTTGACGACTACTTGAAGGTATGTTGACAACCGATTGAGATAAATTTGAATCGCAAGCAATAGTCTCATAACGTCGTGACGATATGTGGAAATATAATAGAGAAAACTAGAGTTAATCGATCGATTGTTTATTTGCTAAAAATCGTTTAGCTTCCATTAACAAGCCAACTGCCCCAATCACAGTAAATGTCATTCCTTGTAGCGTCTTTGCTAAATAGTAGATTGCATCTGGGATATTACCAAAATAATAGGCAGAGAACATAATATAAATACCCGCAAAAAACATAAAGAATAAAGCGATGATAATAATTCTATGGATAATATTTTTCATATTCTTAGCTCCTTTATTTGTGATTTATGTTCATGAACCTCCGCCTCTATAGAAGCACAACTTGATTCAAGATAGTTAAAATCCAAATTCTCCTATTACCTTGTCTTCGGCAATCACATACGCATAGATTCTTGCTGCCCACAAAGAAGTGATATAGAAACATCTAATTTCTACATCCTCTGTTATTCCATTAAGTGGAATCAAAACCTCACTAAGAAGAAATCCAGTAATCTTGACTTCATTAACACTTGCAACATTAAAGGAAATAGAACTTATATCATTCAATTTGCCCATAAAAACCCCATCAGCGTAAACTTTCCACTTAACGCCAAAACCATAAGACGTCGTACTTGTTCCTCTTCTAATTGTGATTTTCATAAATCCTCCATAGTTATCTATAATAAATGTGAGAAAAGCTCACTTAAGCCAAGTACAGATTATTAGGATCATAGTAGAAGACATTATGCATTCAAGAAAAATTGATATAAAACCGTATGTAGAAAATAAGCGTCTAATTATAACTTGATAAAATTACATCCTTTTATACAGTATCGCAATCAATAAAAAAAATCAATAGGCTTCTTTTATATTTTTAATGTTGTGGATATTCTGAAGTCAAAGCCTCTAAAAATAGCCATTTTGACCCCCAAAAACCATCGAAAAGTGGATATTTCATTTTTTCGATGTTTTTCAACAAAACAAAAAATCACCCATCATTGAGTGATTTACCTAATGTAAAAATGTATGCACTATTAACAAAAACAGATTAATCTCACTAAAAGATATTCATTCCATTTTGGAACATAATACTTTTCTATTATTGTTGCTAACATAATTCTGATCTCAATTATCTCTATTCGTTTTTAGATAAAGTGAAAATAGTCCATATGGTATATTCAAACGTATCGCTTCCCAATAGACTTAATTCGGCTAAGTAGATATGATCTTCATTCACAAATAAGGTCAACCCTGTATACGTATCATCACTATATATATCAAACCGATACTCAAAGTTACTCAATACGTTATCAGAAATTAAATTAGTAGATTCATCTAAATTTTCTGTTATTGATACATTATGATACTCCACGTTATCATAAACCAATACCGCTTGTTCTGTGCTATGATATTCGATTGATTTGTCGTTAAACATAATATAGACAACACCAGAATGCTGCTCAGAAAAGTACTCTATTGTAGAGGATGAAAAAACGGATAGATAAATACACTCTTCAAAGAAATACGTTCCTTCTAAATTTTCCACAAATTCTTGTTCCTTATTGTTACAACCAAGTATTGAAAAGCATAAAATCATAATAATCATTACTTTCTTCATACGGAACCTCCCATTTCATTTATTGACTATAATCAAAAAATGATATAAACATTCCTTCGCTTGATCATTCAAGAATAGATCGTTATTTAACAATCATCGTTCGCCACTGTATCAAGAATTGTTCACTCCTTCACTAGCGCAATAAATCATGATAGATATTATATAAGCATCAATACAACCTTATTTGATTTCATAGGCTAACTTAGTTCAAATATTTGGTATTCTTTTGTTCTTTCGTAACGTTCCAAATTTCCATATGCTAAAACATATAAGACATTATCATACGAATAACTGAACTCAATATCGTCTGTGAACATAATCTCAGACGATTCAATTGCAACAATATCTCTGAATATAATCTTATCCAATTCAAAGTGACCTTCACACACAAATATTCCATTGACGTAAATAATAATCGGTTCAGTGTTTTCTAGATCCCAATTGGAAACTCTCAGATCGACGTTAATTATATAAAGCACATTATCCTCAAAATACAAATCAACCGATCCATTGACATAACCGTCTCCACCGTGGAAGTTGAAGAACATTCTATCAAACTGTACTTCAGCGACGTCTTGTGTCTTCTGAATAGAAAACGCCTTATGAATGAATGGAATTGAAAACACCATATATAGGAATAATAACGATGGGATAATGAGTACTAAATAGCGAGCGTGAAATAATCCAAAACCAGGGAACTTATCAAAATCAATGACTCCACTAAATAGAATCAAAATATATATAGGGATACTAAATGGCAAGTATATAACTAATAACCCTAACAAGATATTTTCATGGATGTGTAACCATTCCATCAAATGATTCAAAGAATAGAGTAATATCAGAATTGATACAATGATATAATACCAAAACAACCCAGTATTTTAGGGGTTTACTTGAACCCAATAATCATCGTTTCCATTCACTAGAAGCAAGCGAACGAATCGATAAATTAAAAACAATACATAAAAAATTATCATAAAATAGCTATTCTGTCTTCTATTACTCATAGGGTCACCAAATTTCGTTCAATATAATTCCTTTTGGCATCACGAAAGATTATTTAATTCGTTGTTAATGGTATCTCTTCCAAATCGATTCAAGAGAATATCAGACACGACTAAATTTGATATTAAATAGATACTAAGAGATAGCGTATAAAAGCTAAATAATCTAACAAAACTTTCGTGGTTCGTCTGAAAATACCAGCTTGATCCATCGCTTAACGTCCCATTTATAAAAATCGGACGCACGAACTGAACTATTAGAAACAAACTAAATAAATATGGAATCCATAGCCCTATCCCTGCTTTTGTAACTGAGCTATTGTAATGTATTTTGGCTCGAAAGAATATTGATAAAAAAGTAAGAGTGACAAATACGAATAATAGGTAGTAATGGGAGTGATTAATAAAATAAAACATTACTAGAGAAAGTTGAAAGAGAAAAACAAATGAAACTAAAAAAATCGATACTTTACTTTTATAAGCCATTCTCAAAATCAAATGCAACTGTGAAAACCAAATAACCATGATTATGGAATAATGCAAATTCAAAAGTATAGGCGAATTTGTTGAAACGATATTCCTCGTATTCAAGATAACAAACATGAAAATCCATATATATCCAAATAGTCCTAGCCTATCACTATCTTGTATTTTTTTTGATTCATTATGCCCTATCTTGGCATATTCGATTTCCATGTATCGTCGAGCAACTATAAAAAGCATGAAAAAAATCGATATAAAGGCTCCACCAAAGCGCATGACGTCAGAAACGATTATATTTTCACTCACTACATGAAATGTAACAGTCATTATAAGCGTTAATAATAATAGAGTCGAACAATCAAACATCAGTTTATAACAATCTATTTGCTTTTTTACATTTTTGTCTATTCTTCCATAATGAATAAGTATCACAATAAGTGCTATCGCCGTGAAGAGATAATCAGTAATCCAAATATACTTAGCGATATCATTATTACTCAGAAATTCTATTGGGTAATGTTGCGATATCGTAACAAAATATAAGGCTACTATATTTAGAACAAGATTACATAAGATGCCAATTATAAAGAATGTTTTAATCCAAAAAAACCTTTTAGCCATTTTATTCTTCTTTCTATCAAATTTGCGTTGTACTAATCGGTTGTCAATCGATATATTAAAATGGATTTGTAGATATATTAATTTGTCTCCATCGTTTTAACTAATAATAGCACTAAGTAATCATAAAATAAAGGCTTATTACTAAATATATATGGGGTTGATGTTTGATAATCCATTGTTGAGTATGTTGATTTTTTTTGATTCAGTGTTTATTATTCTTGTATTACTTCTTCACTTTTTGTTTGAAATTAAAATAAAAGCAAACCCACTTTTAAGAGTTTGCCATAATAACCTTGACGCCGAAATGTTCGAATTGTCTCAATTTAAAAAATCCCTATAGTGCGTAAGATAATGACAATAATCATAATGGTTATCACTGATAGTAAAGTCGTCCAGACCACCAATTGTCCAGCTAAATCTTCATCTCCACCCAATTCCTTCGCGATAATGGCACTGGTTACCGCAACTGGAGAAGCAAATAAAGCCACAAACCCTGCAAAAGCGGCTCCTTCAAACCTTGGTAATAAATAGTAGATTCCAATCAACGCTATTGCTGGGATTACAATCAACCGATTCACCACCGTTATTGCTAAAGGCTTTGCTATCGAAACAATCTGTTTAAACTGAAATTGGCCCCCCAGTACAATCAGCGCTAAAGGTGTCGCTATCATCGATACCGATTGAATTGCTAAATAGATGCCTGATATGTCAGAGATGCGAAACTCAATACCATAATGAACAAATATTGCCCTTATTGCTAAGACAATGATGGCAAAGAACACCCCTATGTTGAGTGGGTTTTTGATGTTGTAAGAAATGCCCCACGAACGGTAATGACCTTTATTTGATCTTTGTTGAAAAGGGAGAAGGCAAGAACGGAAAAAATATTTAATAATGGGGTAATCAGCACCAATAGCGATGCCAATACCGCTCCTTCTGTTCCAAACAAGGCGGTTGCTAAAGGCAAACCCAAAACCGCAAAATTAGTGCGAAAGATGCCTTGAACGACAGTCCCTTTTTGTTTGACATTGGGAATAAACAAAATAGCCACCAACAACCCAATCCCAAACATGGCTATCAGGCCAATAAGGGCAACGCCTAGAAAATACCAGTCTATCCCTGCAATGCTATCAATTTGGTATAGATTGTAAAATAACAAGACGGGTAGAAAGATATTAAAGACCAGTTTACTAGCGACTTTTAAAAACCCATCATCAATAACATTGGTCCTTTTTAAAACATAACCTAGCACAATGACAAGGATGATGGGCATGACCGCTTCCATCGCAAACAAAAATGTATCCACAAAGGTACCTTCCTTTTAAGTTTTATATAAAATGATTAATCCAAATCGAAAAGGATTTTAATTAAGATCTTATGAACGTCGTGAGCAGGATGAAGATGATATCCGGCTTTATGGATTTCATTTGGAAAGAAGATTGCAAAATGTCCTTGAGGAACTACGAATTGTGAAGATTGTTTTGCCTGAAAAAAGCCAATATCATTCTTGTCATCAAATGCTTCAGAAGCTTTGGCAAAAGATTCATGACAATAGCTCATCATTTCCTCTCCGGTTTGAACAAACTGGATATCAATGTAATGATGATGTCCTTCAAATAACGCATCACTTTCATCTTTCGTTTCATACTGAAATACGCGGGCAAATAACTGGTCTCCCTTAATCGGATATTTTCCCACAGCCAATTTGGAAGTATCTGGGTTCGTTAAAAACGCAAACGCTTGAGCGAACAATGGATGGAGATTTTCATACTTATAAGCATTTTGGATTGAATCCAGGATCATAATCAATTCCTCCTTATTTTAATAAAGGCAACCATTGCGGTTGCCTCTATTCAATGATTTATTTATACAATTATTATATGGTTTGTGATGCGGATAAATTCGTAGGATTTGCTTTTTTTGCTTTCTTTTTCTTGATGATTATTTTGATGACAGAATATGAGGTAAATAGGATCGTCATCAGGAATAGCACCAAAGAAATGGGACGTGTAATGAAAGGCAATATACTACCTTCAGATAATTTTAAGGCCCCTGATAGTTTTTGTTCAATCATGGCTCCTAAGACTAACGCCAAAACCATGGGTCCTAAATCATAACCATCTTTACGCATCCAGTATCCCAATAAGCCAAAGGCGATGGCAATGAACACATCAAAATAGGAGTTGTTCAACGCGTAGGCACCAATGACACAGAATACTAATACAAATGCCGACAAAATCGATGTTTTAATGTTTAAGAGTCGAGCAATCCATTTGATGCTGAACAGACTGAATACGAATATTGCGACGTTCGATAAAATGAGTGCAATATAAATGCTTTGAACCGCAACAGGGTGCTCTGCGAAAAGCAGTGGACCAGGTTGTAATCCTTGTACCATTAAAGCGCCTAATAAGATGGCCGTGACCGAATCTCCTGGCAATCCCAAGGCTAACATAGGAATTAAAGCCCCACCGGTAACGGCGTTGTTCGCCGTTTCGGGTCCAATAATACCTTCTGGTTGCCCAGTACCCATTAACTCCGGATGTTTTGAACCCTTGCACGCTTGATCATAGCCGATAACAGCGGCGGTTGTCGCCCCTACGCCCGGAAGTGCACCTAAATAAGTACCTATAAGGGCTGCTTTCACCATTAACCATTTGTTTTTAGCTAAATCTTTAAAACCACTGAACAACCCAGTAATTTTTTGTTTTGAGGTTATCATACGGTCTGGTGCCGAAAACCCTATAAACACTTCGGAGATGGCAAACAAACCAATCATAACCGGTAATTCTTGCATGCCGCTTAATAATTCAATTCGACCAAATGTAAAACGAGCAAAGCCATTCATAGGATCCATTCCTACCAACGGAACGGCCAGTCCAACCACCATGGCAATGAGACCTTTAATCATGTTCGATTGAGACATACCAATAACCATCGACAATCCCAATATACCAAGCATGAAATATTCATAATGACCGAATTGAATGGCAAAATCGGCAACAAATCCAGCCAAGAAAATCAAAATTACAGCAGAGAATAATCCACCAAATACTGAAGACCAGCAAGCAATACCTAATGCTCTTCCGGCTTCTCCTCTTTTCGCCATTGGATATCCGTCATTGACTGTACAAACCGCGGCAGGCGTTCCAGGGACCCGGATTAGAATAGCTGGTATTGATCCGGCGAATACGGCGGAGCAATACAATGAAATTAATAAGGCAAAGGCGGTTGCAGTATCCATGTTATATGAGAAAGGAACGAAGATAGCAACCCCCATCGTTGCTGAAAACCCAGGTAATGCTCCAACGATATAGCCAGCTACTGTTCCAACGATGATCGCGATGATAAAGGAAATATTAACTTGACTTAATGCTTCGAGAAAATGTTCCATCTATTCATCCTCCTACATCTGAATCCGTAAAACCATGATTACAAGGTACATCAAACCGGTTCCTACAGCGGATATAATCACAGTTTTGAGCCAGTTGACACCGGCAATCACTTTCAAATATCCCAACAAGAATAGAGCGATGCCCAATATGGGATTGACATATTTCATAATATATACAAGAGCGATCATTGAAACCGTCGTATAGACAATCTGTAATACGTTTTTAGAAGACGGTTTGACCTCTCCAGGATTGTCTTTTTTAAGTTGCATAAAGATAACAATAACAGATAGTCCAATCATTAGCGTGGCCACGATTTTTGGAAAAAAGTCCGGACCAATGCCAGAAGGAACCTGTCTATAATCTCTTACCCAATAAAAGATGAGTAATCCTAGAATGATTAAGAAGAGAGGAAATGAATTTTTAGAGACGAATTTTAAAACTTTTTTCATAGGTTTCACCATCATTCATGGAATGGTTATCCTCTCCCAAGCGAGAGAGGATAACGTCCAGATTTTTGTTACTTCAATGATTAATTAATGATTAGTCAACGTATTTGGAAATGATTGGTTCGTATTGTGCTGTTTGGTTTGTTAGTAATGTTCCAAATTCTGTAGAGTTTAAATAACCGGCTCCAAATTTCATCGAAACGAGGAAATCTTGGAATTCTTGAGATTGATAAGCGGCTGTAAATAATGTATCAAGATAAGCGACAATCGCTGCATCTGTTGAATCTGGAACCATGAATCCTCTCCATGTTCCTACTTCAATTTGGTAACCACTTTCAATGAATGTTGGCACATCTGGGAAAGCTGCGTTGCGAGTGGTGCTGGCAACAGCCAAGAATTTGAAATCGCCACTGGCAACATATTGCGATGCTTCTGCCATCGTGCAGATTATAGCATCAACGTGACCGCCTAGCAAGTTTTGAATTTCAGCAGCGGCTCCAGCGGGTTCTTCAACTAAGTTTAATTTCTCAGTTGATAGCTCTTTAAGCATCGCGCCGGCCAACCAGTAATTCGTTGGGAAAGCGGATGTATTAATGCTCGTGGATGTTGATTTTGCAGTAGCGTTAGCAATGAATTCTGCTAAAGTGTCAGCGGGATTCGTCGCTTGAACGATTAATGCAGCTGCATCAAAATTGACACGGATAATCGGTTTAAAATCGGCAGTCGTGAAACTCGCAAGACCAGCTAATGGTAACAATACGACTTCAACGGTTGTCATCGTGACGGTGTATCCATCATCATCGGCTAAAGCGCCTTCGGCCATACCGACAGCACCAGATCCACCGGTTTTGTTGGTAACGATGATATTAACGCCTGATTGGGTTTTAACAATCTCGGCAAGTTTTCTTGCAAGAGCATCTGTTCCGCCGCCAGCACCAAAGGGAACAATTAAAGTGATATCCTTGTTTGGAAAAGCTTCGGTAGTAACATCTGTTCCGCATCCCATTAAAATAAATGGAACTAATACAAAGCACATTGCTAATACTAATACTTTTTTCATTTGTAAATCCTCCTGTTTTTCTATTTGAAATTTTTTAATGCCGTGGGTTAAATGCTAAAGCATGTGCATTTCTTCTAGCTTCGCTTTGATGCTTGCTTTTTCAGCAAGCGAGGCTGGAGTGAAAGGCTTACGGGGATAGCATGTTACAACCCCGCGAATTTCTAACATTGCATAGACTGCGAGTTGAGTCGATTTGGCCAAATACATGATATCGCGCAAGCGATTGATCTTAAATTGAGATTGGCGACAAGCTTCATAATCACCGCGTTGTGATTGTTCGAACATTTGCACACAAAGTTCGGGGAACACATTTGCAATGCCGGGGATGAACGCTTTTCCACCGTATACTGAGGCTGGAAGCCACAATGCTTCTGTCCCTAACGCAACATCAAAATCCGTTCCTTCAAATTCGCGCATGTAATTGGCGAATTCCATAATGTCAAAGGATGCAGCTTTTACGCCGGCTAACCCAATGTCTTTCAACCGTCTCATGGTTGGTAAATCAACGTTGTATCCAGCGAACTTGGGATTGGTGTAAATATAGACTGGAAAATCTGGACCAACCGCTTCAATGATGTCTTGATAGTAGGTGACCACGTCATCCATATTGTGATGGAAATAGAAGGGAACGACCGCTGAGACGGCGTTCAATCCAATCGATTTCGCATGTTTTGCAAGTTCGATCGTATCACGGGTATTGGTGGTGCCAATCATGGATATGATTTGTAAATGTTTGGCTTCAGCTTTACAAACTTCAGCGACTAATTTACGTTCTTCAACACTCATTAATGGTCCGCATCCATAAGAACCACAAATGAAGATGCCGTGAGTTTTACCATCGAGGAAACGAACCAACTTGCGAAGATTCTCAACATCGACGTTGCCGTCTTTATCAAACGGTGTAATCATTGGGGGAATGCAACCATACATAACATATTTTTTCATTATTATACCTCCGTATAAATTGTTAGATTTTATCAGTGATTTTTCGAGCACCTAAGATCGAAATCTCCTTGGTATCTTCTTTTTCGTTCAAATAGATGATCTCGATGTTGGGATGAACATTCATAAGGACTTTGCCGAAAATCTCACACCACGTTTTATTGCCAATAAAGAAGTATTGACGAGATGAATAAGGTCCATCACCGTAAAACTCTTTAATTGCCTTGATGTCTTCAACAGAAATGACCGCATCCAAATACGTTAAACGTTCCATGGCGGTCATATCAGTGAAAGACTCCATGAACCGTGGGAGTAGTAAGGCTCTCATTAAACCGCGGGAAGCAACGGTCCCCTCTGCCAACTGAATGATGTCATCAAGTTGCATATTCATCGACAGATCTTCGCCGATTGCGACACTCTTGGTGACAACGGTCTTATGAGCAATGCAATCAAAGACTTGCCCACTCATCGTTGTCATGCTTTGAACGATTTGTTTGTCGCGATTGACATGAACAATTTTTACATGAGATCCGAAAGTAATAACATTGAAGTGTTCCACCGGATGGTACTTTTCAATGATGCCAACAACTTGTGTTTCTTCCCCTCGCATGAAATCACATAATTCGAGGTTTTTTAAATCCCGCGCTTTCTTTAAAGCGTTTTTAATGCCTCTTATCAGATAAAACGGGACTGTCTCGCCAAATATTGAGGTGTCTTCGACTCGGTAAATCCCGTTTCTCATGGTTTCGATATCAACCGGAACCGTCGCATGTGGGACAACCACAAGTCCTAAGTCAGAGGAAATCATTCCAAAACCGATTACTTTATTTAAATCTAGGATTGATTGATGGATCTTGCTTAACGCTTCATCCACAACACTTTTTAATAATGCCTTATATTTCTCCCGATTCGTTGAGAGTGAGTTATCTTTTACGCCATATTTTGAGTAGGCCTCTGATAATAACGTGCCTTTTTCGTTAACAATATAGCATTTTGTATTTGTCGTTCCACAGTCAAGTATCGCATCCATGAAATTTCCTCCTGTATTTGTTTCACCTGATAAAACGGTGTTTCATAATAGTTTCATTTTTATTGCCTCCCTTATCGATCAAGAGAGGCATTGAATAATTGATATAATTAGTGATAAAAGCCAAATTCTCGTGATAATTCCCTCGTTGCGCCTTCAGAAATGAGATTGTAATATCCAATTTTATCATCCGTCATGACATCGCGAAGTCCAGAAATTGAGACGGCCGCAATGACTTTGCCTTCGCCATCAAAAATGGGGCGAGTCAAGCAACGAAGATATTTTTCGTGTTCACAATCATTGAAGGCATATCCGTTTCGTTTAACTTTATCAAGTTCTTTGATGTAATCTTCTTTGTTACTGATGGTTCTTTCCGTATATACATGAAAATCGCATTTGCTAATTAAACGGTTTCGAACTTTTTCAGAAGCATAAGCAGCTAATACCTTGCCAACACCTGTACAATGAACCGGAACCGATCCACCGACGTAGGATACCAATGCAATCATATCAAAATGATCGGCAGGCCAAATCTTATCAATAACAATGATCTCATCGTTTTCCATTACCGCAAGATGAATCAATAACTGGCTTTCGATGGCAGCGCGCTTCAATATTGGAGCCGCAATTTTTTTGACATCCAGAAAATCGAATGCCGTGTTGCCTAAATTAAAGATTTCAATGCCAAGCTTATATTTTTTGGTTTCTTCGTCGTATCTTACAAAATTCTCACTTTGAAGACTGGCCAAGATTCTTAACATACTACTTTTAGTCATGTCTGAACAGCGGCTTAGTTCTGTCAAAGTCATTTCACGATGATTGGTATCAAAATGCTTTAACGTCTTAAGCGCTTTGATGACGGAGGAAATGGTATAATCGTTATCGGCCATATTGTTTCACCTCTTAAAACTCGATTTCACAATTGATATGATAACACTTTCATAAAATGTTGTCAACACTTTTTGGAAAGGCTTTCATTCAAAAACTGAAGAAAAACAAAAGGATACTAATAAGTATCCCTGACTCAATGAGCGTATTACATGGTCGTGACAAAATAGTAGATAACCAGACCAACCAAAACCAAAATTGCCAATGCATTCAAGCCTTTTTGTAACAGACTTTCTTTGACTGTGACATTATTGTTGTCACGAGATTCAACTTTTAAAAGACCGGTCCCTCTTTGATAAAATGTTTCTAAAGTCGTATCTTTGCTAGCATTTAATCGAATTTTTACTTTTTGAATTCCACTCGAGATTGATAATTGGACCTCGCCACGAGGAACGAGTATCTCAAGAATAGTTCCGTGTTGGCAAGCATATATTTGATCACCGATTTGCACTTTTAATCGAAAATTAAACGCATAAAATTGTTCTTTTTGCATAATACGTAGTTTATATTGTTGGTTATTTGCCATTGAAATTCACCTCGGTGCCATTATATCATAAAACAAAGAATGAGCAATAAAAATTATCTATGAATGAAATGATGAAAAACAAAAAAAACACCCATCTCTGAGTGATTCATTTGATATAAGTGGTGCGGGTAACAGGACTTGAACCTGCACTCCGTGGGAACTAGATCCTAAGTCTAGCGCGTCTGCCAGTTCCGCCATACCCGCATAATATTAAAAAGAAAATGGTGACCCGCAGGCGACTTGAACGCCTGACCCTTTGATTAAAAGTCAAATGCTCTACCAGCTGAGCTAGCGGGTCATAAATTGGCTGGGCTAGGTGGATTTGAACCACCGATCTCGGAGTCAAAGTCCGATGCCTTACCACTTGGCTATAGCCCAATTTATTGAGAAAAAGAGTGGGGCGATTGATGGGTATCGAACCCACGAATGTCGGAGCCACAATCCGATGCGTTAACCACTTCGCCACAACCGCCATTTTACCTTTTTTCGCACTTATAAGTTTACTAAATACCAATTTAAA
The DNA here is from genome assembly GCA_942493185.1 of uncultured Caryophanales bacterium. Lineage (GTDB taxonomy): Bacteria > Bacillota_I > Bacilli_A > Izemoplasmatales > Hujiaoplasmataceae > UBA5603. Next base: position 1,603,028 of record OW818673.1, read on the forward strand.
AGTCAAGCAATATTTCTTTAATATAGGCATTTGTTAATTTGCATACGAAACGCAACCGAATGAATTTAATATTGCGTTTACAATAAGAACAAGATTTTTATTGTTCAAAAAGAAAAACGCCAAGATTCACTTACTTCAAGCGAATCTTGGCGTTACTTCATTTATTCCCCTAAAATCGCAATTCCGAATCCTTGGTCCCCAAGATGAACAGAGAAGACTGGGCTGATATAGTTGGTCATATGTATTGAGATATTTGGATACATCTCTTCAACGGCTTCTTTAATTTTTTCCGCCCATTCTGGACGTTGTAACTGAATAATATCTAACCGGATTGTTTGATATTTATCATGGTACTTCTTAATGGTTTCCATGAAGTAATCAAAACATTGATTGTTGGTCCGTTCTTTTCTGGTTAACTCTAACTTTCCATCAATCATTTCAATAACCGGTTTAATTCTTAATACAGTTCCTAAGAGGGCGGCGACTCTGGAGAGTCTCCCACCTCTAAACAAATGCATAAGATTGCTTAAGGTAAACATGACATGCGCATTGGCATAGGTCTTTGTATAGAGTGCTTCTAACGCATCAAAACTGATGCCCTTTTCAATCGCTTCTGCCAAAATCGGAAGCCCTAAAGCGACCCCAAAGCTCGCTACCTTGGGAGAATGAACACTGATTGTAATCGGGAAATCGACCAACGATTTCGCGAGTACTGCGGATTGATAGGTGCCACTGACTTTTTCTGATAAGGCAACCACAAAGATATGCGTATATCCTTCTTTGTAATAGGCTTCATACAAATGTAAGAATTCACCGGGAGAAGGTTGAGAGGTCATCATCTTTCGGCCTTCCGAAAGATACTTCATCATCGTTTCAAACGATAAATCCGGTTCTTTGTACAAGACGCCATCAATGCTGACGCCAAGGGGTGCAGCTTTAATGATAGAGCGGTTTAATAGATCATCACGGGTGTAAGACGTTGTGTCAATTAATAAGCCAATTTTTTCCATGGAAAGTCCTCGATGTGTGTTGTGTCGGTTTTAAAAATCATTATTATTGAAATTTAATGAAGCCTATATTATTAAGTACTCTAATACACATAATACTTTACCAAAAAAGACCGCAGTAGTCAAGAAAGAGCTTGTGTATTTTTTATGATAAACAAAAGGGCTGACACGGGGTCAGCCCTAGATTGTTATGAATGTGCTGCTTCTACTTGTTTCTTGTGGTCTTCGATAATCTTCGCAACTAGGTTTCCGGGAACTTCTTCATAACGAATAAATTCGCGAGTGAAGGTGCCAGATCCTTGTGTCATCGCTTTTAAGTCAATTGTGTATTTGGTAATTTCGGCTTCTGGGACTTCAGCTACGACTTGTTGATAACCATCATCAGAAGGTTCCATGCCAAGGACACGGCCTCTGCGTTTATTAACGTCGCCTAAAACGTCGCCAAGGTATTCATCTTTAATCTTCACAACGATTTTATGAATTGGTTCTAGAATCGTTGGTTTAGCGGTTTTAATGGCTTCTTTAAACGCAATTGAAGCGGCCATCTTAAATGCTAATTCGTTTGAGTCGACCGGATGGTATTTACCATCGGTCAAAATGCCTTTAACACCGATAACCGGGAATCCGGCCAAAGGTCCGTGTTCTAAGGTTTCTTGTAAGCCTTTATCAACGGCTGGGAAATAGTTTCTTGGGACAGCGCCACCAAATACTTCTTCAGTGAATTCATAATCTTTGTCATGAATCGGTTCAAAACGCATTACTACAACACCATAATACCCAGATCCACCTGATTGTTTAACATAACGGCCTTCCGCGGAAGCGATGGCCTTAATGGTTTCACGGTAAACAATCTCTTGGTCTAGCATTTCAACATCGACTTTAAACATGTTTTTCATGCGGTCGATGATGAAACCGATGTGAATGATGCCTTGTCCACCAATTAATAATTGATTGGTTTCTTTATTGCGTTTAATTTCAAACGTATTGTCTTCAATCGTCAATTTATTCAAAGCGTTGGAGAGTTTATCTTCATCGGCTTTGTTTCTTGGACGAATGGCCACATACATCGTCGGCGATGGTGTCACCATGGCCGGATAGACAATGGGTGATTTCTTATCAGAAATGGTGGTATCCGTATAAACTTTGCTCATCTTCGCAATTGCGCAAATATCCCCGGCATGAACCGTTTCAATGGGGAACGAGTTTTTACCAAAAGGAATGAATAATTGACCGATGCGTTCAACTTCACCGGAATTAGAAACATACACTTCTTGGTCTTTCTTTAAAGTTCCTGATTTAATCTGAACCATATTGATGGTTCCGACAAATGGGTCAATCGTCGTTTTGAAGATGAAGGCTGAAAAAGGTTCATCGTCGGAACATTTCCGTTCGGCTTTGGATTCTTTATCTGTTTTTAAACCAACCGCACCGCCGCAGTCACCGACTGCTGGGAAATATTCACGAATCATATGGAGTAAGGTCAAAGGACCTATGTTTCTCGTAGCCGAACCAACCATAACCGGAACTGCTTCACCCGAACAAATCGATAAAGACAATCCTTTTTTAATTTCTTCCATGGTGAGTTCTTCACCATTAAAGTATTTTTCTAACAACGCTTCGTCGGCGCCGGCAACGGCTTCAACCAAGTCTTGACGCAAGGCTTTAATGCGGTCCATCTTGTCTGGATAAATTTCCCCGTCCACACACGCTTCACCGTCATAAATTCTGGCTTTTAATTCAACGATGTCCGCAAATCCAGAGAATTCTTCTTTTTTACCGATGGGCAAGCAGAAAGGAACGGCCTGTTTGCCTAATTTCGTTTTAATCAAATCTAAGACTTGATCAAACTTGACATTTTCTTTGTCCATCTTGTTGACGAAGATGATGGCGGGTAATTTGTGGTTACGAATTTCACGCCACATTTTCTCTGCACCAACTTCAACACCCTTGGTTGCATCTAAAACCAAGATGGCGCCACTGGCGGCACGTAGCGCATGGCTAATGTCCCCAATGAACTCGTCCGCTCCGGGAGCGTCGAGGATATTGATTTTGAGGTTTTTAAACTCAACGGGAATGATGGCCGTTGAGGTCGAAGACAATCTGCTTTGTTCTTCGACTGTAAAGTCGGATACGGTGGTCTTTTTTTCGACCTCACCCTTTTTCTCGATACCGCCGGCTGAATAAATCAGCGATTCCGTTAAAGACGTTTTACCGCTTCCTAAGTGCCCTAAAATTATGACGTTTTTGACATTTTGTGCAAGATATTCTCTCATGCTTTATTATTCTCCTCTCGTCTAAAACGCTTTCAGTCTTAATTATTATATCATGTCTCATTATAAAAAAAAGGGGGTAATAAAAAAGTAATTGAAAGAAAAAAAGGAAAATCACGAATGATTTTCCCCAGTTTTAACTTGTGAACGGTAGATGTTCGCATAGACACCGTTTTTTTGCAGTAAATCTTTATGTCTTCCTTCTTCCACTTTGATTCCGTTTTCAAGAACAACGATTTTATCGGCGTTCTTAATCGTCGAGAGACGATGAGCGATGACAATCATCGTTCGGTTCTTCGCAACGGTCTCTAAAGCGGTTTGAATCATTTCTTCGGTTTCAGTATCAATATTGGCTGTGGCTTCATCCATAATCAGGATCGCAGGGTTATGAACAACAGCTCTAGCGAAGGAGATAATTTGCTTTTCTCCTACTGAGAAGTTGACGCCGCCTCTTGAAACCGGAGTTAAGACGCCTTGTTCTAGTTTGTCGAGCAGTTTCTTTCCGCCAATCTTAATTAAGGTGGCTTCAATCTGTTCGTCGGTGACATCTTTCTCACCGAAACGGATGTTATCAGCTAACGTGGCTTTAAACAAAACTGGGTCTTGAAGGATAATACCGATATTCTTCCGGTAAGACCGTTTTGAATGGGTATTGATGTCTTCATCATCGATGTAGATATGGCCCATATCATGTTCTTTAAAGTCATAGAAACGGAGTAATAAACTCATTAACGATGATTTACCGCTGCCGGTGTGTCCGACTAACCCGATCATTTGACCGGGTTCAACGACAAGATTAATCCCTTTTAACACCGGATGTCCTTCATCGTAAGAGAACCAAACATTGTCAAACTCGATTTTCCCTTTAAATCTGGGAATATCTTCATAATGTCCATCTTCTTGATCACCATCGATGATCTTGAAGATGCGTTCGGTTCTGACGATCGCGTGTTGCAAGTTGCCTATTTCTCTAAATAAGGTCCCTACAGGTTCAATCAACCGCGATAAGTAATCATTATACGCATAGATGAGACCGGCTGTAACGACGAAACCGGAGATTGTTAAATAGCCTTTCCCGAAGTAATAGACAATCGCTGCGGTTATTAAAGCCCCTAACAACCGAATCATGTTCCAACCTATCGTCAAATGCAGACGATTTTCTTTTAACTTCTCTTGCATGAATTCATCCGAGAGTTTGTTAAAAGTAGATTCGGTTTGTTTTTTAAAGTTAAAGATTTGTAAAATGGAAATACCATTGATGATTTCGTTTAATTGTGCGGTAATCATCGAGTTTTGTTCGTTGACCTTCTCCGCAATGATATTGAGTTTCTTCACGAAGAACTTCATCCATAGATAAATGATCGGGAATGCCACAAACGTAATTAAGGCAAGGGTTGTATCGAGATAGAACATCCCGATATACGCAAATACCACCGCCATCGTAGCGTTGACCAAGAGGTTCATGATGGTTGAGAACAGACCCATCATGCCCCCAACGTCATTGATGATCCGGTTGGCGATTTTACCCGCCGGTTCCGTTTCAAAATAAGACATGGGCATCCGTTGTAAGCTCGCGATGGCGTCCTTACGGGCATCGCGAACAATGTTCACGTTAATCATGGAGGTTGTAATGCGTTGGATGTAAGTAAAAATGATTTGTAATAGGAACCGGAGCAATAACAGTAGAATCAAAATGGTTAAAGGAGATACAAAGGGTTGATAGAACAAAACCACATCGGTTTTACTCAATTTGGTGACATCGTAGGTATATGTTGTCCCATCTTGCGTTAAAACCGTCAAAACATCCCCTTCTAGCGATTTGTTTCCTGTGACGACAATCTCATCGCTGAAGTAGTATCCACCTTGATAAATGACCACAGAAGCGCCTTGGGTCCCATTGATGACTTGCGAGTAATATTGGTTGTTATAGAAGACGGTGTCTTCACCGGCATCGGAAACAACGTACCATGGATTTTCAATACCGACTAAATAGTTATCCAAGATGGTTTTAACGATTAAAGGGGATAGCAATCCTAAGAATTGAACGATTAGCATCGCTATTAAGGTAATGGTTAAGAGTTTTTTATACTTGGAGACATATCTCCAGACTTTTTTCATCGTTTTCATGTCAGCACCTACTTCATCGTAATCTGTTGGATATATTGTTGCTTATACCAACCTTCTTGTTTCAGTAGTTCGGCATGCGTTCCTCTTTGGGTAATGACCCCTGCTTCTAAGACTAGGATTTGATCCGCATCTTGAATGGCTGAGAAACGGTGAGCGATGATGATATTCGTTTTACCGCTGCGCGTTTCTTTGAGATGACCGATGATGTTCTCTTCAGTCTTCGCATCAACGGCGCTCAGCGAATCATCTAAAATTAAGATTTGGGGATCTTTAATTAACGCTCTGGCAATGGACAACCGTTGTTTTTGTCCGCCCGATAATGTCGAACCGGCTTCGCCCACCATTGTATGGAGACCGTCGGTAAGGTACATCACGTCTTTTTCAAAGTCAGCCACTTTCACCGCTTTATCCAAATCTTTAGAATTCGCTCTGGGATTACCGATTAAGATGTTTTCATCCACTGTTTTCTTAAAGAGCATGTGTTCTTGTGGGACATATCCAACCAACCCACGAACATCTTCAATTTTATAGTTGTTAATGGGAACATTATCAATTAAGACTTTTCCGCTGGTCACGTTAAATTCTCTTAATAATTGACGAATCAACGTCGATTTTCCGGCACCGGTGGGACCCACGATTCCGATGGTCTGACCGTTGACGATGGAGAAATCGATGTTCTTAATGACCGGCCCTTTATCAAATGGATATTTAAAGGTCACGTTTTTAAAATCAATACGATTAAACTGAATAATCGGTAAAGAATCTGATTCATCATGGACTTCTGCTTGTGCTTGCATAATCTCATCATAACGGTCAACCGAGATGGTCGCATTATTGATTTGCGAGAAGATGGTCGAAATGGAAATGATGGGACCAAAGAGCATTCCAACATACGTGACGAAGGTGACTAGGTCGCCCACAGAGATTTCTTGATTGATGATTAAATAAGTACCATAAGCAAACGCCAAGAAATAAGCGACACCATAAATGACTTCAAATAAAGGGTTAAACCAGGTTTCAAACTTAACAATATAACGCCATGACTCAATGTCTTTATCAATGGCTTCATATTGTTTCTTTAAGTCATTCTCTTCTTGGACATAGGCCCGAATGACTTTCATGCCTTCAACGGACTCTAATACTTTTTCGGTCATATCCGCATAGATTTCACGGTGGATTTTAATGTATTTCCGTTTCTTAAACCGAATGATATTAAGGAGGGTTAATCCGATGGGCATGATGGTAATCGAGACAGCTGTTAACTTCCAAGAGATGGTTAATCCCATAATTAAGATGGCAATAATGATGACACCAAAGTTGAAGATGATGCCTTCTAGCAATCCAGTAGCGGCGGTGGTAATCGAATCTAAGTCGTTGGTCACTCGGGAAATAAGATCGCCTTTTTTATACGTCTCATAGAATTTTGAGTCCATATTAAAGAGATGATCTAAGTATCTTTTTCTTAATTTGAAGGCAAGTTTTTGTCCTTCATAGTTCATCAGATAGTTATATACCATCGATAATAAATAGCGAGCAAAGGGGAGTAAAACCAAGCCGCCGACCAACATTCCTAAGCTAGCAGCTGTTAATTCACCAGAGACAATCGTGTCAATGGCATCGCCTAGAACCCTCGCTGGCAACAACGAAATCGTGGAAATCGATAGCAACATGATTAACATGATGATATAGAGTTTCCACTCTTCTTTTATAAACCATTTAATTTTTTCGTAAATATTTTTCATTTAGTTCACCTTTGATTTATCGGAGGAAACGACCTGTCGTGACGTTGTCGCGACTGATGTAGTAAGCTTCTCCACGCATGGCTTTTTGATAGGCTCTAATGACATTGATGACTGTTGACTTCTCTTCAACGGTGAAGTTCAGTCTAAGGGTTTGAATTCCTGAATCTTTAAAGAATCCTAGGTAGTCAATAAGGTTTAAAGGTTTAGAATGCAGGACTCTGATATTACATTGACCATCATTGACGAGCGGATACTCAGCTCCAACACGGTCTTTTAAGTAGTACTGGTTTTCATGACAAAGATTGCATCCGAGGTTGGTATCGGACGTTTTAGCGATAGGACAGTACTTCGAGATCATTAAATCTTCGCGTCCGTAGACAATTTTCTCTAAATTTGGCGCCGAATCGAACACGTTAAAAAAGTTTTTTGCGAACGTTTCTAAGCGATTTTTTCCAAGTTCAGGCGATAATGTGACTCGTTTTGCACCAAATTTCATTAAAAGTTGCGCCGAATAAATATTTGTCACGCTAAAAAATTCGTCGGCAATCGTTTCGCCTAAATTTTGTCGCGTATAAAGATTTCCAATATCGGATACCACTATTAGATTTTCATCGATTTTTTTATTGGTATTTCGCCAAATACGGCGTTTTTGAACAATCACATTAGATTGTGAATTTTCAGGTTTTTCAACCTTTAATTGCTCGTCGACATAGATAATTTCGACCTCGCAATCGATGGCGGCGTTAAATTGATCCAATGTTTCGACTTTAACAATCAGTTTTGGTTCATCAAGTTGAAGTTCTTTAAAACCGGGAAGTTCGTCTTTGTTAATCACGCCTTCGGTTCTTTGAACCCTCTTAATAGATATCACTTCAACCATCTGGCGTCTGAGCTCACTCATGACCTTGACAGGAATGAATCCTAAATCATCAGATTCAACCACAAGATGATTCCATTCAAAAGGGGTGTTCCCCAGTTTTGAGAAATGTTCTCTTAAGTTATCTGATGTGATTGGTTTACTATTGGCTTTTTGGATGACGTACTCACTTTGAAGGGTTACTTCCTCATTTTGATCATCCTTGACATGAAGGGTTATTGGCTCATTCACAAAGGCTCTTACAGACCCTTCAAGAAGGATCCGTTTGAAATCATCGGCTAAGAACGGTTGAAGACTTGCTTCTAGTTCGGAGTCGAGCGTCTTTAACACTCTCGCTCCGACTTCAATTTCTTCAGGAGAATCAATGATGACGGTTTCGTTTCCGAAAGCCCGTTTAACAGACACATCATCTTTTAAGATTCTTGAAACGCCTAAACCAAAATCTTTCGTTCCAACAAACCGGATGCCATCACCCACTTGCATGACGTCGGTTAATTGAATGCTGACTTTCCCATTCGTGCATGATAACACTTCACCAATTTCAACACCCATATGATTGGGGCGGTAAGGGTTATTGATGGTTTTAGGAACAGCGTTAAAAAGGTATCCTTCCGTGTAACCACGGTTGAATACTTTCTTTAGTTTTTCAATTTCTTCTTCAAACGTTATATGTGTTTGATTAAGATGATTCATAATCGCGATTTTATACGAGAGTACGGACTGAATCACATATTCGGGTTTTCGCATGCGGCCTTCAATCTTCATTGAGGACACACCCGCATCAATTAACTCACCAATATATTCAACGGTCATTAAGTCTTTCGTCGACATTAAATACGCACTATCATCGACGACTTCATCTTCTTTTAATAAAGAATAAGGAAGACGACATGATTGAGCACATTCTCCACGGTTACCAGAACGGCCACCGATCATCGAACTAAATAAACAATTCCCAGAATAGGAGACGCATAATGCCCCGTGAACAAAGACTTCAAGTTCAATATCCACTTCTTTGCGAATTAAACGAATGGTATCAATGCTCGTTTCTCTCGCAAGGATGATGCGTTTTACTCCCAATTCTTTTAAAAACTTGGCTTGATCAACATTCATCGCATTGACTTGCGTCGATGCATGAAGATCCATATTAGGATAGCGATGAGCAAGTAAACTCATCATTCCTAAGTCTTGAATGATTAATGCATCCACATGATGCTGAACCAAGAAATCAGTATATTCGATTAATTCTTGTACTTCATCGTCAAAGACCAACGTATTGATGGTCACATAAACTTTCGATCCGCGTAAATGTGCGAATTCGATGGCGGTTACGAGTTCTTCTTCTTCAAAGTTATTCGCAAACGCTCTTGCCCCAAATTTCTTACCGGCCAAATAGACGGCATCGGCACCCGCATTCACTGCGCCTTTAAATGATTCGATACTGCCGGCAGGAGCTAACAATTCGATTGATCGCATAACGGAATCACACCTTTCACAAGCAACTAATATTATATCACTCATCCCTTAAAAATCTTCATATAACATCTCAAAATTGAAAAAAAGAAAGACCACCAAAATGGTCTTTCCAATATCTTATTAAACTGTTAGTTTTGAAGCTTGTATTCGTTTGGCAAATTTGTCATTTGATCCTTTAAAAGTTCCTCAACGTTTTCGAATATTTCCCGTTTTTTCATTGGGAAGCAGTCGTCACAGAAATGATCTTTTTGACAATTGGCACAAAATACGCTAGTCATATCCTTATATTCTCCGATGATGGCCAGTGTTGCTTTAATCGTTTCAATTTCATCTTGTCGTCTTAAGAAATAATAAGCCTCTAATACTTCTTCAACGACCTTGTCTTGAAGTTCGTTCATACCGCGCAAAGCTTTGATTCGATGGCTAGTCTTCATACGATGACCCCCTTTGTCAAATGATGCCAGTCCATGGAACAACAAACACAGAATTCTTCTTATATTTTTATTATAACCTTTTTTGGCTGCTCAATATAGAAGTTTGCATAAAATAATGAAAATAAATTGAATGAAGAAAAAAATGCGTCGAGAGTCGGCGCATTAGTTTTGGATGATTTGATTATTTTAGTTTCGATATTGGAAAGAAGAGATAGAGTTGTCCGTTCTCTTCAGGACAGTAATATTCGTGGATGGCCCCTACCAGTTCAAGTTTTTGAGAGGGCATAAATGTCTTGAGGACATACTCCATTAGAGTGCTATAATTGTTTTCAACTTTGGCGTATAGGTAATGGTATCCAGGGATAATCCATTTGGTCCAACCTTTAGGCGTCAATCCAAAGTTCTCAGCTTCGACCCCTGCAAGATATTTTCCTCCGTCGGTCCAAGGAGAATAGGTATGTTCGTAGTTGGTCATCGCTCCCCAAAAGCCAAGGGTATTTCCGTTTTTGTCTTTCTTAGCGAGTGCATCAATTTCGTAATAATGGGCATTTGTTTCAGACCATAGTTTAACAATCCATTCTTGAGAATTCAAGATTGGACCTTGGGCTTCTTTACCGATCACACAAAAAGATTCTTTTTCACACGTCAATATTTCAAACATAAATCCACCTCGTCATTATAGTAAGTAAGCATGTTGGAAGGACGAAAATTGATTTTCTATAAAAGAAAAAACTACGTCATCTGTGTAACGTAGTTCGGCATACAGATGGCAGGGGTGACAGGATTCGAACCCGTACAAACAGTTTTGGAGACTGTCGTGCTACCGTTGACACCACACCCCTAAAGAGTCTATTACTATTATTATACAAATGCCTCGAATAGTCAAGAAAAACAAAAAGAAGTCAAAAAGAAAAAAGCTCGAGTGAGCTTTTTTAGTTGACTAGATTTTGACGAGATCAAGTAACTTGTATCCCTCAAGCGTCAATGCATTCGCAATGACTTCTTTTGAGACAAAGCCTTCAAAGGTCGCATAGCCTTCATTCAGAAAAACTTTAACATCCGAAATTCCATAGATGTTAGAAAGAACAAATTTTACGTCCTTTGCACAACCCTCACAGCACATTCCTTCAATGATAGCCTTCTTCATAAATACCACCTCATCTATCTATTATTATATACTTATAACAGAGTGATGTCAAACAATGGGTTTGATATCTTTAAGAAAAATGATGGCAAATCAAAAGTGAACAGGTAGAACAAGAAAGATAAAAGAATAGAAAATCAAATGTTATGAAGTGCTTGACGGTCAGACAAAATGACCAGAAAAATCCAAAGACAATGATGAGATAAGAATAGAGGCGCGAGCAATAACACCAGTACTCACAGAACACAAGGCGGGAGATAAAAGAAATGGTAGAAAAATGTCATTGATCTATCACGCTTAAAATACTTGGAAAATGAAAGGATAAGCTATAAATTTTGAAGTGACCATTCGGTCCATATTGAACTGAATGAATCTGAGAATAAGATTGAGCATGTTGAAAAAAACAGAACTATAAAGTAACTTGGTTATAGTCCACACGATGAAAAACGAAAATGAAATCATGTGTATGGCTTTGAATAGAACATAGTGGATAAGAGAAAATAAACAGGAAAATCGACAGTGAAACGAACGGTGAAACCTAAATATAATAAAGAAAGAGGGTTAACCATACAAAAAAAGGAAATAGACATATGTAATAAAAATCGCCCTACTTAGCCATTAACACGAGAAAATATAGTAAATGAAAATCATTCTGTAATTAAGGTAATTATGAGTAAGGATATGACTAAAGCCTAGAATCAATAAAGATTTTGATTCATAGCGAGAGTAATTAAATATACAGAAGAAAAATCAAATACTATCGATGTTTCGATATCTCATTTATGACCTATAAAATCGATGCAAAAAAAGATATTTATTCAATAGAAATACCTGAAAATGACAAAAAATACCTGTATTATAAAAAAATATTTACGATGTATTAAGGCCCAGATTTAGCCATCGTAAATATTTTATATGTATTTAACTCTCTAATTGATGCCTATTTTACCTAGAATTGATAAAGTGGATTATTTAACAAAATAAAGTGATTTTTACTTTTTTTATAGTCACATAAAATGCAATTTTTTTATAAATGGCCAAAATTAGCCATTAATTTGATACAAAAATATTTTTTTGGAGTGACAAAACATGGTTTTATACTACTTTTTATCAATATTTAAGATTGTTTCTCATTATGACTTTTTCTTGGACTATAAACTTAAAAGTCTCCGAGAAGTGTTCGACTTCATGAATCGTCGAATCGTACAACTCTTTTGGCACATGAGTGTCACATCCGATGATCACTAAGGCAGCTGTATACTGTTCCACAAGATGCCAAAACTCAGATCGTGGATATGTCCATTCGAGTTGACCCTCGACCAAGTGTTTACCCCTTCTTGGTCCGCCTCCATTTATTTCAAGGTACACGTGATTACGAATAGAGGCTTCGATGATGATCTTACTTGCTTCCACCATCACCGCATCAAAGGTGTTCTTACCTTCCTTATTTGTATAGGTAAACATAAATAAATCAGGGTGTGTCAGGATGGTAAAAAAGCCGGTGTCCAATGCTTCTGCGGTGGCTTTGGCGTACTCCATAACCCGTTCTTCATTCATCAAATTATAGGTATTATAGATGCCGTTTCGATTCTTGAAATAGTGAACACCTAAAGAAAGATAGTCTAACTTCTTCGACAAGTATCGGTAGTAGTCATCGTGTCCGGGGAGATATTCGATTTCAACACCCTTATAAATTTTGATTTTACTTGAGTACTTATTGATTGATTTTTCTAGGTCGGTCAGATAGATTTCTTCAAAGATGACCTCATCCATCTGCCTTGTTAAATAGTTATCTTCATAGTCTCTTTCGCTCATAAAGTGTTTCGGAATGGGACCATGATCAGACATCCCCAACTCTTCAAAACCAGCTTTAATCGCTTCTTTTATGTAGTCCTCACTCATCCCTTCCGCATGTCCACAAAGCACGGTATGGGTGTGATAATTAGCTTTTAATCTCATTGTTAATGCCTCCCAAGTATTATAAAAAACCGTGACATCACAGAATGGATGTCACGGATGTTGATACAATTATATCACAAAATTAAATCGTTACATCAAGTTCACATAAGCACTTGAATCAATAATTTTGTTTCCCTTTGCGGCCGCTTTAATACTCTGTGTTCTTTCATACATTTCTTGTGCAATGTCTTGAATGTATTGTCCACGCAGACGGTACTGAGCCATATGTTCTTGGGCGGCTTTATAGCGACGAATGATTTCGGTGGCCGTCCCTTTTTCAAAGTAGGCTTTGAAGAATTGGATGAGCGACAAGTACGCAATTGGGAACTTGTCTTCCGCATACAAAGCATTTAAGGTCTCGATGTATTCTGTGGCTCTATCCATCTCTTTAAGCTTGTATAAGCAATAGACAATCAACACTGATTCATACTCTGGTTTCTTAACGCTGGCCTTTTCAATCTTCTCATAATACTTTAAGGCATCTTGGAACTTGTCTTCCATTAACATACAGTCAGCGTAGTTTAAATACGTGACGGTATCAAGTCTTGGTATGTCGTTAAAGTTTAGATAGATTAAGTTCTTCTTTAACATCCGTTTGGCTTCATCCACATTGCCTAGCTTTTTATAAAGCGCCGCAATGTTCATTCGGCAGAACACGGCTTTTTGATAATTGAGTTGTTCTTCCAGTTTGGGCAAGGCTTTATTCGCATAGATCAAAGCGTTGATAAAATCTCCTACCATTGAATAACTGAAGGAGACATGGTAATTGGCAGTGGGTTCTAAATCAGGAAAGTTTGCGGCCATGTATAAGGTCAAACGTGCAAAATGAACCACATTCTCGTGGTTCTTAATAATTCCGTTATAGCTGGTCATATATTCGTAATAGAGGAAGCGGTGCTCAGTGGACATCTTTTCAACGAACCACTCTAATACGGTCACTGCTTCTTCGATCTTAGCGAAGTTGACTTTATTGGTATAGTTAATATCACTCACATAATAAATCAATTGTGCGAGATAATAAGGGACTATGAGGATGGTATTGTCGTATGACGAAAAATTGGCAACCATGTTGTCAAAGTAAGCTTTCGCCTCGTGGATTTTTGAAAAACAAATGCATGTGTAAAATTGGCTGAATTGTTCGTTAAGGTCGTCAATGACGCTCTTATCGATATCAACCGGAATTTTAAAGTATCCCGCCATCTTTTCAATCAGTTTGGTGTACCCGACAAATTCTTTTTGTTGGGCCCGACGAAAGTTGGATTTTGGAATATTCATTTTCTCATTAATCTCTTTTTGGGTGATTTGATTCTTTTTCTTCAGATACTCGACCATTAGAAAGGTCGCATATCCTTCCCTAAAGTAGAAATCGCACGTGAAATCAAAAATCGTCATGTTATTACATCCTTAACACAGTTAAAGCAATCTATCTGTTTTTAGCTTGTGTCCTTTAATTAAAGAGCATCCGGATACACAAATTCAGGTTCTGGATCATCCTCAACGCCACCTCTAAGTTTGTCTGGATAGACGAACTCTGGTTCTGGATCATCTTCTACGCCGCCACGGAGTTGACCTGGATAAACGAATTCGGGTTCTGGGTCATCTTCAACGCCACCCCTTAAAGCTCCTGGATAAACAAATTCAGGTTCTGGATCATCTTCTACACCGCCGCGAACGGGGTCAGGATAGACAAACTCGGGTTCTGGGTCGTCTTCAACGCCACCTCTTAATACATAAATATCATTTTGAGAAGATAACTGATTTTGAATCGCGATGGTACCAACAATCATTAAACCAAAAATAGCAACAAACAATACTTTCAAAACTGACTTTTTCATAATTCGTTCTCCTTATAGTCTCGTGATGACATATTTTATTATCTATATGACCATAACATGACGGACGGATGTGCGGTTTCCGGCCGATAATCATCTTAACACACGAGATTTTTTTTGTAAATATTACGAATTATGAATATTTCTTAGTAGTTATTATATCACAATGTCCTAAAATGACAATAAATTATTCTAAAAAACGAATATTTTGTATATTTTAAAAAAATAAGTTTCCTCTATTTCGAAAGATTAGCCAGAAAAAATAATTTTAAAATAATTCTATAATGAAAAAGAAAGGGTTCAGGATTGCTCCTGAGCCCTTAAATGCGCGCTTTGATGGTCTAATCGGATATTTCTGATAATCACAAGGATGTGGGTCAAAACAATCGAAAAATTGAAGAAATAGAAGATTAAGACATAACTGATGTTCCCGGTTCCTAGTTTATAAATAATTCCAAACAAATACCCGGTTAAGATGAGACATGAGGATGCCAAACTAACCCCTTTGGCGGTTCTTGCTTTTACCGCCTTTATCACAGCGACCGGCCATGATGCTCCAAAACAGATTAACATGAGTGCTTCAAAGAATTGAAAGAACATAATGAGTTCCCACCGTTATGCTTGTTTCTTCTGTTGATTGACAATCTTATAAATCTCTTCCGTGGCGAAATGAAGTTTCGTCACGACGTTTTTCTTGTTTATGGGGTATAGGTAATAAGTATCATCCAAGGTGGATAAATCAATACAATCACCTTTGGTTCCTAAGTAATTATATTCAATATGAGCGGAGTACATCGATAATGGATCTTTTTCCAATAAGAATTCATCACCGTCAAAATTTCCAGATAGTTTAAAGCCGTTGATGTCGTGGATGAGTTTTCCGGTCCCAAGGCGGATATATCCATCGGCATTGGGTAAGGAATCCACCAAAACGTCATCTTCAAAGTAATAAGCGCCTTGAAGCACTTGTTGCTTTACTTGCTCTCTTTCCCATTCGTACCAATCCGGAATGTGAGAAAACTCCGTAACACCTTCTACTGCTTTTAAAGAACCCATTTCATCCATCTCATACGTTTTATGACAATGATTACACCATAAACGGTTCTCAGACGAATCCATCTCATGTTCGGTTAAACAATGCGGACATTGATATAAAACGTGGTGGAGCCCCTTGGCACGGTCTTTAAACGCAATTTTTTGGTTTGACTCGATTTGATATTTATATTCATCGTATTCAAAGGCTTTGACCAAGCGATTGTTGATCTCGGTGGCACTTAAGGTTTCAATCTCCGCTTGTGTGACGATTTGGGTCATATCCGCTAAGAGCTTCACTTTCCGTTGGGATAGGTTCCAAACCGGTTGGGATAAATAGTCCCCGTGCATGTTTAACACAACCACGGGCACTTTCATCAATTTGCACAATTTCCCCAGTGAATCAGGAAGTATGGCTGTGGTTCCGGCCAAGGTGTATCTGGCTTCCGGATAAATGGCCACGATATTCTTGTGTACTTTTAATCCGTGTTGAATTTGTCTGACCAATAAAATGTCGTTGGTGAATTTACGCTTACAAATGGCTCCAACTGCTCTTAGTAATCCTTCGCGTTTGATAAATCCATCGATTGCGACGATGTAATTGGCGCGATGAGGGAATATGGCGGCGGTGGTTACTGAGAAATCGACAAAGGCGTGATGGGTACACATTAAGATATAGGGTGGTTTTAACCCCTTCATGGCAACCTTATTGACTTTGAGTCTGTGACCCCACACGGTTGGAAACGCGATGAGCCAAGCGAGTAGCGTCAAATACCATGGTTGTTTCTTGGGTTTCATTAACATGTCAAACCGGGGTGCATTCTTGTCTTTTTGCATGAGTCGCTCCTAGGGTATAAAATAAGCACGGGTGTTTGATTCATAACCGTGCTTTTATCTTATCATAACAAAATCAAATAATCAAACAGGTCTATGAGAGTAGGCAATGGTCACTTTATTTTTACCGGATCGTTTGGATTGATACATCGCTTCATCCGCTTTCGCAATACACTCCGTCACCGATGAATCTTCTTTCACCACGAAATGATAAACGCCGATGCTGACAGGAACGTGTAAAACGAGGTCACCATGAACAATATCATGTTCCGCAATCGCTTTACGCAATTGTTCGCAAAAGTTCATGACGATCTCGATATTTTGCGAAAGATCGAAAATAACAAATTCTTCGCCGCCATACCGACCAAACAAAGATTCTTTGGGAATAATGGTTTTAACCAACTCACTGATATCTGTTAACACTTTATCACCGGCCAAATGTCCATAGGTGTCATTGACCGATTTAAAGTCATCAAAATCATACATGATCAAGGTGAAGTGTTTTCCCAAGTTAATCGGATTACGAATGCTTTCAGTCATGCGTTCAATGAAGGAATGACGGTTCAAAGCATCCGTCATTAAATCATGCGTTGCTTCATAATCCAACCGTTCAATTCTTTCCATATAACTTGTCATTTCCAAAAATTTAATGACATAACCCAAACAAACCGACGTCTTGCCAAACAACGCATCGATTTCCATGACATAGTGTTTTCCGTTGATGTTTAAACTATACGGCTTGTGTTGCATGACCGCTTCCACAAGGTCATTGTTTAAGAAGATATCTTTTAAAGACATTTGATACGCTAATTTAGCCGGAATAATTTGGGTTGCCGAATTATTCCAATTCACGAGGTCATATTTATCGTCGAAGACCAAAATCGGATCATTCGAACCGAAGAACATTGATCGGTTCGCCGCTGGCATTAAGGATAAGAGTTCATAATGGAGTAACGTGTATAAAATACCAAACCCAATGCCAGCCAAAATATAAAGCGATAAATCAATTTCAGAGGTTAAAGGCGTAAACAATCCCGGAAATACCAATAACGCAGCCAAGAGTCCGCAAGTCGCCATTGCGAATGCTTGTTTCCTTTGAATGCCGGTCACTTTGAAAATGTGACGGACATAAAGGAATGTAACATAACCTATGGTAAATAACCCATAGATTTGTGATACATAATACAACCACCCTTTGGCTAAAATCATGACACTCATGCCTTGACCCCAAATGCCGTTATATACAACGATGGAGGCTTCGGTGTAATAGATTTCCACGTCTGTATAAGAATACAGCTGCGCCCCGACAAAGGCGATAAAAGGGATGATGACAAACCAAAGTTCTTTTCGGTAATCCCATTTATAATTTTTGATGGTGTAACGTTTGGCGATGAACAACCACGTTACAGCGATAAAGGGGATAGCCGCATTTTGAATATGATTGAATAAGATCTTTAAAGTCCACGTTTCTGAAGCGATTTCTAAACTATATCCAAAGGCGTATAACGTCAATAAGACGAAGATTAATGGAATTTCCCAAAAGCCGCGAAATTGTCTTCTAAAAAACAGGCTAATGATAACAACCAAAAGGGAAGCAAATCCAAGCGCTAATGTTAATCCAAATAGCAACATCTCTCTTTGCATCATTATCACATCCTTTTTTTACATTATATCACAATGAGTTTGGATATTATACGGATGTATCAGTAAAAAAAGCAAGAAAAAAACGCCAAATTGATTGGCGTTTCGGCTATTTTGACTCAATTTCATCCAAATACTCTTCGTAGTTACAAACCTTATCAAAGGTAATGGTTTTTTCAATAACGATGATACGGTTCGCAACCGTATCAATCAACTCTTGGTCATGGGATGTAAATAAGATATTACCGCGGTAACGATCCATTCCTTGGTTTAATGAGGTGATTGATTCCAAATCCAAATGGTTGGTAGGGTCATCCATTAATAAGGTGTTGGCTCCTGATAACATGATTTTAATTAACATGCATCGAACTTTTTCACCACCGCTTAAAACGGTAGCGGATTTTAAGCTTTCGTCGCCGGAGAATAACATTCTACCTAACCAGCCACGAATGAAGGTTTCAGATTGTTCCATGCCGGTGTATTGACGAACCCAATCGACTAAGTTGATATCGCGTTTAAAGAATCTTGCATTTTCTTGGGGGAAGAATGCGGGGGTAATGGTGACGCCCCATTTAAAGGTTCCGGTGAAATCTTCATCTTCACCCGCCAAGATTTTAAAGAGGGCGGTTGGGATGGTGGTGTTAGAAGTAATGAAAGCCACTTTCTCATTTTTGCGAACGGTGAAAGAGACGTTTTCAAAAATTCCGGGTTTGGTGAGATTTTCAACCGTCAAGATATCATTGCCAGGATCTCTGGTGGGTTGAAAATCGATAAAAGGATAACGACGCATCGAAGGTTTAATATCGTTTAGAACAATTTTATCCAAAGCTTTCTTTCTTGAGGTCGCTTGTTTCGCCTTTGATTTGTTCGCACTGAAACGACGAATGAAGTCTTCTAATTCTTTAATCTTTAACTCTGATTTCTTGTTTTGGTCTTTTGCTTGTCTTAATGCCAATTGCGAAGACTCATACCAGAAATCATAGTTGCCGGGATATAGATTGATTTTTCCGTATTCAACGTCACAGATGTGCGTGCACACATCATTTAAAAAGTGGCGGTCATGGCTGACGACTAAAACGGTGTTCTCAAAATTCATTAAGAAGCTTTCCAGCCAGCGGGCTGAAATCGGGTCTAGGTTGTTGGTTGGTTCATCCAGTAGTAAGACCTCTGGATTTCCAAACAACGCTTGTGCAAGCAATATTTTAACCTTCTGCTTGGCATCTAGACTTCCCATCTTGAGATGGTACTGTGAACTGGTGATACCAAGACCGGTAAGTAATGTCTCCGCATTGGTTTCAGCGTTCCATCCGTCTAATTCAGCGAATTCACCTTCGAGTTCGGCGAGACGCATTCCAATAACGTCGGTGAAATCGGCGACGTTATAAAGTTGTTCTTTTTCTTCGATAATTTTTGATAATTTATCGTGACCCTTAATAACGGTCTCGATAACCGTATAATCATCATATGCATTTTGGTTCTGTTTTAAAATCGATAACCGGCAATTCTTTTCAAGCCAAACATCCCCTGAAGAAGGTTCGATCTCTCCGGTCAAGATTTTTAAGAATGTGGTTTTACCGGCGCCGTTGGCACCGATGACCCCATAACAGTTTCCTTTTGAAAATTCGAGATTGACTTCAGAGAATAGCTTGCGTCCTCCAAAGGATAATTCAACGTTTTGTACTTTTAACATAATGCCCTCCTAATGGCTTAACTTGACGGCATCTGATGGCCGGAGCTTGGGTGTGAACACCAAGAACGAAATCAGTCCAAGCGCGATCATTGCGGTCAGAGTGAGAAAGAACCATTGGTATCCGAAATTTTTTACAAACAATCCGGTGAGGAAGTTTCCAACGCCGGTGAAGATGGAAAAGACTAAAGTGATAATGAGAATGGCGGATGTTACATTTTCTAATTTGACAATCCTGACAATAATCTTAATATGGACATATAAGACAACGCCCCATGAAACGCCTCTTAACAAAGTGACCAGAATGATGATGGGAAGCGAGGGATTCAAGAAGTAAATTAAGAACCGAAGCATAAACAACACGGATGCGAAAATCATCAATTGTTTTTCGGAGTAGTTGTTTCCTTTCAAAGCCGTCAATCGCATGAAGATGACTTCGACTAAAACAAACGCTGAGAAGACCCAACCAAATCCAATCGTGGAAAGTCCTAAGTCGCTCGTGATGTAAACACCAAAGAATGCATCACCGATTCGAACCGATCCCATAACCAAGGTATAGAAAATGAGATACTTATAAAAATCAGCGTTTCTAAGCAATCCTTTTAAATCCCGCTTGGGTCGTTCGGTGATGGCGGTTGTGGGTGCATCAATGGGTTTGATCCAAACGGTAATCAAAGCGGTAACGATGAAGAACAGTCCGGAGATCAAAAACAAGATTTCATAACCAACATAACCAACCAAGTATCCGGCAATCAATGTTGCAATGACGTAAGAGATAGAAGCCCAAATTCGGTAGTTGGTATATTCAAGTCCATTCTTGTTACAGAAGGTTGCGGTGAACCCGTCTTGAATGGAAATGTAAGGCGAACAGAAGAAAGCAATCAAAGCGATGATTAATGCGGTGAGTTCAAAGCCCGTGACCCGGGTTATCAAAATAATCAAGATACCTTCAACGACCGTCATGTATTGCAAGACGATTCGGCTGATCTTTGAATCCTTAACAAGGTAGTTCCACATTGGGTTAGCAATAATGGCAGCGATGGGAGAGATGGCCAAAATGATTCCAAGCTTATCTTCCGTCATGCCTTTACTGATGAAGTAGATGGTCATGAAGGGATAGAAGATAGCATCTCCAAAAAAACGGATGAAATAAAAGAACTTGAATTTAAACGACTCTGTCGCAATCATTATTTCACCCCCAAGACCGATTTTATATTATACAATTTATATCCCATAAAGGCAATCAAAACAGACATAAAAGCGTTAGCAGAAAATAGAACCAAAAATCTTCATATGATCTGTTTTAGAATTGAGAGGAGTGATTGATTGAAACAAACAGTTTTGATGTTAATATAAGCGCGGTCAGTAAAGTATGACAACCCAAGACATATTATAACGCAATTAAGAAAATAAAAAACAGTCTTAAGGCCCATTATTAGCGTAATTTGGTGATAAAGTGGATTATTGATGAAAAAATGAGAACACGAAATAGGAAACAATTAGAAAAGAAATCAAAAAAATAGAAAATGATGTAAAAATCAAAACATATTAAAAATGCGAACCAAATAACGTAATTTTACGCTAAGTATGGGGGTAAAATGGCAATAATAAAATTTTTATAAAATGCGGCAAATCGGGTAAAAAGTGGTAAAAATCACCATTTTTATGGGATTTTTAGAATCAATCGTGAGGACTATTGAATCTTGAATAGAGGGAAACTGACTGACTGATTTTCCAAATAACTCAAAAATTCAGGTCTGGTCTAAAATATTCATCGTGAAGATGCGCTGAAATTAGTATTATATATTGGCGATAAGAATTCAAGATACAGTATAAACAATGATTTTCTGTTCAATCGAAGATATGGCGAAAATGATTGTAAATCGCTAAGTATAGACATAATTAATAATTTTGATTTTTATCAGAAATTTCGATTATCCTCAATGACAGGGAGTACAAATTGCTTTCTTTGAATCCAGAAAAAATACAAATGTCTTCATTAAATATGATTAGTTCATGAGTCTCTCAACGAAAATATGATCTTTATTAATGGAAATTATTGAAGTCAATGAATGAGATGCGGAAAGAATTTATGGAGTACCAGCAGATCAAATGCAGTGAAACAATACTAGTTCGATAATAAGATGATAGTTCATATACATGAGTCAATTATCAATAGGCCAAACGATGAGAGTACTTTAATAGAGAGCCTCAAAAATCAAATCAAAATCGAAAAAACTGATAACCTTAAGAAAAATAATA
Source organism: uncultured Caryophanales bacterium (assembly GCA_942493185.1). Lineage (GTDB taxonomy): Bacteria > Bacillota_I > Bacilli_A > Izemoplasmatales > Hujiaoplasmataceae > UBA5603. The sequence goes on from OW818673.1 coordinate 1,625,352, forward strand.
GAGAAAAAAAGAAACTTATTGCAGCTCAACGAGATTCAAAGATCGAATCTAGTTGATTTTCTTAGTGTAGAATCCCATTTGATATACTCTATTTAAATCAGATCAAATACTCAAATAAAGAATTGTCAGAAAAAAATGATAGAAAGTACATGAATAAAGCAAAAAAACCAATAATTAAAAACATTTTAATAACCTTTTTACCGCTAGAAATAGAGATAAATAAGAGTTTAATTAAAAATTCAAAAAATTTATAGTTTTAGATAAATCACAAAAAATCACAATTTTCATCATTTTTACGAAATTTAATGATTATTTCGATGCTTGGTAAATTTGAAGTGAGAAACGCTATTTACGTCTATACTTGGCGCTTAAATGGGGCATATAATATTCTGTTTTTAATGTGTTTTTAGCTTGTTTTTGAATAAAAATTACACTCAAAATTGACTTTAATTTATAGATAACCTACAGGGTAAAGTCGGTAGATATATCCATATCATGGGACATATCTTATATACAAGCAATTTTCATCTCGTCGTCACATGTATTATCTCCATTAAATATAGATACTTTTTCTCATGCCCGTTTAAATATATACCGTGTTAATCGCTAAATATAGAGATATTTATAGCGAAGTTAGCTTTAGACGTATTATCTATTTATTCATTTTTTTCTCTTATTGTATTTAGATATAATCATCAAAATCACGTGAATACGGTCCGTCCCATTAAAAATCAAATTTTCACCATAATCACTTCCCATAACTTTATTCTCGCTTCTATTTTATCGCTTCTATTCCTATCACAACCGTTCGACTCTTTTTTGACTATCATTTGCTCGGACCATTTTCGACTTAAAATATCTGTAAAATTATGAAATATTTTTTTTCAATTGGCAAGTCTCTATTCCTCGCCATAATCTTTCTTAATTTATTAAAATGCCGAAAAAATATTTTAAATTGAGCCCTTGACAAAGATTTTTAGAATCCTTAATATGTAAAGTACACGCAGACAATTTTGCTATTGGAGGAATGCACCATGATAAAACAAATCATTAAACGCGATCAAACCGTCGTACCCTTTAGAAAGGAAAAAATCGTCCTTGCAATTTTTAAAGCTGCTAGCTCTGTTGGTGGTTCTGATTTTTCACTGTCTGAAAAACTCGCTGATGAAGTTTGTGCCATTTGTGATTTAAAATATCCCAATGGTATTGCTGAAGTTGAAGGCGTCCAAGACATCGTTGAAAAAGTCTTAATTGAAAACGGACATGCCAAGACCGCAAAGGCTTATATCTTATATAGAGAAAAACGTCGTTCCTCCCGTGAAGCGAATGCGTTAATCGGTGCTACCATCGATATGTTCACCGAATATTTAAATGACCGTGATTGGCAAATCAACGAAAATGCCAACACTCAAAAATCGATTAACGGACTCAATAACTATGTCCGTGAATCCTTTACAAAGAACTATTGGCTTCATGAAGTCTATTCCCAAGACGTTCGTGATGCGCATCTCCAAGGTGATATTCACATCCACGATTTAGGCTTCTTTGGACCTTATTGTGCCGGATGGGATCTTCGTCAATTGCTCATCAATGGCTTCGGTGGCGTTATTGGTAAGGTTGAATCGAACCCCCCAAAACACCTCCGTTCCTTCCTAGGACAGATCGTCAATTCTACCTTTACAACCCAAGGTGAAACCGCCGGTGCACAAGCATGGTCATCGTTTGATACCTATGCCGCACCCTTTATTCGCTACGATAAACTAGAGTATAAGCAAGTCAAACAAGCCTTACAAGAATTCATCTTTAACTTAAACGTTCCTACTCGCGTTGGCTTCCAATGTCCCTTTAGCAACCTGACATTTGACATCATTCCACCCTCTACATTAAGAGATCAAAACATCATCATCGGCGGCCGATTAATGCCGGAAACCTATGGGGATTTCCAAGCGGAAATGGATTTATTAAACATCGCGTTTTGCGATGTCATGATGGAAGGCGATGCCAAAGGCAGAGTCTTCACCTTCCCAATCCCCACCATTAACGTCACAAAAAACTTCCAATGGGATAGTCCAGTCGTTGAAAAATACATGGAAATAACTGCCAAGTATGGCATCCCTTATTTCTCAAATTACATTAACTCCGACCTCTCTCCTGAAGATGCTTTATCGATGTGCTGTCGTTTAAGACTCGATACAACCGAACTAAGAAAACGCGGTGGCGGTCTGTTTGGATCAAATCCACTGACGGGTTCTATTGGGGTTGTTACAGTCAATCTACCCCGGCTAGCCTACCTATCTAAATCAGAATCAGAGTTCTTCACACGTCTATGGGCAACGATTAACGTTGCCAAAAAGAGCTTGGAAACCAAACGAAAAGTCATTGAAGAACAAACTGGAAAAGGATTATACCCTTATAGTTCTAACTACTTAAAAGATGTAAAACTCAAAAGCGGATCGTATTGGTTCAACCATTTTAATACCATAGGTTTAATCGGAATGAATGAAGCCATTCAAAATCTCTTTGGTAAAGAGATGGATATCACCACCAAAGCCGGTCAAGCATTTTCAATTAAAACCTTGAATTATATGCGCGATGTCATTAAAGATATTCAAGAAGAAACGGGTCACTATTACAACTTAGAAGCCACCCCCGCTGAAGGAACAGCTTACCGTTTGGCAAAACAAGACCGCGAACGTTTCCCCGATATCATTTGTGCAGGCGATCAAGTTCCTTACTATACCAACTCCACCCAACTGCCTGTTGGTTACACCGACGATATCTTTGAAACCCTTGATTTACAAGATGAAATGCAGTCCTTATACACCGGCGGAACCGTTCTTCATCTCTACTTAGGCGAACGAGTAAAAGACACGCAAACGACCAAAGAATTGATTCGCAAAGTCTTCACCAAATACAAACTTCCTTATATCTCCATTACTCCCACCTTCTCTGTTTGTAATGAACATGGCTATATCTCCGGCGAACATTTCAAATGTCCAACATGCGGTAAACCCGCTGAAGTCTATACCCGTGTCGTTGGGTATTTACGTCCCGTTCAAAACTTTAACAAAGGTAAAAAAGCAGAGTACATGGACCGGGTGAAATACGTTATCAAAGACAATGTCGATGAGCTGGAAGTTCTGAAGGCATGATTTTTTCAGGAATCGTTAAATCATCACTCATTGATTATCCGGGGAAGATTTCTACCGTCCTTTTCACCCCTGGATGCAATTACAACTGCTTCTACTGTCATAATCGCGCTTTGATTGAAGATCTATCTGAACATCTCGATTCCTCTTTATTACATGAATTCTTATTAAAACGCCAAGGGGTGATTGACGGAATTGTCATCTCCGGCGGTGAACCCACCCTTCATTATGATTTACCCGATTTTTTAAAATATCTCAAAAACTTGGGTTATCAAACAAAACTTGACACCAACGGATCTAATCCGGATGTCTTAAAGGAATTACTGGAAGCATCGCTTTTAGATTATGTGGCAATTGATTATAAAGCGCCTATGGCAAGATATGTAGAAATCTGCGGTGAAAACGCTGATGCATTATCTGTTCTCGAATCCATTCAAATCTTACTGGATTCATCGATTCCCTTTGAAATTCGCACCACCGTTATTCCTCAGTTGTCGTTAGATGATCTCATCACGATGGCAAAAGAGCTTCCCATCATTCCGAGATATGTCTTAAATCCATACCGAAAGCCGCTTCGGTATGCGAAAGAACATCAACTCCTTATTGATGAACCCCCCTATCCGGAGAAACAAATCGCCGAATATGCGGAGATTATGAAACTGTATCAACCCAATGTTGTTTTAATGTTTTGAAAGAACGCTTTTAATGGGCGTTCTTTTTATTTTAAAAAGGAATTTGGAAAATCAAGGATTTTGTGCTAAAATATCAGTAGTCTGTAAAAATGGAGTGTCCGAATGAAAAGAATATTTTACTTGATGATTATGATGGTTTTGACTCTGGGCATCGCTTCCTGCGATGGTCTTGTTTTCACCACGAGTACAACCACTACTTCTACCACCCTTTCAACCGATGCTTCTAACACTGATACAACCTCAACCACCGAGACCACGACATCAACGGATACCACCACAGAACCAACCACAACCGATTATCGTCATATTGCCTTACAAGCCGAATATGACTCTTTAAGAAGAGCACTTCCCTTTGCCTTGTTAAATGATATTGTCTTACCATCACCCACCAATGAAGCGATTGAAGTCATTTACTCTGTTGGCGAACAAATTCTTTCCGCCAACACCCTTCATTATCAAGCCATGGCTTATGATCAAGAAATTCCCTTACAAATCAAACTTATCTATGAAGAAGCGGTCCTTGAAAACACCTTTATTATTATCCAAGTAAGAAATGAAGCCTTGTTTCAAGCGGCGGAACGCAACTTAGTCTTTGAAAACCTCTACTTTGATCTATTAGAAATCTTCCCTACTACGGTTGTCTCTGATTTCACCGTTCCATCCATCATCACCGATCAAGGTCTCATTACCATTACCGTCGAAGATCCTTATCAAATCTTTAACGGTCGATTCCTTTTTACATTCCCAGATCAATCAAAAGTCGTTCATTTTGATGCGAGAGTGCTTTATGACGGCGAAGTCCGTCATTATGACATCCCCGTCACCATGAAGGGCTTTAACGAACTCCCGCAAATCCCTGAAATCTATATTACAACCATGTATAACGAATCCGTTACCTCAAAAGACTATTATGTTCCTGGGTCCGTAACAGTAAAAACGTATGATGAATTTCTCGTACCTACCACCATTTTAGCCAACGCGCAAATGGAGATTAGAGTCCGGGGTAATTCGACGGCAGTCATGCCAAAACTACCTTATAAAATCAAGTTTTCAACGAAGACTGCCCTACTCTCCGAGTATGCTCAAAAAGATTGGGTTTTACTCGCCAATTTCACTGATCAAACCTTGATTCGTAACTACCTCGCTTACAATATGGCCAAAAATATGGGGATGGAATACACTCCATCCGCAAAGTTTGTGGACGTGTATATGAACGGCGAATACATTGGCAATTACATGTTAACCGATCAAATCGAAATTTCCCCAAACCGGATTAACATTGAAGAAGGTTCATCGGCGTTAGATACGGGTTATTTGGTTGAATTTGACCGTCGTTTGGGCAATTATGATTCGGACCGTGTTGATGGAACTTGGTTTAATCTATGGGGCATCTATTTCGGAGTCAAGTCCCTTGATCCCACTGATCCAACCTATTCGATTGATCAACTTTATTTTATTGAAGATTATTTCTTAATGATCTTACAAACATTAGAAGCCAAACGAGATTATACCCACCTCATCGATGAGGCGTCCTTCATTGATTGGTTCATTGTCTCAGAAGTCTTTAAGAACGTTGACAGCGGCTATTCTAGCGTCTTTTACTATAAAGACGCCGGAGAAGTCTTAAAGATGGGACCGGTTTGGGACTTTGATTTATCAACCGGAAATCCAGGACATCTCAGTTGGGATTTAAGACTTCCTGAGGGTTGGTATACCGCTCGTCAAGACAAAAACATTTTCTTTTATTACTTAATGCAATACCCCACCTTCAAAGCCCATTTAAAAGCCAGATGGAATGAGATTTATGAAGATCATATTTTGAGTCTTTTAGATCAAATTTATCCAGCTGTAGATTCCATTGCCAAATCCCGTTATAAAAACTTCCAAAGATGGGATGTTATTGGCAAAAACCGGGATTGGTACACCGCAGATGAAATCTATGATTTAAAAACCTATGAAGAACAAGTATGGTTCTTATATAACTACTTAGATGTTCGCATCAATTGGATGAACGCAAACATTCAACTTTTATAAAAATATGATTTTTAATAAATGTAATCGACTAAATTAGGATTTGGTTAAATAACCAGATCCTTTTTGTTTGAGATCATAGTTTAGAAAATAAAAATAATGTATTAATATTAAAATATTCTATGAAACTCAAGCTTTATTCAAAATGATGAACGATATTTGTTTACATTAGTTTTCACATGAGATATCATACTTGTGACACCACAGATGGTGCGGAAGGGTATGTTTTTATGGGAAAAGACAATTAATTACGTGATAAATTTTTTCACAGACCCTATAGAAACGATATTACCCTAGACGAAGTAATTATTTTCTTGGCACTATATGGTTATTCATTAAGAAAAAATTCAGGTAGTCATCCTTTTTTTGTAAGTGAAGGAAAGCCCCCAATAATTATTGCTTCAAAATCAGGAAAATATATATTAGCTGCCTATATTAAAAACATATGCACAACGATCACTGCGATCGAGGAGGAAAAATAGAATATGGAAGCAAGAGATTATTCATTCGTAGGATATCAAGTTGAAACCCAAAACGGTTTAGAGTGGATTATTGAATATCCCGATTTAGAAGGTGTTTTGGGTGGCGGAATCACTTATGAAGAAGCCCTTATTGAAGCAAAGGATAATAAAGAAATCTATTTATCTTTTCTTCGAGAAAACAAAATGCCAATTCCTGTTCCGAAAAGCTTGTTAGAAGCCTCTGAATTAAGTGGGAGGCTTACCTTTAGAATGTCAAAAACATTGCATAAAAAAGTATTAGACCGTTCCAAAATCGAGGGCGTCAGCGCAAATCAAATCATATATGAAGCTGTTACTTCTTATATTGAGAGAGAAGAAACGATAGATTGCGTTAGAATATTGATGAATGATTATAAAACGGAAGCCAATAAAGACAGTTATGTTAATGAAGAAGTCAGTTCAAAAAAATACCATTATTAAAGCAGCCTGTTCAGCCCAAAAAAGCAATCAGTTATGTTACTCCTAACTATGGATTCAGAAAAAGATTGCGACAGAAGATCAATAATCATATACAGATACTAAAATAAACAACAAAAAAAGCAGACCAAGTCTGCTTCAAATGATTAAGTGGTGGAGGGGGACGGTTTCGAACCGCCGAACCCATAGGGAGCAGATTTACAGTCTGCCGCGTTTAGCCACTTCGCTACCCCTCCGCGTGCCTTTGTTAATCGGCTATTACATTATATCAAAACAACTATTAGAATGCAAGCCATAATTTTTCCTTTTTCCACAGAAAAAACCATCATTTTATCGCCCCTCTTTCGAGTGCAAAAGGAATATGATATAATATACTCAGCACTTTCCCTATTGGAGATGAACTTATGAAAATTGCATTGATTGCACATGATAAAATGAAACCCGAAATGATAGATTTCGTTTCAAGACACCGTACCGTCTTAAAAAAGCATGAATTGGTCGCAACCGGCACCACCGGTTCCCAAATCATCGCCGCAACCGGTTTAATTGTCAAATGTTACCGTTCCGGTCCATTAGGGGGCGACCAAGAAATTGGTGCAAGAGTCGCCAACGGCGAAATTGACCTCATTTTCTTTTTCCGAGATCCTTTAACCGCCCAACCTCACGAACCCGATGTGTCTGCATTATTACGGTTATCCGATGTTTATAAGATTCCGCTGGCTACCAACAGTTCTACCGGCGAATTACTCATCAAAGGTCTTTATAACTAAAAAAAGAAAGTCTCCCGCATAGGAGACTTCTTCTATTTTTTAGGGCTATGAATGATTAAGGGAACCATCATTTCAGCTTCTAGTAATCCAGCATGTTGACCTTTCATCACAAACGAATCTTTTTGGGTGACCAAATTGAAATGATGAATGGCGATTGCGATATAATCGCCTAAGAACTCTCTTGTTCGCGGATGTTCTTTACCATCTCCGAACAATTTCATTTTAAGCGCATCTTCGGTTTTATATAAATTGAAATATCGACGGAAATGGTGATTGAATCGCTCTTCAAACAACGATTCCATCCCTTTCTTGACATAGAATACAGAGGCTCTGGATTCGATAGAGGGCTTCCGGATTAACAACTCTTCAATGTCAGGATAATCATAAAGATAGATTGGATCAACATCCACTTGTCCATGATCCGCAATGACCATGAATAGGGTATCTTCCGGTGAATTTATCACCAAATCGGCGAACCCCAGTTCGACCGATTCAATCATGTCATGAACCGGTTGGGCGTACGGTCCAAATTCATGCATCAAGGAATCGACTTTATCCCAATACGCATACACAAAGTGTCGTCCATCGGGTTGAATGGCTGTTTTTATTGCTTGACATAGTTTTGCGAACGTGTCATTTTCCGGGGTTCTAAACGCCGGAAAAATCTCGTGGGTCGCAACATCCGGACTTGCTTTAGCAATCAATTGATACAGATTCGTATATGGAACCACGGTTTGGGCAATTGATTGGCCAAAAACGTGGGTTGGGTCATAGTAATCTTTGTTCATAAAGAAGACCACTGAACGATCAACTTCACTTACATATTGGTGCCAACCAATCCATCCGGTTTCAATCGGTGTTTTCCCAGATAAAACAGCGGTCGTTGCGGCGACGGTTGTCGGTGGAAACACCGATGTCAAGGTACCACTCATATGACTTCTCAACATCGAATTTTTAGGCAAATGATGACTTAACGCATCTTCTCCTAACGCATCGACAAGAATCAAAACAACGTTTCGATAGTTTTTAGCCAATTGTTTATCAAGATAACTCAAGGTTGGATGAAAGGGTTTCGCCCCATAATGTTTCAATATCGAATTGGAAACGTTAAGGATTGAATGCGAGTAATCGGGAAACACGATTCTTTTCATAATGGCATCACCACCGAACATATTATACCAAAGCTTCTTCAGTTTCGACATTCATTGAACGAATTTTGGGTAAGAATTTAATTTTCGTATAAAAATACCATCCCACAAAGACGATTATGACGTTGGAGAATAACATGGCATACCAAACCCCCGTAGGACCCAAATCAGTTAAATACATTAAACCTATGACAAGCGGAATACGGATAATCCATAATCTTGTGATAGCCATATACAAGGAATACTTCGTATCGCCACTTCCTTGGAAGGTTGATAAGAATGTTTGGAAGATTCCCATTAACGGGAGTCCTAAATGCAAAAACAAGGTATATTCGGCCGCATATTCAATGGTTAATGGGTCAGCATTGAAAATGGCGACCAAATCCATTCTGAACGGAATGATAAAAAGCATTCCTAGGGTCATCATCGAGACGACCAAAATCATGCAAGTTCTAAACGCTTCTTTGGCTCTAGGAATGTTGCCTGCGCCAATATTTTGGGCAATATAAATGGCCAAAATCGATGAGACTGCGGATACAGGGAACATAATTAAGGAGTTAATCCGGTTTCCAACATAATAAGCAGCCGAAACAGCGGGCCCATAACTTAAGATAAACGTGTTAATAATGACGAAGCCCAACGCTTGGAAGGCTTGAGAAGCGGACGCTGGTAAAGCCACTTTCAATAAATGTTTCATCGTATCGGGATCAAATGCATCTTTATTAATGGCTACTTTTATGCCATTTTTAGGTTTGATAAAGAAATATAACATCAATGGAACCATCGCAAAATTGCCTATAACCGTGGAGAGTGCTGCACCAAAAACTCCCATGTTGAGAATGGAAACCATCCACCACGTTAAGATAATGTTCACCACAATGGACACTGCACTGATTAATACCGGCGTGACGGTATCGCCAGAGGCTTGTCTTACGGCTTGGAATCCAAAGGAGAGAAATAAAAACGGCATTTCAAAACTACGTGTTCTTAAATAGGTAATCGAGTATTGTAATGTTAGCCCATCAGCGCCCATCAGTTTCATCAAGGTGGGGGTGGTAACATAAAGAATCAAATTAAAAAGAATTCCTAAAGCAAAAGACATCATTACAACGTTGCTGGCATATTTTTTAGATCCAACTGGATCTTTTTTGCCCACGTATTGACCAATTAACGCATTCCCCGCAACGCTTAGTCCAACCCCTAATGAAATGAAGATGAAGTAAACGGACCAAGTGATACCAACAGCACTTTGCATATACGTCGCAAGGGCCGTTCCTCCCGAATCTGTACCTGGAACTCTGCCAAGAAAGAACCCATCCACGACATCATGCAAGGTTTTTAAGATGTTGACCAAAAAAATGGGGATGGAAAGGGAAATCATCCCTTTCCAAATCGGTTTTTGATGCAGAATCATTTCCGATTTTCGTTCTAGATTTTGAGCCATGCGAGCAACACCCCTTCAGAAAAGAAAAGCGCACCTATGACAGTGCGCGATTCTATTAACTAGCCACAGTAAATGGTGCCGAAAGCAGGACTTGAACCCGCAACCTACTGATTACAAGTCAGTTGCTCTACCAGTTGAGCTATTTCGGCGTATGGTGGAGGTTGACGGGATCGAACCGCCGACCCTCTGCTTGTAAGGCAGATGCTCTCCCGGCTGAGCTAAACCTCCATGGTGACTCGTGCGGGGTTCGAACCCGCGAATGCATGCGTGAAAGGCATGTGAGTTAACCGTTTCTCCAACGAGCCTGCTGTGACAGTCATACGTATTTCAGCACTACAATTTTACTATTCATTAAATTGAAAGTCAAGCAAAAGTTACATAACCTTTAGAATGAAAAATATCCGAAATAATCAATTAACAAATCAAACAAAAAGATTCGGATAATTATCCCTAAAGAGATTTGTAAAATCGCCCCTATAATCGCGCCCATTAACGCGTATTTTCCATCTTTTATCCGTTCAAAGCGCCAAACCAAATACAAAACAAACCCGGCGATGGGGATAAAAAATCCCAATAATCCCCATAAGGGATTGTTTGTGTCTTTGTTACCCATGAAGTGCCTCCTGATTATTTGTTTTTCTCACGATCATTGACGGCGTAATAATAGAGCGATGCGACGGTCCCATAGGGAGAATACTTCTTTTTTAATCGTTCATAGCGAAGTTTGCTAAAAGTCTTATAACCTTGGACTTTCATAACCGCTTTTTTTAGCGCTAAATCATCATATGCAAAGATGTCCAAGCGTCCAAGCGAAAACATTGCAAGCATTTCGGCCGTCCAACGGCCGATGCCATTCAGCGACACCAAACGCAAAATCAATTCTTCATCCGTAAGTGTATCCAAGTCATCTAAATTCATCGCTTTGGCAAGGACTTTTTGCGATAGTTCGGTAATATATCTGATTTTGGGTCTCGATAATCCACAAGCCCTTAAAGATTCTTCACTTTGAACTAATATCTTATCTGGTTCTATGGTTCCAACCAATTGAACGAACCGTCCTTCAATGGTTTGAGCTGCTTTCATCGAGAGTTGTTGGGAAATGATACTAGAAACGATGGTTTCAAACACATTTGGATTACGGTTAATCGTTATGAATCCGTATTTATCAATATAATATCCTAGTAAAGGATCAACGTTCTTCAAATGCATCAATGCCTTTTCATCGTATTCAATCTTTGGCATAAGGAACTCCCTCGGTCTTTTAGACCGGATTTTTAGCAACATACCTATTTTATCACGGCATCTCCATTCATGAAATACCCTTTCAGAATATCCAAAAAATAATTGAACAATAAAAAATGACCGGCATTGTTAAAATGTCGGTCAAATCAATTTTATGCTTTTTGTCTTCTGAGTAATTCCAATACCGCAAAGGAGGCCACGTCTTCAGCGTATTTGCCAGGACCAAAGCCGGCATCATATCCCAGTTCTTTGGCGAGCTCGTGGGTGATTCTCGCTCCCCCGGCAATCAAAATGACTTTATCGCGTAATTTTTCGGCTTCAAGGAGTTCGACCAGCTCAACCATGTTTCGTAAATGAACTTCTTTTTGGGTCACGGTTTGACTGATGAGTAAAACATCCGCATGCACTTCTTTTGCTTTACGAATAAAAAGTTCATTGGGAACTTGGCTGCCCATATTATAGGCAATCACGTGTTTGTATCGTTCTAATCCATAGTGCCCGGCATAACCCTTCATATTCATGATGGCATCAATGCCCACGGTGTGAGCATCGGTCCCTGTAGAAGCTCCCACAAAGATTATGTCACGTTTTAATTTTTCTTCTATCATGAGTTCGACTTCATCTTTGGAGTAAGTGGGTGTATCCACGGTTTTAACTTTAATGTCATTCATTTCAACCGAAAAAGGAACCGCCCCATACAGAATATAGAAACTATAACCCGCACCAATGGATTCTGAATGAACAACGGAAGGATCAATCATTCCCATTTTTTTCGCTAATACTTTCGCTGCTTCTGCACCCACTGCGTTGGCTTCAACCGGAAGTGTGAAACTGAGTTCGACTTTCCCATCATTCATGGTATCGCCGTAAGTTTTAATCAGCATAAACATCCTCCTTTAATCGTTTTAAAGCGGGGTTGAAGTACGCTTTATTTTTTAGGAATACACCATCTAACCCTTTACCGCCGGTGAACGGTCTTTTAATCTCCGCAAAAACGCCGGCTTCTAAGGATTTAAACAAAGATTGTTTTTGAATCGATGCCAACAATTTCTTGGCTTCGCTCAAAACATAATGCGCACGGTTTTGAATGATTCCACCCTCTTGAAAGACCAATTCGTCTCCCATCGATTTCATCGTCTTTTGAATCATTTTCGCATTTTGGATGGCTAAGAACCGGTCTTGCATAAAGGGTGTATGAATGGCCTCTGTCATCATTCCCAACAAATGGATCGATTGATGCGTCATCGTGGTGACAATATTAAATAACGTATTTTGTTCATACGCCCTAAAGATATTGCCGGTAACATGTTTTGTTGGCGGCATATATTTTAAGGGCGAATCTGGGAAAATCTCTCTGGCCATTTGCGCTTGAGCGAGTTCGAATAAAAATCCATTTTCAATGGCTGGATCAATTTCAAAAGCATGTCCTAGCCCCATTAACCGTTTTGGAAGTCTCGCTCTTAATGCAAATTGTTCGTTGATAAACTGCGACGCTAAAACGGTATGCGCTTGTTCCACAGCGTCGGATGTAGTTAAATAATTGTCTTCTCCGGTATTGATGATGATTCCCGCATATGCATTAATCAATCTCGAAAAATACTGGTCAACGAACGTTCTTTGCATGTTAATATCTCTAAAAATGATGCCATACATGCTATCATTTAACAAGACATCAAGTCGTTCTAAAGCGCCCATTATGGCGATTTCCGGCATGCATAGTCCGGAAGCGTAATTGACCAACTTAATGTATCTTTTTTCTTCTTCGGAGATTTTGTCTAAGGCCGCACGCATGATTTTAAAGTTGGCTTGCGTGGCATATGTTCCACCAAATCCTTCCGTGGTAATCCCGTAGGGGACATAATCAAGCAAGGATTGTCCGGTGGTTCTAATAACGGCGATGATATCCGCACCCGCCTTAGCGGCAGCGGTGGCTTGAATGACATCTTCATAGATATTGCCGGTTGCGACAATGACATAAAGTTCTGTTTCTGGCGCCGGATATTTCGCTAGGTAATTTTTTCTGGTTTGACGGTTCGCTTTAATCTTATTAAACCCCGCATCTAAATACGGTTTTAACAGTTTATCAGCCTCAGTGAAATTGATCAAATCATGGCCCGTCAGGGTGACTTCATCATTCTGATAGTGCGTCACAAAATCGGCTAAAGACATCCCATAATGTTTTAGTGCGGATGCAATGTATATCGATATTCCTAAGGATAAATCGGATTTATGTTTTACTTCATCAACCATTAAATTACATAGCGGAGCGCCAAAACTATCGACCCCGTCAATGCCTAATAACCGGCATACGGTTCTTTCAATCGCAACGGTGGTATGACGATCAATAAAGGCTTGAACGTCATCCGCAATGGCACCTGCCATTTGACGACATTCATCAATGATTTGTTTATCAAGATTTAATTTGTTCATGGGAATCCTCACTTTCATGTAAGACATTCAATAAAGGTAATGTCGTGATTGCTAATAAGCGATGTCTGAAGGTTAATTCATCAAATTCATACCCTGTCGGGGAAAACGGATTATACGCAATAGCGATGATATGAATCGGGTGTAAGACATCGATTCTTTTTCCAGTTTGAAACAATTGCGTCAATAGTAGGTCTGGTAAGATTAAATGAGCGGGACTTTTTAGGATGATATTGGGAAGCGGTGTCTTCCGACGTTTGATATACTCTTTCGCAAAAATGGAGGAAAGAGAACCCGGAATATAGATGTATTCTGTGCTTGGCTCAACCGCTTTAAAGATGGATTCGGGATCCATCAACGCCGAGTCCCATTCTAATACTTTCGTATTACCTTGATAATCAATCAAGGCAATGTTGTCAATTTGATCAAGGTATTCTAATTCTTTGGCTACTTTTGGAAGTCCAAATTGAGCAATCGTCAATTCAGCGGCGGAAACAACTTGATCCATGGAAGGGGACATAACGGCTCCTACCGCAAAGATACAAGCATCGCTGGTTTGTGAAATGGCCTTTCTAGAAAAGGCTCCATCAATGAGAATCTTGAGAACATTCATGGTTTTTAATGTCGAAACTAATTTTTCCATCGCCAAAACACTCGATGGTCCGCCTACCAAACAGTTGCCTGGAGAAACGATGCGAATGATTTTAATGATTCCTAAAGCGGATTGAATATCGGTATCTCCGATGAGTTCATAACCCGCTTCTGTCACCTTTAAACATTCTTCTGCCGTAGCGACAATCATACCCTGATAAACAAATATTCTGGGTTTGGGTAAGGATGTCACGTTATCGATCAATTCTCCATCCAAACCAATCGATGTAATGGCGATTGGTTGATGGCGATATTGTTCGATAATTGCATTTAATACGGTCGTTTTTCCTGCATTTTTGGCGTTACCAACGATACTGATGACCTCATATGGGCTTGTCAGTTCCGTTAATGTTTTGATGATCTGATTCTCCTGTTCAAGTCTTTGGGTTCAATGGATATTTGATCGCCGCTTAACAAAGCACTAATGCCTTCGCGTTTCTGATTCTTACAGTCTTCACAATCACAATTGTTTTCATAATGAAGTGGTTCGCTATAAGTAGTAATGACGCCTTCGTAATTTCTAAGGACTGTTTTTGTGGGGGAAGAAGAAAGGACGTAGTTGGGCATAACGGGAATCTTTCCGCCGCCGCCAGGGGCGTCGACGACAAAGGTGGGGACACAGAATCCCGAGACATGACCACGGAGTCCTTCGATAATTTCAATACCTTTACTGATGGGTGTCCGGAAATGTTCGATACCCATCGACAAATCACATTGGTAAATATAATAAGGTCTAACGCGGAGTTGAACCAATCCGGTGACGAGGCGTTTCATAATATTGACACAGTCGTTGACACCGCGCAACAAAACGCTTTGATTTCCCAAAGGAATGCCAGCGTCTGCGAGTTTGGCTAAAGCGGCTTTGCTTTCTAAGGTGAATTCATCATAATGGTTGAAATGCGTATTTATCCAAATAGGATGGTATTTTTTAAACATGTTCACCAAATTATCCGTAATTCTTTGGGGCATGACAACCGGAACTCTCGTGCCGATACGGATGATTTCAACGTGTTCAATCGAACGGATTTCGGAAATGATGGCTTCTAATTTCTCATCGCTCATCAATAACCCATCACCCCCCGATAGAAGAACGTCACGAATTTGAGGGGTCCGGCGAATGTAATCAATACCTTGTTTAATCCGGTCTTGAGTAAGTTCATGGTCGGTTTGTCCGGCAAAACGTCTGCGGGTACAATGACGGCAGTACATACTGCACATATCGGTAATCAAGAACAAAACACGGTCAGGATAACGATGCGTTAATCCGGGAACCGGTGAATCTTTATCCTCATCCAATGGATCTTCCATGTCATGTTTTCCTACCATCATTTCAGAGATGTTAGGAATGGCTTGTTTGCGGATGGGGCAATTGGGGTTGTTGGGATCCATTAAGCACAAATAATACGGCGTAATGGCCATTCTAAACTTCGTTAAAACGCGTTTGATTTGTTCTTCTTCAAACAGTGACAAATCAATGTATTTTTTAAGTTGTTCAACCGATGTTACGCGGTTTTTAACTTGCCAATGCCAATCGTTCCATTCGGCTTCGGTGACATTGGGAAAATATTTGGCTTTTCGTTTTAAATAAGAATCGTTTAAGATTAACATATTACTCCTTTGAACCGTAACGTCTCGAAAAGATCGAGTATAACGTTTTAGATTCTCTCAATAGATTTAAAGTCAAGACATCATGGCCTTTGGTATACCCGTTGCCTATCATCATTTTCGCTTCACTCTTGATGCCTTCTGCTCCTAAGGCTGCTTTGGAGAAGGATGTTGCCATGCCGAAGAAATAAACGATACCGGTATCTTTGGTTGGAAGAATGGTTGCCATTTCGGTGGATGGAACGTTGACAACGTTGATGGTCACATCCATCAGATGTCCCTTACTTGCTTGCATGACCAGCTCATAAACCATCATGGGTTTTCTCGCATCAGCGACAATGATTTCATCACATACGCCAAGTTTTTTTAAATCATCCATTTCCTTGATGTCATAAATCAATCCATACACATGTCCTTTGGGACCACAACTTTTACGCGCTTGATAAGCACATAATATGCCGCTCTTCCCAGCGGCTCCGATGATTAAGACATCGTTGCCTGGTTTTACTAGTAAGGCTACTTGGGCTGGAGCCCCTGCAACATCGAGTGCAGACAAGACGATATCAGAAGGTAAATCCTTTGGTATTTTTGCGTAAATACCGGTCTCAAAAAGAATAGCTTCTCCCACGATATCCACTTGGTCTTTTTCAGGATGAATCGCTAAGATTTTATGAATTTTAAGCGGCGTTAATGATAATGAGACAAGGGTCGCAATTTCATCGCCGACTTTTAAATCAAGGTGTAAATCAGACCCAATCGCTTTCACACGGCCCAGTAACATTCCCCCAGAGCCCGTGACCGGGTTTTGCATCTTCCCACGTTCTTCGACGATGGATAAGATCATCGTCATCATATCTTGTTCGTTTCCGCCACACGCAGCCTTGATTTGAGTGAAGGAAGCGGAGTCAATATTGAGTGTTTTAACGTCAATCATAATTTCATTTGATTGACAAATCATGGTGTTATCTAATTTCTCGGATGATTGAGGCAAAGCCCCAATTGGAGCGATTACCCTGTGTGAACCATAGCGACAAACCTTATTCATGATGTCCCTCCTTGAAGAGTATTTTGCGCGTTTCGCTGGCGGTTGCGACCGAGCGACCGTGGGCTAAAGCCATCATCGCGACTTTTCTAACCAGCTCGCCATTTGACTTCGCCAATACTCCTTTTTCAATGTATAAATTGTCTTCCATACCCACTCTGACATGTCCCCCATGAATGATGGCCGCTTCAGCCAAACTGAATTCAAACCGGCCAATTCCAGCAACGCTATAAGTCGCATCTTGAGGAATCGAGTCTTTCATAAAGATGAAATCACGGAGTTCACCAGTCATTCCACCATTCACACCTAAGACAAAACTAAAATGTAACGGGCGGTGCAAGTGTCCTTGTTTGACCAATCTTAAAACGGTGTCAATATGTCCTTTTTCAAAGCATTCCAGTTCTTTATAAATGCCCTTTGATTCCAAGACATGGCCCATATACTTGATATCATTTTCCGTGTTGACGAAGATATCGTCGCCACCAAAATTCAGCGTACCACAATCGAGGGTTGCCATTTCGGGCTTTAAAGCGGTAGGAATCAACCGTTCGTCTCTTGTCATCCCAATTGCCCCACCGGTCGTAATCTGAACAATCACATCGGGGCATCTTTTTTGAATCGCGGCGATTAATTCTTTAAATCGTTCCAACCGAAAAGAAGGGGTTCCATCATCTTCTCTGGCATGCAAATGAATGATGCTCGCTCCTGCCTGATAGGCTTCATACGCCGATTGTGCCATCTCCTCGGCCGTATAAGGAACCGCCGGATTTTGTAACTTCGTGACTTCCGCTCCCGTAAGAGCGCAAGTGATAATCAGCTTTTCCATTAATGCCTCTGCAGATTTTTCGGCACGATGCAGGTTCCGCTCGCACTCGCTACTAAAATCCGTTCCGGAAGCACTTTCGCAGCGGATGGCGCTATTTGCGGTTGCGCTTCGATGACTTTATAACATTCAAACGACATTTTTCTTGACGTGTTTCCCATTGTAACCAACGTGCCATACACTTCAAGATAATCCCCCGCAAAGACCGGTGCTAAAAAATCAACTTGATCATACGCTCTAAATAAACCCTCATCGCCATCGGTTCTAATGAGTAGTTCTGTCGCCACATCACCAAACAGTGCCATAATTCTCGCACCATCCACGAGGTTTCCCCCATAGTGAGCATCTGCTAAAGACATTCTGACTCTTAACATTGCATTCATAATTCAATCCCCTTCATTGATGTGACATGTTCTATGTTCATTGTCGCGGCGGTTGCGGCGACGACTTGTTCTAAGGTATATGCCGGATTAATTTCTAGTAAATGTAATCCATCTTCTTTAACTTCTATGACCGCCATCTCCGTCACGATTAAATTGGCTTGTTTATACGCCGTGAGCGGTAAGGTACACTTGGGTAAAATCTTAGGTTTGCCATTGTTCGTATGCGTCATCGCAATAATAACTCTTTTAGCGCCCACGACCAAATCCATCGCGCCACCCATTCCCGGAACTTTCTTACCCGGAATAATCCATGAAGCCAAGCTTCCTTCTTCATCCACTTCCAAAGCCCCTAAAACGGTCACGTCAACGTGTCCGCCGCGAATAATGGCGAAGGACATCGCGGAATCAAAAAACGATCCACCGGGCAATATTGTGGCACAAAGGCCACCGGCATTGACGAGTTCGGTTGAACAATCCGATAGCGGTCCAATACCAATGATGCCATTTTCACATTGGAAAACGACCTTCTTATCATGGTCGATATAATCTGCGACCATCGTGGGAATACCGATTCCAAGGTTCACCAAATCACCATTATGGAGTTCCATGGCGATGCGTTTAGCAATGATAATCTTCTCGTCCATTAATGGGATTCCTCCTTTAAAATATAGTCCACCAAAGGATGGGGGGTGATAATCATTTCTGGATCAATCATATCAATGATTTTGGATGGTTCCGCTACGACAATATCCGCTGACATCGCAATAATAGGATTGAAGTTCCGCATCGTACCGCGGTAGCGAAGATTGCCAAATTCATCCGCAATCGCGCCGCCAATTAAAGCCAAGTCGGCTTTAAGGGGTTCTTCAAGCAAATAATCGACGCCCCCAACTTGAATGACACGTTTGCCATCAGCCACCACCGTATTGAGTCCTGTTGGCGTCAATACACCGCCTAGTCCGGCACCGTAAGCTCTAATTTTTTCGATTAAGGATCCTTGAGGAACCAGTTCAACGATGATTTTGCCTTCTTGCATTAATTTTCCGATGGTTGGGTTTGTCCCAATATGCGAAGCAATGAGTTTCTTAACTCTGCCCGCCATCACCAAACGCCCCACGCCTTTATCCTCAAAACCGCCATCGTTACATATAATGGTTAAGTCCTTGGTGGGTGTTTCGATGATTGCGGTAATCAGCCGTTCCGGACTCCCATTCGACAAGAACCCCCACCATTACGGTCATTCCGTCATGCAGAAGCGATTTAAATGTTAAACTATCAATAAATGCTTTCATAGGGTCTCCTTATCTAGGGGGCATCAATTGCGCTTCGCCAACAATCACAACTTCATCGTTCTGATTTTTGGCAACGCAATCAAAGATGACCCGGTTTTTTTCATTGACTAATTCTTTGACCGTCACTATGGCCGTAATCGTATCATTCAAATAGACCGGCTTTGTGAATTTTAGGCTTTGATGGGTATAAATCGTACCGATTCCCGGCATGATGGTTCCAAAGATGGAACTGAATAAACCCCCGACCAACATTCCGTGAACGATTCTGGTCTTGAAGAGGGTGGTTTTAGCATAGGTTTCATCCACATGCACCGGATTTGCATCTCCAGAGACTTGTGCATAGCCTAAAACATCCGCTTCTGTAAACTGTTTTGATTTGCTTGCTGAATCACCGATGTGTAAATCCATCAGTTTGTACTGGTTCATAAATTTCACTCCTCCGTGGAAAGAAAAAAAGCCATTATGTATTTAACATAACAGCTCTCCATAATTGTATGGCAGTGTATGAGCGCTCGCTCAGCCACCAAGCGACGAGGTGATGAACCACCCAGTCCTTTCGGCAATGCATACCTTTTTCTAACGTCTTTGGCGTTCATGCCATTACACCGTTAGAATACCCCTACATTGCGCCTCTGTATATTCGATTACTCTCATTCTATATGAAAATGAAAGCGTTGTCAAGACCCATTTGGAGGGGATAGATGCGATTTATATAGCAAAGATAAACGGCTCTTAAAGTTCCTTTAAAATACCTCTAAAACAACAGGACAATGATCAGATCCCTCGACCCCATCAAGGATGGTAACGTCCTTGATTTGATTACTGATACGACTTGATAAAACGAAGTAGTCAATGCGCCAACCGGCATTATTCTTACGGGCGTTAAACATATAACTCCACCAAGTGTATTGAATCTTCTCAGGATATAGATGTCTAAAAGAATCGGTGAACCCTAAATCGAGAAGATATTGAAATTCAGTTCGTTCTTCGATGGAATATCCAGCATTTCGTTCGTTGGCTTTCGGGTTCTTTAAATCGATGGGTTTATGCGCAACGTTTAAGTCGCCGCATAGAATCACCGGTTTGATCAAATCGAGCCGATGTAAGTAGTTTCTAAAGTCATGTTCGAACGTAACACGGTAGTCCAGTCTTGCCAAACCCTCTTGAGCGTTTGGCACATACACGGTTACGAAGAAATAATCATCATACTCAAGCGTAATGATCCGACCTTCATCATTGTATTTATCGCCGTCAATGCCATATATAACCCGATTAGGCTCTTTCTTTGTATAGATTACCGTTCCCGAATATCCTTTTTTCTCAGCTGAGTTCCAATATTCAAAATATCCTTCAAAATCAAATTCTTTTTGGTCTGGTTGCATTTTGGTTTCTTGAATTGCGAAAATATCCGCGTTCATTTCATCAAAAAATGCTCGAAAACCTTTGTTCATACAAGCACGAAGTCCATTGACGTTCCAAGTCACAAATTTCATATCGTAAATTCCTTTCTCATGCATAGTCCCATTTTACAAGTCATCATTAGAATTGTCAACGAACCCACTCTAGTTGGCAAGAAAAAAGCTATCAGAATGGTTATTCAAATCATCTGATAGCAAAAAAGCATATCTGGGTTAATAAGGAAGAAAAAGGTTGCTGACCTCTAAAGCGAAGTACTGATCATTTAGTTGGGGGTTTGGATATTCTACTGCTTTGGTTATTTTTATGTTGTTAATCTTAATTTCGTAATCAATTCCGCATTCCCCTTTGAAACCATCCTTGCCACAAAAATTCCCACAGCAAGGAACGCAGGACCAATTAAATAAAAAAAGAATGCATTTGTCCACAGTGATGCCGACTCATAAAAGGTTTCCATTTATATAACATACTCTCCTTACAAGAAATATGAAGCGGAAATGGATAAAAAAGAAATTTCCAATAGATCATTTTATACATATACTATTTTGTTCGCCATATTGTCCGAGTTTCATTCGCCATATTGTCCGAAAATAAAATGTTATCTTCGCCTTCTTCTAAAAAATGATATCTCCAAAAGTATTCAGGGCTACCATCTTAGAAATCCTAAAAAACACTATTCGAGTTTCTCAATCACTCTGCCAATCTTAGTTTGTGGCAAATATAAAATGCGGTATTTTTCGCCCATCAACATCGGAGTATAGAAAGTTGAGAACAAAAATTCGTCCCCATTAATCTCACTTTTGCATAACGGACTCCGGTCTTGTAAAGTTTCGGAATTTCCCGCCGAAGAAGGTCCAATGACAACACAGACATCCTCAACATATATATTATTTTGTACATTATCAAAATCATGAAGATACCCAAAAAAACCACTTACAAAAAGGAATAAAGCAAATACTATTCCGATTAAAAGAATAATTGTCATCTTTCGGTTGTTCTGTATTGTTCCATCACCCTTTGATCGAAAAAATAATCTTTTTAATAAGAAAATTCCAGATCCAACCAGAACCAACGACATGAATATGCTGCCGAAGAAACCGATATAATATTCTAAATGGATTTTTTGAATCAGTTCAGGATATAGCATATGAACTCCTCTGGTTCTTTATTGGGAAAAGTAGATATTCATGAATGCTTATGCTCGAGTTAATCTGAAATCCTTTGTTCTATTCTTAATGTGTTTACTAATATAAATATTAGCACGAAAGCAATAGATAATAAAGGTCTATAATGGTTTAAATAATGTAATCAAGTTATTGAATGTAAAAGACCATCAGATTTATGGATGAAACCCTCTGATGGTCAATTTTGTTTGAAAAGGTTCAAATGTTGATGATGAGCTATATAGGGCTACTTACTTCTTTTCTTCAAAGATTATTGTTGCTTCTTTGCTTCATGCTTATTGGATAAGTAGTTTGCTAATTCAAGTAACAAATTGACAACGATACCTAAGATTGCGGCAAAAGCGATGGCGGGAAGTTTCGCTCCAAAGATTAAAACGGAACCATTCGGGAAGCCATAAGCTCCGCCAATACCAACAACCAAAATCAAGGCGATAACTCCAATATTTTTAGCGTCAAACAAGTTGACTTTCTTTTCAATTAAAATCGCAATACCTTGTGCCCCAATGACACCGAACAAATAGATGCTCGCTCCACCGATGACACCGGATGGAATCGTTCCAATCAAATTGGCAAGCGGTGAAAAGAATGCCAGTAACATTGTCATTACAGCCGCAGCTCCCAAAACCCAAACAGAGAAGTTTTTCGTGATGGCCATTGTTGAGATGTTTTCACCGTAATTGGTTCCTGCAGGACCACCAACCAAGGCGCTCACCACATCGCCGACACCGTCGCCGATGAGGTTTAATCCTAGTTTGTCTTTAATGGCTACTTCTGGTGCGCCTTTTTCTTTTGCTAAGTTATTCACATATAAATCAAGTTGATATAAATGGGCGGTTGATTCTGGAATCGTCGCAAGTGCGATCGGCATAATGGCCAATACGGCACTCCATGATGCTTTTGGTAATGTGAAATGCGGTACATTGACGACGCCATCGGCGAAAACGGTGGAGAAATCAACCAAATTGGTGTCAAAGATTAAATCAATCAATAAGGCGGTGACATAGCCGGCAATGATTCCAAACAGAATTGGAAGTTGGCTTTTAACGCCTTTTTTGAAGATGACGGTAAAGAATAAGATACAGAACAATGTCACAATCGCTACCACCCAATAACTTGATTGGGCAACGCCGTTTGATAATCCTGCGGCTTGGGTCATGGCGGTTCCGGCAAGGGATAAGCCAATAATCATCGCTATGGGTCCGGTGACAACGGGAGGCAATACTTTTTCAATCTTCGCAACCCCGAAGTGATTGACGATAAATCCTACTCCGATGGAGACCAAGCCCGACATGATAATACCAAACTGTGCTTGTCCGATTAAAGCATCGCTGGCGGTAACACCGAATGTTGCGCCGGTGATGCCTACAATCGCGGCGATGTATGAGAAACTAGAACCATAATAAAGGGGAATCTTTCCTTTGGTGACGAGAATAAAACAAAGTGTTGCGAAGCCACTGGCGAAGATGGTGGTGGAAATGTGGAACCCGGTCAATAATGCGACGAGAACCGTTGCGGGGAACATAACTAAAATGTGTTGCAGCGCAAAAGCAATCAGTTTTCCCCAAGCGGGGCGTTCGTTGGGCAGATACCCGGTGATGGTGCGTTTCGTTTCCATAATACTCTCCCTTATTTTTTTTGGATTGGTCCAAACAAAAAGAACACCTATCGGTGTCCTTTAACGGGTATGGGAAAATAACACTACCTTTCGATGCTCACAGGCATCGGTTAAAGGACCAAAACTACAATTATTATACCAGTTTAAAAATAGAAATCAACTCTTATTTTTGAATTACTACATATTTCGGTTTGCCAACATCGAGAGATCCTCGCTCTTGTGATCAAGAATCCTTTGAAATGAAAATAAGAAGACCGATCCCGTCACGGAAACAGCTAAAATATCTGAGATGGGTTCTGCATAATACAGTCCCTCAATTCCTAAGAACTTAGGTAGTATGTATATCAAAGGTATCAACAAAATGATTTTTCTTAATACCGCTAAGAACAACGAGAAAAGCGGTTGTCTTAACGCCATAAAGGTGTTTTGACAAGCGGTTTGAATGCCAATAATCGATAAACCCAACATAAAGGTTCGAATAATATGAGGGGATAATGCCAACAAGGCAGGATCATCATTAAATAAAGAAACAAAGACATTGGGGAACAATGCTATGACAACATAATAGAAGGCCGTGTAAGATAACGCGATGAAAAACAAGGTTTTAAACGTTGTTTTTACGCGTTCCATATTCCCTGCCCCATAATTATAACTGATTAAGGGCGTTGATCCTTGAGCAAGCCCTAATAATGGCATCATAATAAGCATGACTAGTGACGATAAGATGGTCATTAGATTCATATAAATAACATAATCATTCCCTGAATAGGCTTTGATTTGAATGTTATAAGACAATATCACAAACGATTCGGTAGCTTGCATTAAAAATGGAGCAACACCTAATGCTAAAATAGCCAAAACGACTTTAACATCAAATCGATACTCTTTAAATGATAACCGTAAAATCGGTCTTTTACCCGATAAAAACAAAATAATGATTATCATCGAAACCGATTGAGAAAGAATCGTCGCTAATGCTGCGCCAGATACCCCCCAGTCTAAAACATAGATAAAGATCGGATCAAGAATGATATTCAAAATCGCTCCTACCGCAACGGAAATCATCGACATTTTCGTAAACCCTTGTGCTGTCGCGTAAGATGACAATCCAATGGTCATCACCACAGCGATGGTTCCGATCGCATAGATGTTCATGTAATCCAAAGCATATTCTATAACTTCGGGTTTCGCTCCAAAAGCAACCAATAATTCTCGTCCAAAAATTAATAATATAACCGTTAAGATGGCCCCTGTGATGAGCAACATCACGGTGGCATTTGCCATCACTTGTTGCGCCTCTTTTTTGTTTCCCTCACCTAGTTTAATCGTTGCTAGCGGGGCTCCACCTGCCCCGTATAAAGCCGCGAACGCCGAGACAATCATAATGATAGGGAAAGTAACGCCGATGCCGGCAAGCGCATCTGTGCCATTATTGGGCATATTGCCAATGTAAATTCGGTCAACGACGTTATATAATACGTTAATCAACTGGCTCAACACCAACGGTAACGATAACTTTAAAAGCGTTTTTAAGATATTGCCCTTAGCGAGCATTTCTTCTTTTTTCATAACGCGTTCTCCTATCTATCAATGAAAGACCGTTTTAATTATAGCACCAAAAAAAGATAAAAAACAAAAGCGCGAAGAATTAACGCGCTAGATATCTTATAAAAGGAACAACAAGCCGATGCCTACCCCTAAAAAAGTGCCAATCGCATATCCCAATGATCCACAGATTAACCCAGGTACTGTCAAAGCATCATTCTTAATTTGATTGGTGATAGCCGGGATAAAAGCAGGACCATAGATCCCTGCGGTTGCGGTTACCATGGCACAATCGACGTCAATCTTTAATAATTTTGAAAAGAAGATGTGAAGCGCAAAAGCCCCCACGGTAATAATGCCGTATAATAGAATGACTTGTCCAAAGTTTCCGGTCATCTTCGTTAAATCTAACGAGGACGCCAAAGCAAAGGAGAAAACCAATATCAAATATTGACCAAGGATATTTGTCCCTTTTACTTCTCTGATTTTTTTACTAAAAGACGCCGCAATTCCTAAGACAGTGACTGTAATCATCATGGTGGGTACCAAAAGATCAGTCATCTTTCCTTGTTCGGATCCTAAAAGAACCCATAATAAGATGCCTAGCCCTGCGCCTATAATCGCCATCAGAAACGCTAAAAAGAAACTGAGTACCAATGATTTTGAACGGCGAAAATCTTTAAAATTAATTTCATCGGTATTAACAATATTCGATTCAGCGCGCATGTAAGTCGATGTTGATGAAGGCTTTAAGATCTTTAATAACAGTGGCTTACACAATATCAATAGAAACATGTAGAACACACCGCCGATAATCATATCCGACAGATTGGCAATGGCAATCTGTGCGGGATCTAATCCAAAAATATTCGCGATTGCATTTAAGTTGGGTGTCCCACCCGTATAAAGTCCAACGGCCATTCCTGATAATACCGCTCCATCACTCATCGTTCTACCATAAGCATAGAAGGTTATGGTAGTAACAACGATGACCGAGACAATCACTGATCCAAATGCCATTAAAACCGATTTGGATAACTTCCTTGTCTCTTTTAAATTTGTACTAAATAGCAACAATGGAATAGCGATGGAAATCGCCAGATGACTGCCAATTTCGCCAATGTCAGTGTTGATGTTAATGGTTAGTCCAAGTTTCCTTAATCCAAAAATAACCAAGGCCACCAACAACCCAAGCAAGTAGGCCATACCAATGGTTCCAATCAATTTCGTCAATTTCATTTGATGGGAACGGATGATCAGTAAGGGAATAAAAAAGATGGCAATAACTTGGATTATGCTATAGATCATGAGGGAGTTCCTTTCCATATATGCGGTAGGTTTTCACAATTCTTCCGCCAAATTTTGCAAATAGTTTCAACGGTTTGAGGTTATCTTCCATCATGGTCCCGCCTTCAAAATCGGTGATGCCAAGCCGTTCGAACTCGTCAAAAACGATTTGGTACATATAACCAATTAAACCGGTACTTTGATATTTAGGCACGACGTATTGTAACATTCCCCGTGCTCTTGTTATTTTTTTAAACTCCCGCATAAAGATAAACGGTTTAATTCGACCCTTCGTTATTTTTAGCACTTGATTAAAATCCGGTATGACCAAGCAAAAGCCAAGAGGCTCCCCACTTGATTCTTCTCGTGCGATGCGAATCAGGGTTGGGTTGATAAACATCTTCATGTTTTTTGCAACGTTTCGAATCATCTCAAGAGAAGGTGCTTCTTGATAATTGAGTTCTGTCGTTGCTTGTTTTAAAATCGAATGAATATCTTGAATGTCCCGTTCTAAATGTTTAAGATCCAGTTGATCAACCCGCACATGATAATGATTGACAAAATGATTGGATAAGGTCTTTAACAACCTGATGGGTTCGGCTTTAAAATCCGCTTTCATGCTATAGGTATCATAAGCTTTTATATAACCGCAGGCATCCAATAAAGAGGCATAATAATTTGCATTATACGAGGTTAAAAAGGTAGGATCATCCTCAAACCCCTCAACCAAGACGCCTCTTCTGGTATCTGGGTCATAGGGTGAGAACGTGCCTTCAGCGTAAACGATTTGATTTTGATGCATATCGGTTTCCATGGCATCAAAGAGTTCTTTCGCTACAGAGATATCATTAATGGCATCAAATGATGAAAAGTAACATACCTTCATGTTTCGCTTTGGATCAAATTGGAAGGTATACAATAAACGTCCTTGCATACGGTTGTTGGCGAATTGAACAAGGGCTTTATATCTTTTTTCCTTTAAGACTTCTTTATAGAGCTCTCTTGAAAGAGCAAAAAAAATGGGAAAAATATAATGCGAATCATTTTGATACAATTCTTCGATAAAATGGACGAATTGTCTTAAGTCTTTCTTGTTTTTGACGGCTTTAATCATCGCGCACCTCATCAAGTCCTAAAAATACTAGATCAATCGATTTCGACGGTCTCATTTTAACAAAAACCCCGTTAAAATACAAGTTCAATCCGCGAACCATCCATGAAACCCGCCGGTGGTATTAAAAAAGCAAGCCATAAGGCTTGCCTAATAATTAAAAACCGCGTTCGTAAGGCTTGATAACTAAATCGTTTCTTCCGGCAATTTTAGCCGCTTCCATCACAAAATAGGGGCTTCTTAATAATTTTCTGCCCAGATAGATGAAATCTGCACAGCCTTCTTCAAGATATTTTTCTGCGTCTTCGGCCGTTCCTATTAAACCGCCGCCGATAACGGTGTAGCCCAAAGCCTTTGCTTGTTTGGCAAATTCCATTTGATATCCTGAATATACATCATAAGTAATCGGGACAACACCCCCAGAACTGATGTTTAGCACATCAATTTTGTGGTTGAGGGTTTGAATTAAGTCTAAGGTATCCTTTAAATGATTTCCCCCTTCAGCGTATTCTTCCGCCGATAATCTTAAGCAAAGAGGTCCATCCCATTCTAAACGAATGGCTTCAATGACTTCATTTAGCAACCGTCTTCGGTTTTCTTTACTCCCACCATAGGCATCCGTTCGATGGTTGGATAGGGGTGATAAGAATTGATTGATGAGATATCCATGGGCGCCATGGATTTCAATCAAATCATAGCCGATTGTCTTTGCACGTCTAGCCGCCATTCTAAATGCCATTACAACCGATTGAATGTCTTTTAACGACATTTCGGTTGGAACGGCATACCCATCCCCAAAGGCAATCTCGGTTGGGGCAATAATCGTTTCCCCTTTGGCTTTTCCTTTTCTGCCAGCGTGCGCCAATTGAATGCCAATCTTCGCTCCCGCTTGATGGACCGTCTCAACCAATTTTGACAAACCGGGAATAAATTCATCATTCCAAATTCCTAAATCATTGGACGTAATTCTGCCACGCGGTTCTACCGCTGTGGCTTCGGTAATGATTAATCCCACGCCCCCATAGGCGCGTGTGGCATAATGTGTGAAATGAAATGGTTGAATAAATCCTGATTCATTGGCCATGTACATGCACATAGGTGCCATGACAATCCGATTTTTGAGGGTCAGCGATTTGATTTGATGCGATTCGAATAGTTTCATATAATTCCCCTTTATCTTTGTTTTTCTTAATCATAATCCTGCGTAAATTAGTACCCTTATATCCTAACAAATAATCCCAAAAAATGCCATCGTTTTAATCATTTCTTTCCTAAACGGTCCTAAAAAAACGATTTTTTCAAGCACTGTTCATCAATCGTTCAATGCCCGCGTGAATGAATTTACACGCCGGCAATTCTATGATAAAATGGATGATATTCGACACGCACTTGATGCCTACACCCTGGTCGAATTAGGAGCCTATTTGTGACCCATTTATCAAAATTCAAAAAACAAGATCTTTTCATTGCCTCGATTTTCGCTGTATTAATCATTCTCGCCTTCATCGTTGAACCACTTGAAACGATGTTTTCTGGGTTTGTTCAAATATTGGTTAGTCCCAGTATCTTACTTTCCGATTATCTGTTAATCGGCGGCCTTGGCGCAACACTCCTAAACGTTGCTTTAACCTTAATGCTCAATGTAGGAATCGTCTATGCCTTAAAACTGAGAATCACCGGACCCATCTTTGCTTGTTTGCTCACCATTGCCGGGTTCGCCTTTTTTGGAAAAAATATCTTTAACGCTATTCCCATTTATTTTGGCATCTATTTGTATTCAATCGTCACAAAATCCGACTTAAAAGGGCGAATCCTGGTTATTTTGTTATCATCCGGCATTTCACCCATTGTCAGTTTCTTGATGTTTGGTCTTGGAATCGAACTTTATTTTTCGATTCCCCTCGGTATTGCGACAGGTGTTTTGGTTGGCTTTATCCTTCCGGCTTTCAATGCCCATGCCCTAAAATTCCATCAAGGATATAACCTTTATAACACCGGTTTTTCAATGGGAGTATTATCCATGCTTTTAACAGGGATTATCTCTGCGTTCGCAACCATTAACCGGAGTGTTGAAGTGTATGGTGGCTATCATACCCCCCTCCTCATCGCAACAGTCATTGTCAGTGTTGCGATGATTGTCGCTGCTTTTGTATTCAATCCAAGAGTCTACAAACTATACCCAGAAATTCTCAAAAAATCTGGACGGTTGATGACCGATTTTGTCCAAGTCGCCGGTAGAGATGCAACGATGCTTAATGTGGGCATCATGGGACTGTTATCGATTGGACTGGTTTTATTGCTTGAAGTACAAATCAATGGACCCATCATGGGGGCCATTCTCACCATTATCGGTTTCGCTGCTTTCGGAAAACATCCAATGAACTCAATACCGGTGGTGATGGGGGCGATGATTGCTGTGGCGATCACTCCCATTGAATTAACCATTGGACCCATTCTTGCCATCTTCTTCGTCACTGGTCTAGCGCCCATCGCCGGACGGTATGGATTCATGGCGGGGCTATTGGCTGGATT
Source organism: uncultured Caryophanales bacterium (assembly GCA_942493185.1). GTDB lineage: Bacteria > Bacillota_I > Bacilli_A > Izemoplasmatales > Hujiaoplasmataceae > UBA5603. The sequence continues at coordinate 1,655,679 of OW818673.1, forward strand.
CATTCATTTGTTAATTACGCCCCTGGCTTTGGCCTTCCAAGGAGGCTTTGATCTTTATAACAATGGGTTCGCAGCCGGATTTGTTGCAGCCTTGTTATCATCGGTCTTTTCCCGCTTCAGTAAAACCCAAGACGTTACATTATAAATAACAAAAACCCTTTTGGAGTAAAATTCAAAAGGGTTTTTAATTATAAAAAATAGCCATCCGGAGATGGCTAAATAATGATTCTTTATTTGACTTCGATGCGGACGGTTCCAGAAACGGACTTCGCGGAACGCACGTTGATGTTTTTTGTGTTATCGTGATTGCGGATGACGATGTCCCCGGAAACGCTTTTCATTTCGACTGCTTCAGGATAAAATTCAATGCCCTCAAGATCACCGGAAACAGTTCTAAAGTTCGCAGTCTCACACGCACTGTTTTTGACCTTAATGTCACCCGATACTGTATTAATATCAAAGGTGTGTTCGATTTTGCTGGCTTCGATGGATGCATCACCACTAACTTCTGATAAATTCAATTCTTGACTGATGACTTGATTTAATGAAACATCACCGCTCACGGATGAAATCTTAACAAATTTCGCCTTGATATCTTTAATGGCTCCATCTCCTGAGGTTCCGTTGTGCTGAATGGTTTCAGCTCTTAATCCATCTAGCATAAAATCACCACTCACGGTCGAAATTTGGCAGGTACCCACCTTCATCGATTGAGGAACAAGGACATGAAATTCCATTTGCGATGAACGTAAGCTGAATCCTAAATGTTTGTTTAATCTTTTAAGGACGAACGTGTTCCCGCTAAGACCGATTTCATAATAATCCAAAGGAACATTGCCTTCATACGTTATACGAATGGTATTGCCCCCATCCGTCTCAATTGTAATATCTTCTGAAACCAACTGAATCGTCAAATTAGTCACATCAAATCCAGGCGTGAAAACACCGGCTGAATGCGCTTTGGGGTTGATTTCTTTTTGCGGACGTTTGTGTTCACATAAGTCCGCAATATCCTGAGCCACTTTTACAGGGTCTCCTAATTTTGCGACGATGTCATCATCGCTTAAGCCTTGGGCTTTGGCTTCACGAATCATTTCTTCATGATCAGAAATAATATCATTAATTTCTGAGGCATCAAGTTTTAAAGCTTCTAATGCTTTTTTAAGGTTTTCCACATAGTTCATCTTATTTTCCTCCTAAGGTAATATGTTCGCGAATAGCACTCATAAATTGGTGCCAACGGTCGCTTAAAGTGACATAGTAATTGATGCCACAAGGTTCCATCTTATAAGAAACGTTTTGTGCAATCACACCATAGCCTTCTTGATAGGTATCAAAATATCCATCACGATTAGAATGTCTTGAAATAGGATAATCGGAAATAATATCCGATTGTTCCAATTTATGGTTTTGTAATGCGATCTTTAAATCTTCTAGATATTTCATCGTTCTTTTTTCCTCCTTGATTCAATATTTCATAAACACCGCCGATGAATTGGTCCCATTCATCGCGTAAAGCTAAGTAATATTCAAACCCACTAGGGGTCATCTTGTAGTATTTTCGTGGTGCTCCCAAGTTCGACTCTTCCAAATATGTGTCAAAGTATCCATCCTGAGTCAGTCTTCGTAAAATGGGATAAATCGTGTTTTCGTTGACATCTAGATGTTTTGATATGTCACTGATGACTTGATATCCATACATGTCTGATGGAACGAGTTGTGATAAAACGCATAGTTCGATAATACCTCTTTTAAATTGAGCATTCATAAGATCCCCTCCACAGTACCTATGATAACACACTACTGTGCGCAACACAATACCTATTTTACACTTTTTTACATTTTTTTTAAAATAAAGTGAAAATTGATCAAAAAGCATAAAAAAAAGCGTTATTTTAGTGCATAACGCTTCGTTATATCTCTATTTATAAACTTATTGTCCGTTTCCAATAAAGAATTGATAGAGAATTAAGGACATATCCGGACCATTTGTGAACCCGTAAGATCCCACAATCGCCCCTCCGGACCATTGATGTTCCATTCCGTTGATGGTAAAGGTCTTTAAAATGACCGATTCCGTCGCATCATGATAAGATTTTGTGACATAATCGATTCCCGAATAAGTTTCCATATCTTTGATCGAGATGGGGGTGTCAATCATCGAATCATTATCGATGCCATCATCGATTAAATCATTAAGTCCTGCCACTTGCGAAACAATAAAATCAACATTGGCAACATCAACTCGTTCATCGGCCAATCCGTGGAATATTAAGGCTTTAATTGGTTTTCTATATTCTTCCGGCATGGCTTCAAAGGCTGTTGTAATAGCACTTTCTACCGCTGGGAGTGATCCAGTCATGACAATATACGCTTCAATGGAGGACTTGGCGGCCGCAAAACCCACGCCCGCAGCCATCGCAACGCCGCTGAATAAATCTGGATAGGTAATGGCCATGATTAAAGCCATACAAGCTCCGGCAGAAAATCCGGCAGCGAAAATTCTTTCTTCATCAATCTGGTAGCGATCAGTCATTTCCAAAACCATATCAGCGATGACCTTGGGTTCGCCTTGATCTCGATGTTGATTCACTTCCATAAACCAGTTCCAATACCGGGAGGAATTAAATTCGGTGGATTGTTGCGGATAAAGAACCATAAATCCATATTCTTCTGCCAAGATATTCATCCTAGATAGTTTGGCAATTGATGCAGCCGTTTGTGTTCCTCCGTGCAACACGACAAATAAAGGCATTGCTTCTTCGGGCGTATAGGTAGTAGGAACATAATAATTGTAGGAATATCCGTTTTCGGTTTCAATTCCTTTAATATATCCGCGCATTATCCCAGTCGTGGTTGTTTCACCGCATGCAAACAACATAAAAATTAAGGCTAACATCAGTAAAGAGATTCCAATTTTTTTCATTCTCACCACTCCAATTTCCTGATATATCAAATAAATACAGTCTATAAGTTTGTTTCTATTTTAGCATCAATCGGCATCTTCGTAAATGCATCCTGCAATTCTTGTTACCAATTACATCAGCGCTTGTATCAAAGCGGGGATTACTCCATGTTATAATAGAGTTAGATCTGTATGAATTGGAGGACATCCTATGTGCGGAAGATTCAGTTTAAGTGTAGAAAAAAAAGAGTTTGAGTTATACTTAGAAGACCAATATGGAATAATCGGTTCTCATGATGAATGGGTGTTACCTAGATATAACATCGCTCCCGGACAAGATGTTATTTCCATCATCAATGATGGTAAAAAGAATCGAGTAGGCGTTTTTAAGTGGGGATTGGTACCTCCCTTCGCCACCGACGAAAAAATAGGTTACAACATGATAAACGCAAAAGCCGAAACACTGATTGAAAAACCATCCTTTAAACCGTCCTTAAAAACGAAACGTTGTATCATTCTCGCCAATGGTTTTTATGAATGGAAAAAAGAAGGAAAGAAAAAAGCGCCAATGCGCTTTGTTTTGACCAATCAAACCATATTTCCCATGGCCGGTTTATGGAGCACTTATATCCGCCCCGATGGGACAAAGCTTCATACTTGTACTATCATAACCACCCAAGCCAATCAAGTCGTTTCAGCGCTTCATGACCGTATGCCGGTCATTTTAACCGCTGAAGCTAGAGCTGTTTGGCTTAATCCGCTGATTACAAATTCTGATGCATTACTGCCTTTGTTAGCGCCCTATTCAGAAACTTTAATGTCCAGTTATCCTGTATCTGATGCGGTCAATAGAGCAGAGAATGATGCTCCAGAGTGTGTTAAAGCACTATAAAATGAATAAAGCAGCTCAAATGAGCCGCTTTATTTGCATTTATTGGTGGAGATGACCGGATTCGAACCGGCGACCTCTTACATGCGAAGCAAGCGCTCTCCCAGCTGAGCCACACCCCCACACCACTCATATTGTACAAAACCACTCATAAAACTTCAAGTAATATTGTTATATAGAGTTAATAATTTTCACGTTTGTTCCAATAAATTGAAATATCCGATTATCTTGTTGTATAATACATATATATTCTTATATTATTTTCAACTTGATATCCAATCGACCCGATGATCTTGCCTTCTTGAGGCAATTGCTAACGCATTTTATCGAGTCGTTTTTTATTTTTTGATGATAGTACAGCGAGGTGACTTTATGAACCCTAAAGATTACAATGAGAAAAAAACAACGAATAACTCCATTCGACAAGCCGCAACCCTGACCGAAACCCACAAAGGCATTCGTCCGGTTCGTGAGTCGCTCATCATTGTGTTATGGTATAGCCTTTTTGGCTTTTCTTGGATAGCTCTAACTGATTCAATCTTAGAATGGCTCGTCAGTGATCCTGATCAAGTTCAAAATATTCAACTCATCAAAGGCTGGATTTTTATCATTTTAACCGTCCTTATCATTTTTGCGATTGTTCGAAAGAGAATTGAGATGATTAAATCCTTCGTAGAAGGCATGACCGCAGCCACTAAAGTCATCGATTCTACGGAAGAAGCACTTTTGGTTCAAAAAGCGATGACCGATGAAATCATTGGTAAAGCGCCGGTCATGATTATCATTTGGAACAACGATGGATCCTTAAAATCGGTTAACCCCTATACTTTAGAAGTATTGGGCATTAAAACCAATCAAGACAATGATCAAATATGGAAAGATTTTGAATCGGTCAATAAAGACATAAATGGCATTATATCCGTCTTTTCGACCTTAAAACAAGAAGAACGTCTCATCAACTATGAAACAAAACTCATCACTTTGGATAATCAAGTGGTTTACGTCATTTGGAATAGTGGTGTATTACCAAGAAATAATGGCGATACAAACGATTATGTTTCTTTCGGTGTTGATGTAACCGAAAAGAAACTTGCAGCTGATCGCCTTCAAGAACTTGCCTTTAAAGACGTTATGACCGGATTACCCAATCGTGTTTCTCTCGAGCAACATGTACAAAAACGGATGAATCAAGTAAAATCTCGATTTGCCCTTCTATATATCGATGTTGATAACTTTAAATATGTCAATGATTCCTTAGGTCATAACGTTGGCGATGAGTTATTAAAGTATTTAGCGAATTGTTTATCAAAAGCCGTTGGACCCAACCATTTCGTTGCCCGCCTTGGGGGCGATGAGTTCGCCATAGTCATTGATCCATTTATTGACCGCGAACAAGTCATTTCTATCGTTGAACAACTGAAACAAGAAACCGGCAAAACCTGGTATATATACAATCACTCCTTCTTTATTTCACTTTCCATCGGCGTTGCCGTTTCTGGAGATCATGGAAACGACTTCCACACTTTATCAAAAAATGCCGATATCGCCATGTATTCTGCGAAAAATGAAGGCAAGAACCGGCTGATGTTTTTTGAAGAAACCATTGAACAAAATAGTTTATATCATATGGATATGGCAAAACGCATTCAAAAAGCCATCGAAACTTCTGCTTTTGAATTATACTACCAACCGCAATATCACCTTGCGGATCGCATCATCACCGGCTTTGAAGCCTTAATTCGTTGGAATGACCCAAACCGGGGTTTCATTTCTCCGGCTGAGTTTATTCCCTTAGCTGAGGAAACTGGACAGATTTACGCCATTGAACGCTGGGTGTTTGAAGCGGCGCTCGCGCAAAAAAAACAATGGAATCAAACCGGTCACGATCAATTGACGCTTTCCATCAACCTTTCCAGCAAAACTCTCATCAGCGATATAAATTTTGCGACGATTGAAAAAGCCATTGCTGATTTTGATGGCGATCCTTCGAAAATATCCATTGAAATCACCGAAACGGCTTTAATTTCCGATATCGAAAAAGTCTTACTCCGCGTGCACCGCTTAAAGAAACTGGGCGTAAAAATCGCATTAGATGATTTTGGTACTGGATACTCCTCGTTAACGCATATTAAATTATTACCCATCGACATTGTCAAACTTGATCGCAGTTTTATCAGCCAGATTGAAAACAAAGGGAAAGATGAAATGATTATCAGTTCTGTTATCTCGCTTGTCAAAAAACTGGGATTTAATCTCGTCGCCGAAGGCATTGAAAACCAAGCACAGTTTGACTACTTGGTTGCGAACGGATGCGAGTCGGGTCAAGGGTATTTGATGAGTCGACCTCTCGATATTCAAAAAGCCAATCAGTACATTAGCACCAAAGCCAAATAATACAAAAAGGGACAGATAATCGTCCCTTTTTTGATTGTTTTAATTATAGTCCACACTTCAATTGAATGTTACAATTAGAACACGTGTGACATCCACCGATGTCTTCAACGGTTCCCTCTAAACAAATGGGACAAATATCGCCAATCTCGATGCCGATATTTTTACCTGCTTTACTTCTAAGATGTATTTGTGAATCCGATTCTTTTGGTTGAGGAGTATGTTCTACTTCAACACCCATATCTTGAATATCCAATTGAACCGGAGCGGTTTCTACATCATCTTTTCTTAAGGTTAAGACTTGAGAGTCTCTACTACCATCGACATACACCGTGCCTCCTTTGGCACCGTGTTTGTAAAGGTACATGTACAAATCTTCCACTTGTTCAACACTGTATCCTTTCGGCGCATTAACCGTTTTAGAAATGGAAGAGTCGACCCATCTTTGAATAATGCACTGTACAGCTGCGTGTTCTTGAGCCGTGAGTTCCATGGCCGAGACAAACGTGTCGGGCAATGGTTTTCCTCTGTACTCCGGATATCTTGCCAAAAACTGTTCAACGATCGGCGCATCAACTTCCATGAACTTCCCTAACCGACCGCTTCTAAAGTATTTAAAAGCAAAGTATGGTTCTAATCCCGTCGATACCCCTACCATGGTTCCGGTTGAACCCGTGGGAGCGATGGTTAAGAGGTGGGAATTACGAATTCCGTATTGTAAGACACCCTCACGGATTTCTTTGGGCATTTTCCGCATATAACCCGATTCAATGAATTTTGACCGTGATCCATATTGTTCAAGGAAGGGGAAACTTCCTTTTTCTTTTGCCAAATCAATGGAGGTTTGATAAGCATTAATCGCAATAAATTTCATCAGTTTTTCCACAAAATCATTGCCTTTTTTGGACCCATAACGAATATTACAATAAATTAACAGATCATGAAGACCCATAATTCCCATTCCAACACGACGTTCACCCAAGGCTTGTCGTTTGTTTTGATCAAGGAAATACGTGGTTTTATCGATGACGTTATCTTGCATTCTAACACTGATGCGAATGGTCGTTTCTAGTTTATTCCAATCCACATCTCTATTCTCATAATCAACCATATTCGCCAAATTGATCGCCGCCAAATTACAAACCGAATAAGGGGCTAAAGGTTGTTCCCCACACGGATTCGTACAAACGACTTTTTGGTTGTACCCTTTGGCATTCGTCATATCGTTGGCATTATCAATAAAGAAAATACCCGGTTCAGCGGCGTAAGTCGCACAGATATTGATTAAGTTCCAAAGTTCACGGGCACGAATCGTTTTATATACTCGAACCCCGTACCCCATTTTGACCCATTCACGAACATCGCCGACATCTTGCCATTTTTCGTCATAGGCCGCTTTTTCACCTTTTGAGTAATTGTCTATGTCTGGATAACGAAGATTATACAGCGCGTCTTTTTCGACGGCTTCCATGAATTCTTTGGTGATGGCGACAGAAATGTTTGCGCCATTAAAATATTCTGGATTTTTTACTTCATATCGTCCGCCATTCGATAATAATTCTTTAACCTTGGATAAAACCGAAGGCTTTAAGGTGCCAGGATTTTTGGTCTCTGTGTCATTTAATGTTTCATACATTTCAACTTCATCGTTGGTAAGGGGGATGAACTTGAGTTTCGCTTTCGCCTCTCTGACAATATCTTCATCTTGGATAGTATCAATTAAGAATTGTAAAATCCGGGGATTTTGCATCTTCGAGATGATGAATTCGATGATATCAGGATGCCATGAAGCCATCATGATCATTTGCGCACCGCGGCGAGAACCGCCTTGTTCAACGAGGTTGGTTAATTGACTTAAATCTTGAAGCCATGAAACCGCACCAGAAGATTTACCGCTCACGCCTTTGGCTAAGGAGTTCTTCGGTCTAAGCGTCGAGCCGTTGGTTCCAACGCCGCCGCCTCTGGACATGATTTCCATGACTTGTTGCCGATGTTCGCTGATACCCACTCGCGAATCATGGACAAAAGGCATAACAAAGCAATTAAAATAGGTGACCGCGCTTTGTGAACCGGCCCCAAACAAAACCCGTCCTGCCGGCACAAGATTTTGATCAGCGATTTCGCGGTAAAATTCTTTAAAATGATTGATGGTTTCACCTTGTGACAAATTATTCGCAACTCGCATCGCGATTTGTTCATAGAAAATTTCCATCGGTTTGTCAATCGAACTTTTGGTTCTTACGACTTCGCCGCTTGGCAATACATCGATCGCAATTCCCAGATATTCATCTTCTAAACGAATATATATTTTCTCATCATCGATTTTGGTAATATAACCAATGCCTCTTGAGGGAAATTTCGGGTCATCTTTGACAACGCAAACGACCAAATCACCAACCCCTAAGGTCACGTGATTGATGTCTTTTTGTGTGTAACGATCCAGCATGACCAACCGTGAAACACCGTCAAAGGTTTTGTTCATCGATGGGTCAATTAAAAAGAGGTGGGGGAAATTCGCGGATATGTCCTGATTCAGTTTTTCAATGTGAGTCGTCTCGTATTTGTGCATTGCCTTACTCTCTTTTCGTTTTATTTTGTGTAAATCCATTATACTATAAACTTTCATACTTAAAGTATGAAAGGTGCTTTCACAAAAAATCTTTTCTCATTAAAGCGCAAGTGATAGAAGGTAAGTGACTCGATTTCTGGTGATGGATTAATCCTTCGATAAAGAAAGGGACGTTCTTTTTTTGTTATCTAGAATTATAACAACGAAAACTGTTTTTTACAAACGAAGCACATAAAATAATGCAGAAATATTTTTTATAAAAAAAGTAGTCTGTGTGACCCATCAACACTAAGGATTCAAGAAGGGACCACGACTACATTTTTATATGTCATTATATATAAGAAACTTCTATTATTTATCTTTTTTCAACGGTTCCATTCGCATACATCGCAAACCGTCCTGCGTTTAATGGATTGATGGGGTCTCTTCTATCCCATGGCCAACCGCCAAACTCAGTTGCTTGAAAATCTTGATAAGCTTTTACTACTTCATCTCGCGTATTCATTACAAATGGACCATACTGGAAGACGGGTTCAGAGATGGGTTCTGCTTCTAATAAAATCATATAAGCAATTTTATTGTTGTTTTCAATGATGATGTCATGATTGCCTGATAACTTAATTCGATTTGACGAAGGAATCAAATCGCTATCAATCTTAATGGAATCTTCCCCACGATAGTAATAAAGGTTTCTAACCAACGTGCTTGAAACTTTTGGAAGAATCATCTGGGTGTGAGGATCCATCGTGATTAATTGGATTCCAACATGGTTTTCACGGTTGGCAGCCCATGAAGCACTGTTTGGATCAAGAGAATTAATCGACCCAACCGAACCACTTATTAGGCGAATACTAATTATACCACCTTGTGCATTTGTTTGTTTAATGACCGGGATGTCTTCAGCCCAAAGCATTTTATAAGACGGTTCGGTGAATTTGTCTTTTTTGGGCAGATTTAACCATACTTGGAATAATTCTAATGGATTGGGTTTGTCTTGGTTGACCAATGGAAACATTTCCGCATGCTGACACCCTTTTCCTGTCGTCAGCCACTGAACATCCCCGTTTCCGTATCGTCCTTTAGCGCCTTTTGAATCAAAATGATCGACCAAGCCCTCTAGCACAATCGTAACCGTTTCAAATCCGCGATGCGGATGTGCCGGGAATCCTGGCACAACGTCACCGTGGTACATCGAAAATCCGTCTTTATTTGAAAAGTCACTGCCGATGTTACGTCCTCTTAATGGAACGATGGGTCCCCCGTCTGAATCGCCTTTTGGAAAGGCATCTAAATGATGAGCACAAAAAATAAAAGGATTTTCCATTTCCCATTGAAATCCTATTTTTTGAACTTTAAGCACTAATTTATCTGGCATAATATCACCCTTTCTATGTCCTACTTTATGTCATTTTGATGTTTATGTCAAGCGACCTACTCAAACCTCCATTAAGAAAAAAAAGACCCCTAAGAAGAAAGGGACCTTAAAAGTATTATTTGTGCTTCTTTGCTTTTGCCATTGTTTGATTTTCATCTAAGCGAAAACGGACGATCTTCGCAACCAAATCCAATGGCATCGGCTGATTCAGTGGAAACTGAATCGCCCCTTTGCTATAGTTAAGCGTCCCTAGTTCCGACTTAAAGACCTCAACGCCACTAGAGCCCGGGTAAAACCCAATATGGTTTTTATAAGCGAAAAAATGGACTAAATTGCCATCCTGATAAAAGGTGGGCATCCCCCAACTAATTTTTTCGATTGCCTCGGGTGCGTTTGTCCTTATAACCGCCCGAAGTTGATGAAGCAATGCTTGAATGGATAAAGGTTGTAGCTGAATATATTCATCGATGGTTGAAAAAGGTAAAATAGTATTTCCCATAATATCTCCTCGGTTATAAATGTGACTTTTGATCATTCGAACCACTTTTTGGTTCAAAGTGATCCTTTAATCAGTTCAAATTATGTCACCTATATGTCCATTATAACAAATAAAATGAGAAACCATTTGCAAAACGAAAAGAAAAATGTCGCAAAACTGCGACATTTGATGGAAAACGATTAACGAATGAATTGATCGAGTTTCTTCGCGTATGCGACAATTTCTTTGGAGTAATCGCTACTGGTTTGGCTTTTCATGTTATACATATCCTTATCCGCCAACTTGATAAGTTCAAACACGTTTTGTTTACCTGTTTCATCATAGGCCAATCCAATTGAAACACTGATTATGTCGACCAGTTGCTCACTGGCGCAATTCTTTAACAAATCGTTTTTGATTTTTTCTAGATCACGTAGGGTCGTGGACGGAACGATGATTAAGAATTCATCGCCACCGATTCGCGCAATTTCTTTATGCACGGTTCCGTGCATCACCATTTTCATGTTATTGGCCAAAGACTTAAGCAAGTAGTCGCCTCGTTCATGTCCCAAATAGTCATTATTGACCTTCAAGCCATTTAAATCCAACGATATGACCCCAAGGGCTGGTTTGTGATTATACGCTTCAAGTTTGCTTTCGATATAATTACGGTTATTGAGTCCGGTCATTGAATCAAAATTACTTAATTGATTTAGTTCTCGCAATAACTTGAATACTTGCGTCTCATCATAAAGCAAAATCATATATCCAAAGTTATTTCCTTGAATGACGAATTTACGCTCTCGCAAGTGATAATGGTCTTTGTCGTTTGATACTTCACCATCCACTGAATAGTTTTGGTATAATACGACTTTATCTTTTAAAAATTCCAATAATTCATCCAAATGTTTCCCGATAAAATCTGAAACATTGACGTTATACTTGGTACTTAACATTTCGCTAAACTCAACAATTCGTTTTTCTGAATCGGTCAGGATATATAGTTCGCGCATGTTGGTCAATATTTTTCCTCTGCCCGAGGTTAACAAATTGAATATCATGTCTTTTGAATAGATAACACGATATAAAGAAAACGAAACAATCACCAAGGAAATATATGTTAAATCCACCGTGGTATCAATCACTAACAATTGAAGCAGATTAAATCCTAAAACGATTATTATTGAAACAACCATCGTTCTTGAAACCGCCCGATATTGTCTAATGCCTTTTTTCTTACTGAGGAAATAAAATAAGTACGCAATCGAAACAAACAAAACCAAATAGGTTAATATCAAATGGTAGATGAATAAAGGTCCATTGGCACTATTATATAAGTCGTTAAAAGAAGTAAAATCCTGAAGAGATAATTCCAGTAACAATAGCGTTGATGAGTTCGTTATCGCGATGACATATTCAACCAAGAAAAAGAAGCCCAAAATCCATAAAATCGGTTTTGGCATTTTTTGCTCAACATAATTAAAAATCGTGCAAAGCATAAACGAAGCAACTAAAAACTTGAGGGGGTAGCCAAGCATGTGTGCATAATAAATAATGACAGGACTCGATGATATTCTTTCGAGTAGTATCAATACCGTCCATACAAACGTTGCGTTCATCAAAAATTTTAAACACCGATATTTACGGTCTTTGCTGTTTCGATTAAGATTCGCAACAGGAATGAAAGAAACAAACCCTGCCGCTAACAATAACACAATCAATAACTCGTCCATAAAACACTCTCATTTCAGTCGCTAAAAAGCGGATTAATCTTATTATAACAAATATATCCTAATTTCTATCTATATTTTCACAATCAAGCGCCGAACACATCGGAGTTAAAGAACAATGTATTAATTAAATCATGACAAAAAATAGATAAAGCGCCCTATATGGCGCTTTATTGTCAATGAAATAACATCTTGATATTTACAGAACTATAATTTATTATACGCAGCTTTTTCCGGGAATAGGGGTTTTGACGATGATTAATTCTAAAATCTCATCATCGGTGTTTGAAACATTCATTGTTGTATTACACGGGATATTCAGAACAGTCCCTTTCGTGTAATATTGGATAGGATTATTGTTAAGACCAATTGATAATCTACCACGAATAACGCTCATATACAGATTTGCGTTTGATTGATGTATGGGAAGTCCATCCCCGTTTGGAAACACCAGATGTAGGTAATGCACATGATCGTCAATAATGACCTTTTCAATAATTTTAGAATCCGTTTGGGTATTGTAAAATACTTTTTCTACTAAACTCATTTTTATTCTTTCTCCTTTTCGGTTTGTCTTATTTTCCGTTGCATCGCTTTATATACTGGTAACTCATGCTTAATAAAATGATAGGGTTTATACACAAAATAGGGAATAAATAGGATAAGATAAACGATAATATTGGGAATCTCAGCGACGATTATTAAGTGTATGAATATGAATAAGTATGCAAAATAAGCATAACGTTGGAGTTTTTTCCATTTGAACTTTGTTTGTAAATTCTCAACGTTTTGAAACGACGTGATAAACAAGGGAATCATAATCAAATAGGCAATCACTCCCATAATCTCAAATTGACCGTTGTTCGCAAGTTTCTCGATAAGATAAATAATTGCATGTGGTGTTAAGATGATAAAACCAAGAATCGAATAAATCGATCGAACCGAACACAGGCTTCTAAAGACGTTACTCTCGTGTTTAAACACACCGGTAATCATAACAACGTAGAAGAAAGAAAAACCTAAAAATCCTTGATTAACGGGGGTAAAGATGGGTAGGCTTTTTAAAATAATCGACAGAACTCCAATCAATCCAAAGATAGCATAAAGAATGAACTTGATTTTTATTATCTTGCTTGATATAAAATAACCCAATAACCCCAGTAAAGCAATGAAAACAGTCGATATCATATCATTGAATCCCCTTTTCTATTATCCTGATTCGTTCCGTAAATAAATCTAGACTTTCCTGTTCAGACATATGATTATGGAGACATAAGTTATACGTTGAAAGATAAACCGACATCGCAAAATCAATGATGGATGCTTTTTTTGAATCATTAAATTTTATTAGATCATTATCAATAATCTTTAATGATGCTAATATAAGATAGATTCCCAACTTTTGGGAAGGGTGGTAGATGGTCCCTTCAAAAGAACCTAATCTATTGGTTTGAAGAAAACGGAAGTAGTGTTGTAAGAGCAATTGCCTTTCATTGTTTTCATATTGGGTAATATCATATTTGAACAAAATAATGAGAAAATCAAACAAATTGCCAGAATAGTTTTTAGCTAATTCGGTCACTTTAGATATGCGTTCCACGCGTAATGAAGATATGACAAGATTGTAATAATCCTCCATATCAGCAAAATAAGCATAAAAGGATCCTCTTGGTAAAAGAGCGGTTTTAACGACCATCTGAACATCAACGTCTTCATACTTGTTCTTTGAAAACAATTGAGCACCAATGTCAATCAGTCTCTTCTGTTTTAATGGATCAATATTGAAATAGGTATTTGTTGGCAAGATGAACCCTCCATATAGATGACAGCGTGTCATCATTATATACGAGGATACCAACAAACACAAGGATAATGACTTATTTTCATTTCAAAAATTCGCGAACAAAAAAAACACCCTTCATAGGTGTTTATAAATTGTATAGCCAAATTTTACCTGTACACGAAAAAAAACAACTCTAAAAAGGTTAAATCGAATCGTCAAAAACGCTTGTTTCTTTCCCGTTATCTTGGATTAAGGAAGATTGTTTAAGTTTTGAAAAGGTGTGGACCTGAAAATAATCTCCCGCTGCTCCAGCAAAATTTATAGCGGTGACGATATAAATACTTAGAAAGAACTTATAAGGTAAGACCAACAGAAGTGTGATTAATACAATCCCCCAAAGCACTACTGGGGCAAGCGTTATGATAATGAAACTCAACTTATTATAGTACGCATAACTTCCGGTACATAAATAGGGAAAACGGAAACTATAATGAGGCTTCTTCTTCGAAAAAAACCGGATCATAACGCCATGGGTCAATTCATGAAGTACCATATACACAACGCCGATTATGATGCTGGTTATGATGTTTACAACAACCCCTAAATCATTCTTTGTTGGAAAGTGAAAAACCAACGCTAGAGTAACAAACAATAATCCCGTTAAAAGAAATACGATTTGAATAGAAAACAGTATCTTCTTGTCTTGTTTTAAGTCGATTTTACTGTTCAAATGATACGTGCTTGGCAAAATCAAAGTATTTTTAGCATACATAGTGGTTTCCATATATTCTCCTTAAAAAACTTATTTTTATTAGAGGGTCTTAACGGGATTCGAAACGGTCTCATCCACAAATGATTGTCTTGTTAAAAAGAATAAATACGATAATGCAATCACCAAGATGATACCGAGAAGATAAAACTGCAAAGTGATATTTTGGTTCGTAATCGTTCCGCTAATATTAAAGATGATGTGAAAGAGAATGCCGGGCAATAAGTTTTTGGTGATAGCATATAACAAAGCCAATACCAAGCCAATGGCAATGGCAACCACAACCTGACTTCCTAACTCAATATATCCATATCCTCTGGATAAGTTGACGATATGGCCCAGACCAAACGTTACTCCGGAGATGATGATGGCTTTTCTCATTCCGGACTTACAGCGAATACCTTCAAATAAGAATCCTCTAAATAGTACCTCTTCCAAAAACCCAACACCGATCATGAGGAGGCTAGCCCAGAGGAAATCATTCAGCACATAGGTTTGATTGATACCGGCTATGAACTGAATCAACGCCAATAAAATCAATGGAAGATAAAATAAGCACTTACGCAATAGTAGCTTGTTCAATTTTTCAAAACCCAACGATAATAAGATATTGTTTTTTTGTAGATATAGAATCATGATACCAGATAACCCCGCTAATAGTAAAGCGGTCCAGTAAGCGAAGCCGGTTGTCTCATATAATGCTTCTCCCATATTAACAGTAACCACGTAGATTAAAATCCATAGAACCGCATGAAAGATTGGTTTCTTTATTATCAAGTTGTTCATGCCTTTTCTCCCTTTGTACCTAATTGATTCTTCGTCCCGGCAAAAACATCACTTAATAATTGAACCATTTGATCTTCGGACAGGTCAAAATCATTCGTGGCCATTAAGGAAGCAATTCCGTGGGTTGTCAACCAAATACTTAAAAATAACTGTTCCGCATAAGATATTGATAACCCAGAATTCTTAGCAATCAATTGAACAATATCGTTATTCTTATCATTTCTAATCATGTCAATAATCGACATTCCTCTAAATTCTTCGGACATGAAAAGAAACTTAAATAGATTCTTTTCAGTTCTTGCGAAATGAATGTAAGCCAATCCCATTCCTAAGAAAGATATTTGTCGGTTTTCCATTCCTTTAGCCATTGATTCATTGAAAAGCGTTCCGGCTTTTTCATACAAGGCTTGTTTCAATTTCTCCATGTTTTCGAAACAACGAAATATGGGTTGTACTGAACAACTTAAAGTGAATGCTAAAACTCTGGCGTTGACGGCCGATATTCCTTGAACTTGTGTTATTTCAAAAGCGGCATCTAAAATAGCCTCTTTTGAAATCCTAATTTTTGGTGGCATAATAAAATCTCCTTTAAGTTAAATAACTAACGTTATGTATCGTATGTAATTTATCATACAGGAAAAATGATTTTCAGTCAACAAAAATAAAAAATATTTGATAAATTTACCGAGTTTCTACTTGTTCCTATCGAAAGGAACTATCATTGTAAACTAAAAAGAAAACACCTGTTTTGCAGGTGTTCATATTCAATGTCTTATCACAATCCAGTTTCCTACACCGTCTTCTCGGGCTTAGAAAAATAAAACACACGAAAACTTATATAAACGACATTGATGAAGCTCTGTATTATTTCCATACCAACTCAAATTCAATTTACTATTTAATCATCTATTGCCATATAATTACCCTATCAATCATAACAAATATTAAAAATTTCCAAAAGCTTTTTATATTTATATTGTCCATTGAAACAAGTGTCCCTTAAATATCCTTTTTCATGTTGCCACTCTTTTAATCCCCTGTAATAAAAAAGTTTATTACTTTCGTCAATGGTGAACGGAACAAACCCATGACGTAAACATTCTTTAAATGCAACTAATCTACCGACTCTACCATTACCATCTTGAAATGGATGAATACATTCAAATTGATGATGAAATTCTATAATGTCTTCAAAGGAATAATCCATTTGATTCTCATACTTACCAATCAATGATGCCAATTCATTTTGAACATTATTAGGTTTCGTTGTTACTTCGCCGCCCACAGTATTTGTTCTAAGTTTATACTCGCCAACATTAAACCAATCTAGTTTAGCATCACTTGTTCCAGTTTTTAGTATTCTATGTAAATCTTTAATTAATGATTCGGATAACGGTTCTAAAGCAGATTTGATCATATAATCGATGCATCTGAAGTGATTTTGGGTTTCTATAACATCATCAACATTGATTGTCTGGTCTTTATCCAATCCAATCGTGTTTGTTTCAAAAATATATCTGGTTTGATCAGCCGTAAGTTGGCTCCCTTCAATATGATTGGAATTATAAGTTAATAGTATTTGTGTTTCATGATAAATACTTCCTTTAATTTTGTGAAGCATTTCTTCTTTTAATCTTTGATATAAGATAGAAGGATTGTCAACTATCACAAATGAAAGGATATCATTGATATTGACCGATAAGTATTTACAAATAGATTCGACTGTTTGGAGTGATACATATTCGCCTTTTTTAAATTTAGCTCTTGTTGCTGAAGATATATTTAAATCTTCCGATAATTTTGATATAGATATGTTTTTTTTATCTAAAACCTCAAACAATCCTTTATAATTTATTGACATAGCAATTCACCTCACATGTATTATACCATAAATATTTATAAATATAAACATTTATCTATACTATATTTCTTTTTATGAATATTTATTTGGTTTTAGTCGAATATTATATAAATCAAAAGAGGTCTGATACAATTGTATTAAACCTATGCTTTTAATATGTCTTGTCATTATCAAGTTTGTGTCAGTGTTGGGGTTGTCACAACCAAGTTTATTTGTCAACCACCTCAAAGTCAGTGTTTTGTACCCATATGATGCCATCTCGGACCCACTGATTAATTTCCATACCAATCCAGTATCCACTGTTCAAAAAACATCCCAATCCACAAACATCACAGTAGATGATTGACCCGTTTCCTTGTAGCAAAAGACACACTATTGTCCCGTTTTACAATGCCTTTTTTGATGTTTTTGACCCGTTTTCCAAAACATCATAGTACTCACTTATCAAAAACCATACCAATCCAATTTACAAACGCTTAAAATCCGTCATTTTCCGTCAGTGCGGGGGTTCAACCCGCCATCAAAAAACGCGCTATTTACCGCATTCGATAACCGGCGCTTTTCATATACCTTGTTAACATTTGACCAATACATAGAAAAAAGGCCTGATACGATTGTATCAAACCTATGCTTTCAATATGTGTGATGCTACCTATTTTAATACAAATTAGCACCCCATGTTTTTTTTAGCACCCTTAACATATTTTTAGCACCCCTGTTGAAATTTACGCTTCCGAATGTAATGGTAATATAAAAGTAGACACCCCCATAATTGCAATTAGCAGTAATCAGATACGTCAAAAGCGACTGTTGAAAATACCCTATACAGTCCAATTCGCACACCCTAACATTTTTGGTTTAAAATAGGTGTGCATAAGTGTATGAAAATTACATACAAAGTATATGACGTTTAGATTTTTCGATTACTTTATTCACTCAATTCACACTTCAGTTCAATCATTCTGTTTGTGATATTATTCAATTCTTTCTCTACTAAATCAGCTTGTGCCTTTTGATAATTCTCTGGGATTGTAACCCATTGCATATTATTAAATTTAGCACTTATCTCTTTATATAAATTCTTTAGTTCATCACAATTTAACTCATTCCATTTTTTGTCTTTCAAATGTGCTTTTCTTATACTAATAATAATTTCTTGTACTTCGCAATACGTCATAGAATTTATAACCCTTATTTCCTTTCTATCTGTATATTTTTTTATATATTGTAAGTTAAACTATATACCAAAAATTATATGAAAAACAATCTATATCCAATCCACAAGCAATTACGGGGTTCTTGTTAAGATTGCAGTCGCTGTTATGGCTGTTCCTTGGTCGCCTCGATCAAACGATAATATATAATCCCCGGCTCCATAATTTACACCATTAATTTTCCAACCAGAGACATAATAATAGTATCCATTAATATAATATGTGGTCCCTGGAGAAAGTAGTCTATATCTTATTCCAAAAGTGATCGTACCAGTATTATAATAACTACCGCTGATGGTATAAAATATACTATATGTTTCAACAACAGATTTACCATATAGAGTAATGTTTTGATTATCATTTCCTAAATCTTGAATTATATACTCAGAAGATAATGCATCACCGCTAAAATCTGGAGAAAGGTACCAACCTAAAAAAGTATGCCCAACTATATTAGGATTAAGTAATGTAACCGTATCACCATATGTAAAAGCTCCACCTAAAGATGATGTGTCATATGATTCATATTGAATAAGATCATAGTTACTTCCAGTAATAGCATAGTTAGTATATAAATAACTTACATTATATGTTTCTGGACCACTCCATTTCGCATATAAAACAACATTACCTGTTGAACCTATAGTGATTTGAACAACCGCATCTCCTGTATATGCAGCATTATCATACCATCCTACAAATGTATAACCTTCCTTCGTTGGATCAGCTAATGTGATGGTTGCTGTTGTTATATTGTAAGTTGATGGATTGCTGCCATTCGTGCCACCATCTAAGTTATACGTGATTTCATAGGCTATGATATTCCATTTTGCATAGAGTGTGATATTGGATGCTGCCATGGTTGTAAATGTATAGGCTTGTGTTAAAGCTTCATCACTATACCATCCACCAAATGTATATTCTTCTCTTGATGGTTCTGTTGGCTCGGTTACTGTTGAATTAAAATCTTGAGTAAAGTTTGATATCGCACTGCCTCCATTGCTATTGAATGTTATTGTGTATTGATTTATTGTCCATTTTGCATAGAGTTTGATATTGGATGCTGCCATGGTTGTAAATGTATAGGTTTGTGTTAAAGCTTCATCACTATACCATCCACCAAATGTATAACCAGTTCTTGTTGGTTCTGTAGGCGCTATAACTGTAGCAGCGTAATCTTGTGTGATCGCTGTGACAGCTGTGCCACCATTGCTATTGAAAGTTATTGTGTATTGATTTATTGTCCACTTTGCATAGAGTGTGATATTGGATGCTGGTATAGTTGTGAATGTATAAGTTTGTGTTAAAACTTCATCATTATACCATCCACCAAATGTATAACCAATTCTTGTTGGTTCTGTAGGTACTATTACTGTAGCAGCGTAATCTTGTGTGATCGCTGTGACAGCTGTGCCACCATTGCTATTAAAAGAAATCGTGTATTGATTGATTGTCCATTTTGCATATAAGAATAAATTCTCATTAGGCATGGTTGAAAATGTATATACGTCTAAAAATTCTGACTCTGTATACCATCCAGAAAATGAATAACCTTCTCTAGTTGGTGCCATTGGTTCATTTATTGTAGAACCATATTCCAATGTAACTGGAGATATTTGACTCCCGCTACTTGAATTAAATATTATTGTATATTCATTAACTACATAAGTTGCAGTTATTACAATATCGTATGAGGGCATTGTACTTGGTAAAACTGTATCCCATCCACTAAATATCGCTTCAAATCTTGTTGGGTCAGAGGGAAAAGAAAATTCATTCAGATTTGTATCATAATCAATACTGTCTGATGTGATTTGACTTCCGTCCCAATCAAGAAAAATGATACTATATTGATTTATCTGCCATTTTGCATATAAAGTAATATTACCAGCTGGCATCGTTGTAAATATGTAAGCTGTTGTGAAACTGTTATCGCTATACCATCCTCCAAAGCTATATCCTTCTTTTGAAGGGTTATTTGGCTGTACAATTGGAAATTTGAAATTTTCAGTTATTGAATTAACGATACTTCCGCCATTCTCATCAAATGAAATTGTATATTGATTAATTGTCCATTTTGCATATAAGATAAAGTTTTCATTTGGCATTATTGAAAATGTATATTCATTTAAAAATTCTGATTCTGTATACCATCCCAAAAATGAATAACCTTCTCTAGTTGGGTCAGTTGGTTCATTTATTTCAGAACCATAATTTTGTATTATATCTTGAACCTGGTTCCCACCATTTTCATTAAATGTAATTTTATACTGATTAATTAAATAAGTTGCAGTTATTACGATATCGTGTGAGGGCATTGTACTTGGTAGAACTGTATCCCATCCAGTAAATACTGCTTCAAATCTCGTTAGGTCAGAGGGATAAGAAATTTCATTCAAACTAGTATTATAATCAATACTTTCTGATGTGATTTGACTCCCGTCCCAATCAAGAAAAATAATACTATATTGATTTATCTGCCATTTTGCATATAGGGTAATATCATTTGCTGGCATCGTTGTGAAACTATATGCTGTTGTAAATGCTGCGTCTGAATACCATCCACCAAATGTATATCCTTCTTTGGTTGGATTATTGGGCTGAGTCACTGCTGTTGCATAATCTTGAGTGATTGAATCTACGCTAGATCCACCATCCATTTCAAAATTAATCGTATATTGATTAATCGAGTATTGTGCTTTAAGTATTATGTTACTTGCTGGCATCGTTAAAGGCAGACTCATATCCCATCCTGTAAAGCTATAGCCTGTGCGGCTTGCTACTGGGGCGGTAACACTACTTAAGTCTGCATTATATGCATAGTCCATTGTTTGAAGGACTGTATCATTAAAATCAACATATTGCAATGTATAACTACTAATGTTCCATTTTGCATAGACTGTGATATCATTTGCTGGCATCGTTGTGAAACTATATGCTGTTGTAAATGCTGCGTCTGAATACCATCCACCAAATGTATATCCTTCTTTGGTTGGATTATTGGGCTGAGTCACTGCTGTTGCATAATCCTGAGTGATTGAATCTACGCTAGATCCACCATCCATTTCAAAATTAATCGTATATTGATTAATCGAGTATTGTGCTTTAAGTATTATGTTACTTGCTGGCATCGTTAAAGGCAAACTCATATCCCATCCTGTAAAGCTATAGCCTGTGCGGCTTGCTACTGGGGCGGTAACACTACTTAAGTCTGCATTATATGCATAGTCCATTGTTTGAAGGACTGTATCATTAAAATCAACATATTGCAATGTATAACTACTAATGTTCCATTTTGCATAGACTGTGATATCATTTGCTGGCATCGTTGTGAAACTATATGCTGTTGTAAATGCTGCGTCTGAATACCATCCACCAAATGTATATCCTTCTTTGGTTGGATTATTGATGACTAGATTTGTTGTCTCAATATTAAATGTAGTAAGATTACTTGGATTGTTAATCCCTCCATTTAATACATAGGATATAGTATATGTTATTGGATCCCATTTCGCATAGACTGTCATATCACTAGACAATGGTGCATCAAGTAATGAATTGGCTGAAAATGCTGTTTGAAAAGTTTCATTATCCCAATACCAACCTTCAAATGTATAACCAACTTTCTCTGGGTTTGTTGGAACTGTAACCGTTGATTTCCCATCTGTGGTTATTGAGTTTACTTCACTACCTCCATTAGAGTTAAAATAGACAGTGAAACTGACATTTTGAGTACATGAAACAAGTGTAAAAGTAATTATGGTTAAAAGTACGACTATTAAAAGTGATTTTGCCTTTATTCTCATTTTAAATCCTCCCAAAAAGAAAGCTCTTTATTCAATACATTATATCATTATATTGCTATTGTTTCCAGTTCATTATTGAACTTAAACGTAATACTTGAATCTCTATATACTGTTGCCCCGTCTACTAAGAGCATCCAAACACGATCATTAAAAAAACTAGGTTTATTGTGGAAATTATATTTATTCAATAATGAATCAAATCCATATTGTTTTTTATGCAATAAATTAGACTTATAATTAGTCTTTAAAAATTGATTGATAGGTACATATCTATATAGCTTATAATTGTTTTTTTCAAGAAGTGATACTAATTTTTCTTTATAAATTTCAAAGTAGTTAACATAAAACTCCTCTATGAAATCTTGTGCTTTCAATTTAAGACCTCCCTTTTTATAAAACTCCAAATTCTAAAAAATATCCCTAGACCTTTTTATGTATTCGTGAATATATAAATCCAATTTATCAATCCTGTTTACAACTTTTATGTTTTCAAATTCCTCAAGATAGTACTTAGTGAAAGCAAAGGCATCCAGTTCTATTTCTTGAGCTATGTAGTTACTACCATTACTATCCATGTTTGAACTATTAACTACATCTTGTAGTTCTTTTTGCCATCTTTTGGAACGCTCATTAGAAAATAAACTCACATAAAATATTTGAAAAACATGTCTATATTCATGTGCGATACTTTTTGCACATTCCTCATAATCATTCTCAAACTTTTTATTGATAGCTACGTATTCCTCTTTTATATACAGTTTGCTATCATCAATCATTTCTTCAAACTTTATTACTAATGGATCAATACCTAATCTATCAGCTATTCTTTGACATAATGGTTTTAAATCCAATTTCACTTACCCCGCTAACTAATGTTAAATACGTAATTGTTGGTTAAATTATAACATTTTAATTTTATTTCTAAAAGCTTAATCGTGACAATAATCAGAGTTAGTAAAAACCACACAACTAATATTAGCTGTATGGCACCTAATTTACTTTATTTAGCTTCTAATTTCTTTCCCATTGTTGAGTTTAAACGTGATACTTTTATCTCTGTGTACTACTGCACTTTTAACTAATAACATCCATATTGATTCATTCCATGCTGCTATTTTATCTTCTGCCTGATTCAGATTGGCGACAAATGTTTTCATATTAAGCTCTTGTGCCTTTTTATTGGTTCTGGCATCTATGAGTTCTTCTTGACGATTCTTGGCTTGTTCATACCTCTTGGTGAGTTCCATATACTTTTTATCATATTCATCTTGATCCATGTTTGATTTTGAGTTATCTTTTATCAGCTTATTTATGAGTTCAGTAGTCACAACCATCTCATCGTATAAGTCATCAATCTGATTATCTAATTGAGTTGTATCAGTAAGGAGTGCAATCATCGCATTCGTATCATCTATAATTCTTTTCTTGTCCTGCATGGTTATGTTGTAAGCTTCAATAAATTTATGCTTTATCTCGCTATCCGTTAGGTTTGGAGTCATACACTTATCTTTGCCTTTTTCAAATTTCCGATTGCACTGATGTATGAACCTTGAGTATTTGGTATTGGAGTGCCACTTCTTTTGGCCATAAAAGCCACCACAGTCTTCACAGACTAACTTTGAAGCAAATATATCATTTGATGAGTACTTAGCTCCTAGCTCATCCCTCCTTGCTAACTCTATCTGGACTGACTCCCATGTGTCTCTATCGATGATAGCAGGATGATTGTTTTCAACATAGTATTGAGGAATTTGACCAGTATTTTTCACAAGTTTCTGACTTAGATAATCTTCGGTATAGCTTTTTTGTAGTAAAGCATCGCCCTTATACTTTTCATTTGTAAGAATTGAGTTTACTGTATTCTTTGTCCATTTCGTTGATTTCCCACTTGGCGTCTTAACATTTAGTTTAGTTAGATGATTTGCGATTCCAGTGATCGACTTACCTTCAACTAAAAACATGCGATATATTAGCTTAACAATAACCGCTTCGTCTTCATCAATGACTATTTTATTGTTTTCTTTTTTATAACCTAAGAATCTTTTATATGCAAACGATACTTTTCCTTGTTGAAAACTAGCTCTCTTACCCCATGTAACGTTCTGACTAATCGATCTTGATTCCTCCTGTGCAATGGATGCCATAATGGTCAGAATGAGTTCGCTCTTTGGATCTAAGGTCCATAGGTTCTCTTTCTCAAAGAAAACTTCAACCCCCTTATCTTTTAATTTTCTGACAAAGGATATTGTATCAAGCGTATTACGTGCGAATCGTGAGATGGACTTTGTAATGATGAGGTCAATCTTACCTGCTAAGGCATCAGAAATCATCCTGTTGAACTCAGGTCGTCTTTTAGTATTAGTCCCAGATAGCCCTTCATCCGCATATACATCGGTATATGCCCAGTCGTTTCTTTCTTTAATATATTTCTTATAGTAATAAACTTGAGCTTCGTAACTCGTATATTGTTCATCAGTATTCGTAGAAACTCGTGCATAAGCTGCTACTTTCTTGACATGATTTGATCCAAGTTGAACTTGCGTGATTGGATTTTTCGTTGATGGTATTACTGTTACTTTAGCCATTTTGATTTTTTCCCTTCACATGGTTTAGTGCTTTGATTTTAGCTTGTTCCTTCATTTCTGGTGTCCACGAATCACTCCTGGATGACTTCCATTCGTATTCCTTGTTTGTTTGATTAATCATATGTAATATTAGTCTTTGCTCTGGAAATACTTCTATCCATTCTACTTTTGATTTAAAATAGACTTCTTCAAAACTATCACGATTCAAAACATGATTAGCCGCTTCAATGATTTTTTGATTAGGCACTTGTTTTGCTGCACACGCTTCAATACCCCTTTTATCAGAATAAGAACACTTCCAAATCTCATTATAAGGCGTTACTTTGTGACTGAATCCTCTACCACACAAACCACAACGGATCATTCCAGAAAACGGAAATTTATTGCGTTTATTCCCTGATGATGCTTTGTTCAATCTACTTTGTCTAATTTTCTGTGCTCGTTCAAACACATCTTTAGTAATGATTGCTTCATGGTTATCCTTAACAATGTATTGATCGAACTCACCTCTATTGAATCTTCTTTTTTTAGTTAAGTGATTCTCTCGGTATGTTTTTTGGAGCAATAAGTCTCCTGTGTAATTGACGTTAGTTAAGATTGCTTTAATTGTAGACCAGTACCATCTCGTTCCTGTTTTAGGAATGATGCCTTTGGCTTCAAGGATTTTGCATATCTGCTCATCACCACTGCCATCAAAGTAAAGTTGGTATATCATTCGAACAATCTCAGCTTCTTTTGGAACAAGGATCAACTGCTTATTTTTAAGATCGTATCCTAAACAAGGTTTACCACCCCACATGATCCCCTGTTCAAAATCTTTTTTTATCCGCCACTTCATATTTTCTGATACACTTCGAGATTCTTCCTGAGCAAACGTCGCTAAGAATGTCAGTATCATCTCTCCCTCACCACTATTAGAATGGATATTCTGTTCCTCAAAAAACACATCAACATTGATTGCCTTCAGCTCTCTAACTGTTTCTAATAAAATCACGGTATTTCGTGCAAACCTTGAGATTGACTTTGTTATTACCATGTCGATTTTTCCATCTCTACAGTCTTGAAGCAGTTGTTGAAACTCTGTTCTTGAATCTTTAGTCCCAGTAAGAGCCTCATCAGAATATACTCCTATAAACTCCCATTCTGGGTTATTTTTTATCATGTTCTTGTAATGGTTAACTTGTGCAGCTAAAGATTGAAGCATTGTATCTTTACCATCGGATACTCTTGCATATGCAGCCACCCTAGTCCTCTTTGGCAATTTTGGTAATGTGCCTATTGTCGTAATTTTTCTCATCATTTTTGACCTCCTTAACAGGTACTATATCTATCACTTTATTGCGAGGAATAGTCAAGTCTATTTGGCGATAAAGATTACCTTTTTTGATACAATATTTCTCAGCTAAAAATAGTTCAATTTTTGAGTATTCTTGATGTGTGATTATTCCCTCATCTCTCATGCTTTTTGCAGGTTGGATGGATAATAAGTATTGCTCTAAATTACTTCGTTCCATCGCTTGATTTCCTCTTGTTAATCTTGTCATTGATATAACATTCATGGCTGCAATAGTTTCTTTCTTTAACTGCGTAGATTGTGAATTCTTTATTGCAAGACTTACAAATATGTGTGTAAAAAGCTCTTTTTTTGAGTTCATCATGGTGTTGATTCCACCATTTCCATCGACATTTATCTGAGCAAAATCTCTTTTCTTTTCTACCTTTTGTTGATTTCAACTTGACGTGACATTGTTCACAGCTTCCACCGAGTAGTTCTTCTTCATTCATTTTGTTACAAGCATATCTAACTACACTCAACGATAGATTTAGTTCTTTTGCAATCTTCTTATATCCATAACCCATCTGTTTTAGTTCAAGTATTTTTCTCTTATCATTAGTCATTGAAAATACCTCCTCAATGGTTAATGGCATCTTTTTTTGATTTTGCCGGTATAAAATGAAAAAAACCTCATGCAAGGATTAAATTCCTATACACGAGGTCAGTTTTTATTTCTTTAGTTGTTCTTGAATGAGTTTTTCTGCTTCAGACAGAGTCGCTCTTCCTTGCATCTTGTTACTAAAGGAAATGTAGTCATTGATGATTGCTTCAATCTTTGACTGGTTGGTCTCTACAAACTCAACAGCCTTTTCTGTCGAACCTGTGATATTGCTTACCCACTCACTGAGTCTTGATACAACAGCGAGTTTCTTATCATCACCAGTAAGAAATGCTTCACCTTTAACTTTTGCGAGCTGATTCTTTTCCTCTACAATTAATATAAATTCTTTGATAGCCTTTTGAACGCTTGCATCAAAGACGATGTCCTTTGCTTTGATAACTAAGTCGGTGACGTTATCAGCTGTGTTTTTTAAATCTTTCTTTACTTCTTTGATCACCTCAGAAAGTGGTTGATCTTTACCCATTTTTGATGTCACATAAAGTGCCAACAATAATAGGGAAGTGATGAGTAAAATAATTTCAAGTGTTGTCATTTTCTTTGCCTCCTAAGCGATTATAGATATTGACTTGCGAATCTTCCAATCTCGATACACGATGTTCTAGGACATTGACATCCTTCTTTAACGATTTAATATCTTGCGAGTGCATTTCAAGGAGATTAAGCATTTTTATGTTTTGTTTTTCTATCGTCTGCAAATTCGTCAAGATTTCATCGTTATTCGTTTGGTTCTTCTGTTCTTGGCGGTTGAATTGCTTGATGGTGGTCAAGATGACTACGACCATTGTTACAATCCAATACACCAAATTTTCCATTCTAAATAGACTGAGTAGGTTATCCCAGTTCATCCTTCATCACCTTATCCTTGTAGTTTTCTATGTAAGCTAGGGCTTCCCTTAATAACGGCATGTATTCTAAGCCCTTGCTATTGTTCCAGTTCTTTTTGTATTCAATCATGTGTGTATACCAGGGTTCGTGAACCACATGGCGATATCTTCCAGTTTCATCAACATGATCCAAGATTCCACGCACCCTTAAAATGTGATAATGTGACTTTTGCGGTTCTGGATACGTAATACGCATGTTGTAATGCTCCACAAAACTATCCAAAAACAAACCAAGCTTACTGGTTAAATCAACGTTCTTATATGCTTCATATTCATCTCGATAATTCTCATCCAAGTAAATGAGATTATCCTTTTCTGATAGAACTTCATCGATGTAAACACGATCGTATAGAGGAACGGTTGGATCTAAGTTTTGTTTCTTCAAATAAACATCTCTTCCGTATGCAAAAATATCAAGTTCTCCCAAACTCAAGTGAACATTACCTTTGAAACCATCAAGCACCACAGTCACATCATCATCGCTATTTTCATCGTTTAATCCAAAGGCTAACGAGCCACAATAGTAGACAAACATCACAATTGTATTTGGAAAGATGCCTTGAATGATTTCTAGAATACTATCTTTATCAAGCGGTTTCGGTTTCACTTGGAGCATTAGATGTACCTTCCACAACTTCAAAATCATCGATTGAGTCATCAAAACCAACCACATTATCTTTTAGCCATTGATAGCCTTGTATGATAGGACTCGCCTCACTGAATAGATAGAAATCTGACTCAGGAACCTCTATATCGATTTCTTCTAGTGATGCACTGTGATTTGCACGAGCTTCTTTACTGTGATAGGACGCAACACAAATAACTGCCTTCTTCGCTACATAGTTGATGTTGAATGCAATAATCCGGTGATAGGATAAAGATACTCCAAACTTGGAGTTCATTTCTTTAATAATTGCCATAATTATGACCTACTTTCTTAAACTTCGATAGATTGAAACACTGATACTATCAGGTGAACCTGCGTCTAAACCTGGATTTATCAACAAATTTTGTGGAAAACCTGCAATTGAATGTGAAAAATCAGCCATTGTGATGGATGCATTAGCCTGTCCAGTTACTGTTGTTACACTTCTCCCAGTTGCAAGCCATTGACGATTATCCGTGAATCCTGTTGAAAATATGGGCGATAGATTTATTGATATTGTTTTTGATATTCCACTAGCAACCACATTCGAATTTGTGAATGAATCTGGAATTTGGAATGATGTCGAATTAGAAACAAACATTCTAGCCACAGTTGACAATGTATCGTTTGCATAGATTGCTAATGTTGAACCAGGAATATTTGAAAACGCTGATGTTCTGTAGTTAATAACAGATGATGTAGTATCATTTGTACTTCCGTA
Source organism: uncultured Caryophanales bacterium (assembly GCA_942493185.1). Taxonomy (GTDB): domain Bacteria; phylum Bacillota_I; class Bacilli_A; order Izemoplasmatales; family Hujiaoplasmataceae; genus UBA5603. The sequence continues at coordinate 1,685,029 of OW818673.1, forward strand.
TGTCGAGGCAATAACCACAATTTTATATATGTATGCTGTCGAGAATGCATAAGAAAAGCTTAACGAGCTTGCTGTACTTTCTGAGGAATATACGAGTTCTAGTTCACCACCGATCTTAACAACCGACGTTGAGTTTCTTGCGTAAAGGATATTGTTTGTGTAATCAAATGCTAACTCTCCTAGGGCTGTCAGTACCCCTGTTGATGGTTTTGTTGTTCCTCTTTTAACTCTAATGGTTGGCATTAGTATGTGCCACCATCAATGACAGATGAAGGTGTTAAAAATTTTGTGTTGTCAATCCCAATGGCGTATTTAAGTACTGCCGGAGTATAGTTAGTATCCACATACTGATATAGTTTTAATCCTGATGGCACTACTGATGCATCAAAAGCAGCTTGTGAGGCAGCTGAGTCCATGGCTATTGTTGTCCATACTCTGGTATTTACCACACCAGAAATGATATCTCGTTGAGCTTGCGTTAAATGATCTGCAGAGATTACATGATCACCAAACGCCGAACTAGACACACCACCAAGTCCAGCAAGAGTAATAGAAACTGCACCAGTTGATCCATTAACACTTGTTACTGAGTCGGTTGGAGTAAGTAATTCTTGCCAGTTAGCCAGTGTTGCATAACCAGTAGTCTTTAGAATGAAGGATTTGTTGATATCAGTTCTAACTGCAACGTCCCCTTCTTGAGCGTTCGATAGAGCCAACATTGCCGCTTGGCTTGCTACCACCCATGTATTCGTAATCGCAACTTTTGGAATGACAGAATCAGCAAGTTTTCCATCTGCGTCAAGAATCGGAATGTTGCCATTGCCTGTACCTGTGTTTTTAGTCGCTGCCGTACCAAGACCTAATGCTGCAATCTTTGTATCAATTTGTGTATTTACTTTTGCTACTCCGGGTATTTTTAAATAGTCGGATTCTGCAAGTGGTGTGCCTACACTACCTGTTTTATCAGCCTTTGCAATGTATAAATGCTCACCACTAAAATCGACTAGTGGTTCACCAGCTTTAATCGTTCCAGTAGTTCCAACAAGTGGACCAGTACCGGCTGTGGTTCTTCGTTTAATTTGAATTGTTGCCATAATATTTCCTCCTTATTTTTTGAGATACGCTTGTGTCACTCGATGAGATGTATTTCCCAAAGACAAAGTGACAAGTCCATTTGCATACGATATGCTTAGGGAATAATCCGCTCCACCATAACGATAGCTAAGCGAAGTGTTCGATCCCACAACGATAAACAGCTGATTGGTTGGTATGCTCACAATAGTCGTGTTTTCAATCACGACATAGAGAATGCTTTCCATTAAGATTGCCGAATTAACATTGCCAAATCGGTAGACACCGTTACTTATTTTGGTTAATCCAAGTTGCTGCGGATAGTAAAAATCTTTTAATTTTGATTCTAGTTCTTCAACTCTTATTCGATCCGAAGTGATCATTTCTCGTTCAAAATCATTGATAAGATTGACTGATGTGGTTGTTTTTGAATAAGCTGCCAATGCATACTCATATAATCCTTCCGAGTTTTGAAGATTGGTTTGAGTAAGTACCGGATATGTACCAACCGCTTCTTTGATATAGATAGTGACTGTATTTGCTTGAGTATCAACCCCAAGCACTACATAACCAAACTTACTTGAATCAGGAGTAACAGATATTGTTGTTTGATTTTCTATGTAGATTATTCGTCCATAAACTGCAACATAGCCATCTAAAAATGTAATCGTGTTATTGGCTAACGTAAAGCTACATTGTGATTTAACGTACTTCAAGACGCCTACATCACTTGAAAATAAAAAATGATACAAATCCGCATCAATTTTCGATGTGACATTTGCACCATCAAAGGTTACTTTTTGAACACCCATTAAAATTCTCCTCCATCGAGATCAGTGATCCCAGTTGATTGTATTGATATGTGACTAACTGCAGAGTTCACACTTTTGTTTAGAAGCTGTATCTTCTCGGTAAGTTTAATACGGTACTCACCAAGTGTTACCATTGCCTTATGAAACCCCTGACTAAACTTGATACTTGTTACTACTGAATCATAGGTTTGTTCATTGTTTATAAACTCAACGAAATCCCCAAGTTCGATATCTTTCATCGGTTGGAATACATCGTTGTCGGATTTAATCGTGAAAGTGATATTGTGATCCAATTTTGAGGCGATCATCTCGGATCTTGCTTTTGTAAGCAATGATGGATAGTCATTATCTGTATAGTAAAACGCCTTCGGTTTGACACTTTTGTACCTGTTAGGATGATACATGTCATGAGTCAATTCCCCAGTTGATAATAGATAGTAAACGATGGTTTGCTTGAATTGAACATTCTCAACTTTTGGATAGTAGGTGAGTTTATTGACCATCTGACTTGAACTGTCATTGACGACCAAATCCTGAATGGCTTGATAGTTGTTTTTGAGCTTTATTCCTCTTTGAACCTCACCGATTCGAAAGATAATGCCTATCACTCTGCCTCTTAAATACACGGCTTCTGTTGAAAGTTTCAGTCCATAGGATTTAGTGATGAGTTCCATCAAAGAAGCTAAAGACATGATTTTATCAGGTTCAAAGGATAATTCCCCTGAAATACTTGAACCTCTTTCGATGGTAAGATAACTGAGATTTTGAAGCGAATCGCCACTTTGTTTAAAGTTGGATACAAGCAAGTTTTCAAGGTACAAACTCAAATCCCCGGTATAACTTTCAACAGGTATGTCGATTGAGAACATTTCTTTAAAATCTAGTACATGAACGGTTGTTCGATGCTTGTCAGCAACTTCTAGTCTTTCAACTATGCCAATGTAATGAATCGGTGCATCTTTTAAAATCAGGATGTCACCAACCGACACATTTATCTTGGCTTTGTTGATGGTGAATACTGACTTTTGAATGATGACTAAGTCTAATGCTATCTCAAAATCCTTATCGACATAGCCGTAGTCTTTATAAGCTAAATTGAGTCTATCGAGAAATACAAGTTGCATACTTATACCCCCAGATATCCTTCATAAATCGTGATTCTGCATGTGGTAAGACTAGCGACACCTGGCTTGAATTCAACCTCGTATTCACCTGGTTCAACAAATAGAAAGTTGTCACAAGTAAAATCTTGTAGTCCATAAATCGATACAATTTCGCCATTGTCAATCTTGCGAATAAATTGTTTGTTTGGTACAGCTGACACATGAATCTCACCACTGCTTTGAGAATGAAACAGTCTTAACATCGTGATGATTCTAGTGCCTTTTCTAATGATGACTTCTGGCTCATCTACCGCACCTATCATTTCAATCAAGAGTGGTGCCTTGAAAATACCACGATTAACGATTTGAATTTTACCTTCATAAAATGCAGAATAGGTAAAGGGATAGGTGTATCGATATACTTTGCCTATGGTGGACTCGTTAACCTCAATAGTATAAGTCTGTGTTTTGAGCCATAACGATAATTTTTGGTACACAATCTGACAATTGAGTGCACCTGCCACAAGTTCCTGTTTAGATACTGATTTGATATCGACAAAACAAAAAGCGGAATCATCCGCTTCGTAGTAAAGTTTAAGTTCTTTCTCTCCAAGTTTCAGATAATTCATTAGTTCTGTATAACCTGGATACCCTTTTAGAAAAGTGAGCGTTGCTTGTATTTCTGTTAATCCTTGTGTCTGATCGACTCGATCGTGAACATAATCGTACTTAAGATATGTCAGTTCTTGAGTAAAGCCTAGTCCAGAAATACTATGAATCAGACAACCGCTTCTATAATCAAAATGAAACCTATTACCAGAAGGATTTTCTAGATAGATTTTTCGAGTCATATCACGCTACCTCCTAGTGCTCTATTGATTGAATCAATGTCAAACGTTGGTGAGGTTGTATTGATGGTGATGTTGTTCGTATTGCTGTTTGAACGATTGATGTTGTTTGTTGAACTTACGCTTTGATTCTGCTTTAGATTAAACTTATCTCCAAACCATCCACCAATCTTACCGAAGAAGCCGCCAACTTTATCTGCAGCATCACCAACAAAATCTCCCACTCCTTTAGCAACATTGGAAGCAAATTCACCAATATTACCAGTAATGCTTCCGATCATGTCACCAAAATTGCCAGCGATATCGCCCATCTTGGAGCCCAAGTCACCAATCCACTCGAATATTTGAGTAAGAAAATCGACAATCTTTTGAACTACTGCCATGACAGGTTCTAATACTTTTTGAAGAACTTTTATTGCAGGAACTAAAATGGCTTGTAGAACTTTCCCAATAATTTCAATGAGAGGTGCAACCAGTTCTAATAATTCTGCGATGAACTCGATTTGAGTCATCAATGGAATTAATAAAACATCAATGATAGGTACCAACATATCGACTAGCATGATGATGAGTTCAATTAACACATCCAAAATAGGAGTGAGTGCAGTCATTAAGCTATCAACGATTGTCATAATTGGTGGTAATAAAAGCATTAAAGTTTCACCAAGTCTTGCTAGTAATGCTCGAAACTCTTCGCTTTGAAACAGTGCCATTGCAACAATCGCTATAAGTGCACCAATTCCAAGTGTTGCAAAGTTTAATCCAGCCCCTGCAAAAAGACCAGAAGTACCTACTGCTTTTAGTGCGGTTGACACGATATTTAAAATAGGTCCCACTTTTCCAATAATGGAAAGGACTGGACCTATGGCAGTTATGACTGCACCAAGTGTAAGAATAATCTGCTTAGTACCTGAATCTAAGTTATTCCATTTTTCAATCCAACTCTTCAAAGTCGGAATGATTTCATCTCTAACCTTTTGAAGCATGGTTTGCATGATAGGTAGAACTTGAACGGAAATGTCCATAGCAAGACTACCGAGTGCTTGTTTTGTTTGATCGACAGTATCATTGAATTCACCAGCAATCGCGGCTTGTTCATTCGTAATAATGCCTAGTTCTCTAACTTCTTTTCGAAGCGAGTTAATAGCCGTTTCTTCTTGAGACAGCATCGGTAGTATTTCAGTACCAATCTTATCGCCAAAGAACTCATTTGCAATACCAACTCTTAAGGCTTCGTCTTCAACTCCAGAGAGTGCATTCCGAATTAGATTAAAAGCTTGATCAGCATTAAGACCTTTGAGATCCTCAACAGTTAGTCCAATTTGAGCTAGGCTTTCAGATACCTTGTCCCCGTTACCAGTAGCGATATCGCCAAGAATTCCATTGACCTTAATAAAGGCCTTGTTTAGGCTTTCTGTCGAACTTCCAGAGATCTTCGCAACGTAGTTCCATTCTTGTAAACTCTCGGCACTTAGACCAAGTTTAGCGGCTGTATCGGCAATTTCATCGGCTGTGTTTGCTGTCTTTACTGCAAGTGCACCAAGAGCAGATAATGCTCCAAGCACAGGTACGGTAACTGATTTGGTTAGTGTAGAACCTAGCTTCCCAATCTTCTCAAAGTTCGCATTGGATAAGTCTGTGATTTTACCTTTTGTATTTTGGAGTTCTTTATTGAGCTTAGATACTTCAGCTTCGGTATATGCCACATTACGAGCAAGCTTATTGAACTCCGTTTCACTCATCTGACCAAGTTTGACTGCTTGCTTTGCCTTTTCAAGCTCTTGATTCTGTGTTTCTAGCTTCTTTTTAGTCGTTTGAAGGATGTCATTGAGCTTGGACTGTTTGTTCTTCCAGAGTTCTACATTCGAACTGTCGTACTTGAGGTTCGCATTGATGGCTTTGAGATCCTTTTGTTGTTCCTTGAGATCGGATTGGATTTCTTTGAGTTCGTTCTCAAGATCTCGACCGTCAAGACTCAACTTGATATTTAGTCCTTTGATTGTTTCTGCCATCGATGCTCACCTCCTTCGTTTATAAGCCGTTCTATTTTCCTAGTAATGGTAGAATATAAAAAATTCATGTGGTAAAATGTGTAATATACATATCAACAGGGGTGATCGGATGAAAAATGGTATAACAATAATTTATGGAAGTTTTTTGATTAGTATTATTGTCGGAATTGTATTCTTTGCTGTAGGCTTAGGTATTATTGGCTTCTTTTTCTTGGCAATTGGAATTTTTGGATTATTCACAATGTTCAAGGGGAGCATTCAAGAGACAAGTGTTGCCAACAAACTAGATGAGGTGCTTAGAGCGCCTATTGAAGCTGGAAAAGACTGTCAATACCCTTCGGTATGGGATATGTGGATGGTATATTCGAGAAACGAAGAAGGATCTCAACTCGTTTCCAAATTGCTCCATGATGGAATGAAGAATAATTTGTTATACGGAGCTGACAATTTCTTCCGTGATGATCCTGATGCAAAAAAGCGTTATGATTCAATTGCATATGAATTAATCAAGTCAAAAATGGCTAAACCTGTGACCGATGAAACAATGCAAAAAGTCGATGATTTAGCTGGTGAAAACAAAATCGCAAATTATTTTCTGGTTGACGTGAGTCGATCTTCAAGACCTGACATTAACGCAGGAACATATATCGGTTCTTTCGACGAATCGGACAATCTGACTCTGCTTCGTGCCCCATTTACTTCATACTCGCTCCCAAACAATCAGGCTGCAGCCATTTTTGATCGAAGATTGTATTTGCCGATTGTCAAGATTCCAAAGACGTCAATCAAGGATTTTCAAACATTCGGTTCTCAACTTATGCAGAGTACAGTTGCGAGCGAGACCAGTCAAGAAAAAATCGGGATATTATCTACTGGATTATCCGAAATTGTTTTTGGTACCGCATATACAATGCTTAAGGGTATGTCAAAAATTTCTGTTAACACCAAGCATGAAATTAAAGACGTGCGTATCGTTCAAGTGGTTTTTAACGATAAGACCGATGTCGAGTTTAAAGGGATCACAATATTCTTTGAATTCAATCGAAGAATGGGCAACATAAAAAATAAGGAATCAGACGAGAAAACTGCAGTTGCTCAAAAGATTGAACCAAACACCCCAGTGAAAACCCCTTCAAATTCTTCATATATTCAAGAATTGAAAGATCTTAAAGAATTACTTGATTCTGGGATTATTACCGAACAAGAGTTCGTAGAAAAAAAGAAAGATATTCTTGCAAAGAAATAATGCATAAGGAAGGAACCACCCCATGAACAAAATATCGAGTAACCTTGCCAAGCATGATCGCTACACCGAGCTATTACGTGACTTAAAGAAAGCCATCCTTTATCGCTTCTATCTCGAAGCAATTTTCATTGAGTATGCGATACTAGAAGACCGAACCAAATCCATACTAATGCATTCAAACAGATATAACGAAAATAAACATGATTCGTTAAGCAAAAAAGTCACCGAATTATTAGTGTTGATTCGTCAGTCCTCGAATAGACTATCAAGATACCTATCCATAGAAAAGGTTGAGTCCATTCGAAGTTGGATGAAAAGTCGAAATACATTAATCCATCATCTTCCTCAGATCACTTGTTGTAACGATGATGTCATGAAAATAGCCCTTGATGGACAAAATTTGACAAAGACGATTTCAAACGCTTCAACCTCATTCAGGCGATATACAGTATTGAAGTAATCTCGATGAATGAGCACAACACTACAACAAATATGCATCAATATCTGATTGTGATGCACGTCTACCAGAATCTTTTCCAGATATGACTTTCATTTCAAGTTGAACCAACTCAAAATAAGTCGTTAAATCAAAATACTTCGAGTCCTCAATCGATATGCCTAGATGAGCCAAGTTAAAGATTATATTAGAGGTTGCACCAAACTCTGGCTCATCATTTGGACTGTGGGGATGGTTTGGTGCCTTTTTGGAGAGTGCCTAGCATTTCACCGATGGTTTGCGATAGAACACCTAATTCTTCTGTATCACTTAGGATACCAAAATCGAATGTCATCAAAAAATCGTTGTAGGATGTTTTGCTGAATGGTCGATGAAGCACATAAATAATTCGGAAGATCGTATCGATCACGAGTGAGAAGTCTTCTTCTTTGATATCTTTACCCTTTTCAAGTTTCTTGATATCGCTGAATAGTTCAGATCCGAATACGTTACGATAATCGATGATTGTAAATAGTGACGAATGGAGTTTGTACTCCTTATCACCTAGTTTAATCACTTTTTCCATGTTCAGTTACTCCTTAGATGAATGTAGGTAAGACTGGCGATGTCGATAGGAAGTTCGTGTAGTTTGTATCACCAACACTTGCGATAACACGAAGGATCAGATTATTTCCTGACTCGATCGGGCGAGCAGTGATGTTAAGAGAGATTGAATTGGCTTCAATGGAGTCCGCTTTGGATTTACTTGCATCCCCTGAAGGTGTAGCTGTACATAAGTAATACCAAATACGACGAGTTTTGGCATCGCCTTGAATTTCATAACCTAATGCGAAGGTCTTGGTTTCATTGTTGACCACTTCGACAAAATTGCCATTGGTATCTGTCTTGAAACCAAAGATATCCTTTTTAAATTCATCATCAATCTCTGTAAACTTGAGAGTGACGGTTGAGCCTGAATTGGAGACCAGGGTTGCGATAACCTTATCGTCTGCATAGACTTGTGAACTACCACCGATGATTTCGGTAGTGATTTCTTGAGCACCAACCAGACGCTTTGGTGTTCCAAAAGTCCAGGAACCATCCGTTCCAATCGTAGCGAGTGCATAGTGAACATTGGTAAGTCCGAATGTAACTTTATTACTCATATTTTATTTCCTCCTGTTTGATTTCATAAACTCTGGTTACCGAGTTGTCGTCATTGACGTATTCTGTAATCATTTGATAATTGAACCCCGATTGATATAGAGCTGACTCTAGTTGCTCTTCGAAGATGGGGTTCTTGGATTCTGTGACAAGTGTGATTTGATAGGTGATAATACGAACTGCTGATTTGTTATCAGCATAGGTTTGAACTCTATCGCTGATTTCTTGATAGACAATAAATGGGTATACATGGTGTTCGTTTGCATCGACTATGTTTGTTCCATAAGATACTCGATTTGGTAAAACACCATCAAGTATTTGGAATAGTTGCTCTATAAAACTCATGCGGATCCACCTCTTTCAATAATCGATTTGATTTTCTCAACCATATCCGGTGCAAATGCATCAAAGGCTGGCCGCATGAATGGACGTGGTCCTACGAATTTACCACCACGATGTGTAAACCCAAACTCAAGTAAGTGAGTTAACCTTCCTTTGGTGCTTGAATAGATAGCGATACGCTTATTGATGCCTTCACCTTCAGGAACAGCCACAAACGATTCTGCAAACCCATATGCCTGACCACTCTTCGGTGCTTTTGATTGAATGTAAGAAAGTACCTTATCTGCGGTTTCGTCTAGTACTTTTTCCATTTCTTTGATGACATTATCTGCATAAGATTCGACAAGCTCACTAATTTCAAGTGCTAATTCATCCAATGAGACCATCAATATCACCTTTTTTAATCTTCGTTTCAACAAAATAAAGCTCAATAAACTGACCGCTGATATAGGTTCGTTCGATTTTATAAACCTTTGAATCAATCAATGCATGTCTTGACCCATCATATAAGAAGCTTTGAATCTTGACTGCAACATCAATTCTGATGTCTGTTTTCTTGCTTTCATAATATTCTTTTGAGGTAATAGAAAGATTCATTCCAATAACCTCTTTAGAACTGTTAAGGACTAGTTTTCGATTCCCTATGTTATCTGGTGTGTTGTCTAGTTTTAGAAGCGTTAATTTGATATTTGGAGAACTTGGAAACATTAGGAAGTAATTCCTTTCGTGAATGATAGCTGCTTGATGAGCATCTCAAAACTCTTCGGAAGTTCTTTCACAGATCCATCGTTCTTAAAACCAAAAAACGTCTTACAGTAAATAAGGATGAGGGAATCCACGATTGGGACTCCCTCACCATTTACGACATCATCGGCCACACCGACAGAACGAATGAGTTCTTTACAAGCCTCAATATGAGACAACAACTCCTCATCAGCATATGTTTCTGTTAGAGGAATCAAGAGTGCTTTCTTCACTGTATCGAGTATGGCCATGATTTAGTCCCTCCGATTAGGCAGCGGCTTTCTTCTTGATACGAAGGAAACCTTTATAACCTACCACATTACCACCAGTGAATACGGATGCTTTGTAGCAGATAATACCATCTTTAAATTTGTAATCTGTCGATTTGCCGATTTCAACTGGTGAGAAGATAGGTACTTCATAGTTCTTGAGTGAACCATAAGCCATCGCATATTCACCTGCAGTGGTTGCACTGTCAGCAATCGCTTTGCAATGTGAGTTGATCACATAAGGAATACCATCAATGGTCTGATTAATGTAATCAACGGTGTGAACCTTACGACCTTCGGAAGTACGAAGACCAGCAAATGCACGCAAGTCATTCTTATTCAGGATAAGAACTGCACCACCCTCAACTTCTTCATCCCCACCATAAGCAAAGATGATGTCATCTAAAGTTGTGTCAGTGATTGCGGAAATTTCAAGCGGAGTCGTATCCGATAATGCAACTGCTTGTTCACTGAAGATGCCAGTGAAGGTGTTCGATGTTCCAGCACCACGTAGGATTTGTTCAGAGATTTTCTTCTTCAAGGATACATTGATGTTTCTAAGTACCTCTGCTTGATAAGGAATACTTGGAAGCTTTTCAAGTTCTTCTGTGATTTCGGTGTAGGCAGTAATCTTAACCTTCGTAATGGTGACATAACCAAATGTAGGTTCAGTCTCATTGTAGGGTTGCCCTTCAAGGGTTGTTCCAGCAATGCCATTTGATTTCACGAATGACTTCTTGTAGGTTTCACCACCATTAAGGTTGATGATATTGACCTTGTCCACCAAAGTAGATACTTGTGCATATGGAACTGGTGCGAGGTTGTTTGATACGGTTTCAGGAACCAAAACCTCGGAACTGGATACTTGGATAACTCGATTTTCACGGAGCTGTTTACCGCGTAGTTCTAGGGTTTCCTTATTGTCAGAGCGTGCATCAATGACAATCGGTTTGACATCAACTTTGGATGCAATCATCATCTTTTTATCGATGACAGAGCGTTCCTCTTGTAGGGTATTGCATTCAGTATCGAATGCTTCCAATTTTGATACATCTGATTCCGCTTCTACGAGTGAGCGAATCTCAGTTAAGCGTGCTTCAATTTCTTTACGTCTTTTTTCTAAATTCATGATTTTTTCTCCTTTTGATTTAGTAGTTTGTTTTGATTCGGATCTTCTTTTTCATCACTTCAACATGCTGTTTCTGCTCTTCTAACTCCATAGCCTTTAGTTCTACATCCATAGACTCCAAAGAACGAGCATATATACTAGTTGAATCGTAGGCTGGCGTGTCTACCACTGAGACATCATAGAGCCTTCCGATTTTAGTGATGGTACGTTTAGGGATCTTGCCTTCCTTATTCCAGGACTGTTCTTCAACAGTGAAAGCAAAGCTCATCTTATCAAGTAGTCCGCTTCGAACCATCTTGTAGATGTCTTGATTGGATTGCGTATCGACTAATTCCGCTTGTACTTTAAGACCAATGTTATCGACCGATAATGTCAGTGATTTATTCTTGGTTCGAGCGATGATAAGGAATGAGTCCATATGGTTGTATTTCATAGGTACATCCTTCATCTGAGTGTTTTGTAACGCTCGATGGTCGATTGACTCAACGAAACCGTACTCTTCATTTCCGATGAGTGTTTCCTGGTTGAACACAATCGCATAACCTTCTAAGGTCATCTTACCTTCAGCTTCTTCAAACTTAACATCCGCTAGTCTTGTCTCTTTAATCATTGGTTCTCACCTCTATTTTTGGTTTGATAGGTTTTCCTTCAAGGGTGTATTCAAGTTCTGAATCCTTGTAGTGAAAACTTGTAATCTTGTTCTCTTTGCAAAACTCATCGATAATTTGTGATTTTGCTTTCTGTGTTTCTAGAATCACTTTGAGTGCTTCTTTTGATATCGTTCCATTAACTGTGACTTTCATCTTTGTTCTCCTCACCAATCTGGTATTTATTTGCCTTATCCGCATCCACAAAGTTGAGCGATTGCAGTCGCTTGTTTCCACCCTCAATAGGTTCTAGTCCAAGCAATGCTCTGGATTCATTTAAGGTCATGATCCCTAGGCTCATCAGTTTTTCGATGGCACTCACTTTTGTATTCCAGCTTGCATACTGCAATCGTTCACTGTAGAAAATAATCTCTTCACCACGAATTAACTCATTTTCGGTGAGCAATCCCAAAGAAAAAGCCTCTGATAGCTGAATGGCTAGAGGCTCAATGGTTGACTCATAAAACGAGTTGAAATCTTCTTCACTATATTTGTTTGCGAATATTGGTGCCGATACGCCAAAATAGTCGAGTATTTTTGATTGTAAGAATTCGAGTGTTTCTTTGTCGATCAACTTGGGATCTACAGTTAAAGGTATGTATTCAGATTTTAAGTCAATCGGGATAATCGAGCTTCCTTTAGTACTGATAGAATCGTTGAGTGCTATATCAAAGAGCTCTCTTTGTTTTTTCTTATCAGCTTCTGAAAGCATCCCATTCATCTTGATGATTCCTTTAATCTGCATCGAAGATCTAACTGCGTTATCGATGCCTTGAAGCACATTCTCATTGATTGAGATGGTTTTTAGGATTGCTTCATGATCGCCTGATGATCCATTCCCACCAAAGATATCATTGGAAGCAAAGTACTTCCTCAAGTGGATGACATTCTCATAAGGCAGCATAAATTGTTGGCCATCCTCAAAGTAGAACTTCAAGTAATAACCATCAGCATTATCTACGATTGCTTCTACCAAAATTGGTCTTAGTGGATATAGTGCTTTAAGCCCACCATTCACAGAATCAAACATCGGATACACGAACGCATTGTCATACAGTAGCAATAACGTAATCACTTTATAGATAAAGTCGTAGGGTGTCATGAGTGAGTTAGGCTTGTGTTTCAATAAAAAAGACAGTCGACCTTGTTTCTCGGTTACTGTCTTGTCTGCTTCAGTTTTAATGTATCTTGGTTTGAGTTTTGCACATTGGCTTGCTACACGATCAATACATATCTTGACCACATCACTCTTTGAGATGTTGTTTCCAAATGGAGTGAAGAACGTATTGTTTTGATTTAATAACTGGAAGGTGTTTGTTGAACCTTCTTTTTTCTTTCTGGTAAAGATGCTCAATGACATGACCTCCTAATGAAAAAGGGCATTAAGCCCTGTGATTAATTATTCTTGAGTAATATTTTATAGTTTATTTTTGACTATAGAATTTTTTAACTTCTTCTCTATGGGCCTGGTTTGCACTTCTTAACACCCTATAAGCTATAACTCCCATACCAATTATGAAACTTAAAGTGACGATACCGATTCCAGCAAACATGGTACCCATACTATCATTGTTTATTCCATTAAATATCAGAATCATTCCAATAATTATTAAGACAAGTGATACTAAGAAAATCGATAAATTTACTTTGAAATTTTTACTCATTAATTCATGCCTCCACTTTTACTTTTATTATAGCATATTTTCAAAATCTATCTTATACCTATTTAAAACTGCATACGCAATAATAAGTGCAACAGTTCCATCAATTCGTTTGTACTTGGAGTTGAGTTTTGATGGTTGGATATTGCCGTTTAGGTCAACTTTGGCTTGGGTATTAGATAAGCACCATTTCAAGATCGGATTATTGTCATAGTTGATCAGCTTATTCTTTAGGTCTGCTTCCAGTTGTTTCATTGGTTCCGATAAAGAGTAGACTCCTTGACGAACCTTCTCCATGTTAAATCCTAGATCTTCCATTTCTTTTATCCAATATTGAGAATTCCAGGGGTCGAATCCTACCCAAAGAGGTCTAATTTGATGCTCCTGAATCATCTTCATGAACCACTGAGTCACCAATGAAAAATCGTTCTGGCTTCCGTCTGTGAGTGTAATTAACCCTCGTTTAATCCAAATATCATACGGGACGTTATCTTCTTCCATGCGTTTCTTAACAACATCGCTTGGCATAAAGAAATGTGCTAAAACATACTTCTTGTTATCATCCTTTTTCTGAATGACCAGAACAGCTGCAGTTAAATCGGTAGTTGAAGATAAATCGACTCCACCGATAGCATAGGAGTTCTTGAGTGATTTTACTTCATACTTTGCTTCGTTATTTAAGTCATCAAAAGACAGCCATGCACCTTGATCGACTTGCTTGATATTGAAATCCTTACATAACATGGTCACTCTCGTTGAGTGGTCATTTTTTGATTTATTCATAACGTCTTCAAGATACGAAGGAAGCTTAACCACTCCTAAACTAGGATTAGATTTCACCCAATTCTTAGGGTTATCATATATTTCTTGTGTGTTGTCTTGGGTATATAACCAGGGAAGCACACGTTCATCAGTGATTTCACCCTTCAGCATCTTTCTTGCATAATCTAATTTGTTATCGAGGAATCCACCTACCGTAGTTCCTTCAGTTGTGATGATGAATATTAAGGGTTCCTTCTTGGTTGATTGGCTTTGTTTGATTGCATCATATACTTTTGAATCTGTCATTTCGTGGACTTCATCAATACAACCAACCTCTATATTGTAACCATCTTTATTCCTGCTTTGAGCTGATAATTTCTTGATTTTATTCTTAGTTTTCGGAGAATAGATGTAGAAAATGTTCTTTTTACTTCGTTTCTCATTCGAGAGTGCAGGCGACTGCTCTCGCATGTTGTTGATTTCTTCAAAGAGAATGTTTGCTTGCTCACTCGTGTTTGAAGCACATACGATATCAACTCCACCTTTGGAAAGAAAGAATTCAGCAAGGTCAATACCAGCGATAAAGGTGGTCTTTCCGTTCTTACGAGCAATCAGTAATATGACTTCATTGAATCTTCGTAGTCCGGACTCTTTCAGCTTAAAACCATAAGCTGTTTGTATGATTGCTTTTTCCCAAAGTTCTAAGATGAAAGGCTGTCCATTGAATGGGGACTTCGTATGCTTGCAGAAGGTTTCGATAAAATCGATTCTCATGTTTCCTGGCTTTTCATCAAAGTCATATCGAGGATTAACCATATCATCCATCAGTTTTCGAAGGGTGCTCTTTAATTCCTCTCCAGCTAGTATTTCATTGGACATCACTTTTTGGTAGTACTCAATTAAGTAGTTCATGCCATATTCGCTTTCTTGAGAAACTCATCAAAAGCATCATCGCCATCAATTACGTTCTTTCCCATGATCGAATTGAGTGTTTTGATAACTGTTCCATACGAGTTGATAAGCTTAGTGTAGTATTTTGCTGCTTCTGTTTGTCTTTGAGCACCTTTGCTTGAAACTTGAACAGCTCCATACTTCCTTATCTGTTCTTGAAGGACGCCAAGTTCAACCTTCATAA
The DNA here is from genome assembly GCA_942493185.1 of uncultured Caryophanales bacterium. Taxonomy (GTDB): domain Bacteria; phylum Bacillota_I; class Bacilli_A; order Izemoplasmatales; family Hujiaoplasmataceae; genus UBA5603. Next base: position 1,700,410 of record OW818673.1, read on the forward strand.
ACGCAGCCTGCTCAATAAGGTTATCGACTAGTTGGGTTTTGGTCTCATCGACCGATAAAAAAAGCGACCGAAGTCGCTCAATCTCAATATTCACATCTTTTATTTTAGACATTTCAACACCTCACTCAGTTGACTCTTTCAACTACCTCAGAGTTTATGATTTCAATCAAATCTTCTTCTGGAATGATTGCTAACCCACCCCAAGTTCCATGTAGCTGATCAAGCCCATCTATGTATTCGATGATTCCTTCACGGCCGTTGTAATGGTCTTCACCCTTCATGCTAATGATTCTAATTTTATCCCCAATTTTGTACATACTGATTACCTCCTATGGTTAGTAATATATATCACTCTGAAGAGGACAAATAGCAAGAAAAAACGAACTAAATCGTTCCGTTCGTCTGTAGAGATTTATAGTTTTTCTAAATCATTCATATATGATTTTACAAAATTTTGATAAAAAGCACTATTGTCAAGATTGTATTTTTCATAAATTGAATTGGATATCTTATTTAAGATAGGAATCAACTCCAGATTTAGATCACCAATCTCTCTTAATTCCATTGATTTTGGTTCTCGAGCATGTGTTAGATCTTCTCTAAAAGATTTTAATTTAAGCCATTCTTTTTCAGTTAGACCTTCTCTAATTTTAGCCTCGTATAGTTTGCGAGCTTGAAAGATTGCAAGATGATAGAATGACATATTCAAATCGATATATGCTGGATGCATGAGAGAGAAATCTTTGCTTGATACTCCTAACTCATTAAATTTGCTTGTTAGTCTGTTTGTGATGTGGTCAAGAAGCATTATACTTCTTAGATAATTTTCTTCAAGTATATGCATTATATCACCTTCCAAAAAGTAAATATCAGATTTCCAAAAATATGGGCAGGCATTTTTTAATTGCCCCCCTGTGCGGTACCCTAACATGAAAAGCTTATCAATAATGGGGGGGATCTATAATGATACTTTCTTTACTGCTTCTGGTGTTTTTACGAACGATGGATCTTTTCCTATCCACGAACTTGGGTGGTCTGCTTTATATAAGTGAATATTTCCTCCCTTATTAGGTACGAAAATATCATTTTTTTTAATTTTTGATCTTATCTGACTAGTATTACAGTCAATAATTGAGCTTTGTATATATGCATCAACAATTTCTTTTAATCTTTCTCTCAGTGAGTTTTTGACTTCTACATTAGACCACATTGAGAAGAAAATTTGAGTTTTAAGATCCTCATTTGATATACCAAGACTAGTTTGAAATTGAATTCTATTCACAAAATAGATATCACTTGGTCCGATAATCTTCAAGTGATTAAAAAGTTTGTGTAAGTTGTTCATTATTAATGTACCTGTGTCACCATTTCCAGTCCCTTGTGCAGGGTAATAGGGTTTTTTCTTGAATTCACTTTTATGTGGGCTTTCAAGTAAAAGAATGATACAAAATGGGTTTTTCTTTGCTTTTAAAGCTTTTTTAATTGTGTCCCGATCAAACAATAAATCAGTTCCCACTGGTTTCTGATAAATCCAATTCCCGGAGGTAAAACTATAATTTGTGATTGAACAATCTTCACTACTTTCATAAACTACATTCTGTTCTATATCGAGTATAGTTTTTTGAATTGCTGATCTAAAAATATCAATCAAACTCACACCATCACCTACTTTTATAAACATTATATCAAACAATGTTTACTTTAATTAGGTTTTTCTGGATTTATTAGGTTTCCTTCCTTATCAAATCTAATCTTACTACTGAAGCGTTCATGCTCTTGGTTATGACATTCTCTACAAAGTAGCTCCAAGTTATCTTGATTAAGACTTATAGATGAATCATTCACATTCCCAACGGTGAGTCTTTCTTTGTGATGGACTTCGATTCCAATTTGTCCACATCGTTCACAAAGACTATTGACTGACACTATCTTCAGTTCACGAGCCGCAAACCATGCAGGTGACTTATAGAAGTTATGCAGAACCTTTGGCTTTTTCATAGGCTTCTTTTAGTTCAGCTGCTTTAGCTTCCACATGCTCCCATCGAACAGGTAGATCTTCTCTACCCATGTGTCCGTAGGCTGCTAACTTTTGAAATTTAACTTTTTCAAACTCTAGTTCTTTTCTAATATTTGCAGGTGTAAAGTTAAAGTATTGTTTAACCAACTCAAGCAAGTCTTCATCAGCTAATATCCCAGTTCCAAAGGTATCAATCGATACAGCGACTGGGTTTACTACTCCAATGGAATAAGACACACAGACTTCGCACGTGTCGGCCAATTCTGACGCTACAAGGGCTTTTGCAACGTACCTGGCATAATAACTCGCACTGCGGTCAACCTTGCTTATGTCCTTGCCAGAAAAAGCTCCACCACCATGTTTAGCGTATCCACCATAGGTATCAACGATAATCTTTCTACCAGTTAAACCAGAGTCTCCATAAGGTCCACCAATTACGAATGCACCAGTAGGATTGATGAGAATATTGATACCAGTTAGATCCTTTCCAATCATTGGTTTGAGCACTTCTTCAATGATGATTTCTTTTGCTATGAGTAGATTTGTATTCGGTCTTGTTTGAGCAGATACGATGATGGTATCGTATGCGAATGGTTTTCCATCTAAATATCTAACCGACACCTGGCATTTACCATCTGGACCAAAGATGTGATTGTACTTCGTTTTACGTAGCATATCTACTTCTTTAGCTATGTCGTGTGCTACGACAATTGGTAGTGGCATCAGCTCAGGAGTTTCTTTGCAAGCAAAGCCATACATCATGCCTTGATCACCTGCACCTTGTTGATGATCCAAAGTTTCATTCACACCTTGTGCAATGTCCTGTGATTGTTTGGATATTTTTTCAAGTACACTAAACTCATCTTCATAGCCGATGTCCTTAAGTACTTGTTTTGCGATTTCTGAATACTCGACTTTTGCAGTGGTAGTTACCTCACCAAAGATAACGATTAAATCATCCTTGATGGCCGACTCAACTGCAACTCGTGCTAATGGATCTTGTTCCAAAATGGCATCGAGTATTGCATCACTGATTTGGTCGCAAATTTTATCTGGATGTCCGCTAAAGACGGATTCACTTGTTATGATTTTCATGTTGTCCTCTTTCTAGCAAGAAAAAGGGAAGCATTGAGCTCCCTTATATGCCTTGATTTGATTGTGTTACTTAATTGCTACTTTTGGAAGATAAGCAGTGTACCTAGCATAATGGTATCCTTCGCTTTCAACCAGGATTCCAAAGTCATGCGAATCCGATGTGACAAATATGCAATGAAACACCGAAAGATTGTCACAAAACATATGCTCAAGATTCTCTTTGATGAAATCGTAATCGTTTAGTGGATCTTTGACGAAACATTCGAATAGGTCTTTATCGATAACCACTTTTTTTTCAATCACAAATTCATCTTGAGGTATCAGTTCGTTACTTGTTGCCTTGCGTATAAAGTTAGTTTTCATTGCTGGTCACCTCGTCAATCTTCCAAGCGGTATAGACGCTTCGATACGAGCAGTCCCAAATATCTAGGATGATGCCGTCTTTACATACTGCCACATGACCTGCCATCTTAAGAATGAATGTTCCTTTTGGGTGAAGCTCGGTGAAATCTGAACCTTTGATTCTTGGCTGACCTTTGATTGCCTTGAATATCAATCTTGGCTTGCCTTCAAAATACTTGTATAAGAACTCGGTGTCTTTGTAACTTGTGAAATTCCATTCACGCTTCTTTTGATTGAGCTCTCGTCTGCACTCCATGTAATCTTTGTTAAATGCGGTGCTGATTGCTCTAACCACACAGTCGGTTGTTTTGATTCCCTTTGGATGGGCGTTATATTCTTTGAACATTACTTTGTCCATCCTGTGTTCAGCCATTTGACTAGTTCTCTTGAAGAGTCGGTTTGAAACACTGGTTTTTCGAATCCATCCAATCTTTCGTAGGCTGTGTATTTCGTATCGTTTCTGAAGCAGTCGATTTGTACAACGATGAGGTTGTTATTGGTTTCGATGTCTGCAATTCTGAAATCATCATAGAGTGGACCACTGAGTGGACAATTGTTCTTGAACCACACATAACTTGTCTTAAGGTCAACCTTTCCTCCAGCTTTGATTTGCTTGATGATGTTTCCCATCTTCTTTGTTTTGTTTGCTAGGCTTGTATCTCTACAAAACCAATCGAACCAACCTGCATTGATTTGGGTTGTTGTATCAGGCTTTTCAAATTCCCCTGACTTGAATCTTTGAATCCATTCTGACAACTTGATTTGTTTGTCCATTATGTGACCTTCTTTCTACCTTTTGGTATGTATATATATCACTCTAAAGGCCTTTTATATCAAGTCAATTCGACACTAAATACTCACTATAGTGATAAGTTTTGAAAGTCCTCGATGGTACCTACTTGTATCTTCTCACCATTTCGGATCAGATAGCAATCGTCACTTGATCCTTTGTATTTGATATAACGTTTGACAATGACATCGACAAATCTTTCATCGAGTTCCATCAATCGTGCTTTTCTTTGAAGCTGATCGGATGCGATTAAAGTCGATCCAGAACCACCGAACAAGTCCAGAACAATCTCTCCAACTCTAGATGAGTTCGCTATCGCTCTTCCACATAGTTCAAGTGGTTTCATCGTTGGATGTTCTTCATTTCGTTTAGGTTTGTTATATTCCCAGATGGTATCTTGCGTGCGGTCATCAATAAAGTAATGAGCAGCACCTTCTCTCCACCCATAGAGAATTGGTTCATGTCGCCAATGATAATCTTGTCTACCAAGAACAAGAGCATTCTTTACCCAAACTAAGCACTCAGCTAGTTTGAATCCAGCATTTTTGAATGCGGTTCTAAAGTTGATGCCTTCGGTATCTGCATGGCATACATAGATAGCTCCACCTGGTTTTGTATGGTCGAACATGTTCTTGAAGGCTTGATAAAGAAAAAGATAGAAGGTATTGTCTTCCATCTTGTCGTTCATGATTTTTCCTGCTGTGCCTTCGTAGTCCACATTATAAGGAGGGTCGGTAAACGTGAGATCAACTTTTTCATCTTGGATCAGTTTATATACACTCTCTTTAATGGTTGCGTCCCCACACATGACTCTATGATTGCCAAGCAGATAGATGTCATCCTTTTTTGTGTATGGTGTTTCGGTGAGCTCTTCGCTTGGATCAAAGTCATCATCGGTTGCATTATCTGGAACTTTCGATTCTAGGTCTTCAAAACCAAAGACTGACATGTCCATTTCGATTGATTCAAGTTCACTCTCAAGTTTTGTAAAATCCCATGAAGCAAGTTCTGCAGTCTTGTTATCTGCCAAACGAAAGGCCTTAATTTGCCCTTCTGTGAGGTCATCTGCAACAATGCAAGGAACAGTGGCCAATCCTAGTTTAAGGCTTGCTTTGAGCCTTGTGTGGCCTGCGATGATTACATTTTCTTTCGTAATTACAATCGGAACTTTAAATCCGAATTCTTCTATGCTTTTAGCAACAGCATCGATCGCCACCTCATTATTTCTTGGATTGTTTTCGTACTCTATCAGTTCCGATGTTTTCTTCATCACGATATTCATTTATCCATTCCTCCTCGCCTCTTTCTAACCGTTTAGCCATTAGTTCTATTTCTGCTTTCTTCTCGTTATACTCAATACCAAACTTCGTAACGAGTAAGTACTTAATCGCAGCGATGTCTGGTAGCGACTGTTTCTTGAACTTCGTAATACGTTTTTTAGTTCCAGTCTTGGTTTCTTCAATCACTGTTTGTGTTTCTTCATATTCAAAGCCAATAGCTCTTCGATACACAGCATCGAGAAGCTTATGTTTTAATTCCTCATCTCCATACTGAAAAGCGTTATTCAACTTGGGATGAACTTTTCTCAATTTGATTATCGTTTTTTCTGTGATACCTAGATATTCAGCGACCTGTCTTTGGGTTGCTCTTTTGGATACCATTTCTGATATCGATTTGAGCTTGTCATCAAGATGTCCTGAAGTCTCCCATTTTTCGTATAGGTCAAGCATTTTTCCTTTCATATAATCACTCCAACTGTTAGTAAATAACTGTAATAGCTTACCAGTTGGAATACTACAAGTATCTCTGCAAAAACAAAAAAGAACTCATTTCTGAATTCTTCCATTCGTTTCTAGGCTGGTTCATAAAGCCAGTATTCCATAATTCTAAGATGTTGCTCTCAACCTACATCTTTGTACATTTTAATCTTATCACACACTTGACATGTTCACAATGGTTCACGGCGGTTCATCGAGGTTCATTATTTAATGGTGGAGGCCTAGAACTATCAACCTCCTGGAGTTTTAATTTACTTGTAATTTCTTTTTTTGTTCTTTAACATAACAGAACTAAGAATTAGAACAAGAGTTCCAACTACACCTAACCATAGTACTCATGATAGCGGAATTAAGCCTACTGTATATAATACAGGAACTCAATAAAACGCTATAGATATTAGGTTAGGGAGTAGACTGTCTGATGCATTAATTTTCATAGACATCACCTCCTTGTTAATTATTATACAATATATTTAACATTTTTTAGTAAATTAATCGCCTGATTGTGCCATCTTTTTATTGTTGATAATGACACATACATTAGTTCTGAAATTTCCATCCAGTTATAATTATCTATATACCTTAAGATTAGCATTCTTCTAAGTTCTTTGTTTTCTAACAAATCAATTCTACAGATAATCTCACCTTTAATTATTGGTATAGTTCTCTTTAGTTCTTCGATTTCAGCTTCATCATCAAGTGCTCGGATAATCCACTTTTCAAAAGGTGCTTGTAAACTCTTTGTTCCATCTATACGTACTTGGTCGAAATTAATCCCAGGTATGGAGTTTGCAAGACGAATGTATTCAGCAACTATCTGTTCTAGTTTTTGAATCTTAACTTTCGTTTCATGATATCGACTTAAGTATTCTTTTACATTCATCCAGCTTCCTCCTTAATTTTGTTGAGAACTTCAATTTCAATCGAGATACCAGTAGGATCATCTGACCATAGCTTTTCGACATACTCTACGACTACTTGTGCATCATCTATCCAAAAACCTACTTCTGTCATACAGTCTTTTAGCATCTTTTCCAAATTGTCTGTATCTGGTCTAGTGACTCTCCACTCCAAGTGTTTATTCCTTTTGCCTCTGGGGAATCTCCATATCACCTGTAGCTTTATCGGACCTTCGATAGGTTTTAATGGTTTAAAAGGCTTAAGGTGTTTGATGATTGTACTTCTAGCTTGCTTAAGTTTCTCAGGTTTATAGAATACAGGCTTCTTATTTATCAGGGTAACTTTGTTTTGTTGAGCTGTAATTGTTGGTGGATCAAGTAACAGAAATATTTTCATCGTTACCTCCTTTTTTTATTTTTTTAGTGAAGATAGGTAAGTGCTGACGTTGATGCATTTGTTTGGGATAGGGCAAGGCTATAAGCCCTATCCTACAAACGATGCGTCAGCGTGTTGTGAACGAACAACTATAAATAAGGCCAATATTCACTTTATGAACATAGGACAAAAATCCTTTTTGCTTCACTTTACGAATATAGTGAAAAATTATCCTTTATTCGTTTTTTGAATTGTTGTTTTTCTGTATACATTTCCTTTTGATATTAGGTAATCGTTTTGAAATTCAACAACTCTTTTCTGTATTGTTCTTACTCCAATTCCGAGATAGTTTGCCAGTTCGTCTGTTGTGCAATAATCTTCTCCGGCATTACAAGCATCAAAGGCCGTATCAAATTCATCTTTTCTAGATTCAGGTGTTTGATTTCTTTTCCCACTCTTTTCAAGATTTGATTTAGGATCTCCTTCTGCATAGTGTTTTGCTAATGTTCCTTTATCGTCAAGTCTATGAATAGGGTACTCGAACCAAAAATTCACTGGTTTGAAGTTTCCAAACTCACGTAAACTACTCTCCAAACGCCATGCTGTCGACTGTAAACTATCAGCATTTTGAGCCATAAATTCATCACTTGTTTCGAGTTGAATCATATCGAGTTGTGCATCTGGATCACGTGCAAAAACGCCTGATCCTGAAGCCCTATCCATCGCTTTTTTGAATCCTTGTGAGCCTTTTGAGTGATGATGACAATAGATAGCAGCACAACCTGTTTCATTACAAATCTTGTCAAACTGATTAGAAAACGCACCCATATCTGAAGCATTGTTCTCATCTCCTGTAATAACCTTGTAAATAGGATCTATGATGATCGCATCAAACCCTTGATTAGCAACTTTCCTTATTAGTTTAGGTACTAATTTATCAAGAGGCATTGCACGTCCTCGAAGGTTCCAAATCTTAATGTTTCCACTGTTTTTAGTTGAGAGTTTTAACGCTTTATATATCTTGTCAAAACGATGTAAGCAACTCGCTCTGTCAATTTCTAAATTCACGTAGAGTACTTTTGATTTCTTGCACTGAAACCCTAACCATTTACCACCTTCAGATAATGCTATAGCCAGTTGCATTAATAAGAAACTTTTACCTGCTTTTGATGAACCAGAAATGAGCATTTTGTGTCCGACTCGAACAACACCTTGAATGAGTTCAGGTGCAAGATTAGGTAAATGTGCTAACTCTTCATCTAGTGATTCAAGCGTAGGCATTTCATCGATTAAGCCTTCAGTAAAATCAAGCCACTCATTGTAATTACTTCTTCCTATATTTGTATCTATTAGAGTCTGAACCACGCCATTTCTTGTCACACCAGGAATACGTGATAGTCTTGATGGATTTCTATTTGCTTTGTCGACTTTTAGTCCGTTCTTGTCAAGAAAATCATATAGATAATCCACTCGCTTGCGATAATCTTCTGCATCACTAGCATCGACTCTTACAATTGCATGTAAGCTTCTACCTCCACTGTGAACTAAACATGCTATCGGTAGTTCTAATTTTCTATAAATAGCATCTTGCTCATGAATTGATATTTCATCAGATTCAACTAGTGCATAAGTAAAACGAGTGACGTTTTCATTCTTTACGCCATGACCGTCAACCGGGTTAAATCTAATCCATGCACCACAATCATTTTTCCAATCTCCAATGACTGCACCAATATCATCTGGATATTTTTTTAATAGCTTAACAAGTTCTTTAGCTGTACGGTCGAAGTGACCTTTTCCAGGCATCCATTTTCCATCAGTATTTTGCCTAACCTCTGTTGTTACATAGGCTACTAAATCATCATCTTTAAATAACGTTTCTAAATATTTAATCAGCTGTTCTGTCGGTTTCATGGATGTTGTTGGATCATAGATCATACCTTCACCATCGTATTCGATGATGTCGTCCCATTCAATTAAGCCGCCATTAACTTTTGTAGGCGGTATCCATCCATAATCTTTAGCAAGTTTTATAATTGTTCCACCAGAAACTGGATTAGAGGAGCCGACAAAGCCCCTCCACTTTTTATCGCATTCCCCATCCTTATAGCGTTTATCATTCTTGCTCCAGTTATCCCACACAGAACATTCATAGCCCTCAGCCTTGAGTGCCATACCGACATTAATCCAGTCTTGATAAGAAACGCTTGATACATCAATTTGATTCAAGGCTTCAAGTAAATTGTCCATGTAAATCCTCCTAAGGTTGATAACTTGTTACGTTTATACCTTTAGGTAATTGCCATCTGTTATCTGCTAGTCTTGATACCATTTTGCTAGCTGAATCAAACGGCCACATACCCACATGATTAAAACCATATTTTTCAAGTAATCTAATTTGTTTTGGTGTTGCTAATCCTTCAACCTGTCTGCTCTTTAACTTATCAATCAGCATACTTGCCATACCAAAGCATGTAACAGATTCTGTATGTATGCCTTGTTTTTCTAAGTAGCTTAGTTGTCTTTCGGTAGCAGGTCCCATTTCCCATGTAAAAGCAGGTTCATAGTTTGCTAAATCTTCAGCAGCGATTGAGAATGCATACTGTATTGGATCAACAAGTTTAGATTTGCGTTTCTTCATTGCGGCAAGTTCCCTTGCAAGTGCTTCTTCACGTTCTTTAATTACATCGCTTTCAGCATCTTTTTCTGCTTCAAGTAAATCGATGCCACTTTCTTTATCCATCATCTTTTGATTGATACGTTTGGCAATTTCTGTATCCTTAGAAAGGAGAGCTGATGGTTTACATAGATCATGTCTTTCAGTCATCCAAAGAAAATCAAGTAGTAACAGTTCTTTCTTGTTTGGTGCTAGACGCATGCCACGTCCGACCATTTGTTGATATAAACTTCTAATCTTTGTAGGTCTTAAAACGATTATGCAATCGACTGCTGGAGAATCCCAACCTTCAGTTAATAGCATTGAATTACACAATACGTCGTACTCACCAGCTTCAAAATCTGCTAGAATTTCATCTCTATCTTTGCTATAACCATTCACTTCAGCTGCTTTAAATCCATGTAAGTTTAATAGTTCACAAAACTTTTGAGATGTCTTAACCAGAGGTAAGAAAACGACTGTTTTTCGACCTTTACAGTATTTCAACATCTCAAGTGCAATCTGATTTAAGTAAGGCTCTAAAGCAGTACCTAAATCACCTACAGCATAGTCACCATTTGAAACACCAACATTATGAATATCCAATTCAAGAGGTATCATTTGTGCCTTTATTGGGCTAAGATAACCATCTTTGATTGCTTGATGTAATGTGTATTCGTAGGCTTTCGAGTCAAAGTATTTACCTAAACTTTTTTGATCAGAGCGATCAGGTGTTGCAGTTACACCTAGTATGTTTGCACCATCAAAATAATTAAGTATGCGTTGATATGAATCACTCATCGAATGATGTGCTTCATCCACAACGATTGTCTTAAAGTAATCTTTAGGAAAGCTTGTAAGTCTTTTCTCTTGAGCTAATGTCTGAACAGATGCAATCGTTACTTTCTTATTTGAGCCAATGGCTGTAGACTCAGCCTTCTCTAGGGCTGAGTCTATTTCTCCTACTTCCATTAATTTATCGGCAGCCTGGTCAAGTAGCTCACCACGATGTGCAAGTATTAAAGCTTTACTACCATCTTTAGTTTCTTCTTCAACGACTTTAGAAAAGACCACAGTTTTCCCTGTGCCTGTTGGAAGAACTAAAAGTGTTTTTTTGTAATCAAGTTTCCACTGATTTCTAATCGCTTCAACTGCTGCTTTTTGATAAGGTCTTAGTACCATGATCAACCCTCCTAGAAAGGAAGATCATCGAAGAAGTCTTCGTTATAATCAATGAAACGGTCAACATCATTTATAAACTTTTCTTCACCATTTTGATTGGTATATGAACGTTGTTTGATGTATGCTCTACCTTTAGAACCGACAACTTTTCCCCAATCCATCGTAAGTTTCTCACCATGTTTCTTCTGACCAATTGATCTAAAGAAAGCAGAAATTCTCCATTCCAGTGTACGGTATAGAATCAAGTCGAACTTAACTGTAGTGGTTCCTTCTTTTGCTTCGATTTGGATAACAATCGATGCCTTGTTACACTGAGGAATACGTGCACTTCCGACAAATCTTCCACGCTCAAAATTTGTAACCTTAAAGTTGTACTCTCCCTCAGGTAATAAAATGTATTCCTGACCATCCGTTTCGATGGCATCATCCCAATTCATTAACATATCTTTTTCATTATTCATTATTGTTGTTCTCCTTTATTTTTTTTAATTGTCTGTACGATCTTTTGCCAATTTGGAATAATTGATCTTAGGATAAAATCCTCTTCATAACTTGAAACTTCATCTGTTTCTTTATAGGCGCCTTTTAGAGCAACTAGTTTTTGTAAATCAATGACTTCAATACCAGCTTCTTCAATCAGCTTCATGAGCTTTTGAACTACAACACTCATTCCAGATGCATTTTTAGGGACTATGATTTCCTTTTTCATTTCTTTATTCCCTTCAAATAAATGCTTAATCGATGTGAAGTTAAGTTCTAATTCTTCTGGTAAATCAAATCTATTCTTTGCATCATAAGCTGGGTGATGGGTTGTATATAAAACACGTTTACCGCCTTGAGCTTTTTTAGAGTTATTTTCTGTTGTCACCACATAAATCTTGTAGTTCACAAAGAATAAAGCATCACACCATTCTTTTAATAAAGGTGCTACTTGTCTTGTGAGCTTCATTTCGTATCTATCATAGATATCCTGTTGTTCGGGTAGTTCGAACTTCCTGGGCTTAGCATGTGCTGCGATAACAACATTGATTCCAATTTCGATAAGCTCATCTAATAAGGTCAATAAACTTGAAAATTCATTAAGTAGATATACATACCCTTTTCCATAATTGAAGTCTTCTATATTGTTTTTTCGATACTTTTCACAGACTGCAGTGATACAAAGAGACTCTGCCCAATCCACGGTATCCAAAATAACTGTCTTACATATAGTTGGATTAACTTTGATCTCCTTAACGATTGAAATGAGTTCGTTCCAGGATTTGTTACATTTGATTCTTCTGATGTCAAGGTTGGATGTCCCACCCTCCGTATCTATAAATAGGGGTTCTGGGAACTGGCTTGCAAATGTTGACTTCCCTATACCCTCCGGACCATAAATCACAATTTTTAGTGGTCTTTTTTCTTTTCCTTCGATAATGTTTAGCATGTTTATTTATCTCCTTCTTCGATAATTGTTGCCTCTTCACGAGGATCTGTTTTTGGTACTAAGACGATTGAGCCAGGTTGCATTGCAATATATGGTCCGATCACTTCGTTGAGTTTATCTTTGCCTATCCGTTTTGTTAGCTCTGTAATACCCGCCACTTTTCGTGGTCCATACGGATCAATACCTACAACTTCACAGGCCTTAACTACTGCATCTTCATCAATAATCTTGCGTGAACCTTTGGAAGTAACTAATTTGAAATTGGTCCATTTGTGTCCATTCATAGCCTTCTTTAATGCAAAGTCCTTGATATCTTGTGCGTACTGTATGAGTTCATCTACGTTTGGTAAGAATAGCTCAATTTCAGCATCAGTAAGCGTATAAGATGGCTTTTTGATTTCTTTAATAACTTCAAGATTTGCTTCTGCACGCTTTGCACATATTGCTTTACCAGCACAATAGCGACAATACTTACCTACCTTAGCTTCAAGGTTGTCTACTTTGGTTCTTTCAACAGCTGGAATTAAGACCTTAGATTCAAACTCAAGTAGCTCATCGATTGGCATTTCATAGTCATTCGTGTTATTGATAACCGGCTGATAGATGACTAATCGAACCTTGTTGACTGGATATATGTCTTTGTATGCTTTATAAAAATAAAGTGCATATATTCCTAGCTGTGAGTTAAACTGCCCTGTTTCACTATCAAAAGCGTTCACAACACCTCTTCCAGTTTTTAAGTCAATTACGGTCAATGTTCCCCCATCAGTTGATGAGATAATTCCACAGTCTAATGTCCCACCCGCATCATCATCAAAGTCCATTGTTAGATGTTGTTCAATGACAACGAGTGGATTGGTTTCAGATCGTTTTTTCTCAAACTCGATCGTTTGAACTACGAAGTCTGCATAACCATCAGCGATTTCTTGCATTTCTTCTGAATACATATCAAGCTCTTTGATAAGTTCTTCAATCGGTTTAGTTTCACTGTCATAATCTATAAGATTAAGTGACTTACTAATGAGTGATGCACCTAACTCATGACATTGTGTTCCAAACTCTGCTTGAGGATTAGATTCCTGGCTTGAACCATCATTTAATAAAGTGCTAAGTGGACAGTTTAACCAAGTACCACTTTTACTTGGGCTGTATTTCCTAGAGTGGACTGTCGGACTTTTCGACATTATCTTTTCCTCCTTCATCCTCTTGCAACATAACCTCCATTGCTAAAGTCTTGCTAGTTTCACTAATCAGTAATAGTGCATCAACAAGGTCTTTATCAGTGAGTGTTTTCTTGCCATCTTTTTGATCTTTACTCATTGGTTTTTTACCTTCTTTCCGAAGAGATATTTTCCCCTTCAATGGTTAATGGCACGATTTTTTATTTTTGCCGGTTATTTTTGATATTTTGTTAAACTTTCTTTTAATTCAGCAATGAGCTTCTTTCTTCTTTCCTGAATTGTGCTTCTTGCCTTGTTTAAAAGTTCAGCAATCTCTGCATCCGTTCGACCTAAACTGTAAAGCTTTATAATTAATCGATCTCTATCATCAAACTCACTCACTAACTTCCATAAGTAATCAGATAGTTCTTGTTGCTTAAGTTCTTCTAAAACATCTGTATGTGAACTGTCAGCAAACTCAAAATCATCCATTTCTTCTAATTCATCGATTGAAATAGGATATAGCTCTCTATTCCTCGTTTCCTGGCGGACTTCATTTCTATGTTCATTTCGATAACAATAGAAAAACGCTTCTGTGCACGGTGCGTACCTAATGTGATTGTCTTTATCAACGAAAGAAACATAATGTGTCAGTGGGTTAGCAGGATCATCTCCTAATCGAGAAGGATCTGCCATTAGCTGCTCAATGCTTCCGTAGCCATATATTTTAGGATATTGATTCTTATATTCTCTTGATAATTTCATGAAAAAAGCACCCCGTTTCAGATTTTTGAATTCTGAAATGAAGATGCTCTTTACGAAGTAGTTTCATCAGTTACAAGACGTCGCAAAAAGAATGGTTATTATTTCTCCATTTCAGTTTGCAGACCGCTCCTCACAATAGATTGAACTGCATTATTTAGTTTATGTACTTCATTGTGAACAGCTTAGCTATGGCCGTGAAGTACTGACTAAGCTAGCTACCGCTTAGTTCATTTGTAGTGTATCAAAACATAATAAATTTACGTAGGCGTGTTTTGTCCGCTAATTAATGATTTAATACGTTATTCCTTGCGTAAAAAAGTAAAAAAAAGAGGACAAATGTCCTCAAAGTGTTTTATATTGTATAAATTCCTTTTAATTATCGGACATAAGGTGTCCGTTTTTTTATTCTTCATCTACGAGAGGTTTAAAACCTAGTAGTTGTAAAAAGTTATTTACTTCATTCACACTAGAATTTCGATGATAAACTAATACATTAAACAATGCATCGTCTTCACTATTTCCTGGACGAAACGTTACCCCTGACTGTTTCATTAGAACCTCGGTTAGTTTGGGAGGAAGATTTAGAGCTCTTATAATAGCTACTACTTTTCTTAACTGTGGGTTTTTAACATCATCTTTAAGATACCTACGTAGAGTTCTCTCATTGATACCAGAATCATCAACTAGCTCATTCACACGAATATCTAGAAAAGTCATGATATACTCAATGCTCTGACCAAAACTCAATCCTGAGATTTTTTGATAAATTTCTGAAACACTCTCGCTGTGGATTTTATACTTCGTCAAGAATATAGATTGCTCATGATTTTTTTTGGGTATCGACGATATCTCTAAATCAAATTCAATCTCTTTACTTACATCTCTGCTTAAATACGCCAATAAACCAAAGCTAGTCCCACCAGAAAAACCTGATATTGATTTATATCTAAATTTGACACAGCATTCATCCATATGTGTCAATGCATACATTGATAATTCTAAATTGCCCTCATTATTTTTTTCAACATAATTAGGATGATTAATAACAAGATGATTATCAACAAACACATAGTTGCTGTTTATGGATTCTATCAGCATGTCACCAGAAATAACTTTCTTGTAAACATCCTTATAGCTTATAGTGTATGTCTCATTATGATCTAAACTTCCCTTTTTGAAAGCATAAGGTTTTACATAATGGCCATCTACCCAATTATACGCACCTATTGCTCTATCAAAACCGAGATCAATTAATCTTTTCCTTGCAGCATAAATTGTAACTTGATATGTGTTTGCTAGTTCATCAATAATATCATTTACTACATTGATACTTAGTTTCCCAAAAGACCCATATCTATCAAACAATTCTCTTGCATATGGTTCAAAAGATGATTTAGGCATTAATATATATGGGGCTAGTGCATTTGCTTGTATTTCCATCCATTCTGCTGTTTCATTAAAATTACTATTCTTCATTTTCCCATCAACTTGGCACTGGATATACTTTAGTTCTTTAGTAAACATTTGCGCAAATAAGAATGCTTTACGATGATAGTAAGCATGCACACACTCATGCGCAATGGTCATATTTTTAGAACCATAAGACCTAAGATATGTTGCCTTATCGTCAACTAAAATTGTGTCTTTTTTTACTTTTCTTTTTTGATACTCATTGGTTTTATCATCGTACAATTCAACAATAGTATCTGTAAAGAAAATCTGACCAAAAATCATTTTATCATGGGATATAGAAGTGGTTATAACACTTAGCCCCATATTTTTTGCAAGTAAAGTTACATTAATTGGTTGTGCACTTTTTTTTGCATCTGGATAGTAATTGAAATAATACTTATCGAGTATTTCACTAGCATATTCATCGTATTCAACTTTTTTGATATATGGAACGAAATCTCCACCGAGAGGTTTCTTTACTTTTGACTTAGAATAATCATCGACATTATTCACCTGAAAATCTTTTAATTTCTTATCAAGCGTACCAGTACAAGAGACTATAACCCACATACGTGATGTATATGATTCTCTATCATAGTATTTACCTGATACTCCTTCTAAATCTACGGTTATTTCAATTGCAAGGTCAAAATCAATACTTGTTCCTTCCTTACTGTCAATGGTCACATTTTTATAGTCCATCTCAACATCGTAAATCTCACCAATATATCTAATATCATGTCCGTTGACTTTTTCAATAAGTATCTCTTTATTATTTTTGCACCATGAAAAAATAGAATCATATATTCTATCGTAGAATTTATCAGATTCAAGATAATCAAGAAATGAGTTATGTTTTTTCTCCAAAATGGTGCACCTCTGTCTAACTGGTATAAACTTATTTTTTATTTAAATAGGGTTAATGTGTTCCGATCTAGTTCTTTCTCGAGGGATCTAATTAGATCTGTATCTCTATTCTTATGTTTATGCAATAAGTGAATATCTTTTGAAATAGTACTAACTTTAACATGATTATTATCCATACTATTGAATTTTGGGATGGCAATGTATTTAAGGACATCCACACCTCTATTAGTTGAGATGGCATAACCGTCAATTACATCTCTAATTGTTGGAGAGTTCAATATTCCTGATATATAGTAAGCTTCCATCTCATCATCTAAAGCTAGCATAAGTACTTTTGAATCCACAACAATAACTTTATCCGATGAAAATAGTGTCCGATCTGCATTTGGTATAGACTCATAGTACATGCCTACTGTAACTGCAGACATACTTCCGGTCTGTTCCTTCCACAGTACTTTATAAGGAGCGTATGTATAGTCTCCAATGTTGTCTAGTCTATAATAAGGTTGAGTTTCAGGATTATAGAACTTTCCATTCTGTATTCTACTTGCTAGTAAACCTTCTCTGAACTTATCCAACCAAGCTATTGTATGCGGTGCATTTTTCTCAAGAATATGTTCAGGTATTCCATATTTATGTTCCATTGAGTGTGGAACTAAAAGGAACTCGTTTGACTTCACAGCCCATCGTTCAATATTTCTTCCTCCAAGCATCGGAAAAACATAGGTTTCTTCAATTTCACCTACTATTTCACCTACTTCAAGCAAATCTTGTCTTCGTTGTCGTGACATGTCATTTACTATTTTTAATAAACCTGATGGTAAGCGAGTAGGTGTCTTTAGAATATAAACCCCTTTAGCACCTGCAGGTTCAATTCCTTTTCTACCTTTGTAAACTCTTGTCGGGGTGGCATTCAATATTTTATTTGCAAGTACCATATTATCCAGAGTAAGCCAAGATGACTGCGGATCAGATGGGTCAACTGGTTGGGCAGAAACATCTGAATAACTTAACCTCGGAAGAACATCAAGCCACTTGTCATGAGAATCAAATTTGGATTTTCTACCAATTTGAGACCATAAGCGATAATTCATTAATGGGTATTCCATTTTTTTTCCTTTTATGAATCTTACTGCAACAGTGGGAATCGTAAACAGGCTTACATCAGAAAAATCATCTACATTTAGCACAGCAAAGGGGATATTTTGATCTTTACGAATAATAGATAGTTTTCTGAATCCTTCTCCACCTTTTGTAGATTTAAGAAATGAAGCAGGTAATAAAAAAACCATTTCACCGTCAATTTTTAAGTATTGATCTATGGATACATATGTAACAGCCATTCCAAAATCATCATGTGTTGTTTTTTTATCATATGCGCTTTTTTCAAAGATACCATAACTTTTCCATACTTCTAGAGTACCTTCTCGATAGCTTTTACTCATTGATTTCCAAGAAATCCAAGGGGGGTTTCCAACCACATAATCAAATTTGTTACCAATCATAATAGGAGCAAAACTATTTCTAAGAATAATAGGCCAAAAAGAGTCCTTGCCTCCTCTATGAAGTATATATAATCTCTCAAATAACGCTTTAATTATATTATAATCTGATTCTTTAATTAGGTTTAGCCTAGTACATTTGGTCCAGAAACGTTGAAAGTTTGGTTTCTCGTGAATCGATTGACTTAATACATTCAGAAAATCACTTGCTGTTTTGTAGTTTTCAAATTTTGGTATTTCAAATGATCCAACAACAGTATCAATGATTAATGTATTATCCGATTCCTCAGAATATACAACCGGTGCAAGTATTGAATCTGCTATGTAAATTGGTATACTGATGGGTGTTCCAAAATCATCAAGATTAGAATCATAATATGCTGAAAACATGATTAAAATGAAATTTGCTTTTGCTGAAACAACCGAAATGGGATTAATATCAAAACCAACTAAATTGTTGGTAATCTTTTCAATATCTGATTTTGTCAGTACTCCTCCATTTTTTTCAATAATCCTTTTTAGAGCATGCGTTAAAAAAGTCCCTGAACCACAAGTAGGATCCATAAGGGTTTTATCGATATTTCCGTCATAACTAATCATATCTAATGCATGTTCGACAATCCAATCGGGTGAAAAATACTCTCCCATTAAATGTCGCATTTCTGTTGGGATTAACTCCATATATATTTCTTGTAAAATATCTTGTACTTCCTCAGGCTTTAAAATAAATGTACTTAAGTCGAAATTTAAAACAAGTTCATGTATATCATTTACCAACTCTACTTCAAAACCACTATCTGAATATGTAAACCACTCCATGAAATGAGCTTCAAAGAAATTATTGATTATTTTGTTTTCTTCAGAATCATTTCCGTCGAATAGTAGGTCAATTTCTGCCTTAGTTAATCCAGTTTTATTGTAAAATGAAGGACTGATTAGTTCAGATAAGAAGGAGTGTACAAGTAGTTTTAGAAATATATTGAAAAAGCTTTGCAAAGAGAATAAATACAATTTACTATCTAAAGGAAAATCGGTATCAAAACCATATGTTTCTTTAATAATAGGTGAAACAGAGTTGAATTCAGTAGCCTGTTCATCTTCACCATACATAACACCAAAGACTCTATTCCATTCATTAAACAAGGTTCTAACTCTATTGCTGCCCTCTAATGTGTTAACATTCAAATCCAATTCTTTGTAGATGTCTTTTATACAATTGCGAACAAATTGACTTTTGGGATTAATTATTGATAACAGGTTCTTTTTGTTAAGTGCAATCTTGTTTTGTTGTTTTAAAATCAGAGCTAATCTTCTCAGACCTGAATCAAATTCTTTAATCTGATACTTAAAAACAAGCCCTAGCTCATTTTTTATATTTATCGTTGTTTTTGAGTTTTCAATTTTAGTCTTAGTATTAGAACGAATAAATCTTGCAAAAATGAAGCTTTTACCATCAAAACCAACACCAATATTGTTAGTTAATTTTTCAACTATAGTAACCTCGTCATCCGATTCACTAATGCCTGAATCACTAATTATATAGTCATACAACCCGTGATCTGTCCTTGTTGATTTTCTTCCGTATAGAGCTTCATTAATACCACTTGGTAGATCAAAATGACCTAACTTTTTATATTCAAATGAAATATTCTTAAAGGTAGCATCTGTACGTCCTCCTGCTAAAAGTCTTTTCTCACTATTAAATTGATTGGCGTACATTGGATTCACAACTGTTAGAATGGGTTTGATGATCTCAGAATAAAAGTGGATCTTAATATCATCTTCATTCTTAAAATTATGCATTTGGAAATTTTTTCTTAAATCTTTTAAATTAATTTTTTGGTCCATAAAAATACCTCTTTTCTTATCTATGTACTATTATATCAGAGAGCACCTATTTTGTATATATATTTCATTGGTCATATGCATAATACCCCATTTTAACCCATAAAAATCGTTAAATAATGGTATTGGTCATATAAAAAATGAAAATTAAAGCTTAAATGCTAATTTCTGATTTTTAGACATAGAAAGCCGTCCTTTTTTCTATAGGACAGCTCTAGAATTCTTTTAGGTACTTTAAAATCTGATTTTCATAATAAATGCTTTTTCTTTAGATCAATTTTTTAACTAAGAGCAGCTCTTGTTTTTGAGAAAGATGAAATAATTTTGTTTTTTCCATCTACACTATCTATCGAATCGTATTCCTCACCAAGAAATAAAGAAAACAGGACAATAGGTTCTATCAATGAAGATTTTAATTCATCAACTTCTGAGCTCGTTCTATATCCATAAACATCAGCCATTTCATCATGGTCGAGACACAATGATACAATAATTGAATCGTTAGTCTTTGCAATATCACAAATTAGTTCTTTCTCTTCAACTAAATTTATAATCATATTAAGAGACGATTCCTTAGATGTTTTTACTTCATCTGATATTTCGTCCAGGACTGTGAATTCATAGATATTACTTCTCATAGAAACACTACCGATGAATAATTCGAATTGGATGTTGTGTTCACCATGTTTGATTTTATCAAAATGGTAGTATATTCGACCGTTCATGAAAGAAATTCTTGTCGGTTGCATCATCTTATTATCTAAGAATCCATAAATATCAGCATTCTGATTGACAACTTTATTCGCTTCTGTTTGGAGGACAACAGTTATTTGTTCATCTTTTCTAAAAGTAGGTTTTTTCGATAAAATAGTTAAACTTTTTATTTCATCAAAATAGACATCCTCATTATTAGGCATTGGGTGCCCACCTCTAGGAACTTTAAGTATTTTCTGTGAATTCATATACTTAGAATAAAGATTTTTTACATTCTTGGTTATGTTTTCTATCAGTTCAGAATCTACTTTTGAAGATAAACTCTTTTTTGCTATAATGCCATTAATTTCATTTAATTTTTCTTCCTTTGAAAGTACAGATATAACTTTTTCAATAAAGCCATTTGTTACATCTGTATTTTTTATTTGACTTCTATCAGGAGTGAAGAAATTATATTTTTCAGTTCCAAGGACATCTAAATCAATGACAACCAGTAATCGGTACTCAAGAAAGTTCAATCCAGCATTTTTGATTCTTCTAAAACCTTCACCATTAATATATTGACCGTTAACAGTATAGATTATAGGTTTATCGTGTACATTAAACTGATTATAGATCCTTTTACATTCGTTATCTCTTCCCCATTTCTCTTCATCTTCAGGTAAAATAATAAAATATTCAATATCATAGGTATTGTTATGATGAACTATTGATATTGTCCCAGAGTATTTTTCAAGTTTATACTTCCATGTTTGAAGTTTCATTCTTGTACCGAACGCATTTCTGCTTTGTGCATGCACATTGGAAGTATACTCTATCCTATTCTCAATTACTTTTATTGGCAAAGCAACATTAAAAAGTTCGGTATTGATATAATCTGAAAACATAGTTGGCTTTGTAATATCGTTATCTCGATATTTTTTTGTTATATCTGTCTCAATCATCCTGACTAAAGTTCCTGAGGATGATTCAAGAAAAGAATCCAGATAATTGTTGAACTTAATAGCGGGATTTGATTCGATTTCAATGATTTTTTTGTTATCAGTCAAATATACATATGTATGATTCTTATATCCATCAAGATTGACTTTTTTCACTACTGTAAAATAGTACTTGTTATCATATTTGGAAACAATAATAGTGGATTCCGCAAAAGAAAGAGATGTTGAACCTCCTTGACCAAACGATCCAATTTGGTATGATTTCTCAGTTCTTATTTTATTGTTACCTTGTAATGACATTATCGTACTTTTAAAATCGTCACCAGGGATTCCCGTTCCCTTATCAATAATATCAAATGTAGGCTTATTCGATTTTTGGCTCGAATTGATAGCTAAGATAATCTTGTCTTCAGCATCATATGAATTCAGGCTACCTTTTTCACCATTCAAAATTTTATTTCTGTTAGCACTAAATTTTGGGAAAGCCTTATTTATAATGACATCTGCATTTTTAGCTGATTTTATACTGTACTTGTTTTTTTCGTTTTCAAGTACTGCATCAATTCCGTTAGATATTCTTTCAATGACACCTTTTTCACCATTTTTCAGAATATCAATACTAGTCGCATTTGCGAAATTATCACCAACAAAGGTCCAATTCTGATGGATATCCTTGTCTTTTAAACCTCTCTCTGTTAAATCATAAGCAAAATTCCGTATTAGAAAGTCATTCAAATCATCTTGTTTATATATCGATAGAACTTCTTCAAGGTTTACTTTCATCTATTTAGCCTCGTATCCAACAGTTTGATATAAGTTTCTCCAGTTAGATTGATTTTTCCCAACTGCATTAGGGTTATTACCTAAGTCTCTGCTCATCTCAACAGTACCATCAACCAGCATCGGACCGACTTTTTTCAAAACTATAAAAGGGTCTTTTTTCCATTGATATCTGCCATTAACTTCATGTACTAATGCTCTGAATGCACCAAGTATAGGATAAATGAATCCCATAGGGGAATTATAATCCATTTTTTCTTTGTAAAATTTTGTTGTAAATGGTTTGTTTTTAGGTATGGATACTCCCTTGACACGACCATAAGCACCATTTTTATTGGCTTCCTTATAAAAGGTTCCCATATTTTTTTCAATTAGGTCATATAGCTTGAAAATATCTGTCATAATTGAAGTCATTTTAAAGTATGGATTACTAGATTTGTCTTCTAGATCTTCCACTTTTTTATCCTCAGCAATATATGCATCAATGCAACTTTTCTTCGAGCTATAGGAATTAATTGGGAAACTCTCTCTAGCAACATATCTATCTATATTAAATAGATTCAATATTGCCAAAATATCAGCAACGTCAATTTCGCCTTTTTCATTTTCCTTGAAATAGACTTTATCTGCATATGATTCATTTTTTATAGTTTGCTTGATAAGCTCAAAACGGTTTTCTAATTCAGCAATCGATTTATCCTGAACTTGAACTGATGTATTTCTTGCAGCTGCTAGCCTTTCAAAAATCTCTTCTACCCCTGTAAGTATTTCTAATTTCACAAATTGCTTGTCAAAATCAATTTGATCTCGATTTTCTTTGATTATTTTGTAAGTATGACCACCATCAATATCTCCATGATACTCTTCATTGCTAAACTCTAAAGATAACTCGTTCGAGTAATTGTTAAAGCTTACCTCGCCAACAGACAACAACAATCCTCTATTGAGTAGATAAAAATCAAGTTCGTCTGGGCTTAAAAGCGATTCTTTAATCTTCTTGGAAACAGTAGTTCTCAGATTTTGTTCTCTTGGGTTAGTTCCCATAGGTATATCATCGGGTAGATTTTTAACATCTACAATTGCGATATACATCTCAGCAACTTTCATACCTTCTTCCTTATTTACATAAGGATTAGGGATCTTTCTAAATGATTCAATTTTAAATTTTAAATTCTTCATACTTTCCTCCTCGCACTATGCGAACGATATTTAGATACGCGAATCCTCGCCATCCATAATTATTATATTTCAATTTTTAAATGATTTCAACGCTTTATATAGCGTATTTTGATATAATTGAAATAGGTGATGAATATGAAATGGAATGATGTCAATCTTCTATTTGGTAATAATTTAAGAAAATTTAGAAAATCTCAAGGATTATCACAAGAGGATTTTGCTTATCGAGTCAAAATTGATAAGACTTATTATGGAAGATTAGAACGCGGAGAACATAGTATTACTCTCGAAACATGCTTAAAGATAAGTACTTATTTAGGTATAAGTTTAATGGATTTATTCAGAGATCTGCCATTATAAATATCAATTATATTTTATAGCTAGAATTATGCATGTTTGAAACCATGAAGAAGTAGGTAATCGTGTATTTTGTTAATCAAACGTGTAAATGATTAGGCAATCGTGTATTTTGTTAACTACACAATTTAACAATCATTATTTTTGCTTCTATAAACTCACCTGCATTATGCAATATAATTTTGAATATAGGACAGTTATCCCCTTTCTGCATAAAAAAAAGGCCTGATACGATTGTATCAAACCTATGCTTCTTATATGGCGGAGGAGGGGGGATTCGAACCCCCGCACCGGGTTAACGATCTACTAGCTTTCCAAGCCAGCCCCTTCAGCCACTTGGGTACTCCTCCGTGGAATCATAATAAGTAAGGAATATTTTGCTTACTTTATTATGGCTCGTCTTACAAAAGGCGATTCACATCGCCCCTTCATTAATAAAAAATGGCGGAGTAAGAGAGATTTGAACTCTCGCGCCGGTTGCCCGACCTACGCCCTTAGCAGGGGCGCCTCTTCGGCCACTTGAGTATTACTCCATTAAGACAGTCAGCCCTATAATATTACATTATTTCGGGCTGACTGTCAATATTTATTAACTGGCGTAAGGTTGTTTTTTTTCTGGTTCTTCTTGTATTTCCTTGGGTAATTCTTTATCAATATTTGGTGTGGGTTGTACCCGTTTGGATTCATTTAGTGACTTAGAACTTTCACGATACTTACGATATCCACCATATCCATCATATCCGAGATAGATGCCACCACCCACAGATATAAAGAGCACAATCCAACCTAAGGTCGATATAATATTTCGATCTAGTAATGTTAACGTAAAGATAACCGGACCTAACGTAATGCAAATGATATGGAACCAGAACTTAAGTGGTTCGGTTTTTTCGGCAAAGAAATAAAGAGAAATCATATAAATCAAACCACGAGCATAGAAGAATACCGCTAACAAATATCCGTATAATCCAATCCAGAAAGGATCACTTGATTTTTGGGTAGCGACAACATAAATCATGACGCCTCCCATAATTGTGTCAAAGATAATTTCAATTAAATTAATGGTTCTTAATACTTCTTTTTTCAGGGTTTTCATCAAAGGCACAACCCTTAAAAGCGAGAACATCACAATCGCAATTCCGGTGGTCGCATAAACGACATCGACCTCGTAAATCTTCATTAGTATGCCTGCCGCAAGTAAAATGGCAGCTAAAATCCATTTAACCAGCCAACCATAACCAAATTTTGGTTTATTCATATTTTCCTTGCCTCCTATGAATCAAAGCTATCAATAGCTTGATGTATCTCTATTATATAACACTTTTTAGAAAAACAATATGCCACCAAGCCTTTACCTTAGGTTACTGGTGAAAAAAACTTGGTTCTTCCCGTTGCCTTTGGCACAATATAGCATGTCATCAGCTTCTTTAATATAGGTTTCAAAGGATTTATCAATTTGTTTTATCGATCCGCTCACCCCAAAACTTGCGGTGATCTTTATTTTTCTTTCACCAAACACAAAGGGGTGTTTTGACAACGACTCGCATAACTGTCGAATCAGTTCTTTGGTTTTCGCTAACGTGACATTGGTCCTCATGATAATAAACTCTTCGCCGCCGTAACGAGCAAATATATCATTGGCTCCCAAATATTTTTTGAATAATAATGCCATTTCCGACAATACATAATCGCCTGCTTGGTGTCCATAAATATCATTTACAATTTTAAAGTCATCCAAATCGAACATTGTCATGTAAAGCGAGTGTCCTTCAATCTTTGCTAAATCAAAAGCCGCAGTTGCCATTTGATAGAAATGTCGACGGTTATAAATGTCGGTCAAGGAATCAAAGGAGGCCAGCCTTTCAACTTTACGCAGTTCATCTTTTTGATGCGTGATGTCCACAAAGACAGCACAATACCCATTGTTGATTTTTCCCATGTATTTATTGTGCAACGTCAAGAGTTCGACTGAAAAAGTGTACTCTGTTCCATTATCATAATAGCTTATCTCTTTTTGTGTATTCGATTTGAGTTCGTCATATAAAGCGTCCCCTGATTTACACAAATCGGCCAATGTCAGATTGGGAGGAACGATTTCTTTATAGTTGAAGAAATCAAAGGCTTTTTCATTCATATTGACAACCGTAAACCGTTCATCCAATATGAAAATGGGGTTATGGGCTTGTTGAAAGATTAATTGATACGCTTTTGGAACCAAATCAAACAATTCATAATGGAATAATGCAAAGAACAACACAAACGCAAAGAAACTGGTAAGGATGGGTGTGGTATCAATCGGGCTTGATTCACCGCTGGAAACAGATAGTCCAATTAATAAAAACCCAATAAATGTCACCATTAAAAGAATCAGCGATCGCGTTTTTGCTAAGAAAACGCTTCGTTTAAACGACAGATAAAAATTAAGTGTCGATAATCCCAATA
This sequence comes from uncultured Caryophanales bacterium, assembly GCA_942493185.1. Classification (GTDB taxonomy): domain Bacteria; phylum Bacillota_I; class Bacilli_A; order Izemoplasmatales; family Hujiaoplasmataceae; genus UBA5603. Next base: position 1,727,038 of record OW818673.1, read on the forward strand.
TCACAAAGTTATAGGCCATGTGAACATAATAAAGGGGACCTTTTGCATAGATAATAATATTGAAGCCTTGTAAGGGAAGCATCTGTGGATTATAGATCCAATGCGTCGAATAATACAGTGTTTGGTACCATTCACCGTCTTTAACATATAAAAAATTAGAAATCATTGTCACAAACGGAATAAGTAATAATAACAGCACAAAATACCATTTCAATCGTTTTTCGCGGTCTAAGAGTTTCAAGGAAATAAAAAACCAGAGGACTGTCAAATACGGAACCGCCAAATGTTGAACATGGTTCATTAACAATTTTAAATTCTCATAGTCGTTGAGAATGAAGCCGGCGTAGAACGCTGCGAAAATAGCATTCGCAAGCACGAAAATTCCGGTTAGAATTAAACCGGATAATCGTTCCCTTCTTGAAAATAAATAGATGGCGCCGACCAATAAAAAAGAAGCAATAACAAACAACAAAACCGCATAAATAAAGTCGAAACGCATTATTCACACCTCCAGAAAAACGATAAAGAATTAAGTTAGTGGTTTTCTGTACCTGGGGGAAGCATGGTTAATTGGAGTCTTTTGCGGTCGATATCGACGGCAATGACCCAAACCTTGACGATATCACCAACCGAAACAACTTCTAAAGGATGCTTAATGTATTTCTTACTCATTTTTGAAATATGCACTAATCCGGCTTCTTTAATGCCACAATCCACAAATGCGCCAAAATCAACCACATTGCGTACTGTACCTTGAAGTTCCATACCCGGAGTCATGTCTTCTAATTTTAACAATTCACTTTTTAATAAGGGTTGCGGATAATTATCCCGAAGATCTCGTTGCGGAGACACAAAAGAGTCCAGCAAATCATTGAGCGTAATGGGATTGATATCTAATTTTTTAGCCAATGCCGCTTTATCCGCAAAAGCAATTTTTGCTTTACAGATTTCAGATCCAATGTCATGCACATCAACGGAGATCTGTTTTAAAACCGACAATGCCAAATCATAACTTTCAGGATGAATGGGCGTCTTATCTAGTGGATTTTCAGAATCAGGGATTCTTAAGAAGCCGATGGCTTGTTCAAAAATCTTAGGTCCCAGTTTCGCAACTTTGCGGATGGCTTCACGGCTCTTAAAGGGGCCCTTATCTTCCCGATGTTTCACAATATTGGTCGCAACACTCGCTGACAAACCTGATACATAACGAAGGAGCGATGAAGAGGCAGTGTTGACATTCACGCCAATTTGGTTTACAGCGGTTGACACCACAAAATCCAATTGATCTGCGAGTTTACTTTGACTCACATCATGTTGATATTGACCAACACCAATGGCTTTTGGATCAATTTTAACCAACTCTGACAAAGGGTCTTGCATCCGTCTGGCAATGGAAACGGCAGAACGTTCTTCAACTTGAAAATCAGGAAATTCTTCTCTTGCCAAATCAGAAGCTGAATACACTGAAGCGCCCGCTTCGCTGACAATAACGTAAAACACTTGACGTTTCAACGACTTGATGACATCCACGATAAAGGCTTCTGTTTCTCTCGAAGCGGTTCCATTACCAATGGCGATAATTTCAATTTGATGATTTTCTATCGTGTTAATGATTTTTTCTTTGGCTTCAAGAATTCGTTTTGGATTAACCTTTTCGCCAATATAAGCTTCATGAGGATAAATAACACCCTTGTCGATAAACTTACCAAAACGGTCGATAACGGCATATTTACATCCGGTTCTAAACGCAGGGTCAACCCCTAAAACCATTTTGCCTTTCATCGGCGGTTGTAACAAAAGACTACGCAAATTTTCTGAGAAAATATGAATGGCTTGGTCTTCGGCTTTTTCGGTGTAATCACTGCGGATTTCACGTTCAATTGCCCCGGCAATTAACCGTTTATATCCATCTTTGATCGCTTCTTCAATCATAGGGACAACCGGTGAAACTTTATTGCCAATGACTTGTCGGAATAAGAATTGGTGAATGTCATCGGTGGAAACATCAATTGAGACTGAGATGACTTTTTCGTTTTCAGCACGATTGATGGCTAATATCCGGTGCAGTTTAATTGCCTTAAGCGGTTCTTCATACTCATAATAGTTTTGATAAGTAGAATATTCATCTACGGCATCTTTTTTCTTTTTCGTAACGATTTTACCCATTTTCATTGTAAAATCACGAATCCATTTGCGGTAATTGGCATTATCGGACACAAATTCGGCGATAATGTATTTTGCGCCAGTGAATGCCTCTAAGGTTGTAAGAACCTGATCATTCAGATAAGGTTGTGCCATCGTTTCAAGATCAACCGACGCCGGTAGTAACAACATCGCTTTGGCAAGGGGTTCTAACCCTTTGGCGATGGCGTCGGTGGCTTTGGTTTTCTTCTTTTCTTTGAACGGACGATATAAGTCTTCAAGATCAACCAGTTTCATCGCTTCATTGATCTTGTTTTTAAGTTCTTCTGTTAATAACCCTTTTTCATCAATTAAGCGTAAGATATCATCTTTCCGCTTTTGAAGACTTTTGCCATATTCAAATTCCTTTTCAATGGCGAAAATTTGTTCTTCATCAAGAGAACCCGTCACTTCTTTACGATATCGAGCAATAAAAGGGACCGTATTTCCCTCTTCAAGCAATCCTAACACCGTTTCGACTTGACTCACTTTAATGTTTAAACTAGTGGCCACACTGACCATTAACGCATGATTCACATACTCCATAGTAACGTCCTCCATCCATGTTCACTCTATTTATACCACAAAATGCTTCCTTTTCATATTGGAAAAAGAAAAAACCCTTGCGGGTTTTGACTTCAAAGGCTTGATTAGTTAAACGGTGAGTAGGTTCCGGCTTCAACGTCTGTTAGGAGGTTGAGAACATTATCGGTCCCTATGTATGAACGGTAAAACTCGCCATCAACGATGGAAATAACCATCGGTGTTTTTAACGAAGCTTCGTTAATTTCATCGAGCAATAATTCTTTGTCTCCGGCGGTCGTCTCTTTGACCGTCGACGTATTGACAAAGAAAATCACGGTTGATTCGCCGTTGATTTGATCGGCCAATTTTAATGCTTCGCGTTTAATCTCAACGCAGTTCGCGCAAGAATCAGAGTAAAAATAAACTAAGTAATTTTGCAATTGAACTTGGTTTGCATCTTTTTGCGTTAACACCTTATCATAAGCGTCGATAATCGTGAAATCCTCGTATGAACCAGAATCAGTTGCTAAGTCATAAACCCATACAACTCCCACAATGACAAGGACGGCGACGATAATTGCGACGATTGTCTTTAGCAATGTATGTTCGGTTGTTTGTTTTTTAAATCCTTTGGTATAAGTTGCCATAATATCACCCCAGTGTTAATAATTTTACTCAATTTTACGCGTTTTTGCAAGCAAATATTTCACAACTCGATAAAACATCACAAATCCGCTTCTTCAATCACGCAAAAGCCAACTGCATAGTGTCTTTCGTGCGAAATGGACAGATGAAATCGTTGATTTTTTAGTTTTTCACAAATTAAATACGGTCGACCGTTTTCATCATTCAAGACAATCAATTCATTCAACGAAAGCGGAAAATCAATGGAACCCAACGCTTTTGAAATAGCCTCTTTTATCGCAAAGCGTCCCGCCAAAAATTCCGCTTTCCTTGATTCGGCATTAAACGCATGATACTTTTCTTGTTCTGGCAGACTCAGAACCCGTTTCATCAGATCGAAAGTCATTCGGTCGACATCGACAATGTCAGTCCCAATCCCTTTAATCATGTGATTCCTCCTGGATTAACAAAGAATTCGCCAAATCCTTGATGGCACGGAAACGGTGATTTAAAGCTGACTTTGAAATCAAATGACCATAATGTTCTAATGCGGCGTAAGAAAGCTCGTTGAGTGTGGAATCAGGGTATTTCTTGCGAAGCATAATGACTTCTTGCAAGGTGATTGGCAATTCGTTCGCGAATTTTTTTTCGATGATTTCAATATGATCTAATTGATGCTTTGCTGCATCGAGGGCTTTTCGTTCATTGGCGATATCGCAATTAATGACTCGGTTTATCGAGTTTTTAAAGTCGCGTTTAATGCGCGAATCTTCAAACGCAAATAATTGATTGGTCGCCCCGGTTACTCTTAAGAAGTCAGAAATCTTTTCTGCTTCTTTCATATACATAATAAATCCTCTTTTGTTTTTCGCTACTTTGGCATTTAAGAGAAATTCTTCGCCAATTTCTTTTAAAACTTCAGCCTGACGTTCACTGGAGGTTTGAATTTCCAAATGGTAGGTGGCGGTATCAGGACTATTAATCGATCCCCCCGCTAAGAATGCCCCTCGTAAATACGCTCTTTTACAACATTCTTTTTTGATTAAGTCAGGATTCACATCACGAAAGAACATGGCTTGCTTATTAATAAGGGATAACTCTTGCATGATTTTTTCGACCGAATCTTCAATGGAGACGATGAATAAATCATTTTTTTGGAGATTCAATTGTTTCTTACTAATCAACGACAATTCAATATGGTATCGCTCTTTCACCAATTTCATGAATTTACGAATCACGGCATTGTTTGTTGTTTGAAAAACCAAAGCCAATCCCGTGCTTCTCAGTTCAACCGAACCACCAATGTGCAAAAGGGCCGATAGCTCCGCCTTTTGACAACATTGTAAGTTTTTGATATTGGCCAATTCGGCCTTAACTTCACTCGTATAGGACACGAAATCGCCCCTTTCAAACCCTTATTTATCGAGATATTTGACCGCAGATAACGCCGCAATAGCCCCATCAGAAATGGCAGTAGCGATTAATCGGTAATCTTTCTTGGTGACATCACCACACGCAAATAATCCCGGTACTTTTGTTTGCATCTCGGCATTCACCGCAACGAAACCGCCTTTGTCGAGAACATTGACGTGTTTCAAAAAGGTCGTTCTCGGTAAATTTCCCACGTACACAAAAACCCCTTCGGTTGCGATTTTAGAAATATCACCAGTTAATAAATTTTTGACACTGATTCCATCCAGTAACTTATCCCCATGTAGCGCAATTGCGGCGGTAGAAGATAAAATATTGATTTTACCATTTTTCATCACGCGTTTGATTAATCCACCCGATGCGGTCAATTCTGGTAAATCATGAAGGATGGTCACACTTTTCGCAATTTCAGCTAGGTATAAACTTTCTTCAAGAGCTGAATCGCCCCCACCCACCACCACTACGTCTTTCCCTTCAAAAAAGATACCATCACAAACAGCACAGTAAGATAACCCTCGACTGAGGTAACTTCTTTCTTCTGGTAACCCAATCGGTCTAGGTTCGGTTCCAGAAGCGATGATGATGGCCCTCGCTTGATAAGACCCCACATCGGTCGAGACTGTAAAACCACCTTCGAATGGAACGATGTCTAAAACATCCCCATACGTATCGGTAATTTCTAAATCACGGAGATGACTGATCATTTTACTTACCAGTTCTTCGGCACTCACCCGGCTAAAGCCTAGGTAATTATCCACTTTGTACGTTGATAAAACCCGTCCACCCGGATTGCCTTTATCTAATATCATAATTTCTTTGTTTGCGCGTTTTGCGTAAATCGCCGCCATCATTCCGGCCGGCCCGCATCCGACAATTAAAAGATCACACGTGACCATTTTATTCTGTAGGTCCCTTTTTAGAAAAATCAATGCAGCCTTTGACGGTGGAATAAGCGGCCCCTTTAAGTTTTAATCGAATCAGTAAGGATAATCCAATTCCCCCTAGAATCATCAAAACAGAGGTGGTCGTCGCTGTTTTTAAGGTTAATCCAAAGAGTTCATAGGTGAGCGGATCGGTTCGCATCGATTCGATGAATATCCGGTTTGCGCCATACCATATCAAATACAAACTCATCAATTCGCCAAAGCGAATGGTTTTTATCCGTCTAAGAACCAACATCACGACAAAGCCAATCAAATTAATCATAGATTCATAATAAAATGTAGGATGATAATACCCAGTCACCGGGGTCACATCAAATCCATTGGTCCCAGCGGCTAAATACATATTATTCGCAACGAATTCAGGAATTCCTAAGGTATATCTTAAATAGTTGTATTGGGCTTCTAATGTGGCACCAGGAATTAACCCGCCATGGGCTTCTTGATTAAAGAAGTTTCCCCAACGTCCAAAGGCTTGCGCCAAGATAAACCCAACCGCAACGATATCTAATAACTTTAACAAATCGATTTTCCGTTTTTTAGTGAAGAAATAAGCACATATAATGGCTACGAAAAAGGCCCCGTGAATCGCAAGACCCGATAAACCAAAATCAGCGAAATTTAATTCTCCTCTTTGAAATCCAAGAATCTTTAAGATTGAAGCAAAAAAATCGCCTTGAACTAAAAACTGGTCAAGTTCAAACGCCACATACCATAAGCGAGCGCCTAAAATCGCAACCGGAACAATCCATAAAAAGCCATCCATTAATGCATCGGTATCAATGCCGGTTCGTTTGGCTTCTCGTAATCCTAAGAATAAAGCCGCCATAATGCCAAGCATGATAAAGAATGAATAAAAGACGATGTCTCTCGATCCAATCGAGACTAAAACATTATCATACGTATAAATCGGGATAATCGTTGTGTCGGAGTTGAGGGTATCATACTCACTTTCCCAAACACTCCATCGAGTAAAGTAGGCGTTGTCTTTATTGGAAGGTTCGGTAGGCGGTTCAATATCACAAGGGGTCCCTACGGTACAAGAAATGGTTTTTAAGACCGGTACATCAGCGAACTTATCATAAAATGTAACGGTAAATGCATCACCAACAATGGGTTCTTCCGTACAACTCAATAATCCAAAACTGAGTATTATCGTTAATAAGAGTAGCCCTAATTTCGCAATTTTATTCATTATTCTCACCATTTTTTGAGGCATTTTTATGGATAGAAGCATCTAGTTGCTTGCTAAAATCTTTTGCGGAATGATACCCTAGCTGTTTTGATTTAAAATCATACGCTGCCGCTTCGACCAACGTTGCGGTGTTTCTCGCTTCGGTAATCGGAAGCGAAACATACGTGACTTCGGTGTCGAAGATGGTCCGTTTTTCTTCGGTCAATCCCAATCGGTCAAATACTTTGTTTTCATCCCATGTTTCTAGATTTACAATCATCGAGATGCGTTTGTTTTCGCGATAAGCCCTCGCGCCAAACAAATAGACGACGTTGACAATGCCAATACCGCGAATCTCAAGATGTTTCTTCAGTAAATCCGGGGCTTCACCGATTAAGACCCCTTTTTCTCGTTGATACACTTCAATAAGATCATCGGCCACTAACATATAACCTCTGCGAATCAATTCCAGGGCAACTTCGCTCTTTCCAATACCGGAAGAGCCAATAATGATGACGCCCACGCCATTGATGTCCATTAAAACCCCGTGAATTGAGGTTCGTTCTGCCAATCTTGCTTGTAATAAGGTAAACAACTCACTGAATAAGGAAGAGGTATTATAAGAACTCTTCAATACCGGAATCCCAAATTCTTCACCGAACTTCAAAAACACGTCCGGAACCGTTACGTTTTTCGAAAACACAAAAGCGGGCGGCAGTTTCTCAAAGAGCATTCTGACCCGGATTGTTTGGTCGGCTTCATTCAGCCAATGGAAAAAAGTACCTTCCTTAGATCCTATGATTTGGATACGGTCATGTTCATAAAATTCAAACATACCCGCAAGTTCCAATCCCGGTTTGGAAAGACTTGGATTTTTGACTTCTCGGTTTACACCGGCCGAACCTGCCAATACTTCGAGTTTTAATCCCTCAATCACTTCTTGAATGCGAATGGGTCTGTTCATCACGCCACCTACTTTACAGTACTCTTTCTAAATTTTTTAGCCAATATCTTAATCGATACCAAATAAAGTTGTTTAAATATCATTCTTGAAAATTGGAAAATCGCGACGAAAACCAAAGGATAAAACGGATCCGAAAATTCAAAATTAGGCAGTGTAAAATCCGCCGCGTATAAAAAAATTAAGTTAAACAAAAAGAAAATCAATCCGCTCGAATACAGGACTAACTTAATGTGTTTTTTTAACATATATTGTTTCATCAATGTTTCAAACAGTGTAAAAACCAAAGCGAAAACAACGTAGATTAAATCATTGACCGCTATCGCCATTTTCAATCCTTTGATAATGACAAAGAATAAAATAAAATTGACTAAAAATCCGACAATAACGTTGATTGCCAGGTTGGTAGAATACTCAAGCGCAAGGTTGATTCTAATCACACCTTGCTGCGATTTCTTCTGTTCGCTCTTCAATTGTTTTTTCTCTTCGGCGTTTTGCTTTTTGACATCCTCGATGAGTTTTTCTAACTCTTCAATCTCTTTACGAATGTCCTTATCGTTCTTATCCATAGTTCCTCTACCATCTTGGCAAACCAAGATATGCTTATGATATCATAAAACGTGTGATAAATCATTACAAAACATGCTTGAGATATTGTCCGGTGTAACTGGCTTCATTAGCGCTGATGGCTTCTGGAGTTCCAATTCCCACAACCATCCCCCCACGGTCTCCGCCTTCAGGTCCTAAATCAATAACATGGTCGGCGACTTTGATGACGTCAAGGTTGTGTTCAATCACCACAACCGTCGCCCCTTTATCAACGATGTTTTGTAAAACATCCAATAGATTGACGATGTCATGTGAGTGTAATCCGGTGGTGGGTTCATCTAAAATGTAAATCGATTTATCGGTGATGCGTTTATAGAGTTCGCTCGCCAGTTTAACGCGTTGCGCTTCTCCGCCCGATAACGTCGTTGAAGACTGTCCAAGTTTAATGTATCCTAATCCTACATCCGCAATCGTTTGTAATCTGGGTTGAATTTTTGGAACATTTTTGAAGAAGTTGGCGCCTTCTTCAATGGTCATATTTAATACATCCGCAATCGTTTTGCCTTTGTATTTAACTTCTAGAGTTTCTTGGTTGTATCTTGTGCCATGGCACTCTTCGCATTCAACGTAAATATCGGGCATAAAATGCATTTCAATTTTAATGACGCCGTCGCCTTGACAGTGTTCACAGCGTCCGCCTTTCACATTGAATGAAAAACGTCCTTTGTCATATCCTCTGATTTTCGCTTCATTGGTTTGCGAAAACAAGTCACGAATTTCATCAAACACGCCCGTATAGGTCGCTGGATTACTTCTAGGCGTTCTGCCAATCGCGGATTGATCAATATCGATGATTTTATCAAAAACTTTGAATCCGGTGATATCATCGCATTCCCCCGCAATCTCATTCCGACGCGTAATCCGGTTAATCAATCCTTTAAATAAAACTTCATTGACAAGGGATGATTTTCCCGACCCAGAAACTCCGGTGACGACGTTAAAACACCCAATCGGAAAATCGACATTAATGTTTTTTAGATTATTTTGTCTGGCCCCAATCACGGACAAATATCCCCGGTTGTGGGCTCTTCTGGTTTTAGGGACAGGGATGCTCATTCGTCCGGATAAATATTGACCGGTAATAGATTTCTCATCTAACTTAAGTTCAGCCGGAGTTCCAGCAAAGATGACCTGACCACCATGAATGCCGGCTCCTGGTCCAATATCGACCACGAAATCAGCTTCACTAATCATTTCCATATCATGTTCAACGACAATCATGGTATTTCCTAAATCCCGCATGTCTTTCATGGTCTTGATTAATCGCATGTTGTCTTTTTGATGAAGCCCAATTGAAGGTTCATCAAGCACATATAAAACCCCGGTTAATCGTGATCCAATTTGTGTGGCTAAACGGATTCTTTGCGATTCGCCACCCGATAAACTACCCGCTGCCCGTGATAAAGATAAGTAATCTAATCCTACATTGATTAAGAATCTTAAACGGGTATTAATCTCGCGAATGATCGGTCTGGCAATTTCATATTCTCTTTCGGTCAACTGCATATGTTCAATAAAATCTGCCAAATGTAAGACACTTTGAGCGGTAAAATCATAGATGTTTACCCCTTTGATTTTAACCGAAAGCGCCGCCTCGCTCAGCCGTTTACCGTGACACACCTCACAAGGAATATCATTCATCATGGACTCCAGCCAATCTCGAATCATTTTGGATGTCGTCTCTAAATAGCGTCGTTCCAAGTTATGAATAACGCCTTCAAATTTCCGCTTCTGAACATGTTCATTTTCGCTTGATTTCGTGATAAATTTGAAATCAATAACTTTTGAAGACCCATATAAAATCAGATCTTGTTCTGCCTGGCTCAAATGATGAAAGGGTTTATGAATATCAATTCCATAAGCATTGCAGGCTTGAATGACTTGTTGCAAGTAAATCGATTCTGTGTTGGCGTATTTATCTAAGACACCTTGCATGATGGATAGTTTGGGATTAGGAATTAACAAATTCACGTCAATTTTGCGTTTAAAACCCAATCCGGAACATTCCGGACACGCCCCAAATGGACTGTTGAACGAAAATAATCTGGGTTCTAAATCTCCCACTTGAAAGCCGCATTCAGGACAAGCAAAATGTTCGCTAAAAAGATGTTCTTTCCCATCAACCAAAGCAACCATTAATCCTTGCCCGAGTTTGGTGGCGGTTTCGATGGAGTCGTAAACACGGGAACGTACGCCCTCTTTAATCACAACTCGGTCAATGACAACTTCAATGTCATAACGTTTGGTTTTTTCAAGTTCGATTTCTTCATCGAGATCATGGTCTTCTTTGTTAATGCGAACCCGTGTGTATCCATCTTTTCGTAAATCAAAAAAGACCTTTTCATGGGTTCCTTTTTTTCCCCGAACCACCGGCGCCATAATGACGACTTTTGCGCCATCTGAATCCATAATCCGGTTGGTCATTTCTTGAATGGTTTGCGATGTGATTTCGATTCCATGAATGGGACAATACGGAATGCCGATGCGGGCATACAATAAGCGAATATAGTCATAAATCTCCGTGACGGTACCCACCGTTGAACGGGGATTATTGGACGTTGTTTTTTGATCGATGGAGATGGCTGGACTTAATCCCTCAATGGAATCGACGTCCGGTTTTTCCATATTCCCCAAAAACTGTCTGGCATACGCCGACAAAGATTCGACGTATCGTCTTCTGCCTTCTTCATAGATGGTATCAAATGCCAAACTGGTCTTTCCTGAACCAGAAAGACCGGTCATCACTATTAATTGATTCTTAGGGAGTACCAAATCAATGTTCTTGAGATTATTTTCGCGAGCACCTTTAATAATAATCGTTTCATTCATGTGAATCACCTTGCTATATTATAACATATAGCCTTGCCCTTCTATGAAAACAAAGAATCGTATGATTACGACTCTTCGTTTAGTAATTTCGTAAATGCATCCTCATCTAAGATGGTAATACCCAGTTCTTTTCCTTTGGTTAGTTTTGATCCGGCTTCACTTCCCGCAATGATAAAATCGGTGTTTTTAGAGACAGAGGAAGAAACTTTTCCACCCATATCTTCGATTAATTTAGCTGCTTCGTTTCTTGATAATTTTTCTAAAGTTCCAGTCAAAACAACGGTTTTTCCAGTGAAAGCCGTTTGTGTATTTTTAGCCGATGATCGATATTCCATATTGATGCCCAAATTGCTTAATGCATCAATGAGTCGTTGATTTTTTGGTTCCTCAAAGTACTCCACCACTGATGAAGCGATGGCATCGCCGATGGCATCGATATCGTTCAGCGATTCGAGGGTCGAATGCCGTAATTGATCCATCGAAGGATGTTGTTTGGCAATCGTTTTGGCTATTTTTTGACCTACGTGACGTATCCCCAAACCAAAGATTAACTTATCGAGGTTATTGGACTTGCTGGTCTCAATCGCCTGAAGCAAATTCTCAACACTTTTTTGACCAAATCCTTCTTTGTTCATGAGTTCGAGGGTGTGATCTTTTAAAGTGAAAATATCATCGATGGTTGAAAGGTAACCATCATTGTAAAGGTCGGTAATCACTTTTTCGCCCAATCCATCGATGTTATAGGCGTCTCTTGATGCGAAATGGATTAATCCTTCGATTTTTTTTGCATCACAATCCGGATTCAAGCAATAATAGTCGGCCTCACCGGTTTTACGAACCAAGTCAGAACCACATTTGGGACAATGGGTCATCATCTTAAAGGGTATTTCCGTCCCGTTTCGATCTTCAATCAAGCATCGAACGACTTCGGGAATGATTTCTCCGGCTTTTCGAACCAAGACATTATCGCCAATATGGATGTCTTTATCAATACAATAATCCTCATTATGAAGGGTTGCACGGCTGACAATTGAACCTGATATTAAAACGGGTTCTAACTCCGCAACCGGTGTAATAACGCCTGTACGACCGATTTGGAAGGTGATAGCTTTTAAGCGGGTAACGACTTCTTCCGCTGGAAATTTATACGCCGTTGCCCATTTCGGTGACTTGGCCGTATAGCCAATCTTGGGATATAACTCTAACTCATTGACTTTGATGACTACGCCATCAATGTCATAAGGTAAATCGTGTCGAATCACCGCAACATTGCGAATATAGTCGATGACTTCTTGAATGTTTTGGCAAGACTTTGTTTCGGGATTCACTTTAAATCCAAGACTTTTTAATTTATTTAACGCTTCATAATGCGTTTTAGTCATTTCACGGTTCATTAAGTAGTAGGAAAAACAATCGAGTTTCCTTTTTCCAACAACCTTTGAATCGAGTTGTCTTAACGTTCCGGAGGCCGCATTTCTAGGATTTTTAAAGCCTTCTTCGCCTAAAGATTGCTTCTCAAGATTGGCCATTTCAAAGGCTTTTTTGCTCATGTATACTTCGCCGCGCACTTCCAATTTGCCTTGGTAGGGAATAGAAAGCGGAATCGTCTTGATTGTTTTTACGTTTTCCGTTACATCCTCACCCAGAGTGCCATCGCCTCTAGTCGCCGCGAGTTTTAAACTGCCGTTTTCATAATGAAGGGCAATCGATAAGCCGTCGATTTTGAGTTCGGCGACGTAAGAATATTGTTTTACTTCTTTCGCAACTCGCATATCAAATTCCTTGAGCTCGTCTTCGTTATAGACGTTCGCAAGCGATAGCATCGGGGATGCATGCGTTACTTTTTGGAATTTGTCTATGGCAATTCCGCCCACCCGTTTTGTGGGCGAATCCGCTGTAGCATACATGGGATTCGCTTTTTCAAGCGCAATCAACTCGTTTAACAAACGATCAAACTCAGCATCGCTGACCGACGGTTGATCCAAAACATAATACTCATAACTATATTGATTTAACAATTTCTTTAATTCTTCAATTCGTTCAAATACGCCCATAATTTTTCACCTAGATTTTATGAATGCTTGGATGATCCTTCATTAAAACTTTGATTCCGATGGGGTTTTTAAAAGCAATGGTGGCCTTATCGCGATCAATCATAACGATAATTCCCTCACCAAACGTCACATGGCTGACTTTATCGCCAATGGCATATTGATTGGTAGTGGGTTTATATGCGGGTTGAATGACGGGTTCTGGGGTGTATCTTGGTTCTTTGGTACTATATCCGGGTGAAACCCTTTTGTTTTTAGAGAACCCTTGGTGATCAAGCAATTCTTCGTCAATTTCACCTAGGAATTCACTGTCGGGATTTTCTTGATAATGGCCGTACATATAACGGCCTTTGGCATTCGTTATATAAACCCATTCTTTCGCACGGGTTAGTGCCACATAAAACAACCGTCGTTCTTCTTCAACATCAGATCGTTCCATCAAACTTTGATTTGATGGGAATAATGTTTGTTCAAAGCATGTTAAGAAAACAACTTTGAATTCCAACCCCTTCGCCGAATGCATGGTCATCAAACTGACAAATTCATCATTTTGAAGTTGTTCTTCCGCTTCGGCTCTTAACGCCAAGTCATTGAGAATTCCAACCAGAATTTCATAGTTTGTTGCACTATCAAATTCTTTAATTTTTTCCAATATAACCGTTTTAAACTCATTGATGTTTTCCATACGACGTTCGGCTTCCAGCATTTTATCCCCGCTGGCAGCTTCTTTCTTTAACGCATCGAGATAGCCACTGTTTGCCAGTAAATTATCATAGGTCACCATTAAATTAACGGTTTCAATTTCATTGCGAAGTTTTTCAATCATCGCTTTAAATTCGATGAGTTTCGTCGTTGCCGCTCTGCCAATCATTGATTCTAAAGACGGTTCAATCACATCCATCAAACGGAGTTGATTGTTCTTGGCATATGCCTCCATTTTTTCAAACGAAGTTGCCCCTATACCTCTTCTAGGCTCGTTATAAACCCGTGAGAACGCATAATCATCGCCAAGATTTACCAACAAATGCAGATAAGCTATAATATCTTTGATTTCTTTCCGTTTGTAGAATGAAATATTGCCAATGACTTTATAGGGAATGTTATATTTTAATAAAACATCCTCAAACTTACGGCTCATGGAGTTGTTTCGATATAAGATGGCCATGTCCCTATAATCGGTGCCGCTCTTCGCCAACTGTTTAATCCGATTATAGACATAATAGGCTTCTTCTTCATCATTTTCCGCTTTATAATGGACAATCTTGTCGCCTAAACCCAATTCACTGAATAAATCTTTGGGTATCCGATTGCGGTTATGTCGAATGACCGCATTCGCCGCATCTAAGATCGTTTTTTTAGAACGATAATTTTGATTGAGAATGATTTTCTGGTATTCCGGAAAATCCTTCATGAATTTTCGAATGTTTTGAATGTTTGCGCCGCGGAATGCATAGATACTTTGATCCTCATCACCGACGATAAAGACATTATGATGTCCTTTCGCAAGCAAGTAAACGATGTCGTACTGTAAATCATTCGTATCTTGAAATTCGTCGACTAAAATGTATTCAAACCATGTTTGATATTTCTTCAAGACTTCAGGAAATTCACGAAACAAACGCAATACCAAAACCAGTAAATCTTGAAAATCCACTAGATTGTTTTTCTTCAAATAGGCTTGATATTCTTCAAAAACCTCACTCAGCACTTTTTTAAAGGGCGGTGATTGAACTTCGATAACAATGGGATCGGCTTTCGCATCTTCGATGAGATTGGCCAACGCCTTTGGAATGTATTGTTTTGGATCATAATTTAGTTCTTTTAAGATGTTCTTCGTTATAATGACGACGTCGTCATCATCAATAATTTGAAAGTTGTTTTCATATCCCAAATGATGGATGTCGTTTCTTAAAATTTTCGCACCCATCGCATGAAACGTCGAAATCCAAATTCCTTTCAATGGAATACTGATTAACTTGAAAACGCGCGACTTCATTTCTTCCGCGGCGCGATTTGTAAATGTGATGGCGAGAATTCGCGAAGGCGGAATTCCGATTTCATCGATAAGGTACGCTACTCGATTTGTTAAAACTCGAGTCTTTCCTGAACCCGCTCCCGCAACCGCCATAACCGGACCCTGAACTATGCGGACCGCTTCGGTTTGCTGTGGATTCATTTTATCAAACAGGATGGAAGCCATAAAATCACCTACTTATATTATACCATATAAACATAGTTTATCCGAGTGATAATCACAAAAAAAAGGCGGTATTTTACCGCCTTTAATCATTTATTCTTTGTTGATTTTATGGTCATGAATAATACGCAAAATCCACACGATTAAGAGGAAAAAAGAGAGTCCAAACGTAATCGCGAATGCCAATGCAAAAATTCCTAATTGCCATACTTCCCAAACTGAATTCACGACTGATACGTGATTGATTAGGGTCACAATGTTCGATACAAGCCCTAATAAACTCGCAAAACTCATTAACCCAAAACCGATGACGTTCAGTATTTTGCGCTTCATGATTATTTATAACTGGTTTTTAACTCAACAATGCGGTTAAAAACCAAATGACCTTTCGAGGTGTCATAATCAGCTGAGAAATAACCTGTTCTTACAAATTGAAATTTGTCTTCTGGTAATGTGTCTTTCAAAGACGCTTCAACGTAGCCATTGATCGTTTCCCATGAATGGGGATTTAAACGATCCTCTAATTTACGGTCCGCATCACTATCCACCATCAATGGTTGAAAGAGGTTGAATTCAGAGGGAACCGCTGTTGTAGCTTCGACGTAATGAATGTTGCCATTGGGTTTTCTTAGATTAAATCCTGAACCAGATTTTGTTTCCGGATCATATGTACAATGGATTTCTTGGATGGTTCCATCAGAATTGCGAATAACATCAACACATTTAACAAAGTAGGCATGCATTAATCTTACTTCAAGTCCTAACGCCAAACGTTTCCAACCTTTGTCTGGGGTTCCATCAAAAAAGTCTTCCGATTCGATGTAAACAACCCGGCCAAATTTAACCATTCTTGTGCCCAACGCCTCATTTTCGTTGTTGTTGGGAACTTCTAATTCTTCAATTTGACCTTCTGGGTAATTCGTAATAACCAGTTTCAAAGGTCTTAATACGGCATTCACTCGATTGACTTGTAATTTCAAATCATCACGGAGACAATTTTCCAGCATTTCACTGGATACCGTCGAATTAATTCTCGATAAGCCGGTTGATAAAACAAAGGTTCTAATCGCGGCGGGAGTATACCCGCGGCGTCTCAATCCAACCAATGTTGGCATTCTGGGATCATCATATCCTTTGACCAATTTGGCTTCAACCAATTGTTTTAAATACCGTTTTGACATAATCGTATTGGTTATATTCAATCGTCCAAATTCGTATTGGTGTGGCACATGTGGCATTTCGCATTTTTCGACAAACCAATCGTATAAAACCCGATGATCAACGTATTCTAACGAACAAAGCGAATGCGTTATTCCTTCAATTGAATCTTGGAGGGGATGCGCAAAATCATACATGGGATAAATGCACCAACGATTGCCGGTGTTATGATGGTTGATGTGGATGATCCGGTAGATGACAGGGTCACGCATATTAATATTAGGGCTGGCCATATCAATTTTGGCACGAAGTGTCTTTGTACCATCCTCATATTTTCCATCTTTCATATCTTCAAACATTTGTAGATTTTCAGCGATGGAACGATTGCGGAACGGGGATTCTTTTCCGGGTTCGGTCAATGTTCCGCGATATTTGGATACGTCATCTGCAGTTAAATCACAAACATACGCCAATCCTTTTTTGATTAACAGGACAGCACGGTTATATGATTCTTCAAAGTAATCAGATCCAAACAATACCAAGTTAGGTTGATACCCCAACCATTCAATGTCGCCTTTGATGGCTTCCACAAACATGGCATCTTCCTTGACAGGATTGGTATCATCAAAACGAAGATTGGTTTTACCGCCAAACATTCTTGCCAATTCAAAGTTGGTGATAATGGCGCGTGCATGACCAATATGCAAATAAGCATTTGGTTCTGGCGGAAAGCGCGTCATAATTTGGGTTACTTTCCCGCTGGATAAATCCTCTTCCATAATGGTCTTAATAAAGTTTGATGACATTTCCATAATAAAATCCTCCGTATAATCCCTTAGTCTAATTTCAAACGAGAGTCCGCGTTCAAATACAAATCATCCGTTTGATAATGTTGAATATACTTAAAATATCCGGCAGCCGCAATCATAGCCGCATTATCAGTACAATATCTCATCGCCGGAAAATAAACGGGAACCGACGTGACTTGTTCTTGCATTTTAGCGCGAAGGCCTTTGTTTGCGGCAACGCCGCCTGCCACAATGACTTGTTTTACTTGGTATTTGGCAATGGCTTGTAAGGTCTTATGAACCAAAACGTCCGTAACTGCTTCTTGGAAGCTACGACAAAAATCAGGTTTATTAATCTCTTGATTCCGCTGTACAAGGTTGTGATGAAAATTGATGACATGCGATTTCAATCCTGAAAAACTAAAATTGAAATCCGGGGTATCCATCATCGGTCTTGGAAAATGGTAAACATCGTTTCCTAGCACTGATAATTTATCGACTTGAGGTCCACCGGGATAGGGTAAATCGAGAATGCGAGCAATTTTATCATAAGCTTCCCCTACGGCATCATCCAGGGTTTCACCCAGTTTTGTAAAATCGCAATGTTCTTTCATCAGAATTAATTCGGTATGGCCCCCAGAAACCACTAAGGCTAAGCACGGAAACTCAATGGTGCGCTCTAAGTTGTTTGCGTAGATATGCCCAGCAATATGATGAACCCCAACCAAAGGTTTATGGTAATTTAAAGCAATGACTTTTGCGGCAGAAACACCGATAAGCAAAGAACCGATGAGTCCTGGTCCTTCAGTAACAGCCACTAAATCGATGTCCTCATAGCGAATGTTCGCTTGTTTGATGGCTTGATCAAACACCAAAGTAACGCCTTTGACATGTTCTCTAGAAGCAATCTCTGGGACAACGCCCCCATATTCTTTATGAATATCAATTTGACTGAGAACAATGTTGGACAAAACGGTCTTGCCATCTATTACAACCGCAACACTCGTTTCATCACAACTTGTTTCAACACCTAATACAATCATAGTTTCACTTCACTTTACAAAAGGTTTTTTAACATTAAATCGGCATCTTCGCCGTTTTCATAATAGTTTTTTCGAATTGCGACTTTCGCAAATCCATATTTTTGATAGTAGTGTCTTGCCCGAACATTAGAGGGTCTGACCTCCAGTGTTAAGGTTGTCACACCATGAACTTTTAAAAATTCAAGTGCGTAATCCATGAGAACAGAACCCAATCCTTGGTTCTGATATTCTGGGACAATGTAGATATTTAATATCTGTGCCAACGGAGTATCTATCCATAGACCAACGTGTCCAAGAAATGCCGAATTTTCGGGGTTTTCCATGATTAAATAATAGGCAAATGGGTTCTCTGATAACTCGTTTTTTAGGGTTTCTTCGCCCAAAGATTGTCCTAAAATCAAACGGTCATAATGGACAATGGTTGGGATGTCTAAAATATCCATAAACCGAATAACCGGATTCATACGATGTGCTCTTTGTTCCTCTCTGCTTCGGTAATCTGCAGGTAATTAGGAACCAATCCGTGAACATCATCAACGGTTTGATATAATCCGCTGAAAATCAATTTTGAGACGTCAGGCATTCCTTCGGTAACCACTTCATAATGACTTGGCATGGAATGTACAAATTCATCCACGTTCATTAAGATGTCTTCTTTGGTTACGGTTAATATTTGGTCGTGTTGTTCATACGCTGCCATAAATGCATTGTTTCTTCTGGCATCAATTGATGCGATGATATGAGAATGATGGCAAGAAGTTGCCAGTAAAGCCAATGAAGAGAACGAATATAGGGGGATTTGATTCAAATATCCCACCATCTTCGCAATCGCAACACCGATTCTAACGCCGGTATAACTTCCCGGACCTATGCCAATCAAAATCCCTTCAATGGCTTTTAAATCGAGTCCTTGTTTCACTAACAAACTTTCAATCAACGGTAAAATCGTCACGGAGTGATTGCTCGTCCCCGCTTGATAAACCTGATCGATGATTTTTCCGTCGATCAACAATGCCAAGTAAATGCTATTCGTTGCCGTATCGATCGCTAACAGCTTTGATGGTAGGTTCATAAATCCCTCTCCCCTCAAGATGAACAAATCGTTCGGATTCATTCAATACTTCAATGGTAATTTCTAAAATATCGTTTGGTAACATGGTTTGAATATACGGATACCATTCTATGACCGCAACACCCTCACCATAGATAAAATCATCCAACTCGTAATCATAGCCGATGTCTTCTAACCGATAAACATCCATGTGATAAAGTGGTAATGGTCCTTTGTAGATTTTTAAGATGGTAAAAGTAGGCGAATTGACGTTATCGACGATTCCCAAATGTTTTGCTAAAAACTGAGTGAACGTGGTTTTTCCGCTCCCCAATGTGCCTTTCAATCCCACAATACTTCCTTTTTTCAAGGTCTTGGCGATGGTAAAGGCTAATTGATTTAATTCCTCTAAATTATGGATTAAAATACTCTTTTTCATGACGACTCCTAGAACTTACATATCCTTAAAAATTATATCATATAAATTATGATATTACTGATGATATTGATACAATGAAGACAAAAAATAGTGTGTTAATACTATCGCACTTCCTTGACTTATGCTATAATTGTCAAATAAGGAGTATGGCCAATGCTACGAGCGTTTATAAGTCCATAATACGTGAACCACATGTTCTTAATCATTCATAATCCTCTATCGAACAACAAAAAATCAAAGAAAACCACTTCTAAAATTGTCAAATTCTGTCAAAAAAATGATATTGCGTTTAACTTACGTTCAACTTTTAAAATAGATAACTTAAATAGTTTTCTCGAGAGTAACCCATTAATCACAGACATTATTTATTGCGGCGGTGATGGTTCATTTAACTATTTAATCAATCATGTCGAACTATCCAAAATCAAGCAAAACATTTATCTTGCTCAAAGCGGATCTGGCAACGACTTCTTAAGATCCTTAAAACGGATTGGAAAAGGCAACATCTCGATTGGAATGGCGAATAACAACACCGCTCCTGCTCGTTTTATCAATGGTTGTGGCATTGGTGTCGATGCGGCGGTTTGTCATTTTGTGAATGCCGATTCTAAAAAAAACAAACTATCGTACTTTGCCAATACCTTCAAAGCTATTTCCCAATTCAAACCAGTCGCCATGGACATCAATGTCGATGGTACCAATCATCATTTTGAAAAAGCCTTCTTTGCAGCCGTACAAAATGGACGTTATTTTGGGGGTGGAATGAAAATAGCTCCCAAAGCCAATCCCACAACCGATGAATTCCAAATCGTGGTCGCCCACAGTATTTCAAAAGCCCTGATTAGCACGTTGTTTCTAACGATTTATTCTGGATTACATGTCAAAATTAAAAAATATGTGAAACTGTTAAGCGGAAAATCCATTAAAATCACCGTGGCTGAACCAAACTATTTTCAAACCGATGGCGAGGTTGTTCCCAACGTCTCAACGGTTGAAATTACCAAAGTGGAATCAAGAGAGTTTATCGCTTATAACCCCAAAGCCATCAAATTGGCTCAACAGAAAAATAACTAATACAAGAAGCAAAATGGATAGCGAACATATCGCTATCCATTTTTTTAATTCAGTTTAGCTTCGAGTTGGGCTTTTAATTTTTCATAACCAGGTTTTCCGAGCAATGCAAACATGTTCTTTTTATACGCTTCTACCCCTGGTTGATCAAAGGGATTAACCCCTAAAACATAACCGCTGATGCCACAAGCAAGTTCAAAGAAGTAGACTAAATAGCCAAATGTGAATGCGTCGACTTTCGGCACTGTGATGACAATGTTTGGAACCAAACCCTCTTCATGGGCTAATAAAGTGCCTTGGAAGGCCTTCTTATTGACATAGTCGACTGACTTGCCAGCCAAATAGTTCAATCCATCTAAATCCGATTTTTCTGATTGAATCAAGACTTCTTTTTTAGGTGTTTCAACGTTCAAAACTGTTTCAAAAAACAATCTTCTTCCATCTTGAATGTATTGTCCTAAAGAATGTAAATCGGTAGAAAAATTAGCGCTTGCGACGAAAAGCCCTTGACGATCTTTTCCCTCAGATTCGCCATAAAGTTGTTTCCACCATTCCGCAAAATACATAAATCCTGGTTCGTAGTTTACTAACATTTCAATCGCTTTATTGCTACGATATAAAACGTTTCTCATCGCAACATATAAATAAGCATCATTTTTTTCGATGTCGGGTGATTTGTAAGCTGATTTAGCAGCTTTTGCCCCTTTCATCATTTCACGAATATTGATGCCAGAAGCGGCTATAGGCAATAAACCTACTGCTGTCAAAACACTGTATCTTCCGCCAATATCATCGGGAACGACAAAGGTTTCGTATCCATTTTGATCAGCTAACGTTCTTAATGCACCTTTTGATTGATCGGTGGTGGCGTAAATTCGTTCTTTAGCCCCTTCAATTCCGTATTTGCTTTCAAGTAAATTCTTGAAGACACGGAACGCGAGCGCGGGTTCGGTGGTGGTTCCGGATTTAGAGATAACGTTCACCGAAAAATCTTTGTTTTTAACGTAATCAACCAATTCACTTAAATAAGTTGATGACATTTGGTGTCCCGCAAAAATAACTTCAAGTTTCTTTGTGCGAGAGAAATATGGATTTAACATTTCCATCGCTGCTTTGGAGCCTAAGTAAGAACCGCCAATGCCAATAACGATGAGAATTTTACTTTGTTTACGGATTTTTCTCGCAGCGAGAATAATGCGTTTAAATTCGTCTTTATCGTAATTGTTTGGTAAGTTGACCCAACCCAAGAATTCATTGCCTTTTCCAGTTTTGTTCTTTAGCGCTCTGTGAGCGACATTGATCTCTTTTTGAATCGTTTTTAAATGCGACGCATCGACGAAGGGCAATGCGTGCGAAATATCAACATGCAATAATTTTTCCATAGTTTCATCCTCCTGAAAAACAATCATTATTATAACATAATCTCTACCACATATAAAGCCTCGAAAATGGGTAAACGCTTTCTTTAAAAAAGAAAAGCAACGGATTCATTCGTCGCTTTTTCCGTAATTTTCGATCCATAGCGGCAACATTGTCGCAAGCGGCTTGAATCCGATTTTCAAACGGATGTTCACATATTTTTTCTTGTTGGTCTGGTTTGCTTTTTTATAGCTCAGGCTGACCTTTTCATCGGGATTGATGGCAAGGACTTCCAACTTCACAACATCGCCGATTTTGAAAAACTCTTCGATGTTCTTGACGAACCCATCGCTAATTTCTGAAATATGAATCAATCCGTCGACGGTTTCGTCGATCTTGACAAACGCACCATATGGTTTGATTCCGGTTATCCGTCCATTGATGACGTCTCCTGGTTTCATGTCAAACACCTCATATAGATTGTATGGATAAAGTATAACATACAATTTCGATGATTTCATCGACTTATTGCCAAAAAGATTAAAACTGTTCATTTGCAAAGTAATCGCAACGACTTAAATGGTTATGGTATTCATCGTCTCATAAAGAAATATAAGAAAAAACGTCCGCCATGAGCGAACGATTTCAACTAAGTTATTTTATAATGCCGAGTTATGCGCAACCGAACTTGCGGCCGCTGCGGCGATGGCGCCGATCAAGTCATCCATAAAAGTATGACAAGCCGACGATTCTTTTCCCAATTTGTCCAATCTTCCGATAATGCCCGGTTTCACTTTATCCACATAACCAAAATTGGTTAATCCAATGGAACCATAGACATTGCATATGGAAAGAACCAAAATTTCATCGATTCCATATAAGGGAGAATCATTAGAAATTAATGTTTGTAAAGGTTCTGATAATTTGTTTTGTTCTGCCAGCATATCGAGTTCAACACCGGTGAGAATTGCGTAATGGACTTCCCGTTTCGCCATAACGCGATCAACAGCGTCCGCACAAACGTCCATGGTCAAATCCGGAATATACTTTTTCTGTAAATCAAAGACGATTTCGGTGATGTCAGATAATTCGACTCCACGCGATTTAAACAAGTTAATGCAAGTTTGTTTTAATGATTCGTTGTATCTTTTTTCCATTCATGAGCCTCTTCTATACGTGATCGACGCCGATGACACCGGGGACCCGTTCTAATAAAGTATCTTCGACAATTTCGCGCAACGTTGATTCAAAACCACCACAACCCACGCAAGCACCTGTCATTTTAATATAAACGATGCCATCTTCAAATTTAATGAATTCGACATCGCCGCCATCTCTTTGGATGTAGGGACGTATTAAACTTAAGACCGTCTTAATTTCTTCTATAATTTCTTCGTAAGTCACAATTATACACCTCGATCAAAATGAACCGTTACTGTTCCCGTTTTTTGTTAGGATTGAAGTTGGGATTCTTCAATATGAAATAAGGACAATTGACTGCGCATGATTCCATCAAATAATCAGGAATCAAACGAAAATTGTTGGTTTTTCCGTTTTTAGTGAAACCTTTAAGTCGTAAAACGCCGGAAGCGTAGTCGCCGACGATGTAGGGATAAATATCAAAGATATCCAAATAACGTTTATTGAAATCATCTAATATGAACGCATCCCGAAAATCTTTTACAAGCTCAAATTCACCGTGGATTGTCTCTAGCATGGGTATCATCTCCTGTAGCACTTAATATTGTAACATAATTTTAGATAAAGCAAGTGTTTTTTGACCTATGAGAACTTAAGACGACAAACGGGCTCTTCGCCCGTCGTTTTAATTATAGCAGAAGCAAATCATCATTTTCTAATAAAACGATGGCCTCACAAATGATGGCCTTTTCTTCACCGACAATGCCTAGGCCTTCATACGTTGTTGCTTTAACCGAGATGTGAGAAATATCGGTTTTAAGAATCTCGCCAATGTGTTTGCGCATTTCATCAACGTAGGGTCTTAATTTTGGCTTTTCCAAAGAGACCATGCAATCAAGGTTTTTAACAATGTATCCTTTGCTTTCGATGTAATTGAAAACTTCTTGTAAAATTAAAGACGAATCATAATTTTTGTATTTAGGATCATTATCAGGAAAAAACTTTCCCAAATCACCAAGCGCCATTGCGCCTAACAATGATTCCGCAATTGCGTGTAACAAACAATCGGCGTCCGAATGGCCAAAAGGTCCTTTGTAATGCTCAATATGAATGCCGCCCAAAATAAACGGTCTTCCTTCCACAAGCGGGTGAACGTCTTTCGAAAAACCAATTCTTAACATAAAATATCCTCCAATTTCATTAAATCAAATTTAGTCGTCACTTTGATGTTTTCATCGTCGCCTTCAACGATTAATACTTCTTTTCCAAAATAGTTTAAGAAAACAGAGGTATCATCGGTCAGGGTGATGGTCGATTTTGCCAAAGCAAGATGGGCCTCTCTGATGGCGTCGGTCATAAAAACTTGAGGGGTTTGTATTAAATACGCTTGATCCCTAGGAACATCACCGACAATGCGTTCGTTTTGGACGATTTTAATCGTATCTTTTGCTTTGATTGCTAACGTCAAAGCCGTTCCATCGCACAATTTAGATTTAAGCTTTTCTAGGTAAATTGGTTTTAAATTCGGTCTGGCACCATCATGGATGAAGACCACCGCATTGGTCACTGCCATAAGTCCTTTGTATACGCTTTGTTGCCTTGTACTTCCGCCTTCAACGAATAATACCGAGCGCTGACCCATCACGTCTTGCATCTTTTGTAATTCACCCGGTGCGTGAACCACGATAATTTCTGAAAATTCGGGGTCTGCCATAAAACAATCGACACTGTACAACAGAATCGGTTTTTGTTTGACTTCATAAAACACTTTGTTATATCCTAAATCGGCACGTGAACCACTACCGGCTGCCACAATCAAGGCTGTGTACATAAAGACCCCTCACTTAACTCAATCATTCTTTATTCACCAAAAATGGAATAATTTTTCTTTGGGTTTCTGATGGCTTCATCCATCGCTTTTGTTGCTAAACCAATGAATTCATTCAATGAATAGGTGGACCAAGGTTCGTGTTTGACAATCCCTAAATTGGGATAAACCACTTGTTGGATTCCTCCAATATTGATGGCTAAATTCACCAAATCGCCACCGCTTTGAAGGGCTCTTAATAAGATATCATATTTCCGTTGTTCGCGAATAATTAATGCGAACTGAATTCCGGTAATGCGAAAAACGCTATTCAAATCTTTTGCAAAATTAAACCGCATTTTCTTAACGTATTCCGCAATCATCAAGTTTCCGACATCCCGGCCAAACCGTTGATTGATATCGGGAATATTGGTCAACTGAATCATCACCATGTAGAAAGCTTCTGGCTCTTTACTCGCCAGCGTCAAATATTGTACCAACTGTTGTTCCGCAGGAAGTGAATCAATTTCATGGATGAGGGTTTCAGGGAATAACTTCATATCAATGCCATGAAGGATAGAAACGACTTGCACTTTTTTATCAAATTCAAACGCCCGGCCGCGTTCCTCCACCCAAATATAACTTCCATTTCTGGATAAACGATACTTCATATCAAATACAGGGGTTTTTTTGCTGGCTTTCTTGATGGTTGACAAATATTGACTTCGATCATCCACATGAATCAAAGACGCATATTCATCCATCGAAAACTCGCTTTTTTTTGTTTCAACGATTTTTTGAAATTGTTCGGTTACGAAGAATCCATCGAGAGTATCGTTATAAAAGATCAAAGCATCGGGGGTTAAGCCGATGGTTTGAATAAATCTTAGTCTTAATAACTCTGACGTCGATTTAATCTCATCCAATTCTTTTTCCATTTCAAAAAAATCATAATCGGTCAAATTTTGTGTAATCTTAATCTTCGAAGAAAACGTTATTGCCAAAAGAACAACTTCCGCATACAAGAAATAACTTAAATAGGATTCAAACTCCGTCAATGGCAAAAAGGTAATCCATTCTGGTTTAAACAGGGTTACCGCAAAAGCGGACACTGTTATAACCCAAAGGATCCATTTCCATAAACGCCATCTCCGGTATAAAAGCGCACTGAAGATAATCAGAAGGACACTTACCCCTAATGATGCATAGATTAAGTATTCATTCATAACTTGACTTCACCTCGAAGTTCTTACTGCTTGATGTTGGTTCTCACATACAGAACCGGGTAAAAATAGGTTAAGAAAACCCCTAAAAACAATAGATTATACAGTGCGGTTACATACCGTTCACCTGTCACATAAGTAAAGGCTAAGATTGATGCAAAGATTAAAGACCATACCAGCGTCAATCCATTGTTGATGACTTTAAATAATAGTGTATTGGCATAATCGCGTTTATAATCATATTGATGAAAATAGTGGACAATCGGCCGATTCACAATCCAAGAAATTAAGAAGATGACCGCCATAACTCCCAAAAAGTAATCATCAGACATTAAATTATTAAACGCCGGCCACACCACCGCACCCACACTTGAAGCGGCCAATAAAATCAGGATTAAATACTCAAACCAACAAGTCTCGCGGTATTTCATGTATTTTGCATAAACCAGAATAACGGACAATACCAGCGCAATTGGCGCCAGCCAAATCACTTTAAAAAAGTTACTCAATAGTGCCATCACACCCCAAATTAAGAGGTGCGCAAATAGAAATTTAACCCCTAAAAAATAGATTTTAGATTTGGGTTGAAAAGACGTATCTTCTTCTTGATAATCATCGAGTTTAAAGGCCTCGGATACTCGATATAAATCTACTTCTTTGCCAATGTATTTAAATCCACCGCTTTGTAAAACAGCTTCTAAGCTCGTCTTTTTTAGTAGAAGATTCGATAATTTATCATTGGTGGTGTAAATGGTCAAATCCGGACTAAAATACTCGCCGCGGTGAATGGTAATATTTTTGGCTTTGGTACGAATGAAATAATGACTTTTACCGATATGAAAATTAACATGATATTCCTTGGATCCCAATAAGTTTTTCCCGTAATTGTGGCGCATCATCATCATGATTTCGTCGTTGCTCAAATAAAAGTATTCATCATCATCTTCGCCAAAATATAATCGTTCTTCAATCGTGTCGCCGTAAATAATTCCTGCTTGAAAGAGTCCAAACAAACCGGCTTCCGGGCGGAGCCAATCGCCGATTAAATATAAGTTATCAAAGAGTTTCAAATGTTGAAGCGATTCAATCGCAATTTGATCATCAATGGAACGATTTTTACGTACTTCCGGTAATGAAAGCATCGATAGATAAGGACGAGGTTTCCCAAGTTTATACGTTGAAACCGCCTTTAACAATCTTGGAAAATCATCGTAAACCCTCGCTAAAATCGCAGTAGGATCAACTGTTTGGCCTTCTTGATAAACGAATTCTAAATAAAGCGCCCCATTTTTAGGCGAGGTAGCGTCTTTGTCAAACATTTTGTAGTTAAACATCCGAATCAATTGAACCGATTCTTCCGGCTTTGTTTCAAAGAAATAATTCAATGAATCAATTCCGATTGATTCAGCTTTTTGGGATAAGCCCACATAAAGCGTTTGAATCCGTGTGTGGGTATCCAAAATGGGGTAATACCGCAAAATCTGTTCAAGTTTATCGTGATAATCGGGAAAATATTTGGTATAAAAATCGAAGGGGTTGTCACCTATCACGAAATGTTTTGCATTGTATTCCGTGTTTTTATCATCGATAGCACGGATGATTTTACCTTCATCATCGGTATAAAACGCCACGATTTTTCGGTTTTGAATGATATTGCGATTAATGGCTTGCAGTTTGGATATCAACAATTTCTTAATATCATCTAAACTATGATATAAGTAGGATTCACCGGCATAAAGACCGGTGAAGAAGCGAATAAAGAAATGATAGCTAGAGAGTTGGTCCATGGGCAAGCCGTTGACCAACGAGTTTAGCATAAATTCAGCGATTAGGTTCGTATCGGTAAAGTACTTCTTTAACAGTTCTTCTAAACTATAATCGCCCCACTCAATCATTAAGGAGGAGATGGTATAATCTTTATTCAAAATCATGTTGCTTTGTTGTAAAACATAATTATCATAATGGCCGGCTAAATCTCTAAAGAATCGGTAAATGCGGTCTCTTTGTTTGGGATAGTAGCGAACCAAATAGATTTTATATTGATCAAAATTTCGAATCCGGTTGGATAATGAACCATCGCGTCTGACAATGGTATCGCCGATGCAAGGCAATGCTTTAATGTCGTTGGCCAATCCACAAAGCTCAAAATAGCGATAGAGTAACGCGTTTTTCTCTACTCCGGGAACCGAGTCTTTAACGTAGTTCTTGAAAGTGTATTTATTTCCAGCTTCATCTGTCAACTCTTCGATGTCCTTGCCTACTGCACTGAGATTATCTTGAAAAACAACGACTTTTCGCATCTTCCGCGCTAAAAAAAGAGCGGTCACTAGCGATCCAATGTCGTTACCGACAATTAATACATCATACTGCTCCATCCATAGCACCTCGATTCATATCATTCGTTGCTTGAATTATATCATGATTACCATAAAATTTCTATTCCGGGAAGAAAAAAAGTGCGTTAGCACTTTATCTTAATTTGAGATACTTTTCAAAATACAAATTGAGCGTTTCTTTGCTGACATTGTAGTCAATTTGACGATTTATTGTCAAACTGATATACCCCGTCTCTTCTGATACGACGATGGTTAAAGCATCTGTTTGTTCGCTGATGCCAATGGCGGCTCTATGTCTGGTGCCGAAGTGAAGCGGTAAATCGGTTCTCTCGGTTGAGGGGTAATAGGCCTTTGCGCAAACAATGGTATTATCCCGAATGATGACCGCTCCGTCATGAAGCGGTGTTGTAGGAATAAAGATTGATGCAAGCAATTCACTGGAAACAGGCGCATCAATCAGCATTGCTTTATTCACATAACCCGATAATTTAACATCTCTTTCAATCGTAATCAAAGCCCCTATTTTACGGTTAGAAAGGAATTCGACGGTCGAGATGAGCTTATTGGCTAATTCGTTATTGGTTTTTGTCCCTTTTAATTTTTTCTTGTTCGTCAATCCGAGTTTTTTAAACAACGCATTGATTTCATTGATGTAAATCATGACGAGCACATAGAAAAGCGGGATCATCGCTAATAACTCAGCTGGCATAGGGATATTGGATGAGAAGAAATAATACACCGTTCCACCCACTAATGCAATCAAGATGATCTTGAAAAATCGGATTGCTTTGTGACTGACTTTGGTTCTTAACGTCAGCAAATAGATGGCATATAGGTAACTGGTCATCAGTAATAGTTCAAAACCCATCATGGAAATCCCTTCCTTCTATAACAACTGGATTGCTTAATAAACTGGAAACGCCGATTTTTAGCGAAATAAATCCATAAAAATCTTCTGTTTTTACTGTGGTTCGCCTTATTCGGTGACTACTTCTATTTTACGATATTTTAACAGAAAATAAAAGCCTATTTAAATTAATCAAACAATAGTTTTTTTGTCGGTGGCTTTAAAAACGTATTCTAGTGCAAAATAAGCTAAGGGGATTAAAAGCGCTGAAGCTAAGAACGGAGCAATGTTGATGGTCCATGGGTTCGTCGTATAATCGACGTTAAACCAATTTTGAATGCCAAAGTCAAATCCCCAAGTAAGAAGATTGCTTGTCAATAAGCGGGCTAGAAAAACAAGCATGACCGCGCTGAATTGCATGGTATTTTTATGGGTGGGTTTAAACGTTAAAATGGCGTTTGCGAAATACGAGAAAACGGAAGCGGTAATAAATGCCATCGTATTTGATAAGAATGGACCAAGCGCCAAACCCTTGTACCCTAAATTATATACCAGTAAATGTATCCCGGTGTTGATGACACCGATGAGACCGAATATCAAGAATTTTTTAGTTAGAAACTTTGTCTTGATGAATTCCCAAAGTTGTTTTACCTTAGTTATCATTTGAAACCTCGTCCACCAAGTAGATGGGACGGTTCATCGTTTGTCTACGGAGGTTATAAATGAGATAGAACAATCCATATGCAAGAAAGGAAACTAAAAACCACCCTAAATTAAGTTCAAGTGCGAGTAAAAATAGCGGCAAGGTAAAAACTTGAGCGATAAACAATATGACGTTCATCACGGTTAATAATACGCCTGCGAAAATCGACAATACCGGTAAAACCATCATAACATTGGAAAATTGATTCATTCCGTTAAACCCATAACGGAATAATGATTTAAAACTCCAAGTACTTTTTCCATATTTTCTGGGAATAAAATCATACTCTAAACATTTCCGTTTAAAGCCAACCCATGAAAAAATACCTTTCATAAAACGATAGTTGTCTTTGATGGATAAGTACGCTTCAACCACTTGTTTATCAAGCAATTGAAAATCCTTTGCGCCATTGTCTAAGGGTTGATCAGAATAACTGTTGTAGAAACGGTAATAAAGATTGGCGAAAAGCGTCCGAAGTTTTGGTTCCCCTTTTCTGCTTCTGCCTTTCGTATAAACAATTTTATTACCATCTTCATATTCCTTAATCATCTCTGGAATTAAGAAGGGCGGTTGTTGCAAATCACAGTCAATAATGACCACCGCATCGCTGTTTTTGGAATATTCCAATCCGGCATGCATGGCGGATTCTTTTCCAAAGTTACGGGACAAACTAATGTACTTCACCCGTTTATCAAGGGCTGTTAAGGCCTTGATTTCGGCGATGGTATGATCTTTTGAACCATCATTGATGTATAAAATTTCATAACTGTAATTTGGATTGTTCAAATACTTGATTGTCTCTTCGTAAAACGGTCTAACATTTTTTTCCTCGTTATACGCTGGTACTATCACCGTTAATTTCTTCATGGTCGATGACCTCCGTTTGAATGACTACTTTTTTGGCTTTTCGGTATTTTTTAAACACGAATACCGGAACAAATATTAAGGCATAAATTCCCAATCCCGCTAAGCTTACCAACGCCCCTTGATTCAATCCTTTTGGAACGAATTTCAAGGAAACATCAATATCACTTACCCCATTTGGAATGACTATTCCTAAAAACCCACCTGACACCGAAATGGTATCGTAATGATTTTCAGATGTGATAATCCATTCTTCTGAATAAGCAACAGGAATCATGACGATTTGATCATAGATTGAATCGCTGATTCGGGTATATGAAAGATGGATAATTCCTTTTTCAATGGTTAAAACTTGGTTTTCCGACAAGTCAGATTTGGCATACTCATCGAAATACGTTAAATCATCAAAGAGATATTGAAAATCCAATGCGAATAAATTCTCTGTTTCGTACATTCCTCCGGTTTTATACAAAAAGATTCTTTTTGGAATCGATTCGGTATAACAGGCTTTATTAAAACACTCGGTTCTGTTTCTATCTTCATCTTCAACAAACGAACGTTCTAAATCTAAGTTTCCCATTTTAAACGCCATGGTTCCGCCTGACTCTAAATCTTTTAAATCATAGACCAAATAAGCCGCACCTTCCGTTGCATATTCCAACCGGATTTCGGTTTTACCAACGGTATTATATTGGTCATTCACTTCAAAATAGAGTTCGACAGGTTCAATGCCAAACGGGCATTTGACGCGGTGCGTCAATGTATCATCCGGCATGATTTCACACGATTCTTTATTTCCGTTTTCTAATACCATAAATACTTCGCCGTAATCGGCAGATGACAAGGTCGAAACCCCTTTGGTTGACCGGATATAAGCCGCGCCGGCTTCAAAATTGATGTTGATTTGATCAGCATCAAACATTAGAAATTGTCTAACTTCCGTATCTTTAATTCCGGCGGTATAAACTTCAGTAGCCGAACTATTATTGATGGATGAATATGCTCTTACGGCACTATAATAGACTTGATTTCCAGAAGTTTGTTCTAAGATATTATAATCATCGGTATTATAACGATCAGAATCGATGACTGCCGTAGAAATCAACCGCATTTGTTTCGTAAATTCGCTCATTAAAATAAAGTTATCCGCCGTCATATAGGATTCATAGACTTGGAACGACTCACTATCAACGATCTCATAGAGGGTGTATAGGTTATTATATGCGATTTTTGTATAATACTCTTCTGGTAAATTGAACTCTTGCGCAGAACTGACCAACACATATTTATACCCTAAGAAATGGTTTAAATAGATGGATTGTATTGCGATTTTTTCTTTGCTTTGATATTCTTCGTTATTAAAGAGCAAACGACTTATGCCGTTGGTCTCTGCATCGGTCCACGAATGGAAAATTTCGGTGTTGGTCGCAAAACTGGTCATCCGGTTGAAGTTGATTGGTTCTAAATCAAACCGTTCAAAGTCCACGAATACACGGTAAAATTCGTCTTGATCCAGATGCTCATTGAGAAAGTCATTCATGGTGTACATGGATTGGAATGTATCGATTTTGTTTTTAATGGAGAATGGTCCAGAATAAATATAAACCAGCGCAACCACAAATTCGACCCAAAATAACCGTTTAATCCACTGGGGACGTTTTATCCATCCAAAGATTAATATTAAGATTAAAATGATGGCCGCAACGCCCATCAAAACCGTATCCGCAGTCATCACATCGCGTGCGACATAATGGCCATCTGATTTTAATTTAGTGATATAAAAATAGATGACATAAGAGACAACCAACAGCAAGAATGAAATAGGAATGGTGAGCCATTTCATCTTGACCTTTTCAAATCCATATTGATCAAAAACATGAGCCAATATCATGACTTCCACCAGCGGTAACATATTGATCCATCGCGTATAAGGAACATCGACGGTTCCTGAAAAAACATACGAGAAGAGTGGAAAAATAATCATAATGACGCCTAACAACATCGCAATTTTATAGACCCAAGCAATTTTATCTTTCATAAAAAAGATATAGTTCATGTATACAAAGCCAATTACGGAAATAAACAACGAGAAATGTTCCAATCCATAATGGTTCTCAAAACCATAGAATCCGATGGGCTTTTGTTCCACGAAGATTTTTGCGATTAAACGCAGGTAAATCGTGGGCTGAAACAGTTTAAATTCCTTCCCAAACAAATGAACAATCCAAGCATTATCAAATCCAAAACCACTGCTGATTAATCGGTCTAACCACCCTGAATCAAAGGAGCTTCCAGGACGGTAGGTATCTTCCAAAATAAACAGGACTGAAGGATAAAGAATCACGGCGGACATCGCTACACCGATCAGGATTAGCCCTAAAAACATTGCCCCATCGAGTAGAAATTTGAAGAGATTGAAGTGGGGACGTTTCGCCGCTTCAACCAAATACAACACAGAAACAAAAGCGATGGCGGTATACCCTAAATAAAAATCATAGAATACCAATGCCAAAACATATAATGGAACAATCCATTTCTTCCCGCGGAAGAACCATTGTATGACAACCAATCCCATGGGCAGATAAAATGCCATGGATGTGAAAACCGGAAACGCCATGAAACTGACCGTTCCGCCACTGATAAAATAGATGATTCCCATCCAAAAAATGGTTCTAGGTTTCATGCCACACATCTGCAAGTAATAAGCAAAAATCATGACTCCTGCCCATATTTTTATGAGTTCCGTCATCGAATAGGCCAATTCAGTTGGCACGACATAACTGAGGATAAACGTGATTGCTGTAAAGATATCTAACGGGAAATAATAGACATCCGAAAAGAAGGATGCACCAAAGTAATTATTAAGGTTGAAAAGTGACATTGTTCCCGCTTTAATTTGTGCAATTAAATCAACAGTAATCGTATAGTATTGCAAAATATCATCCGAAAAATTGTTATAAAAACTATTTCGTATCAAGATAATCGCTATCTCAATAAAGAATAAAATGGTGAACACAAAGAGCGCCAAAAAGACAAACGTCTTTTTCGGCGAATCGAATATTTCAGTTATTTTAGTCGTAAACTGGCCCTTTTTTAGAAGGCACCAGGCTTTAAATTTATTCAGAGCAGCTTTCATTTAAAGACCTCTATCGTTCAAATTGGCTTCCATTATTATATCATAATAAATGTGAGGTTATCTACACTATTTTTAATTTGAAAAGAAACTCGAAAATCGGTAATCTATTATATAATAGTAATGGGTGATATTATGGAAAAAGCAATTATCGTCGGTTTAGAAACCTATGAATCAATTAACTTCAAAGAAGCCATTGCCGAGCTTAAGAACCTAGCCTTGGCGTGCGATGTCGAAATCGTTGGCACAATTACACAAAAACTAAATGCACCAACCCCGAATTATTACGTTGGTATCGGTAAAGTCGATGAAATCAAGGCGGCCATCAAGACCCTTGATGCGACCTTGGTCATCTTCGACGATGAACTGTCACCCTCTCACATTCGAAATCTAGAAAAAGCCTTAGAAACGTCGGTTATTGACCGCACCATTCTCATCTTAGATATTTTTGCCAGACGGGCAAAAACCAAGGAAGCGATGCTTCAGGTTGAATTGGCACAATGTCAATACATGCTACCGCGTGTCGTTGGATTATATTCCTCATTTTCTCGACAAAAGAGTGGCACTGGGTCAAAAGGCCCTGGCGAAACGAAACTTGAACTGGATCGCCGGGTATTAAGAGACAAAATTCACCGTGTCAAAGAAGAGTTAAAAGAATTGGTCACAATTCGCCGCATTCAACGTGAAAAACGTAAAAAAGATCAAGTCATGACTGTGGCTTTAACAGGATATACGAACTCCGGTAAATCCACTATGTTAAATAAACTCATGGAATTTTCAACCCTTAACACCGAAAAATATGTCTTTGAAAAAGACATGCTTTTCGCTACGCTTGAAACCGCAACGAGAAGCATTACGCTTCAAAACAATCACCAATTTCTCATTACTGATACGGTGGGTTTCATCTCGAAACTCCCACATCATTTGGTGGAAGCGTTTAAATCGACTTTAGAAGAAATTACAGAAGCTTCTTTGATTCTCCACATCATTGATGCCGCAAACCCTGAATACTTATCACAGATTGCTGTGGTAGACGACGTCTTACAAAAATTAGGGGTTACCGACGTCCCAATTATTTACGTCTATAATAAGAGCGACCTTGTCACATCTGCTGTGTCCATTGAAAAGAAACCAAACATCACCGTTTCGGCAATCAGCGGTTTTGGAATGAAAGAACTTGTGAAACTGGTTGATCAAACCTTATTTAGCCAAATGCATGAAGTGAAAATGGTTTTACCCTTTGACAAAGGCAACATCTACAGCTTTTTAAAGGAAAACGCCCACATTATTCAAACCACCTATGAGGCCGATGGCATTCATTTGGATGTGGAACTCAGTGATCATCATTTAAAACTTTACAACGAATACATTGTGAATCATACCGGAGAATAACATGGAGAAAACACTGGTACAAATTGCTCGTCATTTGAATGAACGGGGAATCGTTTGGGCTTTGGGTGGTTCCTTGGTCTTAAAACATCATGGCCTTGTCAAGTCAGCCAGGGATATTGACATTTTGGTGACCTATGAAGGGCTAGAAGCGGCGGACGAAGAGTTATCATCCTTAGGCTATAAGCAAACCAAAATGGCTAATCCTCAGTTCCAAACAACTTACTTTTACGAATATGTGATTAATGGCATTGAAGTCGATTTAATGTGTGATTTTAAAATTGTCAGAGATCCCGTTTACACGTATCTTTTTGATTCTGAATGCGTTGTAGGCGCAGATTTCATTGAAGATGTTCGAATTCCATATACAAGTGTAGAGGATTGGTACATTTTATATCAATTAATGAACCGAACCGATGATAAAACCCAAGCTATTCGCCAATACTTAAAATTGAACGGAATCACCCATCCAACCCGTTGGGAAAAAATGATTACTTCGGTTCCTGAACCACTCAAAACTCAGATAACTTCTTCTTTAAGGTAAACTTCGCATTCATTTGCGAAGTTTTTTATATAAAAAACCCTCTGGCTTTTCTAAAAAGCGAGAGGGTTCATTTAGATTGAGTTATTCTATGTAATGACTTGCTTCACCTTTGAGGCGATTAAAGTATTCATTGACAATGTGTCGCATTTCATCAGCGGTTTTTGCTTGCATGATGAGATTTTTCGCATATGATGCGTTTTTAAGACCTTTTAAGTACCAAGCGGTATGACCCCGCATTTCTAATACGGCAACTTTCTCGCCTCGGTCGACAATCAATTGGTCGAGATGTTTGAAAATATAAGCTTTTTTCTCATCCAAAGGAATCTGTTTTTCATAGTGACCGGTTTCCAAGTAATCAATGGTTTGTTTCACCAACCATGGGTTTCCTAAAACCCCACGACCAATCATCACCGCATCACAACCGGTTTCTTCCAGCATTCTTTTGGCATCTTCTGGTGTTAAGATATCCCCATTGCCTATGACTGGAATCTTGACAGCTTCTTTAACCGCTTTGATAATAGACCAATCCGATTTTCCTTCATACATTTGTGTGCGAGTTCTAGGATGTACCGCAATGGCTGATGCGCCAGCATTGGCCGCATTAATCGCCACTTCAACGGCGGTAATATGATCATGATCCCAGCCACTTCTTATTTTGACAGTGACGGGTTTCTTGACTTTCGAAACAATCGTTTTGACCAAATCGAAAACTTTTTGGGGTTCCTTCATTAATTTCGCACCGGCATCGGAGCGAATAACTTTTGGAACCGGACATCCCATGTTGATATCGATGATATCGGCGTTTGTATCTTGATCAATAATCATTGCGGCCGCCACCAAACTTTCGATGTCACCGCCAAAGATTTGTAAACTGATGGGTTTTTCATCGTTCTCAACCCTTAACATTTCGCGAGTCCTAATATTGTTATGACCCAACCCTTTATCAGAAACCATTTCGGTGTAAATGAGTCCTGCACCAAACTCTTTAACAATTTTACGAAAAGCCGGATTCGTCACCCCGGCCATGGGTGCGATAACGACTTGGTTCGCAAATTCAATTGATCCTATTTTCCATTTCATTAATCTCACCGCATTTCATAGAAACCATTATATTATAAACACCCTTGAAACACAAATCAAAACAAATGAAATCGATTATGGTATAATATTCTGCGGAGTGATACCTTATGAATGATTATTTAGTAAAAGCGTATGCATTTGACGGAACCGTTAGAATCTACGCCGCAAAAACCACTGATCTCGTTGAAGAAGCAAGATGCATCCATGACACTTGGCCGGCCGCAACCGCTGCTTTTGGTAAAGTTCTCACCGGATCCATCATCATGGGTGCGATGTATAAAGGTGACCAAAACTTAACTTTAAGAATTGATGGCGGTGGACCCATTGGGGGTATTGTTGTCACAACGAATGCCAACGGGGAAGTGAGAGGATATGTTAGTCAACCGCATGTCCACTTCTCAACCAACGATAACAAGCTCGCTGATGCCTACGCGGTGGGAAATGATGGCTTTATCCATGTCACAAAAGACTTAAATGTTCGTAACATTTTCACTAGTAGTTCTGAAATAAGAACCGGAGACTTTGCGGAAGATCTTACGTATTATTTTACAATGAGTGAACAAATTCCTTCTGCTGTCGGATTGGGTGTCTTGGTGGACGAATTAAACCAAGCAAAAGCGGCGGGCGGATTCATCTTACAAGTCATGCCGGGAGCGAAAAGTGAAACGTTGGATAAAATCGAAGCCAATATTCATGCAATGCGTCCAATAAGCGAACTCATCGCTAAAAAATATACCCCCGAAATGATCATAAATGAGATTACAAAAGGGGATCATCAACTTGTTGAAACCATGCGTTTAAAATACGCTTGCGATTGTCACCGAGAACGTTTTGCATCTGGATTGGTTGCTTTAGGAAAACAAGAACTAACAAATCTTATCAACGAAAAAATCCCGGTTGAGACTGTCTGTCACTTTTGTAATAAGAAATATGTTTTCACTCAAGATGATCTTCAAAATCTCTTAAAAAATTCTAAATAAAAAAATGGTAAACTCCGTCTTTAGACCTAGTTTACCATTTTATTTTACATCATTTTGATATAGCGATTGATTTCCCATTCCGTGACAGTCATCCGGAAATCATCCCATTCATGTTTCTTTAATTCTACGAACTTATTATAAATATGGGGACCAAGCGCTTCTTTCACAACATCATCTTCTCCTAAAGCTTTAATGGCTTCATAAAGATTGTCGGGAAGGTTCTTGACGCCTAAAGCTTTCCGTTCTTCTGGTGTCTTTTCAAACAGATTTTCGTTGACTGGCCCAATTAAGGGGATATTATTTTCAACACCATCTAGTCCGCTCGCCAATAAGACCGCCATTCCTAAATAGGGGTTGCAGGCACAGTCAACACTTCTGATTTCGGTTCTGGTCGTGCGTCCGCGCGTTGCGGGGATGCGTACCATGACCGAACGATTATGCTCAGACCACGAAATATAACAAGGTGCTTCATAACCCGGAACCAAGCGTTTGTATGAATTAACGGTTGGATTGGTAATGGCGCAGAATCCTCTTGAATGCGTTAAAATCCCAGTTAACCATTTACGACAAACAAGCGATAATCCCATTGGATCATTGGGATCATAAAACGCATTGTTTCCATCCATGTCCGCCAAAGAACAATTGGTATGCATGCCAGAACCATTAATTCTAGCAACCGGTTTTGGCATGAATGTGGCGTGAAGCCCATGTCTTCTTGCAATATTTTTAACAACAAGTTTGAAGGTTTGGACATTGTCACAAGCTTCAACGATGTTGGAAAACTCGAAATTAATTTCATTTTGACCTTTTGCGACTTCGTGATGGCTGGCTTCAATGGTAAAACCAATGCGTTCCAGTTCAAGAACGATGTCTCTTCGGCAGTCCCCTGCACCATCAATCGGCGATAAGTCGAAATAACCACCTTGATCGGTGAACTCTAATGTGGGTTCGCCTTTTTCATCTAATTTAAATAGAAAAAATTCCGGTTCAAAGCCAATGTTTAATGCTGAGAAGCCCAATCGTTCCATTCTAGCTGCGACTCTTTTTAGATTTCCACGAGGATCGCCTTTAAATGGTTTCCCTTCTGGGGTATACACATCGCAAATTAAACGAGCGACTTTACCGTAAGATGTTTCTTCCCAACTCATAATTAACCAAGTATTAAAATCAGGACGTAGATACATATCCGCTTCCAAGATTCTAACGAATCCTTCGATGGAAGATCCATCAAACATTACTTTTCCGTCAAGCGCGGTTTCTAAGCGCTTAATCGGAATCTCAACACTTTTGATGGTTGAGTTGATGTCGGTAAACATTAAGCGAATGTAACGGACATTTTCTTCTTTGGCAATTCTTAGAATTTCTTCTTTCGTGTACTTTGGCATACAACGTGTCTCATCGGTAATTCCTACCATGCATCGCACTTGGAATGAAGGATGACCTTTCTTTTTTTGGGCCCCATTGCCCGTTTATATGCACATCATTATACCGATGAGGCATTCAAGAATCAAGATGTTTTTGATTTA
This sequence comes from uncultured Caryophanales bacterium, assembly GCA_942493185.1. GTDB lineage: Bacteria > Bacillota_I > Bacilli_A > Izemoplasmatales > Hujiaoplasmataceae > UBA5603. The sequence continues at coordinate 1,767,042 of OW818673.1, forward strand.
TTTTCATTTAAAATGCGAAGACAGGCATCATATTTGCTAATGTGAGCATCCATGGCGAGTTTTAAGATGGCGCTATGCGCCTCAGGTTCGCTCAAACCTTTCGCCATTAATGCTTTTTTACACTCATCCATCAACTTTGATAATTCGAGTTTGTTTTTAGAACTTTGTACTTCCAATTGTAGCTTTTCGAACTCTTGAATAAATTTAGTGGTGATATCAATCGTAATTGGCAACTCTGAATCGATTTTACCCTCATCCACCAACGTAAAATAGGGAAGTCCAATTAATTTCGTAAATGGTGCAATCGATATCGTTGAAGTGATATAAACAACCGGAATGGTTTTAGAAATCACCAATTGTTCGATAAACTGATAAAGATTGGATAACCGCCACGATGAATGAATAATTAAAATCCGGTAACGCAATAAGTCGTCTTTTCGAATGGGCGACTTCACACAATCAAACGCTTGGTTTTTCGCATTCAAAAGACGTTCGATACGAATAATCGAAAGTGAGTCTTCTGCGCAAACCAAAAGCTTTTTCATATTAATAAGGGAGTGGATAACGATCTGTCAAAGTTTGAACCTCTGCTTTGACTTGCGCTAAAATAGTTTCATTTTCTGGATTTGATAATGTCTTATCAATGAGTCTTGCGACTAAGCGGAAATCCGCTTCATTAAAGCCTCTTGTGGTCATTGCAGGTGTTCCTAAACGAATACCAGAGGTAATAAATGGTTTTTCGGTATCATAAGGAACCGTATTTTTATTACAAGTTATATTGACGCGGTCTAAAAGATTTTCCGCCTTTTTCCCTGTCAATCCGGTTTTTGATTTCACTTCCAGTAACAATAAGTGATTATCCGTACCACCGCTCACCACATGATAATTCAATTTAACGAATTCATCGGCGAATGCTTTGGCGTTTATAACAACCTGTTGCTGATAAAGTGTGAAAGAAGGATCCAATGCTTCTTTGAAAGCGACGGCTTTGGCGGCGATAACATGCATCAAAGGTCCCCCTTGAATGCCAGGAAATATTTTTTTGTCGATTTGTTCGGCGATATCTTGACGGTTCGTCATAATGATTCCACCGCGTGGCCCGCGCAAGGTCTTGTGAGTAGTTGAGGTGACGATATCGGCATAATCGCAAGGATTGGGATGGAGTTTGGCGGCGACGAGCCCGGCAATATGGGCCATATCGACCATGAGTAAAGCGCCGACAGAATCGGCGATTTCACGGAACCTTTTAAAATCAAGCGTGCGTGGGTACGCGCTCGCACCCGCTACGATTAATTTTGGTTTAATTTCTAAAACTTTCGCTGCTAAGACATCATAATCAATCGTTTCGGTGGTTTGCGAAACGAAATAGGGATAAAATTCATAATCCACGCCCGAGAAATTGAGCGGATGGCCATGAGTCAAATGTCCGCCTTGGTCAAGCGCGAGTCCCATAACTTTGTCTTTAGGCGCAATAATGGCACGGTAAGCCCCCATGTTTGCTTGCGAACCAGAATGCGGTTGGACGTTCACGTACTTCACGCCAAATAATTGTTTTAGGCGTTCACGTGCTAAATCTTCCGCTTCATCGACGAATTCACATCCGCCATAATACCGTTTTTTCGGATATCCTTCGGCGTACTTGTTGGTTAAGACACTCCCAGCTGCTTCTAACACGGCCAACGAGACAAAGTTCTCGGAGGCAATCAGCTCGATGTGTGATTTTTGACGATCAGTTTCTTTTTGAATGATTGCGAATAATTCTGGATCGGTTTTACTGAGTCTTCCCATAAGGTGTTCCTTTCTTTTCTATGTAAACGCCGGCGTCTTCGCCGGTCATTTGAACCCGAATTGTTTCATCTTTTGCGGTGGGGATGTTTTTTCCGACATAATCAGCCCGAATCGGGAGTTCTCGGTGTCCTCTATCCACTAAAACAACTAATTCAATTTTATTGGGTCTGCCAAATTCGATTAAAGCATCCATCGCTGCGCGAACGGTTCTTCCAGTGAAAAGTACATCGTCAATTAAGATGCAGATTTTAGAATTGACATCAAGGCTCATCGGGGTTGATGGTTTTTTCTTGTCATCATCGCGATGCATGGAGATATCGAGTTCAACCAATTCTACTTGAATTCCTGAGTACAATCGAATGTTTTCCTGTATGATTTTGGCAATGGGAACGCCTTTATTTTTTATCCCTATCAGCATGACACTCGACAAATCATCGGTTTTCTCGATGATTTCGTGAGTGATGCGTCTTAATGTTTTAATAATCGTTTCTTGGTTAATGACTTGTGGCATCAGGTTCACCTCGAAATCATTATATCATTTTATGCAAAAAAAAGCCCTGAAAATTCAGGGCAAGGGTGATGATTTGTGATTAAGAGAAAGTAACTTTAATATGTCGAAACAATATTTATGCCTATTGAACATAACTTTGTTTGCTTGATTGCTTTAGATGAACTTACTCCAAAACATTGTGTGCCTATTAATGCCTTTTCAAACAATAAAATATCAGTTGAAAGTAGACAATATAACTCGATACAAAAAACACTATTTTATGCATCCAATTAAGTAAAAATTTGATTATTTACCATACCAATTCAATATAGTATTATATTCATTTATGGCTTCTCTTTTTAATTTGCCAAATTAAAAAAAATACTGATGATATTAGCAATAAAGAATATGCTAAATAGTCGAACACGATGTTATCAAAACCGAACATCAATAGAAACGAGAAGCACGATAATGAATATAGACAAATTATAGTCAGCCTAAACAATTTCATTTTCAGCCCTCCTTATCTCTACCAACATTTTACAAGGCGGCCTAATCCCCACACAGTAACTGCAAAACCAGCAACTGCGACAATAACCGATTAAGTAGTAAAGACAAACACTCCTTCCCAGAAACTTCACCAAGAGTATCCGATTGAGTCTACTCTCATAATTGGATTATTTCCACAATAAGCATTCGTGTTTAGGCTATGAATATCACCCATTTTGTCAAAAAGTCAGTCATATCAACTAAAATCATTCCAATTGTTAGTGATTTTGAATTCCGTATGCATCTTTAGATGTTCCATAAATTTATCTAACATTTTAGAATCATTAAAATAGCATACAGCGTTCCAATCATTGTCGTGAATTGAACAGTACAGACTGATTCCCTCCATCAGTTCATGATCTATACTAGCTAATTTAAATATATCTTCTGGTGAAAAATCAAATATTTTTGATTTTCTATTCTCTGTAATAACTAGTATATCCGTTCCAGAATTCTTGCTTTCTTTCGCTTTGTATTTTGAGGTTGATTTCAGATCTCTCAGCTTTCGAGATAATCTGCCTTCTTTATCTGAAATGACGTCTCTATAAACGTACGTTGTTCTTGTGCTATAAAAGAAAGACAAAACATCAATAATACTTATTCCTTTGAATACGTACCATCCTTGATTGAAGTGATTGGTTGCATCAATCATTAAAACATTATTTCTCATATTTATTCACCTTGTCATGCTAAAAATACAAGGCTTCCTCCTCCTGTTGCTGGCGCTAAAGCTATTATAATTAGTACGACTAGTATTACACCTACAATTATTAGGGTATCTTTTGGGATGGACTCAAAAAAGCCTAGGAAAGGGGCTTCAGGGAAAAATTCAATATCAACAGAGGAAGGACATAGTGGAATTGATTCAATAATATAAGAAGAGTCTCTTTGCCATTATAGTTCATGCTGACGAGGGTGCCATCAGCGTCATAAGTATAATAGATTGTTGCTGTTCCTTTGGTTTCTGAGAGAATTCTACTGCCATCAAGCACATAACTTACCGCATATCCTCCGCTGCAACCCCCAATGGATTTGTAAGTCCGAATACCTTGGTCATTGTATTTGAATGACATTCCACCACAATAATACGACAGACTATTCAATTGTCTTCCGTCCCAATTGAGGGTCTTTGAGTTGTTCGCCACCATCAAATCGGTCATCGCGGTTGGATTGCAATACCAATCCATATATCGAAATCGGATTTAATACTATTACTGAATAATGCGAGATTCTTTAATAAAATACAAAAAAACTAAATCAAGAATTATCCAGGTGAGTAATCCCCATGTAACAAAAAATATAACACCATTTGAATCAATACCTAATATTGAAAATTGCCAAGAGAAAAAGAACATTGATAATAAAACCAATAATGAAGATATAATAACGTATTTAATCACCAAAAAAAGCAATTCTTTACTCCGATTTTCACCAAATATATATAAAACGAAATAACCAAAAAACGCACCCAGAATTGGTAAAATTAAGTACACAACAATTATTTTATTTTTAATGTTTTTCATGCGAAAACACCTCAATGAATATTTGTGTGTCATCAATACTGTATATCATTCGATATAGATGAACTTTTTATAAAAATCAATGAATAAAAGATTGATTAATATACCAATAAATAAATAGGTGACTATTGAAAAATATTTAAAATAAGATATATCGATTAAAACACTAAATAAATAGAGAAACAAAAACCAAATGACTACCGTAATTGCAACACAAAACAAAAAGTATTTAAAAATAATCCTGGTTGATTGTTTGTTTTTAGACATTTTTAAATAATACATTATATTGAATGATAAAATTCCTCCAATTCCAGGTAATAGTATTAGTAAATACAAGTACCTGTCTTTCCTAAAAATATTCATAAATACACCTCTACTTTTTGAAACGAATTTGCATTATGGTAAATCATACTCTACATTAAGCTCCCACCAACCTAATCCAATTGTAAATTGGGAGTTTCCCACTTTAAAAGCTGCCCCGAAACCCAATCTTAGTTTTCCTTTAACGGTCAAATTATCTGTAATTTTTACTCCGCCTTCAATCGAAAACAATTCTGCCTCAAATTTAAAACCTATTCCTTCATATAAATTGAAAGCTGCTTCAGCGGAAAAATGTATGATATTAAATTGAATACATACTTCAGGATTGATTACTAATGACGAATTATTTTCATCGAATATCCAACTATATCTAGCACCAAACGACATCACTCCCACCCCTATACCCATACCCAATTTATCCTGAGGAGAACCGGAAATTTCAATCGAATAATCAATCTTCATTTCTACATAAAAGCCATACACATAAAACCAATCTGGCAACCCTGGAGAAACATTCATCTGCTCATCTGTATTTAGCAGAGCAATTCTCGTTGTTTTTTCTCCATTAGAGTCATAATTTACAACGGGATTATTTAAGCAGTAAGCATACATGTTATGATTGAGTGAATTACCTTGTTGACCAGCCAGGCCATCTGCACTAATGAATCTTCCAATGGAGGGATTATAGTATCGTGATTGCAGGTAGTACCAACCAGTTTCGATATCATAATAATAACTTCGGTAACGGAAGGGATTGGCGTTTGCGACGCCAAGACCCGAGTCGAATTGGTATATTATTGAACCCCAAGCGTCATATTTGTATTTTACCACAGTCGTGCCGCTGATATCAACGAGTTCCACGACATCACCTTGCATATTCGTGATGTAGAAGTACTCGTTGCCATTATAGTTCATGCTGACGAGGGTGCCATCAGCGTCATAAGTATAATAGATTGTTGCTGTTCCTTTGGTTTCTGAGAGAATTCTACTGCCATCAAGCACATAACTTACCGCATATCCTCCGCTGCAACCCCCAATGGATTTGTAAGTCCGAATTCCCTGGTCATTGTATTTAAAAGACATTCCTCCACAATAATACGACAGACTATTCAATTGTCTTCCGTCCCAATTGAGGGTCTTTGAGTTGTTCGCCACCATCAAATCGGTTATCGCAGTTGGATTGCCATTGGCATCATAAGAATAAGTGATTTCTTTTGTCTTGATGAAGTTAGTATATTCAGTGATTTTCGTCAGTTGGTCCTTCCAAGTATTGCTATAACCGTAATAGGTCAGTACTAGCGGTGTTGTAATAACGGGATCACTCAAAGTATAGGCGTGATCGGCGATGCTAGTGATGTTTCCTTGATCGTCGTACGAGTACAGATAGGTTCTAGCGAAGGCTCCACTGTTGATTGTTACGTTTTCACGAATCAATTGATTGAACCCATCGTAATAATAATCATAATCATCAACCGTTTGACCATATTGATTCTTAACAGTTAATTCTGTTATATTATTGTTATTGTCATAATGATAGAGGTAAAGTGCTTGTTGAATTCCGTTTTTAGCATAGACAATACTAAGGATTCTTGTGGTCGAATCTCCCATACTGGTATCTACGTTATCGTTATCATAATTGATGATTTTTGATAATGTTATAGATCCAAGTGATAAAGCAATATTGTTTAAGCGTTTCAATGAATCATTGTCATAGTTGTAAGTCTTCGTGATTGTGTTGTTTCCAACTTCATATGTCGTATAAATGAGCATAATACTAAAGATTCGCTTTTGTTGAGTTAATCATATCAAAAATGGACATTTATGTATATATGATATGTAAAATATTCACGACTTATAAAATATTAAACAAGCCTATTGATTTTTAACTTACTTTGGTGTTAGATTAATAAATGAAACTGACTATTCATGATTATTTACGACTAACACTAACCATTACTAGCTAAAGTATTAAACCTACTTACATGCGATTATTTTCTTACTTATCACCAAAAAAAAGTTATAGGACGACGACTTCTTTGTCGATAAAATATACTTTAATGGACTGTTTCTCGCAGCAAAATGGGGTTCTCTAGCAGCGGTTGATGTAAGCTCGTGGACAGTTCGTGCTGTCACAAGTGCAATCAATTGGGTAACAAAAGCAGCAATTGATGTAGGGAACTGGATTGATAATTCTAGGACTGGACAGCTAGTTTTGAATAGCGTTGAAGTATTGATATCTACCGCAGGACTTATTGTTTCAATAATCGGATGTAGCACACCATTTGCACCGATTGCAGTTGCTGGTGTTGTACTGTCGGGGGCCGGGCTCTTAGTAAGTATAATTGCCTTGATAACGGCAATCACAGAGTAATTAGAGGAGAAGGTTATGAATAAAAAGAAACTTGGAATAATTGGATTAATTCTTGGAATAATTGGGCTGATTATTGGCATAATCGGACTTTTAACTTAGATTTTGAATACAAATTGACTTGACTGAGCGGTCTGGGATATTATTTTCTGTATAGATTTTGGAACTAGTTTTCAGGGACGATTGGTGAAAAAGTATGGTATTTAATCAGTGAGTAAGTTATGGTATCATAATGGTACAATATCCCAGAAAAGAGAAAATAAATGGATAATCAAAATAAGATAATTGACGAGGTTGTCATATCTCGAGGAAATGATATAAACCATACCCCATATCAGACAATGAGGAAATATTCATTATTTTTTGACAAACGAGTATTTTTAATTTATTTATTGATAACAAGCTTTAGTTCCCTATTATCCGTTATTGGAGGATTAAATGATCTCTCAACCATTGTAATAGATATACCGATAGCGGTCTTTTTTGTCATGCCTGATATAGAACCGCTTGCGTTATCATATCTAGCTACCGGACTTATTATCTTACTAAATATTACGTCTTTTGTTGGAGCTCTTTTCTTATATATTGGAAAGAATCGTTTGTTGGACGGGTTAACTAGAGTTGGAATTCAATTATCAAAAATATTTTTTACTACCTTAATTATTCTTGCTATTATGGGAATCGTGTCATTATTTTTTGGATTAGCTGGACCTTTATTCTTGATGCCGTTCGCTTTAATCCCAATGATTATCTTTGGGCTAATTTTTGCAGCGATTCATTATTCATTAAGTTATGCACTTGATTTCTTTATCCGATTTGATGTCGCGATGAGAGGTCAGACCAAGTTAATAATTTTAAGTAAATTTAAAAAAAGTTTACTACTTTCTGCAAGTCTCTTACTTTTATCGGGAGTATTCATGATTGTTTTTTTCATAGTGGCAAATAAGATTTTGGACGAAGAAACTATGGAATATATTTTTGATGGAATCTTCAAAGCATATCCGTTTTCAATTAGCTCATATATATATTCATTTATTACTATAATCTATATTGTTTTTATCAATAAAAAGGATTTGTCAAAAATGAATAGTTGATTTTATTGAAATAAATATAGATTCGTGTTGGGATTCCTGCACATTCACTTAAGTTTAGTATGTCATAAACCAAAGATTACACCAATTTCATCAAGACAAAAGAAATCACTTATTCTTATGATGCCAATGGCAATCCAACCGCGATGACCGATCTGATGGTTGCGAACAACTCAAAGACCCTCAATTGGGACGGAAGACAATTGAATAGTCTGTCGTATTATTGTGGTGGAATGTCATTCAAATACAATGACCAGGGTATTCGGACTTACAAATCCATTGGGGGTTGCAGCGGGGGATACGCGGTAAGTTATGTGCTCGATGGCAGTAGAATCCTCTCAGAAACCAAAGGAACAGCAACAATCTATTATACTTATGATGCTGATGGCACCCTCGTCAGCATGAACTATAATGGCAACGAGTACTTCTACATCACGAATATGCAAGGTGATGTCGTGGAACTCGTTGATATCAGCGGCACGACTGTGGTAAAATACAAATACGACGCTTGGGGAAACATCATTTATCAAACACCAAATCAACCGATAGGAAATATCAACCCCTTCCGTTACCGAAGTTATTATTTTGATACAGAAACTGGTTGGTACTACCTGCAATCACGATACTATAATCCCTCCATTGGACGATTCATTAGTTCTGATGGACTATTGGGGAAAACCGAGAGCGTTTCATCACAAAATACATTCGCATACTGTGAAAACAATCCAATTATGAGAATAGATCCAACAGGCGAGTTGTGGATAACAATAGTTGTGGTGACATTATTATTGTTTTCAGTTTTTTCAACTTCGCCACAACTTCAAGATGCCGTTGCTGAAGTAACAACTGTAACCAATTTAGGCGGATCAATTACCACTGGGTCATTCGCGTTTGGAAAAGCTGTTTGGAGCAAATCAATCTATGTTGCGATTAATCAACAGGGAAAAGTAAATGATATCTACGGACACACAATAGAAAATATCAAATCCTGCTTAGTGATTGATGCCGGCATTCCTTATTATGAGCATTATTTAAATGATGCGGGGGAACACACTAACATTTTAGGTGTTTCTGTAGCTGGGTTTTTTACACAAATTGGTTGGGGAGAAGATGGGTTTAGAATTGATGGTGGATTGGCCATTAATTTCAAATACGGCGCTGGATTTTTTGGCAATTCAAAAACAATTGAATTTAATATACTTGGGTATTTATATGATAAACTTTCAGATTAGGGGTATAAATGACAAATGGACACGAATAAACGTATATTAGTCAAAAAATATAGATTAAGCATTATCATAGACATCATTATCATTTTATTATTATTATTGTTATCATTTTTCTCAATGGCAATTTTCGGGCAAAAAGTAATTAATTATTTTCCCATACCCTTTGTATCAATCATTTTTCTGTACTATTTTTTTGGAGATAAAATTTTTAAAAATAAAAGTATAGGCAAGAAAATAATGAAAATTAAAGTCATCGATTCAACAAATAATATTCCAAAGCTTAAACAAATTGTATTAAGAAGATTGTTTGAATTTATTAATTATGATACAAAATTTTTAAAATATCCATATGACATAGATGTTAAATCAAAAACTAAAATAGATTTTGATAAGTGATTTTATGTATAACCCTCAAGTCATTTGTGTGGTATGATAATAGTTTTGAAGTAATAGAATTTATCAATGTGGATAGGAAGGCTATTCTTATACTATAATGTTATCGATTGGTATAAAATTATAACAAAGATTAGTTGGTATCGCGGTAATTGAAATATAGGTGAGTTTGCTACTCATCTATCTTTTTCTTTAGTATAATTAGTTCTACTATCCATAATAGAATGGATATATTTATAATTACATATACAAAGTATTAGTCTTTTGTTCAAGAATCAGTATGGTCAAACGGTAGATGATTATGATTATTACTACGATGGATTCAATCAATTGATTCGTGAAAACGTAACAATCAACAGTGGAGCCTTCGCTAGAACCTATCTGTACTCGTACGACGATCAAGGAAACATCACTAGCATCGCCGATCACGCCTATACTTTGAGCAATCCCGTGATTACAACTCCGATTGTTCTTACCTACTACGAGTATAGCAATACTTGGAAGGACCAACTGACGAAAATCACTGAATATACTAACTTCATCAAGACAAAAGAAATTACTTATTCTTATGATGCCAATGGCAATCCAACCGCGATGACCGATTTGATGGTGGCGAACAACTCAAAGACCCTCAATTGGGACGGAAGACAATTGAATAGTCTGTCGTATTATTGTGGTGGAATGTCATTCAAATACAATGACCAAGGTATTCGGACTTACAAATCCATTGGGGGTTGCAGCGGAGGATATGCGGTAAGTTATGTGCTTGATGGCAGTAGAATTCTCTCAGAAACCAAAGGAACAGCAACAATCTATTATACTTATGACGCTGATGGCACCCTCATCAGCATGAACTATAATGGCAACGAGTACTTCTACATCATGAATATGCAAGGTGATGTCGTGGAACTCGTTGATATCAACGGCATTACTGTGGTAAAATACAAATATGACGCTTGGGGTTCAATAATATACCAATTCGACTCCGGTCTTGGCGTCGCAAACGCCAATCCCTTCCGATATCGAAGTTATTATTTTGATACAGAAACTGGTTGGTACTACCTACAATCACGATACTATAATCCCTCCATTGGAAGATTCATTAGTGCAGACGGCCTGGCTGGTCAACAAGGTAATTCACTCAATCATAATATGTACACTTATTGTGCGAATAATCCAGTAATGTATCTAGACATAAGCGGAAATTCACCTGTTTTAGGACTATTATTTCAGTTCGATGTTAGTGTGTTATGCTATATTGGTATCGCTATTGTTGCGGTATTTGACGAAAAAGTAAGAGATGAGATGAATAATATTGGATGGAATCCATTTAATTCAGATGAAAACCTTGTTCTAGATTCAGAAAAAGTCTCTTTTTATAAAGGAATCCCTACTTTTAGGTTTGGCGGAGATAGGTCTGGAACATTTGGCGCTATTTTTTTAACTAATGAAACCAATTTTAGAAAGAACCCTCAAGATGTATTACGCCATGAATTTGGTCACGCAATACAACAATTATTTCTTGGACCAATTAAGTATGGAATTACTATCGGATTACCTTCATGGAAAATGTTTGGGCAATGGGCCAAAAATAATAGATATTATGAAGCACCGTGGGAAATTACTGCTGATATGTTTGGGGGAATTGAAAGTAGGTATCATTCATCCAAGGATAAAACCATAGGAGTATTATACTTTGTTATCGATTTTTTAATTTAAAATACAGAAGAAGAAAGGATATTATAATGTATGATAAATAAGTCTAGAATAATCTTGTCTTCAGTATTATTATTCTTGTCTTTTTTCGTTATAGCCTGTACATCAAATTCTCAAAAAATGTATAATTATTATTCTGTAGAGAGCAATTTTATTAAAGTTCATGGGGTTGTTGAAGCAATAAATCTTCAAGACGGGATTCTTTACCTTAATATTAATTTTGATGATAGCACATTTTCAAATGATGGAGATGACACTTTCAAAATCATTCAGGCAAATCAACTGATATTATCTGGTAACGATTTTTATGATCACATTATTGTTGGAGACACAATTGATTTTTATTCTGCGCCAAGAATATTCGGAGATGGATATATCGTACCTATAATCTGTATTGAAAAAGATGGTGTCATATTTTTACCATTTGATACAGGACTAAGTAACCTCTTGAATTGGTGCACTTCGTAACTATAGTCATATACGCTGCTTTTTTAGAAATCAATAATCACTATTCTGATTATCCAGTGATATTAGTAAACATGTTGGAATCATTAACTTGATAAATAAATACATAATTAGTATAACTTATTAAGTAGAAGTGCAAAAAAAGTACAAAGAACAGGTAGTTGAAGTTGATTGGCATGGATTTTTATGAGTGGTCTGCAATACCATTTGTAGGTAAAAGACGACTCATCCATAACAAGCCATTGAATGTTCGCATTAATTGAATATACAATTTCATAAGAACACAAAAACACGCTTATATGAAAATACATTTACAAAAGTGTTGATTTGCGTCTTCTTATGTGGTATTGTAATCTTGAGGTGAAATGATATGGGAAATTTCATAGCAAGAAGCGCGTATCTGAATCAATTGATTCAATGGAAAGATCATCAGGTTGTCAAAGTAATCACTGGGATTCGACGTGCAGGAAAATCCACCTTGTTGTGCACGATATTTGCAGACTACCTAATTAAACAAGGAATACCAAAAGAGCGAATTATCATTGTTAATCTCGAATCGATTGATAATGAGCATCTGTGCCATTACAAAAGTCTTTATGAGCATATCGTGAATCGGCTTGACCCAAATCATAAGAATTATGTGATAATCGATGAAGTTCAAAACGCCTTTGAGTTTCAAAAAGCGGTGGATAGTTTGTATATCTTGAACAACGTAGATCTTTATATCACCGGTTCAAATGCCTATATGTTATCTGGAGAACTGGCAACACTGTTGTCGGGGAGATATGTCACGATTGAAATATTGCCCTTATCTTTCGATGAATATCTAGAATCTACAAAAGATCATATGAATATCAATGCTGTATTCAGAAACTATCTTCGATATGGCGGGTTTCCTTACATCACCCAGCTCTCAAATGATGAAAAACAAATCAATCAATATCTTGAAGGGATTTATAACACCATATTAAAAAAAGATATCATCGCAAAAAATAAAGTGTCGGATATTTTTGTTTTGGAAGATGTGATAAGATTTGTTTTCGACAACATCGGGAACATCGTCTCGTCCAAAAAAATAAGCGACACGTTGACATCAAACGGAAGAAAGGTATCGAGGCCGACCGTAGACGCATATTTAGGATACTTGTTGGCTGGGTACGCCATTTATAAAGTGAATCGATATGATATAAAAGGAAAAGAATACTTGAAGTCTCTTGAAAAATACTATGTTACCGATTTGGGATTACGCAACTTCCTGCTAGGATTTCGAAATATGGATCGTGGTCACATCTTGGAGAATGTGGTTTTTCTCGAACTAAAAAGAAGAGGGTACGATGTCAATATCGGAAAATTTGACGATAAGGAGATCGATTTTATCGCCAGAAAAAGCACTGACATCTTCTATATTCAGGTAACAGAGTCAATTCATTCTCCCGAGACACTACAAAGAGAACTGGAACCATTGAGGGCAATCAAAGACTTCCATCGTCGTATCATCATCAGTATGGATTACGATGTTAATCAATCGTATGATGGCATTTTGGTAATTAATGCAATTGATTGGCTGATGTCAAAAACAGATTTTTCATAGTCCACAAATGTTCAAAACTCTAATTTTTTGTCTTAACTAATCTTGTTTTTCATCATCTATTGCCGAATGGGTATTATCATTGATTCAAATTAAAAATATATCATTTGTTCTACTAATTATCTTTCAAAATAAATAACCCAAAGCGAATGAATGCTTTGGGTTATTTTGTTAATCATAAAAATCTATCTAGCCTGTGAAATCTTCAAACATAAGAAATAAGAATCTATTGAGTAGTAAAGGTCACTGCACGTTTTTCAGAAAGGTTACCCGCGTAGTCTTCAGCTTCGATTTCAACCAGATACTCCGTATTTGAAGTCAAATTCTTAAGCTTTATCGTATTTAACGAAACCGATTTAAAATAGACACCATTAACATAGATATTATAATATCGAACCATTTGATTGTCCGTGGCTCTAGACCAAAGCAAATAGGTGCTGACATCCGTCAATTTCACCGCTTGTAAGTTGGTGATGGCAGTTGGATTTTCTAAATCATTGATGCCGTAATCTTGTTTATAAACACGCACATAATCCACTTCAAACGTATCAGAAACAAAGTTGGAATCAACCGGTCCTCCCATCGAACCACCCATCGCTAGATTGATGATTAAATAGAACTCTTGGTCAAACGGCCATGCGGCATACGTTTCTACATCCGTATTTGCATTGGCATTAAAAGTGGTTTTACCGTATTGAACACCATCTAAATACCATGTGAAAGTATATTCGTTCCAAACCACTGAATACGTATGGAACTCTGAGACAAGTGTCGAATTAAATTTCGTAAAACTAATTTGAGTTCCTAGTTTATGATTGTATTTTTCGGTATGGATGGATCCAAAAACTCGATTCAAATTTAAAGCTGAATGTTCTAAAATATCAATTTCGCCACTCTTTGGCCAACCGCCATAAACAGAACTTTTTGGCATCATCCAGAATGCCGGCCATGTACCAATTCCAGCTGGTACTTTTGCCCGAATTTCAAACTTTCCATATTTCCAATTTTTGAGATTCTGAGTCCAAATTTTAGAAGAAGTATAAGCTTCTCCGCCATAGGCTTCTTTTTTGGCGGTAATGATTAGTTTTTCGCCATCCACATAGGCGTTTTCGGCTCTATTCGTGTAATATTGTAATTCTTCATTACCAAATCCGCCGCCACCGGTTTGATGTCTCCATTTGGTTGGATCAACGCCGCCAGTATAATCGAATTCTTCACACCAAGTAGGAACCCAGCCATCAATAATTTCGACATTCTCGCAATCCGCCGGAATGTGTAATAACAAACTGTTTGGATCTAAAGTCGTCGTTGTAGTGGTCGATTCTGACGAGGTGGTTGTGGTCGTGGTGTTGGTTGTGGTTGTTGAGTCAGTACTTGTTTCTGTCAAAGTTGTGGTTGAAGATTGATCACAACCAATGATGACAATCATCAATGATACAGAAACAAAGAATAAAAGGATTTTTTTCAAAATAATCTCTCCTTATTCAATTGAAATGACGGTTTGCATCGGCGTCGATAAATTACCCGCATAATCTTCCGCAATAACGGTAATGATGTTATCAAAAGCCGCTTTAAGGCTGGTTAATTGAATGCCATTCACGCTGGTGTAATTTCTTAAGACCCCATTGACAAAAACTGCGTATCTTTTAATTTGATTGTCATCAATAGAGGGATTCCAGGTTAAGAATGCGGTTCTGCTAACTTTGTATAAAATCGCTGGTCCGGTCGGTTGAGAAGGAACTTCGGTGTCATCGCTAATGTAATCTTGTTGGAAGACTCTTACGTAATCAATCACAAACTCAGTTGGGAAAATCGTATCGTCAATTCCTTGGGCTCCGCCCCAGGTTCCGCCAATGGCGAGATTTAAAATTAAATAGAATTTTTGATCAAAAGGCCAGTCAACAGACGTTGGATATGCAAAAGAATTTTGAGCTCTTGGATCAAATGATACCGATCCAATCGATAAGCCGTCAAAGAACCATTCAATTTTTGTTTCAGTCCAAACGATTCCATACGTATGAAATTCATTTAAAACATCAATGCTTGTTAATTGACCACTGGTAAGAAGTGACGTAGTACTTCCGCCTCTTCCGTTTGTGCCATTAAAACGTTCAGAATGAAGGGTTCCTAAAACCACGTTAGGGTTATATCCAACGTGTTCCATAATGTCAATTTCACCGCTCTTTGGCCATCCGCCATAAACAGAACTTTTTGGCATCATCCAAAAAGCCGGCCAAGTACCTCTACCAGCTGGTAATTTTGCCCGCATTTCAAATTTGCCATATTTCCAGCTGGTGCCATTGTCCCAAGCCGAATTTTCTTGCGTCCAAATTTTAGCGGAGGTGTAATTGTTTCCGCCATATGCTTCTTTTAAAGCGGTGATGGTTAAATATTCGCCATCAACATAAGCGTTTTGAGAACGGCTGGTATAGTATTGTTGTTCTTGGTTACCAAATCCACCGCCGCCAACAACGTGAATCCATTTCGTCGGATCAACACCGCCAACATATTTGAATTCATCACACCATGTGGGAACCCAACCGTCAACGATTTCAATCGAAGAACATTCTTCGGGAATTAAATCGGTAAGTTTTGTGGTGGTTTGAGTTGTTTGTGATTGAGAAGAGGTCGTGGTGGTAGTCGTTGTTGTGGTTGTTGTGGTTGAATTAGAAGTCGACGTTGTCGTCGAATCAGTCTCAGATGAGGTGGATGCGGACGTGGTGGTCGTGGTTGTCAAAGAATCATCGCAGGCAACCATAACCGCGATAAAGATAAAAGTCATAAGGAAAAGCATGATTTTTCTAGTCATTTTTAGATTCTCCGTTCGTATGAAACCCATTACATAGACATAATACCATAAAGCTTTTTAAAAAGAAAAGGAAAAGTTTGTCAAGCGACAGATTTTTCCTTCGAGCGTGACAAATAATTATCGATTGTCAAAAGGCTCATCGTAATGATAATTAGAACGCCACCCAATATTTGGTAAATGTTGATGGCAGATTGTAACATAATCGCGTTGGTGATAATCGTAATGAGGGGAATAAAGTTAATGAAGATATTGGGAATGGTTAATCCTAACGTATCCACCGCATGAACATACAAATAATAACATACGCCCGAACAAATAATTCCTAAAAATAAGAGATGGAACCAATAGTTCGGCGTGAACTCCGCAAAATTAGGCAGTGGAGCAATTAACAGCGAGGGCATAAAGATGAATAGGGCCATAATCGATTGAATGGTCGTGACTTTGAGACTATCGTATTTTAACGTAATCTTTTTCGTTAATAACGAGTAAATCGTCCAAAATACGATGGCGAGAATCATCAGTCCGTATCCTAAAACGGCTTGCCACGACAACGTCAACGTCAAATCGCTAGCAACAACCAATGCAACGCCTGCCATAGACATCACGACATAAATTAATTGTCTAGGACGCATCGATTCTTTAAAAGCCAATCGGTTGCCGATAATCATTGCCATTGGCGTCAAAGATGAAAAGATGGCCCCGGCTGAAGAAGAGATATATAGTAGCGACGTATTTTCCAACGATGAATACATAAATATTCCTAAAAATCCTGCCATGAAGAAGGCGATGAAATCGGCTTTAGTGATCCGAAAATCCATTCTTTTCGAGATGGCGACGATTAAAACAAAGATAACCGCCAAAACATATCGTAAAAAACCTAAAACAACCGGATGAACCACTTCTAATATGATTGATATGCTGACAAAGGAGATTCCCCAAAAAATAACGACGAGCGTAATCGCCGCAAACCCGCTCAGTTTTTTCATGGTGATGGTGCCTCCTTTCAAGCTCTTACTTTAGTACCGGTGCCAAAACATTCGTTAACCGAACAAAATCATCAATGGATAATGCTTCAGCACGTATGGTTGGCGAATACCCTAAACTGATTAAGAGGTTTTCCCAATAGGCTCGGTCAAATTGGGTATATGCTTCCCTTAGATTATTTAACAAAGTCTTACGCCTTTGCGTAAAACAACGATGAACCAAATCAAAAAATAATGGTTCATCTACCGGGCGATGCTCGATTTGATTTCTTATTTCAACCATAACAATCGCCGAATCAACATTGGGCGCTGGAACAAAAACAGTTTTTGGAACTTTAAAAAGATAACTCGTTGATGCCCGGTAATTAATGACAACACTAAGGGCATTATAATCCTTGGTATCGGGTTTTGAGGTGATGCGCATGGCTACTTCATGTTGCATCATCAAAACTAATTTTTTAACCCGTTTTGATGTTTCTAAAAATCGCATCAAAATCGGTGTGGTAATGTAGTAGGGCAAATTCGCCACTACCGTAACATTTTCAATCCCCGGCAAATACTTTTCGATATCACGATCGATATTTGCGGTTAAAATATCTTGTTGAAGGAGTTCAAAGTTTTTAACATCCTTAAATCGTGTTTTTAAGATGGGAATTAATTCTGGATCAATTTCATACGCCAATAGTTTTTGACTATTTGCCAAAATAAATTCTGTTAAAGACCCCAATCCCGGACCAATCTCGATGACACCGGTCGTAGAATCGATTCCGGCTTCTTTAACGATTTTTTGAAGGATGTTTCGATCATTCAAAAAGTTTTGTCCTAGATGTTTTTTGATGCGAAATTCATTTTGATATAATAAATCTTTTACCGAAACCGGATTGTCTTTTTGGCTCATATCATCACTTCTTCAATTTGATTTTTGGTTATTTCTAATCGGTTGAGCCATTTTAATAATGCTTTTCCATTGCATGGCGGAATTCTAAGCGCTTCGCAAAGGAATGCCCGTTTGGATTGTGACTGTGGTTCGCCTAATAAATGCCACTTGATCAAATCTTCACGTGTAACCTCTATTTTCGGCGTATCAGACAAGGAATAAAGACCCGATAGTGCCAAAAGAATCGCTTCGGCGCTGGCGTGTTCAATTCCTACTTTTTTCTTATTTTTGGAAATTGCAGATTTCTTAGGGAGAAATGCGATTTTTACCCCTTCAACTTGTTCAATGATGACTTGAGTGATTTGTTTTCCGGGAAAATCGGGATCAAGCAATAAAATCACGCCTCGGGTTTTTTGCGCCATTTTGATGGTTTCAATGGTTTCTTGACTGATGGCACTCCCATTCGTGATAATACAATCAATATTTGGGAGAATACTCTCTAATTTCTGCCGGTCATGAACCCCTTCAACTACGATAATTTCTTTATACATGGATACCTCAATCTTATTTTTTTACATTTTGATTTTGATTGTTAAAATATTTCATACGAATGGCATCTGGGACGATAATCGAAATGGCCTGTTTGGCAACGCGAATTTCTTGATTACCGATGCCACCAGATTCACCATCAACGTTCCATTTTGAACGCGAACTGGTCGTAATTTTAAGAGAAGACGTTTTGAAGCGCTTGACCAACGGCGTTGACCAAAACGGCAAGAAAAAGGAAAGAAAATAAATAACGTTATTGAGTGGAAATAAATAGCGATATAATACAACATCAATCATCCCATCATCAAGCGATGGTTTATATATCATATTGATGCCCGCAACTCGTTTGGAATTGATTAATAAGATGAGCGAAAAACGGCCGCGGAATTCCCCTTTGTCATATTTGACACGCATTCTAATATTAGGAATCGTCATAAGTTCTTCAAGGCCCTTGATTAAATAAGCCAAATAACCGATTTTCCGTTTTAGTTTAGAATCAGTGACATAACTGATGTCAATGTAGGCTCCGTTGCCGGAAACATAACAAAAATACCGGTCATTCGCTTTGACGGTATCCATTTTTACCGGTTTGTTGGTCAAAATTGTATCGACCGCCAACGGGATATTTTTGGAAAGTCCTAGCGTATTGCCGATGTCGCAACAAGTACCAGCCGGAATGTATCCGATTTTGGGACGATACGGGTAATGCATCAATCCATTGACGCATTCATTAAAAGTACCATCGCCGCCCGCGATGACCAAGAGATCATATTTTTCTTCTGCGGACTGTCTTGCTAATGCGGTTGCGTTGCTGGGATAGGTGGTTTCGTGTTTTGTGACAACATAGCCTGCAGACTTTAATCGTTCGACGACATAATCCGATTTGTCCGCAAAATCTTGTTTACCACTTTTTGGATTGTAGATTAACATGCATTTTTTCACATAAATCACCGCGTTCATTATACCATAATGCAAAATGCATTGTCACATAATCAGGAAGTTTTTCGTATATTCTGCACAAGCGTAAAAAAATCTGTTATAATGTTTTTGGTGATTTTATGCAAACAATCGATACCTTACTCTTTGATTTAGATGGAACCCTCGTTGATTCGAACGAATTAATCTTGGATACTTTGGTTAAAACGTTCGAAATTCATTTTCCTAAATTGTCTTTTTCACGGATTGAACTCATTCAAATGATGGGTCCACCATTATCCGAAACCTTTGGAAAACACACGGAAGACTTAGCACTCATCGAGACGATGATTCAAACCTACCGAACGGTATACAAGTCGCAAGAATTTGATTATATTACAATTTACCCGCATGTCATCGATGCTTTGAAACGTTTTAAAGCAGCCGGGTTTCACATTGGCATCGTTACTACGAAATTCAAAGTCTCCGCTATGCCCTCCATTCACCACTTTGGCATTGATCAATACATCGATGTGGTGATTGGTTTAGATGATGTCATCAATCATAAGCCTCACCCAGAACCCATCTATAAGGCGCTTGATCAGTTCTCTCATCAAGGCGCCGTGATGATTGGTGATAGCCCTGCGGATTTACTAGCGGGAATCAATGCGAATATTTTAACATGTGGTGTCGACTGGTCGTATAAAAAACATGAAATATTGGCTTTAAAACCGGATTTTTGGCTCAAAGATTTTGCGGATTTGTTTGAAATGATTTCCAAATATAATCATTCATAGGAGGGTTTATAATGGATTGCGTATTCTGTCGTATTTTAAACGGTGAAATTCCCAGTTACAAAGTCTATGAAGACGAGAATGTATTAGCAATTTTAGACATCTCGCAGGCAACGAAAGGCCATACTTTAATTTTGGCCAAACAACATTTTAAAAATCTTTATGACATTGATGAAGAGTATGCCGGAAAGATTTTTAAGGTCATTCCAAAGATTGCGAATGCGTTAAAAAAAGCGTTTAATCCCATCGGTATGAATGTGTTGATCAATACTGAAAAACCCCTTCAAACCGTGTTCCATTTTCACGTGCATTTGATTCCCAGATATGTTCATGATGGGGTTGAAATTGATTTTATCAATAACATGGGCAACACCTCCAAAGAACAATATCTTGAAACAGCTAAAAAAATCAAAGAGAGTTTCTAAAACCCCTTTTAAAGCAAAAACCCCGTCATTTGGCGGGGTTTTCTGATTTTAATAGGGGTGAACTAGCGAATGATGTCAACACCCATGTAAGGGCGAAGTGCCTCGGGAACAAGGATGGATCCATCGGGTTGTTGATAGTTTTCCATGATGGCAATGACCGTTCTTCCTACCGCAAGACCCGAACCGTTCAATGTGTGAACGAATTCTAGTTTTGCATCGGCGGAACGTCGAAACTTAATGTTTGCACGTCTTGCCTGGTAATCTTCTGCGTTGGAAATCGATCCTATTTCACGATATTTGTTTTCAGAAGGAATCCATACCTCGATGTCAAATGTTTTACGCATGCTTTGACCCAAATCACCCGTGCAAAGTTCTACGACACGGTACGGTAAATTTAATATCTTTAAGACCGATTCGGAGTCAAGTAACATACTATCAAGATCATTATAAGAATCTTCGGGTTTGGAGAATTTAATCAACTCAACTTTGTTAAATTGATGTTGTCTTAAAATACCTCTGGTATCTCTACCGGCAGAACCGGCTTCCTGACGGAAGGCGGTGGTATAAGAAACATATTTTACAGGGAGCGCTGAAACATCTAAAACTTCATCACGGTGTAAATTGATGGTAGGGACTTCAGCGGTGGGGTTTAAGTAAAGGTTACGTTCGTCGTAGAGTTTAAAGGCATCCTCTTTGAATTTAGGAAACTGACCGGTTGCGAACATCGAAGCTTCGTTCACGATGTAAGGAGGCATGATTTCACGGTATCCATGATGATTGCTATGAAGATCCATCATGAACATAATCAACGAACGTTCCAATCTTGCGCCAAGACCTTTATAAACGACAAACCGGCTTCCCGAGATTTTAGCCGCACGGTTAAAATCGAGAATATCAAGTTTTTCACCAAGGTCATAATGCGCTTTGATCGGAAAATCAAATTTTGTGGGTTCTAGATGACGTTTGACTTCACGATTAAAGGTGTCGTCTTTCCCAATGGGAATCGATTCGTTTGGTAAGTTCGGCGTGATGAGTAACATGGTTTTGATTTCATCGTCTAACTTTACAACCAAATCATCCAACCGTTTAATGTCATCGCCGATGGATTGAACGGTGGCTTGAATAACGGCAATGTCTTTTCCTTGACGTTTGGCTTCGCCGATTTGACGCGAGGTTTCATTCTTTTTGGCTTTAAGAAGTTCAACAGTTTGAATTGCCTCACGACGTTCTTTATCTTTTTTTACGAGATCATAAATGTATTTGAAGTCGCCGTTACGACGAGACAGTAATTCGTAGACCTTATCGGTTTCTTCGCGAATCAATTTAATATCTAACATATGACGTCCCCCTCTTAATAGCTGTCGCTGAGCAAGTCATCGACATCTTCCTCTTCTTCAGATTCGGAATCCTCAGAATCACTGGTATCTTCATCATCGTCTTTTAGGAAATTCTTATATTGTTTATCGAATTCCTCGGTATGCACGATGGGTGCCGCATGAATCACTGGGGTTGTTGGTTCAAAAGTATCTTCTGGTTCGATTGATTCATCGTCAGGACCTTCTTCCGATTTAGGAACGATGGCGATGGTCGCAACTTTTTGTCCTTCAAGAAGGTTGATGATACGAACACCTTGAGTTGAACGTTTGGTTTGGGCAATTTGATCGATGGGAACCCGAATAATCATGCCTTTGTCGGTGACAACCAACAAATCCTCTTCACTGGTCACACTGATCAACTTTTTAAGAGCTCCGTTTTTATCGGTGACATTAATGGTTTTAACACCCTTACCGCCACGGCCTTGCAAACGATATTCATCCACGATGGTCCGTTTGCCATACCCTTTTTCGGTAATCGCAAGGATTTCGTTTTGTTCATCTTCAAGCGGTGTAACCCCGATTACGATTTCACCTTCGGTCAAATCGATGCCTTTGACACCGGCAGCGTTTCTTCCCATATATCGAACGTCTTCTTCATTGAAGCGAATGGCTTTACCGTTCGATGCACCGATTAAAATATCGCGTTTTCCATCGGTCAAACGGACGCTATGGAGTTGATCGTTATCTCTCAGGGAAACGGCGCGAATACCATTTGTCCGGATGTTTTGGAAGTCAGAAACTTTGGTGCGTTTTACGATGCCTTGTTGGGTTGTAAAGAACAAATATCCTTCTTCGAAATCTTTCACACTCATGATGGAAGCAAGTTCTTCGCCTTCAAGTAAATTGAGCAGATTGACAATCGGAAGTCCTTTAGAATTTCGGCCAAGGTTCGGAATCTTATACCCTTTCATCTTATAGACGCGACCTAACGTCGTAAAGAATAATAAGTAATCGTGGGTTGATGTTGAGATGATAGAATCAATGACATCATCCTCATTCATCTTCATTCCGGTTTTACCGCGTCCGCCACGATTTTGGGACTTGTAAACATCAATATTCATCCGTTTAACGTATCCGTTCGTGGTGACAGCTATAATGACATCCTCAACCGGAATTAAATCTTCATCTTCGATGTCATAATCGCCGGCAGGATCAATTTCCGTGCGGCGTCCATCTCCGAATTTTTCACGAATATCTAAGGCTTCGTCGATTAAAATTTGATGTTTTAATTCATCGCTTGAAAGCACTTGATTGTAAAAAGCGATGGCTTTCTCGATTTCAGCGAGTTCAGCGTGCATTTTGTCTTGTTCCAAACCAGACAATTTTCTTAATTGCATCGCTAAGATGGCTTTGGCTTGAACGTCTGATAATTGGAATCGTTCCATCAATACCGCTTCAGTATTATCATAGGTTTCGCGAATGGTTTTTACCACGGCATCGATGTTATCAAGGGCAATAACAAAGCCTTTGAGTAAGTGATCTCTTTGCATGGCTTTATCCAGGTCAAATTGGGTTTTACGAACAAGAACTTCGACTTGATGATCAAAGTAATGACGAATAACATCCTTCAAAGGCAATGTTTCCGGTTTGTCATTGACAAGGGCAAGCATGTTGATGCTATAGGTAATTTGCAACTGAGAGTTTTTGTATAAGTTGTTTAATAAGACTTCTGGATTAACATCTTTACGAAGTTCCATCACAACGCGCATTCCATTACGATTGGACTCATCACGAAGATCGGTGATGCCTTCAATCTTTTTATCTTTTGCGAGTTCGGCGATGCGTTCGATTAACGTTGTTTTGTTCACTTGATATGGAATTTCTTTAATGATAATCTGTTTTTTACCATTCGCCATTTCCGATGTTTCGGTTCTTGCTTGAACACGAATGGTACCTCTGCCGGTGGTATACGCTTCACGAATACCAGAAAGACCTAAAATCGTCCCTCCGGTTGGAAAGTCAGGACCTTTGATGAAGTCCATTAATTCTTCAACGGTAATATCCGGGTTCTTAATATAAGCGATGTATCCATCTAATACTTCATTTAAGTTGTGTGGCGGAATATTCGTCGCCATGCCAACCGCAATTCCGGTTGCGCCGTTGACGAGTATATTGGGGAATTTTGAGGGTAATACTTTTGGTTCCCGTTCAGATCCATCATAGTTATCAACGAAATCAACGGTGTTTTTGCGCAAATCTTTTAACATTTCCACCGTAATTTTAGCCATTTTGGCTTCCGTATAACGCATCGCTGCGGCCCCGTCGCCGTCAATGGAACCAAAGTTACCATGACCGCTTACAAGCGGATAACGGTAACTAAAATCTTGCGCCATTCTAACCATTGAATCATAAATTGCCGAGTCGCCATGGGGATGATATTTACCCATGACATCGCCGACGATTCTCGCCGATTTCTTATACGATTTATCCGGATAAACACCCAGTTCATCCATGCCAAACAAAATCCGTCTATGAACCGGTTTCAATCCATCTCTGACATCCGGTAATGCCCGGGCAACAATAACGGACATTGCATAACTCAAAAATGAGGTTTTCATTTCGTTAGAGATATTAATGTCCACGACTTTACTAGCAAACACAGGAGCTACAATAGGTTTTTTTAAATCGTCCATGATCGTTCTCCTTATATATCCAGATTACGCGCGTATTCGGCGTTGTTCTGAATGAATTCTTTACGAGTCGAGACATCTTCTCCCATGAGCATCGAGAAAATCATATCCGCTTCCATCGCATCTTCTAAATTGACTTTTAAAAGGGTGCGGGTATTAGGATCCATGGTGGTATCCCAAAGTTGCTCTGGGTTCATTTCACCAAGTCCTTTGTAACGTTGAATAACGGGTTTGCCAGTATATTTTGCCAACAAAACTTCAAGTTCTTTTTCTTCATAAGCGTACTCAATTGATTTGCCTTGTTGAACTTTGAAAAGCGGCGGTTGCGCAATATAGACATAACCACTTTCAATCAATTGACGCATATAACGATAGAAGAATGTCAGTAACAACGTTCGGATGTGGGCACCATCGACGTCGGCATCGGTCATGATGATGATCTTATGGTATCTAGCAGAACCGATGGTGAATTCATCGCCGATTCCGGTTCCAAACGCTTGAATCATCGATAATATTTCTTTGTTGCCTAACGCTTTATCCAAACGGGCTTTTTCAACGTTCAAGACTTTACCTCTCAATGGTAAAATCGCTTGATATTCTGAATCACGGCCTTGTTTTGCAGAACCGCCGGCTGAATCACCTTCGACGATATAAATTTCTGATTTGGTCGCATCTTTGGTGCGGCAATCGGCTAATTTAGACGCAAATCCTAAGGTGTCTAGTGGTGATTTACGACGCGTCGCTTCTCTGGCTTTTTTAGCAGCGATGCGTGCACGTTGTGCCATGATTGCTTTTTCGATGATGGTCCGTGCCGCAAGCGGGTTTTCCATTAAGAAACGTTCTAATCCTTCACCCATGATGTTGGAGACCACTCGACGTACATCAGAAGACCCTAATTTCGCTTTTGTTTGTCCTTCGAACTGTGGATCGGGATGTTTAACCGAAACAATCGCAACCAAACCTTCACGGGTATCTTCACCCAATAAGGACTCGTCTTTTTTAAATATTCCCGAGTTTTTTCCATAGTTATTGATGACCCTGGTTAGGGTTAACTTAAATCCTTCTTCATGCGTTCCGCCTTCAGGATTGGTAATATTGTTGGTAAAGGGATAGATGTTAGCGGCGTATCCAGTATTATATTGCATCGCAATTTCGATGGTAATTCCTTCTTGTTCCCCTTCAAAGTAAGCAACCATAGGATGTAGAAGTTCTTTACCAAAGTTTAAAAATTCGACGTATTCACGCACACCGCCATCATAACGATAATTCTTATGAACCACGTTATGGACGTCACGAGAATCCGTAATAGAAAACTTGATGCCCTTATTTAGAAACGCCAATTGTTGAATCCGGTTGCGTAACGTTTCATATTCGTATACTTGTGATTCGGTAAAAACCAATGGGTCAGCTAAAAATGTGACGATCGTTCCGGTTTTTTCCGTATCGCCAATGCATACCAATTCTTTCTTCACAAATCCATGATCAAAACCGATTTGATAGATTTTTCCATCTTTATGGATTTCAACATCAAGGTATTGACTCAGAGCATTAACAACCGAAGCTCCTACACCATGAAGACCACCCGATACCTTATAAGAATCGTGGTCAAATTTTCCACCCGCATGTAAAACGGTATAAACTGTCTCAACGGTTGGACGGTGCGACTTAGGATGAACATCGACAGGGATGCCACGACCATTATCTTCAACTCTGATAATATTCCCCGGAAGAATTTCTACATCGATGCTATCCGCAAATCCAGCCAATGCTTCATCGACGGAATTATCGACAATTTCCCAAACCAAGTGATGTAACCCGCGTGGTCCGGTGGTACCAATGTACATGCCAGGACGTTTTTTGACCGCTTCGAGTCCTTCGAGAATCTGAATGTTACTGGCATCGTACTTGTTGTTCGTGTGATTGTTATCCATTGTGTGTCTCCTCCTTGATGTACCCTTTGACAACCCGATAAATCCTTGATTGCCTGATAATGTCGTTTTCGATATCGGTGAGTTCGGTGGATGTAATGATTGCTTGTCCTCCAGAACTGATTAAATACTTCAAAAGCCGGTTTTGTTTTTCCTTGTCTAATTCACTTAAAACATCATCAAGCAAGAATATCGGCTTATCGTTTTTCAAATCGAAGATGTAATCAACCACCGCCAAATCAATGGCCAATACAATCATTCGTTGTTCTCCTTGAGAGGCAAGGCCTTTTGCTGATTTTCCATCCAAGAAGAAATCAAAGTCATCTCGATGCGGTCCGTAGTTGGTTGCTCCCGCTAAAATATCGGTTCTATACCGCGATTTAAGCGCTTGTAGAATGTTTCCGCTTATCGATGGTAAGTAAGTTAACTCAAACGAATCTTTCTTTGTGGCCAAAAATTGATAGCTTTGTTTTGCTTTTAATCCTACGATTTCCACAAAGGTTTTTCTGGCATTCACGATTTTTTCAATCGCAACCGCCAATTGTTCGGTGATAATATCTAATAACGTTTCGTCTTTAGATCCGGAGAGTTGTAGTTGTTTTAAAAGTTCATTTCGTTGTTTCAAAATGTATTTGAAATCAGAAAGGTCTTTTAAGTATTCGCGATTGGTTTGACCCATGATAATATCAAAAAAATAACGGCGTCCCACTGGCGACCCCTTGACCAGATTTAAATCCTCAGGAGCGAAGAGAACAATATTTAAATGCCCTATATAATCGCTCACACGTTTTACTTCTTGCCCGTTAAGCAATACTTTTTTACCGAGCTCAGAAACCACAATTTGCATTTCCATTTCACGGTCTTTCATATCGATTGCGGCTTTGATTTTTGTGTAGTCTGTTTGAAAACGAATGAGATCAGCGTCGTCGCTTCGATAGGATTTTGAGAGACCCAAAACATAAATGGATTCTAAGAAATTCGTTTTACCTTCCCCATTGGCTCCTATGATAAAATTAAGACCAGAACCTAAGGTGATATTTTGTTTGTTATAGTTGCGATAATCATTTAAGATAATTTGCTTAATTCTCATATGAATTAGCGAATAATCATGTAATCATCGTGTCCAATGACGGTGACAAAATCCCCCGGATATAACTTTCTTCCCCGGCGAACTTCAAGTTCTTGATTCACGTGGACATCGTGCTCGGTTAGGAAAAATTTAGCCTCGCCGCCGCTTTGAATTAAATCGGCGAATTTTAAGAATTGTCCAAGCGTAATGAAGGGAGTTGCAATTTTAATTTTCTTCATGATTTCACCCCAAATAGACACTTTCAACTTATATATAATATTATATAATATTTATATATAATTTTCAAGGTTTTATTTCAGTTTTGGCTCGCTACAACACTTGAAAAATACCGGTTCAAAACCGTCTATAAAAGCATGAAAAAAGCGACCGAAGTCGCTCTATCTCAATATTCACATCTTTAATTTTGGACATTTCAACACCTCACTCAGTTGACTCTTTCAACTACCTCAGAGTTTATGACTTCAATCAAATCTTCTTCTGGAATGATTGCTAATCCACCCCAAGTTCCATGTAGCTGATCAAGCCCATCTATGTATTCGATGATTCCTTCACGACCGTTGTAATGGTCTTCACCCTTCATATTGATGATTCTTATTTTATCCCCAATTTTGTACATACTGATTACCTCCGATTGTTAGTAATATATATCACTCTAAAGAGGATAAATAGCAAGACAAAAAAGAAGGTCGGTTCAAACGGAACCGGCCTCTTGCGATCTGTTGGGTTATTGGACGGCTTGCCCCTTCAATCGGTAGGATTGAACCATCAAATCCGTCGTGGAAAGAACCATTTCATATAATTCATTGACCCGGATGGAATACGAGGAGAACGTTCCTTCGACCCCCATGAAGTATACGATCCATTGCTGCACAACTTCCCCTTTGGTGACTTCATACTCCGCCCGCAGGAATGTTTGATTGCCTTCGGTGAGGGTGAGGATTTCCGTATCCAAAAGCGTGATAGCGGAAGATAAATCGAGTCCCATGCTGAACCACAGGATCCGGTGTCCGTCTTGTCTTATTTGAGAAACCCACGCCGGCAAATCGGCGAGGTTTTCAGGAAGAGCGACGTCCCCATACAGCGCCTGCAGGTCGTTACGAAGGAAATAAGAATACATTTGATAGGTATATGTCATCATCGGCCATGGGTGAGTCTGGATTTCACCGGTGAGGCCGAAATTTTGCCATCCATCGTATTCGTAGCCTCTTTCATCTTCTTGCAGGTATCGGACCGGATTTTCCGCCGAATAATTCGGAAAAACCAGCGAATTGTAGTCAAAATCATCCGTTTCTTGTTCTTCCGTTGTGGTGGAAGCCGTGGTGGAACTTTCTTCTGCGCAAGCGATCAACGCGAAGCTAAACAGAGAAACCAAAAAAAACAAACCCCATTTTTTCATGATGTTCACTCCGTTTCTAAATTATCACCGTTATTATACCACAAAAATCCTTTTCGGGGGAAGTTAATTTTGTGTGAGATTTCTAGGACGTCGTCCGAGAATAAGAAAATGAAAACTTGCGTTTTCACCTCAGAGGCGTTTCGCCTCTTTTTTTAATGCTTAAAAACTGGTATGATATAAGCATAATGAGCACAGACAACCGCCGGTTAATCTCTTTCCTTGTGGACGGAAGGCTTCCCAAAGACGCTTATGCGAGGTTGGATGCTTTCAATTATCAGCTGATTCTGGCGGCCAGGGCCGGAGCCTCCGTCTATGAAAACGAAGTTCTGAAGTTAAACAATTGCCCGTATTCTCGAGATCTTCAGGGACATTTTTCGATTCGAGACATTTTCATCGAATACTGGGATCGGTTCTTGACCCTGCATGCCGACAAAAAGATCCGTCCCGCTATTTTGGACAACGTCAGACGCATGATGGGTTGCCGCGACTTTAAAAACGGCTATCTCTTCTTCGCCTGTCCGCACTGCGAGAACTATCACATCGTCGGATTCAGTTGCCATTCCCGGTTTTGTCCCTCTTGCGGAAAGAAATATCGCGATGCTCGCACGCTGGAGATCGCGAAGAAGTGTCTTTCGGTCCCTCACCGCCAGTTCGTCTTCTCGATTGCGAAAGAGTTACGTCCTTACTTCCGCATCTATCGGGACCTGTTTGATGTATTATTTCTAAGCGTTCGCGAAGCGTTGGATTATCTGGTGTCCGGTAAATCCAAGATTGCCAAGGCCGAAGGCCGTTCCCTGGGTTTTGTCCAGTTTCTGCACACCTTCGGGCGGGACATGAAGTTCAATCCCCACATCCATGTCCTCATCGCCGAGCGCATTCTCGATGATGCCGGGAAGTTAGCCAAATTCGATTACTTCAACTACGAATCTCTCCGTAAATCTTTTATGCGCCAGTTACTCCACAATATCTATCTCTTTTTGAAAGACCACGCGTCCAAAGCGGAACTGTCTGCTTTCTATCAGCTGAAGAATCAGTTATACAAACGCTATGTCGATGGGTTTTACACCCACGGCCCAAAGCTGCTCGTTCATTCGCGCGTCGCCATCAAACAGATTGCTGAATACATCGCTCGATACGCGGCTCATCCCGCCATCAGCGAATCGCGCATCACCGCCGTCGATTACCTCAACCACACGGTCTCCTATTACTACGACCCCCACGAAGACGACAATCTGGACGATGAATCGTTGAAACGCGGTCGCCAATTTGTCACCGAGTCGGTCTTTGACTTCATCCGAAAACTGATCATCCACATTCCCGACAAGGGATTCCACACCGTCCGTTATTACGGCTTTTATGCCAACCGTTCAAAACTTCCTAAGAAACATCACGCCCTGTTATACGCCCGCCACGACCTCGCCCAGATGAAAAAGCGTTTATTCTGGCGGTTCAATATCCTCTACGCTTACCGCTTTGATCCTTTGCTTTGCCACTGCGGGCATCAGATGGTCTTGATCTACGATCTATCCTTTTTTCCGAATGCTAAATATGGAGGTGGCTAACTTGCCAAAACTATTTTCGACGATCAAACGTCCTTTATCCGAAGCCGAAAAGCGTGAACGTGCGCTCGTATACAACGATTTTATGGATCCTTTTGAACCCGATCCCAATGCCCCTGTCGATGTCGATGTCGAGGAATTTGTCAAACGCGATATTTTCGACGAGACCATCATTCTCAAATGCCTCAACTGCGGTTTTCAGGAAGAAGTCGACTTCGACCTCATCGAGGAATGCTGGGACGAATCCATGTCCCCCTATCCTGAATCTTACTGTGCCAAATGTAATAAGCCAACCGTTGTTCCTCTAGACGTTTATAACAGACTCAAGAAATAATGTTCTTCCTTATCCTCTTTCGGCCTGCTTGCAGGCTTTTTTCCTTTTTCCCTCTTCTCGGTTTTTAATTACAATTTCCTAAGTAATGAAAAAACGCACTTTTTAGAGTGCGTTTTTGTATAAAACTATTTATTTTGATGGTTGAATTCCTTCTAAGAACTCGCACATTGTGAACAACCAATGACGTTCAAGTTTGATGGTGTCAAGAACGATGTTAATGCGTTCTTGCTTATAAGCGAAACGAAGATATTTAGAGATCTTGATTCCTGAAGTAAATAACTTATCGCCCGCAAGACGTTTCGTCCCCTCTTCAGATACAATCAACGTAATATTTGTCTTTGATTCAATCATTTTTTCAATGTCGATTTGCGCGGAGAAATACTCAAATAGTTTTTCGTACATATAGAGTTCCAGATCAGATTCATATCGACCAAATCGGTCGACGAATTCTTCTAAAAGTGAATGAATCTCCTTGATAGAACGAATCTCGGCAATCTTTGAATGCATTTCTAGTTTAACGAAATCATCGTTAATGTATTCTTCATCAATGTATTTAGAAACACGCGCCTTAACCTTCGCAACCGGTTCGATTTCAGGAACAACCCCTTGTTGAAAAGCGACTTCTTCTTGTAAGATGCGCATATAGAGTTCAACACCGACTGAGTCGATAAATCCGGACTGTTCGCTACCCAAAACATCCCCAGCCCCACGAATAGACAAATCTCGAACTGCGATTTTGAAGCCACTTCCAAGTTCGGTGAACTCTTTGATGACTCTCAAGCGTTTCTCAGCATCTTCCGTTAACACTTTATTTTTGGTATACATTAAATAAGCATAAGCTATGCGGTTAGACCGTCCTACTCGGCCTCTTATTTGGTATAATTGCGACAACCCAAGACGATCTGCATCATGAATAATCAGAGTGTTGGCATTAGGAATATCAATTCCCGTCTCAATAATCGTCGTTGAGATTAAAACATCAATCTTCTTATCGACGAAGTCTGCGACAACGGCTTCTAATTCCACTTTGTTCATTTGACCATGAGCATAATCAACCCGTGCTTCTGGAACCAATCTTTTAATCTTTGTTTCGATGCTTTCAATATCGTCAATTCGGTTGTATATATAGAATACTTGGCCATCTCTAGCGAGTTCCCGTTCGATTGCATCCTTAATTATTGTATCATTACGTTCCAAAACATAGGTTTGAATGGGGTAACGATTTTCTGGAGCTGTCTCCAAAAGGGACATATTCTTAACACCCATGATCGCCATTTGTAACGTTCTGGGAATAGGGGTTGCGGACAAGGATAATACATCGACATTGACTTTCATTTCCTTGATGCGTTCTTTATGTTCAACGCCGAACCGTTGTTCCTCATCTATGACAAGCAGTCCTAAATCCTTAAACTCAATGTCTTTGCTTAAAATCCGGTGGGTACCAATTACAACATCCACGTTTCCCATTTTGATATCTTTGAGTATTTGTGTTTGGGCTTTCTTATTGACAAACCGATTTAACAATCCCACATTGATTCCATATTTTTCCATGCGCTTGGAAAACGTTTGGTAATGTTGTCTTGATAAAACGGTTGTAGGAGCAAGGTAAGCAACTTGTTTATTCGACAAAACAGCTTTAAAGGAGGCGCGTAACGCGACTTCCGTTTTGCCAAACCCAACATCTCCACATAACAACCGGTCCATCGGACGACTGCTTTCCATGTCCCGTTTGACATCTTCAATTGCTTTTAACTGATCACTCGTCTCATCGTATTCAAAGTCTGATTCAAATTCTGCTTGCATTTCATTATCTTGAATAAAGGCAAACCCTTGACTCTTTTCTCTTTGAGCATAAAGATTAATCAGTTTTTCAGCGATGTCTTTGACCTTCGCTCTGACTCGTTGTTTCGTTTTTGCCCAATCGGTCCCACCCAACTTACTAAGCTTGGGCGAAAAGCCTTCGCTACCCGCGTATTTTTGGATTTGCGCGACGGCATCGACGGGGATATATAATTTATCACCATCACGATATTCGATGTGTATATAGTCGTTTTTTGAGGCACCCAGTTCCATGGTTTTTATCTCAAGGAACTGACCAATGCCATAATCGTTGTGAACAACATAGTCCCCGGGTTTTAAATCATTCACCGAGAACACTCTTTTGGTGTTGTGATAAACTGAAACGTATTTCCCCTTTTTCTGGGAAGTACTTTTTTTAACGATGGCCGGTTCGGTCAAAACCCACAATGACCCGGTTTCTAAATCCAGGTCAAAAAACTGATCACTGACGATTAAGTTGATGGCATTAGGAATCAAATCATCGCTTGATCCAATGATTTGATAAGCAATGGCCTGTTCTTCCAATAAATCACGAAGATTATCCCGTACTTTTACCGTTGATAGAGCAATCAAAGTGGTTTTTTTAAGAAGTGATTTACGCAGCTCATTAAAAAGCAACTCAAAGTTCCCATCATACTGGGTTGCTTCTTTGCCAAACACCTTCATCTTTAAATCAAACGCATTCCCATAGTCATGATCTAAATAATCTAAACAGATTTTTGCTTTGGGGATAATTGCTTGAATATCATACATCAACACAAAACCCATCTTTGCGTAATCGTCGGTGGTCATATACCAATCGGTGATTTCACTGGAAATGATGTCGAACTGTTCTAAAACGCGATGATAGTCCACATAAAATTCGATTTTATCGTTCACAAAATCCAAAATGGTCGTTTTTTGGTTCGACAAAAGCGTAATATATCGGGTCAATCGGTCTAACTCGGTATGGTTTTCAATGGCCTCGATATCTTTGTTAATTTTCGCGATGGCCGCCTCTGAAAAGTGTATGCTCGACAATTGATGCTGAATATGTTGAAGCAAATGATCTTTATCGGTATCGGTATAAAAGAACTCATACATAGGCATAATCTGCAGTTCTTGAACAGATTCAACCGAACGTTGCGATTCAATATCAAATGTTTTGATTTTATCAACCGTATCGCCGAAAAAATCAAGCCGGAACGGCTTTGTTTGATTGAGCGGAAATATATCAATGATCCCGCCCCTGACACTAAAATCACCCGGTTTTTCAACCGTATATTCTTTGTTAAAGCCATATGCAACCAGTTGGCTAATGAGATGATGCATATCATAATCTTGGTTCACTTTCAACGTAACAATGGCTTCTTTCCAAGCCGAAACTTGCATTTGTGGCTTGATGATACCGGTGGTGTGCGTCACAACAATCTTTCGTTTCCCATCAATTAACGCTTTTATGGTATTAATTCGTTCCGTTTTCAATTCATTGGAACTAACCAGCATTTCACTGGTGATGAACTCATCTTGTGGGAAGAAGCATGTTGAATCGTCTCCTAAAACACCGGAAAGACGGTCATATAACAATTGCGCTTTATACAAATTGGGAGCCGTCACAAAAATCGTTTTTTTGGTAGCGAAAAAAGCTTCCGCAATAATCAAGACCATCGAATCATCGTTGAGTTCGTTTATGAGGATGCTTTGAGTATTCTTTTTGATTGCTTGATGAACCGAGAGGAATGTTGGGTCCTTGTGCAAATATTGAAATAGCTGTTTCATCGCTTCACCTCACGTCGTTTTGGCGAGTTTATGCAACTCGCCGGGGGATACAGGATTGATTTCATGAGATAGTATACCATATTCTGCGTTAAAATCCAATGTCAGAGTAACTCGCCACTATTGAAAAAGGCGATCATTGAGATGGTCGCCTTCAAATAACTTTATTTCTTGTTTTGAATTTTGTAGGCAGCGGGCAATGCCATTCCGAACGGGATGATTTTGAGAAGGAAGCGCATTGTTTTCATTAAGAACCCTGGAGCGATGACGCTTTTCCCTTTTAATAATCCTTTGACCGCAATTTGAGCACAACGCTTTGCACTCATTCCTTGCATTTTTTGTTTGGTTTGAGCTACTTCACCAAATTCGGTGACGACCGGACCTGGCGTTAAGGATAAAACCTTGATCGGTCTTCCACTCTTTTTCAGTTCATAGTTTACAGCGCGACTAAAGTTCAGTACATAGGCTTTCGTCGCTGCGTATGAAGCCATCATCGGCGTTGGAAACACGCCTGCCATACTTGCCACATTCATAATCACGCCTTCACGCATCGAACCCACAAATAGTTTTGTTAAAATATGCAACGCCACAATGTTTAAATCAATCATATTTAGTTCTGATTGTAACTCAATGTCTTCAAAGAAACCAACACGACCAAATCCGGCGTTATTGATAACAATTGAGGGATGTAAATCGGTGGTTTCGTCATGAAGTTTATGACAATTTTCTGCGATAGACAAATCCATCACTTTTAAAACCACCTTATTTTTATAGGTGTTTTCAATCTCGGTTTTAATTTGTTTCAACTCTGATTCGCGTCTAGCAACCAAAATCAAATCATACTTCCGTGATGCCAGTTCATACGCAATGGCCTTGCCAATGCCGCTTGATGCGCCTGTGATTAATGCATACATAAATGATCTCCCTCACAACCCATAAAAAATATATTTTGGTTGGTGTTATATTTTTAACATAAGAACGATGACTATTTGGATTGTAAAATGAGATATCCTTTTGCCGGTAAAACCGGTTTCCCATGCAATCCACTAAACCCAATTGTTAACCCTAAATCAAAAGGTTGATCCTGATTGCTTGGATTCATCATAATCCGGGTTATTTCCGTCCCAAAAACTCGGTCATAAACCAAAATATCCGCTGTTTCAATCAATTTGAAAGTGCCGTTTTTGAGTGAGGCCAAATGCTTTCTTAACGCAATTAATTCGTGATAATGATTAAAAAGATCTAAGTTCCAATGCTCTTTATTCCAGTCGAAACAACGACGGTTATCTGGGTCCCAAGAGCCCTCCATCCCAATTTCGCTGCCATAATAAATACAAGGCATTCCAATATAGGTCAGTTGGAATAAAATCGCTAATTTAAGCGATTTTACATCATTATTAGCGACCGTTAAAGTTCTGGCGACGTCATGAGAATCCATTTGATTTAACAACGCCCTCAGAACAGGTTCTGGATACATCGTAAGCAAATGTACAACCTGATTTTTAAACGTTTTTAAATCAATTGACCTTCTTAAAAAGAAATTGTTAATCACTTCATAAAATTGATAGTTTTGAACGGAATCAAATTGATCTCCCCGCAAGTAATAATCGCTGTTATGCCATACCTCGCCAATGATTAAAGCCGACGGTTTGGCTGTTTTTATCGCCCTACGAAAGGCTCGCCAAAACTCTGAATCCACTTCATCAGCGACATCTAATCGCCATCCGTCAATATCAAATATTTGAATATAATGAAGCCCGACTTTGATTAAATAGTCACGCACTTCCGGATTTAAAGAGTTTAATTTTGGCATATGCGGTTCAGAAGCAAACGTTTGATACGTTTTATTCTTTTCGACTTTAATGGGAAATTGATCAATTAAGAACCAATCTTTATACCGACTATTTTCTTGATTTTCAAGCACATCCATAAAAGGCTTGAACTCATTACTCGAATGATTAAAAACGGCGTCTAAAACGATTTTAATGCCATTACGGTGTAATTCTTGAACCAATTCTGCGAATTCTTCGTCAGTCCCAAGTCTTGGATCGATTTGCATGTAATCAATCGTATCATACCGATGCGATGAATGCGACAAACTAATCGGCGTCATATAGATGGCATTAATTCCCAACTCCACCAAATGTGGAATTCTTCTTAAGATGCCTTTAAAGTTACCACCAAAAACATTCCAAAAAGTGGGTTGTGTTCCCCATGGTTCATAGGTTCCGGTCGTATTATCAAAATTATCAAATCGATCCGGATAGATTTGATAAAAAACCGCTTCATTGACCCATTCAGGACTGTGGTATGAATCGGTGGGTTGTATTCTGGGTATTTCATAGGATCCTAAGCGAATAAATTCGGTTTGAGTATATCCAAATTCACCATAATACCCGATTTCTTCACCATCAAAAAGTTTGAAGTAATAGATACAGCCATAATTTTCCGGAACGAACGTCACTTTAAAAAAATCAAAGAGTTCATCGGATTGATATAGTTCCATCTTGCGATTTTTACGCAAGCGATAATCGGTAAACCGGTTATACTCGATCACCGACACAGCACTTATATCCCCTTTAGCAGCTCGAAAAAGCAGGGTGATTTTGTCCCCATCAATGTAACTATATTCAGAATTGGCGTGATGGTAAAACGCGATTTTATTCATACTGATTTCTCCGTAATACTCTTCACTTGTTTATTGGATTGAAATTTGATGAGGATATAAACACCGACTCCAATCATGATTAAGCTCAAATATTGTGATGGAGTAGGATAGGTATTATAAGCTGTTTGAATAAAACCAAACAAACTTCCGCGGTTATCACCTCTGATGAACTCCAACAAGAATCGGAATGACCCGTACGCAATTAAATACACACTGAATTCACGGTTTTTAAACTTCTTAATAAGGTTCAAAGCCGCAAACAAGCCAAATAAGAAGAGCGATTCATACAAATTGGTTGGAAGAACCGTTCCTTCTGACAATCCAGCATGAAAATCAATGCCTAAGAAGGATTCGGTGGGTATTCCGTAGCAACATCCTGCTAAGAAACAACCAATACGACCGAAAGCGTGCGCCAAAACAACGCCCACGATAACCGTATTCAAGATTTTAAGCATATTTTTATCTTCGGCGTTATACGCAAATTTGACCAACAAGATAAAGCTTGCCAAACCACCCATCAATCCGCCAATAAAGGTAATGGTTCCAAACGTCGCTTCCCCTTCAGCGATGGAATGGAAAAGTCCATCGAACAAATAAGACGTCGCTAAAGCAACGCCCAAACTGATGGCGATATACATCAATAATCGGTTGGAATTTTTTCTTAAATAGCCGTCAGACCCATCAAAACGACGCGAAACATAAATCAGAAGTCCTAAAATTCCAAGGGTGATTAATAAGTCATACATTGCAATATTATAACCAAACACTTCTTCCCAGAAAAATGGATACATATCATCAACTCCTGCCATTAATTATACCATAGGAAACTCATTTTCAAGACGGTTAAATAACGCCACAAATGGCGATACAAAAAAAGGTGCGAGAACAAGTCTCACACCTTAAAAAGATTAACCTTTGGTAGCGCCGGCT
Organism: uncultured Caryophanales bacterium; assembly: GCA_942493185.1. Classification (GTDB taxonomy): domain Bacteria; phylum Bacillota_I; class Bacilli_A; order Izemoplasmatales; family Hujiaoplasmataceae; genus UBA5603. The sequence goes on from OW818673.1 coordinate 1,805,417, forward strand.
GTGATTCCTTCGATGAGATATCGTTGGAATAACATGTATAGTAACGTAATCGGCACTGCAACAATCAACGCACCTGCGGCGAACATCGTGTAGCTGGTTGTTTGCGGGTTGGAAATCATTGAGAACAACCCAACAGCCAGTGTCCATTGCTGGGAAACGATGTCGGTTCCAACGGATCCGGCAAGTTGCACGTCAAGCAAATATTTTGGAAGCATGTAATCCATCCAAGGCGCCATGAATTGGCCAACAGCAACGAAGGATAAGATAGGAACCGACAAAGGCAGAATAATCTTAAAGAATATCTGTGATTTGCTGGCACCATCCAACATGGCAGATTCATCCAAGTCCTTAGGAATTTGTGACAAATACCCTTTGATCAACCAAATATTACCAGGAACAGACCCACCCACATAAAGAATCGTTAATGCGGTTGGTTTTCCGAGAAGTCCGAATACTTGGAAGAGGGTAAACATGGCAATCAAACCCATGAAAGAAGGGAATACTTGAAGAACTAAGATGCCCATCAATCCGGCTTTTTTACCTTTAAATTTGAAACGAGCGAAAACATAACCAGCGCCGGTAATGAAGATAACACCCAAGGTCATGCTGAGAACTGCGATGATTAACGTGTTCTTATACCACGTCAAGAACTTAGTTTCAGCGAATAGTCTGGTATAGTTTTGGAAATACATAACCGGTGGCCAAAGTGTGTTTGGCAATTCACTGGTATTTGTAAAGGAGGACCCTACCAAATAGAATATTGGAAATAAGGTGACTCCGGCCGCTAATCCTAGTTGCATAAAGGTTAAAAGTTTCATGAATATCTCTTTTACGCCCAGAATGCTTCTAAAAGATCCTGCATGTAATTCTTTTTTACTAACGATGGTGAACGCACGAACGATTCCATATACTGGAACCAATCCTAAGAGACTTCCCCATGCTTTACTATAGCCTTTTTTCTCAAAGACCTGCCCGGCAATCGAGCTGATGGTGAAGACAACAACGATGATAAAATAAACCGCTAAAATAGTATATAACATCGCTAGTCCTCCTTAAATGCTTTCGTTTGAGAGTAGTTCCACGCCGCAACGGAGCCGACAATCAGGAAGATGAAGATTGAGAAGACGGAAGCCATGTTATAGACCTTTTTACTGACGGTCAGCGTATACATCCATGAAATCAAGATGTCGGTGCTGCCCGCAAAGGCCGTGTCAATATCCCCGGCGCCCGTGCCTCCTTGTGTAATAAAGTAGATGACACCAAAGTTATTAAAGTTGCCTGAGAAGGCCATAACCAAGAGCGGTGCCGTTGAATACATAATCAGAGGGAACGTAATAAATTTGAATTTTTGTGATTTGGTCGCACCATCAATATCGGCCGCTTCGTAAAGCGTACGGTCAATGGAGGTCATAATACTGGTCATTAATGCCATAAAGTACGGTGCACCCAACCAAATATTAACCAAAATCAATACAACTCTGACAAACCAAATATTGTTGGAATTGGAGAACCACTGAATGTCATCATACCCCAAATAGAACATTCTTTGGAGGAAATTCATACTTTCAGGGTTATAAGCAACCCCTAAAATTCCCCAACTTTCAAAAATTTCATAGAAGGTTCGGTTAAATCCGATGTTTTTCAAAATGGCATTGATAATTCCTTTTTCACTGAAAATAATGGAAAATGCCATCTGAGAAATTAAAGCCGGAACCGCCCAAGGCAATATTAACAGCGTCCGCCAAAACTTCTTAAAGGGGACGCGTTCCGAACTGATGACTAATGCTTGGAACATCCCGCCAAAGAAGACGGTTGCGGTTGAAAATACAGCCCAAATAGCTGTCCATACAAAGACCTTCCAGAAGGTTTCAGCGAATGGAATTCCTTCGCCAAAGGTGAAAATACGGGTGAAGTTGTAGAACCCAACCCAAGTAAATAACCCGGTATCGGAGTCAAACCCGCTATAACTGGTAAATGCAATTAAGAAGCCAAAGAGAATTGGCATGATGGATATAAAAGTAATGACAAACAGCGCCGGAAGAATCATGATATATTCAAACCCGTGGCTGTAAACTTCGATAAACCATTCCTTGTCTGTGACGTGTACATGCGTCTTTTCAAACTTTTTACTGGTCTGTAAAGCGTCTCTGACACCCCAGAACCAAACAAAGATGAAATACGCTAAAAGCAAGGTTGAAATCAAGCCTTGAATTAACAAATAAGAGGACACATGCCCTAAAAGGGGTGTTTCATCCAAAATGCCACTCACGCCCGCGTATTGAATTCCATCTTCTCTAAACGTAACTGATTTCAAAGGATCATGCAAACTCTTGTAATTATAAGTGACTTTCTCCGTCGTTCCTAAGGTTGTAACCGACCAAATTCCTCTTAAGAAGAAGCCGGCGCGGTCAAAGAAGAAATTGTAGAATTCACCTTCAAATTCCGCTCTAATTTCAGGATGAACCGAGAAATACACTTCAATCAAGAATCGGTTGTAGTTTGTGGAATTGTAACTGGATGTGGTGATATTGAAGCGTTTGGTAATATAATTGCGAAGATATTCTGAGAAGGGCGTCAAATTATAGCCGTTGACCATTTCATAGTTCAGTTCCGGCATATATTTTGCATACAGTGTTCCTTCATTGTCATAAACAACTTCGCCTTTGACCGTCAAACGTTTAAACGTCGCGATGGTTGCTTGAGCATCATCGGTGACATAATAATCGGAACTGTCAGCGATATTGGTATATCGATATTCGTTGGTTTCAAGAACGGATATTTTTTGAGTCGAACGAACGAAAATTTTTCCGGTCGAAACTTCCCAATATAATGCGCCCGTTCTGGTTGATTCGGTGTATCCGGTGACATCGTTAATGATGTCAGCTGGATTATTAACATTTACATAGTGAACTTCTCTTGTCTCACCTTCACCGGTGATGACTGGGTAGTATTCAACGTCATTGAGTTCATAAATCGACGTTCCTAGAATAATTGGCACGAAACCTTTGGCGGTAATTGCAGTGTCATCTTCCCCAATGATTAAATCGGTTGGCAATAACTCTCCGGTGTCAGAAGTATGGGCTGCCGTACCATCGATGATTAAATCATCAATTAAAAGGAAATACCGTGCAGTCGATGCCTCTAAAATGTTTTGAGCCGTATAATCAATTAATTCACGCATCGTAAAGCCATCTGCTTCGACGCTTTCATAATATGCTTCAAACTCAGGAAGATCAATGTCGCCATCGAACTTTTGTGATTGATACAAATTATAAAAACCTTCAGCGAAGGCATCGGTGAATAATTCGCCTGTTTCTGTCGTCAATTTATCATAAGGATCGAATTCAGAGAAATATTTACCAGAGGACAATTCAATCGTCAGGAATGCCGCAAAAAACACAAAGAAGAAGAGCGCTTTGAGAAATTGTTTGTTAAAGATTTGGCCAAGACCGGGTAAAAAACCCGATGCGACTGCCTTCAGTACATGTTTTGTTTTATTCTCCATGTCATTCTCCTATCTTTTTACAATGTCTAAATAGTAAGAAAGAGGGCCTCCTCGCGAAGGCCATCTTCCTTAATTCGCCTGACTTAATTCGATCCTAAAGTTTTAGAAGCGATATATGAAGATTCGGCTTTCTTTTGTTCAGTTGCAATGTCAGCGCCTGTGTCCCAAACGTTAACAACCATGGTTTGTGCAGCAGCCCAATAATAGGTTACTTCTGCGATAGTTGGCATTGGAATAGAGGTGGCGAGTTGATCAAGCATAACTTGCATGTAAACGTCGGTAGCAATACCTTCAATTTCTGACAAGTCTTTTAAGGCTGGGCAGTCATTGGATGTTTTGTAAAGAATGTTTTGAGCTTCTGGAGTCGCTAAGAATTCAACGAACTTAATGGCAGCTTCTTTATTAGAAGAATATTTATAAACAGCAACCATTTGTGAACCAGCGAATGTTGATGCGGCGTTTGTTGCACCGGTTGTGTCTTCAAATGTCGGCATAACCATAGCGCCAAGGTTAGCAGCACCAATCTTATCTTCAAAAGTGGTAATTGACCAAGGTCCGGCAATAATCATAGCCGCATTGCCTTGTTCAAAGGGAGTCGTACCGTAGGAGTTGTAAGCAGCATTGCCAGTTACAACTGGTTTTAATTCGGTGGACAACCATGAAAGAGCATTTAATAAAGCAGTAGATTCAAATCCAACAGCAGATGGGTCAACGCCATTGGCTCCGTGTGGTCTCCAACCGAATGCTGAGTAAACAGTTTGCAAGTAATAGTTGTCGGCCCAATGAGAGTTGGTTGTTAATAATTGTTTTCCTGGGTTCGCTGCAGCGTAAGTTGCAGAGTAAGCAATAATGTCTTCCCATGAAGTCAATGTAGCAACTACTTCTTCGGAGATTAATGTTTTATTGTACATAACAAAGATGGATTCGATGGAAACGGGAACAGCATACAATTTTGGTGTAGCTGAGTCTCTCGTACCTGCAGTCGCAATGTCCATTGCAACGTCAAGCATCGTTTCATCTAATGTTTCGAACAATTCATTTGGCAATTGATAAACTAGATCTTCTAGCATAGCAAGAGACAAATGGTCATGCGGGAACATGAAGACATCGGCGCCGTTACCGGAAACACCATATGTTTTTAAACGGTCACGAGAGTCAAGAGCTCCCATGTGTTGGAATTGAACTTCAATGTCAGGATAATGTGCATTGAAAGCAGGAATCAAATCTGCCATGAACAATCCTTCGGTATCATCCAACCAAACACGGATGGTGGTTGTTTTTTGTTGGCTTTCACTAAAATCGATGAATAAATCATCTAAAGTAGGATTACAAGCAACCAAAGTGAAAAGTGCGAACAGTGATAAGAATACAACAGCAATCTTTTTCATCTTATTTTCCTCCTACCTACTATAACCATTCTTTACGTCTTGCAAGGAAGAAACCGACGCTGAGTAAACCAAGGCCAGCAATACTGAAAATCGAGGCATTCTTGGCTCCGCAACCTGTTTCTGGTTCCGTTACAATGATCGTGAAAATAGCTTGTGATTCATTTCCCCACTCGTCGAATACTGTCAATTTAACAGGATATTCGCCAGGAACGTTAACATTAACTGTGCCTTCAGTGGCTTTTACATAAATGCGGTTCGTAATGTTGCCATCGCGGTCATCCATTGCTCTGAGGTCTGGCCACAAAGCATCGTCCCAGCCTTCGCCAGCGACGATTGAGACGGTTTCATCACCAATAAAGGTAATTTCTGGAGCTTCTGTATCCATTTCAATGGTGATTTCATCTTCTTGAAGATCGATGCCTTCAGCGCCATTGCTAAATGATAATACATAAACTGCAGTTCCATCTAAATCTTCATTTAATTGGATAACTAATTCGGTAATAACGTCATCTTCAAGGTTGTAGTCGATTGATTTGAATGGATCTGTCATAGCAGTGCCATTCTTTGTCAATGTGAAGAAATCGTTAAGATCATATGCTACACGTGGATACGTTAATTGTTCGTATTCAACATCGCCATAAACTGCAACTTTGTCAACTGACATTAATTCAGTAACAAAATCGTCATGATCTGTCGTAAAACCAAATGTTTCTGGAACGGTTCCTGATACACCGGTATAAATGACTCTTACTTCGCCGGCTAACATCGTTTCAAAACCTTGAATGTTATCTGGTCCGGAATATTTTGTGTCGCCAGCATGAACGATGATACCACCGGTTGTGCCAACATTACCTGTTAACAGAAGTCCTTTTCCAGTAACACCGTCAGGTGTTTTTAAAGCATCAACCATTGGTGTAGGAGACGCCCATTCTGGGGTTGTTTGTTCCCAATCCCAATGATGAACTCCTAGGTTTGCCTCATAAGTATTTGTATTGTTCAAATAGAGAACGATTACGTTAATTTTATCGGGTTTAGCGATGAATAATGTATGATATCCACCTTGGAAGTAATAAACATGGATTTCATCTACTGCGCCACTCTTAATGGTTGTAACGTCAAAATTGATTTGATCTCCATCGGGAGTTTCGCGATAAGTCCAACGATCATCAGTTAAGATTGAATCAGCGATAGGAATAATTCCAATGGAATCACTAGCATCATCATCTACATTGATTTCCATAACTGCGCCAAACGAATCTACGCCAGCCTTTACAACTGGAGAACCAGATCCATCCGCACCAGTACCCCAAGTCCATAGACCAACGTCAGAGTAATCTCTGTCCCACTTTTGATAGTGGAATACAACGCGACCAGCAACAGTGGCTGGAACGGCAGCTGGAACATATGGGTCATAAACTGTTTCATCAAATACAACTCCACCAGTTTCCTTTGGAACGAATTCATAACCGGTGATTTCGTATTTTGTATATGTCGTAACAGTTGGTTCTTGAGTTTCATCGTAATAAGCTGTTGTAACATCAGCTGAGAACTTAATAAGAATCGTGTCTTTCATTGAAGCATAAGTACCACTCAATACGTATTGAGCATTTTCAAAAGCGATAAATTTGAAAGCAAATGAGGAGTTGGCAAATTGTTCTGCTTTGTCAAATCCCTTGTAAACATCGCCAGCAACATAAAATGCTGTGACATCGCCTGCTTCTAGATCAGCGGCTGCGTCCATAACGTCGCCCGTTTTCTTAGTTGCGTCGTTGCCAGCATAAACGATGAAGTTTGCAGAAGCTGCAGCTTCGCCGACTAATGCTTGTAACATAGCGATTTTACCCATTTTGCCTTCTGGAGTCATGAAATCGGCTGTGAAAGCTTCGAGTGGAGTTCCCCAAACGCCCCATGATCCTAAGTTAGCGTCGTTGTACCATCCGCCCCATGCATGGAAGCCAATGTTTTCTTCATAAATCTCAGTAGCGGTGAAATAAACAACGAATACGTTAGCATAATCTGGGCTAGCAGTAAATGCTTTGCTTGATCCGCTAAAGAAGTAAACATGCATTGTTCCACCAGCAGCAGCTGCGGTAACATCAATTGCTAAATCGGCATCCTCATAGGTGTCTTTATTGCTCCAACGAAGGTCGTTGTCAAATTCAGCGGCAATCGGGATTGCACCCATTTCGGTAGCGTCAGCACCGATATTTACATCAAAGTAAACACCAAATGCATCGGTTCCGGTAACAGCAACGCCATCAGCGGTACCATCGGTCCCGGTTCCCCAGACCCATAGTCCAACGTTGTCATAATCGGCATACCATTTTTGGTAATGGAATACCACTTTACCAGCAGCGGCTGCATCAACTTGATAATTTTGAGCAACGGTCGCAACGCCTAGTAAAGCGATGACTGTGAAAAATAGTAACAATAAGCTTTTCTTCATTTTATCCTCCTGTTTTGAAATTTCTGACCCAATAATTATTATTGGGCCAAATTACGCACATATTCTACTACTTACACCTATTTTATGCAAGCGTTTTTATTTATCGTCAAAGCGTAATCGGTTACATACGTAAGTCTACAAAAAAGCCTGAAAATATGTTAAAATAAGTCAATGTAAACGTTTGTTTTGATAAAAGGAGGATTTTTCATATGAAAAAGGTCTTATTATTCATGTTAGCATTTATTATTGGTATTTTTGTTATTCCGACCATTACAGTATCCGCAGAATTATCAGCACCCGATACCATGGTGTTGCATTATTTCCGTTATGCTGGGGATTATTCGGATGGATGGAATTATTGGTTATGGCCAGAAGCGGGTGCTGGCGGTAGCTTTGCGTTTGACACCAACGAAGGTGGCGTTGTTACGGATTCATGGGGATCGGTTGCGACCATTGATTTAGCCACTTTCACCGCAGATCGCATTGGTTTTATTATTAGAAAAGGTGAATGGGTTAAAAAAGATATTGATAAAGACCGTTTCATCGATGTCCCTGAAACGGTTGAAGGAGGAATCCTTCATGTTTATTTGGTTGAAGGCGATGAACGAATCGGTTATTCAACGACTGATCCAAATGGACCCGATAAAACCGACAAAATCTTAAATGGTTATTTCACAGCTATGCGAACCATTCGGTTCTCAGTCACATCTCCGGTATTACCCGCCGATGTCACTTTATCAATCAATGGTTCATTATCAAGCGCTACTGTCACCTTTAGTGGGAGTGTAGGTACAATCACCATTCCTTCTGATGTCGATTTATCACAAACTTATGCCATCAATGTTGATTTCATGGCTGGGACAAAGACTTATGATGTCACTTTTGATGGCATTTATGACAGTGACGAATTTGAAACGACGTTTGGCTATGACGGCGATGATTTAGGGGCTGTTGTAAATGCAACGACCACTGATTTTAAAGTTTGGGCGCCTATTTCAAGTTCTGTTGTCTTAAAACTGTATAATTCAGGGACTCCGCTTGCTTATCTTGCAAAAGATGCCAATGCAACCAATACGCCTTACCAAACCATTGAAATGACAAAAAGCACCAAAGGAACATGGACCGCTTCCGTCAACGGAAATCTCCATGGAAAATACTATACTTATACCGTAACAAACGGGATAAAAACCAACGAAGTCGTTGACCCCTATGCAAAGAGTACCGGCGTCAACGGTTTAAGAGGAATGGTTGTTGACTTTAGTCAAACGAATCCAACCGGTTTTGAATATGATGACCGTCCGGCCACGATGCTAAATTATACCGATGCCATTATCTATGAAATTCATGTTCGTGACTTAACCAGTCATTCCAGCTGGGTCGTTGACAGCCAATATGAAGATTACCGTGGTAAATTCATGGGCTTCACCGTTGAAGGAACGACCTATGAAGGTGTTTCAACCGGCATTGATCACATTGCCGAGTTGGGTGTTACCCATGTTCAAATTCTACCGTTCTTTGATTACGGTGCCGCAGTCGATGAAACAGGCGCTGAAACACAGTTTAACTGGGGTTATATGCCACTCAACTTTAATACTTTAGAAGGTCATTATTCAACCAATCCGTATGACGGATCGGTTCGAATCAATGAATTCAAACAATTAATGGTCGCGATGAGAGAAAAGAATCTACGGGTTGTCATGGACGTTGTTTATAATCACACCGGACAAAGCGGAGACTCTAACTTTAGTTTGATATTACCTGGATATTACTACCGGATGAATAATGATGGTTCTTTCTCAAATGGTTCAGGAACCGGAAATGAAACAGCGTCAGAACGTTATATGATGCGTAAATTCATGGTGGATTCCTTGGTATTTTGGGCCAGTGAATATAATATCTCGGGTTTCCGTTTCGATTTAATGGCATTACATGACAAAGGAACCATGAATGCAATTGTTTCTGCACTCCATGAAATCGATGAAACCATCTTGGTATTCGGTGAACCTTGGACGGGCGGAACAACACCGCTTTCTGGATCCATTGCGGCCGATAAACTCAATCTAGATGAAATGCCAGGCGTTGCGGCATTCAACGATGAAATTCGTGATGGCGTCAAAGGTTCTGTCTTCACCGCCAGTGCGGGCGGCTTTGTTCAAGGTAAAACCGATTTAGCAACCCTTAATAAACTTAAATACGGGATTGTCGGGGGAACCAATTTCCCGGGAATTGATAATGCGTTCTTATCGTATGAACAATTCTGGGGCAATAACCCCAGTCAAGTCATCAACTACGTCAGTGCCCATGATAACAACACGTTATATGATAAACTGATGATGTCCACTACTTATACTCAAAAGCCATTTATACCTGAAATGATCAAACAAGCGAACGCGGTAGTATTACTCGCACAAGGTATTCCCTTTATTCACGCCGGTGAAGAGTTCATGCGTTCAAAACCTTGTACCGCTGGGTATACCGGAACGTGTGATGCTGGCAAAAAATATGATCACAACTCCTATCAATCTCCTGACTCAACCAATCAATTGCGCTGGGATCTTAAAGCTGAAGAAACAAATATGGAAGTGTTCGAATATTACAAAGATTTGATTGCCTTCCGTAAAGCGCATCCCGCCTTGAGAATGTCAACCTCCGCGGAAGTATTAGAAGCTCTTGATTTTATCGAATATGCAGATACTTCCGTAGTAGCATATACATTATCTAATTATGCCAATGATGATTCATATGATACCATCCTCATCATCCATAATACCGGCGATTTTGCGTCCATTAATTTGCCAAGCGGGGACGCTTGGAACTTAGTAGGCGATAAAACCGGAATCAGTGATAGCGTCATTAAAACTTATGACGGCGGTTCTAAAATTGCAATATTAGAAAACGAAACCGTAATACTATATCGTGGCGTCGTCATTGTTCCAGAAGTTCCCGACCCCGATACGGGATGTCAATCCTCTTGTAACAAAATATCGACCGCTATTATCGCAATGAACTTTTTAGCGATTGGTCTATTCTTCTTCTTTAGAAGAAAACAATAACCATTAATAGAAGCAAAAACCCAGTTCGAGATGAGCTGGGTTTTTAATTTGTTTAAAATTTCCTAATAATCGAATTAACTCTTCTATACGTTTTTATTGCTTACTTCCTTAATTTTAGATCCTTTAAAAATAGCGACCAACGCAATGAGCGGTGTTAAGAACTGGAAGATAACCACGGTGAATGCATTGATTTCCATTAATCCGGCAACTCCAAAAACGAAACTTATTAAGGATGGAATGGTCATTGAAGCAATGACGATTTTTAAGTTATCTTTAAATGTTGTCACTTTTTGGAACCGAATTCTAACAAAGATAAAAATCGCACTTACAACCAATAATAAGATAAGGTTGAGAAACGCAGTGATGGCTGTATAGTAAATGACTGATGAAAAAATGGCGTAAGATGAAAAAGCTTGGTCAATCATGTCCGCAAATAATCCAACCGCTTCCGATTGATTCATCATCCTTAACTCGCGAAAGCGAACGGTATTTTGAATGTTATTATAATTAACAAACAAAACCTCTTGACCTTCTATGTCATAATAAACAATTCGGTGTTCCTCAAAAACCAACGAACGATTTTCGATGGTATATTCCGCCAAAGGCATAAAAACAATCATCAAGGTTTCATCGTTCATATTGGTTGTCTCAAAGGAGCTAACCACCGACTCTTCAAAATACATTCCTGATTTTGAAATTTCAATATCTTCAGGCAAGTCGGTTGGCAACCAATCCGGATAACTTTGACGAATCCCGGCGGAAAAGTTGTATAAATCCCATCCTCCGGATTTCACTATCTGGTAATTCAAAGGAAAACTAATCACAAATATCAATAAAACGAAATACAAAATGAAGGATTTTCCGGGCAATGTTCGTACTTTGAAAATATTCTTTAGTTTAAAGCTGTTCGCAATAATTCTAAGCATTCGGTTCCGCCTCAGTCACATCGATAATAATGGTAGATTTTGCTGGTATTGAAGTAATATTGGTTAAATCAGTAACGTTTGACAGATAAATGATTGTTCCATTAAAGGTCATTTCGGCAGAAGCAACCGTCCCAAAATTATGTATAATCAATAATTTTTGATGATATTCTTCGTATTCATATTCGCGATAAAAACCTTGAATCGACGCTGAATTTCCTTCATAGCCATCAAAACTATTCCCGTATTTTAAAGCGATGTTGTTATTTCGTACATTTAAGATTGCTTTGTATAAATTTAATAAAGAGGTTGGATCTTCCAACTGTTCTTTGGCGGTGAGAACATTTCCATTTAATGAGTTCATTTGGGCTAATGTCGAGTTTCCTGAAGTAAGCCAATCAGTTGTGGCTTGGTCCCCCCATAGGAACGGTAATCTCCTCGTTTCATCCCAAATATCAGGTCCGCTTGCTTTAATACCATACATTCCTAATTCTTCGCCATAATATAAAATGGGGTTCCCCGGTAATACCAACAACATCTCGGCTGCCATCCGCATAGCGTCTTCATCGCCATATGCGGTGGAAGCTATTCGGTCCATGTCATGATTTGCTAAGAAAGGTGTACTGATAAAATCAGGATTGACATCACGGTAGGAAGCATAAATCGCCTCAAGATTTGTTACATAACCGCGATTCGTATTATTCATAAAGGATTGTCTCAGTCTTGCGGACACCGGAAAATCAATCGGCGAATCAAGGCCAATGAAATAATCACCTACGACTTGGTATAATGTTTCTTCATATACTTCACCAATCACAAAGATGTCACTGGCGTATTCATCCAAAGCCTCTGAGTAATCATTTAGGAAAATGATGTTTTCGTAATAATCATACGTTTCATCTAAATACTCATTCGTTCCATAAAAGTGATGAATGGCATCCAAACGGAATCCTTTAACGCCTTTATCAATCCAAAACTTCGAAATTTCAAGAATTTCGGCTTGTACATCTGGATTGTAGAAGTTTAGATCAGGCATCGTGTTTGAAAAATAGCCACAATATTTAGAATTACCAGCGGTATGCCAAATGTTTTGGTTCCAGCTCCCATTTAGTTTCGAAGTATCTGTGGTTGAAGGAATAAAGTTATAATACTCTCTATACGTTGCATCGCCCGCCAACGCCTGAACGAACCAAGGATGGTTTTCTGATGTATGGTTAAATACCATATCAATCATAATCCGAATTCCGAGTTCATCGGCCGCCGCAACCATCGCTTCAAAATCAGCCATGGTGCCATAATCTTCGTTGACATCGTAATAATCCATGACATCATAGCCATGGTACGTTGCGGAGGGATGAATCGGCATTAACCAAAGGCCGCCAATTCCTAAATCCTTTAAATAAGGAAGTTTTTCGGTGATGCCATTGAAATCGCCAACGCCATCATCGTTTGAGTCCGCAAAACTGCGAACGAACACTTCATAATAAACGCCATTTTCCGGATTGACGGTCGTCCAGTCAAACGCTTTTTCCTTGCACGACATTAATCCAAAGATCAATAATAGGAACATTCCTATAAAAACGGTTTTCTTAATCATAACTGCTTCCCTCCAAGCGTTTTTTCGCTCCCGGTGTAACTGTCAATACAGATCCTTCTTTATCGCCGACATAGCGCGTCAAACAAATAACTTTTGTTTTAAAAAAGAAATCATGAATTACCCGTCCATCTTTTCTCGATGATACAATAATGCCACAAATCATCAAATAAAAGCCAAAGGTTCCAATCATTAATATTCCTTTAACAACTTCTCTTAAAATGATGATGATTAAGTGCGGCGGTGTTTCGGTTTTGATGTTCACAACCATCATTTTTTGGGTTCTTTTTCCAAACGATTGCCCTTTATTGAAAAAGTTAGGAACAATCAAACTGCCAAAATAAGAAACACTCGCGGTAACTAATAATTTTGCGTCTTGACTCCAACTTTCAAATAAATTAGCCACAATAATGAGTAAAAGAAAAAGAACTGTTGCCATCGAAACGTCGATGGAAAACGCTCGTATTCTTCTTTCAAATGAATTCATGCTCAACACCTCGCAATCAATATCCAAATCACTCCTATTATACTATAAAATCCTCGATTACGACGGCATAATAAACCCATTAATCATAAGATGAAAGCAATTCCACATGATGTTTCGTTGTAACTCGATAAAAAAATGATAAAATGATACTGGACTGACCCATTCTGAAAGTAGGATAAAATTATGAACTTTACCGCAATTAAACACACACCCAAGAGTCACATGGCCTATGCGGCCGATGAACATCATTTACATTTATTCGTTCAAACCGCCAAAAACGATGTCGATAAAATCGAATTAATCATCGGCGATCCGTTTGAATGGCGTTTGGAAAACGGAAAATATGTCTGGAGTGCGAATTTATTTCCGCATCAAGCCATGAAAAAGGTTTATGAAACCGAATTGTTTGATCATTTCTTTATTGAGGTGAAAACCGAATCCACACGATCCAAATATGCGTTTCTCATCACCTCAAGAGGAGTAACTTACTTTTACGGTTGCCGTAACTTAATGGAAGTCTCTTTGACGAGTGATGAAAAACTCATCTATGATTTAGCGGGATATTTCAACTACCCTTATATCAATAAAGAGGATTTAATCGATTCTCCCGAATGGACGAAAGACACCGTTTGGTACCAAATATTCCTTGATCGCTTTCATAAATCAAAAGATCAAAAACCAGGTTACCTCTCCTTTGGTTCAATTACCGATAAAATCAAAAACAATCAGTTTTTCGGTGGTGATCTAAAAGGGGTTATCGAGAAGATTCCTTATTTAACCGATTTAGGCATAACCGGAATCTATTTTACCCCTATTTTTAAAGCGTATTCGGCTCATAAATACGACACTGAAGATTATTTTAAAATTGACCCTACCTTTGGTTCCAACGACGATTTTAAATTGATGGTGGATTTGTGCCATAAAGCCGGAATCAAGGTCATGCTCGATGCCGTCTTTAATCATTGCGGATGGGATCATCCTTATTTCCAAGACGTCATTAAGAACAAAAAAGCATCTCCTTATTGGGATTGTTTCTACATTAACGACGAAAACTTTATTGATTTTCCACTTGATTCAAACGGTCGTCCTGCCGTTCATAACATCATCCCAAAATTCAAAACTTTCGCAATGACTCCCTTTATGCCAAAACTCAATACATCCAATCCAATCATGGAAAAATATCTCTTGGATGTGGCGACTTATTGGGTGCGTGAATATGACATTGATGGCTGGCGATTAGATGTCTCTAACGAAGTAAGCCATACCTTCTGGAGGAAGTTCCGCCAAGTCGTCAGAGCTGTTAAAAAAGATGTTTATATCATTGGAGAAAACTGGGATGATTCAACCCCGTGGTTACGTGGGGATCAATTCGATGCGGTTATGAATTATGAAATCAGTTATCCGCTTTGGCAATTTATCGCTCTTAAGAAAAACACACAACCGATTGATGCAGAAAAGTTTAAATATCGAATCAATAATCTCTTGTTATCATATCCTAAAACAATCGCAATAAACATGTTTAACCTTGTCTCTTCACACGACACAATGCGCATATTAACCCGATGCGATAACGATGTTAATCGCGTCAAGTTAATCTATCTGTTTATCTTTAGTTTCTGCGGTTCTCCGGCCATCTATTATGGCGATGAGATTGGGCTTGAGGGCGGCGATGATCCCGATAACAGACGCTGTATGATTTGGGATGAATCCGCTCAAAACCAGGATCTCTTTGCTTTCTTTAAAACCTTAATTCAATTACGAAAATCAACACCCGATTTAAAGCAAGTCGATATCATTTGGCACGTTGCAAATGATGGTGTACTAATTTATCAAAAGGGTTCCGTGTGGATTATCATGAATAATAACACCGAATCAAAGCCGATTACCCTGCCCCTCCTATTACAACATGTAACGGTGAAGAACCTTGAAAATTCGAGTGATTTGCACCTTGAAAAAGCGGTTTTCTTAAAACCTCATCAATACCTAATCTTAAAGAAATAAGTAAAAAATAGAACTAAAAAAGGATGCGATTTTTCGCATCCTTGTTTTATTTTTTTGCCGGATTATACGTGTTCATTAGGGTATCAAAACTTACCCCGTTTAGATAGTCATCAATGATGTTGTTCGTTACAATTAACAAATCATCCATGGCTTTCTTTTGTTCTTTAGATAATTTACCCAAGACATAATTAACCACATCTTTATCATCGCGGTCAATGCCGATGCGCAAGCGATTAAAGGTCGAATCACCGATTTGTTCGATGATTGATTTTAATCCATTGTGACCACCGGCGCTTCCTTTTTCACGAAGACGCAGTTTCGCAAATGGAAGATCTAAATCATCGCTGATGACTAAAATTTCGTTAGTGGGAATATCAAAAAACTGTTGAACCGCACGTACAGATATCCCTGAATTATTCATAAAGGTTTTTGGTTTTAATAAAACGGCATTGGGTAATTTAACGACTTCACCATGAAACTTGATTTCTTTCGTGAAGGTCAAATTATGAACTTTGGCGTAGGCATCCAAAGCCATAAATCCAATGTTGTGTTTGGATTTGGCATATTCCTTGCCGGGGTTTCCCAAACCCACGATTAAACGCATAATTATTTATGCTTTGGTTTGATGACGATGAAACGGTTGGGCTCTTCGCCTTCGGATTCCGTCGATACATCGCGCCAATCAGATAGTTTTGTGTGGATGACCCGACGTTCGTAAGCATTCATCTTACCAAGTTTTGCCGGGACTTTGGTTCTGGCAACTTCTTTAGCGGTTTTCGTCGCTAAAATTTCAAGTTGTTTTTTGCGTTGTTCTTTGTATCCGCCTACATCCACCAAAATGACATAATGTTCTTCAACGAAAACATTAATATAATTTTTAATGAGGGTTTGGATCGCATCGAGGGTTTTCCCGTTTTTACCAATCAAAATAGGATTGTCTTGTGCATTGATTATGAATGTTAATTCATTACCTTCTGCTAATCTAGCCTCGACAAAAGCTTCAATTTCCATGTTGTTAAGCAAGGTTTGTAAGTATTTAATTCCATCGCGAACAACATCAAAATTGATGGTTGCTTCCACGATAAACGTTTTATTTAACCGTAACAAACCAAACTTTTCTTCAACAACTTTTAAGGAAACATAATCTTTGTGGACTTTCAGTTCTTCCGCAGCGAATTTAATCGTTGCGTCATTCATCGCTTTAGCTTCAAAACGAATTGATTTCATCTTCATCCCTCCGCACAGATTAGAATTGTTTTTTCATTTGATCCATTTTAGATCCCATCTTGCGATGGCTGACATAACTTTGTAATAATTGATAGACGTTACCGATAATCCAATAGAACGCAATACCGGCGTTGCCAATGGCGATATAAGCCATCATCACAACCATGAAGTACATCATGTATTTCATCGTTTTTTGAGTTTGTTGTTGTTGTGGACTTTGATAACGATTGTTCTTTTGTTGAGCGGTTGTACGTTTTGTCGTTAACCATTGGCTTAAGAACATCGTTCCACCAACGATAATCGCTAACGGTAAGTTCGCTAACCAAGCGGTGTTTCCAAGGTTGGTCCATAAAAATCCGACGTTCATTACAACTGATCCATCACCAAAGATGGAAGTAGAGGTTAATGGGAACCGTTGAACAACTTGGTACATCGCGATAAAAATTGGCATTTGCATTAAAGGCATAAGGCAGCCGAGAACGTTGATTTTATATTTTTTATAAATTTCCATCGTTTCCATTTGCATCCGTTGTTGCGACGCTTGGTCTGCTTTGCCTTGATACTTTTCTTGAACTTTATTAAGTTCTGGTTGTGCCAATTGCATTTTCAAAGTCAAATCGTTGCTCTTAGCATAAATCGGCCAACCAAGGGTACGGATGGTCAATGTCATAATTAAGAGCCCAATCCAATAATAATAGTTATTTCCTAACAATCCAAAGAGGTTACTTGCGTAGAATGTGAATCGACCGATTTGGAGAATGACCCATTCCCAAACGCCGGTTTTTTCGCCGATTGGCGTCGAATATACATCCTTGTATAATCCGGTTTGAACCTTTTCAGTGACTTCATCATCGACGAATGTAACGGTAACGGAATAATCCGCACTGCTCCATACAATGAATCCATCTTCAGTGGTATTATCATAATTGGTATAATCTGTTGCTGCACCTAAAAGGACAATTACTTCATTATAGGTTGAAGCGGGATTATCATTGGTTGCTTCTACCGTCGTAACGATGCTGGTGTAGTTTGCAAAATTAACAACACCTGTTTTCGTTCCGCAAGCAGATAAACCAAACAATAAAACAATTGCTAAAATGATTCCTAGAAACCGATTTTTTTTCATGGTTAACTTATCCCTCTAATATTTTCGCCCGCGCGAATAATTTATACAGATCGTCTGAAATCTGCTGGTAATCCAGTTTAGATGATGACGATTTGACAACGATGAAAAAATCAAATTGCTTGAGAAAACCCAATTTGGAAACGACTTCTCGAATGCGTCGTTTCATCAAATTGCGCTCTACGGCGTTTCCATATTTTTTAGGAACGCTAACGGCAAATCGCATATGGAGATTGTCATGGTTTTCTCGTCGATATACGACAAAATACTGATCTCCAACACTAATTTTAGCCTGAATGATTTTTTCGATTTCTGCACTCTTTTTAACGTGAAAGTCTTTGTTCACAGACAATCTCCCCTTAGAAAAAACAAAAATCACCAAAAACTATATTATTCTGGTGATTTCGGGTATTAATATAAGTTATTTGGTTTTATGTTGTTTTAACGATCGGATACGGTGAGTGATTTACGGCCTTGTGCGCGGCGTCTCGCTAAGACTTTACGTCCTGTCGCACTTGCCATTCTTGCCAAGAAACCATGAGTTCTTACGCGTTTGATTTTGCTCGGTTGAAATGTTTTTTTCATGTTCAACACCTCCTGTTTCTAATCCAAAAACCATGCTATATCATTATAAGTGATTTTAACTTTTCTGTCAACAAATATCTTTTGAACGAAAACAGAGATTTTTAGAGTTTTTTTCCACATCCGTTTTTTCTCTAATTTGTGCCAAGAATTCCCCTTTTCGCGATTGTCCACAAATGTGTTAAAATGTCCCTTTTCAACCACTGTGGAAAAGTCACATTGACCGCTAAATCAAGCCACTTTTTTTCCACATTCGTGGTGTAAATCGAGCGGATTGTTCGGGTTTTCTCCACATTTTTTGTGGAAAACTAATTGGAACAACTACCCATGGGTTGTGGTATATTTTAAGTAACATATGAGGTACACACATGGACAATTACGAAAACCTTTGGGAAAAAATCAAATCCAAATTACAAATTACCTTAGAAGAAGATGCCTTTAACGAAACGTTTGGTGGGATTAACAACGTGTTCAAGGTTGTTAATAATTATATTTACCTTGTTGCCCCAAACTCCTTCATTAAAAGCAAAATCGATGCGTTTTACCTCAATCGCTTAAATGCCATGTTAAACGATCTCGTTACAGAAAAACACATGTTCAAAATTATCACGAAAGAACAGGCTTCAGAAGAACTTTCTAAGACAACTTATAACGTCAACTCTCCCGAACAAGGGCTTGAGAATAAATATAAAACCGGATTAAATAACCTTTATACCTTCGACAACTTTGTCGTTGGCGCTTCCAACCGATTAGCTTATACCTCCGCGATTAAAGTCGCAGACCAACCCGGCGCCATCGCAAACCCCTTATACATCTTTGGCGATGTCGGTCTTGGTAAAACCCACTTAATGCAATGCGTTGGCAATTACATTTTAGAAAATGATGTCAATAAACGCGTTTTATATGCCAAAACAGATCAATTTATTGAAGATTATGCAAAAGCAACCCAAAGAAAATCCTTTGATGAGTTTTCAAAAAAATATGAAAACGTCGACATCCTTCTCGTTGATGATATTCAGTTCCTTGCTGGAAAAACCCAATCGCAATTGGAATTCTTTAAAATCTTTGAGAAACTGAAAGAAAATAACAAACAAATCGTTATTACTTCCGACCGTCCCGCTCCCGAATTGTTTGATATCATGTCTCGTTTGACCAGTCGGTTCCAATGGGGATTATCGGTTGATATTAACCGGCCAAATCTAGATCACCGTATCTTGATTCTAAAAAAGAAATTACAAGCTGAAACCTCAGATCCCAATTTAATCCCGGATTCTGTTTTAGAATACATCGCCAGTATCTTTGATAACAACGTGCGTGAATTAGAAGGTGCATTAAAACGGGTATTATTCTATTGTACGGCGTTTGATTATGCTTTCACGATTCCTAACGCCGAAGAATCCCTAAAGAATCTTATCAACTCAAAAAACATCTCAAACAAATCTATTAACGATGGAAATTTCAATACCGTGTTAGATATTGTAAGTGCTTATTATCATATAACCTCTACGGATTTACTATCCAACAAAAGACAAAAACAATACGTCTTTCCCAGGCAAGTATCGATGTACATTTTAAAAGAGGTTTATGACTTAACATATAAGAAAATCGGACAGATTTTTAATAACAAAGATCACTCCACCGTCATCTATAGTATCGAACAAATTACCAACGATATTCAGACAGATCAAGACAAAAAAACGGATATCGATAAGTTGTTGATAAAGTGTGGAAAAAAAGCTTAAAATGTGGAGATTTAGACGCGAATTAAATGTACTTTAAGGGCCGAATATGGTATAATATAGCATGTAGGATTTGTTTTTCTCCACCGTTTCAACAGCCCTAATAACAATAATAAAAACAAAAAGACTTAATAAATAAACAGGAGGTCGTTTATGAACTTTACGATTAACAAAGAAGTGCTTCTGAACAATTTGCTTGTTGCCCAAAAAGCTTTGTCGACTAAAACACCGGCTCCGTATTTACAGGGAATAAAATTGGAAGTATATCAAAACGAACTCATCATGATTACTAGCAATTCAGATATCTCCATTAAATTATCTTTGAAAGACGAAAGCCTTCATGTCGAAACCGTGGGTGAAGTATTAATTCCGGGAAAATATTTTGTCGAATTAATTCGCAAACTCGACGGAAGTTTGATTTCACTCTCAGTCATTGATGACAATGTTTTAAAGATTGTTGCCGGTAAATCAGACATCACTTTAAACATGCTTAATGCAGATGATTATCCTCACATCGATTTCATTATGAATGATAACCCCATTAAAATTGAAACCAAAGTGATGAAGACGATTATCAAACAAACGACCTTTGCCACATCGGCAATTGAAAACCGCCCAATTCTAACCGGTGTTAACATTCGCGTTGATGGTGAACGTTTGGTTGCAATTGCAACAGATAGTTTCCGTTTAAGCCAAAAAGTCATTGATGTTCCCACCAACCTTGAGAATATGAATGTCGTTATCCCAGGAAAATCTTTGGATGAGCTAATTAAAATACTAGAATTACCTTTAGATGAAATCCTAATTCATCTCAATCATAAATCAATTTTGTTTGAATATGGCAACATTCTATTCCAATCGCGATTACTCGATGGTAATTTCCCAGAAACATCGCGGTTAATCCCTGTTGAATTTCCAATTGTCATTAAATTTAACAAAAACGATTTATTCGTAGCGATTGATCGTGCAGCGTTACTTTCTAGTCGCGAAACCAGCGCAAGCATCGTTAAATTATATTTAAGAAATGATAATGGCGTCGAAATTACGTCGAATAGTCCAGAAATCGGTAAAGTCGTTGAAGAAGTTCAACCGGTTGAAAAACCAATTGGCGTTCCCATTCGAATTGCATTCAGTTCTAAATATTTTATGGATGCGTTAAAAACCTTTAATTCAGATCAAGTGTATGTTAAATTTACCGGTGAGATTCGTCCTTTCGTTATTGAAGGCGAAATGGATCCAGGACTCATTCAATTGATTCTACCGGTCCGTACCGAATAATTTCAAAATAAACAAGAAGTAGATGGAGTTGAGAGACTCCATTTTTCTTTTTCTTATTGCATTCATAGGGGTTTAATGATATTATCTTATCGGTTTTTAAAGGGGGACAAAACATGGCTAGAACGTTTGATGTTGTTATTGTTGGTGCCGGACCGGCCGGAGCGATGACAGCTTACGAATTACACGAAAAAAATCCTAACCTATCCGTTTTATTAATCGACAAAGGACATGACATTTATGCCCGTCGTTGTCCTATCCTTGAAAAGAAGCTCATCAAATGTCCAACCAGACGGGATGGCGAGCTTGGTTGTTACCCAGCCTGCTCCATTACCAATGGTTTTGGTGGTTCAGGGGCTTATTCAGATGGCAAATTTAACATTACCAGCGAATATGGCGGATGGATGACCGATTATTTAGAAGAAGATATTGTTGAAGAATTGATTGATTACGTCGACCAAATCAATTTAAAATTTGGCGCACCTAGAACCATCACCGATCCCTCTACCGACGCAGTTAGAGCCATTGAACGTAAAGGTTTGGCGGTTGGGTTAAAACTACTTAGAGGAAAAGTTCGTCACCTTGGAACAGAAATTAATCTTCAAATTCTTAAAAATATGTTTGAAGATCTCAAAAAGAAAGTCACAATGATTTATAAAACCGAAGTTGTCGATCTTATCGTCGAAAACAACCAAATTAATGGTGTTTTATTAGATACCGGTGAAACGATTTTCGCTAAAAACGTTGTTGTTGCGCCAGGACGAGACGGATCTCAGTGGTTATCGGATGTTTGTTCGAAATTAAACGTCCCGATGCATGCGAATCATGTGGATATCGGCGTTCGCGTCGAGACCAACAATGAAATAATGGAAGAAATAAATACACATCTCTACGAAGGCAAATTTATCTACCGAACCAGCATGGGGACGCAGGTTAGAACCTTCTGTGCCAACCCCTCTGGACACGTAGTTATTGAAAATCACAGCGGGACAATCGTTGCGAACGGACATTCCTACAACGATGCAAAATTAGGGTCTAAAAACACCAATTTTGCCTTGCTCGTCAGTCATAATTTCACAGAACCGTTTAATCAACCCAACGAATTTGCACATGGGGTTTCACAGTTAGCCAATATGCTCTCAAACGGAGCCATCATCATTCAACGATACGGGGATTTAAAAAACGGGCGCAGATCAACGGAGAAACGAATTCGCGAAGGATTTGTCGTTCCTACTTTAAAAGAAGCTGTACCGGGCGATTTAGGCCTTGTGTTGCCTTATAAGACGATGAAATCAATCATAGAAATGATTGAAGCGTTAGATCATGTCACTCCGGGAATTGCCTCTGAACATACGTTATTTTATGGCGTAGAAGCCAAATTTTATTCCGCAAGACCAGAAGTTGGAAACAACTTTGAAACGAAAATATCTGGGCTTTATGTTGGCGGCGATGGCGCAGGAATTACCAGAGGACTCGCACAAGCTGGAGCAAACGGCATTTGGATAGCAAGAGACATTGTCAAAAAAACATTGAATTAATGACGTGAAAAGACCGAATGAAAATCGGTCTTTTTTTGTTCATCAACTCGTGCTTTCAAACCACTGATAGGTATGATATAATGGATGTGGTCTAAAAAAGAGGGGTGCCATTATGGGGAAACGAGTTGTAGTCGTAGGAACACAATGGGGCGATGAAGGTAAAGGTAAAGTAACGGACTTTCTCGCAATGCAAGCGGACGTTGTTGTTCGCAGTCAAGGGGGAAACAACGCCGGACATACCATCCTTTTTAATCAACAAAAATTTGCTTTGCATTTTTTACCATCTGGGATGTTAAATTCAAAAATCACCAATTACATGACCAACGGAATGGTCATTGAACCCGAAGCATTTTTCAAGGAATTGGATGTATTACATAAAAGCGGCATTACCGATTATCATTTGCACATTTCTGATCGTGCTCATGTGATTATGCCTTATCATATTGCCCTTGATGGTATTTTAGAAAAAATTAAAGGGGACCAAGCGGTTGGTACAACCAAAAAAGGCATAGGTCCAGCTTATACTGATAAAATAGCAAGAGTCGGCATTCGTGTTGGCGATTTACTCGATCCTTCGATGCTAAAACTACGGTTACAAGGTAATTTAGCCATCACAAATCAATATTTATCAGCTTTAGGGGAACAACCCTATGATTTCAATGAATTGTACCCGCGTTATCTCGAGTTTGGGAAAAAACTAGCTCCGTTTGTATCCGATACATCCTTATTGCTCAACGACGAAATTGAAGCCGGTAAAAATATTTTATTTGAAGGTGCTCAAGGCGTTATGCTTTGTATTGAACAAGGAACTTATCCCTTCGTCACAAGCAGTTCTCCTTCCGCAGCCGCTGTTCCATTAAACGCCGGAATATCCCCGATGGCCTTAACAGACGTTGTTGGCGTGACAAAAGCGTATTCTACCCGTGTTGGCGGTGGCGCCTTTCCAACGGAATTTGAAGACGATATTTCAAGAATGATTCGCGAAGTTGGGCATGAATATGGCACAACCACGGGACGACCAAGAAGAATTGGTTGGTTGGACATGGTTGTGTTAAAACACACGAAACGCGTCTCTGGATTAACCGGATTAGCCATTATGCTTTTAGATGTTTTGACCAGCGTCAAGACCATCAGAATTTGTACGCATTATATTCTCGATGAAAAAATCATCGATTATGTTCCCGGAAATTACGCCGACTTTATCCGCGTAAAACCGGTGTATATTGAATTACCGGGTTGGACCGAAGATATCACCCATGTGACCAGTTTTTCAGAATTACCGGAAAACGCACAAGGATATCTCCGCACCATCGAAAAACTATCGGGTGTTAAAATCACCTTGTTTTCCGTCGGCCCAGACCGCCATCAAACTGTGGTTTTGAATCAAATATTCAAATAGACTGAGGAGGAAGAAAATGACGAATCACATCGTTGGAAACCATGCCTTAAACAAGGTCATGGAATCCAACATCTTGAAGATTTCACAAGAAGCAAGAGCAGCAAAAGCATTAAATCCGGAGGTTATTGACGCAACAGTCGGAATGCTTCACCGCGAAGACGGCAAACTTTTTAAATACGCCGTGGTGGAAGACTTGTTACAACATCTAACCGATCCGGAAATGTATTATTATGCCCCAGTAAATGGGTCAAAAGAATTTTCTAATGGCGTTATTGATTGGGTTTTTGGCAATCATAAAGACGCTATTGTTAAAACGTTCCATCTCAGCGTTATTCCAACCACCGGTGGGTCTGGAGCACTCTCAAATTCGATTTACAATTTCAATGATTTTGGCAATGCCATGTTAATTCCCAATTATTATTGGACGCCTTATGAAAACATTGCGGAAGAAGCCCATGTTGGCGTTGAAACCTTCCAACTTTATGATGAGCATTATCATTTCAATTTAAAAGATTTTACCCAAAAGGCGAAAGCCCTTGCCATTCGCCAACAACGATTGTTTCTAATCTTAAATGATCCTTGTAATAATCCGACGGGATTTTGTTTAAGTAAAGATAATTGGAAAGATATCATTGCTGTTTTAAACGAACTATCAAGAATGGGCATTCCGGTCATTTTGGTTCATGACAGTGCTTATATCGATTATCAAATGGTTTCTCATGAATTATCACGGGAAGTTTACGAAGCCTTCTTAGAGTTAGATGACAATATTTTAGCCATCATCGCCTTTAGCGGATCAAAGACCTTTTCGATGTATGGATTCCGCATTGGCGCACAACTCGGGATGTCAAAGAATAAAGCCATTATTGACGAGTTTAATCGCGTCGGCGATTACAGCGTTCGCGCTCGGTTCTCAAGCGTTAGCCGACCGGCTATGAGTGTTATAGGCAAAATCTTTTCACAACCGAATCAAATGTCTCTTTATTTGAAAGAGTTGAATACAGCTGTTGATTTACTGAGAAATCGGATTGCGAAATTCCATGAATGTGCCGATAAAGAACAATTGACCATGCTACCTTATGGTGGGGGTTTCTTTGTGGGTGTTGAAACGAAAAACCCCAACATCTTTAAAGATTTGGTCAAAGACGGTGTCTTCATCATTGCGATGCCGGGAATGATTAGAATTGCATTAAGTTCGGTTAAATTATCTGAAATCGACCGGCTTGTGTCCATCATTAAAAAACACGTATAACCCCTATAAATGAAAAAAAGGATTCGAATTTCGAGTCCTTTTTTCCTTTTTGTGATCTAGTCCTTTGATTTAAGCTAAGAATGTGACCTTGCCATTTAAGACGATGGTAATGATATCGATAATCCAACCAATGGTTGCGCCAATGAAAATCCAAATGATGCCAATAATTAATTTTCCTTTGGCAATACGATACAAACCATAAGCGATGCCATCAATAAATGGTAAAGCAAAGATAATCTTGCCAATCAAAGGGAGATCATCTAAAAATTTAACCCATGCTTTCATATGATCCCTCCCTTCAACCGTGATTATACCATACTTTGAAAAAAAAGTTCATCGGTTCGCTGAAAAAAACGAATGATAAACTTAATTATTTTTATTCTAAGGTGCGATCGACCGCAAGGGCAATCTTCCGGCAGTTCTTGACCAACTCTTCAAAACGTTCCGGTTTTAAAGATTGTTGCCCATCAGAAAGGGCTTTTTCCGGTTCAGGATGCACTTCAATAATCAACCCATCCGCTCCGGCTGCGATTGCCGCTTTTGATAAGGATTCAATGTATTCCCAACGACCGCTGGCGTGCGAGGGGTCGATGATAATCGGCAAATGCGATAGTTTCTTGATGACAGGAACCGCACTAATGTCTAGCGTGTTTCTCGTTGAGGTTTCAAAGGTTCTGATGCCTCTTTCACAAAGCATGACATTGGGGTTTCCTCCCGCCATGATGTATTCCGCCGACATCAACCATTCTTCGATGGTGTTTGCTAAACCGCGTTTTAAAAGAATTGGTTTTTTGGTTTTTCCCAGTTCTTTTAATAACGAGAAGTTTTGCATGTTTCTTGCGCCTACTTGAATGATATCAACATTTTCAATAAAAGCGGGTAAATCTTCAATCGACATTAATTCACTCACCACCGGAATATGATATTTCTCGCTGGCTGCTTTGAGAATATTCAAGCCTTCCATGCCCATTCCTTGGAAGGAGTAGGGACTGGTTCTAGGTTTATAAGCACCGGCTCTCAGAATTCTCGCTCCAGCCGATTGAACCAAGGGTGTAATGATGTCGATTTGTTCGGCACTTTCTACCGCACACGGTCCACCCATAATAACGATATTTTTACCCCCAACCAAGACCCCACCACAATCAACGATGGTGTCATCGGGTTTAAATTTTCGATTCACTTTTTTAAACGGTTCTTGAACCCTTAAAACCGTGTCAACGAATTTATAAGCATATAAGCTGTTGGCGTCGAATTTTGAGGTATCTCCTACAACCCCAAAAATGGTATAGGTTTGTCCAATACTTTCGTGGATATCAAAACCCATCCCTTTTAGGGCGGAACGCAATATTTCTATTTCTTGGGGAGCGGTATTTTCTTTAAATTTGATAATCATGATGTCTTATTTCCTCTCTTTTAGTAATTCAATGGCCTCTAAATAGCCTTCTATGCCTTTGCCTGATATTTGAGCGATGCAGGCAGGGTTTATCACTGATACTTTGCGAAAAGCTTCTCGTTCTTGGATGTTGGACAGATGAACTTCAACAGCGGGAACACAAACGCTTTTTAAACAATCGTATAATGCATAAGAATAATGGGTCAAAGCCCCGGGATTAATGATGATTCCCGAAATTTTGGTGGAATAATCTTGAATCCAATCAAGTAAATCGCCTTCGTGGTTGGATTGTTTCACAATAATTTTTATACCGAGAGAACGGCCATGATCTTTGACTTTTTTTACCAAATCACGATACGTAGAACGACCATAAATCTCTGGTTCACGAATGCCTAACCAGTTTAAATTGGGTCCATTAACGATTAAAATAGTCATTGAGTTTCTCCTCTATTTCTCGGAGTATTTCCGGTTTTTGTCCCACGATTTTTATCCATAAATCCGCATATTTTTGATAATAAGGAGCACGAATTAACGCCAAACGTTCCACGTCTATGGGAGATTGAATCAAAGGGCGGTTTTTAATATCGACGTCCATAATTTTATGGTAGTCTTTATCCAGATAGATGATGATGCCGTTTTGTTTTAATTTGTTCATCAATTCAGCATTCATAATCATACCACCTCCCGTTGAGATGATTTGACCATTCTTTTGATAGAGGGTATCTATTAATTCACTTTCCAAACGGCGGAAATAAGGCTCGCCTTGGGAAGCGAAAATCTCGCTAATGGATTTTTGTTCGTTTTGTTCGATGAAAGAATCGGTATCGATAACCGTCTTTTGATAACGTTCTTTTAATAAGGACGCATATAACGTTTTTCCAGACAAAGGCAATCCAACCAACACCAAGTTCGATTGTAATCGAAACAAGGTATCATAAATGCTTTTGCTTATCGAGTGATTGATATTCTTGTCATTCAAAAACAATTCACGACTGGCCTTTGCTTGCATAACCAACATATATAAACCATTGACCGCTTGAATGCCTTGTAATTCTGCCCAGACCAACAAGTTTGTTTTTAATGGATTATAAATCAGATCGACGACGCTTTGTAACTTGGTAAAACCGGATAATGAAAACATCAATGGATCATCGTTATGAGGATACATCCCGATGGGTGTTGTATTGAATATGATTTCATAATCCAAAACCGATGAAAGGTCACTAACGGGACGTTCATCCGCCAATTTTGGATGACGACACAATTTAGTGACGATGGATGCGCCCATATTCGTTGCCAGAAGCACCGCCGTTTTTGCGGCACCGCCGTTGCCAAGAATCAGGACTTTTTTGTTTTTAAGAGTGATATGGTGGTGTTGTAACAATTTAAACAAGCCATAATAATCGGTATTATAGCCTATTTTTTTACCATCTCGAAGGACAACGGTATTAACCGCTCCAATGGTTTTGGCAATGCCATCTAAACCATCTAAGTAAGGAATAATGGCTTCTTTATAAGGAATGGTCACATTCATTCCTTCAAAATCGGCTTTATTCATAAAAGCAGATAAATCATCTGTTTCCCATATTTGGTAATGAGGATCCCCTAGCAGTGCATGAATGGTGGGAGACAAGGAGTGAGTCAGTTTTTTTCCAAGCAAACCAAACATCTTATTTCATCCAATCCACAGCGTGCGCTGTAACCAATAAATCGAGGATTCCATAATAGATGGCCGCATTGATTACGTGAACAACTCTGTTTACAATCGCTGGGTCATGTCGACCTTTTATCGAAAGTTCCACATTTTCAAGCGATTCTAAATTGATAGAAGCTTGAGGTAGGCCAATGGATGGGGTCGGTTTTATCGCTGTTCTTATGATAATGGGCATTCCGGTTGAGATTCCTCCCAAAACACCGCCATTATGATTAGAAAGGGTGGTCACTTTTCCGGATTCATCGAGATGATAAGCATCATTGACTTCAGATCCATAATGGTTGGTTATTTCAAATCCCGAGCCAAATTCAACACCTTTGATTGCAGGAATGCTATAAAGGAGCGCGGCTAAGTGACTTTCAATAGACATAAACAACGGTTCGCCTACCCCACCAGGAAGATTGATAATGGCAGTTTCAACGATTCCGCCGACGGAATCTTCTTTGGTTTTTGTTTCTAAGATGAAATCGCGCATCGGTTGTTCAACATCGGGATTGATCAACGGGAAATCCAAAGTTTGTAATTTTTTTACAAGCCCTGGTTCAACGCTCGTTGGGTTGAAACCAGAATCTGACAAATGATGGAGAGACAAGATATGCGAAGCAACTTCAATGCCTTTTTGGTTGAGTATTTGTTTGGCAATGGCACCCACAATCATCATTAAAACGGTGATTCTTCCAGAAAAGATGCCCCCGCCTCGAGGATCATTTTTTCCGTCATATTTTATATATGCAGAATAATCGGCGTGACTGGGTCTTGGGGTTTTTGATATATCTTGATAATCTTCGGATATTTTATTGTTATTGGGGACGATAAAAGTCAAGGCGGCACCCGTGGTCACGCCTTGATATAATCCGCTTAATACTTGATAATGGTCTGTTTCTGAACGCGAGGTCGAATAAATACTTTTGGGGCGTCTTTTGGTGAGTTCAGAATCAATCAACGAAAAATCGATGGATAGTCCGGCGATTAAACCGTCAATTACAATGCCAATATAGTCGCCATGAGACTCCCCAAAGAGAGTCACTTTAACGGATTTGCCGAAACTGTTCATTTAATCACTTCCATTTTATCTAGATTTTAAATTGCGATTTCACAATGACAGAAGAACCGATTTCGGTGACATCAACGATTTTTAACAAATCTTTACGGCCTTTTTTATCACGGTTGATAAAGACTTTAAGTTCTTCGAAACTAACAGGGTCACTGGTGGGGAGATCATATTTTTTTAAACAATCGATGAGTTCTTTTTTAATATCCTGGTTTGAAAGAATCTGAACCATTCCAATGGAGACAGCTTCCCCATGCAGATATTTTTTATATTCATAATACGTTTCTAACGCATGTCCGATGGTATGGCCAAAATTAAGAGACTGACGAATGCTATTGTCAAATTCATCAGCTTCAACGTAACGGCGTTTAATTTCTAACGACTTATGAATGTAATAATCCCAATCGGCTGAAACAGTCTCGTTTTTAATCTTTTCAAAGAACGCTTTATCCGCAATCATTCCGTATTTAATCATTTCAGCCATGCCGGCATTGATTTGACGAAGCGGCAATGTTTTTAATGTTTCGGGATCAATCAATACTTTTTTAGGAGGATAAATGGATCCAATGATATTTTTGGCACCATCGGTATTAATTGCTACTTTTCCACCAACCGATGAATCAATCTGTGCGAGCAAAGAGGTTGGAATTTGAACATATGCGATGCCGCGTAAATAGACCGAAGCGATGAATCCGGCTAAATCACCGGTAACACCACCGCCAAGGGCGATAATGCAAGCATCTTTATGAATGTTTTGAGCAACAATAATGTTAATAATGCGGGAGAATTCAGCCATAGATTTACTTTGTTCCCCAGCCGGAAAATGAATAAGTAGATGATGAGGGCACGCATCTTTTACCGCATTTATATACTGATTGGGAATTTGATCATCAGCGATAATCACATAGTAAATTTCTGGGTCTAGATAATTTGAAAGATGTTTTAACAATCCTGATTCTATAAAAACATCATATGTTCCAGCATGAGACTTGACGCTGAGTTGGCGCATTTTTATTCCTCCATTAGGGTGAATTTTCCGCCCAAAGTTTGATAATCATCAAAGAAGGTTGGATAAGACTTGTTGATGGCTTCGGCGTTTTTAATGGTGACGGGATGATTTGCTTTTATGGCCGCAATCGCAACAGCCATGACAATACGGTGATCATTGAAAGATTCAAAAATCCCACCTTCTACCAAAGGTTGACCTTTGATGATGAGCGAGGAATCGGTCATCTGAACATCGACATTCATTTTCCGCAAAGTTTCATAGGTTGATTGTAATCGATTCGATTCTTTATACTTCAATCTTGCTGCATTTTCAATGACGGTGGTGCCTTCAGATAAAGCGCCTAAGATTGCAAGAATGGGAGCGATATCCGGAGATTGACTGACATCGATGGTGGTTCCCACCGTGTTGGAGTAATGAAAATTAATAGCATTTTCAGACCAATCAAAAAATCCATTCATTTGACGCAGACAATCAAGGATTCGGCGGTCCGGTTGAATGGAATCCTTTACCATGTTTTTACATAAGATATCGCCACTTAGCATACCGGCGACACCAAAGAAAGCCATTTGAGAATAATCTCCCTCGATGATGACGTGGGTGGGTGAATATTTTTGGTTTCCGCGAATAAAGTATTTCGCTTCACCGACGGTCACCTCAACACCAAACTGTTTTAAGGTATCAATGGTCATATCGATATATTCTTTTGATTCTAATTCGCCCTCAATCTCAATGACTGAATCCCCTTTTAATAAGGGCAAGGCAAACATCAATCCGGAAACAAATTGGCTCGAAATATTACCCGGGATGTGATAAGTACCCTCAGGTAATGCGCCATTGATGATAATGGATTTCTCATTGGCTTGGTAACAAAGATTGAAGCTTTTAAATAATTGTTCATAAACGCTCATGGGTCTTTTAAACAATCCGGGTTTCCCGATTAACACGATTTTTTGACGGCTCAAGGATAATAACGGAATTAAGAACCGAAGGGTTGACCCTGATTCATTGCAATCGATAAAATTATCATCGTTAATTGAAATTCTTGAGACACCTTGGATAATCAATTGATGATTATTACGAATTACTTTCGCACCAATTTTTTCCATGGCCGAGAGTGTTGCCAAAACATCGTCGCTTAAAACGACGTTGTTAATAACGCTTTTTCCTTTGGCCAACGCTGCACAAATAATTGCCCGGTGCGATTGACTTTTGGAAGGCGGAACCGATATTGTTCCACTGAGCTTTGAGGGGTTTATTAAGACATTCATTTCATACCCTCCTTTTCCAATTCTAATCGAATGGTTTTAGCCTCGTTCATCAGTATTACAAGAGCTTCTTCATCGTATGTTTCGATGCTCTTTTCAAACGCACTTAGTGAGGCTTTAAATTGTTTAATTTTTTTAAGTAGTTCATCACGATTTTCCATAAATAACTCCGCCCATAAAGGTGCATTAATCATCGCAATACGGGTTAAATCGCGGTAAGAGTCGCCGATAAATTTTCTCGTTTCAAACGTTCCTTGATCACTATGAACCAACGCCAATGAAAGCACGTGAGTTAACTGAGACGTATAGGCGATGATCTCGTCATGTTTGTTGGGACTTAAATAAGAGATGGATGAAAAGCCCATTTCTTTCGCAAGTCGTTCTGTCAAAATTAACGCTTGTTCTGTATTCCGGTCTAGAGGGGTTATGATATAGTTCGCATTGGTAAATATTGAAGCGTTTGAGGATGCAACGCCGATTTTTTCACGTCCGGCGATTGGGTGGGAATACACCAGTTCAAACGTACTCTTTAACAAGGGTTCTAATTGTGCAACCAGTGACAGTTTCACACCGGAGATTTCAATAAGAATGGTATTCGGTTGTATCCGTTGAACGGCTTGATTGAGGAAGGTAACCAGTTCCCTGGGATAAAGACAAAGGTAGACAACGTCCACGTTTAAAAAGAACTGTAAGGCATCTGTATACCCATAATCAATGATGCGCTTCTCTTTAGCAAAAGAGAGGGCGAATTGATCACGATCAAGCGCATGAATCTCATAGTTTGATTTCAATGCTTTGGCGATACTACCGCCCATTAATCCAAGTCCAACAATTCCCACACGCATATGAGTACACCCCTCATTATATTTTATAATATTTTACCATAATTAGGACATAGATATATCGAAATCCGTTATTTTCAGTAAATACTGCACTTTTTCAAAATTTTATGGATGGATTTTCCTGAAGGAATGTCTTTTTATCATCCCTGTAATATGATATAATTGTTTCAAAGCTCGACAGTTTCACGAGATCGTATTTTTACTGTAAAAAGTCTTTGATAAAAAAATCAGTTTATTTTCCTATTGTTTAAAAAAGCTCCTCAAACACGTCCTATAAATAACCAAAGGAGACAATCATAATGGCCCAAATTCTTGATGGTAAAGCCCTCGCTCTTGAAATCAGAGAATCCATTAAAAAACAAGTAGAAATATTGATTCATAATAACGGAATAACGCCTCATCTGGCGGTTATTCTGGTTGGTGATAACCCCGCAAGTCAATCCTATGTAAAAGGAAAAGAGACCGCCTGTATAAAAGCGGGAATTAAAAGTACAGTCGTTCGCTTGCCTGAGACAGTGACGGCATTAGAACTTTCAAAGTGTATCGATGATTTAAACGCCGATCATACTGTGCACGGAATCTTATTACAACTGCCCATTCCCAAACATTTGAATGCCGATCATTTCGTTTCCCAGATTCGGTCTGATAAAGACGTTGACGGATTTACGCCTGAGAATGTCGCAAAATTAACCAACGGCACCCCTTATTTGGTTCCTTGTACTCCCCTTGGCATTATTAGAATTCTTAAGAAGTATCAAATTCCCATCGAAGGAAAACATTGCGTGGTTATTGGCCGAAGCCAAATCGTTGGAAAACCGATGGCTTCCTTATTACTCAAAGAAAACGGCACTGTCACCATTTGTCACAGTAAGACTTCTTCATTACCCGAAATGGCAAAAACAGCGGATATCTTAGTGGTGGCGATGGGGAAACCCAAGATGGTTGATGGCTCCTATATTAAAATCGGTGCCACCGTTATTGATGTGGGAATTTCAAAAGTTGATGGAGTTATTGTGGGCGACGTTGATTATGAATCCGCTGAAAAATTAGCCGGATATATCACCCCTGTTCCTGGCGGCGTGGGACCCATGACGATTGCATGTTTATTAGAAAACACACTGACTTGCTACAAAGGATTGGTTGGCGCTTAAGATGATTGAACGATACACAAGACCGCAAATGGCGGCGATATGGACTGAGCAATTTAAGTTTGATACCTTTCTTAAAATAGAAATTTTAAACGCCGAAGCCTTAGCATCCAAAGGATTGATGACGGCCGATGAACTGAACGCCATTCAAAAAAAAGCTTCATTTTCAATTGATCGAATCAAAGAAATTGAAAAGGAGACACGGCACGACGTCATCGCTTTTACCAGAACGGTGTCTGAATCATTAGGTCCGGAAAAACGGTTTATTCATTACGGATTAACCTCTACGGATGTTGTCGATACCGCCAATGGCTATATCCTTAAACAAGCCAATACGTTAATCAAAGAAGATTTAATCCGTTTTTCGAATGTTTTAAAGCAGAAGGCGCTGGCTTATAAAAACATTTTTTGCATCGGCAGGACCCACGGAATCCACGCAGACATCACCACTTTTGGATTAAAGTGGGCGCTTTGGTATGACGAAATGCAACGTAATATCAGACGGTTTAATGATGCTAGTAAAGATATCGAATGCGGAAAGATTAGTGGAGCAGTTGGAAATTATGCCTTTACGGATCCGTACGTTGAAAAATATATCATCGAACGATTAGGCATTCATCAAGTTCATATTTCCACACAAACATTACAACGAGATCGTCACGCCTATTATTTATCGGTTCTTGCCTTAATCGGCGCATCCATGGAAAAAATTGCGACCGAAATTCGACATCTTCAACGCACCGAAGTTCGAGAGGTCTCCGAACGCTTCGAACTTGGTCAAAAAGGATCCTCCGCCATGCCTCACAAACAAAATCCGATTGTTTCTGAAAATATTTCCGGACTCTCAAGAATATTACGAGGGTACGTCATTCCGGGATATGAAGATGTTTCTTTATGGCATGAACGTGATATCAGCCATTCAAGCGTTGAACGCATCATTTTACCCGATGCGACAATCCTGGTTGATTACATGCTCAATCGCTTCGCCGACCTATTAGAAAATTTGATGGTATTCCCCGAAAGAATGTTAGAAAACATCCAATTAACCAAAGGATTGGTGTTCTCTCAACGAGTTTTACAAGCATTGATTGACGCTTCTTTTTCGAGGGAAGAAGCGTACGATTTGGTTCAAAGCCTGGCACTTCAAGCGTTTAAAGAAGGGCTTGATTTTAAACAACTCGTCAAAGAGAATCCTCAAATACAAGCTATTTTATCCACAAGTGACATTGAAGACCTTTTTAAATTAGACTATTATCAACGCAACATCGATTTTATCTACAATCAGGTTTTTACTAACGGAGAGTAACATGAGACAATACGATTTCGACCCAGTCATTTGCAGAGAAAATACCTGTAGTATCAAAAATGATGTCCGTGATTGTTCCGACATGCTGTGCATGTGGGTAGCGGACATGGATTTTGCGGTCGCAGAGCCTATTAGCGACGCTATCAAAACCCGGGCTTGTCACCCAATTTATGGGTATTCTTACATCCCTGATACTTTATTTCAGTCGGTAAGTGCTTGGTATTTAAAACGACAAGGAATATTGTATGACCCGACCCTCATTTTGCCTTATTACAGTGTTGTTTCAGCGATTTCTTTAACCCTATTAGCGCTCACCAAAGAAGGTGACGGCGTAACCATCATGGCGCCAACGTACATGAATTTTCCCCCCGCTGTTGAAGGCGTCAAAAGGGTTATTCATTACTGTCCTTTAATCAATAACAACGGAATTTATGAAGTTGATTTCGTACAATTTGAAGCTTGTTTGGCAAAATCAAAAGTCTTTTTACATTGTTCTCCGCATAATCCCTCAGGTCGTGTATGGACCCTATCAGAACAAGTTCGAATGGCGGAATTATGTGAAAAACACCATGTTTTGGTGATTAGTGATGAAATCCATTCTGATTTAATTATGCCAGG
Source organism: uncultured Caryophanales bacterium (assembly GCA_942493185.1). Lineage (GTDB taxonomy): Bacteria > Bacillota_I > Bacilli_A > Izemoplasmatales > Hujiaoplasmataceae > UBA5603. The sequence goes on from OW818673.1 coordinate 1,841,295, forward strand.
ATATAAACACATCCCTTTCTTAATCGCCTATCCAAAAGCGAAAGAATTCACTGTGACGATGTTATCCGCCACCAAAACGTTTAACTTGGCGCACAATGGGATGGCATTTATCATGCCTATCACCAATCAACGACATCATCAAATAAAATCATTGATGGATTCGATGCATTTGGGATCGATGAATATTTTTGCGACGACCGCCGTTAACGCTGCGTATGAAGCGGGAGAAGAATGGCTTGATCAAGTATTGGCATACATCTATAAGAATTATTTACACATTAAAAACACCGTTGAAACCCATTATTCCAAAATAAAAATATTACCCCTAGAAGGCACATATCTAATGTGGTTTGACTGCCGCGAATTAGGCATACCTGTTACGGAATTATTTGAGAAATCCGGACATATTTTAGGGGAAGACGGTATTTTATTTGGACCTCACGGGAAAGGGTATTACCGGTTGAATATTGCGACATCAAGAATCATCATAGATGAAATGCTTCATCGTCTCGATAAAGCTTATCATACTCATTTTTAATCAAGGAGAGTTGAATGACAAGACATTATAAGCGATTATGGAGGGTCCTTCTCACAAGCATTCTGTGCTTATTTTTCGCTTTGCCTGTCGTTTCAGCCGAACCAGCGGATAAAACAATATTATTGGTAGAAAGAACGAATCTTAATACGGTTATTTCTAATGAGATTATCTATACAGCGGAATCATATCTAGCGTTTGAAACGGACTTAACCGCCATCGGCGGATTAGCGGCGATTGATGCGACTATTGCTAATGTCGACGCCCTTCAAGTCGATGTTGATGCCATGGTTGGTCAAATCCAAAGCTTGATTGCCAATCTTGTCACAAGACAAGCGCATTTGAACAGTTATGACGATTTAAGCACCGCCTATGTACAAGACTTTTCCATTTACACGCTTCGGTCAAAAGATTTGTTTATTGACGAACTTGATCGAATTCAATTAATATTAAACAATCCTCGCGCCGGAAACACCGCGATTATAGCGCTTATTGATGAAATAGAACAAGCCCATGCTATCCTGCGTTTATTAGCGAACCGAACCACTCTTGTGGAAAAACTTAATGAAGCAAATGCCATTGCATTATCGGATGGATTATTATATACCCCTGTTTCCTTTGATGCTTTTATTGAAGCCCATGCATTAATATCGACGGAGGTTATCGCATTATATGGAATGACCGCCGAAGCCATTGCTGGATATTCTGATGCAAGCATTGATGAAGCTGAAGCCGCCCTTAATGTTATCAATTCGGCGTTATCACTTCTAAACTTACGTCCTGATAAAATTCCATTAACAAACGATTATAATGAGGCTATCGCCCATGATTTATCAGTATATACACCCAATTCAGCGGCCTTATTTACCGCAGGGCTCTCCTCAATTTTATCGGTTATCGATGACCCTAATGCATTAGATCAAGATGTTGCTCAAGCAACGATAGACTTAAATGAACTCTATGATTTATTGGTAATTTTAGCCGATAAAACCGATTTAGAAGCAACCAATGTTTTATCCCTCTTGGCTTATTATGAAGAAAGAGTACTCTATACCACCTCGTCATATGCCTTGTTTAAAGCCGCGGTTCTGGATTATGGCACATATCTTTATGTTAACTCGGTGATTGCGGATCCAAATGTCTCTCAAGCTGAGGTGGATTTATTAACTCAAACCATCCTTTCGGCTCTATCACTGCTTGAAAACGTTGCGGATACCACAGCATTACAAGCGCAATATATTCGGTTATCTTCATTGGATTTATTGCACTCCACGCCAGCGTCAGTCACTTTGTTTGAAGCGGAACTGAACCGCATTCTTTTAATTCTCTTAAGCAAAAATACCAATCAAGCCCTTGCGGACCAAACCGTTATCGATGCTATGAATGCCGATTTGTTACTGGCTCCGCTTGCGGATAAAACCGTTCTTTTAGAAACCATTGAACTGGCATTTACTTATATTCCAACCGACTATACCTTAACCTCATATGGAGCGCTTAAGCTATTGCTTGATACCACCGATGCCTTCATAAACGATTTGAATGTCAACCAAACCCAAGTCGATGAATTAAATGAGAAGATAGAAACGGCCGTTTCAGAATTAAGAACGACGTTGGATCCTATCGTAATAAAAGCAGGTAGCGAGCCAATTGACATCAATAGTTATGTCGTTTTGGGAGATTCGCAGATTATCAGCTATCTTTCATCTGATCCGTTAATTGTCACCGTTGATGAAACCGGAAATGTTCTAGGGCATCAATACGGGGAAACAACCATTCGCATTACCCTTGAAAATGGATTATACGAAGACGTTCCCATCATTGTTAAAGCAAAAATCATGACATCAACCTTTGTCTTGGTTGTGACCCTTCCGGTGGTTTCAGCGGGAATTGCCATCGCTTTTCTAAATACAAAATATAAGCCTTTAAAAATTGCCAGAAACCTTAAAAAAACAAAACAACTTTAACGAAACACAAATATCATATAGGAGGTGAAAATATGTCTCAACAAAGAAGACTTTACCGTGACACAGACAATCAAAAATTATTCGGAGTTTGTTCCGGTTTGGCAGAGTACCTTCAAGCCGATGTGACACTCGTACGGGTCGTTTGGCTAATATTGGTGCTGTGCGCTGGTACCGGTGTTTTAGCTTATCTCATCATGGCCATTGTGATGGAACCCAAAAGTGTTGTCATGAAGAAATATCCAGCAGACTTCCCAGATTCAAACGTTGTTAACGATGATCCTTTTGCTAAATACGATAAAAAATAACGAAATATCATGATTCCTAAGTCGCTTTGAGAAAAGCGATTTTTTTACATTTTCTTTACATTCTTTTACATTCAAACGGTGTTTTGAAAGGCTCAAATCGATTAAAATGTGAGTGTAAATCAATAACTCAAAGGAGAAAATGAGATGAAAAAAGTAGCATTAGCCATCATGGCTGTATTAATGGGAATAACCCTTATCGCTTGTCAAAGCGCAACCACAACGTCGGTAGAACCAACCTTCGATACCGAAAGCTCCATCAATGTTTATACCAGAGACACCACATCTGGAACTAGAACCGGATTTATGGAAGGCATCGGATTCGCCGCAGCCGCTACCAGTGATTCTGTTTTAGTTGAAGGATTCTTAATTAAAGACAACACCGGCATTCTTAGTACCCTCGCCATTGACGAATACGGAATCGGTTATGTCTCGCTTTCAAGTGTCAATAACACCGTTAAAGGTCTAAGTTATAACGGCGTCGCTCCTACAGAAGCCAATGTTATTAACAATACCTACGGATTAAAAAGACCCTTTATGTGGATGGTTCGTGCCGAGGGCGATTATCCCAGCACCGAAGTTGAAGCCATCGTTAACGCCTTCATCGCTTTCTTAGGAACAACAGATGGCGGCGATATCATCAGTAATGCCGGCGCCATTGCCTTACCAAGTTCTACAACCTGGGACTCAATCAAAGCAGATTATGATGTTTGTACCCAAAACAACGCCGCAATCACCGTTCGTTTCGGTGGATCTGATTCCATTCAAAAAGTCGCTCAAGCATTAACTGCAGCGTTCGTTCCCAAATGTGGCAACTTCGTCGCAGAACATGACCACACCGGTTCAAGCGATGCATACAAACGCACCAATGATCCCGCTATTAAAGATACATCCGTTGGTAAAGACGTCGGTTTCGCTTCCCGATTCTTCCGTGACGCTGAGCTCACTGTTTCTGAAACATTGAGAGGTCAACTCGCTTGGGATGCCATCGTTGCCATCGTCCATGTGAACAACCCACTTGCCAATGTTACCGCAGCTGACTTAAAAGCCATCTACGACGGAACCTTCCGCAACTGGTCAGACCTCATCGAAGAATAAGATACCCACTGTTACCAAAGACCCGGTTGGGTCTTTTTCCATGAAAATGAGGTGAAGACATGACGACAAACTTTCAAAAAGTTAAAATAAGAAACACCGCAAGGGGAAGAATAACCGATCAAATCGCAAAAACCATTTTTATGTCCACAGCGATTTTATCGGCTTCCTTTATTTTCTTGATTGCGGGCATTGTATTGATTCGCGGAATCATTCCTTTTACAACCGATAACTTAGGAGTTGGACGCGTTAGTCTCTTACGTTTCTTGACCAATGACATCTGGTTGGTGGGAGAAACTTTCGCTTCTAACTTGTATGGCGTAGGGTTTATCATCATATCAACGTTGTTTATTACCCTGCTTTCATTGTTAATCTCTTTTCCTGTGGGGGTATTAACAGCACTATTTATCGCAAAAATCGCTCCTAAACCGCTCGCAAAAATATTAAGAACGGTTGTCGAAACTCTCGCTTCAATCCCTTCTATTGTCTTTGGCCTTTTTGGAGCGGGCGTTATTTTAAAGCTCGTCTATGATTTTTCAAGTGCGATTGGCTATCAATCAAAAGGTGGTAACTCGATTTTAGCGGTGGTGATGGTACTGGCACTTATGACCATTCCAACCATCACGACCATCTCAGAAGTTGCGATCCGTTCCGTCGATAAAGCGATTGAACAAGGGTCGTTGGCCCTTGGCGCAAGTAAAACTCAAACCAATTTTAAAGTCGTTTTATCTTCCGCAAAATCCGGAATTTTCACCGCTGCTATTTTAGGGATAGGCCGTTCTTTGGGTGAAGCTACTGCGGTTTCGTTGGTGGCGGGAGGACGCCGTGCGGGAATATCATTTGACATTCTCGACACGACAAGTACCCTTACAACCATCATGCTTGAAGGACTAAAAGAAACCACCGGCATTGATTATGACATTCGCTTTTCCGTGGGATTGGTGCTAATGGTTGTCATCCTATTAACCAATCTCATCCTCAACGCCATCAAGCGGAAGGTGGGTGTCGTTAATGTCAAAGAATAAAGTGCGTAAACTAAAAGATCTTCTCTTAAATATTGTCACTTACTTGTCTTCAGCTGTGAGTTTGGTGACGTTGTTAGCGATCGTGATTTTCGTCTTTGGAAAAGGATACAAGCTATTAAATATCAACTTAGTCGTCGAAAATTTTGAATCTCAAGGGTATGTTGCGGATTTATACGATACAGGGCTTTATTGTGGCTGTAGTCCCACCGTTACGTTGTCTGAAGAGGCATTTTACTCACAAAAGTGGGGAATCGCCTTAACCGACACCACCGACTTGTTGGGAAAAACCGTTGTCATGGTGGAATATGTCCATCCTGATAGTCCCTTTAAAACGGTTCGAGACAAAGGAATCAGTGGCGAACCGATTCCAATGCGAACCGATTATGATATTATCCGTATTGCTTTTGACGATTATCCAACCGCCTTATCTCGTTATGGATCTGAGGCGATGATTTCAGCCCTTGAAGCCAATGACTCCATTCGCGAAATCGAGTTTGAAACACAAGGGGGCGGTATCAGAGGATCCATCATCACCACGCTCATCTTAATTGTTCTAACATTAGTTTTGGCATTACCAATTGGAATTGGGGCCGCCATTTATTTAAATGAATATGCTTCTCCCAATAAGATTACCAGAACCCTTCGCTCATTAATTGAAACATTAACTGGGGTTCCATCCATCATCTATGGTTTAATGGGATTAGCCATCTTTGTCCCAATCACCGTTAAACTCACCGGTGCAACGGGGGGAAACTTGATTTCAGGAGCGATGACCTTAGCGGTTATCTTAATGCCTATTATCATTAGAACCACTGAAGAAAGTTTAAAAGTAGTACCCGATGATTACCGACAAGCGTCCTTGGCCCTTGGGGCGAGCAAGACACAAACGACCTTCCAAGTAGTGCTTCCTAGTGCCATCCCAGGAATATTAACCTCAGTATTATTGGCGATAGGTAGAATCATTGGTGAGTCGGCAGCGTTGGTTTTCGCAATAGGAACGACCATCAAAGATGATGTTTCACTGACTGGAAAATCAACCTCCTTAGCCGTACATATTTGGTCAATGATGACCGACGAACCGGCCAACATTGAATTATCCGCAACCATCGCCATCATCATTATGATCATTGTTGTTTTACTCAATATTTTTATCAAAATAATTTCTGCACGTTATATGCAAAGAAAACTGGGGGTGAGCTCATGACCAATCAACTACAAAATGCTTTTGAAATCAACCAACTAAATTTATTTTATGGGACGAAACAAGCGTTGAAAGAAATCAACCTCAACATTGTGAAAAACCAAGTGACAGCTTTAATCGGTCCGTCCGGATGTGGTAAATCAACCTTTCTTAGAACATTAAACCGGATGAATGACTTAATCCCCAATTGTAAAGTAGAAGGATCCATTCGTTATCATAACGATGATTTATATGCTCAATCGTTTGATGTCATTGAATTAAGACGGAAAGTCGGAATGGTTTTCCAAAAACCAAACCCCTTTCCAATGAGTATTTTTGAAAACGTTGCATATGGATTACGTTGCCAAGGAATAAAAGATAAAGCGATTCTCCAACTAGCCGTCAAGCAAGCCTTAATTGATGCGGCCCTCTACGAAGAAGTCAAAGACCGCCTAAAAGAAAGTGCTCTCAGCTTATCGGGTGGTCAGCAACAAAGACTTTGTATCGCAAGAGCCATTGCGATGGCACCAGAAGTGATTTTAATGGATGAACCGACCAGTGCCTTAGACCCCATCGCCACCGCAAAAATTGAAGAACTTATCAACGAACTAAAAAAAGACTATACAATTATCATCGTCACGCATAATATGCAACAAGCATTACGCATATCGGATTACACCGCTTTCTTCTTAATGGGAGAGATTATGGAGTATGGGGAAACCAATCAAATCTTTAGTCATCCTAAAAAAGCCAAAACCGAAGACTATATTACCGGTCGGTTCGGATAAAATTGAAAAGTAACGCATAAAAATGTATAATGAAAGTTGGAGGATTTTATGACCTATCGTGCACAATTTGAACATGAACTAGAAAATTTAAAGTTAGAACTCATTAAAATGGGAGATGCCGTCATTAGCAACATCAAAGACGGGTTAAAATCGTTCTTGACAATGGATACTGCTTTGGCAGAATCCACGATTAAAAAAGATCGATTAGTCAATGATTATGAAAAACAGATTGAAAAGCAATGCCTCCAAATTATCTTAAAAGAACAACCTGTTGCGAAAGATCTTCGGTTAATCACCGCCATCCTAAAGATGATAACTGATCTTGAGCGGATTGGCGATCACGCTGCGGATATTTCCAAAATGACGATTTTTATGCAAGGAACACCCAAACCCTTTGTGATTATTCAAATGCGATTGATGACAGAAGCGAGTCAAAAAATGATTAAAAAAGCCTTAGACTCGTTTGTGAATAGCGATTTGGTCTTAGCACAAAACGTCATTGACGACGATGATGAAGTCGACCAATATTTTGAAGAGGTCAAAAAAATTGTCGCAAATGCCATTAGAAACAACGAAATTGACGCAGATTACGCTTTATACATGATGATGGTTGCTAAATACTTAGAACGGATTAGTGACCACGCTGTGAACATTGGCGAATGGGTCATCTTCTCAATATTAGGAGAACATAAACACGACGTCATATTTTAGGGGTATCAAGTATGAATCCACTCATCTATTCAGTTGAAGACGATATCAACATTTCCCACGTTATTAACATCGCTTTAACCAACTCCGGGTATCAGGTTCATTCGTTCACCGAAGGAAAGTCGATGTTTTCAGCTTTAGAAAGCAATCGTCCCGCTCTCATATTATTAGATATTATGTTGCCGGAAATGGATGGTATCGAAATCCTTAAACGATTAAAAAGCGGATCAAAATATCAAGAAATTCCTGTGATGATTGTTTCTGCCAAATCGACCGAACTTGATAAGGTGATTGGACTAGATACCGGCGCCGATGATTATCTATTAAAACCGTTTGGGGTTTTAGAACTCATCAGCCGCGTTAAAGCATTATTAAGACGGTCCAACAAAGAAGAAACTGGGCTGTTGTTAGAATCGAATGGACTTTTACTAAACATTGAAGAACATAGTTGTTTCTATCATAACGAGCAGATTCCGTTGACGTCAAAGGAATTTTCACTCTTAAAAATTCTTATCCAAAACAAGAACAAAACCTTGACTCGTGAAACGATTTTCACCACCGTTTGGGGTTTTGATTTTGTTGGGGAAACAAGAACGCTTGACGTACATATGAAGGAAGTGAGGTCAAAGCTGGCAAAAGCCGGAGTGGATCCTGATTTGATCCAAACGGTTAGAGGTGTCGGCTATAAGTGGATTGAATGAAACGTAAAATTAGTCTGCAGTACTCCCTCATTGTTATAATCGCAATCATCGCCTTTTCAGTTGGTGCAACGTTGATTGCCAGAAACAATATTAACCGTGTTACTGAACACCATTTAGAGTATTATTTATCCATCATTGAAAACGATTATAGTTCCTTTGATAACGGAACTGTGCTTGTTCAAAAATATAGTACGGTGATTCAGGATGTTCGAATAACCATTCTCAATCCAGAAGGAATGGTAGTGGCTGATACCAATATCACACCAGATGACAACCATTTAACCCGTCCGGAATTCGTCGATTTGGGAACGCCTTATATTCGTTACTCTGAAACGTTAGACAAAAAGATGATGTACTTGGCTGAAGAAATGCCAGACGGAGGATATCTCCGTGTTGCCATTTCGATTAGCAGTATCCTTCCTTTTTTAAATGATTTCATTTTATTTGCGATTTTCATTGGCACGCTCATCATTATTTTAGCGGTATTTTTAATCACGTTAACCACCAATAAGGCGTTAGCTCCCCTTAAAGAAACTGTGCAATCGTTAAATGCGGTCGCTCAAGGAGAGTATATTGAAAAATTACCGTTGGAACAATCTGAAGAAATGAATTCAATTATCAATGACATCAACGACATCAGTCGCATGATATCGAGTAATATCAATCTTTTGAACATCGAAAAAAGAAAACTAGAGTTCATATTAAATCGAATGGACCAAGGGTTGTGTGTTCTTGACTCGGAACAAAACGTTATCATGGTCAATCAATTTGTCGAAGGATTGTTTCAGTATCGCACAGAACTCAACCTAAATAAGGCGTATCTATATTTGTTCCGCAACCCGGTCATTCAAAAAATCATCGAAGATTTAAGGTCGGGCGAAGAAAATCTGGTATCATTCTTCTCTGAAAATGATCGATTCTATTCCGTTTCCGCAAACAAGATGATTGCGAGCTGGGAAAAGAAGGAAATGACCCTTTTGATTTTTAATGATATTACGGCGATGAAACAACTTGAAACGTTAAAACGTGATTTTTTCATCAACGCATCGCATGAATTAAAATCCCCTTTAACCTCCATCATCGGTTCATCAGAGTTAATCTCTTCGAAGATTGTCCAAAATCCCGATGAAATCACCGATTTGGCCAGTCGGATTTTACAAGAAGCAAACCGAATGAATAACCTCGTTATCGATATGTTAAATCTATCAAAATATGAGAACAATTTACTTTCAAGAGCGGACGTTGAGGTGGACTTATCCTTGATTGTTCAAGATGTTTTTAAGAGCCTTGAACCCTTGGCCCAATCAAAGCATATTGAATTAATCTCTTATTTAGAGCCTGTCATTTTCCGTGCCGATTATGAACATATGACACAATTGGTTCGCAACTTAACAGACAACGCCATTCAATATGGGGTTGAAAATGGACATGTGACGGTCAAACTTTATACCTTAGGGGATAAAATTCGTTTAGAAGTCATTGATGATGGCATTGGTATTCCCAAAGCGGATCAAAGTCGGGTCTTCGAGCGTTTTTATCGGGTTGACAAAGCGCGAAGCAAAAAAACCGGAGGAACCGGGTTGGGATTATCCATCGTCAAACATATTTGTGCGATGTATCATGCTCAAATCGCCTTAGAAAGCGAATTGAATAAAGGCACAACCATCACCATCACCCTTCCCACTCAAAACGAATAACCTTGAAGATTGCCAAAAAATGGCAATCTTCTTTTTATAAAAGAAAGATGAAAACCAATCGTCATCATGATTGGCGCGATTCATCATAGAATGAATACTTTCAACACCAGTGAAATGACATTGTTTTCATAAAAGAAAATGACTGTCAAGACTATAAAAACCGATTCAAAATCGGTATAATAGAAGTATAGTCGGGAGGTGATTGAAATGGATGAACTAAGAATGCACCGAACCATTCTGTGTATTGACTTAAAAAGCTTTTATGCATCGGTTGAATGTAGTTTGTTAGGTCTTGATCCATTTAAAACCCCATTGGTCGTTGCGGACTATGCCCGCGGCGGTGGCTCAATCGTCTTAGCCGTCTCCCCCTATCTCAAAAAATTTGGTGTCCCAAGTCGCTGCCGTATCTTTGAATTGCCCACCAACATTAAAATCATCTTTCAAAAACCCCGAATGGAAAAGTATTTGGAATATTCGACAAAAATCGTAGAAATTTATATGCGATATCTGTCCGAAGAAGATCTTTATGTTTATTCGGTTGATGAAGTCTTCTTAGATTTCACGGACTATCTGGAATACTACCATAAAAACGATATTGAAATTGCGAAAATGATTATGGCGGAAATTTATAAAGAGACGAAGGTCTATTCGACGTGTGGTATTGGTCCTAATATGCTGATGGCGAAACTGGCCTTAGACATTGAGTCGAAACATTCTCCCGATTTCATTGCTAAATGGGATTACGAAGACCTTCCGCAAAAACTATGGCCCATTACTCCGCTTTCAGAAATGTGGGGCATTGGTCATAACATGGAAGCCCATCTCAATAAAATGGGACTGTATAAAATTGGTGACATTGCCAAATACGACGTCGCCAAATTAAAACGCAAATTCGGCATCATTGGTGAAGAACTTTATTACCATACCCATGGCATCGATTCAAGCTTGGTTCAGGATAAAAATAAAGTAAAACCCATTTCTAAAAGTTATGGAACTGGGCAAACCCTATTTAGGGATTATTTTCCTCCCGATGTTTATCAAATCATTTTAGAATTGGTCGATGACGTCAGTCACCGACTAAGAAGAAGTCAAAAACAGGCTAAAACCGTCCATTTTGGCATTGGTTATAGCAAGGAATCGGGCGGTGGATTCTCCCGCCAATTCACACTTGCACAACCCACCGCCAGCGAAAGCGAAATCTACAAGGCCTGTTTACACCTGTTCAATCTTTACTATGAACGTGAACCGATTCGTCGTGTTCACGTCAGCGTCACCAATCTTATTAGCCAACCGGACGTTCAAATGAGTCTTTTTGAAGACGTCAATAAAGCCATTAAGGAAGCAGAAGTCTTTTCGGCAATTGATGAAGTCAAATTTAGATTTGGTAAAAACGCCGTCAATCGCGCTTCAAGCGAATTAAAAGCTTCCACCGTCAAAGCTCGTAATGACATGATTGGAGGCCACCATGCTTAAAACCTATGTTGATCGAGGCATTATCAAATGGAACGCGTTTGATGCACTGGTTGGATACTCTTCGATGCTTGAAGAAATGCGATACCGTTTAGGAAAGAAAGAACGTCCCGTTTTGAGTGATGATGATTATGAACAATTGAACCGCGACTTAATCAACGCCATGCAAGATCGTCTTGAAATCGAAATTCGATATTTTCATGACGGTTATGCACGTTTCACGTATGGAACGATAAAACGCGTGGATTATACCAACCGTGAAATCGTCTTATCGACGATGGAACGTTTAAAAGCGGAAGACATCATTGGAATGACCATCCTATGATGTCTTTTTTATAGGAGTCTGTATAAAAGCAAAACGGTCTATGATAAAATAATCAAAGAAAGATGCGGGTGTTACGCCATGACGACCATCAAAGCTTACGCAAAAGTTAATTTATTTCTCAATGTTGTGGGACTAAGAAACGACCATTATCATGATTTAGAGATGATTAACGCCAAAATCGATTTGGCGGACGTTTTGCATTTTTGCGACACCCAATCGAACAATCAAGTGACCATCCATTCGAATGATCTCTTCTTAGAAAATCAACCAAACCTATTAAAAAAAGTCGCAACCTATATGATGGAACATTATGCCAAAAATCATCAACTTGAGATAACCGTCGAAAAAAACATTCCTGCCGGTGCGGGTTTAGGCGGAAATAGCGCTGATGCGGCGGCGATTATCAAAGGTATTAATCAACTTTATCACTTAAATTTATCAAACGAGGAAATGCGTTTAATCGGACGCCTTTTTGGAGCGGATATTCCCTATTGCTTAACCGAGGGGTTTGCGAAAGTGACCGGCATCGGTGATGTCATCGAACCCCTCCAGTTTTCTTTAGACGGATATAAAGTTTTGGTCTTAAAACCAAAGGCGTTTGTTAAAACAGAGGACGTCTTTAACTTGGGGGATGCGATGGGATTTGAGCATCAGGCGATAGCTCCCATTTTAGCAGCGATAAAGTCCAAAAATATCCCACGGTTTTTATCCAACATGCGTAACGGACTTGAAAAAATAACGTTTTTGTTAAGTCCAGAAACCTTGGAAGCGAAACAATTAATCGTTCGCGAATTGGGGCCTGACGGAGCGATTATGAGCGGAAGCGGGTCGACAATTATTAAGATAATTAGCGAGAAAGATGAAAGAATCTCATCATTTATCGCTAAAAACGCTGAAAAATACACCATATTTCTCACAAATATCATCAATAACGAATAAAAAGGGCTTTTAAATCGCTATATCTCGTGATATAATCAAAGAAAGAGGTGGTAATATGAAGATAACAGAAGTACGTGCTAAGAGAGTTAATGGAGAGAACCGTTTAGTCGGAATTGCCGCCATTACCATTGATGAGTGCTTCGTCGTTCATGAACTGCGCATTATTGAGGGAAAAGACGGGTTGTTTGTTGCAATGCCAAGTCGGAAAATGCCGAATGGTGAGTTCAAGGACGTTGCCCACCCCATTAATACCGAAACCAGAAGCCAAATTGAAAATGCTGTGTTAGAAGCGTTCAATCAACTTCCGGCCATTAAAGTAGAAGAATAAGCATTGCACCCAAGAGTGCCCACTTTTTTTGAAAGTTGGCACTTTTTTAATTGAGTGGATTGTTATATAATATAGTGTGGTAAAAAAACATATCGATGGAGGAATAAGATGGCGATTTTTCACGGATCAAAAGTAAAGATTTTCTCGCTTAGCTCGAATTTAGAACTGGCTCAGGAAATTGCAGATTATATTGGCATTCCACTTAGCGATTGCGAGGTATCACGTTTCGCTGACGGCGAAATCAACATTAACATTTCCGAAACAGTGCGAGGACACAAAGTATTTGTCGTTCAATCGACTTCGGCTCCGGTCAACGAACACGTTATGGAGCTTTTGATTATGATTGATGCACTCAAGCGTGCATCCGCAAGAGAAATTAACATTGTCATGCCTTATTATGGTTATTCACGTCAAGACCGAAAAGCAAAAGCGCGTCAACCTATTTCTGCAAAATTAATGGCAGACTTACTCCAAGTTGCCGGAGCGACTCGGGTCATTTGTGTGGACTTACATGCCGCACAAATCCAAGGTTTCTTTAATATTCCCATCGATAATTTCCGTTCCATGCCGATTATTGCGGAATACATCAAAGGCAAGAACATCAAAAACATGGTTGTCGTATCGCCAGACCATGGCGGCGTTGCTCGTGCAAGAGCCCTTGCGGACACCCTGAATTCACCTATCGCCATTATCGATAAAACGCGTCCGGAACCAAACGTTGCGGAAGTTATGAATATCATTGGTAGTGTCAAAGGGAAAAACTGTGTCATTTTTGATGATATGATTGATACCGCCGGGTCCATCGTTGCGGCTGCGAATGCTTTAAAAGAAGCTGGCGCAAAAGACATTTGGGCGTGCTGCACGCATCCCTTATTATCTGGTCCCGCCGTTGAACGCATTACGAACTCGCCGTTAATCGAAATGATTTGCACCAACACCGTTCGGTTACCAGAAGAAAAGAAATTCCCCAAATTGGTTCAACTATCGATTGCACATTTATTAGGACAAGGGATCATTAACATTGTTGATGATCAAGGCGTTTCGACATTATTTAGTTAACGACATCAACACATCCTCATCCATTGGGGGTGTGTTTTTTCAATTAGGTCGCAATTATTGGATGTGTCTTTACAAAAAACACTTCTATGATATAATAGGTATAAATCGAAGAACGGAAAAGTATGATTAATCGGGTTTTTAGCGAGTGAGGGCGGGTGCGAGCCTCATACGATGATTTTTCAGAAGAACACCGGGAGAGACAGAAGAATTTAGTAGACCTGTTCGCATTGTCTGCGTTATGGACTTTAAGAGCCAGATTTTTGGAACAAAGGTGGTACCGCGGTCGTTATTGATCGTCCTTCTAAGTGAGGACGATTTTTTTTATTTTTAAGGGGGTGGTTTTATGAAACTAATTGATCAAATCAATCAATTTAGAAGGATTAATGATCCTAAACGAGAAATCGTCGGTCCTGAAGGATATTACCTCATTGGGGTTCGGGCAGATGATTTGAATCGAGTCGCGAAAACAAACGCTAAAACAACCACTCTTTCCGAATTGTCCGAATTAATTGCCTCACCCGTCTTTGATTACCGTGAACTTGCCTTAAAAATCATGGTTGAAAAGATGGCAAAAGCCAATGATGACGAACAAAAACAACTCTATGATTTTTATCGATTGAATCAACGTTTCATCAATAGTTGGGGCTTGGTCGACATTGCGGCGCATTATGTGGTTGGACGATATCTGTACAACCAGAAAAACTATCAACCCCTATTTGAAATGGTTCATTCCGACGATTTATGGACCAAACGCATTTCAATCGTATCGACTTGGTGGTTGATTCGCAAAGGCGAATTACATATCCCACTACAGATTATCGAACTAGCATTAAATGACTCACGAGATCTCATTCATAAAGCCATGGGATGGATGCTCCGCGAAGTCGGTAAACGAAATCTTGATTTGTTAAACACCTTCATTAAAGAACATTATCACCAATTACCCAGAACCACATTGCGTTATGCCATTGAACGCCATGACGAAATCGTTCGTCAGGCGATATTGAAAGGAATATTATAGGAGAAATATATGAAAACCCTCGTCAAACAATTGTACACAGATTATCAAAAATTAGCGAACACAACCGTTACGTTATCGGGTTGGGTTAGAAACAACCGAGCTCAAAAAGAATTTGGATTTATTGATTTAAACGATGGATCATTCTTCGAGACGATTCAAGTCGTCTATGAATCAAAATTACCATTATTCAAAGATATTCAAAAATTCAGAGTTGGTGCTTCTATCGAAGTCACCGGTGTTTTAACATTGACACCAGAAATGAAACAACCCTTTGAAATCAAAGCGGATTCAGTGGTTCTTTTAGGCGATAGCCCCGAAGATTATCCCATTCAACCGAAACGTCATTCCCGTGAATTTCTCCGTGAAAATGCGCATCTAAGAATGAGAACCAACTTATTTAGTGCCGTGTTCCGCGTCCGTTCATTGATTAGTTTTGCAATTCATCAATTCTTCCAAGAACAAAACTTTGTATATGTTCATACGCCCATCATCACCGGTTCTGATGCTGAAGGGGCAGGAGAAATGTTTAGAGTCACAACGCTTGACCTTGATGAAATCGTTAAAAAAGGTGAAAAGGTGATTGATTACGGAAAAGACTTTTTCGGTAAATCAACCAACTTAACCGTATCGGGTCAGTTACAAGTTGAAACCTATGCCATGGCATTTCGTAACGTCTATACTTTTGGACCCACGTTCCGTGCTGAAAACTCCAACACCCAAAGACACGCTTCCGAGTTTTGGATGGTTGAACCGGAAATCGCCTTTGCTGATATCAAAGACGATATGAGACTTGCTGAATCGATGGTCAAATACGTCATAGGATATATTCTCGCAAAAGCCCCAGAAGAGATTGCGTTTTTTGATGCGTTTGTCGAAAAAGGCTTAAAAGCGAAATTAGAACAAGTCGTTCATTCTACATTCAAATCCGTGACCCATCACGACGCGATCGATATATTGATTGCGAGCGGTGAGTCTTTTGAAAACAAACCCGAACACGGTGAAGATTTGGCAACCGAGCACGAAAAGTACTTAACCAAACATTTCGGCGGTCCGGTTTTCGTCATCGATTGGCCCAAAGAGATTAAAGCGTTCTATATGCGTTTGAACGATGACCAAAAAACCGTAGCCGCTATGGATTTATTGGTTCCTGGCGCTGGCGAACTCATTGGTGGATCACAACGTGAGGAACGGTTAGATTTGTTAGAAAAACGGATGAAAGAGATGCATGTTCCCAAAGACGATTTATGGTGGTATCTCGATTTGCGTAAATACGGCGGATGCAAACATGCCGGATTTGGACTTGGTCTTGAACGCATGGTGATGTACGTCACCGGTGTTGATAACATCCGTGACGTTATCTCCTTCCCAAGAACACCGAAGAACTGCGAATTTTAATAATGACTATTCAATCAAATCAACATAAAGGAGGCGTCCAATGAAAAAGCACCTCATCTTTTGGCTCTCGTTGCTTTTGTTGTTTTCACTCTTCGGTTGTACTGAAAAAACAACGACAGACGTTACCGACACAACCACCGGGTGGCATTATACCTATACTCCTTCCGATCAAACATATGGAGAACAAATTGCGGTTTATGCCAATACGTATAATATTGCTTTGTTCTTAACGGAAAATCCATCGACGTCTATGGGCATCAATTTTGAACTTCCTGAGGATGGACCGGGGTTCGTTGAATACAGAATCTTAGGAACCACCGGACCTACAACCGTCGTCTACACGACAAAAAAAATCAATACCGTCGGTCGAAAAACGGTTTATCACTATGAAACTGTTTTGACAAATTTAACGCCGGGAACCACCTATGAATATCGAATTTTTAACGAATCAAGAAGCATCGTCAGCGATGCGCACCAGTTCGTAACCCCTCAAGAAACCCCCACCGATTTTTCATTCATGGTTCTGGCTGACCCTCAAGAAACGTCAGAACTGGGGTACATGGCGTTCGCTCATGCGGTCTTAAATGTGATGGATGAGGTCACCCAAAAACCAGACTTCATGATGTTTGTTGGAGACGTTGTCAATGACTCTGATGTGCGCAGCCAATGGAATGCTTTATTCAAATATTCCTCGATGTTTATCTATGACACACCCATCATCGCAACGACCGGAAACCACGATATTGCGGGCATTTCCGGAGCGAGAATGACGGACATAGAATTTGATGGCTACTTTAATCTTCCCAATAACGGTCCGACCTACAACGCGTTTGATGAGCTTGAATCAGATGTCCGCCCTGCCAATTTTGACGATGGAAAAACCTATAGCATCACCTATGGTAATACTCACTTTGTTGCCATCAATACCGAAACATTGTGTGATGGAACCACGGCATGTGCGAGCAACGATACTTCCAATGTTCAACAATTAAAAGAATGGTTGAACGCCGATTTATCCGCCAATGAGTCAAAATGGACCATCGTCTTTATGCACAGGGGACCTTATACATTGTCTTATAATACCTACATGGTTCGTCAAGAACTTGTTCCAATTTTTGAAGCACATCAGGTTGATTTGGTATTTTCAGGCCATGATCATCAGTACTCGCGTTCGGTTTACATTGAGACAAATATGGTTCCGTTTAAACGCGGTGATGTGTATGCAAGAGGAAGCTTGCTCCTTGATCCATCGGATTTGCTCGATTCGCATTTTAACAATTATTCATCTTCCCTTGGCGTAACTTATGTGGTAGGAAATACAGCCAGCACGAAATTTTATGGTGGCGATAAAGCCTCAGGCATTCCGGTTCAATATCGCTACATCGAAGAAAACCCAGTGATTCCACATGTCATAGTTTCAGATTCATCGATACAAGTATTTGCCTATGGGTTGTTAAAAAGCAACGCAATCCAAATCGAAGTCGATGAAGTTTATCTCTTAGAAAGTTTTACCATCACCAAATAAAACAAAAAAGGTATTCGGATGTGAACCGGATACCTTTTCTTTTGATTAAGTTACTTTTTAAGTGATTCGATAACGCCAGTAGCGAGACCAACCATTCCTTGTAAATCGGAAGGAATGATAATCTTTGTGGCTTGACCTTGTGCAATCTTTTCCATCGATTTGTAAGCTTCGAGGGTAAGATAAGCTTGGCTGGCTTTAGCATCATTGATTAATTGAATACCTTTTGCGATGGCTTCTTGAACTTTTAGAATAGCTTCTGCTTGTCCTTCAGCTTCACGAATGGCAGCTTCTTTTTTAGCCTCAGCTCTTAAAATTGCGGATAATTTTTCGCCTTCGGCTTCCAATACAGAAGAAGCTTTTTTACCTTCAGCGATAAGGATTGACTCACGGCGTTCACGTTCAGCGCGCATTTGTTTTTCCATGGCTTCACGAATTTCTTTAGGCGGGATAATATTTTTAACTTCAACACGGTTGATTTTGATACCCCATGGGTCCGTTGCTTCATCAAGAATAACTCTCATTTTTTCGTTGATGAGGTCGCGGCTGGTGAGGGTTTCATCCAATTCGAGATCACCGATGATGTTACGAAGGGTGGTAGCCGTCAAATGTTCGATTAACATACCAGGATTTTCAGCACCGTATACGAATAATTTCGCATCGGTAATTTGCATGAAGACGACGGTGTCGATTTGCATTGTGACGTTATCTTTCGTAATAACGGCTTGAGGAACGAAATCGAGTACTTGTTCTTTCAAAGTGATGGATTCCATGATTTGTCCGCGAGCATTATAGGTTTTTTTAATTCTGTCTACGAATGGAATCAAAAAGTGTAGTCCGGCAATCCAAGTGGTATCATAACGGCCCCAACGTTCAATTACGACGACCGTTGCTTGTGGAACGATGCGAATACGAGATCCAAAGAATACAAGAACAATAATTGCGACAACAATTAAAACAACAAGACCAAATTCAGATAAAGCAAGAAAAGCTGGTGTGAACATTTGAAACCTCCTATTTTAATTTTTTTTATTTATTAGTAACCGTAACCGGTTTTGACAACGGACATTTTTAAGAATAAATCACGTAGGGTACTTTTGTTCTTGGTAAAGGTGATTAATATTAAATCGATGGCAAGCGATAACAAGAATAATGCTGCCCCGGCGTACATACTGACAGAGAAAACCAATACGATGAAGAAGTATTTTAATACAACATCATGGAAGAAGATTGAGATGGGATTAACCGGGCCTTCCAATTTGACTTGCATCAAACGTCTACCCATTGTTTTTGCATTAAACGCCAAACTGTATACGGCGGTTAAAATCAGGAACCCGATGGAGAAGTAGTAGATACAAGATAAGAAATAACCTGTTAATGGCTTATTATAAGGTTCAATATCAACAATATTTTGAGCATCGAGCATGGCTTTCTTAGAAGCATACGTTGCTTGCGCAGCGGCTTCTAGATCAGCGTCCCCATCCGCAATTTCTAACGCGGCGGTGTACTCGGTGGTAATATTTTCTAAATCGACATTATAGGAATCAATAATTTCGTTATAAACGGTGAAAATCTCTGTAAAATTGGGGGTTTGATTACGAATAATCGAACGTCCAAACAGATAGAACGTTGAAACAACAACCACAAACACAATGACGAGGTCTACCAGTGAAGACAACGCCCGTTTCATAAATCCAGCATTCATTATAGTTTTTTGACCACAAGTTTTACGCCATCAATGGCTAAAACTTCCACTTTCTCATTGATTTCAATGGTATCATTGGCAATAGCCGTCCAAATTTTTCCATCAATTTTGACTTCGCCACGTTCATCGGGGGTTATTTTTTTTATACAAAACGCATTTTTACCGATTAAACGGTCAGCGTTGGTTCTAACTTCGTTCTTCTTAAGATATTTTTTGAAGATGGGACGAAGAAAGATGAGCATCAAAGCCGAGACAATCGTGAAAGCCAAGAATTGAGCTGCAAGGCTGTTTGGAAAGATAATGGCGATGAGTAAAGAAATGAGAGCGCCACCGGAGAACCAAATGCTGGTCAAATCCATGGTAGAGGCCTCGATGACACCTGCAAATACGAATACGGCAGCCCAAATAATGATCATGGTGTCGGTGATTCCAAGCGCGAAAAACATATATTTAACCCTCCTTGTGAGCCAAATCAATAATCAAGGCAGAATCTTTTTCGTTCCAAACGGCCTTGTATTTATAAGACTCGTTGTTTCCAAATTTCAAATTCATCAATTCTGATACTTCCAGTAAGAAAGACTTATTGCAGATTCTTGAATAACTGGATTTAACAGTAATGTTGTGTCGTTGTTCTTCCGGAATGTAACCAAGTGAGACTTCCTCTTTTGAAACAGGCTTGACGGCGATTAACTTGTTAACGCGGTCAAGACCCAGCAAAACAACGTACGCGTTTTCAAAATACGTGCTAGCCGATTTGTTTAATGTGATATTCGCCTCATACAGTGTAGCGATATCATCCAGTGGCTTTTTTGATGCCCAGACAAAGTTTGTCATTGATTCAACCTCCATTATACGCATATCTTTTTACATTGCTAATTATATCATGTCACTTTTAGAATATCAAGTATTATTTTAAATTATTTTTAATTATTTTGAATAACAACACTGTTTACAAAACCCACATTATTCAGTATAATAGAGAGTCTAAGATGAGGTGTACCATGAGAGAATTTGGTTTTCAACAAGCAGTAGAACGCAGTTTAATTAAAAGTTACAAAGGCCCCATCTATTCTAAGTTTTTAGAAGCCATTGACTTGTATCAACTGATTCAACCGGGCGATAAAATCGCTGTGGCATTATCGGGGGGTAAAGATAGCTTGGTGATGGCCAAATTATTCCAAGAATTAAAAAGACACGGATCAATCGATTTTGATTTGGTGTTTTTGACAATGGATCCGGGATATTACGAACAAGATCTACAAAAGCACCTAGACACTTGTGCCAAATTAGGCATTGAAGTTATTGTCGAAAAGTCGAATATTTTTTCGATTACTGACGATATTGCCAAAGAAAATCCTTGTTATCTCTGCGCTCGTATGCGCAGGGGATTCCTTTATAAGTTTGCGCAACAATATGGATGCAATAAGTTGGCTCTTGGGCATCACTTTGATGATGTCATTGAAACAACCATGATCAACATCCTTTATGCCGGTTGTTTCAAAACGATGTTACCAAAAGCCAAATCAGAAAACTTTGAAGGACTAGAATTAATAAGACCGATGTATCTTGTAAAGGAAAAAGACATTATCCGATTTGTTAATAGACATCATTTGGAAGCCATGAGCTGTGGTTGTAAAATCGCAAGGAATGAGTTAGACTCAAAACGAAAAGAAATCAAAACACTCATTGAATCGTTACGGAAAGTCTATAAGAACATTGATATCAATATCTTTCGATCCGCTGAGAATGTGAACATTCAAAGTATCTTAGGCTATTACGATGACGATGCAAAACATAGCTTCTTAGATCATTATAACAAAGATTAATGGTGGACATGTGAAGAAAAAAAGCAGTCGATGAATTTCGACTGCTTTTATAATGGTTTCACGTGAAACATCATTTTCCTAAACAAAACTTTGAAAATAGGGTTGAAATCAAAGTATCGGTCCCGTTTTCACCGGTAATTTCACCTAAAGCATCCCATGCATGGCGTAAATCGATTTCAACCATATCGACAGGATACTCATTATTAGCTCCATTAATGGCGTCTTGTAAGGCTTTTTTTGCTTCCTTTAGTTTTCCTATATGACGGGTATTAGACAACATGACCTCTTGATCGCCCACAAGCTTCTCATCAATGAAAAGGCGTTTGACTTCTGATTCCAATGTTTCAATTCCGGTCTTATTTTTAGCGGAAATGCGAATCATTTTTACAGTATCTAAATCGGTATTAGAACCTAAATCGTGTTTGTTTCCCACGATGATTCTAACTTTATCCTTAGTCATTTCAAGCAATTCTTTATCAGCATCGGTCAAAGATTGACTCTGGTCTAAGACGAGAAGAACAAGGTCCGCTTCATTCAGTGCTTTTTTTGCTCGGTCAATCCCGATTTTTTCGACCACGTCATTCGTCGAACGAATACCGGCGGTATCGATTAATTTTAGCAAGATTCCCCCTAAGTTTAGTTCGCCTTCAATGAGATCTCTTGTAGTCCCTGAAATTTCGGTTACTATCGCTTTTTCCTCGCGAAGTAAGGTATTTAATAGGCTGGATTTACCAACGTTAGGTTTGCCAATAATGACGGTTTTAAGGCCATCACGGATGATTTTACCGGTATTTGATTTAACTAAAACCTCATCAATTTTATCGATTAACGCGGTGGCTTCAGGGATAATGATGGCATTGGTCATTGTAATGGCATCGTCATATTCGGGGTAGTCAATGTTGACTTCGATTTTCGCCATTAAGGTTAACAAGTCGGCTTGTAACTCTGATATGAGGTTTTTTACTTGACCACTCAGGCCTTGATTCGCAATTTGTAACTGTGTCGATGTTTTGGCATTCACCATGTCCATAATACTTTCGGCTTGTGTCAAATCAATTCGTCCGTTTAAATAAGCGCGTTTGGTAAACTCGCCAGGTTCGGCTAAACGGCAACCATTTTTGATTAAAGATTCAACGATTTTATCAGCGATTAAATAACCGCCATGCGTACTAATTTCTACAACATTTTCAGACGTAAAGGATCTAGGCTCACGAAAAATAGCGACCAATACTTCATCTAATATCGTTTTTTCATCGACGATATGGCCATAATGGACGGTATGCGAAGGTTGTTCAATGAGCGGCTTTCCGTCAAAAAGTTTAGCGACAATTTGAATGGCATCGCTTCCTGATACTCTTATGACATTTATGGCGCTGATTCCTCTTAATGTTGCAATTCCTACAATCGTATCAAATAACATAGTATCACCAATAATATTTTATCATAAGTTGAGTCATTTATTGTATAATACATGATGGGTGATAGCATGAAGCAATATAAGAAACCAGCAAAATTTTATCTGACGTTATTTATCATTACCTTTGGGGTTGTTGGAGCGTACACGCTCTATTTGTTTTTTACCGATGCATTGACGGGACCAGACATTTGGAACCTCCTCGTTTTACCGGTTATTTTTACAGGAATTTACTGGGCCGGAGATTCGGTTATGCAAAAGATTAAAGACAAACGTTATAAAACCAATTACGAAGATCAATTCTTAGAACTGGTGAACAATAAAATGCGTTCTTCAAATCAATTTTTGATTGAAGATTTTCGTCGCATTCAAATGAACGCCAAATTTCAAGAATCTTTGAAGATGGCCTATTATATTTATCAAAACGACGAAAATGATGTATTTACACTTTCAAAACTCGAAAAAAAGTTTGATTCTAAATCAATTGAAGGTCGTGCAATGACTTTTGTCATCACAGAAGTTAAGGAAAAATTGGCAAATAAGTCCGAATAAGCCTGTCAAAAAGCAGTGAAATAAAGTATAATAGACTCAAGGAGTTGGATACGATGAAGAGCCTTTCCGGATTGATTATACAAAACGGTATCGCATACGGAAAAGCCCATCTATTGGTTCCGGCGGCCGAATCGAATAAACCCCTTGATTTATATATAAATCAAAAAGAAATCTTACACCAAGCTTTAAAAAGAAGTACTAAAGCGATTGAAAAAGCGGTTCAACAAAATGCGGATGCATCAAATGATGCAATTTCAATGATCTTTGAAGCGCATAAATTGATGGTGAATGATCCCATCCTTATTGATTCAACCGAACGTTATATTAATGAGGGCATGGATGCCTATCATGCGTATAAGAAAGCTACGGATCAAGTTATCGAGCAGTTTCAACAATTAACGAACGACTATATGCGAAATCGTATCATCGACATTCAAGATGCGACGGACCGGGTATTATATTCAATACAAAATTCCGAGTATGAACAACGACTAACTTTTGACACACCACGCGTATTAGTTGTTCAGTCAATCAAACCCTCTTTGATTTTAGGACTAGACAAACGACATGTTTGTGGCTTTTTAATTGAAAAAGGGAGTTATGATCAACACGCTTCCTTGATTGCCAGAGAAAAGAATATACCTGGAATGATTGTAGAAGATATTGTTTCTATCATTCATTCTGAGGATTGGATTTTAGTGGATGCAAATCAAGGGAAGGTCTATATTAATCCCACCCACGCCATAGTACAATCATACAATCTTAAAGGAGTTGAAACGGATGAGCTATAAAGCCCTTTATCGAACCTACCGACCTGCCGATTTCAATGAAGTTGCCGGTCAAACGCATATTACGACGACCTTAAAGAACGCGCTTGTCAACGGGAAGGTTGCCCATGCTTATCTTTTTAGCGGGCCTAGAGGAACAGGAAAAACATCCATTGCAAAAATTTTTGCAAAAGCGATTAACTGTGAAAAAGCACCGACCGCCAATCCTTGTAATGTTTGTGCCAATTGTTTGGGAATTCAAAATGGATCAATTAATGATGTGATTGAAATAGACGCCGCCAGCAATAACGGGGTCGATGAAATTCGTGAAATTCGTGATAAGGTTCGTTATCTACCCGGCTACGTAAAATTCAAAGTCTACATCATCGATGAAGTACATATGCTGTCAACCGGAGCTTTTAATGCACTTTTAAAAACGTTGGAAGAACCCCCCGCCCACGTTATTTTCATTTTGTGTACCACCGAACCGCAGAAAATTCCATTGACGATTCATTCGCGTTGTCAACGGTTTGATTTTAAAGCCATTACTCCCGCAGAAATTACCGAGAAACTTCGTGAAATCATTGAAAAAGAACATATTCAAATCGAAGAAGCGGCATTAGACCAAATCGCTTTATACGCAGAGGGTGGATTGCGAGATGCCATTGGATTATTAGACCAAACCTATTCGTATAGTCCTAACTTCATTTCCATCGACGATGTCAACCAAATCTGTGGTGCTTTGTCTTTAAAAGCACAAATGGATATTGTATCTGCCATTATGAAATTGAATGCTTCAGAAGCGATTCATTTGATGGATCAATTATTGGTATCCGGAAAAGAAGTTCAAAAGATTTGTCAAAATCTCATTCAATTTTATCGCGATATTTTGGTTTATAAAAATGTCGGCCTCAACGACGCCACACCAAAGTTATACCAAAACGAAGACTTTATTCAATTGGCAAAAACCATGAGTAATAAACGTTTGTTCTTTTATATGGATATTCTCAATAAGGCAGCGAACGATATCAAATGGAGCAATACCCCTCGGTTATATTTAGAATTAGCATTCATCAAAATGACTGATGAAGAACCCGGTAGCGACGCTAAAATTTGGTCGACATTCAATGATTTAGAAAACCGAATTGGCAAGATGGAAAAAATGCCAGTTGTTGAAAAAGCAACCATTGTCGTCCCTCAACCAAAACCAGAACCCCTCGTCGTTCCTGCCGAAAAACCGGTTCTAAAACCCGTTGAAATGAAGCCGGATACCGTTCCAACTCCGGTGTCAATTCTACCGGAAGCGACGAAAATTAAGAGTGAGGAAGTCGCTATAGAAGACACCCTTTTTGATACCATTAAAACTCAAGATTTAGAGGTTTCCGCAGACTCTTTAGAAGAAGTACAAACTCCAGGTGTTGCCCCCGCTATTTCAATTCGAAACATTGCAAATACCTATCCCATCGAATTCGTTGAAGATGTCTTAAATAACGGGAACCGCGATGATAAAACGTATTTGATTAATCACTGGTATCAATTGTCTAGAACCAACACGTCCGGTCAAAACGAACAATACGCTTCGCTCTTTGAAACCGGTCAATTGGTGGCTAGTTCTGCCGATAAAATTATTGTCACCTTTGCCAGTCCAGGGACTTGCAACCGACTAATGAAACCCTCGGTCAAGGCCGTTATGAAATCCGTGATGCGCAATGCGTTTGATCGTGAAATTGAATATATGGCAATTCCTACCGATGTTTTTCAAACGATATCGGATGAGTTCGCTTTCTTATGGAGACAAGGAAAACGGAAAATAAAACTATCGCCAATCGTTCATTCTGACTTGCGTGATGTGTCAGATGAAATTGGTGAAAGTGCTCAAAAATCCGAAAGTAAAGTCGTCACAGACGCCTTGGATATTTTCGGCGATCTTGTCAAAATTAAAAAACAATAAAGAGGTGGCTTCGATGATTAATCCCCAAATGATAAAAAAACTTCAAAAGATGCAAGAAGATATGAAGAAGGCTCAAGCTGAAATCAATGCCTCCACGTTTTATGGCCAAGCCGGTGGTTCGGTAGTGAAAGTAGCTGTGAAGGGAACCAAAGAAGTCATCAGCATTGATATCAAAAAAGATGAAATCGATTTATCAGATTTGGACATGCTTCAAGAAATGCTTGTAGCAGCGCTCAATGATGCTTTTAAACGCGTTGATAAAGAAGTAGAAGAAACAATGGGTTCTTTGACTCAAGGCATGCGGATGCCTGGGATGTTTTAATCATGGATTATCCGCAAGCCTTAGAAACATTGATTCAAGAATTTATGAAATATCCTGGCGTTGGACGTAAAACGGCGGAACGATATGCTTTATTCACCGTCAATAAAATGGATAACGAATCCGTATCGACCTTTAGCGATGCGCTTGTGAAAGGCAAATCGCTCATCAGACAATGTTCGATTTGCGGACATTTGACAGATATTAATCCATGTGCGATATGTTCTAATCACAACCGGATTCAGAGTCAAATCTTGGTCGTTGAAACGGCGAAAGACGTCTTCGCCATTGAAAAATCCGGACGTTACCACGGGTTATATCATGTTTTAAATGGCGCACTATCGCCTATGAACGGCGTTGGACTAGAGGATTTGAACTTACAAAGTCTATGGGTTCGAATTCAAAACGAGGAAGTTAAGGAAATCATCATTGCTACTTCTGGCACTCAAGAGGGCGAAGCAACGGCCATGTACATCAAACGCGTTCTAAAAGACGTCGATGTTAAAGTGTCTAGAATTGGCTATGGGGTACCGGTTGGTGGTAATCTTGAATACGCTGATAGCGAGACACTTTCAAGAGCCATTGAGAACCGTCGTGAATTTTGAAAAAAAATCCTTAAAAATTGTGTTGGAAAAATATATCAAAATGATATAATAGTATTACATAGTAATATTAGTCCATATGAGGTGAGACAATGTCAATTCTCAATGCTTTGAGATTCAATGCAATTATTGATACAATCAATGGTTTCTTAGAACCACTAATTACTAATGGAGTCCAATTATTACAAGGCTTTCCAATCTGGATTCAAGGTTTAATTTTGTTAGCACTCGGTCTTTTTGCCATTATCGGAGTATTCGTGTTTATCAAAAAATTCTTTAAGCTTTTTATCGTTCTCGCAATACTAGGCGCCATCGGCTATTACTTGTATTTTGAGACCGACATCATCACCAATCTACTTGGAAGCCTAACTACCGCGATTTTCACAACCCTACCGACACTGCTGTAACAAGCAAAGAGTGTTGCTTTTTCCTAAAGCAAAACTCTTTTTTTTTCATTAAAACCCATATTTATCCCACTTTTATTAGCATCATTCTCAAAGATATATAGAATATATATATTTTTGAAATTTTATGTTTATACACGTTGCTAACACATTACGAATAGGAGAATTAATCATGGAAATCAAAATGCTTAACTTAACCAAAATCTTCGTCAGTAAGGACAAAAGAGAGGTTCATGCGGTTGATCATGTCGATTTGACAATCCCGGCAGGAAAACTCATTGGCTTACTCGGACCTTCTGGTTGCGGTAAATCAACAACCCTTTATCTCATTGCCGGTCTATTAAGACAAACCGAAGGCGAAATTTATTTTGGAGATGAAGAAGTATCAGACACCCCTCCAGAAAAACGGGGAATTGGACTGGTATTTCAGAACTACGCATTATATCCACACATGACCGTTCGTGAAAACATTCTTTTCCCACTTGAAAACCTCAAAGTAGAAAAGAATGAAGCGAAAGAACGGACCATTGAAATGGCAAAATTGGTGGGTCTTGGCGAAATGCTGGACCGAAAACCAAAAGAACTCTCCGGTGGTCAACAACAACGTGTTGCGATTGCGCGTGCATTGGTTAAGAAACCCAGAGTTTTATTGCTAGACGAACCGCTTTCGAACTTAGATGCCCGCTTACGTTTACAAACTCGCGAAGAAATCAAACGGATTCAACGCGAAACAGGAATTACGACCGTGTTTGTAACCCATGACCAAGAAGAAGCAATGTCCATTTCTGATGAAATCGTCGTTATGAAAGATGGCGTTATCCAACAAATGGGCAAACCCCAAGAAGTCTATGATCACCCCGTCAACCTTTTTGTTGCGAGATTCTTAGGAACACCACAAATCAATATTTTTGACGGCGTTATCAAAGATCAAAAGATTTACATTAGCAATATGTTGGTTGGTAAAACAACGTTAGCAGATCAAACTGTCAAGATTGGTGTTAGACCAGAAGGTTTCGTTGTTGATGCAACCAAGAAAAGCGAATTTAAATTTGAAATCGATTTGGTTGAAACAATCGGCCGCGATACAACCCTAATTATCGAAGTTCCTGGAAATGAAGGAAGCCTCCTCGATAAGATTACCTTTAAAGCCATTGTTGATGCTACGCACCGTATTCAAGCGGGTGATTGGGTTCATTTCTCCATAAAACCGGAAAAAATGCATTTATTTAATCTTGAAGGCAAGTTTCTTGAATAAATATGGAGACAAAAAATAACTTAAAGGCTTGGCTGTATCTTGCGCCAATGCTGATATTAATGATTGTTTTCACCTTTTACCCGTTAATTAACGCATTTGTCATCTCGTTTTACAAAGGATACCTCCCTTTAGGAAATGATGGAGCTGGCTCTATCACCGGTTATACCTTCGCAAACTATGGTGTTATTTTAAGAAACCAATTATTCTGGGATTCGATTAAAAACACCTTCACCCTCGCTTTTGTCTCAGTACCTATTTCGATTATCATCTCTTTGTTAATTGCTGTGGCCTTAAAAGCCATTCCAAAACTTAAAGGATTTTTCCAAACCATCTTTTTCCTTCCGTATGTTACCAACGGTATCGCCGTCGGTATGACTTTCGCGGTTATGTTCCACCGCGAATATGGATTGTTTAATTTGGTCTTAAGTTGGTTTGGCATTGCTCCCATGGACTGGATTAATGGCGGGGCAACTTGGTGGGCTCAAATGGGTGCATTAATGATTTTCACCATTTGGGAAAGTTTGGCCTTTAAAATCCTCGTCTTCGCAAGCGGACTTCAAAACATTGATAAACAATATTATGATGCCGCAAAAATCGATCACGCGACGAAATGGACGATTTTCAAACGCATTACCATTCCACTTTTATCGCCTTTAATTCTTTATATTTCCATTACTTCTATGATTGGCGCATTGAAAGCCTATAACTCAGTCATTGGATTATTTGGTACAAATCTAGGGGGTCAACCCTACTCGATGATTACCATCGTTGCGTTCGTCTATAAGTACCGTTCTGATTTTGCGTTTGAAGGTTATTATAGTTACGCAGCCGCAGCAGCCATCATTCTGTTTTTCATTACACTCGTTTTTTCGCTGGTTCAAACCATGATCAGCAAAAAACGCGTGCATTATTAGGGGGTGCTGACGATGTCTGATGTTTATGTAAAAAATGAAGTATCTTACAAAACAAAGAAAATTATCGGCAATATTCTCACGTATTCCTTCTTGGCAGCCGTTGCCATTGTTGTCCTAGTGCCTTTTTATTGGATGATTCTGACCTCTTTAAAAAGCACTATTATGATTGAACAGATTCCACCGTTGTTATTCCTAAGACCCTCTGAATGGCGCTTAAGCAACTATACCAGCCTCTTCGAAATTGTGCAGGGTGGCGCCAGAGACGGTCAACCCGTCTTCCCATTCTTCACCTATTTGGGAAATACAGTCTTAGTATCAATCATCACCACGATTGGCACAACGATTACCACGATTTTAGCCGCTTACGCGTTTGCGCGTTTAAACTTTAAAGGACGCGACATCGTATTCGCCATTATTCTTGGCACGATGATGATTCCTGGCGAAATCTTTATCTTAACAAACTTTATTACTGTTAACCGTTTAGGGTTATATGATATCAACAACCAAACCTTCTCGGATGCTTTAATTGCGATGACCTTGCCCTTTATGACCAGCGTATTTTATACGTTTTATCTCAGACAAACGTTTAAACAAATTCCGAACGAGCTTTACTACGCTGCAAAAGTGGATGGTACCAGTGATTTTAAATATTTGTTAAAAATCATGATTCCGGTTGCCAGTCCCACCATCATCACCATCATTATTCTTAACTCCATGGGTGCATGGAGCGCCTATATCTGGCCGGCGATGGTTACTGCAAAAGACTCATTCCGACTTGTTTCCAACGGATTGCGCGGAGCATTTACGGATGCCGGTACCGGAAGAACCAACTTTGGACAACAAATGGCTTCAGCGACGCTTGTCACGTTACCATTACTCATCATCTTCTTTGTATTCCGCAAACAAATTATGCGCGGTGTATCTAGAAGCGGTATTAAAGGCTAAACCCACGAAAGTGGATTAATATAATCTACAAAAATAATTAAAGGAGAAAATACATGAAGAAAATCGTTCTTGGTTTTGTAACATTATTCAGTTTCTTCGCTTTGTTTGGTTGCGTTGAATACGCCACGACAACCACAACCGAAGAAATCACAACGACCACCTCAGGAACTGCCACCACGACTAAACTCAAGATGGATATTCCTACCGATGAAGTCGAAATCAATTTCTGGCACATTTATGGTCAAGGCAAAACCGCTTTGCTAGACCAAATTATCGCCGAATTCGAAGCGATGTATCCAAACGTAACCATCACTTCCACTTCGCAAACCGATTATAATACCTTAAGAGAAAAAATTAATCTAGGTATTTCTGTTGGTCAAGTTCCCACGATGGCATTAGGTTATCCCGACCATTTTGCAGGGTATATCAGTGCTGGTGCCGCTTATGCGCTCAACAACCTCATCTATTCCAACATCTCTTATGAAATTACCGACCCAACATCCACCATTTACGGTGAGTTCGTTGATGTCGCCGCTGATCTATCCGACTATGTTCCTGCTTACTTAGCAGAAAACAATCAATACGTTGGTGGATTGTATTACTCGATGCCTTATTCGAAATCGACTGAAACAATGGCTGTCAACCGTACGGTTTTAAAAGCCCATGTTGCTGAGATTAGAGCCATTGGAATTACCATTTCCGATGAAGGATTCCTTTCTCATACCACGCCACTCACTTTTACACAACTACAAGCATTAAACGCAATCTTGGTTAGCACTATGGTTGATGAAAATGATAAGCCGATTACGGATGTTACCAACAAGAAATGCGCTTATTTACTCAACTACGATTCATCCGGAAATATGTACATCAATATGAGCCGTCAATGGAATGCTGGTTACACCAATTCCCAAGGCGACATCCTTATTGATAACGGCACCACCAAATCGATGCTTAATTACATCGATGCAATGTTCAACAACAGAACTTTTGCATTACCGGTTGCCTTTGGACAAACTTATGGTTCAACCAACTTCAAATATGGTGATGTTTGCATGACCGTCGGTTCAACCGCCGGTGTTGCATACAATATTCCAACATTAGCTGACCCACAAGATAGCTTAAAGTTTGGAACCTTCAATGTTGATTTCTTACAAGTACCACAAATGGCCGCTACCGAAGGCGCTAATGTAACGTTAAGCGTTGGTTCAACGGACTATGAAGTTGAATCTTCGTTATCCGCTGTTCAACAAGGACCAAACATTGGTATTTTCTCGAAAGCTTCTACCAACGAAAAACTCTTTGCTTGGTTATTCATCAAGTATTTAACATCCACCAATAACACTGCACTATGGGCGATGAACACTGGATACCTCCCAGTTCGTACATCCGCTTATACCACCAATATCCAAATTCCGTTAACCAGCACTTATAGTGTTACTTACACCGAATTCTTACAGATTGCGACGGATTTCTGGGCCGCTGATGGCGCCGTTACATGGGCAGAAACCGATGAACGTTGGGATTATCTTTATTCCTCAATGGTTGCGAATATTGCTAAGAACCAAACCGAATACTATCAATACGACCCCGCTTTCGCCGCAGGATCATCCAGCGCCGGATCCGCAACGGTTCGTGTTGAAGCTGGTATTTGCCTTGAATACATTTATAACAAGACAAAAACTCCGTTAGAAGCACTAAACTTCTTCAAAAACCAAGTAGATTGGTAAAATATCTGACACAAAGGACTGAATGAAATGTTTAAAAAATTAACTTTGATCATACTTGCCGTTTTCCTCACCGTGGGAATTACTGCTTGCAACAAGACAACGACGGCCACCACGACCACTACGGAAACGACAACAAGCGATTCACTGGTATCACTCCCTAATTTAAATGGAGCGAACCGCGAAACGATTACTTCAACGCTTGAAGGCCTTGGACTGACGGTTAAATATTTCTTCGATGTGACAACCCCTTTTACAAGCGAAAGTCAGTATGACAAGTTTGTTAAATACGGAACCGACCTCGTTGCCGGCTCACAAGTTCAAATCGGCACCGAAGTCCGTGTTTATACCACCCCGCTTAATCTTTCCATCCAATACTATCCCAATCTTGATGCTTCCTTGCAATTAGAAGTAGCGGATTATCAAGGAAAAGAATTTATTGAAGATGGCATTGGCGTAGTAACAGTCAACCGTTACGTGGATGGCGATACCACTCAGTTTACCAGTGGATCCGAATCATTCTCAGTTCGATATTTAGGAATTGATACCCCAGAATCAACCGCATTGTATGAGGCTTGGGGAAAAGCCGCAGCCATCTACACGGAAAACAAATTGAAAAATGCTGAAACCATCGTTCTTGAAGCCGAAGGCGAAAGACAAGATGGTAATGGCAGATATCTCGCTTGGGTTTGGTACCGCGAGACCGCTGAAAGCAAATTCATTCTTCTCAATTTGGAATTGGTGGAATTAGCCTATTCTAAAAACAAAGTTGCCATCGGTTCAAAATTTACGACCGTTCTGACTTTGGCAGACTGGAATGCCTCTTTGACGAAAAGAAGAGTTTGGGGAGAATTAGACCCCGCCTTTGATTACAGCAAAGAAGGAACCCAAATGAGTATTCAGCATTTGATGGAGCATTTCGATGATTATGTCGGCTTAAAAGTCGTCGTCACCGGAACCATCACGAGAATGATTGGCAACAACATCTTTTTGCAGGATGAAAATGGTTATGGTGTTTATATGTACGCCGGGTTTACCACCTCCGCCCAACTTCAGTTGGGGGTTAATGTAACCATCGGCGCTTTAACACCCACCTATTACAGTGGAAGTCCACAATTATCCAATTTTAACAAGATTAATTTAACGGTCAATTCTTCAGACAACATTGTTACACCCTTAGTCGTAACGTATAACGATTTCACATTTAGTCGGATTGGCACACTAGTGACCATCCAGAATCTCACGATTACCGGAGTGAATGGTGCGAAAACAAGCATTTATGTAAAAGATGCTTTAAATCAAACATTCACCGTCCGAATCGATGACTCAACCGGCTTAAACGCCGATACTTTAGGTCTTACCGTCGGTCAGATCATCAGTGTCACTGGACCGCTCAGCTATTATGACTACGATTATGATAGTTCTAATACCAATTATGTTTATGAGCCTTCCAATTTCCAATTGATGTTAACGTCCGCCGATGATTTAGTAATAGAGTAATAAGATTCAAAAATATACTATAGGAGGAATCATATGAAATTGTCTTTCAAGAAACTAGCCTTACTTGGATTAGCCTTGACTGCTATGTTCGTGCTTGTCGGTTGTGTTGAAAACACCACAACAACGACAACCCAATCAACATCCAGTCAAACCTCAGCGACACTCTCTGACACTCAGAAAGTTCAAGCTGTTTTGGATGGCATCACACTCGGTGATGTAACAGCCGTGACTGCTAATTTAACATTACCGACCGCAAGCGTTAATGGCGTTGCCATCTCTTGGTCAACAGAGGATGCCGATATCGTCTCAGCAACAGGCGAAATCACAATCCCAGACTATGTTACCGGAGATCAAAGTGTTACATTGACCCTAACCGCTACTTTAAATGCGGTAACATTGACAAAGACTTTTGAAGTTACTGTCAAATCCGAAACGGCTCAAGTTTTCCTAAACAGAGTCGCAGCTAGCATCATCATCGATGGTAGCGATTCGATTGTTGCCAACTTTAAATTACCGGGAACAGCACAAGGTGCAACCATCGTTTGGTCTTCAAGCAACCTTGATGTAGTAACAATTGGTGCCGTTGCTGATGGCGAAGGATTCTACACCGCTACAGTAGTACGTCCAAAAATGGAAGATGGTGGCGTTAACACATCCGTCACATTGACCGCTGCTTTAACGATTGGATCGACAACAGTAGAAGCCACTAAATCAGTTCGTATTATTGCTGAACCATTGGCTACTGTTTATACGTCTTTCCAAACGTTACATGAAACAGCCTTATTGAATGATTATGTCGACCTCACCGGAACAGTATACGCTAAATTTAAACTTGGCTACTTCATGGTTGATACCGTTGGCAAATACATCGCCATCTATACAACCGAAGCCAACGCTTCCGCAGTTGCCATTGGCGATTCCGTTCATGTTAAAGGTTTGTATAAGAACTATAACACCTTATTCCAAATCTCGAACTTAACAAAACAAGAAGTCTTATCTTCTGGCAACCCAGTGAATATTACCAAAATCGTTTTAGAAGATGCAAATGATCTTCTTGACGTTGATTCTTCAAACAAATTGATTCATGGTCAAGTTTATACCATTACCGTAACACCACAATTAAGAGGTACTTATAACAACGTTTATCTATTTGCAGGTGCAACTCAAGTTGCGACTGTATATTACAATTCACTTGCTGCTTCGATTGATGCTTTAGAAGAAGTTGTAGGCAAAGTTGTAACAATCGATGTTGTATATTACACCTTCTATTCAGGATCTAGCGTTTTAACGCCTGGCGTACCTGAAGTTTATATTACCTTTGACGGCCTTGCTGCTGATATCGAACTTGCTCCACTCGTTGGACAAGAAGCTTTGGATGCAGATGCTGCCAATATCGCATTAACAACTGCTGTTGTCGGCGGACAATCCTTCACTCTTCCAACAACCGGCGGATATGGCTCAGCCATCGCTTGGTCAGTTACAACCGGCGGAGCTTATGCTTCGATCGCTAGCGGAAAATTGACATTCGTTGATGTTACCGCTGTTCAAGAAGTAACAGTTACTGCTAGCTTGACTATTGATGGAGTGGTTGATCCTACGACCAGAGTCTTCACGTTTACTGTGACTCCAATTACAACTTCAACCATCGCTCAAGTATGGGGATTGGCAAAGAACGACATCGCCCAAGTTGAAGGCACTGTATACTTCTTTATCAATAACGGTTACTTCGTATTTGATGGCACTGGATTGTTATTCATCTACACGACAGCTCCAGCAGGTACTGCACTTGGCGACAAATTAGTCATTTTCGGTACAGTTGACATTTATAACGGTCAACATCAAATTAAATCAGCTGTTGTTAAATCGGTTACTTCAACCGGCAACGCTTATGCACAAACACCTGTAACTTATGTTCCCGGAACGACAGCATTGGTAAGTGGACAAACTTACGCTGTTACCGCAACCATTAAAGAACTTACCGAAGGTGGATACACGAACCTATTCTTATTTGATGGCGAAACCAAATTAGCTCAAATCTACTATCGTTCAACCATTAATGGCTCATATGCCGCTTTACAAGCTAATAAGGATAAAGAAGTTATCGTTAATGTTGTATTCTATTATGTAAGTAATGAAGTAGTGTTCTTTGTATATCAAGAAGGTGCTGCAGGTATCGTATTTACTCCTGAACAACAAGCTGCTATTAACGCAGAAAACGTTACTACAAAAACATCAGTCGTAAGTGCTGAAGTCGTTGCTCTTCCCGCTTTGGAAGGCGCATCGACCATCGTTTGGGCCGTTAAAGACGCTAATCCAAACGCAACCATCCTCGATGGAAATGTCACATACGCTACTGTTGCATCCGCAACACAAGTAACTTTAGTCGCAACCATCACATTTGACATGGGTGAAGCTGCAGATATCGTAGATGTCAAAGAAATCGTTGTTACCATTTCGACATATGCTGAAAAAGTATTAGAAGACAAAACAGCATTAACCGTCGCTTTGACAGCCAATGAATTTGATGTTATCACTTTACCAGTTGCTGGATTAAATGGTTCGGCAATCACATGGGCTTTAACAGCTACAGATAACGCTACATTAGCAGCGAACGTATTAACACTTGAATATCTCGGTGTTGAATACTCTGTTACCGTTACTGCTACCCTCGCTTTCGCAGCTGCTCCAGAAGCAACTGAAACCAAAGAATTTGTTATCGTTGTTTCTCCAGTGACCATTATTACTGAATTTGGTCCTTATACAACTCAAACAGCTGGCGCTTGGACAATTCCAAATGCCGTCGGCGTATATATTAAGGGTGTTGTAACTGGATTTAATGGAACAAACGGAATCTTTGTTCAAGACGCTAGTGGCGATGCATTGTATGTTTATACACCAGCCATTGTTAGTTTAGTTGCTATAGGCGACGAAGTTGTCGTTTATGGTAATCTGGTTGATTACAAAACATCCTATGCTATTGAATACAGATTTAGAGAAATCGACACCGCTTCACTAAAAACAAAATTAACAACCGGCAACGCCGTTGTCGTTACCACATTGACGGTTGCCGAAATCGAAGCCATGAATTTCTATGAAAACTTAGGTAAAGTTATGGAAGTTACTGGATTCGTCGTTTCATACGATGCTTCCAACATTTACTTCAATTGGAAATTGGTAGGCGATCCCGCTGTTCAATACACGATTTCCTTCTATGATTCCTTAGCACCATGGTTGAGATCAGTATATCCTGCAGGCTCTGTACTCCCAGCCGTCCAATTCACATTAACGAACATTTCGTCGAGCTTCACGAAAGTTTATGGCGGTAACTTAGTTATCACTATGACTGATGAAAATGCCATCGTTGCTGATTCTAAAAAACTTCCAGCTTCCTTAGAATTAGTAGCTAGCTATGTATTACCAACCCCAACGTTTGGTACTGCATTTGCCATTACAGCAATCTCAGCTGAATTGACTGCTTATATTACAAATCAAGGCGTTGTAACATTGCCAGAAACGACAGATGCTGTTGGAACCATCACCATCTCTGTAACAAAAGGCACAGCTACTCCTCTAGATGTTGTGGTTGCAGTCACAATTAAAGCCATGACAGATGCTCAAAAATTAGCTGATGTCCTTGCTGATCTTCCCGCTACATTAGCATTAGCTTACCATTACACCATCCCAACACAATACAGCGCTGTTTTCAGCGGTCTTGTAGTTCCAACAGAGTTGACCGGACTAGTAGCATTATCTGCTGATGCATCAAAACTTGAAATCGTTCGTCCTGCAGGAACTGCTCCAGCAATTGGAACCGTCACATTAACCGTTACTGTTGGTACCGCAACACAAAACGTTGACATCGCCATGACTGTTATGGGACTTACCGATTTGTTCTTCTCTGAATACATCGAAGGCGGAAGTAATAACAAGGCTTTCGAGATTTACAACGGAACTGGCGCATCAGTTGATTTGTCAGCTTACTCGGTAGAATTATATGCTAACGGTGTTAGTGTTCCAGGTACTACTGTTGTTTTAACAGGAACTTTAGTTGACGGCGACGTTTATATCATTTTCAACTCTGGTTCAGTAGCTGGTATAACCTCAATTGGTGACCTTGCAAGCACATTGACTTATTACAATGGCGATGACGCATTAGTATTAAAACACAACGGCGTAATTATCGATGTTATCGGCCAAGTAGGAACTGACCCAGGCACTTTATGGGGTACTGCTGGCGTAAATAGCACTCTTAATATGACGCTCGTAAGAAAATCTACCGTTCATGTTGGAGACGTAGTAGCATCCGATCCGTTCGATCCATCTGTTGAATGGGATGCATACCCACAAGATACATTTACTTATCTCGGCTCTCACACAGAAGCAGAGTAAACGTTAATTTATCACATATATTTACAGATTTGAATTAAGGCGCAGCTGTCTTGGCTGTGCCTTTTTCTTAATTTGAGAAAATGCATCGAGAAATAGACCTAAAATGATATAATTGAATTAATATCTATCAAGTCAATTATATGAGAGGTCTATGTATGAATTTGCGCAAATTTTTATTGATTTTCACACTCTTCATTGCATTATTTGGTATCGTTGCTTGTGATAAAAACGTTGAAACAACAACCACTACCGAATCTACATCAAGTACTCAATCAACCACATCAACGACTGTATCTTCAGGGACTACGATTACTACAACTACCACAAGCAATACCACAATCTCAACTACAACCACAACGACGACCGCTACAACCCAGGATCAAACTCTATTGCTTCTGGAAGCCGCTGCAAGTAACATCGTTATTGCTAATGCCGATAACATTACCGCTGATTTCCAATTACCCTCAAATGCTGGTTCCATTGAAATTGTTTGGGAGTCCAGTAATCCTGAAATCATTATTATTGCCTCAACCACTGTTTCGGTTGAAGAAGCCCAATTCTTTAATGTATTGGTAAACAGTCCCGCTGGTTCAGATGAGACTATTACTTTGACCGCAACTTTATCCTTAAATGCTCAGACGCTTGAAAGATCAATTC
Source organism: uncultured Caryophanales bacterium (assembly GCA_942493185.1). Lineage (GTDB taxonomy): Bacteria > Bacillota_I > Bacilli_A > Izemoplasmatales > Hujiaoplasmataceae > UBA5603. Next base: position 1,880,276 of record OW818673.1, read on the forward strand.
AATTAGTTGTAAAAGCGGAAGTGGGGCTATCGGCTTATAATACAGTAAGCGAAATGTATTCAACCGCCGTTTTAAATGAATATATTCAAATGTCGGGTTACGTCTATATGGTTTACGAAGCTGGATATGCAATTCTCGATTCGAATGGGGACGGACTTATTATCTATACAACCGTAGAAAATGCCGATTTGGTTCAGGTTGGCGATTATGTATCCGTTAAAGGCATTTATGCTCAGTATAATACCCTTTTCCAATTAAAAGATTTAACGAAGCAATATATTTTAAGTCGGGGAAACAATGTTTCTGTATCTCCAATCATTTTAGAGAATCCACAGGATTTATTAGCAGTAGATTCAGCCAATAAATTAAATCATGGAAAGATTTATACCATCACCACCGAAGTTTATATCAACGGTTCTGGAAATGTTGTCTTATATGATGGAGAAACTTACATAGGAACAGTCTATTATAATTCCAATGTTGACTCGATAAACGCACTTAAAGCCCATGACGGCGAAAAAGTGACCATCGATGTCTTATATTATGTTCTTCATCCAACCGATGGTGTTCGAGTGGCCTTTGATGGATTAGAAGAAGACATTGAAGTTGTTCCCTACACGTTAGAACAAATGTTTAATCTAGATGGTCAAATCTTATCTGAACCAATTACCCTATCTGACTTATTTGAACTCCCCCAATTGTTATTCTCTACGTATGATGGCATCGTTATCTCAGAAGCGTTGGCCAACAATTTAACGTACGATGGAAATGAGTACGCAATTGTTCGCCCATCGAACATAGAAGGAAATGTATCCGGTACTTTGACAATTACCATTCGTATTGGCGAAGAAACAAGAGAAGTTATTGTGAATGTTACGATTATAGCGGAATCATCAGCCAGCGCCACTGACTTGTTTATTAGTGAGTACATCGAAGGCGGAAGCTACAATAAACTAATAGAAATCTACAACGCAACCAATAGCGCAATTGATTTATCCGAATACACCCTAGAACTGTATGTTTGTGGCTCATCTTGTGCAACAACCGCCTCAACGGTTCTCTCCTTAAGCGGCACACTCCAACCCGGTCAAACATTAGCGATATATAATGCCGGTGCCACCGCAGAATTTAAATTAAAAGCGAATATCAATGTCGAATCGAATCCTTTGGCCAATTTTAATGGCGATGATACGATTGTATTAAAACATAACGGCGATATCATTGATAGTATTGGACAAATTGGCACTGATCCCGGTGATTTTTGGGGCGATGTATCCGTATCCACGAAAGATATGACTCTGGTTCGTAAGCCATATATTAAATCAGGAGATACTAATCCTAATGATGCCTATGATCCTAGCGCGGAGTGGATTGCATATGCAAAAGATACATATACTAATGTTGGAACGCATACCGTCGAATAATTAAAGATAAAAAAAGAACGCCAAGACATAAAAAATCTTGGCGTTTTTGTTCATCAATTTTTATTGATTAAGACCAAATCATGTCCACAAATTGTGGATAATCAATGAATGGATTACGGTTATGTTGGAATGAATAGATTTTGTCGTTGCGGTTTCTTTCAAAATCATCGACAGGGTCTAAATCGTGCCATTCCAATAACGTATCAAGTTTTCCCATTTGATTGGTTGTTGGCGTTGTATTTACTAACGAATATATTTGATACATAATAACCATATAGAATAATATTCTAGCTAAATCGCCTCGCACTTCTAGTCGGGTGGGAGCATAGCTGACGGAAGTTGTCAAATCATCATAAAATTTATTACCACGGCTGGAATTGGTTGAGGGATTAGCGGGTTTCAGATTATGAAGATCACTTGCGGCATTGACCGTTCCGTTATCAGCGGGAACCCCTAATAATGATTGCGGCCACACATGTTCTCGGTTCCATGTGATACCACCATCCCATGCGCCGCTAACAGAAGTACCCAGATAAACCAAAATGAGATTGTTCGCATTATTGGGGTCTCTATCGGTATCATCGAGCATGTATCTTGCATCCCCATAAGTGACGCCAACAAAACCGGTGTGGACGATGATTCTTAGTTGACTAACCAACTGTGTTCCTGTTAAACCTTCAGCGCTTTGGTAATATTCTGTTAATACAAGGGTATCTTCAGAAATTGTAATGGTGAAAGAAGATTCTAAGCCCAGTACGGATATGATGACCTCAACTTCACCAACCGTTGACATATCCACATCGTTTAGAGAATATTGCGAATTTGTTAAAGTAATATAAGAGGTATCTTCACCCACAAGTTTAACCACCATTCCGGTTAAATCAAGAGTTTCGTTAACGGAATATTCTAGTTTTGTTGGCGGGGTAACGGATAATGTAAATGAGAAGTTTATGGGTGTTTCTTTGACATAGACCACAAAGGTCTTTGTAAAAGTAGCATAAGTAACCGTAATTGTTTGCATACCCGGTGTTTGGTTGTCATAACCAGAGACAGTATATACTTCACTTGATAAAACGGTTTTATCGCCCAATCCGTTAATAGCACTGACAATTAGACCGGTTAAATCGAGTGATTCACCCAATTCATAAACATTTTTGTATGTACCGGATAACTCAATATCAACGTCGTGTTGCCACCATGTACCAGAGGTGAGATACTCCGTTGTCGTAGAAGCGGTGGTTTCTGTGGTTGCTGTTGTTGTTGTGCTGGAAGTGGTAAATAAGTCACAAGCAAGAACGGAAAAACTGGTTAATAAGATTAAAAGAAATGCGATTATTTTTTTTGTGTAAAATGTCATAATAGCCCAACCTTTATATAGAGTAATGAAGTGTATTTAGTATACCACAATTTTTGGATAATTCCAATTGTTTCTATCATGCCCCCTACCCCAATAAAGTGCAATACAAGCCATTTTAGAAGCCTTTATCTTTCTATCTCGAATATTCCATGATATAATATAATACTCTAAAGAATATGGAGTTTATGAAATGACAAAAACAATCATCGACTTAATCAATGAAAACCAAAAAATAATTATCTTACGCCATAAAGATCCCGACTTAGACGCATACGGGTCACAATTTGGATTATATTATGCACTAAAAGCCAAATTTCCCAATAAACAAATAAGTGCCGTTGGCGATACCAATGCATTAAATCGTTTTGAACCGTTAAGTACTGTTTTACCTTCAGATTATCAAGAGTCCTTGGTATTTATCTTGGATACTGTTTCCAAACAAATGCTTGAAGGATCTTTATACGAACAATCAAAAACACTTGTTTTGATTGATCACCATCAAAACGAACCCGATATTCGTTATGACCACTATATAAGGAATACAAGCGCGTCCTCGTGCGCGGAGATGATTGCGAGTTTCTTGCTTGAAAATCATATCCCGATTCCTTTAAATTCAGCGGGCGCTTTATTTACCGGGATTGTATCTGATACAGGTCGGTTCTTATATCGAAACGTCACAGCAACATCCTTTGAAATTGCGGCTAAATTAATCGCAACCGGCCTTGATATTCAACCCATTTACGCCCAAATGTATTCTGAACCCTTACAAAACAAACGCTTAAAAGCGATCTTCTTTAGTACCGTTCAGTTCTCAAAACATCACGTTGCTTACCGAAAGAACGATGAGGACTTCTTAAAAGCCAATAATATTGATTCTTACAGCGTTAGCCGTGGGATGGTTAATCAAATGTCTGGTATTGATGAAGTGCCGATTTGGGCAAACTTTACATATGACCAAAAAACTGGTAAAATCTTATGTGAGCTCCGCTCTAAAAACATCGCCATTGTCGATGTTGCAAAAAAATATGGCGGCGGTGGACACTTAAACGCTTGTGGCTGTATGGTATCATCGTGGGAAGAAACGGATTTAATCATACAAGATTTAGATAACCTATTGGAGGAATAACATGGACAAACAATTTATACTAGATAAGATTTTAGCGTACAAAAAAATCATCATACACATGCATATGCGTCCAGATGGCGACTGCTACGGCGCCGGATTTGGACTAAAGCACATTCTTAAAGAATCATTTCCCGAAAAAGAAGTTTACATTGTTGGCGAAACGGCCGATTATGTTAAATTTATCGGCGATGTGGATATCATCACAGATGAAACCTACCAAGGAGCTTTATCGATTGTGGTGGATACTGCCACAAAAGACCGTGTTGCAGATCAACGCTTTGTAAAAGGCGAATACGTCATTAAAATTGATCATCATCTCCCAGTAGATCAATACGGGGATTACCAATACGTGGATGTTACAAGACCGGCAACCTCACAAATCATTTTGGAATTTTACTTAGAATATTCCAATATTTTGAAACTCAATATGGCCGCAGCTAGAGCGCTATACACCGGCATCGTCACCGATACCGGTCGGTTCAAATACCGTTCAGTTACCGCTGATACCTTTAAAGCCGTCGCTCATTTAATCGATTTTGGCCTTGATTTTGGTAATATCCTAACAATGTTAGATGTTAAAACCGAAAATCAAATGAAACTTCAAGGTTATGTCTTACAAAACTTCGAAAAGACACCCAATGGCGTTGCCTATATCAAAATGTCTCCAGACATCATTAAAAAATTCAATGTTTCTTTAGAAGAAGCAACCTCCTTGGTCAACGAATTATCGTGTTTAGAGGATTGCCCGGTATGGATGTTATTCGCTGAATACGAAAACAACATTGTCAGAGCCAGACTACGTTCAAAAGGCCCCGCCATCAACTTGTTAGCCAACAAATATGACGGCGGCGGACACCCCATGGCCTGCGGAGCCAATGTTGGAAACTGGGAAACGGTTGATAAGATTTTAAAAGACGCAGACGATTTAGTTAAAGAGTATAAAGCCAATTTAAAGCCAATCGCTTAATCAAACTTATTCATTCATTACGAGAGCTATTCCCCGTATTCTTATCGGGAATAGCTCTTTCTATTTATATTTTATGCAATTAATCGAATGAAAGTGTTTTTATATTATTCTTTTATTGAAGCGGATTTGATATAATGATAGCGGCTGAGAAAACCATAAAAACAATTTGCCTTCTGGCAATTCAATGATATAACTTTACAACATTCGACACACTATAAATCGGAGGGTTTGCATGCTGCTAATGGATATCGTAATTGATTGGCAATGGACCATTTTTCACATCGTCGGCGGTCTTGGAATTTTTTTATACGGAATAAACCTCATGGGCGATTCGCTCAAAAAGATCGCAGGTAAAAAATTAAAAATCATTTTAGAAAAAACAACGAACACGCCCCTTAAAGGAATTTTCGTTGGTATTATCGTTACTGGATTAATCCAGTCCTCTTCGGCAACCACCGTTTTAGTGGTTGGCTTAGTCCGCGCCGGCTTGATGACTTTACCGCAAGCGGTTGGTGTTATATTTGGTGCTAACATAGGTACCACCATCACCTCCATTTTAATCGGGTTAGACATAGGAGCTTATGCACTTCCCATCATGTTTGTGGGTAGTGCCTTGTCATTCTTCTTCCAAGGTAAAAAAATACGCGATATTGGAAAAACTATTTTAGGCTTTGGAATGATGTTTTTCGGACTCGAATTAATGGGTGATTCATTAAAACAATTGGCTCAGTTACCCAGCTTTGCAAATATGCTCTTATCCGTCGCACATTACCCAATTCTAGGGGTTTTAGTCGGACTTGGCACCACAGTGGTCATTCAATCTTCTTCGGCGACCATTGGTCTATTACAACAACTATTCGTGACTGGCGGTATTCCTTTAGTTGGCGCTATTGCCATCGTATTGGGAGATAACATTGGCACAACGATTACTTCTGTAATCGCTTCAATTGGGGCACCTTCTGCCGCGAAGCGATCAGCAGCGATTCATGTCATGTTTAACTTAATTGGTAGTGTCGTCTTTTTCATCTTATTGACGCCTTATACAGCTGTAGTAGCTTGGGTTAGTGAAAGCATGGTAGGCGCTGGCTATTTGACCGATAAATTAACCGTATCAGTTGCCCACGTTTTGTTTAACGTCATCAACGTCTTCGTCTTGTATTGGTTTATCAAACAAATGGTTTGGGTGGTAACCAAGCTTATCCCCTCTAAAAACGAAGTGGTTATCGACGACATCGTTTTAGATGAATCGTTGGTTCAAAACTCGGCCGTCCTTGCGTTGGAAAACTCGAAAAAAGCGATTATCAATATGGGAAATGTTTGCCGCGCGATGTTTGAATATGCGTACGATTATTCCTTTGAAAATGTGGCGAAGAACCGTGAAATGGGTTTGCAATGCGAAGAAATTATTGATGGCATGGATGACAAGATTCATAACTATTTGGTCCGGGTCGGAGCGGGAGAATTAGGCCGTTACGAAATGACGGAAATGGCCAAACAAATTGATACGATCAGTGACTTTGAACGTATTGGCGACCATTTGACCAATTTGATTGAATTCTTCGAAGAACGCTATAACCAAAAAATCGATTTACATCCTGAAGCAAAAGCCGATTTGGTCGATTTATATACCTTATTAAGAAAGACCTTGCATCAGTCGCTACAAGCCTTTGATTCTAAAGACAAAAACGTTGCGACGGAAGTCAATGTCCGTGAAAACGAATTAGACAAACTCGTCAAAAAGTATCGTAAAAACCATATCAACCGGATTAATGACAAAACCTGTTCTGAAACCGAAGCGGGATTTTACGTCGATATCCTTTCGAATATGGAACGCATTGGCGACCATTGCAATAACATCGTTGTTAATGTGCTTTCTGAGAGTTATTCGCATGACGATAATTTCTTTTAAAAAACAACGAAAAAATAATGAAAAGATGATACTTGTATTTGACAACGTTTTAATATATAATATGTAAAGCATTTAATAGGTGAATTATGACGAAAGTTGAAATCCTTTTTTCGATGGCCATTGATGGCGAAAATGGGACGGTTTTTCAAACAAACGGGACTATTTCGAATGGGTTGGTCAACTTTATCGATCCTGAAGGTTTTTCGTACACGGTTGAGTTCGAACCTAATAGCGTTCGAATCAGACGAATTGGAAAAACAACCATGGACCTCACGTTCAAACCCAAAATAACAACAGAAGGATTGCTTACTGTTGATGGGGTGACCTTCAAATTCACCGTGATGACGCATGTGCTTCAGATCTCTACGGATAAAATTCTCATCAACTATGATATGATTGAGAGTGGATCTGTCCTGAGCCATCACCAAATGCTTATAAAGTGGATTCATAATGGAAGGAATGTAAAAAATGACTGACATGAAACAACTGTCCTTGATTGAAGCGGCAGAACAAATCTTAAGACAAAACCGAGGTCCAATGACATTTTTGGATTTGTTTAAGCATTTGAGCGATGCAAAAGGGATGACGGAAGCGGATATCGCACGCCTCATCAGCCAATTCTATGCCGACTTTATCATTTCGGCCAAATTTGTTTACACAGGCGACGATCTATGGGATTTGAAATCTCGTCAATCGATTGACTTATGGGATAAAGATGGCGCATATTATCAAGAATTCCCAGAAGAGGAAGAAGAAGTCGAAGACGAAGAGGAAGAAATTCTCGAAGACGAGGAAGAAGCCGAACTCGACGAAGATGTTGAAGAAGAAGATCTTGAACTCGGTGAAGAAATCGAGAAAGACTTCGAAGATGAATTTGTGGATGATGACGAAGAAGCGTTGGCAGACCAAGAAGAATTCGATGATGATAAGTATAACGAGTACATGGACGATTACGAGGATATGTACGACGAATAAAATATCGGTAATTTACTAAGGTATACTTTATGACGTTCTGTTGCGTTTAGTTTGCATATTAACAAACATGACGAATAAACAAAAAGCATTTGATTTTGAGATATAGATTTGTTATAATCTTAAAGAGCTCACTAAAAATCAAGGGTTCTCCATCACGGGGAATCCTTTTGTTTTTAAATATTACGAGGTGAAATAGACATGAAACAAACGAAATTTATCTTCGTCACCGGCGGCGTCGTGTCCGGACTAGGAAAAGGTATTACAGCCGCATCATTGGGTCGCTTGCTAAAAAATCGCGGATTAAAGATTTTTATGCAAAAGTTTGACCCTTATATCAACGTCGACCCAGGTACCATGTCTCCCTATCAACATGGTGAGGTTTTCGTCACCGATGATGGTGCTGAGACTGATTTGGACTTGGGCCACTATGAACGGTTTATCGATGAAAATCTATCCGTTCAAAGTTCCGTCACGACCGGAAAGATTTATTCTGCAGTCATCGAAAAAGAACGTCGCGGCGATTATCTCGGGGCGACCGTTCAAGTCATCCCGCATATTACGAATGAGATTAAATCTAAACTCGAGGCAGCGGCTCAAGAATCAGAAGCCGATGTCATCATTACGGAAATTGGCGGAACCGTTGGCGACATTGAATCGCTTCCGTTTTTGGAAGCCATTCGTCAAACCAGACGGGACTATGGATTTCAAAACACGTTATATATCCATAATACCTTGGTTCCTTACTTAGAAACCACCGGTGAATTAAAAAGCAAACCCACACAACACAGCGTGAAAGAACTTCGCTCCTTAGGGATTACTCCGGATATCATCGTTCTTCGTACGAGTCATGAAGTAACCAATTCGATGCGTGAAAAAATCGCTTTGTTCTGCGACGTTCAAAAAGAAGCAGTTATTCAATGTATTGACGTTAAGATTTTGTATGAAGTAGCGCTTAATTTTAAAGACCAATCGCTTGATGAAATCGTCTGTCGCCATCTCGGGCTTGTTACACCCCCTTCTGATATGGCGGGATGGGAAAAATTGGTTCAAACCATTAAAAATCTCGACAATGAAGTGACCATCGCTTTGGTTGGCAAATACACCTCGTTGCATGATGCCTACCTTTCGGTGTCTGAATCACTCAAACATGCCGGCTACTTCCATCACGCCAAAGTGAACATTAAATGGATCAATTCAACGGAAGTATCCCACGAAAATGCCGAACAATTGTTCGCAGATTGCCAAGGGATTCTAATACCTGGCGGTTTTGGCACAAGAGGTATTGATGGAAAAATCAGTGCTATCACCTATGCCAGAACGCATAATATTCCCCTCCTCGGCTTATGCTTAGGAATGCAACTCTCTATTATCGAGTTTGCCCGAAATGTTTGTAACCTTCCAGAAGCAAACTCAACCGAATTTGAGAACGACACCATTTTTAATGTTATCGACTACCTCCCAGAACAATATGTTGGAATTAAACTGGGTGGTACGATGCGTTTGGGATTGTATAATTGTGATGTTCAAAAGAACACGCTCGCTCATAAAGCCTATGGCATGGAGCACATTAAAGAACGTCATCGTCACCGTTATGAGTTTAATAATAAGTTTAAGAAAGTTCTCGAAAAACAAGGCATGATTTTTTCAGGCATTAATCCTGAGACAAAACTTTGTGAAATCATTGAGTTAAAAAATCATCCATGGTTTGTGGCTACTCAGTTCCATCCTGAATTTTTAAGTCGTCCTGAAAAACCGCATCCCTTGTTCCGCGATTTTATCGGCGCTGCCCTTCACAAATAAGGTGTTTCAAAGGCTTTTTCTTTAAAAGCCTTTTTTTTATACCCGTAATATGGTATAATCCAAAAAAACAAAAGGAGGCAAATTATGTTGCTAGAAAAACAGCTCATTGAAAAGATGATTGATACTGCCTTGGCTACAGGTGGCGATTTCGCCGAAATATTTATCGAGGATAAAGTGTCAGAATCGATTCAATTAATAGGTGGTCGCGTTGAAAAAGCGAGCAGCCAGAAATCGTTTGGTGTCGGTGTTCGAATCGCTTTAAAATTACAAAGCGTCTACGGATATACAAACAGCAAAAATCCTGAAGATTTGGTTAAATTGGCCAGTGATTTATCCAAATCATTCTCTCATTCCGAAAAGACCAGCCCCACTAAGCTTGGAACCGTTGAGGTAGGAAAACATCACCGGGTCAAAATTAGCCCCAGAGACGTTCAACAAACGGATAAGGTGGCTTTACTCAAACGGGCTTATAAAGCGGCTAAAGAATACGATAGCGTTATTCAACAAGTCACTGTCTTTTTATTAGACTCCGTTCAAGATGTCCTCATCGCCAACAGCGAAGGCCGTTTTGTATCAGAAGAACGCGTCAGAGTCCGTTTGGGAATCAACGCAATTGCCGGTAAAGACGGCATGATGCAAACGGGATTTGAAGGTCCTGGTTCTGGTAGAGGTTATGAATATTTCCAAGACGAACTTGACGTTGAAGGCATTGCGAGAGAAGCCGCAAGAATCGCAAAAACAATGTTGTTTGCTGATGACTGCCCAAGTGGTGTTATGCCGGTTATCATTAACAATCAATTTGGCGGCGTTATTTTCCACGAAGCATGTGGTCACTCTTTAGAAGCCACTTCAGTTGCAAAAAATGCTTCGGTTTTCTGTGGTAAACTCAATCAACAAGTTGCCTCTCCCCTCGTCACCGCTATTGATGACGGAACCATTGAAAATGGGTGGGGTTCTGCCAACTTTGATGATGAAGGCTATCCGCAACAACGCCGTGTCCTGATTGATAAAGGGGTATTAAAGAGTTATATGGTGGACAAATTGAATAGCCGCAGAATGAATCATCTTCCAACCGGTTCTTCAAGAAGAGAGTCTTACCGTTTCTCCCCAACCTCAAGAATGAGCAATACATTCATCGATAACGGTACTTCAACGTTCGATGAAATCATCGCCGCTACTGAATACGGATTATTCGCTGCTAAAATGGGCGGTGGATCCGTCAATCCCGGCAGTGGAGATTTCAACTTCTCTGTTTCTGAAGGTTACATCGTCAGAAATGGCAAAATAGCTGAGCCGGTTCGCGGCGCAGCATTGGTTGGCAATGGCGCAGAAATTCTATGGAAAATCGATATGGTTGGTAACAATCTAGACCGTGCTCGGGGCATGTGCGGATCGGCTTCAGGATCCATTTGCGCCGATGTCGGGCAACCCACTTTAAGAGTTTCTTCCATCACCGTTGGTGGTAAGAAGGGAGCGAAATAAGCATGATGAATATTGAAAAATTATTTGCGAAAGCGCTCGAAAAAGGCATTTCTGATGTTCAAGTCTTTTTAACTGATCGCAGCGAGTTATCCATTGAAGTTTTTGAGGGTCAACTCGAAAAATATGAAATTGCGGATACAGCTTCGATGACTATTCGTGGTGTTTTTAATGGCAAAATGGGAACGTATTCCACCGAAGTTATGGAAGATTCCCTTATTGATACGATTTTAGATACCATCATCGACACCGCAAAGATTATCGATTCCCTTGATGATGCCATCATCTATGCAGGGGATAAGAAATACCAAGAATTGACCGGCTTATTTAATGAAGAATTGAAATCGATGGACGTAGGCGCAAAAATCGCCAAAGTCAAAGAACTTGATCAATTATTCCACAAAGCCAATCCACTGGTTTCAATTGTAGAAACGATGTATCAAGAATCGTCGAGAACAGTTTTCTTACAAAATACCAAAGGATTAAAACTATATAATAAAGTCAATTCAGCGATGATGGGTGGACAAGTCATTGTCAAAGACGCCACCGATCAAAGAACGGCGTTTGATTTGGTGATTTCCAATGATTTTAATGACTTTAATGTCAAAAAATTATCTCAAAAAATCGTTTCAGACGGTGTTAAATCGTTAGGATCAAAACCCATCCCCACCGGCAATTATGAAATCATGTTTGAAAACGACGCGTTAGGCATTTTGTTTTCAGCGTTTAGCGGTGTTTTCTCTGCGGATGCCGTGCAAAAAGGCATGTCTTTATTAAAAGGTAAACTAGGAACCACCATCGGGTCTTCCAAAGTGACCTTGGTCGACGATCCTTTTATGAAGAAGAGCAGTCGCAGTCGTTCCTTTGATGATGAAGGCGTTGCGACCAAATATAAAGCCCTTATTAAAGATGGCGTTTTAACGTCTTATCTTCATAATTTAAATACTGCTAAGAAAGACAAAGTCGAATCGACCGGCAACGGCTTTGGCGGATCAGTTTCTGCCGTGAACCTTGCCTTATTACCAGGGTTCCATACCCATGATTATTTGGTCAAATCGATGAAAAATGGAATTCTTGTGACCGACGTTCAAGGCGCTCATGCCGGTGCTAATCCGGTATCTGGCGACTTCTCGCTTCAGGTTCAAGGCTTCCTTGTCAAAGATGGCCTCATTGGTCAACCCGTTGCTTTAATTACCGTTGCCAGCAACTTCATCACCTTACTTCAAGATATTGAGTTGGTTGGAAACGATACAAAGACAGGGTATTACGGAATTACGTGTCCTTCGGTTAAAGTTAAACCGATGGCCGTCTCCGGTTTATAAAAAATCAAGGATTAACTCGCGGGTTAATCCTTTTCTTTTTTGTAGTTTGGGTGATAAAACTTTACTTTACATCCAAAATTTTGTATAATTTGTAGTGGTCAAAAATCATTTTTTGGAGGTAACACTATGGGAATCATCTCAGCAGAAGCAATGTTGGTCAAAGCGTTTAAAAACGGATACGCCGTTGGTCAATTCAACATTAACAACCTCGAATGGACAAAAGCAGTTTTACAAACGGCAGAAGAATTAAAATCTCCCGTTATTCTTGGCGTCTCTGAAGGTGCCGGAAAATATATGACGGGTTATAAAACCGTCGTTGCGATGGTTAACGCGATGATTGAATCATTAAATATCACCGTTCCTGTCGCACTTCATCTTGATCATGGAACTTACGAAGGGGCTAAGAAAGCCTTGGAAGCCGGTTTCAAATCAATTATGTTTGATGGATCCAGTTATCCCATCGAAGAAAACATTGAAAAGACAAAAGAATTGGTTGCTTTAACCCGTAAAATGGGTATTTCCATCGAAGCTGAAGTTGGTGCTATCGGCGGAGAAGAAGATGGCGTTTTAGGCGGCGGCGAATTGGCTGACCCAGCAGAATGCAAAATAATTGCGGATTTAGGCGTCACCATTCTAGCAGCGGGCATTGGTAATATCCATGGCAAATATCCTGCTAACTGGAAAGGGTTAAACTTTGACGTTTTAACCGCCATTAAAGCCAAAGTCAATGAGACACCACTCGTTTTACACGGGGGTTCCGGTATTCCTGATCACATGGTTAAAAAAGCCATTTCGTTGGGAGTAGCGAAAATTAACGTAAACACCGAATGTCAAGTTGTCTTCGCAGAAGCAACCCGTAAATACATCGAAGCTGGCAAAGACCTCGATGGCAAAGGCTTTGATCCTCGCAAATTGCTTGCCCCAGGCACAGAAGCCATCAAACAAGTTGTCCGTGAAAAGATGATTCTGTTTGGTTCGGTTAACCAAGCTTAATAACAAGCTCTTAAACCACTATTTATTAGTGGTTTTCGATTATTATAATCAGAAAGGCGTGAAGAAATGATTAGTTGGCTCAGAGAATTTGAAGCCTGGGATAAAGAAAATCACGAGTTCTATGACGAACTCCAAGAACACGATTCGGTGTTGTTCGATCGGTTCTTGCCAGTCTATTCCGTACTCGATACCTTAAGCAAGCAAACGCGTTTGGGAGAAATAGATGCAAACGACGATGACATCGATAAAATCGTATCGGTGGGACTTGAGTTTTTGAACGAACAATTTGATACTTGCAAACTGTATTTAGAAACCAAATTTTCCGGCGATTTTCATCAGTTCTTAGAATATGACCGGGTGGTCAATTCCATGTTATTCATTGATGATTTAAAATATGAACTTGAAGAAAAACACGCTAAATACAATCGCGAGGTCCTTGAGAATCTTCAAGATGAACTCGAAGAATATATGACCTCAAAAAAAGAAATAAACCCAGAATTATCCCTTTACGTCGATGATAAAGTGAATCAAATCATCGGTAATCGCAATTTCAAAATGGTCGGCATAGTGGATATTTTCGTCGAAATAGCCGAAACATTGGGATTAGAATTATTCGTTGAAGATGACATTCTGATTGGAAAGGATATTTAAGGAGCCCTTATGTTTAACCGAAAAAAATACCTCATCACCCTCATCACGTTTTTAGTCGTAATTACCACGGCCGTCGTCTTGAATTTTATTTATAACGCCGTTGAATGGATCTGGATTTTTCTTGCGGGATCCTTTGTTTATCTTTATTTAAAGTACAAAGTCAGCGGTCCTTTACAACTATTCGCCACCAAATTTAATATGCTCGTTGATTATGACCTTGATATTGAAGCCGCTGAAAAAATGGCCTATGAAGGCATGACCAATGCACCTACAAAAAATATTGGTGAACTATATCATGTTTATTACGGAATGTCGCTTTATTATGGCGGAAAGTACGAAGAAGCCATCAAGTCCTTCAATACCATTGAGCTAAAACGTTTAAATGCCCTCTACCACGTTTTAATCTTCGCTTTCACGTGTTATTGTACCTTTGAACTAGGAGACCTTGATGCCTTTAATTTGACGTTAGAACGCATCAAGAACGTCAAATCAAAAGTGGCACCCAAGTATGCAAGTTTCGTTGGAAGTTACGAAGAAATTTTAGAAGCGATGAAAAACATCGATGTGGCTCTCGATAATTATAAAGAAATCATCGATCGCCATTTTCAAAAAAACGATGGCTATATTACGACACAATTGGTTTATCAATATCGTTTGGCGTTGTATTATGAGAAGCTTGGCGATGATTTAGAACGTGACAAATGTCTTGCCTTTGTGATTGCGAATGGCAAAGGCCATCATACGGTAAAAAGTGCCAAGATGAAATTCAAAGGACTTGTAAATGTCGACGATTTCATTATCAAAGAAGCGGTTGAACCGGTTCAAACATCAGAAGACGTAAAACAGATTGAATCGGTTGAATTAAGCGATTCAGAAGATTCAGACGAAAACACTAAAAAAGAAGAATAACAAAAAATCGTTGGATTAATTTCCAACGATTTTTTAATAGAATTTATAAGGATTATTTTCCGCGGTTTTTCATATGGGGGAATAACAACACATCACGAATGGAGGCACTGTTTGTCAAAAGCATGACCAAACGGTCAATACCAATGCCAATACCACCCGTAGGAGGCATTCCATATTCTAAGGCTTCGACGAAATCGGAATCCATTTCATTGGCTTCAACATTTCCCAAAGCTTTTTCATTCAATTGGCTTTCAAAACGTTCTAATTGATCAATCGGATCATTTAATTCGGTGTAGGCATTGGCATATTCTCTGGTGTCGATGAACAATTCAAAGCGTTGAGTAAAGCGGGGATCCTTAGGATCTTTTTTCGTTAACGGCGATACTTCAATGGGATGGCCGTAAACGAACGTCGGTTGAACAATCTTTTCTTCGCAATAAGCTTCAAAGAAGAGGTTGACGATATGTCCAAATCCATAATGATGAGGTTCGACTTTGATATGATGTTCTAACGCCAATTTTTTGGCGGTTTCATAATCGGGAATTTGGAAGAAATCAATGCCGGTTTCTTCTTTAATCAAATCTACCATATGCGCACGGCGCCAGCCTTTGGCCAGATTGATTTCTTTATCACCATAAGGAATTAAGGTGGTTCCTAGCGTGGTTTGAGCGATAGAACCAATCAAGTTTTCACAAAGGTCCATCATTCCTTCTAAGTCACTATAAGCCAAATACAATTCAATCGTTGTAAATTCCGGATTATGCTTCACATCCATGCCTTCGTTGCGGAATAGTCGACCAATTTCATACACACAGTCCAATCCACCGACAATCAGGCGTTTTAAATAGAGTTCAGGAGCGATTCTTAAGTAGAAAGGCATATCTAGTGTATTATGATGAGTGATAAACGGTCTCGCATTCGCTCCACCTAAAATCGGATGGAGAATGGGAGTTTCCACTTCTAAATATCCTAAGTTATCCAAATAACGACGCATCGAAGCGATAATTTTCGAACGCAGAATCAAGGTGTTCTTCGAATCCTCATTCATAATCAAATCGACATAACGACGACGGTAACGTTCCTCAACATCCACGAGACCGTGGAATTTGTCGGGCAAGGGACGTAGGGCCTTGACCAAATGTGTATAGACGGTTACTTTCACTGACAATTCGCCAGTATTGGTAATCATAGGATGTCCTTCGACGCCAATGATATCGCCTAAATCCGCTTTATCAAATAATTCATAAGCCGCTTCGCCAATGATGTCTGATTTTACATAGATTTGTAAGCGACCGTATTGATCTTGAATATGGGCGAACCCGGCTTTTCCTTTGATCCGTTTCGTCATAATTCTACCGGCTATTTTCACAACCGGAGGATTGGGCATTTCATGCAATTCCTCTTTTGTGAACGTTGAAAACGCCGATTTAAATGTTTCGGTGTTGTGGGTACGGTCATATCTTGATCCATAAGGGTCAAGACCAAGATTGGCAAGTTCTGTTGCTTTTTCGCGTCTTACTATTTCTTGTTCGGTCAATTTGTTTTCCATAGATTAATCGTCTCCTTAGTCTGATGTTGCGGATTGTATCATATCAAGATTGTCATACATGATTGAAAGATAATTGCGGTTGTTGTTGATGTCATCTTTGGTTAAAGTGTCCATAATGGTGTATTCAAGTTTTGAAACGTTATATCCTAATGATACCAATGATGCTAAAACCGCATTCGATAACGGTGAACTGGAATTGCGTTCAAATAAGATATTGGTGATGTTGTGTTCAACAGCTTCATTGACGACCGCTTCTTTTTGTTGGGTTGTAAATTGATCGGTTTCTTCATGATATCCTGGAGATATCGGAATATATTCCAAAGCGTAATCGGAAGATAAATAAGAATAAAGATTCGTTGCGGTCATTACGGGACGAACAGCAGCAGCAATGACTTCGGTGAATGCTGCATCTAAGTCGGCTAAATCGGTCATCAATTTGTTATAATTTTCCGTAAAAGTTTCTTCGTTTCCCGGAAACTTTGATTGTAGTTTTAAATAAACGTTTCCGGCAACCGTAATCATTCTTTTTGGACTAATCCAGAAATGAGGGTCTGTGCCAAGCATTTCTTCGGCATCAATCTCTTCTTGCGAATGTTCATTCACATCGTGATCATGGTATAAACCCGGGATAAACTCAACGAGGGTATTCTCGGCTTTTACGAGTTCAACGTTGGCATCGGTGAATATCTGTGAGATTTGACTATCGATGTACGTATCAAAGTTCGCTCCCACATAAAAGAGTAACTTTGCATCCATCATAGCGATGATTTCTTTGGGCGACCAGTCTATTGCCTCGTTATGAGCAGATATCCCAGGAACCATTCCCACCGTATACTCAGTTCCCTGAAATATCTCTTCAACGACATATTGAAGGGGATAAACGGTGACGAATACATCACGTTCGGGCGCTTCGGTTACACAAGAAGTCATGATGGAAACAGACATTACCAGCAAGAGCAATAACAATATTTTTTTCATTGGATCACGCAACTTTCAAATTATACAAAAGCATTACTATTATATAGTATTATTCGGTTTTAGGCAACCGTGTATCAGTTTGGGACTCGTTTTTTATCTCTTCGACGACTTCATACATTTTTGATGCATCCTCTTTTTTGGAGGAGTCTTGGATTTGCATCACCCGGATGGTCAATGTTTTGGTTCCATAGACAATTTTAACAAGGTCTTGTGGCTTCACCTCGGTTGATGGCTTCGCAACACGACCGTTGATAAAAACGCGTTCGTGATCGCTGATGTCTTTCGCAACAGTACGACGTTTAAAAATCCGGGATACTTTTAGATATTTGTCTAATCTCATAGCGTCTCCATTGAATAAAGGGATACGCGAGGTATCCCTGTTTTAAGTACTAGTTTTTAATTTCGGGTTTGTCGGGATTCGAAACAAGAATCTCGTCGTAACGTTTTAAACCGCCGGTTGATACAATTTCGTCGATGTCTTCTTTGGTTAAGGTTTCAACGGCGAGCAAGTAATTGGCAAGTTTTCCAAGCAATTCAAGGTTATCTTTAATAACTTGTGTGGCTTTTTCGTAGCAAGAATGGATAATGTAACGAATCTCTTTGTCAATTTCGGTGGCGATGGCTTCAGAGAAGTTTTTATCTTTGCCATAGTCTCTGCCCAAGAATACCGGTCCGGTATTTTGTTCGTAAGTGACAGGGCCAAGATTTTCTGACATGCCATATTCGGTAATCATTGCTCTAGCGATGGAAGTTGCTCTTTGTAAATCGTTATGAGCACCGGTCGAAATTTCGTTGAAGGTTAACTCTTCTGCAACACGACCGCCCAGTAATCCGGTAATCATTTCGGTTAAACCTTGACGGGTTTGCAAGAAAGCTTGTTCCTCTTGAGGAAGCATTAGGTTGTATCCGCCGGCTTGTCCGCGAGGAATAATAGTGACTTTATGAACGATGCTGGCATGTTCAAGTTTTAAACCAATAACCGCATGTCCCGCTTCATGGAATGCGATAAAATCACGTTCTTTTTTCGAGAAGACTCGAGATTTCTTTGCCGGTCCCATCATGACGCGGTCAACCGCCTCATCGATGTGATAGAGTTCGATTTGGGTCTTGTTTTCACGTGCAGCGAGTAATGCAGCTTCATTCATCAAGTTTTCTAAATCGGCGCCGGTGAACCCAGGCGTTCTTCTGGCAATTTCTTCAAATTTGATGGCAGGATTAATTTTTTTCTTTCTTGAGTGAACTTTTAAGATTTCGGCTCGACCTTTAATGTCAGGAGTACCAACATAAATTTGACGGTCGAAACGACCTGGACGCATCAACGCCGGGTCAAGAATGTCGACGCGGTTGGTTGCGGCTAAGACGATGACACCGGAGTTATGACCGAAGCCATCCATTTCAACGAGCAGTTGGTTTAGGGTTTGTTCACGTTCATCATGTCCGCCACCGAGGCCAGTGCCTCTTTGACGACCCACAGCGTCGATTTCATCGATAAAGAGAATACAAGGAGCATTCTGTTTGGCGGTTTTGAACATATCGCGAACGCGGCTTGCGCCGACGCCAACAAACATTTCTAAGAAATCAGAACCGCTGACGAAGTAGAAGGGAACATTTGCTTCACCGGCGACGGCTCTGGCAATTAATGTTTTACCGGTACCTGGGGGACCGACAAGCAAGACACCCTTGGGAATACGAGCGCCAAGTTCCATGTATTTTTTGGGGTTTTTTAAGAAGTCAATGATTTCGGCAAGTTCAGCCTTTTCTTCATCAGCTCCAGCAACATCTTCAAAAGTTGTCTTTTGGTTCTTGCTAAGTCTTGCACGGCTTTTGCCAAAGTCGAAGGCTTGCTTATTCGAATTGTTGGACCCTCTCATCATAAAGACAAGCATCACAACGATGCCGGCGACTAATACGATGGGGAAAATGATGTTTAATAGATTATAGGTCGCAGCGGGGATGAAATCATAGGCGATATCGTTCGCCGGTTCAGCATCATTATTAAAAGCACGGATGATGTTGGTTACGTAAATATAATCCGTTTCATTTGCAAGATAAGTGATGTATAAGCGCGAATCATCTAAAGTACCGGTAACTTTGTATGCGCCAAAATTATTATCTCCGGTAAGAGGGGTGATATTAATTGAAGCGACTTCCGCATCAATTAACATTTCTTCAAATTCATCACTTCTAAGTTCTGTGGGTGTGTTTAAATTGCCAAAACTGTAAATAATAGCAATTGCGAGAAAGACGAGTAATAAGATCATCAAAAAATGTGAACCACGATTATTCATCGCTTTTTTGACGGGTGTGTTTTTGTCAGCCATTTTTTACCTCCAATGAATTACTTTTTGTAGACTTCGGGTTTTAATACGCCCACGTAGGGGAGATTGCGATAGAGTTCATCATAATCGAGCCCGAAGCCGACGACGAATTCTTTGGGAATAACTGTTCCCACATATTTAGGTTCAAAAGGAACAACACGGCCAGCGGGTTTATCAAGCAACGTCACTACTTCAACGGAAGCAGCCCCGCGGTGTAACAATAGTTTGGAAATGACTTCAAGTGTTTTTCCAGTATCAACGATGTCTTCCGCAATGAGAATATCGCGTCCGGCAACGGAGATTTCTAAGTCTTTAGTGATTTTGACATCACTAGAAGAAGCAATGCCTCCATGATAACTTGAAACGCCCATCAGTTCGATTTCACAATACAAATCGATTTCCTTTATTAAAGAAGCCATAAAGGGCATACATCCTTTTAATAGCCCCACGATGACCGGTCTTTTACCGTGATAATCATGGGTTATTTGCTTTCCAAGTCTTAAGCAAATATCATGAATCTGAGTTTCTGAAACGAGCACTTTAAGAATATCTTTCTCTAACATGAGGATCCTCGCTTGTATACGACATATAGTTTATTGTCGCCAATTTTGGTGGAACTGGAGATTTTGATACCCGGAATCCATAAGACTTCTCCTAGCGAATTAACAACCAGGGGAAGTGAATCCCTTTTGGTCATGGGGACCTTTAAATCAATGAATAAATCCTTGATTTTTTGGGTTCCATTTCCAATTTTTATTTTATCGCCGTCGATTCTTCTTCGTACCGATAACGGGAATATCAAATCTAGATTATTATACCATAATTCCAAGCAAATACCATCTATAATGTTTGGCAAATCCTTCGTAACGGTAAAACCGTCCGTCCCAAATGTCCAAGAACCAAAGCCATTAATCACGAGTGTGGGCAGTGCATTAGGTTCTTCATTGAGACGTTTAATTTCAAGAATATCATAACTTTTAGAAACAGTGATATGATCTGCTAAAGAAACGGAAGCGTGAGGCTTTGGCGATTCGATGATTTTGAGGAGTTCATTGGACTGAATAAAGGATAATTCATGCTGATCCTGTGCTACGGTATCAAACACTTTTTTTAACACGTCTCTTCGTACAATGAGGTCTAAATGATTAAATGCCGCAACTGAAAACTGGAGTGTCTGATCAAGATTATGCGTGTATTCGCGGATGAATTGATCAGACAAACGACTAATAAGATCATTTGCCTCCCACATATATTTGCTGAATTGATTCAGTTTCTGACGATAGGGCTTACTTTCTTTTTCAATCGCTGGCATCACATGATGGCGGAACCGATTGCGAGTGTAATCGTCGGCGTCATTTGATGCGTCGTGCCGATAACCAATGCCGTGTTCTTCTTGGTACGCTTCAATTGCTTTTTTGGTTGTATTTAAAAGCGGTCGAATATAAGTGATATCACCTTCACGGATGGATTCAAGAATTCCGCCATAGCCTTTAAAACTTGACCCTCTTGTTAAACGCATTAAGAGGGTTTCTGCTTGATCATCAGCGTGATGCGCTAAAGCAATTTTATTTGCTCGATATTTATCTGCCACAGACAGAAAAAAGGCGTATCGACGTTTTCTTGCCTCTTCATGAAAATGGGTGTGGGGAAGCGGGTCTAATCGAATGCCTTCAAAAGGAACGTGATAGGCTTCGGCTTTTGCTTTTACAAATTCAAACTCCTCAACGGACGCTTCACGAACCCCGTGATTGACGTGGGCAACGATAATCGTTAGTTTCAATGATGTTCTTAATCGACACAATAAATCAAGGAGCACCATTGAATCAATTCCGCCGGAAACAGCCACGACGATGACATCATTTTTAGATAATAACCGTTGATTAATCAATGTAGCCAAAGTCGCACCTCCCAACCATTCAATATCATCAATATTCTATCAATTTTACGCCAATATAACAATTTATATTGTTAAAAATGACCCATATTGACTCGAAACAGTACGCAATCATGATTTTAACAGTTATTCGTGATAATATTGTGCGTTCTTTGTCGGCGTTTCGTGAAACAATCAACAGTGTCTCTGTTATCATAGACATTCTATAAAAAACTTATGATATAATGATATCGATGAATTTTCAGGAGGAACACCGATGAGCAAAATTATTTTAGCAAGCAATTCACCCAGACGAAAAGAATTAATGTCGATGTTACAAGTGGAGTATGATGTAATTGTCAGTAAGGTTGACGAGGTAATCGACGAGTCGTTATCAGAAGAAGAATTGGTCATGGATCTCGCATTTCAAAAAGCCATTGATATTTTTAGAACTCACAAGGAAGATATCGTCCTTGGGTTTGACACGTTGGTCTATGTCGATAATGCAATTTTAGGGAAACCCACTTCGGTTGAAGATGCCAAACGGATGTTAAATCTTCTATCAGGAAAAACGCATACCGTTGTGACGGGTTGTGCCATCATCACAAAGACCATTTCCAAGTCTTTTTATGAAAAATCACGTGTGACATTCTATCCATTGACCGAACAAGAGATCGAAGCGTATGTAGCTTCTAAAGAGCCCTTTGATAAAGCCGGTGCTTACGCCGTTCAAGGATTGGGTTCAAAGTTTGTTAAGTCCATTAATGGTGACTTTTATACAGTCATGGGACTGCCGGTTTCTAGACTGTATCACGAGTTGAAAGAACTCAGTTTACTTAAATAACTGAAACTTAAAAAGTATGAGAAACCCCTTATTTTAGGCATTTGCACATGCTTGTATAATTCAAAATCTTATTACAAATAGGTCCAATTATGTTGTTTCTTGACCGTCTATAACAATATTAACAAACTATAACAAAACGACTTGATTTTTGAGTCGTTTTTTGAATTATAAAAGCGTCCAATCATATCGATGGACGCTTTAAACTTATTAAACGTTATGGTTTTATGACCGCTTCGACAATGGTTGAAACCACCCGTTTGTCAAAAATATCTGGCAAAATATAATCGGTGCGTAAGTCTTCTTCAGGTATGAGGTGAGCCAACGCATTTGCGACGCGAATTTTCGTTGTAATGTCAATGGTTTTTAGTCTGGCTTGTAATGCTCCTTTGAATAATCCCGGGAATACCAGAACATTGTTGATCTGATTTGGGAAATCACTCCGGCCTGTTCCAACAATTGTAGCTTTGGCTTTTATGGCTAAGTCGGGCATGATCTCAGGCGTGGGGTTGGCCATCGCAAAGACGATGGCGTCATGATTCATCGAAGCAACCATTTCCTCAGTGACAATATTTGGCGCTGATACGCCAATGAAAGCATCTGCGCCTTTCATTAACGTTGCGAGAGTATCTTCGGTATAATCATAAGACGTTATGATATGGTTATCGAGCAATTCTTTTAAGACAAAGTCATAAGAATCGTACTTCTGTTTTGACATAATTCCTTGTTTGTTAAATCCATAAATGGTTTTTGCGCCCAAAGCATTTAACAGTTTACAAATTGCGCTCCCTGCTGCGCCAGTTCCACTGATGACAATACGCATATTGCTTAAAGGCTTTGAAAGCAACCTGGAGGCATTAATCATTGCTGCACCAACCACCATGGCCGTTCCGTGTTGATCATCATGACAAACCGGAATATCCAGCTTGGCTTGAAGGCGTCTTTCGATATCAACACATTTTGGAGCGGCGATATCTTCTAACATTATTGCCCCGAAAACCGGCGCAATTTTAATAACCGCATCCACGATTTCATCTGGATCTTGTGTATCCAGACAAATCGGAAAAGCATCAATATTCGCAAATGTTTTTAACAGGGCGGCTTTCCCTTCCATCACTGGGATAGCGGCTTTTGCGCCTATGTTACCTAATCCTAATACAGCACTACCATCTGTCACAATGGCGACCAAGCGTCCCTTCATCGTGTACCGATAAGCCAGTTCAGGGTCTTTTGCTATCTCGATACAAGGCACCGCAACACCGGGGGTATAAGCCAAAGCCATGTCCGCTTTTGTCTTAATTGAAACCGCACTTTCAATATTCAATTTTCCTTGATGTTCTTCATGTAATTTCAACGCATCGATACTTTTTTGATCCATTCAAATCACCCAAGGCTTTCGTATGTTATCAATTTTCACAATTATTATAGCATTCAATCTCAATTTACGAATGAAATATCAATAGATTTTGTATATAATTATGTTTCCTCGACCCCATACAATTATTCGCTTGCTTTTTGAAATTAAGTTTGATATAATACTTTTGCTAAACAACTTACTATGACTTTTAAAATCATGGCAGAAGGAGAGACATAACATGAAAACTGGCATTCATCCAAAATATAACAAAGTAACCGTCACTTGCACAACGTGCGGAAATACCTTTGTAACGGGTTCAACGACAAAAGACTTCAGAGTTGATACTTGCTCGAATTGCCATCCTTTCTACACCGGCAAGCAAAAATTTGCTTCCGCTGATGGTAGAATCGATAAATTCAACAAGCGTTACGGAATGGAAAATAAATAACAAAAGAAACCATCTTGTATGGTTTTTTTTTTACGCTTTTTGTATAATAATAGCCGACAATCACTTTTAAGGGGGAAAGCTCATGTATCTAAAACAACGCGAAGGATGGATTGAAGTCATTACGGGTCCAATGTATGCCGGTAAAACCGAAGAATTAATTCGGAGAGTCAAACGATTGGAGTTTGCCAGACAAAACATCATTGTCTTTAAACCGCAAATGGACACACGGTACGCCCAAGACGAAGTGGTTAGTCATAATAACACACGGACGCGTTCGGTCAATATTACGCAAGCCAAAGAAATCATGGATTATGTGAATGATCAAACCGATGTCGTTGCGATTGATGAAATCCAATTCTTAGATGAAGAGGCTGTTCGCATTTGTGAACATCTCGCCGATTCTGGAATTAGAGTCATTGTCTCAGGTCTTGACCGTGATTTTAGAGGCGAACCGTTCTCCTTCATGCCAAAACTATTGGCTTTGGCTGAAGAAGTCACAAAATTATCTGCGATCTGTGTGTGCTGTGCAACACCCGCAACCAGAACCCAAAGAATTGTGAATGGCAAGCCTGCGAATTATTCAGACCCTATCATTCTGGTGGGAGCGAAGGATTCTTACGAAGCCAGATGCCGTCATTGTCATGACGTTCCTGGGCGTCCTATTCCTTATCCAGGAAATCCAAACGACCATGACCAGTAACGACGAACGCTTCATGAGAATCGCTTTAGAAGAAGCAAAAAAGGCCTATGCCATCGGAGAAGTTCCGGTGGGTGCGGTGATTGTCAAAGATGATCAAGTGCTTGCAACAGGGTATAATCAACGCGAAACGTCAAACCATGTTTTTCATCACGCCGAGATGGTTGCCATCGATACGGCGTGTAAAAACTTAGAGTCTTGGCGTTTAGACGAATGTACACTTTATGTCACACTCGAACCTTGTGCAATGTGTGCCGGAACGATGATTCAAGCCAGACTCAAACGGTTGGTTTATGGGACAAGTGAACCTAAATTCGGGGTACACCAATCATTGCTTAACTTATTTGACTATGATTTTAATCATAAAGTTTTGGTTGAATCGGGTGTTTTGGCGGAAGAAGCCAGTCAATTAATGAAGTCGTTTTTCAAGGACCTTCGGAAGCAAAAATAATTGTCAAATGAATTATTTATGATATAATTTATATACAGAATCTCTTATGAAGCATCCTCATTCAATAGGTACCCACGAATCAGGTCAGATCTTGACGGAAGCAGCCTTAAGTAAGGTGTTTATGTGGGTGGGGATGCTTCATGAGAGATTCTTTTAACGAAATGGAAGTGAGTCTATGGCTCTTGTCTTTTTAGATCTAGATGGTACCACACTTGAACACGGGAAACCCGCTTTAGGCATCATCGAGACCATCGCATTACTAAAACAAAAAGGACATACACCCGTGATTGCGACGGGTCGTGTCCCACATCTACTATATGGCGTTGATCAGGTTCTTGGCATACCCGATTACATCGCTGCGAATGGTTCTTACATTAAATTTGGCGGTAAAGTCGTTTATGAACGTTATATTCCCAAGTCGATTGTTAAGCGAATGATTGATACCTGCGATGAAATGGGATTTGACTTGGTATTAGAAGGGGTCAGTGCCTATGTCGCAACCTCTAAGAATACAAGCATCGTGGATGCATTTTCCGATATCTTTAACATTGAATATCCGGTGATTGACCGAACTTATTATTTGCATAATGAAGTCCTTGCCTTTATCTTTTTTGATAAAGACCATATTGATCAAATCAGGACAATGTTTCCAGAACTGTTATTCAATCAATCGAACCGATTTGGGTATGATGTCAATTTAAAAGGCGATTTAAAAGCAGATGGCATTCGGTGGTTAATCCAGTATCTCGGTATTTCAAAAGCAGACGTCTACGCCATCGGCGATGGTCTTAACGATGTCACGATGTTACAAGCGGTCAAACATGGGATTGCGATGGGGAATGCTCACCCCACTCTGAAAGCAATCGCCACAGATATCACGGATGATGTCGATAAAGAGGGCGTCAAAAAGGCGCTTCTCAAATACGGATTGATTTAATGACAGCCATTCTAACGAATGGTTGTTTTAATCGGTTTACGCAAACAACGATTTGCGGTACAATAGTCTTAATGAGGAGGTGATTTTGATGTACGATGCCATTGTCATTGGCGGCGGTCACGCCGGCAGTGAAGCAGCGCTTGCTTTAGCCAGATTAAACAATCAAACCTTACTTGTGACCGGAAATATTAACATGATTGCATCCATGCCTTGTAATCCTTCCATTGGCGGTCCTGCCAAGGGCACTTTGGTTCGCGAAATCGATGCCTTAGGCGGAGAAATGGGAAAAGTCGCCGATAAAACATCACTTCAGATGAAAATGCTAAATCATTCCAAAGGACCGGCCGTTCGAGCTTTACGAGCCCAATCTGATAAAGTTCTATATCCGAAAGAAATGCAACGAACCATCTTTAATCAACCGAACTTAACGGTCAAAGAAGCCTATGTTAAAAGGCTTATCATCCATGATGGAATGTGTTCTGGCGTTATCTTAGAAAACGACGAAGAAATTGAAGCCAAAGCCGTCGTTATTACGGCTGGTACGTATATGGAAAGCGTGGTCTTGGTTGGTTCAACCTCCACGCCTCAAGGTCCTGATCAACAAAAGCCTTCTTATGGTTTATCGGCGCATCTGCGTGAGTTGGGTATTGAAACTTTTCGATTAAAAACCGGGACGCCCCCTCGCATTATAAAGGATTCCATTGATTACACAAAGATGACCCTTGCCCCAGGAGACAACTTCAAATACCATTTTAGTTTTGATGACTCCGTTTTTCGGCCCTTAGAAAAAGAGTGGCCCTGTTATTTGATTCATACCGCGCCCGAAACTCACGAAATAATTCTTAAAAATCTAAAAAAATCGGCCATGTACAGTGGGTTGGTAAAAGGCGTCGGTCCGCGGTATTGCCCTTCCATTGAAGATAAATTGGTTCGCTTCGCTGACAAAGAACGTCACCAATTATTTATCGAACCGGAATCGCAGTTTATCGATGAGGTTTATCTCCAAGGTTTTTCGACATCGATGCCACATGAGGTTCAAGAATTAATGGTTCGGTCCTTACCGGGACTTGAAAATGCTGTGATTGCGAAATATGCCTACGCCATTGAATATGATGCCATTCACCCCACGGATTTATGGCCATCATTAGAATCTAAAATTGTTCCTAATTTGTTTTTTGCCGGGCAAGTCAATGGCACTTCAGGATATGAAGAAGCCGCTTGTCAAGGATTAATGGCCGGCATTAATGCCTCCCATAAAATCCATGGAAAAGCACCACTGATTCTACGTCGTGACGAAGCCTATATTGGGGTTTTAATTGATGACTTAGTCACAAAAGGGGTTATGGATCCCTACCGTATGTTGACATCTCGTGCTGAGTTTAGACTGCTATTGAGACACGATAACGCTGATATCCGGTTAACGGAAAAAGGATTTCAAATCGGTTTGATTGATGAGAAAAGACATAACGACTTCATCAACAAAATCGAAACCATTCAACGTGAAACCGAACGCTTAAAAAACCGATTTATCAATCCGACCGTTGAGGTCAACCGTCGTCTCAAAGCGTTATCTTCTGGGGAATTAAAAGACAAATCGCCGTTGATTGATTTGTTAAAAAGACCAGAACTAACGTATGAAATGGTTTTAAGCATTGTTGATGAGACAGTCCAGTTGCCGCTAGAAATCACCGAACAAATCGAAATTGAAGTAACCTATGAAGGATATATCCGTAAAGCCCTTAAAGAAGCGGAAAAGTTGGTCAAAGAAGAAAGCATTGTTATCCCCACCGATTTCGATTATTCAAAACTCCAAAACATGGCTTTAGAAGCACGGGTAAAACTTCAAAAAATACGCCCACTAACCATCGGCCAAGCCTCTCGCATCAGCGGAGTGAACCCGGCGGATATTCAAATGTTGGTGATGCAAGTGAAGGAATTCAATAGTCACAATCTTTCAAACAAGGCCTAATTCAAGGGCCTTTTTTTGAAGGTATCGTAAAAGGAATATGATTATTCCTTGTCTTGTGGTAAAATACTTTTAAGGTGATAATGTGTCGACAGCTTTTATCGAAATGGCGGCTTCCATCGGGGTACAATTGACTTCTGAGATGCTGGTCCAATACAAAACGTATTATGATTATTTGATGGAACGCAATGCGGTCATGAATTTGACGGCAATTACGGATAAAGAAGAAGTTTACTCAAAACATTTTTTTGATTCTTTATGTCTTCTTAAGGCCGGATCATTATCAAATATGTCGATTCTTGATGTGGGTTCTGGCGCTGGTTTTCCGGCTATCCCTCTCAAAATAGCGATTCCGTCCATCAAAGTGACCATCGTGGATGCATTACAAAAACGGATTGATTTTCTATCGACGTTATCAGAGAAACTTGGAATTCAAGATAACGCGTTAATTCATGGGCGGATTGAAGAATTTGATCAACGAAATTCTTTTGATTTAGTGACCGCGCGTGCGGTCGCTAAACTAAATGTTTTAACAGAATTATGCTTACCGTTTGTCAAAGTTGGCGGCCGTTTCATTGCGATGAAATCCATCAACTATGAAGAAGAATTAAATGAAGCAACCCTCGCGATTAGACGGTTGGGTGGTCAATTGAAGACAGTAACCCTTTATCCAATCGACGATAAAATCTCGCATGTGTTAATCATCATCGATAAAATTAAACCAACGCCCGATGGGTATCCCAGGGCTTATGCTCAAATAAAGAACAAACCGTTATAACAAAGGAGGCGAGGACATGCGCAGAAAACAAACGTACAGTTTTCCGGAAATCGAAGATTATCGGGAACAACTGGAAATCAAACATTTGCGTTCAAAAAACCATTTTGTGCTTGGGGTTATTTTCACGCTCATGGTCGTTAGCCTTGTTTATACCCTTGTCGGCCATTTTGGATGGGGATATTTCTTTGCATTACTGATTGGGTATTTTGCGGTCATTGCCTTTAACATCGCTTGCCTAGCATATGGGAAATCGGACAACAATTTTTATACGCTGAACAAATTCATTACGTCGCTTGGAATGTTTGGGGTAACGACGGCGATGATTTTTATCTTCAAATCTCCGGCTTTTATCTCGGGTTTGTTTATCGCTTATGCCATTGCGGCGTTTTATCAAGATTTAAAGGTTATTTTAGTCAGTGACCTGTATTTGTTTTTCTCCGTACTCATGATCATGTTAAATTATCCCGAATACCTAACCTTCCAAAATGCTCGGGTTGAAACCAACTTTGGGACGATTTTCTTCATTATATTGTTCGTGTTATTATTGACGATTTCTTCCTACATCATCATTAAACAAAAACGGTTCTTATACAATCAACTGGCTTTATCAAAAGAAACCGAGTTTAGAAATATCGATTTATTGATTGATATCGAAAAAGAGTCCACAAAACATAAAATGGATATTGGTAAATACTATAAAGCAGTGGATGCATTTACGACCGCTTTTGCGGAAAAACTTGAAATTGATAATGTTTTCTCGGAAAAATTGAAAATCATGACTGCTTTAGAAAAAGGGACCCCCCCTTCAACGCTATTGACGAAATTTCCGGCGTATTCAAAAGCAGATTTGACGCGGTTAGAAGACTTATTGATTTCTGCTCATTATAAATTACGGAAAACCATCATTAAAGTTAGCAAGATGAAGAATCTTGATGTCAAAAAACGGGAGATTTTTTCTGAAACTCAATTGAAAAGCTTCAATTTTCCGTCGGACTCACTCGAAATTAAAATTATCGCTTTTTCTGTCTTTTATGTTTCACTCCGATTGGGAAGCGATTTGTTAAAACCATTAAGCGAAAACGAAATCTTTGATATTTTAATCTACACCGACTATTATTACTACAATGATCCACAAATCATGAGAATATATCATGACAATCACCTTGTGTTTGATGCGATTGTCAGCGATGTTATTAGGAGGAGTGGACGATGAAAAACTTTCTAAGAAGAGTCTTTAACACCGAATTTTTGCCTATGAGCGAAGTTCGCAAAATTAAAGTCATTCTTGTTATGACGTTCTTACTATTGGTAACAGCTGTCACCATTCCGCTTTCAATCTTTTTTGATTATGAATTGAGTGTCAAAATCATTGTTCCTTCCATTTTGATTGTGACCATTGGAATCATTATTATCCTCATTCGCTTGAACAAAATAATGGCGTCTATTCAAATCACCATCATTTACACCATTGCCTTAACCTTCTTTTATATGCAAGGAACCAGTGGTTTTTATGCCTATCTATTCTTCTTTATTTGTTTGACGGTCATTGTATTTTATCAAGAACTGTTTAGTTATCTAACGTATGGGACATTCACGTTGGCTTTGGGAGTCTATTATGTCATCAACCATCAGACCAATCTTGCAGGGGCCACGCCACTGTATGGATCGGTATTGGTTTATGTCGGCATTTTAGCCATGTTTTACTTAATCTTTTTACTTCAGATTCTTTATAACGAAAAAATGTATGCAGATCTCAACTATGAATGGGTTAAGATGCTTCACGTCATCGATAAATATCAAGATGATGCCTATGCCTACATGGAGGAACTCCGTAAAGACAAACATAAAGACCCCCTTTATGAAAACGTAGATTTTCAAAAAGCCGTTAATGAGATTAGTGTTTTCGTGTATGAACAATTCCGAGACAAAGGCAAAGAAATCGGCAATGTTTTAGATTTGTACATTTACATTCACGAAAAAGGTCTTGACCATATTTTACATAGCGAAGAACTTTCGGTAGCGACGAAAAAAGTCGCAAACCGGTTGAATAAATATCTTTTAAACCGCCGGACGAGCATGGTTTCCATCATCATGAATTTTTATACCCGTTTTCGCGAGACTTCTCTCTATCGTGAAAACCGGTATGATTACGCGATTAACCAGTTGACCCAAGCCAATGATGAGTTAATCATTGCCATGGCGTTAATGTATACCTATTTAGCCAACGAGGTAACCTCAGCCGATGAATGGGGTCAAATGACCAAAATTATGACCCACGAAGAAATCTACGACTGGTTCACTTCCGATGAAATGTCAGAATTTTTAAGCGATGCTCAAATCGCATTTTTCAAAGAGAACGCCGATTTGTTCAATGAACATCTTGGAAAGAAAGTGTAACGAGGTGCAAGTATGAGTATTGTTATTTCCATCGCCAATCAAAAAGGGGGTGTGGGTAAAACCACCACCGCCATCAACTTGGCCAGTTCTTTGACCTATTTAGAAAAAAAAGTATTACTCATCGATTTAGATTATCAAGCCAACGCTACAACCTGTATGGGCATCAACCGCGGTAGTTTCAAATACAGTGTTTTTGATTGCTTGACACAAGAAGCTGATCTAGAATCCACCATATTGCATACCGAAAACCCATTAATTGATGTTTTGCCCGCCAGAACGGTCGTAGAAGGCATCGAAGAAAAAATCATTGCGAATTCTAACCGTGATTTTATCTTGACCGGTCAACTCAAAACCATTAAAGATCGTTATGATTACGTTTTAATTGATTGCCCGCCTTCTTTAGGGTTTGTGACCATCAATGCCATGATCGCATCAGATGGAATCATTATTCCGGTTCAGTGCGAGTTCCTCGCCATGGACGGATTAACACAATTACTGAATACCATACGTTTGGTTCAATCAAAAAAGAAAGTGAACATGGAAAGTCTCACGATTTTCGGTGTTTTATTAACAATGTTAGACACTCGGTCTTCTTCGGGGTTCCAAGTCGTTAATGAAGTTAAAACGTATTTTGGTGAACGGGTTTTCCAAACCATCATTCCCAGAAATGTCAGTTGTTCTAATGCGACATTCTATGGAGTGCCCGTGACCGAATTTTCGCCTAAAAGCAAATCATCACTCAGTTACCGGCAATTAGCCAAAGAGGTGACCTCAAGAAATGGTTAAGAATAACTATGTAAAACGGGGTTTATCAGATTTACTGCAAGAAAACGAAATCCAAAACGTTGGCAAAGAAGAAGTTTTGGATATTTCGCTTGATTTAATTGCGCCAAATCCGTTTCAACCACGAAAACATTTTGATGAAACGAGCTTGAATGAACTCGCAGAATCGATTCGCTCCAACGGTGTATTACAACCCGTCATCATTAAAAAGGTTCATAATGGCTATTTGTTAGTCGCCGGCGAACGTCGATGCAAAGCCGCAAAAATTGCCGGTTTTTCAACCATTCCGGCCATCGTTCGTGACTATAACAATGAGTATTTGGCCGAACTCGCTTTGCTTGAGAACATTCAGCGCGAAGACTTAACCATCGTTGAAGAAGCGGAAGCTTATCAAAACGCCATCACAGCGATGAATTTGACGCATCTTGAATTGGCAAAGAAAATTGGCAAAAGTCGTTCTTATATTTCCAACACATTAGGTATCTTGACACTCCCTCAAAGTGTCATCGATGAAATCAATGTGGGAAATATCTCGATGGGTCACGCCAGAGCCTTAAGCAAATTAAAAGACATTGATCGCATTCATAAAATTGCCGAGATGATTATTAACGGTCACTTGACGGTTCGGGATATTGAATTGCTGGTAAAAACCGAAAAGAAGAAAAAAGAAATGAAACGCAAAATCATATCTGAATCATTATCAACCGGTTTAAATGAAACCAAAAAGATTCTTAATGAAACGTTAAACTTGACTAAACCCATTAAAGTCACAGATAATCGATTGGTCATTTCCTTCGATTCTTCTGAAGAACTCACCCGATTTGTTTCATTATTATTCGACAAAGAGGCGAAATAAATGGAGATGTTTGAATTTTTACGCACTTGGCTAAGCAGTTTCCTTGGTGAGACGTCCTTATTGGTCAATTTTATCATTAAAGCCCTTTATGTTCTATTTTGGCTTGCGGTAGGGATAGGACTTACCCTGATTATCAAACCCGCCGTTCATCGTTTTTTGAAACTCAATGCGAAAATTACCCAAAAAATACAGTTACAAAAGAATATTGCTTATTCCATCGTGGATTACCGCAAACGCGGCGAGACCGTCGCAAAAGCATTGGTCAATATCCTCAGTTTTGTGGTTTGGTTTATCATTATTATGATTGTATTAGCCGGTTTCAACGTTGATACTTCTCCCATTCTAGCGAGTGCGGGGGTGGTGGGAATTGCGGTGGCTTTTGGCACACAATCCATCATTAAGGACTTTGTCAGTGGTGTATTCATCATTATGGAAAATACCTTTAGCATCGGCGAATTGGTATCTATTTCTGATTTTACCGGAACCGTCAAAGAAATTGGTTTGAGAACAACCAAAATCGAGGGCTGGAAAGGTGATTATTTCATCATCAATAATGGTTCGATTGGACCAGTTATCAATTACTCGCGCAATAATTCGGTTGCGATTGTGGATGTGTTTTTGGGGATGGAGTTAGATTACACCCTTTTTGAAACGAAGATTCAAACCTTTATCAATGATTTTGGCTTATCTGATCCGGTCATGGTTGAACCGCTCGTTTATGTAGGGATGATTGAAAGCGGATCAACATATGTCAAAATTCGCATTACCGGCAAATGTAAACCAACGGAACACTTTGCGTTCGAACGCCTATTAAGAAACCGCCTTTTCACCTTTTGTCAAACCAATGGATTTGATGTACCCATCCAGCAAATCCACATCACAGGAGACCCATCTCATGGAAACTGACATCAAATTAGGGTCTGTGCTCATTCTTAAAAAAGGGCACCCTTGCGGTGTCAATAAATGGGAAATTGTTCGGTTTGGGACCGATTGTAAAATCAAATGTTTAGGGTGTGGTCGCATCGTCATGATCGACCGGCCAACCCTTAAAAAAGCTATTAAAAAAGTGTTAGGAGAACAAAATGAAGAAACTACTGCAGAGCATCATTCAATACCGCGATGAACGCGGATGGAAAGAACACGATACCCCCGAAGCATTGGCAAAATCGA
This sequence comes from uncultured Caryophanales bacterium, assembly GCA_942493185.1. Lineage (GTDB taxonomy): Bacteria > Bacillota_I > Bacilli_A > Izemoplasmatales > Hujiaoplasmataceae > UBA5603. The sequence continues at coordinate 1,914,587 of OW818673.1, forward strand.
TTATCATCGAAGCGGCTGAATTACTAGAAAACTATCAATGGCCGGATCAAATTCCCGATGAAGAAAACGTAAAAGAAGGACTTGCGGATGTACTCATCTACGCTTTAGCGATGGCATCAGATTTAGGGTATGACCCAGAAACGATTATTCAAGAAAAAATGATTAAGAATAACAAAAAGTATCCAAAACCAGAAATCAAATAAAGAATCTATGTTATATACGGGCGGATTTGGTCCTATGTGGGGCAAAATCAAGCATCCGCCCGAATTGCTTCGCAGTCTTTTCAACTTTTTATCTTTTAGCTGATTCTTTATGAATATTTTAATTGACAATCAATGCCATAAATAGTAAAATATTACTCGCACTGAAAAGTGTATAGTGGGCCTATAGCTCAGGTGGTTTAGAGCGCACGCCTGATAAGCGTGAGGTCGATGGTTCAAGTCCATTTAGGCCCACCATTTTTTTCTTGGGGTATTAGCTCAGATGGGAGAGCGCCTGCCTTGCAAGCAGGAGGTCAGCAGTTCGATCCTGCTATACTCCACCAATTATATCCATAATATGGCGGTGTAGCTCAACTGGCTAGAGCGTACGGTTCATACCCGTGAGGTTGTGAGTTCAAGTCTCACCGCCGCTACCATTTATGATTTGTTCCGAACGTATGGACCCGTAGCTCAGTTGGTTAGAGCTATCGGCTCATAACCGATTGGCCGTAGGTTCGAGTCCTACCGGGTCCACCAATCGTATGATTGACGGAGAAATACCCAAGCCCGGTTGAAGGGATCGGTCTTGAAAACCGACAGGACGAGCGATCGTCGCGGGGGTTCGAATCCCTCTTTCTCCGCCATATTTGCCGACTTAGCTCAACCCGGCAGAGCAACTGAATCGTAATCAGTAGGTTGTAGGTTCAATTCCTATAGTCGGCACCATCAAGCACCTCTCGTAACACAAGTTTTACCACAGGCTCTTCTTCATTGAGCTCGAAGTGACCCGCTAGCTCAGTTGGTAGAGCATTTGACTTTTAATCAAAGGGTCAGGCGTTCAAGTCGCCTGCGGGTCACCATTTTTTAAATGCCTGAGTGGCGGAATAGGTAGACGCGTTGGACTTAAAATCCAATGTCAGCAATGACGTGCCGGTTCAAGTCCGGCCTTGGGTACCAAGTTTTAGGGGTATTAGCTCAGATGGGAGAGCGCCTGCCTTGCAAGCAGGAGGTCAGCAGTTCGATCCTGCTATACTCCACCATGGAGGTTTAGCTCAGCTGGGAGAGCATCTGCCTTACAAGCAGAGGGTCGGCGGTTCGATCCCGTCAACCTCCACCAATGGAACATTTTTGAGTATGATTTGGGGACAAATCATTACGAGGTTTTATAGCATTTGTCAGTTGACAATTTTCAAATGGTTTGGTATTATAATGTAGCACGATTTATATCGCGGGGTGGAGCAGCCTGGCAGCTCGTTGGGCTCATAACCCAAAGGTCGCAAGTTCAAATCTTGCCCCCGCAACCACACGGTCCTGTGGTGTAGTGGTTAACATGCCTGCCTGTCACGCAGGAGATCGCGGGTTCAAATCCCGTCGGGACCGCCATTTTTTGGCTCGGTAGCTCAGTTGGTAGAGCAATGGACTGAAAATCCATGTGTCGCCGGTTCAATTCCGGCCTGAGCCACCATCTGGAACGTAATATAGCCCTTTCGAGGGCTTTTTTTGTTACATTTTTGAGCAAACTGCGAAACATGCTGTCGACACATGGACAATTCATGTCTTTTCATAAAAAAACAACAAGTCAATTTTACTTGCTATTCTGTATATGCTATAATTATTTTGGTGAATATATATGAAAAAAATGTGTTTTGTATTTGTTTCTATAATAATTCTGTTTATTTTTTCAGGCTGTTATATTGTTGTCCCTTATCATTATGATGGTGATTATCCAGATTTACTCACCGAAGCTATAAATAGTATTCTTTGGGCTGAAGGCTATATTATTGATGGAGAACCTATTTATGACCCTTTTATAGAAGTAATGGATGAAGATGATTATGGAAGAATATTGTTTAAGTATTCTGAAGATCTTGATGGTGAAATATACAGTTTATTAATTCTACAAGCATCTGATGATAGCAAAATATATTATTATGAAGATATAAATTACCTTCTTTATGACAATGTAACTGACAGTGAAAAAGTTCAAACATTCTTAAGTGAGAATGACTGGGATAAAGAAATTAATTACGACAAGTGTATATCGATAGCTATTAATGTTGAAAAAGATGAAGACGGTCCTTTATGTGATGGCTTATTTCGGTCAAAATGCATTAATAATTGCATCGAAACATTCTTTGAAGAAGCTACTGGAGCAGGATATAGATTTAGCCGATTTTTACAAGAGGATGAATATGGAAGATCAATATATGTTGCATTTGGTTATGAAGATAAATATGTTGATGGAGTATATAGTGGTACAGGAGATAGAATAGAAGCGGTGCTGTTGTTTAATCCCGATGGAACATATGACAGTTCAATAGGATTTTTCATTTTGGATCAATCGATACAATATGACTATAAACAAGATTTAATTGTACTAAAATCTGATAATGGCTGGAATTCAGAATTTTTTACTGGTAAATAGGCGCATGAAACGACTGAAAATCCATGTGTCGCCGGTTCAATTCCGGCCTGAGCCACCATCTGGAACGTAATATAGCCCTTTCGAGGGCTTTTTTTTTGCTTTTTTATTAATCTACAAAACCTTCTGTCGACACGTGGACAAACTGCATTAATAATAAAAAAACAGAAAGAGATATTTTATTAGGGTTTTGTGTGTGGTATAATCAAATAAAATAGAATTGATAAGAAATCGATAATAGAGTCGCTTAGTTTTTAATTTATATGTTTATATAAAACTGTAACTATGAGAGGAAATAAATGAAGAAGAAATCAGATAGTCAAAAATTTGTAAAAGGACTTAGAGGGTATTTTAAAGCAGGTTTATTTCTACCTATTTTTTACACAAGTGTTTTTATTTTGGTAATCACGTCTCTTATTGTATTACCTGACTATGGACTATTAATTAAAATAATTGGCGTTGTATTATCGTTGATAATTATATTTTTTTTCTGGTTTCTTTTTGGGTATGAAAGAAAAAACGAGAAAAAAATGAAGGTATATATAGACGAGATAGAAATGAAGTTAGAATCTCAAAACAATGTAGATGAAGAAAAATTATCAATGAATGAAATCTCTGAAAGAAACGAAGAAGATTATTTATCTGAAGAACAAATTTCCATTTTTACAAAAAAATCACATATATTTTTAAGATATCAGGTATACCTAATATTATCAATTGCTTTGTTTTCATTAGGTTTTCGATTGAAAGATTTGTTGGACTTTCCTTCATGGTTAAATGTATTAATACTTTCAATGTTTGGTTTTCTCATTATATTATCAGGTTTTCTTGGAATAAAGACCTATATCAATCTTAGAAAATATGCGGATGAAGTTTCAAAAGATTAGTCTTTTTTTATAGGTGCATCATGTATGAAATCAGGAGAGTATAATATGGATTTTCAAGAGATATTAGGAAAAAAGGAAGGCAGAACGCCGTTGGCTTTGATTGTTTTTATGCTCTTCAGCATATTCTTAGGATTAGCACTTTATGCTGCAAAGGTAAATTTGATTGTTGTAATAGCAATTACTTCTGCGATTAACATAATTGCCATCAGATACTTATACCTTATGTTTGGGAAAAAACCGGTCTTATATTTTTTAAATGATTACTTAATTGTCGTTAATCCACTACTCCCAAACAGAAGATTCAAAGCAAGTGAAGTTATTGCATTTCAAAGTCGAATTATTTCTTGGTATTTACCTTGTTTGACAGTTAAGCATTATAAAGGAAATTCAATATGTGAAACTATTTTAGGCGGAGATTTTTATGAGCACGATTTAGATAGATTGCCTAATTTATTGAATAAAGCAATCAGTCAGTATAACGGTTTGGCCAAATCAAATTATGGGAAAGCAAAAGACAAATCAGCAGCTGTCGGATTGTTTGCATTTTCATCAAAGTCACTTATAATTATGGCGATTATCTATATACCATCACTATTCGTTTTATATATTTTTGTATTACATCCCGAAATAAATACAATGGTTTACGGTGCATTATTTTATCCTTTGGCATATTTAGTTATTGCAATATTGTATTTCAAACATTTAATTCCGAATATTGTATTTCAATATGTAAATCACTTTCTTGTAGTTTATTCTTTTATTTTCAGTGTTTTTTATTATACTGCTAATTATTTGTCAAAGTTGCTTTTTTGAGAGTTTGAATTGCACTAAGCGACTGAAAATCCATGTGTCGCCGGTTCAATTCCGGCCTGAGCCACCATCTGGAACGTAATATAGCCCTTTCGAGGGCTTTTTTAATGTTCAATTATTGACAGAATAACTTTTTTGAAATATAATATAAGCAAAAATGACAAGTGAGTGATATCATGTCCAGAGACAAACTGAAAAAACTTATTGATAATAGTGATGGTTATATTACGTCCAAAGAAGCGGAGTCGTATGGTGTCCATCGCGAATATTTATCTATGTTTGTTAAGGAAGAAAGTCTTATCCGAGTATCTCCAGGAGTCTATCAAAAACCAGGAACTTGGGATGATTTTTTGTTCGAATTTCAAGAAAAGAAAAAACGAATGATTTATTCACACGATACAGCACTTTTTTTACATGGGTATTCTGATAGAGAACCCATTAGATATTCAGTTACAGTACCTACAGGCTATAACACCAGTCAAATTAAAAATGATAAAGTTGTTACATTCACTATCAAGAAAGAATTATTTGATTTAGGTGTCACTAAACTAAAAACAGTTTACGGTAATGACGTTTTTGTATACGATTTGGAAAGAACAATTTGTGACGTTATAAGATCAAGAAATAGACTTGATAGTCAAATTCATATTGTAGCATTAAAACGATATGCTAATACTCACCACAAAGACTTAGTTAAATTAATGCATTACGCAAAATTACTTGGGATTCATAATGTTGTCAGAAAATATATGGAGATGATTCTATGATGTCTTGTGAACGGCTCAAAGGGCTCATAAAGAAAAAAGCAAAGGCTTTAAATTTAAACTCAAATATTATTTTACGATTAGTCATTTTTGAATTTTTTCTTGAGAAACTTTCGCTATCAAAATACGTTGACAATTTTATCATTAAAGGCGGTTTTCTAATTTCTTCATTAGCGAATGTTGAGCTAAGAACAACCATGGACTTAGATATGACTTTGAAGTCATTGGCGTTAAATAAAACCGATCTTGAAAGCATGATTAGTGACATTATTTTGATTCCAACGATAAATCTACTTGAAATGGAATTGGTAAGTATTGATGAAATTCACGAAGACGCAGAATACCCCGGTCTTCGTGTGTCAATTCTTGTTAGATACGATACTATAACGGAACATATCAAATTAGATTTTACAACCGGCGATATTTTGACACCTAAGGAAGTTAACTTTCAGTATCAAAGTTTACTCGATGATAGAGTAATAAAACTTAAGTCTTATAACATTGAAACTGTATTAGCCGAGAAACTCGAGACGATATTGTCGAGAGGGGTTTTAAATACTCGCATGAAAGACTTCTATGACCTGTTCATTCTATTTCAATTACAGGATAGGAAAGTAAAGCTCCCTCTTATGAAAGAAGCTTTTATTAACACAACAAAATCAAGAAACACATTTGTACAAATTACCAATAATATAAATACAATTCTTGAAGACATAATCAATGATCAAACGTTATTGAATATGTGGAATCAGTTCCAGCGATATTATCCGTATGCTAAAGAAGTAGAGTGGGATATGGTAATGAATATATTAAAAGAAATTTCATTGCACATTATTTCTGAACTTTAAACAATTCGATTAAAATGAATAATTGAGACTTAGCTCATTTGCATGAAACGATTGAAAATCCATGTGTCGCCGGTTCAATTCCGGCCAGAGCCACCATCTGGAACGTAATATAGCCCTTTCGAGGGCTTTTTTTGTTGCCTAAAACGAATATTAAGAGATACTTCCTACGACAGATGGACAAACAATTATATATCGATTTTTGTATAGTAAATATACTTGGCTGAAGGTTTGTGATATACTAAAACTATATTTTATAATAAATGGACTGTTCAGTATATGCAAAATCAAATCGAATATAAACGAGTAACGAAACCATATTTACTTCAAATGATAGTTATTACGATTCTTGTTTTTTTGGTCCTTGCTCTTATTGTAGATTGGATATTCTTTGCAATATTGACAACAGGTTACATGTGGTTAAATTTGTTGTACTCATATACGCTTGACAAAAATGTGAAGACTTCAATCTCATTACCGATATATATTTGCTTATCAGCTTGTCTCTTAACAATTTTGTTTTTTGTGCTAGCAAACCTATCGATGCCCTTGGTGTTCAATTTGATAGTAGTAATCTTCTTATTTATTTCGAATGTAATTCTCGGATTCTATCAGCTGAAATCCCCGCACTATGTCATTGAGGGAAAATATTATATTGAAGATGCAAAAAAATATGGAATTAAAAGGTTGAAAATATTGCTATTGATTATGGTTGGATTATTACTAATCTCAATTATTCTCAATTTAGTCTTAACTATATGGAAAAATAGTCTTATTTGATATGGCCTTTTAAGGAGTGTCAGAGTATGAAAATTTTTATGTCAATTCCTACAGTAAAATGGATACTAATTATATCGTTTGTGGCTGGATTCTCGCTCATTTTTTTTGTAATTCAATCTATTCGTACGGATATTATTTTATATGTGGTTGGAATGTATGTATCATTAGTTATTAGCGGTATTTTTTTAATAGTCATTTACTCGTTATATAAAACAAGAATTGAAGTGAATGAGAAAGAAATTTATGCGCCTTGCTATCCTTGGTATCAAGATTTCAAAATATTCTCTGATGATGTTCCAATGCTCAAAAAAATCAGATATTTCGATATTTCGTCAATTCATATAATTGATATTCACTACGAGGAATCCGGAAAATCCGATAAAGGAATTCATGTAAAAAGTATAAAGAAATTTGACTTTGTTATACCGCTTGATGGCTATTCTTTAGAAAAACAGCAAGCGATATTCGAGTATATAAATAAGCGGGTTATTAAAATAGATGCAGAAACGATTACAATTATATAAAATAATGCAGGATTTTTATTATGATATAATTTTTATATATGAGGAGAAAAGCAAATGAAATTATTGGGAAATTTTCTTTGGTTTGTCATTGTCGGACTATTATCATTTGTGTTGTGGGTTCTAGTAGGCTTGATATGGTGTATTACTATCATTGGAATACCGTTTGGAGTGCAATGCTTTAAAATAGCTTCTTTTTCACTATTTCCTTTTGGAAAAACGATTCAAACAAATTTTGATTCACATCCAATCGCTAATATCATATGGCTGATTTTATTTGGGTGGGAAATAGCGGTTGGATATATTGTTGTTGGCATTATTTTATGTATCACTCTTATTGGCATACCTTTCGGTAAGCAATGTTTTAAATTAGCGTCCATATCATTATTGCCATTTGGTGCACAATATTAGTATATTATTTATATTTGCCTCATGAATCGACACTAAATCCGTGTTTCGTCGTTTCATTTCCAGATTGTGCCATCTTTTGGAACGAAACATAGCCCTTTCAAGGGCTTTTTTTATGGCATCAAAACAAATCAATGTTTTAGTTTAAGCGTATAAATAAAAATGATACAATTTTTCGATGTATCACTTATATTATGTATTTTATTTTTTACGGATAAATTTGTATTGAAAGAATATATTCTTGATTAGGAAAAGTCTTTACGCAATCAAATTTCTTGAAACTGAATTTTTTATTAAAATATTGTAGTCCAACCGAAAAATGACAAAGGGCTATTCCAATATCCAAAGCTTGAATATCATATCCCATTGAAACTGGAGGGTAATGAATCGTGCGCTCAATATAAAAGTGAATAACTTCTTTATCTACATAGAGTCTCCAGGGTTGTTTGTTGGAGGCGCTGGGACCCAGTTGAACCAACTCCAAGCAGGTATTGATTGAAGAACTGGTCGTCATATCGATTGGTGATTCGTTTGAGTATTGCTTAAATAATGTGGTTGTGGATAGTCGGCTTCGAGCCCCCGACATCTTTCTCAAAGCCATTTCAGCGATTGCTATTTTGTTGGCTCTATGACCGACAGGTGAAATAGCGGGTATGATTTCATCATCAAGTAATTGAGCGCGGTATTCATTTCTTTTAAAGGTGCCACCCAACCAACAGGTATCAAAACCTTTGTAGGTCAAAGATAGTAGTAGGTCTTCAAATACAAAACCAAAGTCAACGATCGACTCCAGAGTATTCTTGGAGACACCCCCGACAAACGCTGGGACATTTTTTATCAGCCCATAAGTTCCTATTTTTTTTCCTTCTTCATGCTTATTTGTGTTTTCATTAAAAGTAAAATCAAAGTTGTTTCCAAAAGGACCTTTGATAACTTTGTGTGAGTGAACGATCTCCATGATTTCTTTTGTTTCCTCATCGGATAACATTTCATTCATGTAGGTTCTTGTACTTATTCGTTTATATATGGCATCTATCATTGTTTCACCTCTGATTGTGATATTTCTGTATCGCATCAAATTAAATCACCGAATGGATTATACATCTTAGGCCCTACAGCTTTTGAGTATTTGCTTTCATTGCCTATTATAAACTGGCTTGGTTCAGAAAGCAAACATCGATTACTATTCACAGTAATTTCCAAATAATAAGAGAACCCTTTTCGTCTTTTCTCAATTTAGTATGTTACAATTATTAATAATAGAAATTATTAAGGAGCAAATAAGATGCATATACTAGAAGCTTTCGCTTTTATTTTAACAATCATGATGATGTGGATTTTAATGAGTAAGAAAACGATAAATAAGCAATTAATGATTGTTTTATTAAGCGTGACCTTGTTGGTCCTAATTTTACACCTTATCTTTGATGGATCTCGTTGGCAGTTATTTACGCTTTACACTTCTATTTTTATGATAGTGATTGTAATCTCTATAGGCAAGATCATGAATATTACAATCAAAAAGGGTATCAGAACAAGTATGACCATAGCCTTAACATTACTGATTGTTATCTCTTTCCTTTCTGCAATTGTATTTCCTATATATGATATACCCACACCGAATGGCGACTTTTTAATAGGGACAGAATCTTTTGTTATAGAAGACGAAAGTCGATATGAACTTTATAGTGATGATGCGACTGAATTCAGAAAAATTAAAATACAAATATGGTATCCAGCAGAATCCGTTGACGGATACGAGCAAGCTTCCTGGTTAGAAGATGGAGTGGTTGTATCCAGAGCCTTAAGCAAGGACTTTGGCTTTCCTTCTTTTTTCCTAGATCATACAGCAGATATCAGATCAAATTCATACTTAGGAGCTCCGATTAGTAGCACTTCTGCCAATTACCCTGTCATCATCATATCTCATGGCTGGCGAGGATTTCGTAATATTCACACGGATTATGCCGAAGAATTGGCGAGTTTGGGGTATATCGTTATCGGCATTGATCATTCCTATGGATCGGTTGCGACCGTTTTCGATAATGATGATATTGCATATATAAACCAGGATGCTTTACCACCAAGAGAAACAACTCCGGATTTTTTAGATTACGCGAACCAACTTGTTTACACGTATGCTTCAGATATATCAACGACAATCAATTATTTAGAAGACATTAATGCAAGTAATAGTCTATCCAGATTTAGTGGAAGACTAGATTTAGATAAGCTTGGATTGCTTGGACATTCAACCGGCGGGGGAGCGGATGTGGCAATTGCCCTAAATGATGATAGAATCGATGCCATCATTGGATTGGACGCATGGGTCGAACCGATTGATGAAACCGAGATAAGCAAAGGACTATCAATACCATCATTATTTTTAAGAAGTGGAGCATGGGAAACCGGAAATAACAACACCAATCTATTTTCTTTAATTGAAAACAGTACGTTTCCATCGGAACTTTATCAAATAGATGGAATAACACACTATGATTTTGCGATGGTCTATATGTATTCTCCCCTAACAAAATATATCGGTTTGTCTGGAAAAGTGGAAGAAAAATACCTAAATTCAATATTAAAAAGTATGATTACAGACTTTTTCAATGAAACATTAAGAAACGATACAAACAGTCAAATAAATCCAGATGCTTGGGAAGAGGTAAGAAGTATTCCTACACCATAGATTGCATATGATCAAGGATATACACACTTTCATCAATTTCGCTTGAATTGATTCCATATCTACTATAATGTAACTCTAATATAAGTAATTTAACGACCGAAAATCCATGTATCGCAAGTTCAATTTTGGCCTGAGCCACGATATGGTTCGTAATCGAGCCCTTTCGAGGGCTTTTTATTGCACTAAAAATAAATCAATTAACCCGAACATGAGATGTTGTTTGTCACAATCACTTGAAAAACTTTACTATAAATGATAAGATTTTATATGATAAGGTTTATTATTATTTTTATGTAAAAACCTTTCTATTGGGAGGAATTTGAACCATGAAACGATTTACGACATTCTTAATGATATTTATATTTATTTTCTTGGTGAGTTGTACAAAAGTATCACCCTTAGAAAATCCTGAACCGGAACTATTTAGTTCATTTCACGAGGAAGATGAGTTCACAATTTTAAAACGAACCGAAATTAATCCTGATCAAATCTATATCTCAATAGGATATATCATCAATAGCCCAAAAGGATATTCATGTTTAGTGGGACAATATGAAAAACTGAATTATATTGTATTATATGATGATGATTATTATGATATTATCGGCGCAAGTCAATTAAAGCTATTTACGGCTGATGAGTTAAGTGATTGGGGCTTTAATGTTTCTTGCCGAATTGATACAAGTTCATAATTTGATAAAAATATTAAATTTTGTTACTTATGATTTTTCATAATCATCCAATAAGTTCAAGCAATAATTGATTGAATAGTAAGTCTTTATATCACACAGAAACAGGGAGGAACAACATGAAAAGAGTATTATTAATGGGAGATTCTATAAGAATTGGTTACCAAAATGAAGTCAAGGAATTACTTAAAGACGAATGTGAAGTCGTCTTCTGGGATGATAACTCGCGATTCATCCAATACCATTATTGGCAATTGAACCAAATTTTTCGTCATAGCCCTGCGATTGACATTGTTCACTTTAATAGTGGATATTGGGATATGAATATAGAATCACCGATGAAGGAAGCTTTAAATCCCATTGATGAGTATTGTTACGGCTTAGAAAAAGTGATTATGTTAATTCAATCCCAAAAGGCCATCCCTATTTTTGCTAATACGGTCCCCATTTATCGAGACGGACAAGGCATCGATAATACCGGGACACAGGCATCATTTACTTATAAAAACGAATGGGTTTTGTCCTATAATAATGCGGCAGAAAAAGTCATGAAAGCCCATAATATTTTTATCAATGATCTCTATTCGCTTTTATTAAAAGGGGATAACTATTTCAAATGTCCAGATGGGCTGCATTTGTCAGAAGAAGGTAATCACCTTTGTGCATTACAGGTGGTATCCGCTATTCGTCGATATCTATAATTTGTTTTTTTAAACAAATTGGGCTCAATGACTGTACGTTGTACAGCTATATAAAATAGAGCTGCATCCTCATTTTTTCCGCTTTTTACATACATTTATTGAGACATACCATCTGACTAAAAACGTAAAAACAACCCTTAAAATGTTTTATACTAGAAAAATGTAAAATATACTTGACAAGATGTAATTAAAACAATACAATATGTATATAATGTTTCACAAGGGGGGGATTACCATGAATTATCACGAAAAGAAAACCATTGTCACATCAGTAATGGGAATTATTGTATCCATGTCTTATTTATTCTATGCTATAGGAAAATACAATGAGGGATCCGCAGAATCTTTGACCCTAAAGTTCTGGGCAGCTAAAATACTAATCTTTATCGGGATTGGCGTGGCGGCCGTTATTGTTGCTCTGATTCTGTTTCACATCTTTTACTCCATCTATTTAGCCATCAAACTAAAAATGGAAAATCAATCCATGTCTGATAAAGAAATAGAAGAGAAAGTCGCATTAATGATTAAGACGGATACAGTAGAAGATGAAATGGCCAAACTGATTGAACTAAAAGCGATGCGGGTTGGTTTTGCATTTGCTGGCATTGGATTTGTAGTCGCATTGATTTCGCTATTACTAGAGTACTCACCCATTATCATGATTAATATCCTCTTTATTTCCTTTAGTTTAGGGTCTGCTTTAGAGGGGTTTGTTCAGCTTTATTTTTACAAAAGAGGCATTCGTCATGCCTAATAAGTACGAGATTATTAATAACATTCGAACACTTCGTTTTTTTGCGAATGAAATGTCCCAACAAACCCTTGCAGAAAAAACGAATGTTTCAAGACAAACAATCAATGCAATTGAACTTGGAAAATATACGCCATCTCTCGATTTGGCCTATAATATCGCTCGAGTGTTCAATGTTACAATTGATGAAGTATTTCAGTTTAAAACAATCGAAGAAAAACACTAAATAATATGACAACAAAAAAACAGTTTAAAACGCTGATTATTGTTTTCTCATACCACCATAATAATACATTGAAGATCGCACAAGCGTTCGCTTTGGAGCTTGGTGGACAAATCATTACTCCAAATGAAATTGATAGTGTCAACTTAAACAATTATGATTTAATCGGTTTTGGTTCTGGAATTGACAGTGGAAAACATTATAAACCGCTTATCACATTGGCTGAAACATTGCCGAGTACTTCACTTCAAAAGGGATTCATCTTTTCCACAAGTGCCATTCAAGGCAAAGCAAAAGTTGAAAAAGATCATTTCGCATTGAGAACCATTTTATCATCCAAAGGATATGCCATCATTGATGAGTTCTCCTGCAAAGGATATAATACGAATAGTTTTCTAAAGTACTTCGGCGGGATGAACAAAGGGCATCCCGATGAGAACGATTTAAATGATGCGATGAATTTTGCAAAAAGATTGGAAAGCATTATTGAGTCAAAAGTATAATAACGTTGTATCGGTTTAGTGCAAGGTTCATAAATATTTTATATGTGTGGTATACTTAATTTAAGTCGAACGATAATAAAGCGTGACACTATGAGAAAATATAAGATGATATTACAAATCATTATAATCAGTGGCGGGATTATTGGTTGGTTATTCTTTGCTAATTTTATTCTTGATTATTTTTTTCCATACCGAGATGAAACCACATTTCCCATCCTTGTGGCAATAGGACTTCGATTGATTCTTTTAGTTCCTGTTATCCTTTTGGTAAAGATTGCTTTTAACATAGGTCAAAAAAGAGTGCGTAATCGACAAGTTAATTAAGATTGAAATCGAGGCGATAAGATGGCTTTATTTGAAACGATGAAATATACACTCATCAAAAAAGATGGTAAAATTGAGATAAGAAAATACGATGACATTTTACTCGCTAGTACGAAGTCAGAAATGTCCTCGACGCAAGATTCGGGTTTTAGCAACGTATTCCGTTATATTTCTGGAAACAATACCATGAATTCGAAAATATCGATGACAACCCCGGTTGTGACCTATCAAGAGAACGATCAACTCGTCACCGGTTTTTACGTTCCGTCCAAATATACCAAAGAAACTATTCCACAACCGTCGGAAGAAGCAGTTTTTATCAACGAATTAAAGAATTCATTTTATGCCGTCATTCGATTTCGCGGAAATTGGAAACCAAAAAACTTTGATAAGCACGATCAACTTTTGCTAAGTTATTTGCGCTTAAATGGATTTAGTCCGGCTTCACAACGTCTCATTTTGCGGTATCAACCGCCATTTGTCCCAGGAATCTTTCGCCACAATGAAATTGCTTATCAAATCAACTATCAGATAAAAAATCGATAATCAACATTATACTTTTTTGAGTTGTATTCGATGGTAAGGTGAAGCGATATGCGTAAGACTTTGCTGGTATTAATGCTGTTTTTACTCACCGGTTGCACCTATCTTGGGTCAAACAAACCCGAATTCTTTATGACGTCTTTTGAATTACAAAACGAATACACCTCCGATTCGGATCTTGCAAACCTTAAGTACCGCTTTTCAGTTGTTCGATTAAGTGGGCTGGTCTATGAATATAAAGCGTATGAGGACCATTTTGTTTTTGAGTTTATTGGCACCAGCATCATATGCAATGTGAATGTTGGCGAGGTTTTATATCTCCGGGATTATGAGAAAGTCATCATTCAGGGAACGGTAGCGAATTTGGATGGCGACGACATCATCATTGAAAACTGTTCAATTGTCGACATCATCGACACCCCCGAATATGATTTATCCGCTGATCAATTATTGAATGATTTTGAAGCGAGCATCAATGCCGCTCACGGAAAATATGATTATGCCTTTATCAAACTTCGTGGCGTCATATCTGATGGACATCCTGGGTGGTATATTGATGGATATCCTCGCACCTTTGATATCGAGATTTATTTTCATGATACCCGTGATGAGGGGTTGATCCAAGAGGGTGATGAAGTTATCATCACAGGGGTCATCGTCAGTTTTGTTTATTACACAAGCGTCTACATATCCTTGATGAATGTAGAACTGGTTGAAGTCGTCGAAGAATGATATTGAATATTGAAACTATGAAGTCCGCAGAATTTTTGCGGACTTTTTTTCAAACTCATTAATAAAGGACATCCTCCTTATATCCGTATTATTTTTGTCAAAAGGAGATGTTTTTTATGAAGAAATTGCTGTTGCTATTGTTATGTATCGCCGGGTTGTCACTATCGGTACACACCGTATTTGCCGAGGACTATTCACCCCATTATCTGCCGGGAGGAAAGAACTATTTATCGAATGATAATTTTGAACTAAGTACCGGACGATACAGTACCATCGATCCATTTACCATCAAAGCGCATACCTATTATGCATTATCTTTTAACCGGGATTATTTTGATCCGGGTCAAATTACTTGGACGATGTCTTTTTATGAAAATTCGACACTCATCGGAACGTACACCTATGACATGACGGATATGTATTGTTATTCTTATGCCCCTTATGTGGCGGAGTATGTATTTTTAACACCCGCCAACGCAAATTACGTAACGCTATCCTTTGATGAGAACAATGATTATTTTCTCACCAACGGAATTACGGGGTTTCAACTAGAAGAAGGTCAAATCTCGACGCCTTATGAACCGTTTGTGATTGGAAACCTCATCGATATCAACGGCCCGGTTTATCAAGGCTCAGGGGTTGTGATTGTTAATGTGGACGATCCAGTATTGCTTTCCGAAATCACTTCAAGTATCGTTGCTTTAGATGCCATTGATGGTAATGTGTCGGCGAACGTTACTGTCTTAAGCGATGGCTATACGGCGAACATGTCCACATTAGGGGAATATGTGATTCAATATTCCGTAGAAGACCAATCAGATAACGTTACGACGTTTGACATTCTTGTCAAAGTCGTCGACATCACCGATCCCATCATCAGCGGTACGAATGAAATTATCCTTCCTTACCCGAATACGCTTTCTATCGCCGCCATCCAATCGCAACTATTCGCTAGCGATAATGTGGATGGCGAAATCACCGGTAACATCGCCCTAAAAAGCGATGATTATACCCTTAATAATGCGGTCCTAGGATTTTATGAAGTCGTTTTTACGGTATCTGATTCCTCGGGAAATTCATCCGATTATTTGGTGGAAGTTTATGTGGTGGACCAAGCAGATCCCATCTTCACCGGTCCTTCGAGTTTTACGATAGGGTACGGGTCCTCATTATCCATTGATGATATTTTACTTAGCCAAACAGTCGAGGATGATTATGATCATGATTTAACCGCAGAAATAGTGATTTTTTCTGATAACTACACGCCAAATGTTCGTCAGCTCGGGTTGTATCCGGTTGTTTTTAAAGTGACGGATTCAAGTGGTAATACGGCCGAAAAAACAATCATCGTCGAAATCGTCGATGAAATCGGTCCGGTGATTTATTTAGATACGTCCATCATTATGGTCTATGATACCACCATTTTAGGATTGTCTGATTTTACGAACTTACTTATCAAAACCAAAGAATTAAATGACAATACTCGATATCTTGTGAATGTTCGGTTTGATTCCTATACTGCTCGAGCGGCCCAAGAAGGGGTCTATCATGTGGCACTTGATTTTAACAACGAAGCAGGAATTACCGAATTGTCAAAGACCTTCCAAATCGTTGTCAAAGCGCATCCCGCAGACTATATCCATGAGTTGCCAGATATCGATTTGGATGGTGAACAATCTGAACAAATATTCATCCTTAAATATTGGCAATATTTTGCCGGTGGTGCGGTTTTTATCCTAGGGATTATATCGAATGTCATTTGGTTTGTGATGTACAAAAAAAGGTAAGCGTTATTATCATTTAAGAAAGCGTTTTTTGACGCTTTTTTTTATTGTTTTTCGTGATATAATGGAAGTGCTTAAATTATGAAAGGAGCCCATTTTATTGTGAGCGTAAAAATTCAGATTACTGAAGAAAAGCTTGCCAAACTGTATGCCTCAATGGAAAAACACAAACTTAAACCGGGTCCATTGATGCCTACGCTTCACGACGCACAATCTATTTTTGGATGTATCCCTATCGAAATCCAGAAAATAATTGCGCAAGGATTAGACGAAAGTATTGCTAAAATCAACGGGGTCGTTACCTTCTACGGCCAATTTTCTGTTGAGCCAAAAGGAAAAAATGTGATCAATGTATGCCTTGGAACCGCTTGTTACGTAAGAGGTTCAAAGAGTCTTATTGACGCTTTTTCCGATGAATTAAAACTGAATCCCGGTCAAACTTCGGAAGACGGTCAATTCACGCTTCAAGCCACTCGATGCATCGGTGCATGCGGGTTGGCCCCAGTTATCACGGTCAATAATCAAGTTTATGGAAATAGCACAGTCCAAAAAGCCAAAGAAATCGTTGCTGGACTACGGACATCCTCATGAAATTAGGAGAAATAATCGAGCGATATCAATGCACGGTTTATACCAAAGAAAATTTCCAACCGGAAAAAGAGCTGAACTATGGATTCTGTTCAGATCTCATGAGTGATGCACTGATGATTATGAACACCGTTAGACAAGAAAATATTCTAAAAAACAGTATGTTAATTACCGGTTTGGCTACCAACCAGTCCATTCGAACCGCGGAAATGTTAGACGTCCAAGTGGTCGTCTTAGTCCGTGGAAAGATTCCCGCCAACCAAGTCATCGAACTGGCTAATGAATCCGGGATTACCCTCATAGGAACCGAATTAACAATGTTTAATTTGAGTGGGGCTTTATACTCTATGGGGATTAAAGGCATTACTTCCAGAAAATAATGGAATATTACAAACACTTTGACATCGTGCCTCACGACTTCGACCTAGCGGGAGCGATGTCAAGCGAGGTCAAAAGAACGTTGAAACGATTTGGATTTGGTTTCGATTTTATAAAAAGAGTCAGTGTCGCCGCTTATGAAGCAGAAATCAACATTGTCATCCATAGTTTTGGCGGTTATGCTGATTTTCGTATTCAAAACAACCTCTGTTATCTCCAATTTATCGATATTGGTCCCGGAATTCCAGATATTCCCCTTGCGATGACACCGGGGTATTCAACAGCCAGCGAAGAATCCCAGTTAAACGGGTTTGGTGCCGGAATGGGACTCATTAATATTCAAAAGTCCGCTGATGAAATGTCGCTCATCTCGGACCCCAACGGGACTGTCCTGAAATTGAAATTTTTCATTACGGAGGATAGTTATCATGCTGGTTCATGATATTTTAACGAATGATTATCGACTTTTAACAGAGTTATCGACGGCGAATCACCCGTATGAAGGCATTTATGCTTCGGATTTGTTAAGTGTTGTTTTAAGAAGCGCTTCACGAAACGCCGTCTTAATTACCATCATTGCCAATTTGAATACCATCGCGGTTTCGATGCTGATGGATTTACCCGCCATCATATTTTCGGAAAACCAAGTGGTAACCCAAGCGATGATTGAAAAAGCCAATCTTGAAAACATTGCGTTGATTTCCACTTCGCTTAAAACGCACGAAGTAATCCTGGATTTGAAAGCCAGGAATTGCTTATGAATTATCATTATGATTTACATATTCATTCGGTTTTGAGTCCTTGTGCGGACGATTTGATGACGCCGAACAACATCTTAAATATGGCAGTTCTAAAAGGATTAGACATCATTGCGGTGACAGATCATAACAGTTTAAGACAATTGCCTACGATCGCCAAAATCGCACAAAGTTATGCATTGTTGCTAGTTCCTGGTGTTGAACTGACAACGGCTGAAGGCATTCATGTATTGTGTTATTTTAAAACAATGTTAGAGGCCATGACGTTTGAATCACAGATTGAAAATCATCGCCAAACAGACAAAAACGCCTTTGGCGAAGCACGTCTGACAGATATGGAAGATTATGTTGTTTCAACTCTCCAAGGCGTCTCAAGTCAACCTTTGACGTTAAGTTATGAAGCGATTGTTACGATGCTTGAACCGTATGAACATCTCTTAATCTTAGCCCATCTTGACCGGCCATTCATGAAGGGAATTGACTACATCAATTCCCAGGAGCAAGGTGCCATAGAACTGACAAAGCCTGACCAGTCATTTATAACGCTCCATCATTTATCTCATTTTAAGATAATGTATAATTCCGATGCCCATGATTTAATGGCCATTTCGGAAAGGAATACGCTGAACATCATTGACTTGCCTGAATTGACCATTGAAGCATTTTTTAGGTATTTTAAACATGGATGATTTATCACTCTATCTTCTAGATATCGTACAAAACTCTATAAAGGCAGAAGCGGATTCTATTACCATCACTCTTAATGAAAATTCATTAACAAATCTTTTGACGTTAACAATTCAAGACAACGGCTGTGGGATGAGTGAATCAGAGGTCACCCAAGCCGTAAGTCCGTTTTATACCACAAGAAAGACTCGAAAAGTCGGACTCGGTCTGCCTTTTCTAAAAATGGCCGCTAATTTGGCGGACGGTGATTTGACCATTGCTTCGCAGAAGGGTATTGGAACCAAAGTGGTTGTGACGTTTGTCTTAAATCACGTCAACACCCCGCCGCTAGGCAATATGGGAGAAACAATCTATACAATAATGATTCACCCGCAACTCAAGGACCTAAAATATGTTCATACCTATGATGACCGTGTTTTTACAGTTGATTTAGGCACAATTTTGACTTTACTAGACGGAGTGCCTTTGACGGAATATGCGATTATGAACTATTTGAAATCATATATCAACGACAACGTTGAATCAATCAGGAGGCATTTATGAAATCACTGGAGGATTTAAAGAAACTCCGTGACACAGCGAAGAAGAACATGGAAATGCGCTACCAAATCGGTGGTACTCGCATCCAAGTCGGCATGGCAACATGTGGAATCGCAGCCGGCGCTCGTCCGGTATTAAACAAATTTATTGAAATCGTGGGAGAGCACAATCTCCCCAATGTGGTCATCACACAGGTCGGTTGTATGGGCGAATGCGCATTTGAACCGATTGTGGAGATTGTCGAATCCGATGGCACAAAAACCATCTATGCAAAAGTATCTGAACGCATGGTTTCTGAGATTGTTGAAGAACATTTGGTTGCGGGCAAACGTCTAGAACGTTATATGCTCGGATCCATTAAACGATAGAGGGTGCTGATATGTTAGAAAGAATGCAGATATTAATCTGCGGCGGTACCGGATGTCTAAGTTCTCATTCAAAAGAAATCAGAAACGAATTTGATAAAGTACTCACCGAAATGAATCTAAAAGATGAAGCAGGACTGGTAATGACCGGTTGTTTTGGGCTGTGTGAAAAAGGTCCGGTCGTCATTGTATATCCAGACGAGACATTCTACTCACACGTAAGAGTCGATGATGTCCGTGAAATCTGTGAAGAACATGTTTTAAAGGGACGCCCAGTGGATCGTCTCATCGTTCGTGATCCGGTGGATAAACAAAAAGTTAAGAATTTTAGTGAATTAAAATTCTATTCGAAACAAAAACGCATTGCATTGCGCAATTGCGGTAATATTAATCCGCTCGACATCAACGAATACATTGCTCGTGATGGTTATTTAGCCCTTGGGCAATGTTTAACCACCATGACTCCCGCCCAAGTCATTGAAGAAATGAAAAAAAGTGGCCTTCGCGGACGTGGCGGCGGCGGATTCCCAACCGGACAAAAATGGGAATTTGCGTCAAAATCCCAAGACCCACAAAAATATGTTATATGTAACGCCGATGAAGGCGACCCAGGGGCCTTCATGGACCGTGCTGTTTTAGAGGGTGACCCTCACTCGGTCTTAGAAGCCATGGCCATCTGCGGATATGCCATTGGATCCAATCAAGGGTATATTTATGTTCGCTCCGAGTATCCTGTAGCGGTTGAACGCTTAAATCATGCGATTGGTCAAGCCAAAGAGATGAAGTTACTTGGAAATAACATTTTTGGTTCAGGTTTTAATTTTGAAATTGAAATTCGTTTAGGCGCTGGCGCCTTTGTTTGCGGTGAAGAAACCGCGCTCATGGCTTCCATAGAAGGCAACCGTGGGATGCCCAGACTAAAACCACCGTTCCCGGCGGTTAAAGGTCTTTGGGGTCACCCCACCAACGTCAACAACGTTGAAACCTTCGCCAACGTTCCTGTTATTTATCTAAAAGGGGCCGATTGGTTTAAATCGATTGGTACCGCGAAATCTTCTGGCACGAAAGTATTTGCGCTGGGAGGCAAAATTGCCAATACAGGATTACTAGAAGTACCCATGGGAACGACCTTAAGAGAAGTTATCTTTGATATTGGTGGCGGCATTCCCAACAAACGTAAATTTAAATCGGTTCAAACCGGCGGACCTTCCGGCGGTTGTATTACCGAAGAATCTTTAGATACCCCCATCGATTTTGATAACCTCATCAATTTAGGTTCGATGATGGGATCGGGTGGTATGATTGTCATGGATGAAGACAACTGCATGGTTGACGTTGCGAGATTCTATTTGGATTTCACCGTTGATGAATCGTGTGGTAAATGTACTCCCTGCCGTGAAGGCACACGCCGCATGTTGGATATCTTAAATAAGATTTGCGCGGGTGAAGGCACGTTAGAACATCTCGATATTTTAGAGTATCTCGGTAATATGATAAAGAACACAGCCTTATGCGGACTTGGGCAAACCGCCCCAAACCCCGTTTTATCAACGCTCAAACATTTCCGGGATGAATACGAGCAACATGTTGTTCAAAAAGTTTGTAAAGCCGGTGTTTGTCCTAACTTAACCAACTACATTATTTTGGATAAATGCATCGGTTGTACCAAATGTGCTAAAAACTGTCCTGTCGGCGCTATTACCGGATCTGTCAAACAAAAACATACCATCGATTTGACCAAATGCATTCGTTGCGGCGCTTGTAAGAAAGCTTGTCCTGTGAATGCCATTTCCAGCAAACCGGAAGATTGGAGTCGTGAACAACGTGGATAAAATGATCAACTTAACGATTAACAATAAAGCCATCACTGTCCCCGCTGATTACACCATCTTAAAAGCCTCAGAAGTTGCCGGATTTGATATCCCAAGACTTTGTTTCTTAGAGGGCATTCACGAAGAAGGTAACTGCCGTATTTGTGTTGTTAAGGTCGAAGGTCAAAAAGGGTTAAAACCGGCTTGCCGGACGGTGGTGAGCGAAGGAATGAACATCACCACCGATTCAAAAGATATTTATAACTCCGTCCAAACCAACTTAGAGTTATTGGCCGGAAACCATAAATTTGAGTGTTGGAAATGTTCGCGTGAAACCAACTGCGAGTTTTTAGATTTACTCCGTCGGTATTCCGTCGATAATGACTACTCGAACCCGCAATTATTTGAACATAAAGAATCGTTGTTAAACGATACGTCTAAAGCCATTGTCGTCGACTCCTCAAAATGTATTTTGTGCGGACGCTGTGTATCAGCGTGCGAACACTATACCGGTTTAGGGATATTGAACTTTAATCGAAGAGGATCCCACACCTATGTAGGACCAGCGTTATTTCACAATTTAGAAGATGCCGGATGTATTTACTGCGGTAAATGTATCCAATCATGCCCAACCGGTGCATTAAGAGAAAAAGACGATATTAGAACCTTAGAAAGAGCCCTTCGTGATACGACGAAAACCGTCATTGTTCAAGTCGCTCCGGCCGTTCGCGCCGCCCTTGGTGAAGAATTTGGTTATAAGATTGGCACCAACGTCGAAGGTCAAATGTTTGCGGCATTGAAAGAACTGGGATTCAAAGAAATTATGGACACCAATTTTACCGCCGACTTAACCATTATGGAAGAAGGAACAGAGTTCATCAACCGCGTTAAAAACGGAGGTGTCTTACCGATGTTTACCTCTTGTTCACCGGGATGGATCAATTATCTTGAATTGTATCATCCGGAATTTATTCCCAATTTATCCAGTTGCAAATCCCCGCAACAAATGGCTGGCGCGTTAATTAAAACGTATTACGCTGAAAAACTTAACCTTGAGCCAACCGATATTATCTCGGTTTCAATTATGCCTTGCGTTGCGAAAAAAGCCGAAGCCAGACGTCCAGAAATGGGACGTGATGGTTATCAAGACGTTGACATCGTTTTGACTACCCGGGAAATTGGTCGTTTGATTCGTCATCGAGGCATCAAGTTCACAGAGTTAGATCCCATTAAGCCATTTGGTCAATTGGCAGAATACACTGGAGCAGCGTCCATCTTTGGCGTAAGCGGAGGCGTTATGGAAGCTGCATTAAGAACCGTTACTGAAATTCTTGAGGGCCATTCGACTCCGGTTGAATTCAACGATGTACGCGGATTAGAAAACATCAAAGAAGCCACTTATAAAGTTGCGGGACTCGATGTGAACGTTGCGGTTGTTCATGGGGCAAAAGCCATTGAAGAATTCCTGCAACTATTAAAGAAGACCGATAAGAAATATCATTTCGTTGAATTCATGGGTTGTACTGGCGGCTGTATTAATGGCGGTGGACAACCGATTTTGAAAGCGAAAATGCAATCAATGGTTGATGTTAGAGAAAAACGATCTAAAGTGCTTTATAATATCGACCAAAATGCCACGTTCCGTAAATCGCATGAGAACGAAGCTATTTTGAAACTGTATAAAGAGTTCTTACATGAGCCTAATTCACACGTTGCTCATGAATTGTTACATACGACTTACAAGAAACGCGATTATTACACAAAATTTTAATGAAAAGGACTTGGGTGGATTAATCCTTCCCAAGTCCTTTTGTTTTAAGTGTGATGGTATGACGATCATATTCAATGAGACCCTCTTGTTTCATAAACTTCAACTCTCTTGATAGGGAAGGGCGTTGAACATTTAATCGGGTGGCCCAAACTTCCTTGGTCATTTTGAGGGGAATAATGTTCGATTGTTCTAATAAATATCGACTTCTCAAATACATTAAAATTCGGTCGCGTAAAGATGATGTCGATAACAGTTTCACCTGCTGCTTAAAATCGTATGATTTTTTCGCTAATTGTTTTATATAGTTGCTTAGTTCATTAGGACATTTCGAAAGCATCAATAAGAAATTCGATTCTTCAAAAAAGTGTAATATTGTGAACTCCATCGCCACGACGTTTCCTAAGTAAATGCGTTCTCCCGAAAGAATTAAGACATCACCAAAATATTCTTGCTTGCCAATGGTTTGAATGATAAACTCTCGACCTTCGGTTGTGGTGGTTCTGATGGCAATTGAACCCGTTTCTACATAGGCAATATAATTGCATACACTTCCTTGAAGAAAAATGATTTCACCCGCTCTATAAGTGTCACTGTGATGAACATAAGATATAGGATTATTCATTTCCACCATATAATTACCCCTTTTTTGTAACATATGTTACGATAATTCATTATATATTGGATTATAATATTTGTATAGGACTTCTTTGAAAAGGACATGATACCTTGAAAAAATTAATGACTTTTATCATCTTAATGATTTTATCTGTTTTACTTTTGGGTTGTCAAAAAGAGACAGATGTATTAACCATCATGGTTCCCTCGGGATCCCCAGCATTAGCACAACTCTATTTACAACAAAACGTTGAACAATACCGAGTCGATGTTGTAAACGGAGCTGATGCTTTGCTATATGCCTTTGGTAGTGAGTCCCATGATGTTATTTTTGCACCCACCAATCTAGGTGCTAAGTTGTATCAATCCGGCATGAACTATTTGTTTGCAGGAACCGTTGTGTGGGGAAATTATTACTTGATTGCGAAAAATCAATCAACTTTTGATATTGCCAGTCTCGAAGGTAAGAATGTGGTGGTTTTTGGACAGAATCAAACATCCGATATTATCTTGCGGTATTTATTGAACGAATTGAATGTCAGTGTTACGATCACATATGTTGACTCTGTTGCGACCGCTTCAGCGATGTTTATGGCTGATAACGACCTAATTGTAATGGTCGCTGAACCATCATTGTCCGCAGTTAGTTCAAAAGTATCCAATGTCCAGATCATCGATTTGCAAACCACTTATCAAAGCGTGACCGGATCAGATTCTTATCCACAGGCCGGTGTTTTTGTGAACAAATCCCTTGATCATAAGTTGATAAACAGTTTTCTGCTTGATTTAGGGGACTCTGTAGAATTAGTCAATCAAGATCCGCATGCTGCTAGTCTCATAGCGGTGGAATTAGAATATGCTTTTTCACAATCGGTCATTGCGAGTGCAATACCATTTTCTCATTTGGAATTTGTTTCAGCCAACGATTCGAAGGTTGCTTTGGAAGCGTATTTTAACATGATTCAAGACTTTAACAGTGCACTCATTGGCGGAAGTCTTCCGAACGATGATTTTTACTATCAACCGTGAGGTGAAGCACGATATGAAGAAGAACTTTTGGTCCTTTGGTTCGGTTTTTCTAATCTTTATCATCTGGATTGTGGCGTCGGTTGTTATTGATAACGCGATTCTTTTACCCAGCCCCCTAGCGACCTTAAAAGCGTTCGCTTCCTTATTTGTTACTTCCACCGGACTTTTAGCGATTTCAATGACGTTCATAAGACTAATTGTTGCCATATCGGTTGCCACAGTGCTGGGGATTTTTTTGGGGGTAGCATCGGGATTAAACTCGAAAATTGGCCATTTCCTCCGACCAATCGTAACACTACTTAGAACGGTCCCGGTCATTTCGATTGTGGTTATTTTGCTCATTCTTTTTGGATTCGCCATAACCCCATACCTATTAACGTTTATGATGATTTTTCCTATCATTTACCAAGCAATCTCAGACGGAATCGCAAACATTGATCATGAACTCATTGATGTTTTCAAGTTAGAAGATGAGAATGTTTGGGATGGTATTAAGTACTGTTATCTACCCTTAATTGAACATCAAATAAGAACAGCTTTTTTACAAGCAGCTGGACTTGGCGTCAAAGTTCTGGTGATGGCAGAATATTTAGCACAAACCAGAAATTCGGTGGGGAACGCTCTTTATCTAGCAAAGGTTAATTTAGAATATGACAAAGTTTTTGCATGGACTCTTTTATTAATATTGTTAGCCATTGTCATTGAAGCGATTATTCGCCGTTTTAATCACCTCAAGCCAGTTAGATCATACGAAACGTTTTTTAGTAAAGAGTAACTTATTTATCGTTTTATCTCACGAGGAGAAGATATTATCCTTGTTTTTTAATCATATTAATCAGCCTTATTGATAATAATCGAAAAATAGGTTAAAATACAAGGTAAAGATTCTGTCTCGGGAGATGATCCTATGAAGAAAAACATCCAACAAAATGTTATCTTGCAAAAAAACGAAACCATTCAAAAAAACTTCAAGGATCTAAAAGCGAAAAATAAGCTTTGTTCGATGATGCTAACCAATAAACGATTAATTGTTTATACCTTTGGTTGGGAAACCGAAAAGGGCAAAAAAGTGAAACGAAGAGTGATGAATGAAATCGATATTCGGTCCATTCATCGTTTTGAATACTATTTGGAATATCCTCAAGGCGAAGGATTAAAGAAGTTTATCGGGTTTCTCATGGTCATCATTTTTGGGGTTTTGGCTTACGGAAATTATAGCGGACTTTTAGCATCGTATATTCCTTTAGCCGCCAACTACGGCCTCTATATTTATGGAGCTGCATTGTTTTTCATTTTTGTGGGTTTGTTGTTATTTCTATCAAATCGAAGCAGTTTAACATTGAAAATTAAATCCGGTTTAGAAGAAAAAACCACCCTTCGCTTCTTTCCAACGAAAAGAAACGAAGAATCGCTTAAGTATATTGCTGGAAAAATCCACACAGACTGAACACCTTCGGGTGTTTTTTCTTTATAACATATAGTCATTCATTCTTTGCGTGATATAATATATTTAATGCGTCAACTGGTGTTGGCGACACTTTTCAATACAATAGGAGAATAACTATGAAGTTGGATTACAAAAAAGTATTTTTTGTTGGCTTAGCTTTTTTCTTGATTTCCCTGTTTTGGCAAACCTATGATTCCGTTATCACCAAAATCATGATTGACAAGTTTGGATTAAATCAAACTTGGTCCGGAGTCGTCATGGCCTTTGATAACGTATTGGCTTTATTTTTACTTCCATTATTTGGCGGTTTGTCAGACAAGACAAACTCCAAACACGGTAGAAGAACCCCCTACATTGTTGTGGGTACGGTTATAGCAGCTTTTGCGTTCGTAGCCCTTTCGTTTGCGGACAGCTATCAAACTAAATTAATTGAAACGGAAACGACCATAACCGCTGAGTATGAAGCATCTTTAGAAGAAAAAGAAGTGATGCTTGGTGGTGTATTTAGTGGTAATGTAACCTCAAGAAAAGCGGATCTAAACGCTGCATTCGCCGCTATTGATGCAAAATATGCAGAAGAAATCTATACTTTTGATATGTACTGGACGGCGATAGGCACTGAACTTGATGCTTATCAAACATGGCAAGCAGATTTTGAATCCTATATCGAGAAATGGCAAGATACCAACGATACACTCCTTGAGGAAAAACAAGAAGCGTTAGCGGCTGGAGACATCTCTCACAGCAATTATGAACGCTGGTATAATAATACGTATTTGAATATGGTAGAAATTGCGGATAACGCAATTGTTAACGGCGGTCTAACACAAGCGGAATACTCTTATTGGGCCGATGAAATCTATGATGGCGTTTATGATGCCAATTTATCCGCATCCGCCTGGGCCATGACAACATCGAATCCCTTTGTTTTTATCGTCTTTGTCGTTGTGTTATTCATTGCCTTGGTTTCAATGGCAACGTTCCGTTCACCAGCCGTTGCATTGATGCCAGACGTTGTCATTAAACCTTTAAGAAGTAAAGCAAATGCCGTCATCAACTTGATGGGGACGTTTGGTGGAATTTTATCCATCATCTTGTTAACACTATTTGCTTTAGATAAAAAATCTTATGTAAATTATACGCCAGCTTTTATAGCTGTCGGAATTTTAATGATTATTTTGTTAGCGATTTTCTTATGGAAAGTCAAAGAACCGAAATTGGTTGCTGAAAAAGCGGCTGAGGATGAAAAGTTTGGCTTAACTGAAGAAGATGAAGCAAAAGCGAAGAATGAATCCGTTGAAGAACTTTCCAAAGAAAAACGGAAATCCCTCTATTTAATTCTGTTCTCGGTTTTCTTATGGTTCATTGGCTATAATGCGGTCACAACCAAACTATCTGATTACGCTCCAAAAGTATTAGGTATGGGATATTCCTTCCCGCTCTTAATTGCACAAGGGGCTGCTTTGATTGCGTTCATCCCCATCGGGATCATCGCCACTAAAATCGGACGCCGTAAAACCATTTTAATCGGTATTACCCTCTTGTCGGTTTGTTTTGGTAGCGTCTTTTTCATCAATGAAACCACAAGTTTCTTGATGTATATCATCTTTGCTTTGACCGGTGTGGGTTGGGCAACCATTAACGTCAACTCTTACCCCATGGTCGTCGAATTATCAAAAGGATCCAATGTTGGTAAATATACCGGCTATTATTATACTTTCTCGATGGCTGCACAAATCTTAACACCCATCTTGTCCGGTATCTTGATGGATTCACTTGGTAGAAAAGTATTGTTCCCCTATGCAACGTTATTCGTTGCGGCCGCGTTCATCACGATGTTCTTGGTTAAACATGGCGATGCACAAGTGGTTCAAAAAGCATCGGTTCTTGAATCGTTTGACGTGGACATGGACTAGGTCATAACTTAAATAAAAGAAAGCACATTTCGGCTGAAATGTGCTTTTTAATTCATTGTTTTGGAATGAAAAATTCAAAGACGGAGTTCGAGTAATGTTGTTTGACTTTATCAAATTCCGCTTGTGACCTTGAGGCATATCCAATGACGAGTGTTCCTCTTTTTTGCGCACGGTCTAAATATTTGTTGGGCATATCATGGATGCCATAATTAATGAAGTCGGGTTTCGTGACCCAGTTAACCCACAGATGTTTCATTAAGAACTTATTGATTTTGCTCATCTTTTCATCATCTTTGAAGTATTCACTGATTTGACCGCGAATGACGTCAGGACGATTGATTCTAAACCATCGAACAAATGCCGGATGAAAGGAATGCATGGCCCATAGCCCTTGGTATTGATCCATAACCTTCATGAAATTACTGCAAAATACATTGGTATCACCGAAGGGTTTTAATTCTATGAGTAACGGTGCTTTTCCATTGATAATTCCTAATATCTCTGATAGCGAATGTATTTTTTCTTCCGTATTCATAATTCGATAGTCTTTTAGGTCTTCCATGGTCAAATCTCGAAGAAATAAATCGACCCCACAAAGACGTTTTAGGTTTTTATCATGAAAAACGACGATTGTTCCATCTTTCAGGATGTTGACATCCATTTCAATTCCATAACCTTTATCCATTGCCAATTGAAATGCTTTCAGTGTGTTTTCAGGGACGGAATGGTCCTGAGTATGTAATCCGCGATGAGCAAAAAGTCCGTTTTTAATCCAAGATAAATCTTTCATGGCGACCTCTTTCATTGATGTTCTTGGTTCAATTATACCACCAAACGAGAGTCCTTGCATTCAAAATTGAGTTTGAAAATCGGATATTTTGCCTGATTATGGGGGAGTATGCTATAATGTTTTTGTTAAGAGGAGGATGTCTATGGAAAACTTTCGTTATTACAGTCCCACCAAGTTCGTGTTTGGCAAAGACACCGAACAAGAGGTAGGAACATTATTAAAACAACATCACGCAAAAAAAGTGTTGATTCATTATGGGGGTGGCTCCATCATTAAAACGGGATTATTGGCCCGCGTTGAAGCCTCCCTTCAAAAAGAACACATCGAGTATATCAAATTGGGCGGAGTCCAACCCAATCCACGAAGTGGGTTGGTTTATGAAGCCATTGATTTGGTCAAAAAAGAAAAGGTCGATTTTATTCTCGCTGTAGGGGGTGGATCAGCCATTGACTCGGCGAAGGCGGTTGCGGCCGGAGCCTTATATGAGGGTGATTTTTGGGATTTCTTTGACCGTAAAGCCAGACTGACCAAAGCGTTGCCGGTGGGTGTTATTTTAACCATTCCCGCAGCGGGATCAGAAGGATCTACCAATACAGTCATTACTCACGAAAATGGAATGCTAAAAAGAGGAACGGGCGGTGATTTGCTGCGTCCGGTCTTCTCAATCATCAATCCTGAATTAACCTACACACTGCCTGCTTATCAAACCTTTGCTGGCGTTGTCGATATGATGTCTCATATTTTCGAACGCTACTTAACCCTAGCAAAAGGGGTTGATCTCACCGACCGTCTTTGCGAAGGAACGTTAAAATCAATGATTAATGCCGCAAGAGTATTGACAAAACAACCCAACGATTATGATGCCAGAGCAACGATTTGCTGGGCAGGTACCATAGCCCATAATGGCAGTTTAGGCGTTGGCCGTATTGAAGATTGGGCAACGCACGGATTAGAACACGAACTAAGTGCTTTATATGATGTTACGCACGGAGCCGGTCTTGCGGTGATGTTCCCTGCCTACATGCGCTATAATCTTGAAGTGGATATCGAACGTTTTCGGCAATTAGCCGTCAGAGTCTTTGATGTTCCTGATAACATCAACAACCCAAAAGCGGTTGCTATAGAGGGCATCAACCGCCTCGAAGCCTTTTACAAGGAAATTGGCATGCCACTAACCTTTAAAGAAGTGGGAGCAAAAAAAGAAGACATTGAACTAATGTTAGACAAATTAGCACTGAACCGAGGGTATCCTTTTGGTAATTTCAAGAAGTTAACCAGAGAAGATGCCAAAAACATCTATTTATTAGCGTGTAAATAAGATAATCTTCATAAAGTCGAGTGGATTTCCATTCGACTTTTTTCTTTCCTTTATATTTGATGAATGTTAATTCACATTGATGACCGATTTTTCTTGTGAAAACCCTAACATTTTGATAGAATAGAAGTCGTGAGAGGTGAAATTATGATTATAGGAAGCGTTAAAGAGATTAAGAAATATGAAAGCCGCGTTGGCTTGACACCCAGTGCTGTCAAGGAATATATCAACGCCGGGCAACAAGTTTTAATTGAAACAAAGGCTGGAGAAATGTCGGGTTTCTCTGATGCCGATTACGAAAAAGCAGGAGCGAAAATTGTCGCCGAAGCGAGCAAGGTTTGGGAACAATCAGACATGATTGTCAAAGTTAAAGAACCACTAGAACCAGAATACAAATTCTTCCGTCCTGGATTGATTCTTTACACGTATCTTCATTTGGCTGCAGACCAAGTTTTAACTGAAGCATTACTTAAGAGCAAAGTTAAAGGCGTTGCGTATGAAACCATCGTCATGGAAGATGGAAGTCTCCCTTGCTTAAAACCGATGAGTGAAGTTGCTGGTCGCTTAAGCGTTATCGAAGGCGCAAAACATTTAGAAAAACCATTTGGCGGATCAGGAATTCTTTTATCGGGCGTTCCTGGTGTTGAAAAAGCAAACGTTGCGATTATCGGTGCAGGCGTTGTCGGCGAAAATGCGTTAAAAATGGCTGTTGGCATGGAAGCAAATGTCACCATCCTAGATGTCAATCTGAAAAAATTGACGTACTTAGATGATTTATATGGCAATAAAATTCAAACACTTTATAGTACCGCTGACAACATAGAAAAAGCGGTCACAAAAGCGGACTTGGTTATTAGCGGCGTTTTACTCCCTGGCGCAAAAGCTCCCAAGTTAATTAAACGCGCTTATTATAAAAACATGCGTCCTGGTTCCGTCATCGTTGACGTTGCCATCGACCAAGGTGGATCAACCGAGGTTTCAAAAGTCACTTATCATGACAACCCAGTGTTTGTAGTTGATGGGATTACCCATTATTGTGTCGCCAATATGCCTGGAGCAGTACCCAGAACTTCGACAATCGCTCTTAACAATTCCACCATTAAATTTGGTGTTATGATTGCGAAAAACGGCCTTGAAAAAGCCATTCAATTATCAAAACCATTAAAAGCCGGCGTTAATACCTATGATGGCAAGATCACGTGTCAGGGTGTTGCGGATGCGTTTAATATGGAATGTTTCAACCTCTAATTTAACTTAATAACGATGAATTGTCATGCAATCTCTAGGGGCTTTTTCCCCGGAAATTGTATGACTTTTTTTATAATAATGCAGTATAAAGCACATAAAAAATAAAAGGATAGTCCTAATGATATCTTAATAATTAACTTTAGTTTACTTTTTTACAATTAGGGGCTATAATCAAATTATAGGAAGAAGCGTGAGATAAAATGAAATGTATCGTCACTGGCGCTACCGGTCATATTGGAAACGTTCTTGTAAAAGAGTTATACATTCATGGCTATGATGTCACAGCCATCGTCTTGCCACAAGATGATGTTCGCATGATTGAAGCATATGCGACCATCGTATATGGTAATATATTGGATACAGATTTTTTAGAATCTGTGTTTTTAGAGAAAGACTTGGTTTTCCATTTAGCTGGAATCGTTGAAATTGGTTCTGGAAAGAAAAAACTAATTAATAAAGTTAATGTTGAAGGGACAAGGAATGTCGTCAACGCTTGTCTAAAATGTGGGGTTAAGCGATTGGTTTATACTTCAAGTGTACACGCCATCACTGAACTACCAAAGCCCCAAGTTATGGCTGAAATCTCCGATTTCGATCCTGATACGGTAAAAGGACTCTACGCAAAATCGAAGGCACTCGCAACAAAAATTGTTTTGGAGCAAAAAGAGTCGCCCCTTGATGTCATCGTTGTTCATCCTTCCGGTGTGATTGGACCGTATGACTACAAAATGTCAAATGTGAGTCAAATGTTTATGGACTTTCTTCTAGGGAGGTTAACTGCCTATCTCAAAGGCGGCTATAACTTTGTGGATGTTCGTGACGTTGCGAATGGTATACGACTTGCGGCTGAAAAGGGCAAAAGAGGCGAATGCTACATTTTGTCCGGATCGGAAATCACCGTTAAAGAACTACTGGATGAGATAGCTCGTGTAAGTGGCAAAAAACGGGTTAAAACGAAACTTGCTTATTGGTTTATCCTCGCAATGAGTTACTTTGCAGAAATATATTATAAAATCGTCCGACAAAAACCCCTATTCACACACTATTCCATCGTCGTACTAAACTCCAATTATCATTTTTCTAATCAAAAAGCCAAAGATGAATTGGGATTTACGACCAGAGATCTTAAAGAGACCATCAAAGACACCATGGATTTCTCCGTTCATACGCATTTACAAGTTCATAATACAACCTATCGCAAAAAAACTTTGCGAAGAGACTAATAATTAAAATCCGCGGAGAATTCCTCGGATTTTTTTGGACTAAAAGACAAAAATCCGTTTTAGCAAACGCCTCAATTGGTGTATAATGGATACGGTGATTCATATGAAGACCGTGCATATCAGCGCAAAGGAAATTGCGGAACTTTTATTTGGCAGCGGAAACATTACAAGCGATCGCTTGTTAATGGCTAGAGCCGAAGAAGGAACCCTCATTCATCAGTTTTGGCAATCGCAATATCGTGAATCAGACCTTAAAGAAGTCGTTGTTGCGGCCGAATACCGCAAAGACGATTTTTTAATCGATATCAGCGGTCGCATCGACGGAATTTATGAACGAGATGGCGTAACGATTCTGGAAGAGATAAAATCAACGAGAATGGATTTGGAGATGATGGACGAAACCACATCCCCAGCCCACCTTGCTCAAGCAAAACTTTATGCCTATATGTATTGCTTTGCCAATAACCTTAATAAGATCACTGTTCGGTTAACCTATATCACCGTTGAAGAACGAGAAGTTAAATCGATTGATAAAGTCTTAACGTTTAAGACGTTAGAGAAATACTTCATCAAAACCTTGGATGCTTATCTTGAATGGGTAAGAGCCATCGATGCTCACGAGGAAGCCAGAATGAAATCCATTGGTGGATTGACTTTTCCGTTTGCTGATTTTAGAGCCAATCAACGTGAATTGATGGGGCATGTGTACCGTTCAATCATGGACAAAGACATCCTTTATGCCATCGCCCCCACAGGCATCGGAAAAACTATCGCTGTGCTGTTTTCAGGACTAAAGACCATCAATGTACCCAGACAAAAAATCTTTTACCTAACAGCCAAAAACGACGGTAAACGCGTTGCGATTGATACGGTTTCGTTATTGGAAGAACACGGATTAATCGCGAAGACTTGCGAAATCACAGCGAAAGACTCAATGTGTCTTTTAAAGGAACGTGACTGTGATCCTGAAGTGTGTAAATATGCAAAGGGATATTATGACCGCATCTATAAAGCCATCGATGATGTGTTTCGTAATGAATCGTTATTGACCAAAGAATTAATCATACAATACGGAAAACATCACCGGGTTTGCCCCTTTGAGTTATCACTCGACATCTCCAATTACTGTGATATTATTATCGCCGATTACAACTATGCATTTGACCCAAGAGCCCATTTAATTCGTTATTTTGAAGATACCACGTATGAGCCAATCTTGTTGGTTGATGAAGCCCATAATTTGGTTTCTAGAAGCCGTGAGATGTATAGTGCAACGTTAACGAATGAAGTTTTTACAACCTTACTGTCATTGACGAAAGGGATGAAACCTTCGCCCAAGGGCGACATAAACAAAATCATTGAATACTTTCATGAGGTGGAAATTGAACTCTTAGAAGTGGATTTTGTCCGTAAAGAAGTGGTCAATGAATCTTTAATACTCACCTTAAAGAAATTACTTAGAAAGTTTGATCAGGCATTTTTAGAACCCAAATCCATGCCCAATAAGTCTCTCATAACTCCCCTCTATTTTGAACTCTATCAATTCATTAAAATTTATGAATTTTTCAATGAACAATTCGTCTATTTACTTGAACGTGATCAAGCGTTAATTAGCGTTTCAATCAAGTGTTTGAATGCGTCTGAATACATCTTAGATATTGCCAAAAACAAGAGTCGGTCCGCTGTATTTTTCAGCGCCACCTTAGATCCCATATTTTATTACAAGACACTATTGACCAAGAATGTTGGACGCGATGTGAAGATGTTGTCATCGTTTCCCCAACAAAATTTAATGCTCGTCGCTATCGATGAAATATCCACAAGATACAACGACCGTGAAAACTCCATCGATAAAATCATCGAAACCATTGAAGCGTTGGTGAATGGAAAACCAGGAAATTACATCGTCTTTTTCCCATCGTATGTCTATTTAAACCAAGTCAAAGACAACCTTGATTTAGATCCCGATGAATTTGATGTGATTGTCCAAAAACGGGAGATGTCTCTACGTGAACGTCAAGGAACTTTAGATCTCTTTAAAACCGCGAGCGATAAGACCCAAGTGGGCTTATTTGTAATGGGCGGGGTCTTTGGGGAATCCATCGATTTAATCGGCGATCAATTATCAGGAGTTGTTATTGTTGGCGTCGGCTTGCCAATGATTGCCCCCTTCAATAACATCCTTAAGTCACATTTTGATGAAGAATTTTCAAGCGGATTTGATTTTGCTTATACCTATCCCGGCATCAACAAAGTCATTCAAGCCGTGGGTCGGGTGATTCGCAGCGAAACAGACCGAGGAATCGCCATTTTGATTGATGACCGTTTTACTTCAAGGAAATATATGCAACTCTATCCTAAGGAATGGAGTCACATGCAAGTCATCAATGATAATGCTACGCTTGTCAAAAAAATCGAACAATTTTGGAGGAAGCCCTAATGAAACTGATTCTCAAAATATTCAAGAAAATCCTCGTCTTTGCTTTGATGATTGTTGTTCTATTATTGGTCGCAATCAATATTCCGTTTAGTTTTTATGCCAAAAAGGTGACAACCGAAGACTACTCAAATTGGATGTATGAGACATTATCAACAGATCAATTCGTCATAGATATTGCCATGCCGGGTGCTCACGATGCTTTCACGAACAAGATTCATTATGGAAGTAACATCGATTTTGCGTCTGCCTCCGGTATTCAAACCGGAATACCCGGCGCTTTAATCAAAGGATTCTCCGTCAAACAATCAAAAACGCAAGTATCAGATGTGACGGCTCTATTAAAGCATGGTGTTCGATATTTCGATATTCGATTAACTTATAACGACCGTGAAGCAGAGTGGTATACTTCACACACCTATTTTTCTGAACCGTTCGCTAATATTTTGGATTCAATCGTGGAATTTCTAGCCGAGAATCCCGGTGAGTTCTTGATTTTAGATATCCAGCATGTGAATGGCATCGAATATGATGATCAAGTTCAATTTGATTCGTTATCACAAATGATGACCGATTCTGGCATCTTTGATTATGCTTATGAAGAAGGATCCCTATCCCTCAACGAAGTAACCTATGGTGATGTCACAGACAATAAAACAAAATCTGGAGCCATTATCATATCAAAATTTGTTGTCGCGACAAATCAGTTTTGGAATTATGGGGATTCGATCAGGTCTTCATGGGCTAATACTGATTCTGTTACATCCCTCTATGAACACTTAAACAACGAAACTCAACTCATTTTAAACGGTGAAGCTATAACTGGAAATCAGATTCCTGATTACATTGGAACCGATTCGTTAAATGCTTTTAGAGTCATGCAAGCCGTTTTGACCATGCAAATGACGGGCGAGGGAATCTTAGAGGGTATTACCTCTTGGTCCCTTTTAACGAAAGCCAGAAATTTGAATCCGGAGTTGATTTCACAACCAGAATTCCTTGAATGGCTGTCCGCGATGCCGATCGTAATGGTCGATTATACAGATTCAAACTATCGTTCATTCAACGATAATCTCATGACGCTTATCATCGATTTCAATGAAAGTATCGTTATTTGATAAATATTTTCATCTCTCGTACGTGTAATGCGCGTTAATAATACTATGAAAGCATAAAAGCGTTAAAAACCAAGAAATAGTTCTTGCTTTAATGCTTTTTTTTTGCTAAAATAGACAATGCCTGTGAAAACAGGTAGGCAGAGACTTGTGAGATTGCTGACACACACGTAGGCGTTGTTACGTCATGGTGGAAGCCGTCAGGTAACTCACAACGAGCAAGTATATAAGCAGATTATATGCAAAGGAGGAAACACAATGGCTCAGAATCAAGTAATTAGAATCAGATTGAAATCTTACGATCACAGATTGTTGGATCAATCGGCAAAGAAAATCGTTGACACGGCAAAGAAGACAGGTGCTACGGTATCAGGACCCATCCCGCTACCCACTGAAAAAGAAATTTTCACCGTCTTAAGAAGCCCGCACGTTAACAAGGATTCACGGGAACAATTCGAAAGACGTACACACAAGCGTTTAATCGACATTATCAACCCGTCAGCCCAAACGATCGATTCGTTGATGCACTTAGACTTACCGTCTGGCGTCGACATCGTCTTAAAGTAATGCAAGTTTTTATGAAAAAACCAATGAGAATTAGAATATTAAAGTAGGAGGTGCACTCATGGCAAAAGGTATCTTAGGAAGAAAAGTAGGAATGACACAAGTGTTTGACAACGAGGGAAGATTGGTTCCGGTCACAGTATTGGAAGTAACCCCAAACGTTGTTTTACAAAAGAAAACAGTCGAAACCGATGGTTACGAAGCAGTTCAGTTAGGTTTTATGGACAAGCGCGCGTCGCTTGTTAACAAACCGGCAACCGGACATGTTTCCAAAGCGGGAACGACACCTAAGCGCTACATTAGAGAAATTCGTTTACCCGAAATGATGGGTTACGAAGTTGGCCAAGAGGTAAAGTGTGATATATTTGCCGCTGGGGATTATGTAGATGTGACAGGTACAACAAAAGGTAAAGGCTACGCCGGCGTTATTAAACGTTATGGCTTCGGTCTTGGTCCTGAATCGCATGGTTCTAAATATCATCGCGGCATTGGTTCATTAGGTTCCATGGCCCCAAACAGAATTTTCAAAGCAAAGAGAATGCCCGGTCGTATGGGACATGAAATCGTTACGATCCAAAACTTAGTTGTAGTAAGAGCAGATGCTGAGAACAACGTATTGTTGGTCAAAGGCAATATCCCTGGACCAGCAAAAACCCTTATCATCATTAAAAACGCAGTAAAAAAATCTAAATAGGAAATAATTCGAAAGGAGGATTCGCTATGCCTAAATTAGCATTGTTTAATCAAGCAGGACAATCTGTTGGAGAAATCACCTTGGCTGATTCCGTGTTCGCTGTAGAACCGAATCAACAAGTTATATATGACGTTGTAAAAGCTCAACGAGCTTCCATGCGTCAAGGAACCGCTAAAACCAAAACTAAAGCCGAAGTATCAGGCACCGGCAAGAAACCGTTCCGTCAAAAAGGAACTGGTCATGCCCGTCAAGGCTCGCTCCGCAACCCACATTATGTTGGCGGCGGTATCGCATTTGGACCTATCCCACGCAGCTATGAATACAAGGTAAACAAGAAGATTCGTCGTTTGGCTTTAAGAATCGTTCTGTCGGACAAGGTCCGCACGAACGAACTAATCGTTCTCGACAGTCTCGCTTTGGAAACCTACAAAACCAAAGGGATTCTCGAAGTATTTAATAATTTGAAGGTCGCTGGCAAAGTGATGTTGTTACTCGATGAAACCAATCAATTCATCGATATCGCTACAAGAAACCTTCCCAATGTCATGACCACGATGCAAGAACACGCTTCTGTGTATGACATTATGAACAACAATTTCGTCGTAACGACTGAAAAAGCCGTTAAGAAACTTGAGGAGGTACTGTTGGGTTAATATGGATAAATATCAGATTATCAAGCGCCCGATCGTGACCGAAAAATCGACGAAACTCGCCGATCAAAACAAGTACACGTTCGAAGTTGACAAGAATGCCAATAAAATTGAAATTAAAGGCGCTATCGAAGCGATCTTTAATGTAAAAGTAACCAGTGTAAACGTCATCAATGAAATTGCCAAGGCTAAAAGAGTCGGGCAACATTCAGGTTTAAAACCCGCCGTATCCAAAGCCATCGTGACTTTGGCCGAAGGATTTAAAATCGACGTTTACAAAGCGTAATCAGGAGGACTCACATAATGGCTATCATTAAATATAGACCGACAACACCCGGTCTGAGAACCATGTCGAAGTTGGATTATCTCGAACTTACAACCGACAAGCCAGAAAAATCCTTGTTAGCGCCCATCAAGAAAAACGGTGGCCGTAATAACCAAGGAAAATTGACCGTTCGTCATCAAGGCGGCGGTGCAAAGAGACAATACCGTATCATCGATTTCAAACGGAATAAGGATGGAATCCCAGGCAAAGTCGCTTCGATTGAATACGACCCAAACCGTACGGCAAACATCGCCCTGATTCACTACGCTGATGGCGAAAAACGCTATATCCTCGCTCCAAAAGGTTTAACCGTTGGTCAAACCGTTGAGTCTGGACTTGGCGCCGACATCTTAGTCGGAAACGCATTACCCATTCAAAACATCCCTGTTGGTACCGTCATTCATAATATTGAACTTTACCCAGGCAAAGGCGGCCAATTGGTCCGCGCTGCCGGCACGAGCGCTCAAATTCTCGGCCGTGAAGAAAAATATGTGTTGATTCGTTTAACTTCAGGTGAAGTTAGAAGAATTCTTGGCGTCTGCAAAGGCACGATTGGTGAAGTCGGCAACGAAAACCATGAACTCGTCAGCCTTGGTAAAGCCGGAAGAAAACGCCATATGGGCGTTAGACCTACCGTTAGAGGATCGGTTATGAACCCTGTAGACCATCCGCACGGTGGTGGTGAAGGTAAACAACCAGTCGGACATGCATCACCGATGACACCGTGGGGCAAATGCGGCCGCGGTATGATTACTAGAAATCGTAAGAAACCTAGCGAGAAATTAATCGTTAGACGTAGAAATAAATAAGGGAGGAGGAGCTCATAAATGTCACGTTCAATTAAAAAAGGTCCATTTTGCGATGATCACCTGCTGAAGAAAGTCGTGGAGGCTGCGAAAACCAACTCCAAGAAAGTAATTCAAACCTGGTCAAGACGTTCAACGATCTTCCCGCAATTCGTCGGTTTGACTTTCGGCGTTCATAACGGGAAGGAACATATTCCCGTCTATGTCACAGAAGACATGGTCGGCCACAAATTGGGTGAGTTCGCTCCGACCCGTACATTCCGCGGACATGCGGACAAAAAAGTTGTCAAGAAATAAGGAGGAGAGATAAACATGGAAGCTAAAGCAAGTGTAACCACCGTCAGAATCGCTCCTCGCAAAGTTGAATTGGTTATCGACTTAATTAGGGGAAAGAGCATTAGCGAAGCTTATGCCATTCTCAGAAGCACTCCGAGAGGCGCATCGCTCGTTGTTGAAAAGCTGGTCAAATCAGCTGCTGCCAACGCCGAACACAATTATCAACTCGATCAAAATAAACTTTTCGTTAAAGAAATCTTCGTAGGCGGAGCAAAGACGCTAAAAAGAATGCAACCACACTCACAAGGTCGTGGATTCGCCATTTTAAAACGTACAAGCAACATCTATGTAACTGTAGCGGAAAGAGAATAGGGGGGAACTAATTCATGGGACAAAAAGTCAGTCCAATCGGACTTAGAATCGGCATTATCCTCGACTGGGAATCCAGATGGTATGCTGATAAGAACGCTGTTGCGGATTTATTACTAGAAGATCTTAAAATTCGTTCCTTACTTAATGAATTATACAAGAGTGCAAGCGTTTCGAAAATTGAAATCGAACGCAGCAAATCACGCGTTATCATCACTGTAAACACAGCGAAACCTGGCATGGTCATTGGCCGTGACGGTGTTACAAAGACTGCAGTTGTTGAAAAACTCAAAGCACTCACGAAAAAAGAAGTATTCTTAAACATCGTCGAGATCAAACATCCCGAACTTGATGCTAAATTGGTCGCAGAAAGCATTGCTCAACAACTCGAAAACCGTGCGTCATTCAGACGTGTGCAAAAAGTTGCTATTCAACGCGCTCTAAAAACTGGTGCAAAAGGTTGCAAGACATTGATCTCTGGACGTTTAGCTGGAGCCGAAATCGCTCGCAGCGAAGGTTACAGCGAAGGAAACGTACCGCTTCATACTTTAAGAGCCGATATCGATTATGCTTTGGCCGAAGCACATACAACATATGGTAAATTAGGCGTCAAAGTATGGATCTACAAAGGTGAAATCCTTCCTGCTAAGAAGGAGGCCAAATAATCATGTTAATGCCAAAAAGAACTAAATTCCGTCGCCCTCATCGCGTAAGCTATGAAGGTCACGCAAAAGGTGGAACGGAGTTCGCATTTGGAGAGTTCGGTCTTGTTGCCTTAGAAGGCGCATGGATCAGTGCTCGTCAAATCGAAGCCAGCCGTATCGCCATGACACGTTTCATGAAACGTGCCGGACAAGTATGGGTCAAAATATTCCCACACTTGGCTAAAACTAAAAAACCAATGGAAGTCAGAATGGGATCTGGTAAAGGTGCTCCTGATGACTGGGTCGCTGTCGTTAAAGAAGGATTAATCCTTTTTGAAATCGCCGGTGTTCCTGAGGATGTCGCCAAGGAAGCTTTGCGTTTGGCGTCTTATAAACTCCCAATCAAAACCAAGTTTGTCAAGAAAGTGAGTGGAGAAGCCAATGTTGCACGTTAGCGAAATCCGCAAAATGGAAACATCTTCCATTTTGAATGAAATCGAAAACCTAAAA
Organism: uncultured Caryophanales bacterium; assembly: GCA_942493185.1. Taxonomy (GTDB): domain Bacteria; phylum Bacillota_I; class Bacilli_A; order Izemoplasmatales; family Hujiaoplasmataceae; genus UBA5603. The sequence continues at coordinate 1,956,037 of OW818673.1, forward strand.
AAAGAATTGTTTGAGCTTAAGTTCAAACACGCCACCGGTCAACTTGAAAACACCGCCCGCTTGAATGCTGTTAAAAAAACGATCGCTCGGATGAAAACCATCATGTCCGAACGCGAAGTTGAGTAAGAGGAGGGTATTATGGAAACCAATCAAAGAGTGTTTAGTGGCACCGTCGTTTCGATTAAGAATGACAAATCCATCACGGTTTTGATCACCACTTATAAGAAACATGCTCTATACAATAAACGCGTCATTTCGTCCAAAAAATTCCACGCTCATGATGAACACAACACGGCCAAAGTCGGCGACGTTGTCAACATCGTCGAATGCCGTCCGATTTCCCGTACGAAAAGATTCCGCTTGCTTGAAATCATCGAGCCGAAGAATCAATAGTCGGGCTGAAGGAGGAGAACATAATGATACAACAAGAAACTAGACTGAAGATTGCGGATAACTCCGGTGCCCGTGAAATTCTTACCATTAAAGTACTGGGCGGCACTAGCCGCAAATATGCCAATATTGGCGATATCATCATTGCAACCGTGAAGTTTGCCACTCCCGGTGGAATCGTTAAAAAGAGTGAAGTTGTTAAAGCTGTTATCGTACGTACCAAAAGAGGCGTTAGACGCGCTGATGGTTCTTACATTAAGTTTGACGACAACGCCGCTGTCATCATTAAAGATGATAAGAGCCCAAGAGGGACCCGTATTTTTGGACCTGTTGCGCGCGAATTAAGAGAGAACGATTTTACAAAAATTGTTTCGCTCGCTCCCGAAGTGTTGTAGGAGGAGACTATATGAATCTTAAAAAAGGCGATAAAGTAATCATCATTGCTGGTGCTGACAAAGGCAAACAAGGCACCATCTCAAGAGTCCTCAACAAATCAGAACGCGTTGTTCTCGAAGGCGAAGGCCTTGCAAAGGTTAAGAAACATTTAAAACCATCGCAAGCCAACCCAGACGGCGGTATCGTTTCTTTGGATAAACCTGTGCATGTTTCAAACGTCATGCTCATTGATCCAAAAACGAAAAAACCGACTCGTATCGGCTTCAAGACCATCACAAAGAAGGTTAAAAAAGTAGAAGTACAAGAAGTCGTCAGATATGCAAAAAAATCCGGCGAAGTCATAGAATAGTGAAGGGAGAATATTAATGAATCGTTTACATGAAAAATACAAAAGCGAGATCATGCCCGCTTTGCAAGCAAAATTTAATTATTCTTCCGTCATGGAATGCCCGAAACTCAGCAAAATCGTTTTGAACATTGGAGCCGGCGACGCAGTTGCCAATCCAAAGGTTCTAGATGATGCCGTTAGCGAATTAGCACAAATCACCGGTCAAAAACCATTAGTGACCCGTGCTAAGAAATCCATCGCGAACTTCAAACTTCGTGAAGATATGCCAATCGGTTGCAAAGTGACCCTTCGCGGCGAAAGAATGTATGACTTTTTCGACAAACTCGTCACCATCGCGCTTCCGCGTGTTCGTGACTTCCGCGGTATCAACCCAAAAGGGTTTGATGGCCGTGGCAACTACACCTTGGGAATCAAAGAACAATTGATTTTCCCAGAAATCAACTACGATAAGGTAAACAAAGTCCGCGGAATGGACATTGTCATCGTAACAACCGCAAAAACCGATCCGGAAGCATTCGAACTATTAAAATTGTTCGGCATGCCTTTCAGAAAGAACTAGGAGGATACCATGGCTAAAACATCCATCAAAGTCAGACAAAAGCTCGGCAGTAAGTTTGCCGTTCGAGACTACACCAGATGTGAACGTTGCGGACGTCCCCACTCGGTTTATCGCAAATTCAAACTGTGCCGTATCTGCTTCCGTGAATTAGCCTACAAGGGTCAAATTCCGGGCGTCAGAAAAGCCAGTTGGTAATAGGAGGCATAATTATGGTAATGACCGATCCAATCGCAGACTTGCTGACCAGAATCCGCAATGCGAATCAAATGAAACATTCTATCGTGGAAATTCCGGCCTCGAAAATCAAAGTAGAGATCCTCTCCGTCCTTAAATCTGAAGGATACATCACTGATTATGAAGTGGTGCCCGCAGCTGTACAAGGAACCATTAAAATTACGTTGAAATATTTAGCAAACAACGAAAGAGCCGTTAGAGGTTTGAAAAGAATCTCTAAGCCAGGACTTCGTGTTTATGCAAAAACCGACGAAATGCCTCGCGTTCTAAACGGCCTTGGCATTGCTGTTGTTTCGACTTCGCAAGGCATTATGACCGACCGCGAAGCTCGCAAAAAACAACTCGGTGGCGAAATTTTAGCTTATATTTGGTAAGACAAGTTAACAAAACACAAAGACAATTATTTGGAGGTGCAAGAAAGATATGAGTCGTGTTGGTAGACTAGCAGTGCAAGTGCCCGCCGGCGTTACGGTTACTTTGGGAGAACATAACCACGTTACCGTCAAAGGTCCAAAAGGCACGTTGGAATTCACATTCCACAAAGATATCACGATTGCTTCCGCTCATAATGAAATTTCTGTAACCCGGCCATCTGATTCACTCGCTCACCGCGCTCTTCACGGAACGACGCGTGCGTTATTGAATAACATGGTTAAAGGTGTAACTGAAGGGTACGTAAAAGTTCTCGACATCAAAGGTGTCGGTTTCCGTGCTTCATTAAAGGATAGCAAAACCCTCGTTGTCAACGTTGGATTCTCAAATCCCGTTGAAATGGCAATACCGAAAGGACTGACCATTGAAGTCCCGATTAACACTGAAATTTACATTAAAGGTGCCGACAAACAAATGGTCGGAGAATTTGCGGCTCAAGTTCGCAGAATACGTGAACCTGAACCTTATCAAGGAAAAGGTATCCGTTATCGTGGCGAATACGTACGTCGTAAGGAAGGGAAAACTGCTAAGAAGTAGCAGATTGGTGCAAAAATATGTTTAAACCAATTGATAAGAATGCTCAACGTCTAAAAAGACATGGCAGATCCAGAGTCCATCTCGCCGGAACCGCAGCCAGACCGCGTTTGAATGTTTTCCGTTCCAATACCGGTATCTATGTCCAAGTGATTGATGATACTGCCCAAGTTACATTGGTCAGCGCTTCTTCGCTCGAACTCAAAGATGTAAAAGGCGGAAACGTCGAAGGCGCCAAAGCTGTCGGCAAGTTGATTGCTGAAAAAGCATTGGCTAAAGGCATTAAATCCGTCGTTTTCGACCGTGGCGGTTATATTTACCACGGCAGAGTCAAAGCATTAGCCGAGGCTGCTCGCGAAGCAGGCTTGGAATTCTAATGGAGGAGGTTAGCCAATGCAAACAGACAATTTAAGAGATCGCGACGGCAGAGATTCCAAACGTCCGTCGAAATTTAATCCTAAGAAAAAAGAAGAAAAGCTCTATGATGAGAAAGTTGTGTCGATTGGACGTGTTACCAAGGTTGTTAAAGGTGGTAGACGTTTCAGCTTCCAAGCCCTCGTTGTAGTCGGCGACCACAATGGTAACGTTGGATTCGGACTTGGCAAAGCCAGTGAAGTTCCCGATGCCATTAAGAAAGGCATCGAAGATGCCAAGAAGAACATTGTAAAAGTTCCAATGAACGGCACAACCGTTCCTCATACCGCACTTGGTCATTTCGGCGCTGCGAAAGTATTTATTCGTCCAGCAGTTGAAGGTACCGGCATTATCGCCGGCGGCCCCGTTCGTGCCGTATTAGAACTCGCTGGTATTCAAGACGTATTAAGTAAATCCCTTGGTTCCAACTCTTCCATTAACATGGTTAGAGCGACAATGGCCGGCTTACTTTCAATGCGTAACTTAGAAACCATCGCACAAAACCGCGGTAAAACCACCGAGGAGGTTTTGAAATAATGGCAAGATTACAAGTGACATTAGTCAAAAGCCCCATCGGTCATAAACCGAATCAGATTTTAACCATTAAAGCCTTGGGTTTGACCACAAAGATTAGCTCGACTGTCGTTCAAGAAGACAACGATGCTATTCGCGGGATGATCAAAACGATCGCTCACTTGGTCAAAGTCGAAGAAGTAAAGTAGGAGGCCTTAACATGAAATTACAAGCATTGCAACCAGTCGAAGGCGCCACTCATTACAAGAAACGCCTCGGCAGAGGAACCAGCAGTGGAACCGGTCGTTCCGCAGGTAAAGGTATGAGAGGCCAAAACGCTCGTACCGGCGGCGGAGTTAGACTAGGTTTTGAAGGCGGACAAACACCGCTCTTCAAACGTCTTCCAAAACGCGGTTTTACCAATTACACTCGCGTTGAGTATTCCATCATCAACGTAGGCGATTTGAACACCTATGCCGAAGGCACCGTCATTACCCCCGAGTTATTGCTAAAAGACGGGAAAGTCAATAGTGTTGGAAACGGAATAAAGGTTTTGGGCAAAGGCTCACTAAACGTTAAACTTACGATTCAGGCACATAAATTTTCTTCGTCAGCGAAATCGATAATTGAAGCTGCTGGTGGAACGACTGAGGAGATTTAACCATGGAGACTTTAAAGAGAGTATTCAAAAATAAAGATATCCTTAAGCGGATTGGTTTCACTTTATTGGCCTTTCTAGTTTTCAAACTGTTAACCTACGTCACCATGCCACTCATCGACTCTTCTGCACTTGCAGGACTGTTCGATAACAGCGGTTTTCTCGGAATCGTCAACTCTATTAGTGGTGACGCACTCCGTAATTATTCGATTATTGCACTTGGTATTAGCCCTTACATCACCGCTTCGATCGTCATTCAATTATTGCAAATGGATATTATCCCTGCATTAAAAGAATGGAGCGAAGAGGGTGAAGTCGGACGTCAAAAAACAAGCAGATTGACCCGTTATATCGCCATCGGTCTTGCATTCGTGCAAGCACTGGCTATGACCTTTGCGTTCCATACGCAACAAGCTTCTTTGTTCCAATTTGGTGTTGCGGACTGGGCCACTGAGGGAGGACGCAATCTGTGGTTCTTCGTTTATATCTACATTGCCATCGTGTTGACGGCTGGTACAGCCTTCATGATTTGGTTAGCCGACCAAATCACATTGCACGGAATTGGCAATGGTTCATCGATGTTAATCGTCGGTGGTATTATTATTTCCTTCCCCGGAACCATCGCCTCATTGATCCAATATTATATTGCGGACCCCAATGAAGTGTTGGATGCCGTTTACTCCGGACAAGGCGCTTGGAATGGATATGTTCTGTTCGGCGTCAGTATGTTAATGTTTGTTTTGGTTTTGGTCGGTATTACTTACATGCAAGCAGCGACCCGCAAAATTCCGATTCAATATGCGAACCGCCCAGCCGGTTCGAAGTTCTCCGGTAAATCCGATTCGAACTTGCCAATCAAACTAAACACCGCTAACGTTATCCCAGTTATCTTTGCTTCGATTCTGCTCAGCTTGCCCTCTACGATTTTTGCTTATATTGGATGGGGAACTTCAAACGCTGCAGTGTCTGCACAAAACTGGATTGGACAGATTTTCGCGTATGATCAACCGATCGGCTTCGCGCTATACATCCTATTAGTCTTTGTCTTCACCTTCTTTTACTCCTTCATTTTGGTTAAACCCGAAGAAATCGCCGAAAATTTGCAAAAACAAAATGCTTATATTCCCGGCGTTAGACCAGGGATTGAAACCGAAACTTACATCACGAAAACGTTATTCAGAGTTACCATCATGGGCGCGCTCTATTTAGTCCTGATTGCTGCTCTACCAATCGTCACCTCCATGGTCTTAGGTCATTCCTACGCTCAAATCGGCGGAACCTCCTTATTGATTATCGTCGGTGTTGCTTTGGAAACGGCAAAACAGATTGAGACCGATACGCAAGAAAAAACGTATGCGGGTTTCATGAAAGAATAACTCGACATCATGAATTTGCTGATCATGGGCAAACCCGGAGCGGGCAAAGGCACGCTATCGGAAAAATTGCTACGTCATTATCAGCTGACGCACGTTTCGACTGGGAATATCTATCGTCAAGAAATCAAGATTGGTTCGCCAATCGGGATTGAAGCGAATAAGTATATTTCCCAGGGCGAATTGGTGCCAGACGATTTGACGAACAGCATTGTTAAAAATGTACTGGCGACCACCAAGTTCCCTTACGGGTTCATGTTGGACGGGTATCCTCGCACAAAAGCCCAAGCGATCGCACTTGATAAAATGCTTGAAACGTTCGAAATGCCACTCACAGCGGTCGTTAATGTCGATGTTGATGATGTGCTATTGCTTGAACGGATGGCTGGACGCCGCGTATGCCCACAGTGCAACGCCACGTACCACATCAAAAACCACCCGCCAAAAACAATGGGCGTATGCGACACTTGTGGCGCTTCACTCATTCAACGGGCTGATGATTTAGAGGAGTCGGTGTTAAATCGACTTCGAATTTATAACGAAAAGACAAAACCTTTGTTGGACTATTACCACCGCAAAAATCTATTGGTTACTTTAGATGGTGGAAAAAGCGCTGATGCGGTTTTCGCCGACATCGTTAAAAAACTAGGTGAAATCAATGGTCACCATTAAGTCTGAAAGAGAAATTGAACTAATGAGGGAAGCGGGGAGAATCGTCGCGCTTGCCCATGCGGAAGTTGCCAAGCACATTAAGCCGGGAATCTCGACTTATGAACTTGACCAAATCGTCGACCGAACGATTAAATCGTACGGAGCGATACCGTCATTCAAGAATTACAATGGATTCCCCGCCAGCTCATGCATTTCCGTCAACGACTGTGTCGTTCACGGTATTCCGACAAAATCACAAATCCTGAAATCGGGAGATTTGGTTTCCGTCGATATTGGCGCCATTCACAGAGGTTATCACGGCGATAGTGCCTGGACCTATGGGTGTGGTGAAATGTCCGATGCGGCCAAACATTTGATGAACGTAACGGAAGAAAGTCTTTTTACTGGGTTGATGATGATTAAAGCCGGTGCACGCCTGTCTGACATTTCGCATGCCATTCAAACGTATGCCGAAGCGCAAGGTTGTTCCGTGGTTCGTGAATTTGTTGGTCATGGTATCGGCAAAGTCATGCACGAAGATCCACAAATCCCCAATTTCGGTCTCCCAGGCCGCGGCATCACGCTTCGCCCCGGCATGACCATGGCGATAGAACCCATGATTAATGCAGGAAGAAAAGAAGTTAAAGTGCTCGCAGACGGCTGGACGACCCTTACTCAAGATGGAAGCTTAAGCGCTCATTATGAACACACGATTCTCGTAACCGCCGAAGGTTATGAGATTCTCACAAAGATTTAAAGGAGAGATTCGATGGCAAAAAAAGATGATGTAATCGAAATGATGGGTACTGTTGTGGAAGTTCTTCCTAACGCCCAATTCATTATCGAGTTGGAAATCGGACATCGGATTATTGGACACGTTTCTGGTAAAATCCGTATGCACTACATACGCATTTTACCAGGTGATAAAGTTAAGGTTGAACTTTCAACCTATGATTTAACACGTGGACGCATCACTTACCGAATTAACTAAATAAAATAGAATGTAACCGAAAACCTACAGGGAGGTAAATGGTATGAAAATTAGACCATCTGTAAAAAAAATCTGTGATAAATGTAAAATCATCAAACGCCATGGTAATGTCATGGTTATTTGTGAAAATCCAAAGCATAAACAAAGACAAGGGAAATAGGAGGTAAACGATGGCACGTATTGCAGGAGTAGATATTCCTAGAGAAAAACGCGTCGTTATTTCGCTAACGTACATTTATGGTATCGGCAGAACTTTGTCCGAAAAAGTTTTGGCCGCCGCCAACGTTTCCGAAGAAAAACGCGTCAAAGATTTGACCGAAGACGAATTATCACGTATTCGTGTTGAAGTAGCTAAATACAAAGTAGAAGGCGATCTCCGCCGTGAAGTTTCATTAAACATCAAACGTTTAATTGAAATCGGCTCATATCGCGGAATTCGTCACCGCAAAGGCCTACCGGTCCGCGGTCAAAACACACGTAACAATGCTCGTACTCGTAAAGGTCCGAGAAAAACTGTTGCGAATAAGAAGAAATAGGAGGATATAGAAAATGGCAGGTAAAGTCGTTAATAAAAAACGTCGCTTGAAAAAAAATATTCCTTCTGGAGTAGCACATATTCATTCGACTTTCAATAATACCATCATCACAATCACTGATCCAGCCGGCAATGCAATTGCTTGGTCTTCATCGGGAGCCATCGGTTATAAGGGCAGTCGTAAATCGACGCCATTCGCCGCAGGTCTTGCCAGTGAAGCTTGTGCAAAAGCAGCGATGGAAAATGGTGTTCAAAGGGTTGAAGTATCCGTCAAAGGCCCTGGCCCCGGACGTGAAGCCGCTATCAGAAGCTTGCAAGTTGCAGGCCTTGAAATCACGGCAATTAAAGACGTCACACCGGTTCCCCACAATGGATGTCGTCCACCTAAACGACCACGCGGGTAGGAGATAAACATTATGAAGGACTTGAAATTCGAAAAACCGAAGACCATTACTGAAGAAATCAACGAGAACTACGGACGCTTCATCGTAACGCCGCTTGATCGTGGTTTCGGCATTACGATTGGTAATTCATTAAGACGAGTTTTATTGTCTTCATTGCCAGGTGCGGCTATCATCAATACACAAATCGACGGCGTCGAACATGAATTTTGCGCCATCGAAAACGTCGTTGAAGACGTTACCGCAATCGTTTTGAATCTTAAAGGTGTCGTTTTAACCATCGAATCGACGAATCCAAACGTTGAAAAACGGCTTGAAGTCATCGTTGATGGACCATGTGACGTCACAGCCGGCGATATTATCGCTGACGATGAAGTTCACATTGTCAATCCCGACCATTACATTTGTCATGTCAATAAAGGCAAACGTTTCCGTATGGTAATGTTCGCTCGTAAAGGCAATGGCTATGTCAATGCGACCAAAAATGCCCAATATGAAAACATGGTTGGCGTCATTCCCGTCGATTCCATCTACACACCGGTTGTCAAGGCCAACTACACCGTTGACAAAACCCGTGTTGATGATTCGGCTGATTATGACAAGCTCTCAATGGAAGTTTGGACCAATGGTTCCATCGGTCCCAAAGAAGCCATTGGCATGGCTGCAAAAATGTTGATTGATCATCTCTATTCGGTTGTTGAACTGTCCAACAAGGCAATGGCTGAAGACTTCATGATCGAACGTAAAAACGAAGAATCGACCCGCAATCTTGAAAAACCAATCGAGGATCTCGATTTGTCGGTCAGAAGTTACAACTGTCTAAAACGTGCTGGCATTCATACACTCGGCGAGTTGATTGAAAAAACCGAGGAAGACATGATGAAAGTCAGAAACTTAGGTAAAAAATCACTAAAAGAAGTGAAGCAGAAGCTTGAAGAACTCGGTTTAAGCTTGGCGAAACACTAGGGGTAGGAGGTAAATCATGGCAAGAGGATATTCTAAATTAAATCGTCGCAGTGACAACAGAACCGCACTTATTCGCGATCTCGCTACGCAATTGATTTTACACGGCCGCATTGAAACGTCCGTCGTTAAAGCGAAGGAAATCAGACGCACCGTCGAAAAATTGATCACGTTCGCCAAGAAAGGTGACTTGCACTCAAGACGCCTAGCTGGTCAAACCGTCAGAGAATTATCAATTAACGACGAGACCGCTTTACAAAAACTGTTCAAGGAAATCGGACCGAAATATGCAACCCGCAATGGCGGCTATACTCGGATCTATAAAGTCGGCTATCGCTTAGGCGACAGCTGCCCGATGGCAATCATCGAACTCGTTTAATCCAGTTACAAACTTCCGTGCCTCGGCACGGTTTTTTGTTTTATAGGACCCTTTATGATTAATCTCGCTTTTTGGCGGGTATTTTGATATAATAATTACGCATGAGGTGATAACATGGGCTATCTTGACATCGAACATTTAAACTTCCAATACTCCGCAAAACGCATGATTTTAAAAGACATTCATTTATCCATCTCCAAAGGTGAATGGATAGCGGTGCTGGGTCATAACGGCAGCGGAAAATCAACGCTCGCAAAATTAATAGTGGGGTTACTTGAACCTTCCCAAGGAACCATTACCGTTGAAGGTAAATTATTATCAGGCGAAACCGCTTATGACATCCGTAAAAAAATCGGGATTGTTTTCCAAAATCCCGACAACCAATTCGTGGGTGTGACAGTGCGGGATGACATTGCTTTTGGTATGGAAAATTTACAAGTACCAGCCGATGAAATGTTAAAAAAGATTGATTTCTATGCTCAAAAAGTGGGTATGGAACAATTTCTTGATAAAGAACCTTCACAACTATCAGGCGGACAAAAACAACGAATTGCCATCGCCGGCATTTTAGCGATGCAAACCGATATCATTATTTTTGATGAAGCGACTTCGATGTTAGACCCCGGATCTCGTCAGGAACTGATGGATTATATCAAAGAATTACACCGTGAAGGACTCACCATTATCATGATTACGCACGACATTGAAGAGGCCTTATTCGCAGATAGAATGATTATCCTAAAAGCCGGCGAAATCTACCAAGATGGCGATATCCCCACCATGTTACAACATCCCGAATGGTTTACTGAAGCGTATTTAGAGCTACCGACGGCGATGCGTATCTATTACGATTTGAAGGCTCAAAACAGTGTAAATCCTGAGCTTGAGAGGTACTTATGGGAATTCAGTTTAAAGAAGTAAATTTCTCATACACCGGCATGCAAAAGGGTTATTATGAGGCGATTAAAGACATCTCCTTAACCATTGCGCCTAAAGATGAATTCATCGCTTTGGTGGGTCAAACCGGATCTGGAAAGTCGACTCTGGCACAACACATGAATGCGCTGGTATTCCCGACTTCGGGAACCGTTGAAATCTTTGGCAAAGTCGTTTCAGCGAAACGTGACCGTAAAATAAAATACAATGACATCCGTCAAAAAGTCGGATTGGTCTTTCAATTTCCTGAATATCAACTCTTTGAAGAAACCGTAGAAAAAGATGTGATGTTCGGTCCTTTAAACTTTCATATCCCCGAAGAAGAAGCCAAAGCTCTCGCCGCAAAAGCGTTGCATTTGGTCGGTTTAAGTGATGCCTATTTACATCGTAATCCGTTTAATTTATCGGGCGGTGAAAAGAAGCGCGTTTCGATTGCCGGAATTTTAGCTTTAAATCCCGATATCTTAGTTTTAGACGAACCCACCTCCGGTTTAGATCCTAGAGGAAAACGTCAGTTGATGGAACTCTTTCAATCGATTCAAAAAGAAACCCATAAATCGATTATTTTGATTACGCATGACATGGATTTGGTGTATGAATATGCCTCTAGAGTGTTGGTACTGAATACCGGACGTCTGGTTTTTGATGGCACACCGGATGCCTTGTTCCGGCTACCGGAATTAAGAGATTTTCATTTGGATTATCCCACGACCATTCGGGTCTTACAGGGCATCAATCAACGTTTTAATCAAAACATTGATGTCTATCAAAAAACCATTCATGAAGCAACCCTGGCGATTCGGCAGGTGATGAAACCATGAAAAATATCATCATTGGCCAATATGTTCCCGGAACCGGATTCTTATATCGATTAGATCCACGGACCAAAATTATCTCTGTTTTAATTTTAATGGTTGCGGTTTTTTTACTTCAAACCATTCCGCAACTCTTAATCGCGACAGGTGTTGCCTTATTGATTTTAATTGTGGGAAACATTTCGGTTAGAAGAGTACTTAAAGGCTTAAAACCATTGTTTGTCTTGTTGGTTTTCACCTTTGTCTTCCAAATATTCTTTAACAAAGGCGGAGATCTCTGGTTGGATGAAACCATGTCATTCTCGCTTGTATCCATTTTGGGTGCAGTTGTATTAACGATTATTTGGCGTTTCTTAGCCCATTATAAAAAATTCAAGTTCTTATTATTCTTTGCCTATGTCGTGGGTTTATTCTTTGTATTTCGCGATTTGGCCTATGGGAATATATGGACCACCTTCCAGTTCAGCGTTTATCAAAAAGGTGTTGAGATGAGCGTTTTTGTGGTGATTCGCTTATTAATTATCATCACATTATCAACCGTTCTAACTTTAACGACAAAACCCACTGATTTAACCCAAGGCATTGAAAAGTTGATGCGTCCTTTGAAATGGATTGGCATCAACTCAGAAGAGTTTTCTTTGATTATCTCGATTAGTTTAAGATACATTCCCACCATCTTAGATGAGGCCAATAAGATTATGCTCGCCCAAGCAAGCAGAGGCGCCGATTTCGCCGAAGGGAAACTTAAGGATAAAATCAAACAAATTATTTCATTGCTTGTGCCCATGTTTATCATCGCTTTTAAACGAAGTGAAGACCTCGCCGATGCGATGGAATCGCGGAACTTTGTGCCAGGTAGATTACGTACAAGAATTCATGACCTCCACTTTGGTGGGCTTGATCTATTAACGGCTTTCGTGACGCTATCTATTTTGGCGGGATCGATTGTGGTAAGAGTTCTATGAATCGTAACGAATTAATCGCAGGGTTATTAAAAGGTGAATACGATGCCGTATTATCCCGTGACGTTGCTTTAAAACCCGCAATTGGACCCAATGTTTTTGATAAGTACAACGTTATCCCCGCCCTAATAAGCAATCCTAGATTATTTATAGGTTTTCATATTGTGGATGATTTGGACAGTATTTCCATCATCGCCAGTAATGAAGATTTGGATATCATCAAGATATCCTTTAAGAATGACCTGATTGTTAAATTGGTTTTTAGAACCCCTGATCCCGCTTTCAAACGGATTCGTTTATTGATTGCGTATGATGGAACGGAGTTTAGCGGTTTTCAAAGGCAATCGGAATTGCGTTCTGTTCAAAGCGAACTAGAAATTGCGGTTTCGACCATCAATGGGATCAGAACTACCATCAACGGTGCATCAAGAACCGACTCCGGTGTTCATGCGTATGGTCAAGTGGTTCACTTTGATACCCCCCTTGATATTACCGATGATAAATGGAAATTAATATTAAATAACTTGTTACCAGAGGATGTCCGCATATTAGAAGTAAAAGCCGTATCGCAACTGTTTCATTCCCGTTACGATGTGGCTTTTAAAGAGTATCGATATGTATTGAATTTAGGCGAATACTCGCCGTTTACCCGGAAATACGAGTGGACTTTACCCCATCCATTAGACCTTGATTTATTTGCGAAAGAGCTTAAGAAATTTGAAGGGACTCATGACTTCACCAGTTTCTGTAAAGGTGAGAAAGCGACCAAGGTAAGAACCATTTATGAAACGAAGATGGAGTTGAAAGACAACCGACTCTATATCACTTTTATCGGCAATGGGTTTTTGCATAACATGATTCGCATCATGATGTCGCTCTTGGTGAATATCGCAACCGGGAAGCTAGATTGTGATGTTACTCAAGTGATTCAAGAAAAGAACCGTGTACATACGAATCACATGGCACCTGCCAGTGGACTGTATCTCGTACGAATTCAATATTAATTTAAGAGAGTTGATCGGCACATAATGCCGGTCAACTTTTTAAATAAGATTTATATAGATAAAGATATTTCTTGAACGCAACAAGACTGGATATTCTTTAATAATTAGGTTTTCCAAATTCTAGATATTTTGGATTTTTTACGGGTCAATTATTTGAAATAGAAAACGAATATACATTAATAACCGGAATAAAACAGTAATATTAAATGGTATGAAATAATCACATTAATTGGAATGCGTATTGTGGATTGGTATGGAAATTATTCCTAAGTTCTAAGAGATCATGTGAATAGATTATGAAAGGACATACCGCCAATCCAAACAAAAATTTCGAAAAACACAGTGATATTTGGGAGCGTTTGATTCCGCATAATATTTAAACAATGAAACACATACGATGAATAACTTTTCTCTCAATTTTGTTTATAACTTTCTGTTTTATAGGTTCAAAAAATCCGAATGGCAGAATTGCCAATCGGATTCTTTTATTTGATTATAGAGATTCTTTGTTGTCCGCAACCGCAAGTTGAGGAGCGTTTTTAAGAGTTCTATGTAAGATGATGCGTTTTATAATCGAAACGATGATTAAGATAATGATGTTGACCGAAACAATGGCAGCTCCCGAAGGAATATTGAAGGAATAGGCCATCCAGAGTCCTAAGAAAACGGAAAATTCAGAAAATAGAATCGCAATAATGGTTGTTGATCGATAACTCCAACCAATTTTCATTGAAGCCGCGATTGGGATAATCATCATCGCTGAACTTAATAAAACACCTACCGATTCCAAAAGAATCGAGACGACAATCGATAAGACAATGATAAAGATTAACTGGAATAATCCCAAGTTAATCCCAAAGAACTTAGCATTTCCTTCTTCGAAACTAACAGAGATGATTTGTCTTCCAAATAGAGCAAATAAGATAAAGACGATGGCGGCGGTTATCGCAATTAAGACGACATAATAATCAGTTACGGTTAGAATCGAACCAAACAGATAATTATACAAAGAACCAGTTCTTTTCGATAACGAGAAGAAGATGGCAGAAGCGGCTGCGCCAAGGCTAATAACGATGGCCATCGCAATTTCTTTGTAATTTTTATAGTATCTTCGGAAAAGTTCAATCAATAATCCACCGATGATTGAAAATACAATGGCGAGGTATTGCGGACGATCAGAGAAGATGGTCCATCCATAGGAGTACGTTAAGAAGAAACTAATGGAAATACCAACTAAGGAGAAGTGGCCCAGTGTATCCGCGATAAAGGTTAACCGGCGAATCACAACGATGGAGCCAATGAGTGGAGCGATAACTCCAAGAAGAATCCCGGCGATTAACGCTCTAAGCATGAAATCTTGATTAAACAAGTCGGTAAAGAACGATAGAAACATCACTCATTCACCCCCGGTGTCAGTTCGGCATTCTTACGAGCCTGGAAGGCGAATGAGAAGTCAGAACTCATGGAAAGAACATGGGAATAATTGAGATTAACCAATGAATCATCGTGACTGATTAAGATAATCGTGACACCTTCAGCGTGAAGTGTATTCACGGTCTCGCGGAAGTAAAGAACGTTTTTCTTATCAATTGAAGCGGTAGGTTCATCGAGAATTAAGAGTTTTGGATTGTTTAACATCGCCCTAACGATAAAAACTCTTTGGAGTTGACCGCCGGACAGGCTGTTAATGTTTTCGTTTTGTAATTCCAGAATCCCCATTTTATCGAGTAATTTTAAGACGAAATTATCATGGGTTCTACGAAGTTTTGATACCGTCAAAAACTCTTTGACCGTGATGGGATATTCGTAATTGAAATCTTCAAATTTTTGCGGAACGTAGCCAATAGTCGTCCATTTTTTGAAGGTCACAATATCTTCATGATCAAAGAAAATCATCCCACCCTTCACTGGATTCAATCCTAATAAACATTTTATAAGGGTTGATTTTCCAGATCCGTTTTTACCGCGAATAACCAAAAAGTCGCCACTATTGAGCGACAATGAGAGATTGTTTATAACCAATTTATGGGTGTATGCGAAGCAAAGGTTGTTGATGTCAATTTGCATATCTTCACCGTATCCTCTTGTATATTGTAACATAACGCCCCAATATATAAAATATTTTTGATTCAAAAATGGTCGGTTTTATGAGATAATAGAATAAGTAAAGCAGGTGTTGACGATGAAGGGTTATTTTATTACATTCGAAGGAACCGATGGTTCAGGAAAAACATCGGTCATTAAGGAAGTCGAAAAACATTTTAAAAATAAGGGATATGATGTTTTGGTCACCCGCGAACCGGGTGGTATTCGTATTTCTGAAAAAATACGGGACATTCTGCTTGGTAAAGAGTATCCGGAAATGGATCCTCGCACCGAGGCGCTATTGTTCGCCGCTTCTAGAAGACAGCACCTTATTGAAAAGATAAAACCAGCGCTCGAAGCTGGAATGCTGGTCCTTTGTGATCGTTACGTCGACAGTTCTTTGGTTTACCAAGGCATAGCAAGGAATTTAGGCATCGATGAAGTGTGGAGTATCAATGCGTTCGCCATTGAAAACTTCTTGCCGGAATTAACCATTTTGGTCGATGTTTTACCCGAAATCGCTTTGGCAAGGGTGTTTAATAATCAAAATCGCGAAGTCAATCGCCTTGACCTTGAGACGCGTTCATTCCATGATATGACGTATCATGGTTATCAAACCCTGCTCAAGAAGTTTCCCGGAAGAATGAAAGCCATCAACGGCGATGATACCATCGCCCATGTTAGCAGCAATGCAATATCCCTCATCGAAGGATTTTTGAAATCTCGGGAGTTGAAACGATGAATGAGATTTCCCGTTTCAAAACACTTGAAACCTTTCAACCACAAGCAGCGAGAATCCTAAAAAACGGCATCACTGGAAATCGTTTAAGTCATGCCTATATATTTGAAGGGCCCATGGGAACGCACAAACTCTCAACGGCTTATTTATTGGCACAGCGCATATTGTGTTTAAATCCTCAAGCTGATGACGAACCGTGTGGGGTTTGTCAAAACTGCATCCGCATTCAACACGGAACTCACCCCAATGTGTTTTTGGTTAAAGCGGATGGGGAACAAATCAAGAAGGAACAAATCAAGAGTTTAATCGTGGAATTTGCGCGGATGTCGGTGGAAAAAGGTCCCAGAATTTACATCATTGATGAAGCGGAGCGGATGAATCAAGATGCCAGCAATACGCTTCTCAAACAAATGGAAGAACCTTTGGCAGATATATACGCAATTCTCTTAACCACCAATTCTAACGCCTTATTAAAGACCATTGTTTCGCGTGCTCAACCCATTCATTTTAAACCGATTGACCGTTCGGTCATTAAAGAAGGGTTAATGGCACTAAAAGTCAATGAGTTGGCGGCGAATGTCATCCCTGAATACACCAACAATCTTGAAGAAGCCCAAAAAATCGCAGATTCAAAGGAATTGATGGGGATTTTAGAGTTGGTTGTGGAACTCTATAAAATCGCAGGCAAAAAAGAGGCTTCTATGACGCTTCGCTTTAAGGAAACCGCCGACCGTGTTTTAACCAACGTGGCAACGATGGATTATTTCTTAATGCTCGTCATTTTATATCAAAAAGATATTCTTAATGCCAAACTATATCATTTTGATCAACTTGTTTATAAAACCGAACGACAACAGATTGAAACGTTATCAAAATCCACTTCACAAAATACGATTCAATCAATGCTAGAGAAAATGCTAGCACTTAAAGCAAAACTCCGTTACAATATCAACTATGCATTGGCGTTTGATCTTTTAATCGCCCAGCTGGAAAGAGGATTCTACCGTGGAACATAAAGTTATCCCCATCAAGTTCGCAAAACTTGGAAAAAAATACTATTTTGATACCAATGGCTTCGATATTAAACAAGGCGACCATTTGGTCGTCGAAACCGTTCGTGGTCTCGAAATGGGAATCGCAGCCGAAAATCCCAAATTCGTGGATTCATCAGAACTGGTGTCTGCCTTAAAACCGGTGCTTCGAATCGCAACAGAAAGAGACATTTCGGATCACGAACAAAACTTAGCCGAACAACCCGACGTCATGCAAAAATGTGCCACGTTGATTCGTAAAAACAATTTGGAAATGAAGTTACTGAATTGTGAATATACCTTAGATCGTCAAAAATTAATCATTTATTTCAACGCCGATGGTCGCGTTGATTTCCGCGACTTGGTAAAAGATCTTGCGAATCAATTCCGGATTCGCATTGAATTAAGACAAGTAGGAACTCGTGATGGCGCCAAGGTTTTAGGTGGCATTGGACCCTGCGGGTTATTAACTTGTTGCACGACGTTTTTAGGCGATTTTGAAACCGTATCAATCAAAATGGCTAAAAACCAAAATCTTTCTTTGAACCCAACCAACATTTCTGGTTTATGCGGGAAATTACTTTGCTGCATCAACTATGAAGATGCCAATTACAAAGAGTACCGTAAATCGATGCCAAAACTAGATTCCATTGTAAACACCCCTGAAGGTAAAGGTCGTGTTATGCAACTAAACTACTTATCACAAACGGTTAAAATTGACTTTGGTGGCGGTAATCACAAACTCTTTGGGGTCAAAGAACTCGAATTTAAACACATCGCATCCGAAGAGGATCTTGGCGGAAACGACAAGGACCTTAAAGACTTAGAGGGATAAAAACGGGAAGTGAACTCATGAGCGAAGTTGTCCATGATCTGCTCGGATATACAGGGATAAAGATCATTCAACGACCAGAAATGTTCGCTTTTTCGCTTGACTCGATTTTATTAGCGGATTTTGTGAATATTTATACCAAAACCAATCGTATTATTGACTTCGGAACCGGCAATGCGCCGATTCCGCTCTTTTTATCACTCAAAACCGATCAACCGATTTTAGGGATTGAAATCCAACCGGATGTGGCCGATTTAGCAAAACGTAGTGTCGAGTTGAATGGACTTACCCATCAAATCGACATCATTCAAGGCGATATTAAAGAACTTCACCAGTTGTATACGCCTTCATCATTTGATATTGTCACGTGCAATCCCCCGTTCTTTAAAGTGGGGCCAGATAGTAACATCAATAAAAGCGATTATCTGACCCATGCAAGGCACGAAGTACTCATTACCTTCGAAGATATCTTAATTCAAGCCAAACGGATGCTCAAGAACAATGGTGAACTAAATCTTGTTCACCGGGCCGACCGACTTGAAGAAATCATTGTGATGCTTCATGAACATGCTTTTTCAATCAAACGCTTGCGATTTGTTTATCCCAAACCAGGAAAACCGGCTAACGCTATATTAATCGAAGCGAAGAACAATGGTTCACCGGGCAGTCTCAAATTATTAGAACCGCTATATGTTTATCAAGCCGACGGAACTTACACCGATGCGGTCTTAAAGATCTTTCGCTTTGGAAAGCGTGATTAGCCATGGAACGTCATTCGAATTACAATAACAATCAACCCACCCTTTATTTGATATCGACCCCCATTGGCAATATGGAAGATATTACTTTTCGAGCGGTTTCGACGTTAAAAAGCGTTGATCATCTGTTTGCGGAAGATACCCGGGTATCTTCGAAACTATTACGATATCACAACATTACCAAACCATTAAGAAGTTATCATGATCATAACAAGAATACCCAAACCGAGGTCATCTTAGACCTTTTAAAAGCCGGTCAAACGGTGGGGTTAATTTCTGATGCCGGTATGCCGCTCATGAGCGATCCTGGCTTTGAAATTGCGAAAGCAGCGATTGAAGCAGGGTTCAACGTGGTCAGTTTGCCGGGAGCGAATGCGGGCATGACCGGATTAGCCATGTCCGGCATCAAACCCTATCCCTTTGTTTTTTATGGGTTCTTAAATGCGAAATCAGGAAAAAGAGTAAAAGAATTAGAAGTATTAAAAACACGAACGGAAACGTTGGTCTTTTATGAAGCCCCGCATCGATTGAATGATACCTTAGGCGATTTATACCGCGTCTTAGGCAACAGGCAAGCTTGTATCGCCAGAGAAATCACCAAAAAATTTGAAGAAATGATTCGTGGACCCTTATCAGAATTAAAAGATTTAGAAGTGATGTTGGGCGAAATGGTCATTATTGTCGAAGGGTATAATGAAACGACTTTACCGGCATCCGAAGATTCCATCGTTGACCGAGTCAACGTCTTAATCAATGAGGGATTATCCAAATCGGATGCGATGAAGAAAGTTGCGCAGGAACGTGGGATTACGAAGAGCGTTGTTTATAAGGAATATCTGCAAAATCAACACGCTTCTTAACTATTTAATGTTATAATATCGTATGATACAAGGAGCGATCACGATGAAAATAATATGTTTATTGGCCGATGGATTTGAAGACATCGAAGCCTTGGGAACGACCGCTATATTAAGACGTAGCGGGATGAAAGTCGACTTTGTAAGCGTCTATAATCAAACAACACAAACAGGGTATTATGGGACAAAAGTCACCACCGATATCATGCTTAAAGATGTTCGGGTAGAAGACTATGATGCTCTTTTTATTCCTGGAGGTAAACAAGCCAGAGAACTAAGGGAAAACAACGTCGTTTTATCGCTTGTTAAACAGTTCGCAGACGCTAAGAAGTGGTTATTCGCCATTTGTGCCGGCCCTACGGTTTTAGGCGTATTAGGGCTGCTTGACAACGTCGAATATACCAGTTTCCCAACCACGGAAGAATTCATGCCAAACGGCATCAAACTAAAAAAAGCCGCTGTAACCAGCGGGCATATCATTACCGGTGCCGCTGCCGGAGCGACAACGGAATTTGCACTTGAAATCATTCAAGCAATCGAAGGAAAAGAAAAGGCCCAACAAATCAAGGAAAGAATCTTGTTTCGGGCGTTCGAATAGAGGGAAAACATGCCAAAGACATTTTACGTTACCACACCCATTTATTATCCAAGCGGAAAGTTTCACATCGGCAGCGCTTATACCACCTGCCTATGTGATTCGTTGACCCGCTATAAAAAACTACAGGGTTTCGATACCCGTTTTTTGACTGGGACCGATGAACATGGTTTAAAAATTCAACAAGCCGCAGAAGCGGCTGGCAAAACGCCGCAAGCCCATGTGGATTATATTGCCGGTTTAGCCCAAGATTTATGGAAGCTTTTAGCAGTAGGTAATGACGATTTTATTCGGACAACCGAAAAACGTCATGAAGTGGTCGTTGCGGATATTTTTGAACAATTGCTAAAACAAGATGATATTTATCTAGGTTCTTATTCCGGTAATTACTGCGTTTCATGCGAAGCGTATTTCACGCCAACGCAATTGGTCGATGGCAATCATTGTCCGGATTGCGGCCGTGAGACCACGATTTTACAAGAAGAAACCTATTTCTTACGGTTATCAAAATATGCGGACCGTTTGCTCTCATTCATCGATCAAAACCCCGATTTTATTACCCCAGAAACCCGTAAAAATGAAGTTGTGGCGTTTGTTAAATCGGGATTAAACGATTTATCCGTTTCCAGAACCGCCTTTGATTGGGGTATTAAAGTTAAAAGCAATCCCAAACATGTCATCTATGTTTGGATTGATGCGTTAAGCAATTACATCACCGCGCTTGGCTATGGTTCAAACAATGATTCACTATATCAAAAATATTGGTTGAACGGCGATGAAGTGGTCCACGTGGTTGGTAAAGACATTTTAAGATTCCATGCGGTCTATTGGCCCATTATGTTAATGGCCCTCAATATCCCGATTAAATTCCGGTTGTTTGCGCATGGTTGGTACATGATGAAAGATGGCAAAATGTCAAAATCAAAAGGCAACGTGGTTTATCCAGAACACTTGGTATCGCGTTACGGACTTGATGCCTTCCGCTATTACATCGTGAGAGAAATGCCTTTCGGTAATGATGGCGTTTTTACTCCAGAAGATTTCGTACAGCGGATTAACAACGACTTAGTCAATGATCTTGGAAACCTCGTTAGCCGTACGGTTGCGATGGTGAATAAATACTTTGATGGCACCGTAGAAGATACGTGCCATACCCATGAATATCGTAAATTCGAAAAGGAATTGGAAGATTTATCCATCGAAGTTTATAAGAATTACCATGCGGCAATGAATGAATTTAAAGTCTCCAACGCCTTACAAGAAGTTTCGCGTTTGGTGGCGAGAACCAACAAATTGATTGATGAAACATCCCCTTGGAATTTGGCGAAGGACGTTGCATTAAAACCCGTTTTAGAATCCGCAATGTTCCATTTGCTAGAATCCATCCGGATTATTACCATTATGTACCGTCCGTTCTTAATTGAATCTTGTGCCGTAATATTTGATGCATTAGGCGTTGAAGAATCCTTACAATCCATGGATCAAGGCCATGGCGGTGAAAAGACGACCTATCACGTTGCGAAAACGGTGGGACATTTGTTCCCACGGCTTGAAACGGAAAAAGAAGTGGAATATATTAAGACGTTGATGAATCCGGCAAAACCAAAAGTCGTTGAAATGACACAAAAAGCCGAAATCGGGATTGATCAGTTTGAACCGATTGATCTTAAAGTCGGTCTGGTGGTCAGTTGTGAAAAACATCCCAACGCTTCAAAGTTATTGGTTTTACAAATCAATACCGGTGAAAGAATCCGTCAAGTGGTATCAGGCATCGCAGAATCGTATCTACCCGCCGAATTAGTAGGCAAACGGCTCATTGTCGTTGCCAATTTAAAACCCGTTAAACTGAGAAACGTATTAAGTGAAGGTATGATCCTCTGCGGGGATCGTGACGGAAAATTCTTCGTCATTGAAGCCAATGAGGCATTATTGCCTGGATCATCGGTCAAATAAATCCTATGTTTAAAAAAATTGATTTTAAGAAAGAATTAAAAACAACCCTTTGGGTTTTTGTTGGTTCCATTTTAATTGGAGCCGGCATTATGCTTTTCATCAATCCCTCAAAGTTTTATGTGGGGGGTGTCAATGGCTTGGTGATGTTAATTGTCAATGCCGTTGAGTTTTTTACCCCCAATCATTTTCAGCTTAATTTAGGCATTGTCGCCTTCCTCTTTCAAATTCCGTTGTTGGTATTAGGGTATTTGAAATTGAGCCGAAAATTCAGTTATTTTACCATTTTATCGGTCATCATCATTTCCACCTTTATGAGTCTTCCTTTTGAAACCATCGTGATGCCAAACGACCCCCTTGCGAATGCGTTGGTCGGTGGTATTTTGATTGGTCTAGGCAATGGCGTATTATTCCGAGTAGGCGCCTCTTCTGGTGGAACCTCAATTCTTTTCCAGTACATTTCTTTAAAAACGGGTAAAACCGTTGGCTTATATCAAATCATCTATAATGCCATCATTATTTCGGTGGCTGGGATTATATTCAGTTTGCCGGTTGCGGTATATACCATTATTTCCCAATTGATTTCTTCCCTCGTTATCGACAAGGTCCATACTGGTTATAATTTCATTAAACTTGAAATTGTGACAGACAAAGGACAAGAACTATCAGACCACTTGGCGCATTCTTTGCCTCATGGCGTCACGTTCGTTGAGGCCACCGGTGCTTATAGCAAAATGGCTAAAAGCATCGTGTATTGCGTGATTTCGGTGCATGAGATGGATCGTTACCTTTCAGTCGTTAAATCCATTGATCCCAAAGCGTTTGTCGTGACATCGGGTGTGCAAAGCGTCAAAGGTAACTTCGTTAAGATGATCATCAAATAAATAATATTTCTTGACTAAAATGCACCGAAATGCTATTATGTTAGAGGTGCATTTTTTGTTTATCCCACAAGCTCCCTAAAAAATTTAAGGAGGAAAAAACAGAATGAAAACCTATATGGCAAATGAGAACACAGTTGAAAGAAAATGGTTTGTCGTCGACGCTGAAGGCATCGTCTTAGGACGTTTGGCAACGGAGATCGCGACGGTATTAAGAGGAAAACATAAACCGACATTCACACCACATGTGGATTGCGGTGATTATGTCATCGTTATTAACGCCGACAAAATCGAATTGACCGGAGATAAATGGAATGATAAGATTTACTATCATCATTCTAACTATGCCGGCGGTCTGAAGACAAGAACCGCGAAGGCCCTGATGGCGGAGAAACCCACCAGAATGGTAGAATTAGCAATTAAAGGTATGTTACCAAAAACAAAGCTCGGAGATCAAATGTACAGAAAGTTATTCGTTTACGCGGGTAACGAACATAAACATTCGGCACAAACGCCGGAAGTTATGGTTATTAAGGGATAAGGAGTGAATGACTGTGGCTAAATTAGTTATGTATCGCGGCACCGGCAGACGGAAGAAAGCTATTGCACGCGTCATTTTAAGACCAGGCAAAGGCGAGATTACGATTAATAAGCGCGCCTATGCTGAGTATCTGCCTTCGGCACTTGCTCGCCTCGACGTTTCACAACCTCTCGTATTAACCGCAAATGAATCGACATTTGATATTACTGTTTCGGTATTCGGCGGCGGCCTCATCGGCCAAGCTGGAGCCATCCGTCTCGGAATCACCAGAGCCTTGCTTGAAGTTAATCCTGAATATCGTAAAATTCTTAAGCCAGCCGGTTTAATTACCAGAGACCCGCGTGTTAAAGAACGTAAAAAATACGGTCTTAAATCCGCTCGTCGCGCACCACAATTCAGTAAACGTTAATCAGCCAAAAACAAAAACATCGGGAATCCACACCCGGTGTTTTTTATTTAATATAAAGAATAAAATTGTATTTTCAGCCATTTTATTATAAAATGGTTCTGTTCATGCGGGGTGATGGAATGCTATTTGGTAAATATGTAAACCGATTTTATTTAAAGTATGGCTTGTTATTCTTGATTGGCATCGCGGCTTTAGTACTCGTCGATTATGTACAACTTTTGATTCCAAACGTAACTGGAAACATAATCGAAGGGTTAGGCGAAGGAACGCTAACCAAAGAATTACTGGCTTTTTATATGAAGGACTTAATCTTATGGGGGATCATCATCGTCGTTGGACGATTTGTTTGGCGTATCTTCATTATGGGGACGTCACGCCGAATCGACTTTGATCTTCGCAATGATATGTTCAGACACTCCGAAAAGCTCAGTCGTCGTTTTTATCAAGAAAATAAATCTGGTGGGTTAATGGCGTATTTTACCAATGATCTTGAGGCGGTCCGAATGGCATTTGGTCCCGGACTGATGATGGCGTTTGATATTTTGTTCTTAGGCGGATTAGCCTTTTACAAAATGTATCAACTCGATCACGTACTCACGTTTTTTGCATTAATTCCGCTGCTATTAGTGTCCTTGATGTCTGCGTTTGTCTCAAGAATTACCGGAAGAAAATTTAAAGCAAGACAAAAAGCATTTGAAGAAATGAGCGATTTTACACAAGAGAATTTTTATGGAATTTCCGTTGTTAAAGCGTTTGTGAATGAAGTAAGAGAAATTCGTGCTTTTGAAAAGATTAATAAAAACAATTATGACAAGAGTATCAGTCATATCAAAGCCTCCACATTGATGCACGTGGCGATTGAAATGTTCATCACCGTCATTCGCATCATGATGATTGCGATTGGTGGCTACCTTGTCTATAAAACTGTAGGTTTATCAACCGGTGATGCCGGTAAGTTCAGTTTGGGTGATTTAACCCGATATATCTCCTATTTTTCAACCATGGTATGGCCAATGATGGCCGTTGGGCGTTTAATCAATATGCGAGCTCAAGCCAACGCTTCTTTACAGCGCATTACTTCCTTACTTGATCAACCCATCGAAATCTTTGACGATGCAAACGTTGTAGAACCCTTCGAAATCCAAGGGAAAATCGTCTTTAATAATTTGACATTTAAATATCCGGGCAGTAAAACCGAAGTCTTAAAAAAGATCAATTTTACCATTAATCCTGGGCAGACCGTTGGCATCATTGGGAGAACCGGGTCTGGTAAAACCACCATTGTTGATTTATTGCTTAGATTATATAATCTCAAAGAAAATGAAATTTTGATTGATGATGTCGACTTGATGAAACTACCCATCAAATCGCTCCGCGATGCGATTGGTTATGTCCCACAAGACAATTTCATTTTCTCAGATACCGTTGAAAATAACATTGGCTTTTCGCTTGATGAAAATGATCTAGAAACCATTATTGAGATGGCAAAAGATAGCGACGTCCATGAGAATATTATGGATTTTCCGGATGGATACAATACGTTGGTCGGCGAACGCGGGGTTACATTATCGGGCGGTCAAAAACAACGGGTTTCCATTGCGAGAGCCTTGGTCAAAGATCCAAAAATTTTGATTATGGACGATTCTTTTAGTGCCGTTGATACCAAAACAGAAGAAATGATTTTAGAAAACTTAGTAAAATTAAGAAAAGGTAAAACCACCATTCTCATTGCGCACCGCATTTCGACCATCAAAGACGCTGATAAAATCATCGTTGTCGATGACGGAACCATCTTGGCTCAAGGTAAACATGAGGAATTAATGGCATCCTCGCCCTTCTATCAACAACTCGTCTTGCAACAACAATTAGAAGACGAAATTGAGGGGGTGGCATAATGGCTAAAGACAAAAAGAAACAAGTTGTCGACATTGAAGGCATTCATGTAAGGAATATGACCGACAGCGCCATTATCTTACGATTAATTAGTTATGTAAAACCCTTTATAAAACAATTAATCATTGCAATCTTTATGGTTTTACTCCTCGTATCCCTCGATTTAATCGGTCCGTTGTTTTTGGCAGAAGTGCTCGACTCTTTAGGAGAAGACACTATCAACTTTACTCGCGTTTTAATCATTGCCGGGCTCTATTTTGTGACGATGATTATCAATGCGTTTTTGTCCTACAAGCAAACCATGTTATTACAAACCACTGGGCAAAAAATTATTTTTAATATCCGCAAGGATGTGTTCGAACACATCGAACATTTTTCCATATCACAATTCAATAAAGTGCCGATTGGTAAGTTGGTGACGCGGGTCACCAGCGACACCAATACCCTTAACACGCTTTACACCGATGTTTTGATTAATCTATTTCGAAATCTATTAACCATCGTGGGTGTCTTTGTGATTATGGGCATTAAAAACATTCAGTTGACATTATACATTTCCACGACCGTTCCTCTGGTTATTTTTGCCTCTATAATTTTCCGGAAATACTCCAGAAAAGCGTACCGCAACGTGCGTTATCAAGTCTCGGGTTTAAATGCATTCTTGTCAGAGCATTTATCTGGCATGAAATTGATTCAAATCTTTAATCGTGAAGACAAAAAATACGCAGAATTCCGTGAACGTAGTAAAAAACTAAGAAAAGGTTATTCACAAAGCGTATTAAATTTCAGTATTTTCCGTCCCTTGATGTTTTTGCTTTATCTCGTGGCGTTAATCATCGTTTTTTGGTTCGGCTCTTTATTAGCGATAGCGGGGGTTATTTCCTTTGGCGTCCTTTACGCCTTCACCCAGTACATCAATAAATTCTTTGATCCCATTCAAGAGATGGCAGAACAATTTGATGTTTTACAATCCGCTTTTACCTCTGGAGAAAGAATCTTTGAAATCATTGATACCATCCCTGATGTGCTGGATGAGCAGGACGCTACCGAACTGACCGAATTAAAAGGCAAGATTGAGTTCCGCAACGTTTGGTTTGCCTATGTGGGTGAGGATTGGATTTTAAAAGACGTATCCTTTACCGTTCTTCCCAAAGAAACGGTTGCGTTTGTTGGGGCAACAGGGTCTGGCAAAACGACCATCTTATCGTTAATCGTTCGTAATTTTGACATTCAAAAAGGTCAAATTTTAATTGATGATATCGATATCCGGCATATCAAGATTGCCTCGCTCAGATCCAAAGTGGGTCAAATGTTACAAGACGTATTCTTATTTAGTGGAACCGTTGCTTCGAATATTCGTTTGATGAATGATGAAATCACTGACAGTGAAATTGTAGACTCCTGTGCTTATGTTGGGGCCGATCGGTTCATTAACCGGTTGCCAAACAAATACGGAGAAGTCGTCAGAGAACGAGGGAATAATTTCTCCAGTGGCGAACGTCAATTACTGTCCTTCGCCAGAACCATTGTTCATCAACCTTCCGTCATGATCTTGGATGAAGCTACTGCGAACATTGATACCGAAACGGAAAATTTAATCCAAGACTCATTGAAGAAAATGATGAACATTGGAACAATGCTCATCGTTGCTCATCGGTTATCGACCATACAACATGTGAATAAAATCATGGTCATGCAAAAAGGTAAAATTATCGAATCAGGGACTCATCAACAACTTCTTCGTAAAAAAGGACACTATTATACACTTTATCGTCTACAATATGATAAAAAAATATCACTCGTTTAACTCAAACACTTTCTTTTTTATCGCATAGCGCTATAATGAAAGATAGAGGTGATCAGTATGTGTTTTTTCAAAAAAAGAAAATTAGCCAAATTGAAAGAGGCTGAAGCCAAGCAAAAAGCTGCGGTTCAAGCCAGTCAGCCCGCACCAGCACCAAAGCCAGTTCATATTATGGTTGAAACCCCCAAACCCGTTGAGACGCCTACTCCCAAACCTGTTGAACAGTCAAAGCCTGTTGAACAGTCAAAGCCTGTTGAACAACCTAAGCCCGTTGAACAGCCTAAGCCGGTTGAACAACCAAAGCCAACTGTAAAACCCGACGTTCAGGCAACAAAAGTTGAATCAGAAAAAAAACCGATTGAAGTCAAGCCTGCTGTAGAAAAACCCGTTGAAGTCAAACCAGCAGAAGCCCCAAAAGCAACTAGTAATCGTTATTCTGGCAAGTATGAAATCTATCCAGAGGCTGGGCTTTTTAAATTCCGTTTAAAAGCTTCCAATGGTGAAATCTTGGTTGTTAGCCAAGGATATGCATCCAGAGCCGGAGCCACATCAGGAATCGAAACTTTCAAAAAGAACGTTGAGACTGGTGTTTTCGAATACTATACTGATAAGAGTAATTTCACTCAATTCTTGCTCTATACGGCAAATAAAGCCAGATTAATCGCTAACGGTGAATTTTATGAATCAGTACCGCGCGCAACCTCGGCTTGTGAATCTACTAAGAAGTTCTATACCACAGATAAACTAGTGAACTTAGACGAAATTGATCCTGCTGATGTTCGTGAAGAACTTGTTGATCTACAACCTGTAGAAGCGGTTGCGAACGGAAAAATCGAATTCCTCCAAGTGAATGGCGAATGGGCTTTCCAATTGAAAGCATCAAACGGAGAATTGTTATTCTTATCCAGCGGATTCAGCACAAAGCCATCGGCTTTACAAGGACTTGAAGTTGTTAAAAAAGCCATTGAAGCCGGTAACTTCCGTGTTGGAAAAGATAAACAAGGTCGTTATCAGTTCCGTTTGTATTCCGGCAATAAAATGACTTTGATTACCGGTGAAACCTATCCAAATAAGGAAAATTGCTTTAGTGCCTTGGATTCGGTTCGTCGTTTCTACAAATTAGCGAAAGTCATCGAATAATATTTATTGAATGAATTGAACTAAAAATGCGCAATCAAAAGCGCATTTTTTGTTTTCATCGAGTTTTTCCGGCAATTTTACTGAGAATGACGTCCAAAATAACCGCTTTTATGATATCATAACATTGAACTTATTTGCGGAGGCCATTATGAAACGGATTTTCTTTGTCATCGCTTTATTGATTGTCGCTGCCTTTGTTTATACGGTGGTTTTAATTCAATATATTTCGTATACCAGTTTAAGGAATATCTTCCCGAGCGCGATGGTTGTGATTGTTCTTGAAATTATCACAGGGTTCATCGCTGTTGGCGTTACTCTAAAGATTTTATTTAAACAAACTTATGCCTATAAGAAATCTCATTGGATTTTACTGATGTTAATGAATCCGTTAATTGGTATTATTCTTTACACCGTATTTGCCCGAGATTACCGAACCAAAAAACTAGCGAGAACGAGACCGTTGATTGCTAACAAAGCGTTTTTGAAGTTAGAAGAAACCACCAGCCCGCACTATGACATAACCCCATTTGGCGAGATATTTAAATACATTCATCATACAACCCAGCGCTCGGTTTATGAAGATGATACATTTGTTGAAATTCTTAGTAATGGCGATGCGTTTTTTCCAAGACTTATTGAAGAATTGAAACTGGCCAAAGAATACATTATGATGGAATTTTACATCGTCAAAACGGATAAAATCGGTCGCCTTGTCTTAGATGTTTTGGCTCAAAAAGCGAAAGAAGGACTCGATGTCTATTTGTTGTTTGATCATTTTGGATCCGATAAACACATGAGTTCATCTTACATGAAGTCACTTAAAGCTTCCGGTGTTAAGATTGCTGTATTTGATCCGCAAGCCATTAGCATTTTCGACATCAATGTTAATTTTCGAAACCACCGAAAAGCGACCATTATTGACGGAAAGGTTGGATTTGTCGGGGGGATGAATCTCGCCGACGAATACAATCACAATTCACCAAAATTTGGTTTTTGGAGAGATACCCAAGTTCTTATCAAAGGAAATGGCGTAACCAGTATCCAAAACGTGTTTGTCAAGGACTGGTATTACGTTTGTAATGAAGTTGTTGAAAAGCCACTCGATAAATCGACGGTCTTTTTAAAGGGTTTGTTTGCGGTCGTTGAATCCGGACCCGATTTTGAAAACGGTTTGATTAAAGACATTTATCTAAAAATGATTAATAGTGCCAAAAAAACGATTCGGTTGGTAACCCCTTATTTAATCCTTGAACCCGAAATGTTCACCGCGATTAAAATCGCCGTTCAAAGTGGTGTTCAAGTTCAAATTCTTGTTCCGGGATTGAGTGATACACGCATTGCCGGTTTCGCAACGCGGTCTTATTATGAAGCCCTACTGAATTACGGTGTTGAAATCTATGAATATCAAAATCATTTTGTCCATTCAAAGATAATGGTTGTTGATGATGTTATTTCCTCGGTTGGATCCGTCAATTTTGACCCTAGAAGCTTCCATTTAAACTTTGAAGTAACCACTATTTTCGCTAGTTCGGCGACCCAGGATTTAGTCACCGAATTTCAAAATGATCTTACGAAGTCAAAACGAATTGGTTTAGAGGAATGGGTCAAACGGGGAACGCTTGTCAGGCTCGCTCAAGGATTTATTAATTTATTCAGTCCATTGTTTTAAGGAGATGTCATTATGCTACTAGAAATCTTATCCATCGTTATTGTTGTATTACTTATCGCCTTATTAGTACTTACGATTGTCTTTCATTTGGTCAAACCGGCTCAAGACAATCGTGAGGATTTTGTCACCCTTAATAAAGAAATTGCGAAATCAATCACCGATTTAAGATTAGCAGTGAATCAATCGATTGCAGAATCAATCCTGTCGTTTAATGATAAAGTTAATCTGAAGTTAACCGATAATAATGATAAAGCAACAAAAAACATCACCGACTTCCGGATGAATGTTAATAGCGAACTCACCACCTTCCAAGAGAAAATCTCTTCGAAACTAAATGGTGATTTTTCGAAATTATCGGAGACCATTGAAAAACAAATGGGAACCATTAATGAGAAAGTCGAAGAACGCTTGAAGAAAGGGTTTGTGGAAACCAATCAAACCTTCGTTCAAATCGCTGAAAGAATCCAAGTTATTGATACTGCTCAAAAAAATATAGAGGCGCTATCAACCGAAATGATGGGTTTGCAGCAAATATTAACAAACAATCAAAGCCGAGGATCTTTCGGGGAATATCAATTAAATCAATTGCTATACAGTGTTTTTGGTGAAAATAAGAAACTTTACGAAATTCAATACACGATCAAAGAACCTTCACGGAGTAAAGGTGAAAAAGTACGTGCGGATGCCGTCATTTTCATGCCAGAACCGAACGGAATGATTGCGGTTGACTCAAAATTCCCCTTTTCTGAATATTCGAAACTTTTTAACAATAAAGAACTAACAAAAGATGATGAAGAAAAGACCATTCAATTATTCGGGGCAGATGTTAAAAAACACATTACCGAAATTGCGTCAAAATACATTATAGCGGGGATTACGGCCGATTATGCGTTAATGTTCGTTGCCAGTGATGGCATCTTATCACTGCTCCATTCACGTTTGCCAAATGTGATTGAGTACGCAAGAAGCAAGAACGTCACCATCGTTTCCCCCACGACATTAATCCCGTTATTATCATCATATCGTGCCGTTTCAATCGATTATGAACGTTCGAAGTATACTTCACAGATAAAAAAAGAGCTAAACATGCTTACAAAGGAATTTAAGCAGTTTGATTCTGAATGGAATAGTATGAACAACACCATTCTTAAATTAAGCAAACAAAGTGGGGATGTGAATGTTAGAGTTGAAAAAATCACCTCTAAATTCTCAAAAATATCTGATGTTGATATTCTTGACAACGATGAGTCGAAAACCGCTAAAATTACGGAACAATCCGACGATTCAAAAATGAACGAAGAGTAAAAATTTGATAAAAAAACATTCCGGTAAATAAAACTTGCAATTTAAATAGTAAAGATGTATAATGTATTCAGCATCAAAATAAAAATTTAAGGAGAAACAAATTAACACATGAACGGCACAGTAAAATGGTTTAACGCAGAAAAAGGTTACGGATTTATCACTGGTGAAGATGGCAAAGACATTTTCGCTCATTACTCAGCAATCCAAGGCGACGGCTACAAAGCCCTCGAAAACGGTCAGAAGGTTTCCTTCGACGTTACGAACGGCGCTCGTGGACCCCAAGCTGCAAATATCGTAAAACTTTAATCCTAGCGAAAACAAACCAAAAGAAAGACACTTCTTGTAAGCGTCTTTTTTTTGACTTTTGATTTATAAAAATATGTTCAAGAATAATTGTCGCGTTTTTGCCTCACGCCCAATTATTGTGTTTTTTTGGGCACGTTGCCAACCCGTGCACAGAAAATTTTGATGTTTTCAGTCACGCAGTGATATAAAATAATATTTTATGTCAAAATTGATATGATTCATTTGATTTTGGTTCTGTGGAATTTTCTCTTCTCGATTGTAAATTTGGGTCTTTTCCTTTATAATAATTAGGACAGAAGGATGTGTTTTATATGAAAATATTCAATTCTTACTCAAATGCTCTTGAAACATTCACTCCCCATCATCCCAAGAAGGTCTCCATTTACGTTTGCGGACCGACCGTCTATAATTATATTCACATTGGTAACGCCCGTCCGGTGGTCGTTTTCGACACGGTCAGACGTTATTTTGAAGCGGAAGGATACAACGTGAAGTTCGCATCAAATTTTACTGATGTTGATGACAAAATTATCCAACGTGCCAAAGACGAAGGCGTTTCTGAATCCGTTGTTAGCGAGAAATACATTCAAGCTTTTTTAAGTGATCTCACGGCGTTGAATTGCAAAACAGATTACATCAAACCAAAGGTCACAGAGTACATGGATAAAATCATCGATTATATCCAAGAACTTGTGAAGATTGGATATGCTTATGTCATCGATGGGGATGTCTATTTCCGGGTTGGAAAATTAGCGGAATACGGACGATTATCGAATCGTAAAATCGAAGATTTGATTTCAGGCGCCCGCGTCGAAATCAACGAGAAAAAAGAAAGTCCTTTGGATTTCACACTTTGGAAAAAAACCGAAGAAGGGTTGCACTGGCACACCGCATTTTCTGATGGACGCCCTGGGTGGCATACGGAATGCGTTGCGATGATCGATGATATTTTTGGTGAAGAAATCGATATTCATGGCGGCGGAACCGACTTAATGTTCCCCCACCACGAGAACGAAATTGCTCAATCGGTCGCGAAAAATCATCACCATGTTGCTCGGTATTGGATGCATAATGGTCGATTGAATTTTGATGGCGAAAAGATGAGTAAAAGCTTAGGGAACGACATTAAGGTGAAGGACCTTCACATTGACAAGTTAGCTTACCGGATGTTCTTACTTTCATCGCATTATCGTAGTCCTTTAAATTACAGTCCTGAAGCGCTTGATGTATTCGTCAAAGAATGGCAGAAAACCCAAAAAAGCGTTGAATCATTGCACAGATTGCTTGATTTAAGAAACGAGTTGAAGGAGTCCGTTATTGTGGAAGCGCCGGATATTGTGGAAGCAGTCAAATATTATAATGACTCCATGTCGAACGATTTTAACACACCCAACGCCTTAACGGCCATCAGCCAACTGATGCGTGCAATCAATCAAAAGATGCGTCAAAGCCCCGATTTTGCATGGTTTAACCAAGCTTTGGTGGCGGTCAAACGCATGTTAGATATTTTAGGACTTGAAGTCCCATTAACGCGTTTATTAGAAGAAGATAAAGCAACGCTTCGCAGATGGGAAGCGGCTCGCGTGGCGAAAGATTTCGCCCTCGCCGACGAACTTCGCATCATTTTAGCGAATAAAGGTCTTTTGTGAGTATTCTTCTCAACGGTTCGGCATTGGCGTATATTGGCGATGCCATCTACGAAGTAGAAATTCGAAAATACTTACTGACCAAAAACATGACAAAAGTCAATGATTTGCATCAAGCCGCTATCCGGTTTACGTCAGCGGTGGGGCAGTGCAAAATAATGGAATCATTTCTTAAATCGGGTTTGACCGAGACGGAAATCGAGTATTTTAAACGCGGCCGTAATGCAGAGTCGACTCGAAAAGCCAGAAATACCGATTTAGGAACTTATCATCAAGCAACCGGTTTTGAGGCGTTATTGGGATATTTATATTTAGATAACCAGCCCGAAAGACTCGCAGAAATCATCCAAAGAAGTATTCAATTGATTGAAGAACCTCTCGCCGAATAAGGGGTTCTTTTCCTTCAAAAACACACCAATTATTCAAGATTATATTCAAGAATTTATGATAAAATGAAAGTGGGTGGACCTATGTCCATTATGATTTATGGAAAAAATCCCTGTAAAGAGATTCTAACAACCGACAAACCCATTATGAAAGCTTATTTGGAAAAAGGAACCAATGGGGATTTATTGGCGTTATTATCCAAGCGCGGAACCGACATTGTTCAATTGGAAAAAAACGACTTTAACGGTCGTTTTTCTGGAAATAATCAAGGGGTTGCTTTTGAAATGGCGGAGTATCGTCTATTGACACTCGAAGAAGCCGTTAAAAAACATGAAACTATCAAGAACCCGCTATATTTGATGCTTGATGGAATTACTGATCCGCATAATTTGGGAGCGATTATCCGTAGCGCTGAAGCAGGTGGCGTGAACGCCATCATTCTCCCTAAAAACCGGAGTGTTGGCATCACCGGTACGGTTGCGAAGGTCGCTTCTGGAGCGATTGAACACATGGACTTGATTGAAGTGACCAACCTCACACAAACCGTTGAAAAACTCAAAAAACTGCGGTTCTGGATTGTTGGAACCGATATGGATGCGACGAAAAATCACACCGAAATTGATGTACAAACACCGCTATGCATTATCATTGGCAGCGAAGGCAAAGGCATTGGCCGCTTACTGGGAGAGTCTTGTGACTATCTCGTTAAAATTCCCATGGTAGGGAAGGTCAACAGCTTAAATGCCTCGGTTTCAGCAGGTGTTGTGATTTTCGATATTTTACGACAGAAAGGATTTTGATGCTTCGTGGATTTTCGCAATTATAACGATTTTGAAATTATCGACCTCATCAGACAAGGCAATGAAGAAGCCTTATCGCTGATGTTCGAGAAATATCGTTATCTCATTGCGAAAATTATCATAAAGTTCAACCTGACCGATGAATTTGATGATTACTTTCAGGAAGGTCAAATGGTTTTATATCGTTCTGTTTTAAAATTCGATGATTCTTTTAATAAAACTTTTACCCGCTATTTTGAATCCAATTACGAACATCATCTCATTTCCGCCATAAGAACCAGACAACGTAAACAACGATTTGTCGTCGAAAAATTACCGATGTTGTACGTTGATTCAATTCAAGAAGCCAAAACGGATTACTACACCGAAACTGAAATTAAAGCAGTGCTTGACCTTTTATCGAATCTAGAAAAAAGCATATTCTCCTTACGATTTATTCAAAACCTTGAAGTCAGGAAAATCGCTGAAATTGAAGGACTCGATTCAAAGACCGTCTATAATGCCATCGAACGAATTCGTAAAAAGATTAAATTGCATTTAGGTACATGATTTTCTTGACAAAAGACCGTTTTTTTGGTACATTTATTAAAGCAAGCGAGTTGATAAGATATGAAAGATAAAACAGTGTTAATCTGTACGGAATGTTTATCCCGAAATTATGAAGTCAAAAGGACTGCCGATCGTACAACTCGGTTCGAGATGAAAAAATATTGTGATAAATGCAAAAAGCATACCATCCACAAGGAAAGCAAATAGGAGGAGTTTAACCATGGCTCTGCAAGATACTGAAAAGAAAGTAAAAAAAGTAAAAGTTAAAAAAGAAAAAATCCAATACACCCCCGAACAAAAGAAATCGCGGGTAATGGAAATCCTCAAAAAAGAATATGCTTTTGAAAACTGGCTATTAGCAATTCTATCGCCGGTTTTAATTCTATACGGTGTTTACATTGTCAGCGGCAAATTTGGCAGTGTCGATTTAACGTCTATTCTGGGAAATTCCGATATTGGAATCATCGATTTCTTCTTCGAAACCGATTTGAAACGGATTTTAACCGGATCCTTCTTAATTTTAGTCGGCACCCTTGTCATAGTATACTTAGCGATTCCGGTCATTCGTCCTTCTATCGCTGAAATGAAGAAAGTATCTTGGCCAACCGGCAAAGAACTCAGTGTTGATTCTGGACAAGTCTTTGGCTTCTTGATTTTCCTCATTGTTGTTTTCACCCTTTATGGTTTCATGCTTGATCCGCTCTTCAAATGGATCTATAGTTAATAGGAATTTGGCGATTAGCAATGGAAAATAAACGCTTATGGTATATCGTACAAACGTATTCGGGATTTGAGAACTCTGTAAAAGAAAACCTCAAACGCCGTATTGAAACCATGCAAATGGAAGGCTTAATTTTTGAAGTCATGATTCCTGAGGAACTCAAGACTGAAAAGAAAGCCGACGGCTCGACCAAAGAAAAAATGGTTAAAATGTTCCCTGGATATGTTTTCATTGAAATGATTGTCACGGATGACTCATGGTTCGTTGTTCGTAACACCCCCGGTGTAACCGGCTTCTTAGGTTCAAGCGGCGGCGGAACGAAACCGATTCCCATGATGCCCGATGAAATCAATCCAATTCTCAAAAAATGTGGCATGCTCTCAGTTCAAAAACTCAATGCACAAATCGGTCAAAGCATCAAGGTTGCCAATGGGCCCTTCAGTGGACAAATCGGGACCATTGAAGCCATCAATGACGAAAAGGGCATCGTTAAAATTTTGGTGGATATGTTTGGTAGAAAAACCCCAATCGACCTTGATTTTGCAGACATCGAAATCATCTAAAAGTCAGATAATACTGACTTTTTCTTTTTTTTCTCACCATCTTAAGATATAATGGAGTGTAATCGATTTTGAGGTGAAATTATGTTAAAACTGGTCAATGTATCCAAATATTACAGTTCTCACAACGTCATAGCCCTTGGACTAAGGAAAATCAATCTCGAATTATATTCGAATGAATTTGTCGCCATCATCGGTGAATCCGGTTCAGGTAAAACCACCCTGCTTAATGTCATTTGCGGGATTGATACGTATGAAGAAGGCGAAATGTATCTGAATGGTGAAGAAACATCCTATTTCAGTACGGCCGAACTAGAAGAATATCGCAAAAAATATGTGGCTTTTGTTTTTCAAAATTACAATTTAATTGATGCCTATACGGTCTTGCAAAATGTTGAAGCGCCGTTGGTTTTAGCCGGATATCCCAAAAAAGATATTCGTCCTAGAGCCATTGAAATTATCAAACGCGTCGGTTTGGAAAAACACATGCACCACAAAGCCACTAAATTATCGGGTGGTCAGAAACAACGCGTTGTCATTGCAAGAGCTTTGGCGAAAGATTGTCCCATTATCGCTGCCGATGAACCCACCGGTAACTTGGATAGTGATTCAGCCAAGCAGATCATGGAATTGCTACACGAAATCTCGAAAGATAAATTGGTCATCGTTGTTACTCACGACTTCGAACAAGTCAAAGATTATGCAAGCCGAAAGATTCGAATCTTTGACGGTGAAGTCGTTGAAGACATTGAACTGGTTGCGAAAGAAAAAGCCAATTTGCCTTCCATTCCCGAAGATACCAAAAAGATGGGTTGGTTTGACATTCTAAAAATAGGTTTTAGAAATCTCGTTTCTGTCCCAAAGAAATCAGTGATGATGGTCATCATATTTTCGGTGTTCGTCTTTTTTATTGCAATGGCTTATGGAGCATTCAATGCTTCGATGCGCGACTTTGAGAATGTCGGAAATCAGTACTTCACCAACACCAGTATCTCTAGAATTGTCATAAAAAAATCGGATAACTCGATTTTAACACAAGCGGATCTTGATGAACTCGCAGGGTTTAATCAAGTAAAAACGATCGTTCAAAATGATTATTTATTGGATAATACCTTTTGGCTCTTTTCTCCTACCAGTACATCTCAGGCAGCTTATGTCAGTGTAAAGCCGCTACCGCTCAGTTTGGTCGATAGCGCTGAAGATCTTGCCTATGGACGGATGCCTCTTAACGATAACGAAGTAGTTATCGCAGTCGGCGCAAATGATTTGGCAACGGCAGAAGAATACTTGGGTCAACTTTATCAAGCCAATGAATACGATTCACTCAGTGATCTTTGGCGTGAAGGTTTTACAATCGTGGGGGTCGTTGATGCTTCTACCATCTTTGTATCTAGCGATATGTTCGGCTCGTCATATTTTTTATTTGAAGATCAAGTGTTCAATCAATTGGCTCGCGAAGGATATTTCTATTACACAACCAATTCAATCTTGACATTGTCTTTTTTGCTTGAAACGCAAGTGCTTGAAGGATATATGCAAGGAATGGCTATCTCTATAAATAACACGATAGAAGACGATGTCGTCTTACTTCCGTATTATTCATACCCATGTGAACACAATGATGCAGCCTGTGTGGTCACTGGCTCGATTTACGTGGAAGATTATTACTCAAACCGTACCGTCGATAACCTCACGTTTGAATATCAAGCATTCAGTGAAGGGTATTATGATAATGGTTTGGAAATGAATCAAGCGACGTTTGATCGTTTCCTTTCTCCCGATTTGTATCAAGTGAGCCTTTTTACGAATTCTGATGTGGGCGTTGATGGGTTAGTCACACGCTTAAGAGCCATCAACGAATCCTTGGGTGTTCCAAAGTATTCGGTGGCTTACCCGTACCGAGCACAATCGGGTGATCCTTTATCGGCACTTTTCATTCTCATCAGTATTGTGGGTTCGGTTGTGACGTTGTTATTTACGTTATTGGCTTCTACCCTCATTACCTACATTATTTTCAAGGCAATCATCAACACAAAGATGCGAGATTATGCCATTTTCAGAACCATAGGCGCTAACCAAAGAACGATAAAAAAGATTATCTATATGGAAAATTACCTGACCGCTTTTGTGGGATTCATCGTGGTGGCAACGACGATGATCATTCTAACCGGTCAACCTACATTCTTAAGCGACTTATTAAAATACTATTTGTGGTACAGTTATTTTGTCTTACTGGGTTTGGCTTTGTTTATGGCATTCTCAGTTTCAAGCAGGTATTGCCGAAAAGTCTTTAAAGAATCGGTTCACAAGACGTTAAAAACGGAATAGGAGGGGCGACTAATGATTAAATTAAATGCAATAAACAAGTTTTATAATCGTGGAAAATCCAACGAAATTCACGTCATTAGCAACACCACCATCGAATTTCCGGAAAAAGGACTTGTGGCTTTAACCGGACCCTCTGGTTGTGGTAAGACAACGCTTTTAAATGTCATTGGTGGGTTGGATAAATTTAGCAGCGGATCCATTGATTTTGATGGAAACGCCATCAATTATTACAGTCCTGAACGATGGGACATTTTACGGAATAAATCAGTTGGATACATCTTTCAAAACTACAATTTAATTGCGGATAAGACCGTTTATGAAAACGTCGCAATTGCGCTGAACATGGCAGGGTTGTATAAAGCCGAAGCCATTGAAGAACGGGTTAACTATGTTTTGAAAAGCGTTGGGATGTACAATTTTAGAAAACGCAATGTTCAAGCCCTTTCAGGAGGGCAACAACAACGGGTTGCGATTGCCAGAGCGATTGCGAAGAATCCAAAAGTTGTTCTCGCCGATGAACCCACCGGAAACTTGGATGCCAATAACACCTTTGAAATCATGGGTCTTATCAAAAAAATCAGTCAAACATGCTTGGTTATATTGGTTAGCCATGAAAAAGAAATGGTTAATTTCTATGCGGACAGAGTATTAGAACTTCAAGACGGGGTCATCATCAACGATTATGTCAATGAAGGAAACCGTACTTTAGAACACATCGATGATCGAAATATCTATTTACAAGATTTGGATAAAACCTCAGGAGAAGCGCCTTTACCCGTCGAATTCTTCTTTGATCATCAACCAACCTCTTTACCTCAAATTAAAATCATTTTCACAAACAATACGTTTTATGTAAAAATCGATACAAAAGCGAAAATCATGTATTTGAATGAAGAAACAGAAGTTCGGTTAGTCGATGATCACTACCGAAAACCAGAGACGGAAGACGCCCATCGTTCAACCTTTGACTTGTCACAATTTGGAACGATTTTAGCCGACCCCAACCGTCGATCATTCATTCGTTTTTGGGATACGTTTAAAGCAGGATTTGTGAAAGTTCTTACAGGAAGAAAATTCTTTGGAAAATTGTTTTTAGTAATCTATTTCATTATCTCGGCATTGATTGTGTATAATTTGGCATCTTTTGGCAACTTGACCGCCACCGATGAACGCGACTTTTTCACAACCGGCCGCAATCTTGTGTCCGTTGATGTCACATCTGAAATGACTTACGCGGACATCGTTGAAATTGTTAATGACACTGCAATCCTTTCTGCAGTCCCTTATGATGATCAAATGCAATTAACGTTTTATATCGAAAAGTACTATCAAGCGAGCGGTTACCGCCGGGCGTCAACCTACGCCCAAATGTTTCCCATGAGCCTCAGTCAAATTGACCCTTCCACGCTAATTTACGGTGAAATGCCTTCTGATAACACCGAGATTGTCATCGACAAGTGGATTGCGGAAAGAATCATCGAATCGAAATCCATTGGCGATATCGGTGTTGGCAGCATTGAAGATTTATTGGGTGGAATTATATCTGATTCTTGGGCCGGAGAAGGACTCGTTGTCGTAGGAATTGTGGAGACAGAATCACCAATTGTTGTTTTGACGGATGATAATTATCTATTCTTTATCAATTCATCCATCATGACTGCTGGTGAAGCCCAGGGTAAATACACGATTAGTTCTGGTGCCGATATTTCCGCGACTGGTCAAATTCTCGTCAGAGAGGATTCCTCCTTGGCCGTTGGTCAATCGATTCAATATGGCGATGACGTGCTTCAAGTCATCGGCAAATATGAAAGCGAAACTCTTACAGGAACCATCTTTAGCAATCCTGATGGTCTTAAAATTGTTTTGAAAGAACAATTACAATATCTTAAGTTGTACCAAGGATCCTTGTATTTTTATTCAGATGACGTCAGTTTATCGGTTCAAGAACTCATCGCCCTCGATTACACCGCTTCCGATTCCTACGAGTCGACAAAAGCAGCTTATGTAGAACAACAAAGAGAATCGGTTTCTGGACGGTTGCAATCCATCTTTGTCACGTTGATTGGAATCATCGTCTACATCTTCTTTATGATGCGTTCAAGTATGTTGGGAAGAATTAAAGAAATCGGGATTTATCGTTCCATCGGTGCGACTAAAAAAGATATTTATAAAATCTTCCTATCTGAGATTATTGCATTTACGACCGTGGGTTCTTTGACGGGGTACTTGTTTATGACTTATGTCGTCAATCAAATACAAAAGACTTTTGGGGTCATTACCGATATCTTCAATTTCCCAATAACTTTGTTTTTGGGAGGCATCATTGGAATCTATTTAATCAACATGATTTTCGGGATGATTCCGATTTTTACACTCCTTCGGAAGACCCCCTCAGAAATCAATGCAAAGTATGATATTTAGTATCACTTTCAAGTAAAAAAAACTTGACTAAATTTCTCCCGTATTGTATAATAATCGAGCGTGTGTCATACACGCAGATTTCGTTGGGAGGATTATTAATCCTTTGACCACATCACGAAACTAAGGAGGTGTCTTTCGTGGCTAGAGAAATCAAGACAGTCGTAAAGCTCCAAATACCAGGTGGTAAAGCAACACCAGCGCCGCCAATCGGTCCCGCTTTAGGACAAGCAGGTGTTAATATTCAACAGTTCTGCATGCAATTCAATGAACGTACAAAAGAACACATCGGCAGTGTAATTCCGGTTGTAATCACGGTTTATGATGACCGTACCTTCAACTTCATTACTAAAACCCCGCCAGCTAGTGACCTTTTGAAAAAGGCATGCAACATCCAAAAAGGTGCGTCTAATTCCAAAAAGGAAACCGTCGCTACCATCACTCGTGCTAAATTGCGCGAACTCGGTGCTATCAAATTACCAGATTTGAACGCCAATGACGTTGAAGCAGCGTCGCGAATCATTGAAGGATCCGCAAGAAACATGGGAATTGTCGTAGTCGACTAAGCATACTAGTTGTGATAATACAACTATATATGGGAGGACATTTCCGCTAACACCACATATAGGAGGAAAAATAACATGGCAAAAGGAAAAAAATATTTAGAAGCCGTCGCAAAAGTTGATAGTGAAAAACGCTATCCTTTATTAGAAGCGGTTGAATTGGTTAAAGCCGTCTCTTTCGAGAAATTTGACGCTTCAGTCGAACTTGCAATGAACTTGAATCTTGATTCGCGCAAAGCTGAACAAAACTTGCGCGGTGCCATCGTCTTACCACATGGAACTGGTAAAGAAAAACGCGTCTTAGTATTCGCTCGTGGCGAAAAAGCTAAAGAAGCTCAAGCAGCAGGAGCCAACTTTGTTGGTGATGAAGATCTCGTCGCCAAGATTACGGCAGGCTGGTTTGAATTCGACGTTGTTATCGCTACCCCTGACATGATGGGAACCATCGGTAAACTCGGTCGTGTATTGGGACCAAAAGGCTTAATGCCAAACCCCAAAACCGGTACTGTCACCACCGATGTGACAAAAGCAGTAACGGATTCTAAAGGTGGAAAAATCACCTACCGCGTGGACAAGAATGGCAACATTCAAGCTCCGGTCGGAAAAGTTTCGTTTACCGCTGAAAATTTGGCAGAAAACATTAAGTCTGTACTTGATGTTATCAACAAGGCTAAACCCTCGACTGTCAAAGGCATCTATGTTAAAAACGTCGCCATCTCATCAACCATGGGACCTGGCGTCAAACTCGCAATCTAATTTAATCCACAAAATCATTTGTTCGTAGACAGTAGGTGCTCAAAAGCTTAATTTCCTACCGAGACAAGATTGTAAATGTTGTTCATTTACTCCTCTTTTCTCGCGAAAAGAGGATTTTTATTTTCACAAGACTATTTACACAGGAGGTATAATGATGTCCAATGCATCTGTTTTAAGCACCAAACAAGCAGAAGTCAGCGCTTTAGTCACCAAGATGAGCAAAGCGAAAGCCGTTGTTGTGATGGAATATCGCGGATTGACCGTCCAAAAGACTGAAGAATTGCGTCGTCTTCTTCGTAAAGAAGGATGCGAACTAATCGTCGCGAAAAATAACATCTCGCGCCGTGC
Organism: uncultured Caryophanales bacterium; assembly: GCA_942493185.1. Classification (GTDB taxonomy): domain Bacteria; phylum Bacillota_I; class Bacilli_A; order Izemoplasmatales; family Hujiaoplasmataceae; genus UBA5603. The sequence continues at coordinate 1,999,397 of OW818673.1, forward strand.
AGCCGAAATCTGCGGATTCGAAGGCATCAACGTTGATCTAAAAGGACCTAACGGGGTTGTCATCGCAACAAAGGAATCTGTCGTTGCTGCAAAAGTACTTCACGACTTTACTAAGAAAAACCCAAAACTGATTGTTAAGTCAGGCGTCGTCGATGGCGACTTCTACAATCAAGCTCAAATCAAATTAATCTCGCAATTGCCGCCAAAACAAACATTGTTAGCAATGTTGGCTTCTCAATTGTACTCACCGCTCAAGGAACTCGCTGTAGGCCTTGACATGATCAGCAATGCAAAGTAATAAAATAAACCAAAAATATAATGGAGGAAAATAAAATGGCAAAATTAACTGCAAAAGACTTTATCGAATCTTTGAAAGAAATGACAATATTAGAAATTAAGGCTCTTATCGATGCAATGAAGAGTGAATTTGGCGTAGACCCATCTGCTTCATCCGCTGCTCCAGTAGCCGCTGCTGCTGTTGTAGAAGAAGAACAAGGACCAAAAGAAGTTAACATCATTCTTACAAGCGTTGGACCAAGCAAAGTTTCCGTTATCAAAGTTGTTCGTGAACTCACAGGCCTTGGCTTGATTGAAGCGAAAAACCTTGTTGATGCTGCTCCAAAAGCAATCAAAGAAAAAGTCAAAGAAGACGAAGCTAAAGAAATCGCCAAGAAGCTCACAGACGCTGGCGCTACAGTCGAACTTAAGTAATATACTTTCTGGAACACCAAACCTGAGAACACCTCAGGTTTTTGGCGTTTAAGGGGTGATCTTCTTGCCACATTATTATACGAAGGACAACGATCGACTGGAAAGCGAAAAGCATCCAGTCCGTTTCGTCGTAAAGGACCGCCCATTTCAACTTTTGACCGACAACGGCGTGTTCTCAAAATCCGGACTCGACTTTGGTTCTAGAGTTTTGTTAGAGTCGCTCTCTTTTAACAAGGGCGATAAAATTCTGGATTTGGGGTGTGGGTATGGACCCATTGGAATTACACTTTCCGTTCTATATGAAACGGTTGTCACAATGGTTGATATCAATGATCGTGCCGTCTCGCTTGCAAAAGAAAATGCGAAGCTAAACAAGGTGGATGTCACTGTGCTTCAAAGCGATGGATTCGAACAGGTCCATGGATTTTTTGATGCGATTATTTCCAACCCTCCTATTCGCGCCGGAAAGAAAGTTTTTTATGCTTGGTTTGCTCAAGCGGGTCAATTTTTGACGCCGGAAGGGCGATTTTTCATTGTGATTAACAAAAATCAAGGCGCTCTCTCCGCCATTGCGGAATTAGAGCGTCATTTCACGCAAGTGGTCGTTATTGAACGAAAATCAGGATATCATGTGATATCTTGCCAAAAATAATTGACTGTTTGACGACACTGTGATAAAATGTTTAAATGCGATAAGACGCGCATTTTTGTGTTTTTGCATGTAAACGACGCTTTACAGCTTCATCTATATTTCAATTTGAGGTGATTTTGTGGATTATAAAACAGTTAAGTATGGTAAGAAACGGGAAAGACGAAATTATTCACGAGTCAAATCGAATGTTGAGCTTCCAAATTTAATTGAAGTTCAAACTTCTTCGTTCGAATGGTTCACTGAAACAGGTCTTAGAGAACTGTTCCATGATATTTCGCCTATCACCAATTTCACCGAGAACCTCGAACTATATTTCGGCGATTACGAAATCGGAGAACCGAAATATACCGTTCTTGAATGCAAGGAAAAAGATGTTACGTACTCTCGTCCTCTTCGTGTTACGGTTCGCTTATTAAATAAGGATGCCGTTGACAAAGAAACTGGCGAAGTAAACATTAAAGAACAAAAGATTTTTATGGGCGATATTCCGGTCATGTCACCGGTTGGGACCTTTATTATCAACGGTTCTGAACGTGTTATCGTCTCCCAAATTGTTCGTTCTTCAGGCGTTTTTTTCTCAGAAGAAGTTGACAAAAAAACCCTTCAAAGAAAATATTTGGGACAAGTTATTCCAACCCGCGGTGCGTGGTTAGAGTATGAAATCGGTTCTAAAGATTTGCTTTATGCAAAGATAGACCGTTCTAAAAAAATCTATTTAACAACCATGATCAAAGCTCTTGGCTTCTCCTCGGCGAAGCAGATTTTTGGTCTTTTTGGCGAGAATGAACTGCTTCAAAACACGTTGGATAAGGATTTAACAACCAATTCCGAAGATGCTATGAAAGAAGTATATTCTAAAATTCGTCAAGGTGAAACAGCGACCATCGAAGGGGCTAGATCCTTCTTCGTAAGTCGTTTATTTGATGAAAAACGCTATGACCTCGCTGAAGTAGGTCGCTTTAAAATCAATCAAAAACTTGATGTCATTACCCGTATTCGCCAATTACTGGAAAAGGGCGTCGAATCGCACTTGGCGAAAGACATCGTTGATAACCAAACTGGCGAAGTAATGTTCTCTGCAGGCGAACTTGTTACAGAGAAACTCGTCAATAAATTAGATAAAAATCGTTCTGTTTTGACGGAACGCGTTGTCTTTGATCCACAACTAGAATCAGAATTACAAATTCATTTGGATCGTGAAGCTAGAAAAGAATTACCAGCCGAAAATTTAAATGAAGACTTCGTCGAAAAAGTCGTCAAGAATTGTTATGTTGAAGCCATTGAGTTGGTCATTCAACAAAATAACAAATCTCGCAATGTTAAACTCATCGGTAACAACTCTTTCGAAACATCCTTACATATTCAAACATCTGATATCATCGCTAGTATTTCCTATTACCTTAATCTTTTCGAACGCATCGGTTCACTCGATGACATCGACCATCTTGGCAACCGTCGCTTACGCTTAATCGGCGAATTGCTTAAAAACCAATTCCGTATCGGTTTGGCAAAGATGGAGAAAAACGTCAAAGACCGCATGTCAACGAAAGACACGAAGGATATGACGCCACAAAACTTGATTAATATTCGTCCATTAACCTCTTCTTTAAAAGAGTTCTTTGGTAGTTCACAGTTGTCGCAATTCATGCAACAAACGAACCCGTTGGATGAAATCACCCATAAACGTCGTATTTCAGCGCTGGGACCTGGCGGTTTAACCCGCGACCGTGCTGGTTTTGAAGTCCGTGACGTGCATCAATCCCATTATGGCCGTATCTGCCCGATTGAAACCCCTGAAGGTCAAAACATCGGTTTGATTAACTCGTTGGCTTGTTATGTCAAAGTCAATAAGTATGGATTTATGGAAACCCCCTATTCTAAAATAGACAAAGCCCATCTTCGCGTCACAGATCAAATCGAATACTTGTCCGCTGATCAAGAACAAAACTTTGTTATCGCGCAAGCAAATGTTAAATTAAATGACGACATGACGATTATGGAAGAGCGTGTCATTGGACGTTATCAAGGTGAAACCAAGATTTTCGATGCTACTCAATGCGATTACATGGACGTTTCGCCAAAGCAAATCGTTTCGATTTCGACCGCTTGTATCCCCTTCCTTGAACACGATGATGCAAACCGTGCCTTAATGGGTGCGAACATGCAACGTCAGGCCATTCCGCTCTTAAAACCGGAATCACCGTTCGTTGGAACCGGCATCGAATATAAAACCGCTCATGACTCTGGTACTTGCGTTCTTGCAGAACATGATGGTATTGTCGAACAAGTCGATGGACTTAAAATTAAAATTCGCAGAGAAGATGGCGAACTTGATTCTTATAGTTTGGCTAAATTCATGCGTAGTAACCAAGGAACTTGCATCAATCAAACCCCAATTGTTCAATTGGGCGAAGTCATCAAAGCCGGAGATATCATCGCTGATGGTCCTTCGATGGAAGCGGGAGAACTTGCGCTTGGTCGTAACGTTGTCGTTGCCTTCATGACTTGGAACGGTTATAACTATGAGGATGCGGTCATTATGAACGAACGCTTGGTTCGTGACGATGTATATACCTCAATCCATATTGAAAAATACGAAATTGAAGCACGTGATACGAAATTAGGAAAAGAAGAAATTACCCGCGAAATTCCAAACGTGGGTGAAGATGGACGTAAATATCTTGATGACCGCGGAATTATCATCCCCGGTGCTGAAGTCAAAGAAGGCGACATCCTTGTTGGTAAAGTAACTCCAAAAGGACAAACCGACCCCACTCCAGAAGATCGTTTGTTACTCGCTATTTTCGGTGAAAAATCCCGTGAAGTTCGTGACACTTCGCTCCGTGTTCCTCACGGCGGCGGTGGTATTGTCCATAGTATTAAAGTATTCTCAAGAGAACAAGATGACGAATTATCACCCGGTGTTAATGAAGTCGTCAGAGTTTATATCGTTCAAAAACGAAAAATCTCTGAAGGCGATAAAATGGCCGGACGTCATGGTAACAAAGGTGTTATTTCGAAGATTCTTCCAAGCGAAGATATGCCCTACATGCCAGATGGTACTCCCGTCGACATCATGTTAAATCCGCTGGGCGTTCCTTCTCGTATGAATATCGGTCAAGTATTAGAAATCCATCTAGGCATGGCCGCAAAACGGTTAGGTCTTCATGTAGCGACGCCAGTATTCGATGGCGTTGAACAATCTGATTTGGATGAAATTTTAGCTGAAGCGAAAATGGATCCAGACGGAAAGACCGTTCTTTATGATGGTCGTACCGGTGAAAAATTTGATAATAGAGTCTCCGTTGGCGTCATGTACATGATTAAACTCGACCACATGGTTGATGACAAATTGCATGCACGTAGCGTTGGACCTTACACGTTGGTCACGCAACAACCGATGGGTGGTAAAGCCCAAAACGGTGGACAACGTTTCGGTGAAATGGAAGTTTGGGCACTTGAAGCCTATGGCGCCGCTTACACCTTACAAGAAATGTTAACCGTTAAATCCGATGACATCATCGGTCGTAACAAAGTATTTAGAGCCATTGTCGACGGACAACCGATTCCGGATCCCGCATTGCCAGAATCCTTCCGCGTTTTAACAAGAGAGCTTCGTTCACTCGGAATCTATGTTGAATTGATTGACAGAGAAACAGGAGCCAATGAAGTTAACCGTAGTTTAATTGATGATGATGTCGAAGACTATATTACAAAATATGGATTCCAGTCCTAAGAAGGGTGAGTGAAGAGAATGAGTCAGAAATATTCGCATTTGAAGATTCGCTTGGCCTCCCCAGAAGAAATTAGAAGTTGGTCTTACGGTGAAGTCAAAAAACACGAAACCATTAACTATCGCACCTTGAAACCGGAAAAAGATGGCTTGTTTTGCGAAGTTATCTTTGGACCGACCAAGGATTATCAATGTGCTTGTTCCAACAAATCCAAAAGAAGCGCGCATCCCGGAAAAAAATGTCCGATTTGCGGCGTTGAATATACCGAAAGCAAAGTCAGAAGAGAACGGATGGGTCATATTGAACTCGCCGCTCCGGTTGTCCATGCTTGGTATTTAAGAAATAGTCCGTCTCGTTTGGCCATTTTACTCGATATCAAGTCAAAAGACTTAGAAGAAGTTGTTTACTTAGCGTCTTATATCGTTGTTGACCCAGGCGAAACCGATTTACAACTCAAACAAATCTTATCAGAAGCCGATTACACCAAGTATTACTTTGAACACGGCTCGCATTTTAAAGCTTTAACCGGCGCAGAAGCCATTAAATATCTTTTAAAGAAAATGGATCTTGAAAAAGAGACCGTCAATCTTCGAAAAGAACTTAAAACCGCTTCTAAACAACGCCGTGACAAGATCATCAAACGCTTAAATGTCGTCGAAGCCTTCAAAAACTCCGATAACAAACCCGAATGGATGGTTTTAGATGTTCTTCCGGTTATCCCACCGGATCTACGTCCCATGGTTCAACTTGATGGCGGTCGTTTCGCAACCACTGACTTAAACGATTTATACCGTCGTATTTTAAACCGTAATAACCGTTTAAAACGTCAGTTTGAACAAGGCGCTCCACACTTAATCACCAAGAACGAAAAACGGATGTTACAAGAAGCCGTTGATGCTTTAATTGACAACTCAAAACGCGGCCGTAAAGTCGTTGTTGAGAAAAACCGTGCTTTAAAATCCTTATCCGATATGTTAAGAGGAAAGCAAGGTCGTTTCCGTCAAAACTTACTTGGTAAACGTGTCGACTATTCCGGTCGTTCGGTTATCGTTGTTGGTCCAGACTTGGAAATGTACCAATGCGGCCTTCCAAAAGAAATGGCCATCATCCTCTTTAAACCGTTCGTTATCCGCGAATTAATCAGCCGTAGCATTACCTCCAACATTCGAAGTGCAAAACGTTTGATTGAAACGTTAGACGGACGTATTTGGGGCGTCTTGGAGGATGTCATCCGCGAACATCCTGTCTTATTGAACCGTGCTCCCACATTGCATAGATTAGGTATTCAAGCCTTCGAACCAAAATTGGTTGAAGGAAAAGCGATTCGGTTGCATCCGCTTGTTACGACCGCTTTTAATGCCGACTTCGACGGCGACCAAATGGCCGTTCACGTTCCATTATCAGAAGAAGCACAAGCTGAAGCCAGAGTATTAATGTTGGCGTCCAATAACATTTTGAACCCCAAAGACGGAAAACCGGTTGTTACACCATCACAAGACATGGTATTGGGAAACTATTACCTAACGCTTGAAAAGGCTGGCGAAATCGGTGAAGGCAACGTATATAAAGATTTCAACGAAGTCATTATGGCGTTTGAAAACAAAAATATTACCTTGCATTCCCGTATTTGTATCAAAGCCTCCACGTTGAACCATCCGCTTCCAGAATCTTTAAAAAATCATTATTTGGTAACGACTTGCGGCAAGATGATTTTCAACACCATTCTTCCTCCTTCGTTCCCCTATTTGAATGAACCAGAAAAATTCAACCTTGAAAATGCAACCCCAGTGAAATATTTCTTGGCTCCTGGAACAAACATCCGCGAAGCCATCAAAACGATGCCTTTGGTTGGTCCTTTCAAGAAGAAATTCCTCAGTTCAATCATCGCACAAATCTTCGCTAAATACAAAATTAATGAAACGTCGAAAATGTTGGACAAGATGAAAAACATCGGTTTCAAATATTCGACCGTTGCCGGTATTACCGTTGCGGCCTCCGACGTTCAAGTCTACTCTCATAAACAAGAAATCTTAAGCAAACATGACGCTCTAGTCGATCAAATATTAGAATTATATAATATGGGTTTGTTAACCAACAACGAACGCGTTGCGCTTGTCATCCAAGAATGGGCCAAAGCCAAAGATGAAATTCAAATCGGGTTACTAGCCGAATTGAAAAAAGATAACCACATCTTCATGATGTCAGATTCCGGCGCCCGTGGTAACGCTTCAAACTTCACTCAGCTTGCTGGTATGCGTGGTTTGATGGCTAACCCGTCTGGTGGAACCATTGAGTTACCGATTAAAGCCTCGTTCCGTGAAGGTTTAACGATGTCTGAGTTCTTCATCTCCACCCATGGTGCGAGAAAAGGTTCGACCGACACCGCCTTAAAAACCGCCGAATCAGGATACTTGACTCGTCGTCTCGTTGACGTCAGCCAAGATGTTGTTATTACTGAAGAAGACTGCGGTACTGATAAAGGAATCCGGGTTAAACAATTACTCGATCGCGACGGAAAGATCATTGAATCGCTTTATGAGCGCATCCAAGGCCGTTATGCTTTGCTGAGGACTACATTCACCCGTTCACTGGTGAAATCCTCGTATACCGCAATAAATACATCACTGAAGACATTGCAAAAGCCATTGTCAATTCCGGCGTCAATCCCGATAATCCTGCGGAAACGAGCCCCATTAACATCATGATTCGGACCGCCCTTACCTGCACTTCAAAAGTTGGACTTTGCCGCAAATGTTACGGTCAAAACCTCGCTACCGGTTCTAAAGCCGAAGTTGGGGAATCGGTCGGTACGATTGCAGCACAATCCATCGGTGAACCAGGCACCCAATTGACGATGAGAACCTTCCACACCGGCGGTGTTGCCGGAGACGACATTACCCAAGGTCTACCGCGTGTTCAAGAATTATTTGAAGCCAGAACGTCTAAAGGTAAAGCCATCATTTCTGAAATTAATGCAACCGTCAAGGATATTCAACAAATCGACGAACGTTACGTCATTACCGTTTCTAACGATATTGAAACGAAGAAATATGAAACCAATTCAAACGTTCAATTATCCATTAAAAAAGACGATGATGTTCATGCCGGTCAACAATTGACCGAAGGTTCGATTGACCCGAAAGAATTACTCCGGGTTACAGACATGGAAACCGTTCAACAATATATTCTTAAAGAAGTTCAAAAAGTTTATCGTTCACAAGGCGTTGATATCTCTGATAAACACTTAGAGATCATCATCCGTCAAATGACGAGAAGAGTCAATATCATGCTTGAAGGCGACACGGATTTGTTACCAGGTAGTCAGATTTCCATCAATGATTTTATCGAAGCAAACAAAACCATTTTGCTCACAGGCAAACGCCCAGCGGTTGCTAAACCGGTCTTATTGGGTATCACGAAAGCCAGTCTCCGTTCCGACTCCTTCTTGTCGGCCGCTTCCTTCCAAGAAACCACTCGCGTCTTAACCGATGCGGCAATTAGAAGTAAGAAAGACCCGTTGTTAGGCTTAAAGGAAAACGTCATCATCGGCGGATTAATCCCTGCTGGTACCGGCATTTTAAAACACAAGTCGCTTTCCTATGAAGCACCAGCAAACGAAGAAGAAGATCTGTTCGCTGATTTTGAAGAATAAATCAATTTGGAAGAGGTTATTTATAACCTCTTCTTTTTTTTGTT